>JBKBIT010000016.1:0-102006 GCA_046297455.1 Aliihoeflea sp.
AGGTCGCCGTTTGCGCTGGCGTTCCTCGACAGGGTCCTCGTAGGAGCCGGCGCCGATCTTGCCGCGCCTGACCGGACCGGGATCGTCGGCGGGCTTTTGCGGAACGCGTCCCTGGACGGGCTTTTCGGTGCGGCCGACCGTCATCTCGTCGAGCGTGTTCTTGCGGAAGAGAGAGTTGCCGGCCGGCACCGTGTGGTCGCCGGAGGTACCCATCTCATCGAGTGCAGGCTTGGCGAACAGCGAACCGCCCTGGGCTGCCTTCGCCTTGCCACCACGCCCCTTCGCCGCATCGCGGCGGCTCTTCTGTGTGTTCTCCACGCCCGCGTCGCGTGCCAGCGGGTCGTCGGCAATGGCCAGCTCGGTTTCCTGCAGGCGCTTGATCTCGTCGCGCAGCCGGGCCGCGCGCTCGAAGTTGAGATCGGCGGCCGCGTCGCGCATCTCCTTCTCCAGATGCTGGAGATGCGTCTTGAGATTGGCGCCCACCATCTCGCCCTTGCCGGCCAGCCCCGAAATGTCGGCGCGCACATGGTCGCGCTCGTAGACCGAATCGAGAATGTCGGAGATGCGGGCCTTCACGCTTTCGGGAGTGATGCCGTGCGCGGTGTTCCAGGCAACCTGTTTCTCGCGGCGGCGTGCGGTCTCGTCCATCGCGCGCTGCATGGAGCCGGTGATGTTGTCGGCATAGAGGATCACCTTGCCGTCGACGTTTCGTGCCGCGCGGCCGATCGTCTGGACAAGCGAGGTCTCAGAGCGCAGGAACCCTTCCTTGTCGGCATCTAGAATGGCGACCAGCGCGCATTCGGGGATGTCCAGCCCCTCGCGCAGCAAATTGATGCCCACCAGCACGTCGAAGGCGCCGAGCCTGAGATCGCGGATGATCTCGATGCGCTCCAGCGTGTCGATGTCGGAATGCATGTAGCGCACCCGCACGCCCTGCTCGTGCAGATACTCGGTGAGGTCTTCCGCCATGCGCTTGGTCAGCACGGTGCACAGCGTGCGGTAGCCCTTGGCCGCCGTCTCGCGGATCTCGCCCAGCACGTCGTCGACCTGCGCCTTGGCCGGCCGTACCTCGACCGGCGGGTCGATGAGGCCGGTCGGGCGGATGACCTGTTCGGCAAAGACGCCGCCCGCCTGCTCCATCTCCCAATTGCCCGGTGTCGCCGACACGGCGACCGAGAGCGGGCGCATGGCGTCCCACTCCTCGAAGCGCAGCGGCCGGTTGTCCATGCAGGACGGCAGGCGGAAGCCGTATTCGGCCAGCGTCGCCTTGCGGCGGAAGTCGCCGCGATACATGCCGCCGATCTGCGGGATGGTCACATGGCTCTCGTCGACAAAGACGATGGCATTGTCGGGCACGTATTCGAACAGCGTCGGCGGCGGGTCGCCGGGGCGGCGCCCCGTGAGGTAGCGCGAATAGTTCTCGATGCCGGCGCAGGAGCCGGTCGCCTCCAGCATCTCGAGGTCGAAGCGCGTGCGCTGCTCCAGCCGCTGCGCTTCCAGCAGGCGGCCGGCCTTTTCCAGTTCGACCAGCCTGTGCTTCAGCTCCTCCTTGATCGACTTGATCGCCTGGTTCAGTGTCGGGCGCGGCGTCACATAGTGCGAGTTGGCGTAGATCTTCACGCTCTTCAGCTCGCCCGTCTTCTGGCCGGTCAGCGGATCGAATTCGGTAATCTGCTCGATCTCGTCGCCGAACAGCGAGATGCGCCAGGCAGCATCCTCAAGGTGGGCGGGGAATATCTCGATCGTATCGCCGCGCACCCTGAACGTGCCGCGCGCGAAGCCGACATCGGCGCGCTTGTATTGCTGTGCGACCAGATCGGCCAGAAGCTGGCGCTGGTCGATGCGGTCGCCGACCTGCATCTGGAAGGTCATGGCGGTGTAGGTCTCGACCGAGCCGATACCGTAGATGCAGGAGACCGAGGCCACGATGATGACGTCGTCGCGCTCCAGCAGCGAGCGCGTCGCCGAGTGGCGCATGCGGTCGATCTGCTCGTTGATCGAGGATTCCTTCTCGATATAGGTGTCCGAGCGCGGCACGTAGGCCTCGGGCTGGTAGTAGTCGTAATAGGAGACGAAATACTCCACTGCATTGTCGGGGAAGAAGTTCTTGAACTCCGAATAGAGCTGCGCCGCCAGCGTCTTGTTGGGCGCGAGGATAAGCGCGGGGCGCTGCGTCTCCTCGATGACCTTGGCCATGGTGAAGGTCTTGCCGGAACCGGTGACGCCGAGCAGCACCTGGGTGCGCTCGTTCTCATCGATGCCCGACACGAGATCGGCAATGGCGCGCGGCTGGTCGCCCGCCGGCTGGTATTCGGTCTGCATCCGGAAGGCGATGCCGCCTTCCGATTTCTGCGGCCGCTCGGGCCGGTGCGGCACCCAGCCATCGCCCTTGAGATTGGGATCGCCGGCTTCGATCAGCCGCGACAGCGCGGCGACCGTGGCGGTGACACCGGAATTGTCGAGGCCGGCCGCGTCCTCCAGCGCGATGTCCATGCCGGCCACCGGGTTGAGACCCGCCGCCGCGCGCTCCTTGGGCGAGGCCGCACCGCCCATCGACGTGCCGCGCGCGGTGCGCGTAGGCGCCGCGGAACGGGACGGAATCTTCTTCGTGGTCTTTGCCGCCTTGCCGCCGCGCTCCTCAAGGGAGGAGTCTGCCTGGCGCAGGTCGGCCTCCTCGGCGATCTGCCTGGCCCAGTCCGACACCAAGCCAGTGAGCGGCACGCCATCGAAGTCGGCCTGCGGCGCTTCGCCGAAGCCTTGCTGACGGTCTGGAGGATTTTCGCCGCCATTGGCGCGCGAACGGGTCTTTTGGGATCGGGATGCCATTGCCGCCAATATGGAGAGCCTTAGCGGCGAAGGGAAGGCCGGGAGCTGCATCGTCCCGATTTCTCCCAACCTGCTGACAGCAAGCTGTCAGGAGTGGACCAGATCCCGCGGCCTGAGGAAATCTGTGAGCCGTGCGCTCCTCGGTGCCAGCGTGGCCCAATCGCCCTCGAACTCGAATCGCGCCAGTGCAGCCGTCGGGAATTTCTTGCGAAGGCGATGCAATTCCGCTTTGTCCGACCTGTCGCCGGCGAGCGTGGCGGCGAACTCTTCCAGTCCTGGATTATGTCCCACAAGAAGCAAGGTTTCGATCTGCCAGGGTGCCTCGCGCACGAGAGACAAAAGATAGTCTGGCCCTGCCATGTAAAGGCGGTCCGGATATATGGCTTGCGGCGGCTCCAGCAGGTTTGCAGCCACGAGCGTCCATGTGGCGCGAGTCCGTGCGGCGGGCGAGACAAGGGCAACGCCCGGAGTCCAGTTTCGGCGCGCCATCTCTGCACCGATTAGTGGAGCTGCCTTCTGTCCACGCGGCGCAAGCGGGCGGTCGAAATCGGCCAGAGCGGGATCGACCCAACTCGACTTCGCATGCCTCAGGAGCAAGAGTTGTCGCATCGCCATTCAGCGACTGGTCTTTGGGGTTGCCACCGACATTTCGGATCGGTCGACCGGCAATGCGAGGTAGAGGGCGGCTTTCATGCCCGAAGAATGGCTTCCAAGGGGGCTGCTGACAAGCCCTTTGCTTGTCAGCCATTGCGGGGCGTGCCGCCCCGCTTCCCGAGGCTAGATTCGACCCATCAACAGCAGGATGAGGACGATCACCAGCACGACGCCGAGAATGCCGGAGGGCCCATAACCCCAGCCGCGCGAATGTGGCCAGGCCGGGATCGCGCCGATCAGGATCAAGATAAGAATGATAAGAAGTATTGTACCGAGGCCCATGAGAGTGTCCTTCCGCCTTGGATGTGGTTGCGCGGTTTCAATGCGCCGACGGGCAAAAGGTTCCTGTAGGCGGAGGAGGCTGGGCTGCTGAACGCCGGCTGAATGTCCGGTTCAGGGCGCATTCCGAGTGGTCAATCTAGCATCGACCCGTTCGTCAGGCCGGCATGGTGCAGGTCTGGCGGTGCCGGGCATTTTCGCTTCCCGTTGCGGTGCGTCGATCAACCGGCAATCCCTTGAAACGTATCTGCCGGTTGGTGACAGGCCACGCGGCGCATGCCGGAAGGAGACCGAACGATGAAAACCCTGCTCAGCACCTTGCTTTTGGGCCTCGCCATGCACGTCGCGATGGCTGCGCCCGCGTCTGCAAACTGGTACCTGCAACAGGACGCCGGTTTCTCGAAGCCACTCTCCCCGTCGATGCCCCACGTGCATCGTATTGGACCGCGCGACGCGATATCCTGTGCAAAGGCAGCGTTGCAGGCGCGCATGCACGAACTTATTGAGGCCGGCAACACCGGCCGGGTGCGTAGCGACGTGATCGCCGGAGGACGAAGGTGGGATTGGATTGGGATCGACGGATTCTCGAGCCAACACCTTCCAGGACGCCTCATCACGCCTGACATTCGACATTCTTCGACCAGATGCTGAAACAGAGTTCCGGTCTCTGAGTTTGCGGCACTCAGGCCCGCATCGGCCGACCTTCTGCCTGGCCGTTGCGCAGGTCGGGCAGGAAGACGGTGAGCAGGCCCAGCAGCGGCAGGTAGGAACAGACCTGGTAGACGAAGTCGATGCCGTAGGCATCCGCCAGCACGCCCAGCGCAACCGCGCCGATGCCGCCGAGTCCAAAGGCCAGGCCGAAGAAGATGCCGGCCACCATGCCGACCCGGCCGGGGATGAGTTCCTGGGCGAAGACGATGATCGCCGGGAAGGCCGAGGACAGAAGCACTGCGATCACCACCGACAGGGTGGCGGTCCAGAACAGGCTCGCATAGGGCAGTAACAGCGCGAAGGGCAGCACGCCGAGGATCGACATCCAGATCACGGCCTTGGCGCCGAACCGGTCGCCAAGCGGGCCGCCGATGACCACGCCAAGCGCGGCCCCGCCGAGGAACAGGAAGAGGAGCAGTTGGGATTCCTGGATCGAGACGCCGAAGCGCTCGATGACGAAGAAGGTGTAGTAGCTGGTGAAACCCGCAATGTAGATGTGCTTGGTAAAGACCAGTGTCACCAGCACGACCAGCGCCCAAGCGATCGTCTTTCTTGGCAGCAACAGTTCCCGCGAGGGCCTCGGGCGCGTCGAGTTGCGCCGCTGGTAGCGCACATACCAATTGCCGATCTGCCAGAGCACGACCATTCCGACCAGCGCCATGATGGAGAACCAGCCGACACTGCCCTGGCCGCGCGGTACCACGATGAAGGCGGCCAGCAACGGGCCGATGGCCGTGCCGGCATTGCCACCCACCTGGAAGACAGACTGGGCGAGCCCGAAGCGTCCGCCGGATGCCATGCGGGCCACACGCGAGGCCTCAGGGTGAAAGACGGCCGAGCCGATGCCGATCAGTGCCGCTCCCGCCAACAGCTTCTCGTAGCGCGTGGCATAGCCAAGCAACAGCAGGCCCAGCATGGTCGAGCCCATGCCGAAGGCCAGCGAATAGGGCAGCGGGCGCTTGTCGGCATAAAGGCCCACCAAGGGCTGCAGTACCGAGGCGGTGACCTGGAATGCCATTGTCAGAAGACCGATCTGCCAGAAGGACAGGCCGTAATCGTCTTTCAGCATCGGGTAGATGGCCGCGATCAGTGACTGCATCACATCGTTCAGCATGTGGCAGAAGCTGAGGGCGAAAAGCACGGTGAAGGCTGTGCTTTCAGCAGAAAGCGCGGGCTTGGCGGCGGTATCGGTCACTGACTGCTCCAGGGTAGGACCATCGGGATAGTCCTGTTGCGAGCGCAGTTCTTTCGTGATTTGGTCGAATTGTTTCGCAAGTGGGCCACCAGAATGACACGGGCTATGGGCCAGACCGGACAAGCATTCGATCCTGCTGCGCTTGCGGGACGGCTGACTTTGATCGAGGAATCGCTCGATGCAGCCGTAGCGTTGGCCGGCGAGTACCCGGACGGCCATATGGTCAAGGCGCACCGCCACGGCCGTGCGCAGCTTCTCCATGCACTGACCGGCGTTGTTACGGTGGCCACGGAGGCCGGGCGCTGGATGGTGCCGCCCGACCACGCCATGTGGATCCCCGCTGGCATCGTCCATTCGGTCGAGATGCTGGGGGCCGTCTCCATGCGATCGGTCTATGTGCGCGAGGACGCAAGCCGCGATCTGCCCAGCGGCCTGCGCGTGGTCGGCATGACGGAATTGATGCGTAGCCTGCTGATCGAGGCGGTTGCGATGGATCCGAGCGCCGAAGGCGACCGCCGCCGCCAACTCCTGCTTGAATTGCTGGTCGAAGAGATATCACATCTGCCCGAGCGCCCGCTCGGCCTGCCGATGCCATCTGACCCGAAGCTGGCCGCGCTCTGCAGGGGCTTTCTGGCCGCGCCCTCGGCACGCGCCACGATCGATGGCTGGGCAGGCCAGGCCGGCATGAGCCGGCGCACCTTCACCCGCGCCTTCATGCGCCAGACAGGGCTCGGCCTGTCGGCCTGGCGCCAGCAGGCCTGCCTGTTTGCGGCCCTGCCCAAACTCGCCGATGGCGAGCCGATCACCACTGTTGCCCTTGATCTCGGCTATGAGAGCGTGCCGGCCTTCATCACAATGTTCAAGCGCATGCTGGGCGTGGCCCCACGCGCCTGGCTGCGTGGCGCGCAGGTCAGCGAGACAGGCGCTATTCCGCGTCGCCCCGCATGAAGGTCAGCCCTACCGCCGTGCGCGGGCTGAAGCCGCGCCAGTAGGTGTGCGCTTCCTCGGGATCGCCGTTGTCATCCAACGCGATCACCCCCTCTGCCGCATCCTCGATCAGGTCCAGATACTCGGCCATTGTCTCGTCCTGCTTGAGATGCAGGCCGAAAAAGGCCGTCGCAAAATGCTGGGCGATGTTGTTCATGCGCACCGTGTCCCAGACCGGATCTGCGTAATGGTTGAAAGGGGACCAGCCCAGCGCTTCCGAATGGGCATAGGATTCGGCGGGCGCGGGTATGGTTGCGGCGGCGTTGTGGTTGGCGTTCTGGAATGTCAGCAAATAGCGCTCGACGCCGGAAATGCTTTCGAAGATGCTGCGCACGCCGTTCTCGTAGCCCGACACGTCGTCGACGCTGCCGGCCATGAGAAGGATCGGCGCCTGGAGCCCCGACAGGCCCTCTTCATTCCAGAAACCGGTGTTCATGCCCCAGGGGCCGATGGCGATCACGGCTCGCACGCGTTCGTCGGGCAGTTCGCTGTGCTGCTCAGAGCCTGCCAGATGCCGACGCAGCGTGCCGTCGGGCGCACTCCATGCCAATTCCGTGCTTGCTTCGGTCACGCCGCCGCCCGCGGCCACGATCGCGCCGTAGCCGCCCATCGAGTAGCCCACGATGCCGGTGCGGTCGGCATCGACGAGGCCAGCCAGGAGCCCATCCTCCTCCTGCGACAGCCGCGCGATCTCGTCCAGCACGAAAAGCTGGTCGACGGGACGGTTGACCAGCGTCGATCCGAATGCGGCCTGATCGGAGTATGTCGAGTCTCGATGGTCGATCGACGCAACCACGTAGCCCTTGCTGGCCAGATTTTCCGCCAGATGCGCCATGAGGAAGCGGTTGCCGGGATAGCCGTGCGACAGGATAACCAACGGGAAATTGCCCTCGGCGGCCGGCTCCGCATCGCGCACGCCGCGGCCATGGATCGTGGCCATCGTCTCGCCGTCGCGAAGTTCGATCTCGTAGGTACCGCCGCCAGCCGCTTCTTCCGTGGCTGGATACCAGATCTCGACCGTCAGTTCGCGGTCGTAGCGCGGATGCTCTTCTCCCACGGCGACGTTGAGAATATCGACCTGGTCGGGATTGGTGAATTCAAGCGTTGCCACGCCCACCTGGTGCGGCCCGAAGGCGGCCAGCGCGGGAGCGTCCGGGCGCACGATGTCTATACGGTTTTCCGCCAATGCCGCCCCGCCTGTGATCGCAGCCACGCAGAGGGCCGCCAATGTCTTTCTCATGTCATTTCCTCATGTGCAATTTCACCCGGGTCTAGCCTACCCTCGTGACAGGAAGATCAAGGTCCTTCCCAACTTGGGGCAGGGGCGCTCATTGTCATCCCCCCTGGCACCCGATAAACCGAGCCACCCGCCCCGGAGCCACCATGCAGACCCAGACTGGCGAAACTTCCGCCCGGCCCACAATGACCGATCTCGTTCGAGTTTTCGGCAAGATCGGTCTTGTTTCCTTCGGCGGTCCGGCCGGCCAGATAGCGCTGATGCACCGCATCCTGGTCGAGGAAAAGAAGTGGCTCGACGAGCCGCGTTTCCTGCACGCGCTCAATTACTGTATGATGCTGCCCGGTCCCGAAGCCATGCAATTGGCCACCTATGCCGGCTGGCTGATGCACGGCGTGCGCGGCGGGTTGATAGCGGGCCTGCTTTTCGTGCTGCCGGGCGCGGCCGTGCTGATCGCGCTGTCGGCGCTCTATCTGGCGCTAGGCGAAGTCACCATCGTCGAGGGGCTCTTGTTCGGGCTCAAGGCTGCCGTGCTCGCCATCGTGCTTGAGGCGCTTATCAAGGTTTCGAAGCGGGCGCTCAAGAACAGCCTGATGGTCACCATCGCCATCGTCGCCTTTGTCGGCATCGCCTTCCTGCAGATACCGTTTCCGGTCATCATCCTGTCGGCTGCTGCCATTGGAGCGATGGTTCATGCGATGACGCCGCATGTGGACGCTCCTGCCGCCCCGCCGGTGCCCATGCCGCACCGGGGAGAGGCGACCCTCGGCCGCCTTGCCTCCACCACGGCGATCTGGCTCGCCATCTGGCTGGGGCCGCTGATTCTTCTGGCGCTCGCGCTCGGCGCCCAGCATGTCTACACGCAGCAGGCCGGCTTTTTCTCGATCATGGCTGCCGTCACCTTCGGTGGCGCCTATGCGGTGCTGGCCTGGGTCGCCCAGCAGGCGGTGGAAGTCTATGGCTGGCTGCGCCCCGACGAGATGTTGACCGGGCTCGGCCTCGCCGAGACCACCCCCGGCCCGCTGATCCTCGTGCTGCTGTTCGTCGGTTTCCTCGGCGGCGCTCGCCTGTCGGGATGGGAGCCGTTTATAGGCGGCATTGGCGGAGCCATCGTCGCGCTCTGGTTCACCTTCGCGCCCTGCTTTCTCTGGATCTTCGCCGGCGCGCCCTTCGTGGAGAAGCTGCGCAACGTCAGATGGCTGACAGCCGCGCTTTCCGCCGTGACGGCGGCCGTGGTCGGCGTCATCGCCAATCTGGCCGTCTGGTTCGGCCTGCATGTGCTGTTTGCCCGCCTCGACGACGTGATGGCCGGGCCGCTGCGGGTGCTGGTGCCGGACCCCGCCAGCTTCGACCCCGCGGCGGCGCTCATCGCGCTCGCCGCAGCGATCGCGCTGATGGTCCTGCGCGTCAATCTCTTGCTTGTGCTGGCCGCCGCCGCGCTCGCCGGCATGGGCTGGTTGCTGCTTGCTTAGCGGTATCGTGGCGTCAAGGGCTTTCGGACAACGTCGATTTGCGGCATTCCTTTCTTCAACAACGGTCATTCGGCTTCTCGATAACGACCGCAGGGCAGGAGAATCTCATGGGCAAGGCACATATTGTTGGCTGGGCGCATTCACCTTTCGGCAAGCTCGAGCATGAGGGCACGGAAGAACTGATGGCTTCCGTCGTCGGTCCGGCACTCGCCCATGCCGGCGTGGAGGCGGCCGAGGTGGACGGCATCTTCGTCGGCGTCATGAATAACGGCTTCTCGCAGCAGGATTTCCAGGGCGCACTGGTGGCGATGGGTGACGAACGGCTGGCCCATGTGCCTGCTGTGCGCATGGAAAACGCCTGTGCCACCGGATCGGCGGCGCTCTACACCGCGATGGATTTCATCGCGGCCGGCCGCGGGCGCGTTGCACTCGTCGTCGGCGCGGAGAAGATGACCGCAACGCCTACGGCCGAGGTCGGCGACATCCTGCTCGGCGCCAGCTATCGCAAGGAGGAGGCCGATATCGACGGCGGTTTTGCCGGTCTCTTCGGGCGCATCGCCCAGAACTATTTCCAGCGTTATGGCGACCGGTCCGAGGAACTGGCCATGATCGCGGCCAAGAACCACGCCAACGGCATGGCCAACCCGTTTGCCCATATGCGCAAGGATTTCGGCGTCGAGTTCTGCAACACGGTCTCCGACAAGAACCCTTATGTGGCGCGGCCCCTGCGCCGCACCGACTGCTCGCTGGTCTCCGATGGCGCAGCCGCTATCGTGCTGGCCGACGAGGAGATCGCCGCTAATCTGCCGCGCGCCATTTCCTTCCGCGCGCGCAGCCACGCCAACGACATCATGGCCATGAGCCGGCGCGACGTGCTGGCCTTCGAGGGCGCCAGACGTGCCTGGGCCGGTGCTTTCGAACAGTCCGGACTGTCGCTGGATGATCTATCCTTCGTCGAGACGCATGACTGCTTCACCATCGCCGAACTGATCGAATACGAGGCGATGGGGCTGGCCGCGCCCGGCGAAGGCCACCGCGTGGTGCGAGAGGGCACGGCAACGCGCGGCGGCAAGCTGCCGATCAACCTTTCGGGCGGGCTTAAGTCCAAGGGTCACCCGATCGGGGCAACCGGCGTCTCCATGCATATCATGGCTGCCATGCAGCTTGCCGGCGAGGCAGGCGAGATGCAGCTTCCCGGTGCAGAAATCGGCGCTGTCTTCAACATGGGCGGGGCTGCCGTCGCCAACTACGTGTCGCTGCTCGAGCGCATCCGGTAGGGACCGGGAACCAACCCTCCCGCACCCTGTTTTCTCGAACGGATTGGCGCGCGAGGGGACGTGGTGGGCAGACGGATCTTAAGGCTGGCGATCGTCGGCGGCGGCCCAAGGGGATTGGCGGCGGCTGAAGCGCTTCGCACGCGGGCGGAGGGAACGGGAAGCAGCGTCGAACTGACCATGTTCGAGCCGCATCCGGCCATCGGTGCCGGCCCGCATCACGATCCGTCGCAGACGCCGCTCAACCGGCTCAACATTCCCCTGCGGGCTATCGACATAGCCCCGGCCGGCTTCGCTGGCGCGCATGTCGGCAGTTTCCAGGAATGGGCAGGGGGCCATCTTGCCGGCGTCGGTCCGGACGACTATCCGTCCCACCGCGATCTCGGCCGGTTCCTGACGGCGCGCTGGCACGACCTCGTGGATTCCGCCTCCGCGCAATTCGACATCGCTGTCGCCCGGCACGAAGCGAAACGCCTGATGCGCGATCGCACCCGATGGCGCATGGAAACAGAGGGGGGCAGTTTCGGCCCGTTCGACGAGGTGTTGCTCACGCCGGGTCATCAGCCGGTCGAACCCGACCTGCAGCTGGAGCGCTGGCGCAGCCATGCCCAAAAATCCGGCGCCACGCTGATCACCGCCTATCCGAGCGATGTCCTGATGGCCTCTGCCCGCAATTGGCGGGGACACACGGTGGCCATCCGCGGCCTTGCGCTCAGCATGATCGATGTCATGCGTGCCCTGACAGTTGGCCAAGGCGGGCGGTTCGTGCCATCGACGGACGGATTGCGCTACGAGGCTTCCGGCCTGGAGCCCGCACGTCTGCTGCCCTTCTCGCTCGACGGCGTGCCGCCGGCCCCCAAACCCGCTTCAGCCAAGCTCGACGCGGTCTATGATCCCGATGCGGCTGCCATCCGCCGGTTCAAGACCTCGCTGGCAAAGGCGGTCGGGGGTTCGGCGGAGGAGGTGATGGCATTGATTGGCGAGGGGCTGGCGGCTCTGTCGGCGCAGGTTTTCGAACGGTTCGGCGGCAAGGAGGCCGACATTGCCCGTTGGCTCGCCACCGAATTGTCCGAAGAAGCCGAACACGCTGCCGAGGATCGTCCACCTGCCAGCATACTCGCCGACCACCTCGCCATGGCCCTGGGCCGGGCGGCGCCGTCTCCGGGCTATGTCGTGGGACAGGTGTGGCGCAAGCTGCAGAACTCGCTGAGGCGCGTCTACAATCCCGCAGAAATCTCGGGCGAGACTGCCACGGCCCTTGTCCGTTTCGACGAGGGAATGAAGCGCTTTTCCTATGGACCACCCGCTTTGGCGGCGGCGGAAATGCTGGCGCTTGCCAGTTCGGGCCTGCTGGATTTGCGCGCCGTCGACGACCCCGACATTGCGATGGTGCAGGGCGGCTGGCGGCTGAGCGGAGAGAAAGGTGAAGCGACGGCAAAAGTGATGGTCGATTCGGTGTTGCCGTCGCCAGAGCTTGCCAAGCTTTCCGGACCGCTTCTGGCCGATCTTCGCAAGCAGGGGCTGCTGTCGCCTGTCGGCACGAAGCTCGGCGCGCGCACAACGGGCGAAGGCCGTGTGCTCGATGCGAGCCGAAACCCGGTTCGTGGACTCTCGATGCTGGGAAGGCTGGCGCTGGGAAGCGTCATCGCCACCGATTCGGTCCATGACTGCTTCGGCGCATCCGTCGGCCGGTGGGCCGAAAGCGTCACAGGATAAGCAAAATGGCGCGGCAAGTTTGGCTGGGACTTGCTGTGGACCCTACCCATGCTCTTTCGGGTCGCCTAGTCTGGGGCGGCTTCAGACATGCGTGGCAACGGAGGGGCAATGATGGCTGGCTTGGCCAGGACATGGTTCATAAGGTGCATCATCCTGTTCATGCCCGGCCTGGCTCTTGCGGAGGAGCTGTCGCAATCCGCCATCGATGCCTTTCAGGATGCAGGCCTGCTGGCACAAACGCAGGGGAATCTGGCGGCCGCGCAGAGCCTGCTGGAGTTCCGCGCCGCGCTGCCCGATCCCGGCGATGACCCACAGCTCGCTCGCGAGCACAGCTTCAGCACATTTGTGGCGGGCGTCTATCTGATCGCGGATGACGACCACGCCGCCGCACTGCCACTGATGCTGGAGGCCTCGCAGGGGTTTCGTGCTCTGGACACCGACTATCTTGGCTATGCAGCGCTGGCTCTCGAATATGCCGCGTTCTCGCAGGATCGCCTGTTAGAGCCTGCCGAGGCCTATGGCAGCCTCATCGCCGCACGCGCCTTGCGGCGTCAGTCAGGCGCACCGCCAGATTGGGCGGCCTTGCAGGCGCTGCGATTTGCCGGCCATCTGGCCATGCGCCTGCGAGACGTCGAGGCCGTTTCTGCCGAAGCCGTCGAGGCGATTGAATTCGCCGCCGCTTTGGGCTTCGGCGAGATCGATCCGATGGGTGCGCCGGCTACAGCTCTGGCTGCCCAGCTTGCCGGCTGGGCGGGCGCCTACCCCGCTGCAGACATGCTGGCAGATGTCGCCATTGGAGGGGTATCCGTTGTGCTCCCTCGCATGTCGATCTTCGGTCAGGATCTCTATGGCGATCGCGAGCTGCTGTGCAACGAGTTTTCGGCGACGATCCAAGGTCTTGCGGGTTTGCGCATGGACTACGGCAACTATGTGGGCGCATCGAACCTCTTGACGATCTACGATCCTGTTTTGCGGGAATCCCTGGCGTGCTCGGATGTCATGCAGCCTGCAGCCGCTCAAAGACTGAACACGCTCATGGCAAGGCTTCATTTGCGCAGCGGTGAGCCGATTGCAGCCCATCTGCGGCTTCGTTCGTACGCCGACCAGGTTCAAAATGAGGGTCCTGATCCGGTCGAGCCAGAGCTCGCCGCCTGGCTGGCTGCGGCCCGGCAGGCAGAGGCCAGGCTGGCGCTTGGTTTCCCGTCGGAAGCGGCGGCACTGTTGGCTGAGGTGCCGGACGGGCTGGGGCTGCATCACACGGCGGTCTATGAGCGTGAACGGCTCCTTGCCGTTGCCCTCCGGCAGTTGCTTGTCGCAGACCGCACGGCCTCGCTGGAGACGCTGCAGCGAGCCGGCAACCTGCAGCGGGAGATGGAGCCGTTGCACTGGTTTCCGCGCGCCGAGATCGCCTATCGTCGTGCGCTGATACTCATCGAGATGGATGAACCGGACGAAGCTTTGGCAGTGCGCGACGCATTCGAGCGCGAACTGGCCGAAATCATCGAGGCAGGGCGCGACGCGGGACGAGAGCTCGACGCGCTATTTGCGGAAGACCAGCACGCCTACAACGCGGCGATCATCGGCGAAGATTACGCAGCGCAGATCGAGGGCTGGCGCGAGGAGGGACGGTTCGAAACGCCTGCCTTTCGACAGATCGATGCCATGCGCGCCTTGTTTGATCTTTCCATGGCCGTGCATCACGGCGACCGGCAAACCGTGGTGGAGCTGTTCAACAGGTTGCCGTTCACGGGCTTGCCAAGCGGGGTTGGACTCGTTCCACATGCCCAGCGCGCCTATCTGCTTGCCTGCCTGCGGACCCATGGACCCGGTCTGCACTGTGATTCGAAGATTTCGCGCAGTTTCCAGTATCCTGCCTCCCCTCCCATTTCCTGCGTCACCTGCGGAATTCAGGGTCTGAATGAGGCAAATGAACTGGTCATCGCGGCCGACATGGTTCGTCGCGCACCACTCGTTGCCCAGTTCGCGGAACCGGTGCTGCGCTGGCTTTTCGAATCGGCGGACGAGGCGCGACGGGATCCGTTCGATGACTCGGCTTCGGCCAATTGGATTTCGGGCCTTTCCGCGCGCCGCTCCGGAGGTGACCTGGTCTTTGAGATTACGCAACGGATGATCGAAGGAGGTGCTGCGGCCGCTGTGGGGCAGGTGGGGGCACAGCTGGCCAGTGGCTCTGATGAACTTGCAGACCTGCTGCGCGGTCGTGACCAGATAGGCACTCGGCTTGATGCCCTGTTTCGCAGTGGCATTGCCGAGCCAGGAGCAATGGATCGGCTGACCTCGCAGTTGCACGACATCAACTCGCAACTGACCGCATTGCGGCCCGACTATGCGAGCATCTTCGACCCAGAGCCTTTGACGATCGAAGAAATTTCCAACTTGCTGCCCAGGGGGAGCGCGTTCGTCTTGGTCACGACCACGGAGGCGGCGACATATTCCGTTGCAGTCAGGGACGACGAGTTCGAATTTCACCGGGCCCCGATCGGCGCGGATGAACTGAATGACAAGGTGAGCAGGCTTCGCGCGGCTCTCGACCCGGAGACACAGTCCAGGAGTGTGGAAACGCTTAGGCGGCGCACGGTGGCCGGGCCGGTCTTCGACAGGAGGGTCGCGCACGAGATCTACCGCGAGATCCTAGCGCCGCTCGCAGCTGTCACCGCCGACACCGAACTCTATGTCGTCGCCAACGGCCCGCTGGCGAACTTGCCGCTCTCGGTTCT
The DNA here is from genome assembly GCA_046297455.1 of Aliihoeflea sp. GTDB lineage: Bacteria > Pseudomonadota > Alphaproteobacteria > Rhizobiales > Rhizobiaceae > ZYF759. Next base: position 15,087 of record JBKBIT010000016.1, read on the forward strand.
CGTTCGCAGCCCGCCCCAGGGTAACGACACCGATCCGCAGGCACTGCGCGAGACAGATTGGCTTGCAGCATCTCATCCGATCACCATGCTGCCCGCGCCGACAGGGCTGCGTCTTGCCGCCCTGCAGCGCGAACGTCCCCGTGCGCCTGATCCCTTTGTCGGCTTTGGCGACCCCGAGTTTTCCTTACCCGGCGATCCTGATGCGCCCTTTGCGCGCCTGGCAAGGCTGCCTGGGACCCGGACCGAGGTCGCTCGGCTGGCGGATTTGCTTGGCGCAGACGAAGGCCTGATCCATCTCGGACCTGCAGCCTCGAAGGCCGCGTTGTTGGAAACAGATTTGTCGCAAGCACGTGTGATCGCGTTGGCAACGCATGGCTTGCTGGCTGGTCAGATGCCGGCCGCGACCGAACCAGGCCTGGTATTCAGCCACCCAGGCGCGGGCGCGGAGGCTCACGAAAGCTACCTGACCGCATCGGAAGCCGCGGCGCTGCGTATCAATGCCGACTGGGTGCTGCTTTCGGCCTGCAACACGGCAGGCCCGGACGGCCGAGCTGATTCCGAGGGCCTGTCGGGCCTGGCCCGGGCATTTCTCTTTGCCGGGGCGCGATCGGTGCTGGTTTCACATTGGCCTGTGCGAGACGATGCAGCGATGCTGTTGACCACGAAGGCGCTCGGCTGGCATGCCGCCAATCCGCAGGCCTCGCGGGCCGCTGCGCTTCAACACGCCATGATGACGCTCATCCAACGTACGGACACACCGGCATTTGCCCATCCCTCGGCATGGGCGCCGTTCGTGCTGGTCGGAGACGGCTGAGTGGACGATCCGGCGGTGGGCCGAGCCTTCGACCCACCGAAAGCCTGAAGCGGGTTCAGGCCTGGAGGACGTGGACGCGCGTGCCGCTGGCTACCCGTTCGTAAAGATCGATCACGTCGTGGTTCAGCATGCGGATGCATCCGCTCGACATGGCATGTCCGATCGACTGCGGCTGGTTGGTTCCGTGGATGCGGAACATGGTGTCGCGACCGTCACGATAGAGATAGAGCGCGCGCGCGCCGAGCGGATTGTTCAGGCCGCCTGGCTTGCCATTTGCGTATTGCCGGTTGATCGGGTCGCGCGCCATCATGTTTGCGGTCGGCGTCCAGCTTGGCCATTTGGCCTTGTGGCCGACATAGGCATTGCCGCGCAACGCGAGACCGGCGCGTCCAACGCCGACGCCGTAGCGCATGGCCCGTCCTTCGCCCAGCACGTAGTAGAGACGCCGCTCCGGCGTATCGACCACGATCGTCCCGGCGCGGTGGCGCGTTTCATAGGCCACTTCCTGCCGGCGAAGCTCGGGCTTCACCTCGTTCGGCGACAGTGCGGCGAGCGGAAACGGCTCCTCGCGCCTGGCACCGTAATTGGTCATGAAGCTGTCTGGTCCGACAGCCGCCGAACAACCAGCCGCAACCAGCGGCAGACCGATGATAAATCCCCTGCGAGAAATCGACATTAAGCCCCCAAAACGATTCCTTAACCTAAGGTCAAACCCCTAGGGTTCTTATAGTTAATGAAGCGTTTCAGTCGAGCCTTTTTCGTACACAGTTCCGCGAGCGAAAAGCGTCAAGGTCGGCCGGCCCTTTGACCGAGATCAAGGGCGGCTTTTGCTGCAACTGTCAAATGCCCCCAAGGCTGCGCCATTGTGCGTGGGCCTACCGCAATCGGGGGTTGTTTGAACCATGAAATACACGGTGGAAATCGTCGGCGTCAGCCTGGCGGCATTCCTCGCGCTGATCGGGGCGGCTTTGTCCCAGGATTCGCTCTTCCAGGTACATATGTGGGTGCTCTTCTTCGCACTCGCCGGTGGTGCGGTCTTGCTCCTGCGCAAGCACAGCTTCGCGCCTGCAGGACCCGCGCCTGTCCGCGACGAGAACGAAGTCGACTACATGGATGGACCGATTCGCTACGGTGTCATCGCCACGATGTTCTGGGCGGTGATCGGGCTTATCGTCGGCGTCGTCATTGCCGCGCAGCTCGCCTGGCCGCAGCTCAACCTCGAGCCCTATCTGACCTTCGGTCGGGTCCGGCCGGTCCACACCTCCGCCGTCGTGTTTGCCTTCGGCGGCAACGCGCTGATCGCCACCTCCTTCTGGGTCGTGCAGCGTACCTCGCGTGCGCGGCTGTTCGGCGGCAATCTCGCCTGGTTCGTCTTCTGGGGCTACCAGATCTTCATCCTGCTGGCGGCGTCGGGCTACGTGCTCGGCATTACCGACGGTCGCGAGTACGCAGAACCCGAGTGGTATGTCGACATCTGGCTGACCATCGTCTGGGTCGCCTATCTGCTGGTCTTCCTCGGCACGATATTGAGGCGCAAGGAACCCCACATCTACGTGGCCAACTGGTTCTACCTGGCCTTCATCGTCACTATCGCGATGCTTCACGTGGTCAACAACCTGTCCATGCCGGTATCGTTCCTGGGTACGAAGAGCTACTCCGCCTTCTCGGGTGTGCAGGACGCGCTGACCCAGTGGTGGTACGGCCATAACGCGGTGGGCTTTTTCCTAACCGCGGGCTTCCTGGGCATCATGTATTACTTCGTGCCGAAGCAGGCCAATCGCCCGATCTATTCCTACCGCCTGTCGATCATTCACTTCTGGGCGCTGATCTTCCTCTATATCTGGGCAGGCCCGCACCACCTTCATTACACGGCGCTGCCCGACTGGGCGCAGACGCTGGGCATGGTGTTCTCCATCATGCTGTGGATGCCGTCCTGGGGTGGCATGATCAACGGCCTGATGACGCTGTCGGGCGCCTGGGACAAGCTCAGGACCGACCCGATCATTCAGATGATGGTGATCGCCATCGCCTTCTACGGCATGGCCACCTTCGAAGGCCCCGTCATGTCGATCAAGGCGGTCAACTCGCTCAGCCACTACACCGACTGGACCGTGGGTCACGTGCACTCCGGTGCGCTCGGCTGGGTCGGCCTGATCTCGTTCGCCGCGCTCTACTATCTGGTCCCGCGCCTGTGGAAGCGCGAGCGGCTCTACTCCATGCGGCTGGTCAGCCTGCATGTGTGGATCGCCACGCTCGGCATCGTGATCTACGCCGCGGTGATGTGGGTGTCGGGCATCATGCAGGGCCTGATGTGGCGCGAGTACGACGAGCAGGGCTTCCTGGTCTACTCCTTCGCGGAGACCGTTGCGGCCATGTTCCCCTACTACGTCATGCGCACCTTCGGCGGCCTGCTCTACCTCATCGGCGCGCTGGTGATGGCCTACAACATCTTCATGACAATACGCGGCCATGTGCGGGAGGAGGCGCCCGTCGGCGGCTCCATGCCTGCCCTGAAGCCCGCCGAATAGGAGGCCGCAATGGCTCTTATGGAAAAGCACAAGATCCTCGAGAAGAACGCCACGCTGCTTCTGGCCGGCTCCTTCCTCGTGGTCACCATCGGCGGCATCGTCGAGATCGCCCCGCTGTTCTACCTGGAGAACACGATTGAGAAGGTGGAGGGCATGCGGCCCTACACCCCGCTCGAACTGGCAGGCCGCAACATCTACATCCGCGAAGGCTGCTATGCCTGCCACAGTCAGATGATCCGGCCCTTCCGCGACGAGGTCGAGCGCTACGGTCATTACAGCCTGGCGGCGGAATCGATGTATGATCACCCGTTCCAGTGGGGCTCCAAGCGCACCGGGCCCGATCTGGCGCGTGTGGGCGGCCGCTATTCCAACGAATGGCATGTCCAGCACCTGATCGACCCGCGCTCGGTGGTGCCGGAATCGAACATGCCGAGCTACGGCTTCCTCGCCAACACCCTGGTCAGGGTGGACGATGCCGGCGCGCATCTGAGGGCCAACCGTGCCGTCGGCGTGCCCTATGACGAGGAGATGATCGAAAACGCCACCCGCGACATGCTCGCCCAGGCCAATCCCGACGCCGATCCGTCAGGCCTGGAATCGCGCTATCCGAATGTGCGTGTCGAATCCTTCGATGGCGATCCGTCACGGGTCACCGAGATGGACGCCCTGGTCGCCTATCTCCAGATGCTCGGAACGCTGGTCGACTTCTCCACCTACGACGAAACCGTCGGCTTCCGCTGAGGAGACACGCCATGGACTACGATTCAATGCGCCATTTCGCCGACAGTTGGGCGCTTCTGGCACTGTTTCTATTCTTTATAGGCGTCGTCATCTTCGCCTTTCGGCCCGGCAGCAAGAAGCACGCCGACCGGGCCTCGCAGATCCCCTTCAAGGAAGACTGAGCCATGAGCGACCACGACAAGAAGGAAATCGACGAACTGTCCGGTGTGGAGACCACCGGTCACGAGTGGGACGGCATCAAGGAGCTCAACAACCCGCTGCCGCGGTGGTGGCTGTGGACCTTCTATGCCACCATCGTCTGGGGCCTCGGATACACTATCTTCTATCCGGCCTGGCCGCTGATCAACTCTGCCACGCAGGGTGTGCTGGGCTATTCCAGCCGTGCCGAACTGCATCAGGAGATCGAGCGGGTGGAGACCGCGCGTGCGGGCCTCAACGAGGCGCTGGTCACCAAGGATTTGACCGAAGTGCTCGCAGATGATGAGTTGCGCAACTTCGCCATCGCCGGCGGCGCGGCCGCCTATCGGGTCAACTGTTCACAATGCCATGGTACCGGCGCGCAGGGCGCTCCCGGTTACCCCAACCTCAATGACGACAACTGGATCTGGGGCGGGTCGATCGACGAGTTGCACCACACCATCGCCTACGGCATTCGCGATCTCTCCCATCTCGATACCCGCATGGGCGAAATGCCGGCATTCGCTGACATGATGAGCAGGCGCGAGATCGCGGAAACCGCAGCTTTTGTCGTCTCGTTGTCGCGGGAGCCGGAAAACCCGGATCTCGTCGCGGCCGGAGCGGAGCACTACGAGGTGTATTGCGCCGCCTGTCATGGCGCTTCCGGCGAGGGCGAACGGGCGCTCGGCGCACCCAGCCTCAACAACCAGATCTGGCTCTATGGCGGTAGCGAGGCGGAAATCGCCGCCCAGATCGCCCAGCCACGTCATGGCATGATGCCCGGCTGGACCGACAGACTAGGAGACGCCACGGTGCGCAAGCTCGCCGTCTTCGTGCATTCGCTTGGCGGCGGAGAGTAGACCGCACCGGGGGGCGCGGTCTCGCCTTTGCCAGCGAAAGGCCCGGCGGCAACGCCGGGCCGCTTTCATTTCTGAGCGTCACCCGACCATCTGCCTACCTGCGCCTGTTCCTTGACCGTGATCAAGGCCAGCCGCCCCTCAAAGCGCGAGAAGACGACAAAGCCCCCCGAATGAGGCGCGAGGCGTCTTGGAGATTTGCAATGCTGGATACCAGCGACGTCGAACGGCTCGAAGCTGAAGCCGTCAACAAGGCCTCAACCCGCCAGCCGCTTTACGCGCCGCGCAAGAAAATCTTTCCCAAGCGCGCATCGGGTTCGTTCCGTCGCTTCAAATGGCTGGTGATGCTGATCACGCTCGGCATCTATTACCTCACGCCCTGGATCCGCTGGGATCGCGGCCCCTACGCGCCGGACCAGGCTGTTCTCGTCGACATCGCGAATCGCCGTTTCTACTTCTTCTTCGCCGAGATCTGGCCGCAGGAATTCTTCATCGTCGCGGGCCTTCTTGTGATGGCCGGCATCGGCCTGTTCCTGATCACCTCGACAGTGGGCCGCGCCTGGTGCGGCTATACCTGCCCGCAGACGGTCTGGGTCGATCTGTTCCTGGTCGTGGAGCGCGCGATCGAGGGCGACCGCAATGCCCGCATGAAACTCGATTCGGGCCCCTGGACCGTCGATAAATTGATCAAGCGGGTTTCCAAGCACGCCATCTGGCTTCTGATCGCGGTTGCGACGGGCGGCGCATGGATCTTCTACTTCGCCGATGCGCCAACGCTGGCGACGGATTTCGCCACCGGCCAGGCCGCGACCGTCGCCTACATCACTGTCGCTGTTCTGACGGCCACCACCTACACGTTCGGCGGCCTCATGCGGGAGCAGGTCTGCATCTACATGTGCCCCTGGCCGCGCATCCAAGCAGCCATGCTCGACGAGAACTCGCTGACCGTTACCTATAATGACTGGCGTGGCGAGCCGCGCACGCGCGGCGTCAAGAAGGCCGTTGCCGAGGGCCGCTCGGTTGGCGATTGTGTCGACTGCAATGCCTGCGTGGCGGTCTGCCCGATGGGCATCGACATCCGTGACGGCCAGCAGCTTGAATGCATCACCTGCGCCCTTTGCATCGACGCCTGCGACGCGATCATGGACAAGACCGGCAAGGAGCGCGGTCTGATCGCCTATGCGACGCTGGCCGACTACAACCACAATATGGCGATGGCCACCAGTAGCGGTGCCGCCGCTATCGATCCCGGCCGCGTCAGGGGCGGGGACGGGCGCCTTCTGCCGGATGTCCGCGGTCTCGACCTGCGCAAGATCGTTCGTCCGCGTACATTCGTCTATCTGGCCATCTGGGGCCTGATCGGCCTTGCGCTGCTCTATGCGCTGGCCACCCGCGACCTGCTGGAAATCAATGTCCAGCACGACCGCAATCCGCAATTCGTCATGTTGTCCGATGGGTCCATCCGCAACGGCTACACGGTAAAGCTGCTCAACAAGATTGCCGAGCCGCGTAGTGTCAGGCTGTCGCTGGAAGGGATCGAAGGCGCGACCATGACCATCACCGGGATCGACCTGCCCGACACGCAGGAAGTCTACATGGTGCTGGAGCCAGATCGCCTGAGAAACCTGCGCGTTTTCGTTCGCGTGCCGGCTGGCGGTGTCGAAGCGGGCCCCAGCAGCTTCACCTTCACCGTCGCCGACAGACAGGGTCCCGAGACGGCCAGCTATTCCGCCATCTTCTACGCACCGGAGGGAAATTGATGAGCAACATGTCCGACAGCCGTCGCGAATTCACCGGCAAGCACCTGTTTCTGATCCTTATCGCCTTCTTCGGCGTGATCATCACCGTCAACGTGACGATGGCGACACTGGCGACCAAGAGCTGGAGCGGGCTGGTGGTGAAGAACTCCTATGTCGAGAGCCAGAAGTTCAACGATCATTTTGATGCCGCCCGCGCTCGGGCTGCCCTCGGCTGGCGCGCAGAAATGCTGTTGGTGGACGGGCGGTTCTCCTACGCGCTGTCCAATGGCAAGGGCGAAGCCGTTCGCCTCATGGACGTGGCGGTGGAATTCCGCCGCCCCGTGCAGGAATCAAAGGACCAGCGGGCAGCCCTTTTGCCGGCCGCAGGCGGCGTCTACGACGCAGAAGTCGAATTGGCCGACGGCCAGTGGATCGTCGATGTCAGCGCTGTCGCGCATGGTCTGCATGAGCCGTGGCGCGACATGAAGCGTGTCTTCGTGAGAGATGGAAACCTGCAATGAGCTGCTGCGCGCCCGGCACGGAATCCGCGCTGGAATTCGAGACCTCGGGACAGGCTGTGCCGTCCGATGAAGAGGTGCTGCTTGCCAGCCGCACGCTCGGCAACGGGCTGCGGCAGGTCGACCTCTCGGTACCGGGTGTACATTGCGGCGCATGCATCGCCACGATCGAAGGCGCATTGAACCGGCTTGAAGGCATGGAAGGCGCCCGGGTCAATCTATCGACCCAGCGCGTCTCGGCAACCTGGCGCGACGGCGAGAAACTGCCGCCCATCCTGCAGACGCTGACGTCGGTCGGCTACCGTGCGCATCTCTTCGATCCTGGCGCCGGCGACAAGGACGAACAGCTCTCCGAGCTGATCCGCGCGCTCGGCGTGGCCGGTTTCGCTGCTGCCAACATCATGCTGCTCTCTGTCTCCGTCTGGTCCGGCGCAGATGCGGCAACGCGCGACTTCCTGCATATCGTTTCGGCGCTTATCGCCTTGCCGGCGCTGGTCTATTCCGGCCGCATCTTCTTCCGGTCGGCGCTGGGTGCGCTTCGCCACGGGCGCTCCAACATGGACGTGCCGATCTCCATCGGCGTCATCACCGCCTATGCCATGAGCCTCTACGAGACCATGACAAGCGGCCCTCATGCCTATTTCGACGCAGCCGTCACCCTTCTCTTCTTTCTGCTCATCGGGCGCACGCTCGACCATGTGATGCGCGAGCGGGCGCGGGTGGCAGTCAAGGGCCTTGCCCGGTTGTCGGCGCGCGGCGCAACCGTCGTCTCGCCCGACGGCACCCGCGCCTATTTGCCGGTAGAGGAAATCGAGCCAGGCATGACGATCCTGCTCGCGGCCGGCGAGCGGGTGCCCGTCGACGCCAGGGTGATGAAGGGTCGTTCCGATCTCGACCGCTCGCTGGTCACTGGCGAGAGCCGGCCAGAACCAGTGGACGAGGGCGCCTCCGTCCAGGCCGGCACGCTCAACCTCACCGGGCCGCTGACGCTCACCGCGCTGGCGCCAGCGAAGGACTCTTTCCTTGCCGAGATGATGCGACTGATGGAGGCGGCCGAAGGCGGACGCGCCCGCTATCGCCGCATTGCCGACCGCATGGCGCAGCTCTATTCGCCCGTCGTTCATCTGGTTGCGTTGATCACCTTGATAGCCTGGGTGATGATTTCCGGCGACTGGCACAAGTCGATCCTGATCGCGATTGCGGTGCTCATCATCACCTGTCCGTGCGCGCTGGGGCTGGCGGTGCCGATTGTCCAGGTCGTGGCGGCACGGCGGCTGTTCGAGCAAGGCATCATGGTCAAGGACGGCTCCGCCATGGAGCGGCTGGCCGAGGCCGATGCGGTTGTTTTCGACAAGACCGGCACGCTCACTCTTGGCAAGCCGCTGCTTGCCAATGCGGTCGATATCCCATCGCAGGAACTGGCGCTCGCTGCCGCCTTGGCCACGCATTCGCGTCATCCGCTGTCCCAGGCCATCGCGCAGGCTGCCGGAACAACCAGCGTGGAAGAGTTTGATTCTGTGGCGGAGTTGCCGGGTCTGGGCATAGAGGCCCGCCGGGGAGAGACCGTATTCCGTCTCGGTCGGGCCGGCTGGGCGTTCGGTGGCGCAGAAAAAGACGCCAATCAGTCTGGTACCGTGCTTTCGGAAAACGGGCGGCGCGTTGCCTCATTCCGCTTCGAGGATGCTCCACGGCAGGGTGCTGCTGAAGCGATCGCCGCGCTCAAGCGTGCCGGGCTTGCCTGCGAGATCGTGTCGGGCGATCGCGAGGCCGAAGTGGCCTCGATGGCCGGTCAGCTCGGCATTCCCCGCTACGCGGCCGGGATGCTGCCAGGCGAGAAAACCGACCGGCTGGGCGAACTGGCAGCCGCTGGCAAGAAGGCGCTGATGGTCGGCGACGGGCTCAACGATGCGCCGGCACTTGCTGCAGCCCATGTCTCCATGGCGCCTGCCAACGCTGCCGATATCGGAAGGCAGGCGGCCGACCTCGTCTTCCTGCGCGACAATCTCTCCGCCGTGCCGGCGGCGATCGACCTGTCGCGTCGTGCCGGTGTCCTGATCAGGCAGAATTTCGCCATTGCCACGGTCTACAATTTCGTTGCCGTCCCAATCGCCGTACTCGGCTATGTTACCCCGCTGGTGGCGGCCATCGCCATGTCGGTGTCGTCTGTCATCGTCGTGCTCAACGCCATGCGGTTGAGGCCGGCGCGGGGCACGAAGATCGCGCCTGCGCCACATGAAGCCAAGGGGAAGGCGGGGGCCTTTCGTCTGGAGCCTGCCGAATGAGCAATCTGATCTTCCTGATCCCGATCGCGCTGTTTCTGGGCGGACTGGGGCTCGCCGCGTTCATCTGGTCGCTGTCCAACGGCCAGTACGAGGATCTCGACGGTGCTGCCGAACGGATTCTCATTGACGAGGAGGACCGGGAGCAGCCGATGAAGCGGGCGCGCCGCGAGGATCGTCTCTAGCGCAGCGATGCAGCCCGCTCGCGGGCCCGGTCGATCTCTTCCTCGTCGAGGCCGAAGAGATGGTCTTCCATCTCGGGGTCGAACAGGCCAGACTGGCGCGCCAGCAGGTACCAGGCGGCGGCCTCGATCGAATCGCCCTCGGTGCCCAGTCCCATGCGGTAGAGCTTGGCCAGCCTGTTGCGGGCCGCTACATTGCCCATCTCGGCGGCGCGCTTCATCCAGGAAAAGCCGGTGTCGAAATCGACCTCGCCGCCTTCGCCGGCCACCATCATCGTGGCGAGATCGAGTTGCGCCGTGTCGTGGTTCTGACGCGCGGCGCGCAACAGCCATTGCCGTGCCGCCACCTGGTCCGGCTCGCGCTCGCCGATGCCGTTCAGATACATCTGCGCCATCGCGTATTGCGCGTCGGCAAGCCCGGCCTCGGCCGCCAGCCGGAACTGGCGCACCGCCGCTTCCTCTTCTTCCACCCCGCGCGCCTGCGACAGCAGGATCTGCGCATGGTTGAAGCGGCCGAGCAGATGGCCCGCCTCGGCAGCCTCGGACATCATCTGGAAAGCGCGCTCCCGATCGCGCTCTATGCCGACGCCGTCGAGGAGCATCATGGCGAGCTGGAAGGTCGCCTCGCGATCTCCCTGAAGTGCCGCGGCTTCATAGAGCCGGGCGGCTTCCTCGATGTTGCGGCGCACGCCAAGCCCGCGCGAATAGAGTTCGGCTGCCAGAAGCTGCGCGGCCGGGTCGCCCTGTTCGGCGCGCTCGACGGCAAGTTCCAGCGCCGTTTTGTAAAAGCCGCGCTGGAAGGCGCCAAAGGCGCGGTCGGCAGGCAGGCCGCCAAACCTTTCGGGCGCGATCTCCACCGAAGTGGGCGCTGTCAGGCGCGGTTCCTCGGCCTGGGCGAACGCCAGGCCAGGCGCCAGCGTCACGGCCAATAGCAGCGGGGCAAGCCGATGCCTCATGCCGCTCCTTCCAGCCTTGGTGCCTCCGCATCGAGCAGGGCATTGGCTTGGGCAACGATTTCGGCAGGCTGTGCCTCGCCGGCGAACACGGCAGTTGAAAGCGCCACGAATTCGGCACCGGTCGCAGCCACTGCGGCAACACCGCGCCAGTCGGCGCCAGCCTGCACGATGCAGGGTATCGCGACCATCTCCGACCACCATTCGCCGAGTGCCAGGTTGCGCGGATGCGGTTCGGGGGCCGTGTCGTAACCGAAACGACCGAAGAAGAGATAGTCCGGCCGTGCCTCGCCCAGCTCGAGCGCATCGTGGCGCGTGCGCGCACCGTCGGCGCCAATTGCGATCTTGCCGCCGGCTGCCTCCACTGCCTGCGCAAGTTCGGCAACGGCTGCCGCCTCCAGATGCAAGCCGTCGGCGCCGGCGCGCATGGCCACCCGCGCCTCTCCGGCAACGATGACTGCCACGCCGCGCGCATGCGCTTCCTTCGCCACCGCTGCCACACGTGCCTGGGCACATCGTTCGTCGGCGTCGCGGGCAATGACGATCACTGAGGCCACATCACCGCCGGCCAGAGCGTCGGCGATCGTTGCCGCCTGTTGGTCGGGATCCTCGATCTCCGGCGCGACGAGAACGATGCGGCAGCGATGGGTGGGGTGGGGCGCGGACATGTCTTCTACCAGCCTATGGAGGTGCAGCTTTGGTCACCGATATTGGTCGGAATTGGGCATAGGCCAAGAGAGCGGCCGCGCAAAGCGGTTTCGAAGGGTCGATGAAGCGTTGCAACGCCTGGTCGGTCTGGACCAAGGCTTGGCCCCTCGTCAAATCCGGCAGGAGCCTGTAAGCGGGGGCAGTCCCGCCGATCGGTCTTCCATGCTCGAACCTTCCTTCCTTCTCGCCGACCCAGCCTTCTATGCGGTAGCCATTCCGGCCGTAATCCTTGTCGGCTTGTCGAAAGGCGGCCTTGGCGGCGCGGCAGCGCTGATGGGCGTGCCCATCATGGCGCTGGCCATGCATCCAGTGCAGGCGGCGGCAATCCTGTTGCCGATCCTGATAGTCATGGATGTGTTCGCGCTCTGGACATGGCGCCACTGGCGCGATGCGCTGACGCTGAAGATCATGCTGCCAGGCGCCATGGTCGGTATCGGGCTTGGCTGGCTGACGGCCGCCTATGTGTCGGCGGATTCTGTGCGGCTGATCGTCGGCCTGGTCGCCATCGCCTTCGTCATGCGCTGGGCCTGGCAGACCCTGGCGCTGGGACGCGGCAAAAAATCGCCGCACAACCGGCTGATCGGATCATGGTGGTCGATGATTGCCGGCTTCACCAGCTTCGTTGCCCATGCCGGCGGGCCGCCCTACCAGGTCTACGCGATGCGGCTCGGCCAGGACCCCAAGCTCTACACCGGCACCGCCGCCATTTTCTTCGCCGCCGTCAACGCGGTGAAGCTTGTGCCCTATTTCGCGCTCGGCCTTTTCGACACCACCAATCTGGCCGCGTCCGCCATCCTGATGCCGATCGCACCCGTCGCGACCCTTGCCGGAGCCTGGATCGTGCGGCGCATGAAGCCGGAATTCTTCTACCCGTTCATGTACATCATGATCCTGCTCGTTGGGCTCAAGCTGGTCTGGGATTCGGTTATCGCCTTCTGGCCGGGATGACGGCGCGCCAGCGCCGTGCTTAAACAGGTCATGCCTTGCAGGAGGAGCAACCTGGCATGAATCCCTATGAGACCGATCTTGACCGCAATCCCGCCAATTACCAGCCGCTGACCCCGCTCACCTACCTGGAAAGGGCAGCTCGGGTTTTTCCGGCGCAGACCGCCATCATCCATGGCAACCAGCACATTTCCTATGCCGAATTCTGGCGTCGGTCGCTGAAGCTCGCGTCGGCGCTCGCCGCGCGCGGCATCGGCAAGGGCGACACGGTCTCGGTCATGCTGTCCAACACGCCGCCCATGCTGGAGGCGCATTTCGGCGTGCCGATGGTCAAGGCGGTGCTGCATTCGCTCAACACAAGGCTCGACGCGGCCATCATCGCCTTCCAGCTCGACCATGCGGATTCGAAGATACTCATCGTCGACCGCGAATTCTCGGGCGTTGTCGCCGAGGCGCTGGAACTGACCAAGGTCAAGCCGATCGTCATCGACTATGACGATCCCGACTATCCCGACGACGCGCCCTATCCGAAGGGCGAGCGCATCGGTGAAATCGACTACGAGCAGTTCGTCGCCTCGGGCGAAGAGGGGTTTGCCTGGTCGATACCCGACGATGAGTGGGATTCGATCTCGCTCAACTACACGTCTGGCACCACCGGCAATCCCAAGGGCGTGGTCTACCACCATCGCGGTGCCGCGCTGATGGCCTATGCCAATACCATCCATGCAGGTATGGGCCGCTTCCCGGTCTATCTGTGGACCTTGCCGATGTTCCACTGCAATGGCTGGTGCTTTCCCTGGACACTGGCCATCCAGGCCGGCACCCATGTCTGCCTGCGCTGGGTGCGGGCCAAGGCGATGTACGACGCCATCGCCGATCACGGCGTCACCCATCTGTGCGGCGCGCCAATCGTGATGTCGACGCTCATCAACGCGCCCGAGGATGACCGCCGCGATTTTTCGCAGACCGTCACCTTCAACACGGCCGCCGCGCCGCCGCCGGAGGCTGTGCTCGCCGGCATGGCCGATGCGGGCTTCGTCGTCACCCATCTCTACGGGCTGACCGAGACCTACGGCCCCGCTGTCGTCAACGAATGGCATGCCGACTGGGACAATCTCGACAAGGGCCCGCGCACGGCGAAGAAAGCCCGTCAGGGCGTGCGCTACGCCGCACTCGAAGGCCTTGCCGTCATCGACCCGGCCACCATGGAGGCGGTTCCGGCCGATGGCGAGACCATCGGCGAGGTGATGTTCCGCGGCAACATCGTCATGAAGGGCTATCTGAAGAACAGGAAAGCCTCCGACGAGGCGTTTTTCGGCGGCTGGTTCCATTCCGGCGATCTCGGCGTCATGCACCCGGATGGCTACATCCAGCTCAAGGATCGCTCGAAGGATATCATCATCTCCGGTGGCGAGAACATCTCCTCTATCGAGGTCGAGGACGCGCTCTACAAGCACCCAGCCGTGGCCGCTTGCGGCGTGGTGGCAAAGCCCGACGAGAAATGGGGCGAGGTGCCGCTCGCCTATGTGGAGCTGAAGCCCGGCCGCACCGCCACCGAGGCCGAGATCATCGAGCACTGCCGCACGCTTCTAGCCCGCTTCAAATGCCCGAAGGCCGTGGTCTTCGCCGAGATACCGAAGACGAGTACGGGCAAGATCCAGAAGTTCAGGCTGAGGGAATTGGCAAAAGAGGGGTGAGCTCTCCAGCCGGCAATTGTGCCATGTCGGCACATTTTTCTTGGATGTGAATCGCCGCGTTAAGCTTCGGTTAAGCTTTATGCTGTTTAACTATGCGTATCCAGTGATCTGGATTCTTACCGAGTGGTTCAGCCACTCCGTTTGACGCCTCCCTGTTAAACTCCTGAGAGCCGCTTCCGCGGCTCTTTTTTTTTGGCCGTTCGTCTCCAGAGCCGGCGTTAACTCTCTATTAAGCAAAACCTTGCCTTGCCGTGAACAAGCCGGCATCCTTAGGCGCATCGATCGGACGAATCGGCGATACGGAACCCGAGGCGTCGTCAGTTGTTCATTTGAGTGTTTTTCGAGAGTGCGGGAGTCGCGTGGGCATGGGGAATACCGTCGAAGAAGGTGCGCGCACGATCAGCCTCGCGGAGCGCCGCGTTTTCTCCAGTTCGTTCAAGTCGCTCTATGACGATGGCATGGGCCTGGTGGAACAGGCCGCCGAGTATCTCGATGGCCGGGGCCGAGTCGAAGCCAAGGGTCTGACCCGCATCGCAGCCACGCTCTATGCCGCCGAATCGATGCGGCTCACCACGCGCCTGATGCAGATCGCCTCGTGGCTCCTCCTCCAGCGTGCCGCCAATTCCGGTGAGATGACGCGCGAGCAGGTGGCTGCCGAAAAGGTCAAGGTTCGCCTGGACACCTCTTCCGCGCCGGCCGATGTGCCGGGCTGGGATGAGCTGCCAGAGGGGTTCCGCGATCTCGTGCGGCGCTCGCTTCGCCTGCAGGACGTCGTGCGGCGGGTCGACGAGGAAGTCTATGGCGCAGGGAGCGCGGCATCGACCGACAACCCTGTCATGGAACAGCTTACGCTATTGCAGACGGCCTTCGCCCGCGGTTGATCAGCGGTCGGAATGGCCGAGATCGCGTTCCGGCCAAACTCTGTCACGAACGAGCTGCTTGAGCACCTTGGCCTCGGGGAAGCCGCCGTCACGCTTGCGTTCCCAGATAGTCTCTCCATCGAGCGTTATCTCGAAGCTGCCGCCGGTGCCCGGCACCAGCGTGACCTCGCCCAGGTCCTGGCCGAATGTAGACAGAAGCTCCTGGGCCATCCAGGCGGCACGTAGGAGCCAGCTGCACTGCGTGCAGTAGGTGATGCGAATGGCAGGGAGCCCGGGCGCCGCGCTCACGCCGCGCTCAGCTTTGCCATTGTCTCGTCGTCGACCTCGAAATTGGCGTAGACATTCTGCACGTCGTCGTCGTCCTCGAGCACCGCGATCAGTTTAAGCACCGACTGCGCCTTGTCCTCGTCGACGGGGGCGCCGGTCTGCGGCCGCCAGATGGCCTTCACCGATTCCGCCTCGCCGAGCGATGCTTCCAGTGCCGCGGTTACCTCGCCAATATCCTCGAAGGCGCAAACGATGACATGGCCGTTCTCGTCGGAGGTGACGTCTTCGGCGCCAGCCTCGATCGCAGCTTCCATCACCTTGTCTGCGTCACCGGCTCCCGTGCCATAAACGATCTCGCCCACCCGGTCGAACATGAAGCCCACCGAACCTGTCTCGCCCAGCGAGCCGCCAGCCTTGGTGAAGGCAGCGCGCACGTTGGAAGCCGTACGGTTGCGGTTGTCGGTCAGCGCCTCGACGATGACGGCGACGCCGCCTGGGCCATAGCCCTCGTAACGCACTTCCTCGTAATTCTCCGAATCGCCGCCGGAGGCCTTCTTGATGGCGCGCTCGATATTGTCCTTGGGCATGGACTGCGCCTTGGCATTCTGTACCGCGAGCCGAAGACGGGGGTTCATTGCCGGGTCAGGCAGGCCTGCCTTGGCGGCAACGGTGATCTCGCGCGCGAGCTTGGAAAACATCTTCGAGCGCACCGCGTCCTGACGGCCCTTGCGGTGCATGATGTTCTTGAATTGTGAATGGCCGGCCATGGCACTCCTGCTGGTCGAAACTGAACCATTTTTTGGATTGCCGGCCTTATAGTTAAATCGGTGCCCATCGTCCAGAAGGAGCCTGATGCCCGTGATCCGCCTCAATATGCCCGACCTGCCGCTGACCGGCGGCTGCCAGTGCGGTGCCGTTCGCTACCGCGTCAATGCAGTGCCTTTCGTCTTCTATCTCTGCCATTGCCGCGAGTGTCAGCGCCACACCTCCAGCGCCTTCGGCGAGTCGTTGCGGGTGCGGAGCGCCGATCTGGAGATCGAGGGCGAGATGAAATGCGTTACCCGCGTCTCCGATGCCGGCAATGTTCGCGAGGGCTGGTTCTGTCCAGAATGCGGGGTCAGGATCGTCCACGGCACCAGAGGGGCGGAGATGGTCAACATCAAGGCCGGGACGCTGGACGATGCGACCTGGCTGGTGCCGGCCGGCCATATCTGGGTGCGCTCGAAACAGCGCTTCTTCCACATTGGGGAGGATGAGCTCGCCTACGACACCGCGCCGGAGGACGGGCTGGCCGCGCTTGCCAAGCGATGGCGGGAAATGCTCGCGCAATCGTGAAGCTTTCGGGCCCGATTTGCATGGCGCCCTGTTCACCCTGGCTTACGCTGGTGTAGCAATGGAGACATCGCCATGTGGATTGCCCGCCTCGCCGCCTGCTGCCTTCTTGCAATCGTTACCGTTCCGGCCGTTGCCCAGGACGGTCCCGTGCCGAGCCAGTGCCTGGCCATCGCGCAAGCGCTGCCCAAAGTCACCTATGCCAGCTTCACGCCTGCCCAGGCCGAGGCGCAAGAGGTTACGATCACCTATGCTGGCCATTCGACCTACGTGATCGAAACGCCGGGCGGGGTGCGCATCGCGACCGATTATTCGGGCCATTACGGCTACGATCCGCTGCCGCATGTGGCCACCATGAACAAGGCGCATTCGACCCACTACACGCTCAATCCAGATCCGCGCATCGAGCATGTCTTGCCGGGCTGGGACGATGACGATCCGCCCGCTGCCCACGAGCTCATCGTCGAAGATGTCTATATCCGCAACGTGCCGACCGACATCCGGTCCTGGGCAGGCATGGAGGAGGGCGGCAACTCGATCTTCATCTTCGAGGTCGCGGGGCTTTGCATCGGTCATCTGGGCCATCTCCATCACGCGCTTACGCCAGAGCACTACGGCGCCATCGGGCGGCTCGACGTGGTGATGGTGCCGATCGACGGCGGCATGACCCTGTCGATTGCGGCCATGTCAGAGATCACCAGCCGACTGCAATCGTCCATCGTCCTGCCCATGCACCGCTTTTCCACGCCCATCTCGCAATTCGTCGCCGGGCTGGACGACGCCTTCGCTGTCGATTTCCGGGACAGCCGGTCGATGAATATCTCGCTGAGGAGTCTGCCGCGCCGACCCACGGTCGTCATTTTGCAGGGCGTCTGACGCTTTTCGGGTGTTCAGTTCTGCCCGGGGATGCAAAATGCCGATCGGTTCAAGGCTCCTGACAGAGAGCTGTCAGGAGCATCTTGCCACAACGCATCCTTCGTCTGACCGGAGGGATTCGACATGCGACGCGCCGACAGATTGTTCCAGATCGTGCAACAGCTTCGTGGGGGGCGGCTGGTGACGGCGCGCATGCTGGGCGAGCGGCTGGAGGTTTCCGAGCGGACCGTCTATCGCGACATCGCCGATCTGCAGTCGACCGGCGTGCCGATCGATGGCGAGGCTGGCGTGGGCTACATCATGCGCGAGGGCTTCGATCTGCCGCCATTGATGTTCACGCGCGACGAGATCGTGGCGCTGGTGGCCGGGGCGCGCATGGTACGAGCCTTCGGCGGCGCGCAAATGGCACGCGCGGCCGAGGAGGCGCTGGTCAAGATCGGCGCCGTCCTGCCCGACACCGAGAAGGCTCGGCTCGCACGCACCGAGATCCATATGCCCGGCTGGGTTATCGACGAAGCGCAGCGGCAGGCGATCGACGTGCTCGAACACGCCGTCGAGGACCGCACCGTGCTCACGCTCGACTATCGGGATGAGGCAGGGCAGGGCACGAGGCGGGACGTCCGGCCACTCGGACTGTGGTTCTGGGGTAAGGTGTGGACGCTGGTCGCCTGGTGCGAACTCAGGAACGATTTCCGCGCCTTCCGCATCGATCGTATTGCCACGGTGGAACCGGCGGGCCGCGTCTTCAGGCCCGAGCGCGGGAAGCAGCTTACCGATTTCTATCGCAGGATGGAGCGGACGGAGAAAGCCAACGGCTCACAGCAGGCGGAATGTTTCAGACCGGCCATTGCTGCGGAGTAGGGCGACCTGTTGCCGTAACGCCGAGGCGCGTCAGCCTCGGCCTAGGCCAACAGGGTTCCGATCGGCAAGTTCTGGAAGCGTCGAGTCTCGACGCTTCCAGAAATGCGAACCGATGATCTGCCAAGCCTAGCGGAAATCCTCATCGTCTTCGTCCTCGTCCGTCCGGGTGGACTTCAGCGAGGACAGTTTTGCGAAGACGGCGTCCGCGTCGAGTTCAGCCTCCTCGCCAGCCGAGGAAGGCGTTTCCACCTGTAGGGATTCGGTCTGGGCGGCGGGAAGCAGCGTGTCGCCGACAGGCTGCGGCGGCAGGTTGCGGGCCGCCTTCTGGACTTCCATGTCGAGATCGATCTGCGAGCAGAGGCCCAGGGTCACCGGGTCCTGTGGCTGCAACTGCGACATGTTCCAGTGGGTGCGGTTGCGGATCTGGTCGATCGTCGACTTGGTGGTGCCGACGAGACGCGAAATCTGCGTATCCTTGAGTTCAGGATGATGGCGCACAAGCCACAGGATCGCATTCGGCCGCTCCTGCCGCTTCGACAGCGGTGTGTAGCGCGGACCGCGCCGCTTTGTCTCCGGTACCCGTACCTTTGGCTCGGATAGCTTCAGCTTGTGGTTCGGATTGGCTTCGCCCCTGGCGATTTCGTCACGCGTCAGCTGTCCCGTCATCACCGGGTCCATGCCCTTGATGCCCTGAGCCGAATCGCCATCGGCGATGGCGCTCACCTCGAGCGGATGCAGTTTGCAGAATTCGGCGATCTGATCGAAGGTCAGGGCCGTGTTGTCGACCAGCCAGACGGCGGTCGCCTTCGGCATCAGCAGCGTTTTCGACATGAGACAAATATCCTCTGGCTCGCCCGCGTCCCTTGCGCGGGCGGTGGGCAAGGCCACCAATTTGGGAGAAATCGACGCCTGTATAACCGCATTCGCGCTGCTTCGCAACGCAAACGCGGCGCGGTATCCTCACAGTGCGACGATGAAATCGTAGACCAGCTTCAGCGCGAGAAGGGACAGAAAGACGAGAATAGTCTTGTCGAAGGCCTCCTTGGAGAACCGCCTGGCCAGCATGTTGCCGATCGGCATGGACGCTATCAGCGGCACCAGCGCCGCCACGCTCAATGCCATTTCGTACCAGGAGGCAATCCCCAGAACCGCGAGCGTGGGAATCTGGAACGCCGTCATGGCTGCAAACAGGATCGAAACCGTCGAGATGAAGGTCGCGCGCTCCATGCGCATTGCATTGAGAAAGGAAAGCGAGACAGGTGCCGAGACGCCTGAGGCGCCCTGCAGCATGCCGGCGGCAAAGCCCATCGGGATGCTCAGCTTGAGACCCTGGGCATAGCTGACGATCCAGTTTGGGTTGAACAGCCGCGTGCCGACATAGCCAAAGACGGCGGCGGCAACGATCAGCCCGAGGAAATGCGTGGGCAGCGCCCACAGGACCAGGGTGCCGGCAGAGGTGCCGATAGCTGCCGCAATCGCAAGGCCGATGAGGAATTCTTTGGGCAGCCGTGCGCGCCGGAACTGCCAAGCCTGCCAGAGATTGGTCAGCAGGTTGGGCATCATCATCACGACGACGGCCAGGCGCACGTCGAAGATCATTGCTATGGCCGGCACCGCAAGGATCGGCGCGCCAGCCCCGGTTGCTCCTTTCAAGATGCCGCCTCCCGCGAGGCAGGCAATGATGATGGCGAATTGCCAGAACTCCATGGCGAAGAATCGACCTTTCAGGCGGGCTGATGAGGTGCTTCTATGCAACCTTGCCTGTCCGAAATCCATAGCTGTGAGATTCTTGGATCAACCAAACGAGCCTCTGGCTTGATCAGTCCGATTGTGTCCCCGCCACAGCTGTTCTAAGTCTCGCATGGAGCGCTTGGGGAAGCGCGAGCAGGCGGTATTGGGGGCTGCGTGAGTTTTTGGGGCATGGCGCGTATTGCGCTGCTGGGGCCATTCCTTGTGTTGATGGGCTGTGTCAGCCTGGTCAGTGTCACGCCGGAGTCGACTCCGGATGACGGCCATGGGCTTGTGTGGTGTTGCAAGACTGGTGAGCGGTTTCCGCAATGGCTGGTCGAAATCGTGGCGCCAACCGCGCCGCTCACAGGACGACTTATCGGCAACATCAGTTACAGAAAGAGCTATCTCACGGAGCGCCATGACGCTCACCGCTTTCTGCTGGCAAGGCTGCAGCCGCTGGACGTCGTCATGACAGGCTCGACGGCTCGCTTGTCAGGCCAGACCATTCCCGGCCATTTCGGTCACGCCATCGTCTATCTCGGGACGGAGCAGCAATTGCGGTCCCAGGGACTATGGCAGTCGGTCGATCCCCGGCACAGAGAGGCTATCAGTCAGGGGCAGATATTCCTGGAAGCAGAGGGGGAAGAGGTGCATATGTCGGACAGCAACTATGTGTTCGACAATGATCATGTCGCTGTTCTCCGGCCGTCCCTTTCCAACAATGCGCGCCGCCGTGAAATCATGCGCGACTACGTTGCCACGATTGGGACCCCATTCGACTATTTCTTCAATCTGGCGGAACCGTCCTGCCTCTACTGCACTGAACTGATCCATCGGGTCGTGCCCGAGCTCGACCTGCCTGTCGACACTCTCTACGGGCGCGAGGTGATCATGCCGGATGCCGTGGTGGCGAAGGCGCTCCGTGGGCAGGGGCGTCTCTCGCTCGTCACCTATGTAAGGGGAGAACCCGACGGATGGGCCGAGCGAAACCGCCGTGATCTGGTCTCTGACATCGAGGCCGAATGGGCACCTGCCATGTAGGCCTCGCGCCCATTTGCGCTCGGCCGTTCAAAGCACGTCCAGGACGATCTTGCCGATGTGATCGCCTTCCTCCATCCGCTCATGGGCACGCCAGGCTTCCTTGAGCGGGAAGATCATGTCCATAACGGGCGCCACCTGGCGTTCGGTCAGCAACGGCCAGACCCTGGCTTCCAGCTCAGCGGCCAGACCGGCCTTGAACTCCACGGTACGCGGGCGCAGCGTCGAACCAGTATGGGTCAGGCGCTTGACCATCAGACGCGCGAAATTCGCCTCGGACTTCGCGCCGCCCAGCGTGGCGATCTGCACAATGCGCCCGTCCATGGCCGCGGCCTCGTAGTTGCGGGCTACATAGTCACCGCCGACCATGTCGAGTATGACGTCGGCGCCCTTGCCGTCGGTTGCTTCCTTGACCGCCTCGACGAAATCCTCCTCGCGGTAGTTGATGGCACGGGACGCGCCCAGCTCGACGCAGCGCGCACATTTTTGCTCTGAGCCTGCCGTGGTCAGCACCTTGGCGCCGAACTGGCTGGCGAGCTGGATCGCGGTTGTCCCGATGCCGGACGAGCCGCCATGTACCAACAGGGTCTCGCCCTCCTTGAGTCCGCCTCGCTGAAACACGTTGTGCCACACGGTGAAAAAGGTCTCGGGGATGGCGGCCGCCTCGGTGAAGGTGAAGCCGTGAGGCAGGGGCAGCGCATTGGTCTCGTGAACCAGGCAGAACTCCGCATAGGCGCCGCCCGGCGTCAGAGCAGTCACGGGGTCGCCAATCTTCCAGCGCTTCACGCCTTCCCCGATCGCGGCGACCTCGCCGGCGGCTTCCAGGCCGGGGAGGTCGGAGGCGCCCGGTGGTGGTGGATAGGCGCCCTGGCGCTGCGCCACGTCGGGCCGGTTGACGCCCGCGGCCTTCACCCGAATGAGAATCTCGCCCGGACCGGGCTCGGGAACCGGCCGCCTCTCCGGCTTCAAGACAAGAGGTCCGCCAGGCTCCGTAATGGCGATCACGGTCATCTTTTCGGGAATTTGGATGGTGTCGCTCATGCCTTCATGCTCCTGCGTTGGGGAAAATCGCGGATGATTTGCGTCCCTTGCCCTGGCTTATGTAGTCTGGCAGCCCGATCTGGCAAAGCAGAGGATGCCGCCATGAGCGTATTCGACGATGAACCCGCCAAACCCGCGGGGACGCATCAGATAGGGCAGGATCTTTCCCTTCTGTCGGTCGCCGAGCTTGCCGAAAGGATCGAATCACTCAAAGGGGAGATCCAGCGCCTGGAGGCCGAACTTTCGGCCAAAGGCACGACCCGGAACGTCGCCGAGGCGCTTTTCCGCAAACCGTGACCGCATATGGCGGCGCCGATGTCGCACAGACGCCGCCGAAAGAACGTAACCACGGTATTCTCCGATTTGCCGATTAGCCCCGCGAGCCATTCTTATGTTTGTTTCCCTGCGCCCGATCTTCGCTCTTCTTTGCGGTACCGCGTTTCTGCTCGCGGCGTCGGGTCTGCACGGCCTGCTCCTGCCGTTGCGTGGCCAGGAGGAGGGTTTTTCCACCACGGCGCTGGGTTTGTTGGGCACGGCCTGGGCGGCTGGCTTCGTGCTTGGCTGCTTCCTTTGCCCGAGGCTGGTTAGACGAGCCGGCCATATCCGCTCCTTTGCCGCGCTGGCTGCAACGGCAGCGATCGTGGCCATGATGAGCGGCCTCTGGATCGGCGAGGTTGGCTGGATCGTCTTGCGCGCGTTTACGGGTTTCGCGATGGCGGGCGCCTTTATGATCATCGAGAGCTGGCTCAATGAACGCGCCACCAATGAAAATCGGGGCACCGTCTTCGGCCTCTATATGATGGTCACCTACGCGGCCATCATGGCAGGCCAGATGTCCGTCGCCTTTGCCGATGTCACCACCGCGTCACTGTTCCTTGTCGCCGGGATCCTGTTTTGTGCGTCTCTGATCCCGACAGCGGTGTCTTCAGCCATCTCGCCGCAGCCGCTGGCGGATGTATCGCTGGACCTCAAGAAGCTGTTCCAGAACTCGCCGGTCGCGTTTTTGGGCTGCTTTCTTGTCGGAATCGCCAACGGGGCCTGGGGAACACTCGGTCCGGTCTACGGGTCGCGAATCGGTATCTCCAATTTCGAGATCGCGCTGATGATGAGCGTTGTGGTGTTGGCCGGGGCGGCCGCCCAGCTTCCCGTTGGCCGCGTGTCAGACCGGACCGACCGACGTTATGTACTCGCCGGTGCCGCGCTCGGGTCCGCACTCTTCGCGCTCATGGTCTTCACCTTCGCACCGCGCAGCGGCACTTTCATCATCGTCCTGACCGGCTGCTACGGGGCGCTTGCCTATACGCTCTATTCCATCGCGGTCGCGCATGCGAACGATCACGCCGACCCCTCGGAGTTCGTTCAGGTGTCGGGGGGACTGCTGCTGCTCTACGGCTTCGGCACCATGGTTGGGCCGGTTATCGGCGCGGCAATGATGGACCAGATGCGGCCGGAGAGCATCTTCCTGGCAACGGCGCTGCCGCACGTGGCGTTGTGCGGCTATGCGATCTGGCGTGTCCAGCGCCGGGCGCCGGTGCCGATCGACGAGCGCGAAGACTTCAAGACGATACCGGCCGAGCGTGCGCTTACCCCGCAGGGCAGCTTGCTCGATCCACGCGCCGAAGGTGAACACGAGAGTTGAGAAAGACGATCATTGCGCCAATAATGGTGAGATGACCGAGCCCGACGCTTTTGCCGCGATCGCGGACCCTAACCGACGCCATCTCCTGGAAGAGCTTCGCCGGGGTGCAAAGACGGTTGGCCAGCTGGCTGAAGGATTGCCGGTCTCGCGTCCTGCCGTTTCCCAGCATCTGAAGGTTCTTCTGGACTGTGGACTGGTCAAGGTTGAGGCGCGGGGTACAAGCCGCTTCTACTCGATATCCGATGACGGTTTCTTCAAGCTAAATATCTGGCTTGATCAATTCTGGATCGACTGATCGAGGGCCACTGAACCACGCCGGCCTCGCTGGCGCGCCCAGGAAAAATGTTCTCGAACCCTGCCAGAAAGGGCTCTCCCTTTCCGGCAGGCTGAGGGATGACGCTCTTGGGCCGAGTTTTCAGGCCTCTGCGTCAATGTCTTGTCGGGCTATCCTTCAGTCGTGTGATCTCATCCTTGAGGGCCAGCTTGCGCCGCTTCAGTCGGGCGATCTCGATATCGTCGACGGAGGGATGCGACATGACCTCGTTCAACTCGCGTTCCAGGTCGCCATGCTTACGCTTCAGCTCTTCAAGGTGGGATGCAATTGACATTTTGGGGCTCTCCCTTCTGTCCTCGTATTCACCGAATTCACGCCGGCCGATTCGCGGCGCAATGTTACGGTGAGATGACAATGTGCCATTGCCATGACGGCCTGTCGAATGCTGCGTAGTAGCATTTCCCGTTGCCTCGAAATGTGGTAGACAAAATGCGAATGCCAAGGCTTATTCGCCTCGAACATCCAAGAGGCGGTGGTGGCCGCGAATCCAGCAGTTGGTGAGCATGTCGGAACAGGATCAGGCCGAGATTCGCCTCGCCTATGCACGGACCAAGCAGGATCACGCGGATTTCGACACGGCGATAAATGCCATGATCGCTACCGGGTGTGATCCCCTCGCCATCCAGCGCATGAAAAAGAAGAAGTTGGCGCTGAAGGATCTCATGCGCCAACTCGAAGACGGCATCATCCCCGACATCATCGCCTGAGTCTGAGTGCCGTCCTTGCCGGACAGGCCGGATTCGGCTAAGCCCGGCCCAGTTCAGCCGGGGGTCGGTCAATGGCGGAAACGCGCGCACTGGTCGCGATCATCATGGGCAGCCAATCGGACTGGCCGACGATGCGCCATGCCGCCGAGACGCTGGAGGCGCTCGGCATCGCCCATGACGCGCGTATCGTTTCCGCCCACCGCACGCCGGAAAGGCTGTTCGAATTTGCCAAAGGAGCGGAGGCTGAGGGCTTTAAGGTTGTCATCGCCGGTGCGGGCGGCGCAGCGCATCTGCCAGGGATGGCCGCGTCCATGACCATCCTGCCGGTGTTTGGCGTGCCGGTCGAATCGAAGGCACTGTCGGGCCGGGATTCGTTGCTTTCCATCGTGCAGATGCCCGGCGGTGTGCCGGTCGGAACGCTGGCGATCGGCAAGGCGGGCGCGATCAACGCCGCGCTGCTTGCGGCGCAGGTTCTGGCCCTTTCCGATCCGGCACTCGCCGAGAGACTGCGGGCATGGCGCGCCAGCCAGACTGCCAGCGTAGCCGAACGTCCCGTGGACCAGCCATGAGTGAACCGCTCGCGCCGGGCGCGACTATCGGCATCGTGGGTGGCGGTCAGCTTGGCCGCATGTTGGCCATGGCGGCCGCCAGGCTCGGCTATCGCACCGTGGTCCTGGAGCCCCAGGCCGATTGTCCGGCGGCACAGCTTTGCCATCAGCATATCGTAGCGGCCTATGATGACGAAGCGGCGCTCGCCGATCTCGCCGCGCGCTGCGATGTCGTGACCTATGAATTCGAGAATGTGCCGCTTGCCGCCGCGCAAGCCCTTTCGAGCAAGGTCAGGCTGCATCCGCCTGCCCGCGCGCTCGAGGTCGCGCAGGACCGTCTGACCGAAAAGACCTTTCTCAACGGGATCGGGATATCCACAGCTGCCTTCCGGCCTGTGGATAATGTGGACATTGCTCGCGCCGCGCTTGCCGATCTGGGCGGCGAGGCAATCCTCAAGACGCGCCGCCTTGGCTATGACGGCAAGGGTCAGGCGCGGCTTTCGCCCGAAAGCGATGCTGGCGCGGCATTCAACGAACTGGGCAGCGTGCCGCAGATCATGGAGGCGCTGGTCGATTTCGACTGCGAGATCTCGGTCGTTGCCGCACGCGACGAGGCGGGCAGGCTGGCTGCGTTCGAACCCGCTCGCAACGTGCATCGCGACGGCATCCTGCATTCCTCGACCCTGCCGTCCGGTGCGGCGCTGGCCACGGAAGGCGCGGCGCGCGAAGCGGCCTTCGCCATTCTCGAGGCACTCGACTATGTGGGCGTGATCGGCGTGGAGTTCTTCGTCATGGCAGACGGGACGGTGCTGGTGAATGAGATCGCGCCGCGCGTCCACAATTCCGGCCACTGGACGGAAGCGGCCTGCGCCACCAGTCAGTTCGAGCAGCATGTCCGCGCGATCTGTGGTCTGCCGCTAGGATCGACCGCGCGCCATTCAGACTGTGTGATGGAAAACCTGATCGGCGATGACGTCGGTCGGACGGAAGGCCTGCTCGCCGAACCGGGAGTCCTTGTCCACCTCTACGGCAAGGCGGAGGCTCGGGCCGGCCGCAAGATGGGTCACTTCACAAGGCTTGTACGCCGATAGTCTTTCCGTTGCTGGGGTCGAGGCCAACGCAGGGAAGCCGCGCGCTCCATTAGTAGATGCCCATGTATCTCCTCGACCCCCGATCGGACCCGTCGCGCAAAGATCCGATTGTCGTCGGCCTCACGAACGATAATCTTGTCAGCTTGAAGAAAACGGGGAACGCCAGTCGGGGCGCTGCCCGAGGGAGATCCCATCATGGCGCATCCGCTCGTTCCTGCATTGAGTGTCATTCTGCTCTGCCAGCTTGCCGGCGAGACGGCCACCCGTCTGCTGGGCCTTGCGGTGCCGGGCCCGGTGCTGGGCATGGCGCTGCTGCTCGCTCTGCTGGCCACCCAGCCCCGACTGCGCGAGATCGTCGCCCCCGTAGCCGAGGGTATCCTGCGGCACCTTTCCCTCTTCTTCGTGCCGGCGGGCGTGGGGATCGTGACCCATCTCGACCAACTCGGAACCCAGGCATTGGCACTCGCTTCGGCGATCCTGATCTCCACCGTGCTGTCCCTGCTGGCCGGGGCGGGTGCGTTCTTGCTGGTCGCGCGTCTGACCGGTTCGAGTGATGACTGAGACCTTGACCGATCTGGGCGGCATCTGGGCCTATCTCGCGCAAGGCCCGCTTCTCTGGCTGACCCTCACCCTGGCCGCCTATGCCGTCGGCGACTGGGTGTCGCAGGTCACGGGAAGGTCGCCGCTTGCAAATCCTGTGCTGATCGCCGCTGGCGGCCTGTCTGTCCTGCTGCTTGTGACGCGCACGCCATATCATGTGTATTTCGAGGGAGCGCAGTTCGTCCATTTCTTGCTCGGCCCCGCAACGGTGGCGCTGGCCATTCCGTTATGGGCCCAACGCGCCCGGATCCGTGCTGCGTTCATGCCGGTTATCGTAGCCCTGATCGTAGGTTCCTTGACGGCATTGGTTTCTGCGCTCGCCATTGCCCGGGCGCTAGGGGTCGATGCCACCACGCTGGCGGCACTAGCACCGAAAAGCACCACGGCCCCGGTCGCCATCGGCATCGCTGAGAGTCTCGGTGGGTCGCCGACGCTCGCTGCGGTGCTCGTGTTGTTGACCGGCATCCTTGGGGCACTGATCGTCACCCCGCTGTTCAACGCGCTGCGGATCAAGGACTGGCGGGCTCGGGGGCTTGCTGTCGGCACGGCCGCCCATGGCATCGGCACAGCCCGGGCAATGCAGGTTCACCCTACAGCGGGTGCTTTTGCCGCCATTGCCATGGGGCTCAACGCGATCCTGACCGCGCTGCTGGCCCCTTACGTGTTGCCCTTTTTTCTCTAGGAAAGTCGGAGTGGCGCTCCAAGGAAGCGCGACTGTCATCCATTCTTCTGCGACCTGCTTTCAAGGCTGGAGATCGCCACGACTTGAGGATGGCGACCTCTCAATCGCGCGAACGGATCGAGCGGTTCCACAGAAGAAAACGGCATCTGCGGCAAGTATTCGCTGGATTCTCACAATTTAACATTTCGGCTTCACCCAACTGAAAGTCGCCCGATATATCAGTGCGGAAACTCGGGTGGATCAGCAGGTGCAATCTCTGCTGTAGGCATGATGCCGCTCCGCTCGGCCGGCTGATCCGGCATGCAATCCCCCAAACTCGATAGCTCTATCGCGGGCCGCAACTTCTTGTGGGCCCCACTACTCAAGGTACGCGACGATGAAGACATTGCTTGCCGCTATTGTTCTCCTACTGCCCATCCATGCCATTGCGGGCCCCCTCGAACGTCCGACGGGACCCGTGGTCCTGACCATCTCCGGGAACGTCACCCACATGAATGCAGACGGGGTGGCTGAGTTCGACCTCGCCATGCTTGAGCGTCTGCAGGGGCGGGCGGCGACCATGGAGACACCGTGGACCGATGGGAGTACCGCTTTCGAAGGCCCGTTGCTTGCGGCTGTCCTTGAAGCGGCAGGCGCTTCTGGATCGCTGCTGAAGGTGAAGGCGCTCAACGATTATGCAGCGGAAGTGCCGATCGAAGATGCCTCCACTATCGAAACGATGCTCGCTACCCGAATGAACGGCGAAATCATGTCGGTTCGCGACAAGGGCCCGCTGTTCCTCATCTATCCCTTCGACAACAGACCTGATCTCTACAACGAGAAGTATTTCTCGCGGTCGGTCTGGCAGATCAAAGAGATCGAGGTTCAGGATTGAACTCGCGGCTTGCCCACAGCAACGACGCAGTCCGTCGCGCCGGACGGGCGACGCGCTATTTGCTTCTGATAGCGCTCGCCCTGATGGTCGTGCTGGCTGGACTGTTCGGATATCTGTCCCTGCGCCAGAGCGCGATGGAAGACAGTATTCGAGAAGATGCGCTGTGGGCCGTATATCAGCTGGATCGCGAAACGCGGTCTCTGGGTCAATTGCTGAGGGACCAGGACGCGACGGCCCAGGAAATTTCGCTGCGATACGACATTCTCTATTCGCGCTTGTCCATTCTGTCGAACACCAGGTACGCGCCGTATTTCGAACTGAGTTCGACCTTCCACGCGCACCGCCAGCACGTGCGGGACGTGGTTCTGGGGCTGGAAGCCGATTTCGACGCATTCGCGGCCAGTGGCGCTTTTTCGCAAGAGCAGAATGCGCGCATTGTCCAAGAACTCAGTGGACTAGCGGTCACGACCGGCGAGTTCCTGACCTTTACCAATGCAGTCATGTCGGCCTCCCGCGCCGAGGCGCGCGAACGGATCATGTATCTTCAGCGCCTAGCCGCGGCTGCGGTGCTGGCGCTGCTCCTGACTATCGGACTGCTCGTGTACAATCTGGCGCGCCAGGTTCGAAGTCTCAAGCAGGCGAGCAGCGAACTGGAAGCCACGGCAAACGAATTGTCCGAGGCCTACAAGCTCGCGGATGCCGGCAACCGAGCAAAATCCGAGTTCATGGCCACCATCAGCCACGAGATCCGCACGCCACTCAACGCCATTCTCGGCATGGCCGAGTTGCTGTCTCGGGGCGAGCTGGCACCGGACGAACGCCGCCAGATCGATGTCATCGCATCGTCGGGCAACACGCTGCTGGAAATCATCAACGAGATCCTCGACTTCGCGAAGCTCGAGCATGGCTCATTGTCCGGCGAACATGTTGCCTTCGATCCGCAGGAACTGGTGACCACTTGCGTGCGGATGCTGGAGCCGAAGGCCCGCGAACAGGGAAATGAGATATTGGTGTCGGTCACTGGTCTTGCACCGGGAGACATGCGCGTCTCAGATCCGACGCTGGTTCGGCGTGTCCTGATCAATCTCTTGAGCAATGCGGTGAAGTTCACGGATAACGGGAAGGTCAAGCTGGCCCTGACGGGAACCGAGGACCGGTTGCGATTCGAGGTGGTCGACACTGGCATCGGCATCGCTGCCGACTCCCAGAGTCTTCTTTTTCAGCCTTTCAGCCAGGTGGATGGCAGTATCAGTCGACGCTTTGGCGGAACCGGGCTCGGTCTGGCGATCAGCAAACGCATCTGCGAGGAGCTTGGCGGCGAAATCGGTCTGGAAAGCGTGCAGGGTATCGGCAGCAGGTTCTGGTTCGAAGTGCCGGTCAAGTCCGCGCCCGCGCGGGCAAGCCAGCCAGAGCCCGGTCCGGTGCCTGATGTTCCCAGCCTGAATGTGCTCGTCGTAGAGGATCAGGAATTCAATCGGGAGGTTGCCGGCCGCTTCCTGCAACTGCTCGGACAGGAAGTGACATTTGCGAAGGACGGCGTGGAAGGCGTGAAACTCGCGACGGAAAACGATTTCGACCTGATCCTCATGGACATGCAGATGCCCGTGATGGACGGGATCGAGGCGGCGCGTGCCATACGAGCGACAGGACGGTCGGTCCCGATTGTTGCGATGACCGCCAACGCGTCCGACAGCGACCGTCGTGCCTGCGCGGAAGCCGGGATGGATGGCTTCGAGGCAAAGCCGATTCGCATCGAACAGCTGCGAAACCTGATCCTGAGCTTTGGCAGCAAGGAGGCGCCGGCGGCGAGCGCAGGTGAACATTCGGGCCGCGCCAGCGAACTCATCGGGGCCATTGGCGAGGATGGCTATCGCAAGCTGCTTGAAATGTTCACGGATGAGGTCGTGGTGCTGCTCAACGCCGTTCACGCTGCCTTGAACGACAAGGATAGTGATCGACTTGACCGTGCACTGCATTCACTGAAGGGCGCAGCGCTCAACATGGGCTTGGTCGACGTGGCGGAATCGGCGGAATCCCTTCGCAAGCGATCGCTGGACGAGGTGGATATCGCGCCGATCCGGGCGCTGATCGATCGCAGTATCAATCCAGTTGCGGCGTGAGGGGGCCATGTCCGTTATGCAGAAGGTTCTGATCGTCGAGGATACCCGGACCAACCTGGCACTCATGGACATGCTGGTGAGGGAAATCGAAGGCTGCGAGACGGTGCTGTTCGATAACCCGGCCGATGTGTTGGCGGATTTGCCCCAGCTCGATTTCGACGTGGCGCTGGTCGACTATCAGATGCCCGGTCTGAGCGGCGTCGAGCTGATCGAACGTCTGCGCCAGTGTCCGCGCGTGGCCGACAAGCCGTTGGTCATCGTAACGGCCGACAAGGACAGCAGGGTGCGCATGAAGGCGATCGACGCAGGCGCGGTGGACTTTCTTCACAAGCCCATCGAGCCCGTGGAGTTTACCGCTCGTCTGAAGAATCTGCTGCGCTTGAGCCACTTTCAACGCGAACTTGCCGATCGTGCGAAGTGGCTCAAATCCGAGGTCGACAAGGCCACGATGGCGCTTCGTCAACGCGAGGAAGAGATCATTGAACGGCTGTCGATCGCCGCTGGCTACAAGGATTTCGAGACGGCGCGGCATGCCGCGCGAATGGCTCGCTACAGCGCGGAGATCGCCAGGGGCCTGGGCCTGGAAGAGGAGTTCTGTCAG
This sequence comes from Aliihoeflea sp., assembly GCA_046297455.1. Lineage (GTDB taxonomy): Bacteria > Pseudomonadota > Alphaproteobacteria > Rhizobiales > Rhizobiaceae > ZYF759. Next base: position 46,448 of record JBKBIT010000016.1, read on the forward strand.
GATCTGCAACTGGCGGCGCCGATGCATGACATCGGCAAGGTGGGCATTCGTGATGCCGTGCTGCTGAAACGGGGGCTGCTCACCGCAGAGGAGCGGGCTCACATCACCGAACACACCGAAATCGGCAGCGCGATCCTGTCGGGGTCCAACAGTGAACTGTTGAGGATGGCTGCGGAGATCGCTGCCAGCCATCACGAGCGCTGGGACGGCGAAGGTTATCCCCGACGATTGCGGGGTACGCAGATTCCGTTGGTCGGGCGCATCTGCGCGGTGGCCGATGTGTTCGATGCTTTGACCACCGAGCGTCCCTACAAGGCCCCCTGGTCGCTGGAACGGGCGCTCGACTATCTGAGGGGCGAGGCAGGTCGGCAGTTCGATCCGGCATGCATCGAGGCGTTCGAGCTGCGTATCGAAAACATTGCCCGCATCATGGTCGACTTTGCCGATGACATCCGCGACGGTGACCCGCTTGGAGTGGAGGCATCGCCGGTGCGCTTGATCGGTTCCAGCCGGCCAGCTGCCGGTTGACACGGTCCGCCCCATCGACTATTTCCCCGGGCGAACGGCGCGCCGCGAGGCGTGTCATTGCGTTTGGCCCGAACAGGGCATCAGGAACATTCGGGCAGGACCAATGAAGATCAAGAACTCGCTCAAGGCGCTCAAGGCCCGTCATCGCGAATGCCGCATGGTGCGTCGCAAGGGTCGCGTCTACATCATCAACAAGGCTGACCCGCGCTACAAGGCCCGTCAGGGCTGAAGGCGCGCGCCTTCACGACGAATTCACTTTTGTGATCGCATGGGCGGGAGTAAATTCCCGCCCATGCGCATTTTCGCGATTCTATGCCTGTCTTTGGCAGTCGCCCTTCCCGCCGCGACCCATGTCGCTGGCGCACAGCAGCGTTATTCCTCGCCTGTCGCCGTGCCCATGGACCGCGGCGAGCGCATTGACGAGCTGTTCTCCGAATTGAGGCGGGCGCGCAACGAAGCTGCCGCGCAACGAGTGGCCAACCGCATCTGGCGAGAGTGGTTCCGCTCCGGCAGCGCCTCCATCGACCTCCTCATGCAGCGGGCCGACCAGGCCATGAAGGCGCGCCGGTTCCATGCCGCGCTCGACCTTCTGGATCAGGTTGTCACCATCGCACCCAACTATCCCGAGGGCTGGAATCGTCGCGCCACGGTTCATTTCATGATGAACGACTATTCCAAGTCGATGGCGGATATCGAGCGCACGCTGAGGCTGGAGCCACGCCATTTCGGCGCCCTGGCAGGCATGGCTCAGATACTGAAGAATACCGGCCGCAAGCAGATGGCGCTCGATGCCTATATGCGCGTGCTGGAGGTCTATCCGATGATGCGCGATGCGCAGTCCGAAGTCGGCGAGTTGGCCGACGAACTCGCCGGGCAGGGCATCTGATTGGGGTCTGGCCGCGTATCTGATAGGAATCTGTCCTTTCAGAACCGCATTCCGGACCCTCATGAACCTCATTTTCGCGACGCTTGGCTTTCTTGCTGCGCTACTGGCTGCGCTGTTCGGCGCCAGCCGTGTCGGCGCCCATCTGATCGAAACGCGCAACCCACCCGTCGGTGATTTCGCTACAGTGGCCGATACGCGGCTGCATTATGTGCACCTGCCGGCGGACGAGAATGCCGATCTGCCGCCCATCCTCTTCATCCATGGCGCGAGCGGCAATCTCCTCGACCAGATGGTGCCGATCCGTCCGCGGCTCGAAGGTCGCGCGCAGATGCTCTTTGTCGACCGGCCTGGTCACGGCTGGTCCGATCGGGGGCCGTCGGGCAATGCGACACCGGCCGGGCAGGCCGCCGCCATCGTTGCCCTGATGGACGAGCTCGGCATGGAAGACGCAATTGTCGTCGGTCATTCTTTCGGTGGCGCAATCACGGCGGCGCTGGCGCTTCATCATCCCCAGCGCGTTCGTGGTCTCGTGTTCCTGGCAGCCGCCACCCATCCCTGGCCGGGTGCGGGTACCGTTTGGTACTATCGTGTCGCGTCGGTGCCGGTCCTGGGACGCCTGTTTGCCGAAACGCTGGCCTGGCCGGGTGGGGTCTTGCGGATGCGTCAGGCTTCCGCCTGTGTGTTCTCGCCAAATCCGCTGGCCGAAACCTATCTCGAAGAGGCCGCGATCGAACTCGTTCTTCGCCCGCATGCCTTCCAGGCCAATGCGGTCGATGTCGACGGGCTCTACGACCACGTGGTGGAAATGGCGCCGCGTTACGGCCAGATCGCCGTGCCGACCGTGGTCATCTCGGGCGATCACGACACCGTGGTCTTCGAGGAAATCCATTCGCTGGGGCTGGCCCGCGACATTCCTGGCGCCGAACTGGTCTGGGTGCGCAACATGGGCCACAAGCCGGACTGGGTTGCGCCCGACCTCGTCGAGGCGGCTATCGCGCGGGCAGCCGGCCAGGATGTGGACCTCGCCCGCCTGGCGGCCGAGGTCGAGGCCCGTATCGCGCCGCATGCGTTCGGGCCGCTCGACGCCTGTCCGGTCGAGCGCCCCGAGGGAAGCCACCTGGCCTCGGGTTGATGTGCCAACGGTGTCCAGAAGTTCGAGGGGCTACATGCCCCCTTTGCCATCCGAGCCGACATAGGCAATGCGCAGCATATTGGTGGCACCAGGCGTCCTGAGGGGCACGCCGGCGGTGATGATCACGCGGTCGCCGGCTTTGGCAAAGCCCTCCTGGAAGGCGATCCGGCAGGCACGGTTGACGACATCGTCGAGATCGGTCGCATCGTCAGAGACAACGCAATGCGTACCCCAGAGAAGCGACAGGCGGCGCGCCGTGCTGACGACTGGCGATAGGGCGATGATCGGCACGTGCGGCCGCTCGCGTGCCGCGCGAAGGCCTGTGGTGCCCGAGCCGGTGTAGCAGACGATCGCGGCCAGGTTCAGCGTCTCGGCGATCTGGCGCGCGGCAAGCGATATGGCGTCGGCGCCGGTTGCCTCCGGTTCCGTGCGCTGCGCATTGATGATGGAGGGGTAGTTGGGGTCTCGCTCCACCTGCTGGGCGATGCGATCCATCATTGCCACCGCCTCGACGGGGTAATTCCCCGCCGCCGATTCGGCCGACAGCATCACCGCATCGGCGCCCTCGAAGACCGCAATGGACACGTCCGACACCTCGGCACGGGTGGGTACCGGGGCGGATATCATCGATTCCAGCATCTGGGTGGCGATGACGACCGGCTTGCCGGCCCGCCGCGCTGCGCGCGTGATCTGCTTCTGAATGCCCGGCACCGCTTCCAGCGGCATCTCGACGCCGAGGTCGCCGCGGGCCACCATCAGCGCGTCGGAAAGCTCGATGATCTCGGCCAGGCGTTGCACGGCCTGCGGCTTCTCGATCTTCGACATGATGCCGGCGCGGCCGCGCGCGATCTTGCGCACTTCGGCGATGTCGTCGGGGCGCTGCACGAATGACAGTGCGATCCAGTCCACATCGGCGGCGAGCGCGGCATCCAGATCCTTGCGGTCCTTGTCCGTCAGCGCGCCGACCGGCAGGTCGGTGTCGGGCAGGCTGATGCCCTTGCGGTCGGAAATCTTGGTGCCCGATATCACCTTGGCCCGGATCGACTTGCCGTCGCAGGCAACGGCTTCCATCTGCAGGCGACCGTCGTCGATTAGCAGCCGGTGACCTGGCTGCACCGATTTCAGGATTTCGGGATGCGGCAGGTAGACCCGCGTGGCGTCGCCGGGTGCGGGATTGCCGTCGAAGGTGAACTCCTGGCCGGCCTTCATCTCTTGCAGGCCGTCGGCGAAAGCGCCGACGCGCAGTTTCGGCCCCTGGAGATCGGCGAGAATGCCGATGGCGCGGCCCAGTTCCTTCTCGACCGACCGGATGCGGTCGATCAGGGTCCGCATCAGTTCGTGATTGGTATGGCTCATGTTTATGCGAAACACATCCGCGCCGGCCTCGAAAAGCTGGCGGATCATTGTTTCGTCGGAGGAAGCGGGTCCGAGGGTCGCTAGTATCTTGACCTTGCGGCTGCGTCTCATCTGGTCCCCGTGCCTGTTATCGTTGCGCCAGCCGCTCCTGCGGTTGGCCCCTCATCCGTGAGCTGCACCATCCAGCTCGACTGTTCCCCGGTATCGTATTCCTGGAAGCCGGCGCGCTGGAAGCCGCGTGCAAAGCAATCGCTCGTGCCTGCGATCTTGAATTCGCGATCGGCCACGCACATCGAGATCGGCCCTTCCCAGCGTCCGCCGCGCTCGGCATCCTCGGCATAGAGATAGTAATAGCGCGAAGACAGCGGCCCCTCGATCAGCGTCTTGCAGGCGGATGCCTCGACGTGCCACCAGCCTTCGCTGACCCAGCCTGCCTGCGCGCGATAGCCGATGGCGACGCCGACCAGAACCTGGGTTGCGTTGCAGACGCGAAAATCCGCGTGGGCAGGCATCGTCGCTCCGGCAGATGCGCACACTGCAAGCACTAACGTTCCAAGAAGCGGCGTCATGCGCATTCGCAAGGCCGAAAATCCCATAAGGGCGCCTTTCGCCAGAGGCCAAATCAGCATTTCCACCCACCCTTTTCAAAGAACCGCGCATGCATGTCAACGCGGCCGTCGGCGGGCCTTGCCTCTTCCGGCCGCTTCGATTCCCTTTGCCGCAAAGATGGCCAAACGGCGGCATTGCGCTGGCGTGGGGTTCGTGGAAGACAGGTACGATCCTCACCGCGACTTCGACAGAGACTGATGCAATGACGCGCGCTGCCCTGTTCACCCCCTTTGAGTTGATCGACGGCGACCGAGCCCGCGGCATTGTCTGCATCGCCGACCATGCCCGACGCGATCTTCCGGAGGAGTATGGCTCGCTTGGCTTGCCCGAGGCCGAATTCGAGCGCCACATCGCCTATGACATAGGTGTCGAGGCGGTGACGCAGGGTCTGGCCGAGGCCCTTCGCGTGCCGGCCATCCTGGCCACTTTTTCGCGACTGTTGATCGATCCCAATCGCGGCGAGGACGACCCGACCCTGATCCGCCAGCTTTATGATGGCACGATCGTGCCGGGCAATTATCCGATGCCGGAGGCGGAGCGTGAGCGACGACTGGCCAATTTTCACCGCCCCTATCACGATGCCGTGTCGTCGCTGGTCAAGTCGGTGGCCACTGCCAGCGGCAAGCCGCCTTTCATTGTGTCGATCCATTCCTTCACACCCTCGATGCAGGGCATTGCCCGGCCGTGGCATGCAGGTGTCCTCTGGGACAAGGACGACCGCGCAGCGCGGCCGTTGATCGACATGCTGTCGGCTCAGCCCGGGCTGGTCGTCGGCGACAACGAACCGTATGACGGTGCCTTGCGCGGCGACACCATGTTTCGCCACGCCATCGTCAATGGTTATGCGCATGTGCTGATCGAGATCCGCCAGGATCTCGTCGCCGATCAGCAGGGCGTTGCGGAATGGGTGAAGCGCCTCGCCCCCATTCTTGAAGCGATCGACGCTTTGCCCGACATACACGAGGTGAGGCGGCTCGGCTCACGCACCGGGCCGGTGGATTGACAGGAGGATCAGATGCCCGACCTTTCGCCCGAAGAACAGCGCGACCTCGAAGCTGCCGCCTTTCGGCGGCTTGTCGCGCATCTGCGCGAACGTACGGATGTGCAGAATATCGACATGATGAACCTGGCGGGCTTCTGCCGGAACTGCCTTTCCAACTGGTACAAGGATGCCGCCGAGGAGAAGGGCATCACGCTGTCCAAGGACGAATCCCGGGAGATCGTCTACGGCATGCCCTATCAGGAGTGGCGCGAAAAACACCAGCGCGAGGCCAGCCAGGAGCAGCTTCAGGCATTTGAGGATAACCGTCCCAAGGACCATTGACGCCGCTTACGCCGTGGGGCAACGAGACGCCACCGAGACCGCGCGCAGGCGCCATCCTCCTTCCTATCCTTTTAGCGGAGTGCCTTCATGGCTGACGATATCACCCAGGAATCCTCACAGACCGTGGCTGCCGGCCAGTTGCGCGCCTTCATCGAGCGCATCGAGCGACTGGAGGAGGAAAAGAAGACGATTTCCGACGACATCAAGGAAGTCTTTGCCGAGGCAAAGGGCACCGGCTTCGACACCAAGGCCATGCGCACCATCATCCGCCTTCGCAAGAAGGAACAGGCCGAGCGCGAAGAGGAAGAGGCAATGCTAGACCTCTACAAGGCTGCTCTTGGTATGGTCTGACGCGACCGGCGTGACAGGGGCGGGCCTGACGGCCTTGCCCCCGGCGCCGCTTTGAAGCTTCGGGTTGCGGCGTGGCCATGGAACTATGGATCCCCATCACCATTGCCGCGGCTTTTCTTCAGAACCTGCGTTCGACGGCGCAGAAGCATCTGAAACGGGTCATGGGCACCACCGGTGCCACCTTCGTGCGCTTCGGGTTCGGGCTGCCCTTCGCGGCACTCTTTCTCCTTGCCCTCCATTATTTCGCGGGGTTCTCCTTCCCTTCTCTGACTGCGACCTTCGCCGTCTGGGTCGTGGTCGGCGCGATGACCCAGATCGCCGCCACCTTCCTGCTGATCCACCTTTTTTCTTTCCGCAATTTCGCGGTCGGAACCGCCTATTCGCGGACCGAACCGGTGCAGGCCGCGATTTTTGGCCTGGTCTTCCTGGATGAATTTGCAGGCGCGGGCGGGCTGATTGCCATTGCCATCACGGTTATCGGCGTCATGCTGATCTCGGTTTCCCAGGTCTCGATGAATTGGCGCAACCTGGCCTCTTCACTGGTGAGCCGGAACGCTCTGATCGGGCTTGCCTCGGGCACCTTGTTCGGCATCGCGGCGGTTGCCTATCGGGCGGCATCGCTCTCGCTGGGTGGCCCCAATTTCATGATGCAGGCGGCAACCACGCTGTTCTTCACCATCCTGCTGCAGACGCTGGTGATGCTGGGTTGGATGCTGTGGCGCGAGCCATCGGAGCTTCGCCGCATCGCGACCGCCTGGAAGCCGTCTCTGTTCACCGGCTTTGTGGGCGCCACGGCATCTTTTGGCTGGTTCGCTGCGATGACGCTTCAGCAGGCGGCGATCGTCAAGGCGCTGGCCCAGATCGAGATGATCTTTGCCTTCGCGTCCTCGGTGTTCTTTTTCAAGGAGCGCATCAACGCCAGGGAACTGTCGGGATGCCTGCTGATCGTGGCCGGCATCGTGGCGCTGGTGATGTTCGGCTAGCCGCATTGATGACAAATCCCGCGCCGCGAGGCGCGGGATGTCTTTGAAACTGACCCCGCGAGGTTGGCTAGTCCGCCTGAACCGATCGCGCTTCCGGGCCTCTCTTGCCCTCGACATAACGAACGGTCACGGGCTGGCCCTCGGCAAGCGAGGAGATGCCGGAAGCGTTCAGTGCCGTCACATGGACAAAGATGTCCTTGCCGCCATCGGCACGGCCGATAAAGCCGAAGCCCTTCTCGGCATTGTACCATTTGACGGTTCCGGCGGTTTCCACCTCCGGGCCTTCGGCCATGGGTGGGCTACGGCGCTGGGGCGCGCGCGCTGCCGGAGCGGTGGGCTGCGAGAGGACTTCGGTGATGCTGGTCACGTTCAGTCCCTTGGGCCCGGTCTCGATCACCGCACGCAGGCGCGCGCCTTCGGCGATGCTACTGAGACCGGCTGCCTCCAACTGCCTGATATGGAGGAATGCCTTGTCGCCGACGGCCGGCTGAACGAAGCCGAACCCCTTGGCTTCGTTGAACCAGAGTACGTCGACTTCGACGGATTCCGATTGGCTCGGGGCCGGCTGGCGGCTGAAAAAGCTGGGCTCCTGATAGTCGCTGGGGCCTTCATCTCCCCATTCGCTCCCTCGCGAGCCTCGTCTGTTGCTGCGGTGCTTTGCCATGTGGTGATCGCTGTCTTCTCGGCTCTTCGTCTGGTTGCGGACACTGTTCCGCGAATTTCCACGTTGTCACAGTTTCGCGGACCCAATGTCCATTCCTTGACCGCCTGCAAATCTGAAAACGGGAAACCCGTCAAGCGGTGTGGCGAGAATGGTCAATAGGTTTCGGCGATCCGATCATTCGTGGATACTGCAGCATAACACGGATTTTGCCGAACGTCGCGACCTCTTGTGCGGGATGTCCGGTCGAATGCCATGCCTCATGGCACAAGGACCGTTTCGCCGATTGTCATGACCCGCGTGTCCACCCGCAACTCACGCCCGGCTGCCAGGAACCGGCTCGCTGCCTCCTGCGGCCGCTCCGGCGACAGGGCAAAAGTGCCCCAATGGATGCCGATCGCCTTTCGCGCTCTGACATCGCGCGCGATCATCGCCGCTTCCTCCGGGTTGGCATGCATGTCGGCAACCAGTTCTCGCGGCTCGAAGGCGCCCATCGGCACCAGCAGCAGGTCGAACGGGCCGTGGATGCGGCCGATCTCCCTGAATGTCGGCCCATAGCCCGTATCGCCGATGAAGAGGATTTTCTTGCGTCCGTCGGTGATGATCCAGGAGACCGCTTCGCCCGATTTGACCGCTGCAACGTTGCGTCTTGTCTCGTGATAGGCGTGGACGGCGGTTATGCCCAGCGAGCCAATGCGGGCTGTTTCTCCAAGATGCAGCTCATTCACGCTTGGATAGCCGGCCCCGACCACGGTGCTGGCCACGCCCTCGGGCAGGAAGATGTCGGCATCTGGAAAGCGCCGCGCCAGCGCATTTATCGTTGGCGTGTGGAGGTGGTCGTAATCCCCATGCGACAGAATGATACCGTCGATTTCGGGCAAATGCTCGACCCTGACTGGGTTGTCGACCAGTCTGGTCGGCAGAGGGCTGATTGCCGATATCTGGGGTTCCAGGACCGGATCGGTCAAAAGGCACCGGCCGCCGATATGGATGATGGCGGCGGAATGGCCAAGCCAGGTGACGGAGGGCCTGTTGCCGCTGCAGGCCCGTTTGACCCTCGCGATGGCATCGTCGGCCACCTCGGCTGGGTCGTCGATGCCCCAACTATAGCTGCCGGTGGCCAGGCCGGCGTGATGGACCGTCAGTCCCAATGTCCTCAACGGTTGTGGGAGTAGTCGCTCGTCCTGCACAACGGCGCCATTTTCTGCCGTCACGCAGCCCGCCAGGAAGGCAGGAAGAACCAGAATGGCTAAAACGAAGGACAGCCATCGTCTCTTGGGACGAAGCTGCGTCGAAATACGCGCCAAAATCAATGCGGATTCCCCCAAAACCCGGCCGCCTCATACTTGGTGTTTTGAGGTCGAAGCGGCACGAGCGCCCCCACGGCATTGTCGATCACCCCGCTTTACGCAGCTGTAAACTATCAGATGACTCTCGTTTGCGCTCAAGGGAATTCGGAACCAGGCTCATAGATTGTCGTTTCCCAGGAACGATGGCCGTTGGGGCGACACTGTTGCGGCCAAGGCCGCTTATCGCTACTAAGCCCGGCGATTGCCGTCATGACATAGTCGCATGGCAGCGCCATATTCCTCCGAACCCGAAAGCCGGCGAAGTCGAGCATGGACAAGACGCCTTATTACCTGATCGATCGTGAAAAGCTCCTGCGAAACATGGCGGTGATGGATCGCGTCCGCGCGGAAAGCGGCGCAAAGACGCTGTTGGCGCTCAAATGCTTCGCCACCTGGTGCGTGTTCGACACGATGAGCCGGCACATGGACGGCACGACATCCTCGTCACTTAACGAAGTGAGGCTCGGCCGCGAGAAGTTCGGCGGCGAGACGCATGCCTATTCGGTGGCCTATGCGGATCACGAGATCGACGAGGTTGTGAGCCACGCCGACAAGATCATATTCAATTCCATCAGCCAGTTGGAGCGTTTCTCCGAGCAGTCCAAGGGTATCGTGCGCGGTCTGCGTCTCAATCCCGGCGTCAGCAGTTCGGATTTCGATCTGGCGGACCCGTCGCGGCCGTTTTCCCGGCTCGGCGAATGGGATGCCTCGAAAGTCGAGGCGGTTCTGGACAAGATCACCGGCTTCATGGTGCACAATAATTGCGAGAACGAGGATTTTGCTCATTTCGACCGGCTGCTTTCGGAGGTCGAGGCCCGCTTCGGGCATCTGTTCGAAAAGGTCGAGTGGGTCAGCCTGGGCGGCGGCATCCATTTCACCGGCAAGGATTATCCGCTCGGCGATTTCTGCGCGCGGTTGAAGCGGTTTGCGGAGCGCTACGGCGTCCAGGTCTATCTGGAGCCGGGCGAGGCGGCGATCACCGGCACCACCACGCTGGAGGTGACGGTTCTCGACACGCTGTTCAACGGCAAGAATCTCGCCATTGTCGATTCCTCGACCGAAGCGCACATGCTCGATCTGTTGATCTATCGGCAGAGCGCCAAGATGGCGCCGAACGAGGGTCCGCACGAATACATGATCTGTGGCAAGTCGTGCCTGGCTGGCGATATTTTCGGCGAATTCCGCTTTCCCGACGAGCTGAAGCCCGGCGATCGTCTCTCCATTCAGGATGCCGCTGGCTACACCATGGTGAAGAAAAACTGGTTCAATGGCGTCGCCATGCCAGCCATTGCCATTCGCGAGAAGGACGGCACCATCGTGCCCGTCCGCAGCTTCGATTACGAGGATTACGCGGCAAGCCTCTCCTGAGGTGAGCCATCCATCCGCCCGCAACCACACGGAAAGGGGTGAAATGAAGAAGAACGTTCTCATCATCGGCGCCGGCGGCGTCGGCCAGGTCGTGGCCCATAAATGTGCCCAGAACAACGACGTTCTTGGCGACATTCACATCGCCTCGCGCACGATCAACAAATGCCGCGCCATCGTCGAGAGCGTGCATCTGAAGAAGAACATGAAACAGCCCGGCATCCTGGAAGCGCACGAACTGGACGCGCTTGATGTCGAGGCGACAAAGGCGCTGATCGACAAGACGGGGGCGCAGATCGTCATCAATGTCGGCCAGGCCTTCATCAACATGTCGGTTCTGTCGGCCTGCCTGGAGACGGGCGCGGCCTATATGGATACCGCCATCCACGAGGAGCCGGACAAGATCTGCGAGACGCCGCCATGGTACTCGAATTACGAGTGGAAGCGCCGTGATGCCTGCGCCGAGAAGGGCCTGACTGCCATCCTCGGCGTTGGTTTCGATCCCGGCATGGTGAATGCCTATGCCGCGCTCGCCGCGCGCGACTATTTCGATACGATCGACTCCATCGACATCATCGACGTCAATGCCGGCGACCACGGCAAGTATTTCGCGACGAACTTCGATCCGGAGATCAATTTCCGCGAATTCACCGGCACGGTCTGGTCCTGGCAAAACAGCGAGTGGACCGCCAACAAGATGTTCGAGGTCGGCAAGGAGTGGGACTTGCCGGTGGTCGGCAAGCGCCAGACCTACATGACCGGGCACGACGAGATTCACTCGCTGCAGCGCAATCTCGACGTGCCCAACATCCGATTCTGGATGGGGTTCGGCGAACGCTACATCACCGTCTTCACGGTGCTGAAGAACCTCGGGCTCTTGTCCGAGCAGCCCGTAACCACCGCGGAAGGTCTCGAAGTCGTTCCGCTCAAGGTGGTCAAGGCAGTGTTGCCAGATCCGTCCTCGCTGGCACCGAACTACACCGGCAAGACCTGCATCGGCGATCTGGTCAAGGGCAAGAAGGATGGCAAGGACCGCGAGGTCTTCATCTATAATGTGGCCGATCATGCCGAAGCCTACGCGGAGGTCGGCAGCCAGGCGATCTCGTATACGGCCGGCGTGCCGCCGGTGGCCGCTGCCATGCTGATCGCCGACGGCACCTGGGATCCGGGCACCATGGTCAATGTGGAAGAATTGGACCCGCGCCCCTTCCTCGCTGTCCTGAACCGGATCGGCTTGCCGACACGGATCAAGGAAGGCGACAAGGACGAGGCCTTCACCTACGAAGGGTGATGCCGGTCCTTCCTGACATGACAAAGCCGACGATCGCGAGATCGTCGGCTCTTTTGTTGCTCAGGTACGATTCCCGCCGCCAGGGCGGGAAGGGATTTATGCCGCGGCGCGCTGGCGACGCGGACGGCGGCGCTTGTTACGCGCGGGATGCTGCTGCTCGCCCTGCTTTTGTCCGGAGCGCGCTTCACCTGCCTTCTGGCCGGCGGATTTGGTCGGGGAAGTCCGCATGCGCGGACCGTTGCCCGGCCGCTGGCGCTGAGCGTCGCGACGCTCCTTCGATGCCTCGTCGGCGGCCTGTGCCGCGGCCTGCCGGCTTGGCTCCGTGCCGCCGGCGACCTCAAGCGCGATGCCCGTCAGCTTTTCAATGCCCCGCAGAAGGTGCATCTCCGCCGCCGAGCAGAATGCCACGGCCTTGCCTTCGGCACCTGCGCGCGCAGTGCGGCCGATCCGGTGGACATAGGATTCGGCAACTTCAGGCAGATCGAAATTGTAGACGTGGGATACGCCTGGAATGTCGATGCCGCGCGCGGCGACGTCCGTCGCCACCAGTACGCGGATTTCGCCGTCGCGGAACGCTTTGATGGCGCGCTCGCGTTGGCCCTGGCTCTTGTTGCCGTGAATGGAAGCCGCTGCGAGACCCTCCTTGACGAGGTTCTTCATCAGCTTTTCCGCTCCGTGCTTCGTGCGGGCGAAAACCAGCGAAAGATCGCCGGGACGCTGCTTCAGAAGATTGATCAGAAGCCCTGTCTTGGCGCGCTGGTCGACGTAGTGGACTGACTGGGCGATGAGGTCGGCCGTGCGGCCGGGTGGGGAGGCCTCTACGCGCACCGGATCGGTGAGATAGTCGCGCGACAAATCAGCGATCAGCTTCGGCATGGTCGCCGAAAACAACATCGTCTGTCGCGGCGTGCCGACCAGCTTGGCAATGCGGCGCAGCGCGTGGATGAAGCCAAGATCCAGCATCTGGTCGGCTTCGTCCAGCACCAGCACCTTGGCCGTGTCCAGGCGAATGGCCTTGCGCTCAACCAGGTCGAGCAGTCGGCCGGGGGTCGCCACCAGGATGTCGGTGCCACGCTGTAGCGCATTGGTCTGAGCGTTGATCGACTGTCCACCGACCACCGCCGTCACCTTCAAATGCGAGTGACGCACGAAGCTGCGAAGGTTGGTTGCGATCTGGTTTACCAGTTCGCGGGTCGGCGCCAGAATCAGCGCGTGGGTGGCGCGCGGACCAGGCCTGGCGCCATAGGCGGAGAGCTTCTGGATCAGCGGCAGGCCGAACGCGGCTGTCTTGCCGGTACCCGTCTGGGCAAGGCCCATCAGGTCCCGTCCCTCGAGGAGGAGCGGAATGGCCTGCGCCTGGATCGGTGTCGGCTCGTTGAAGCCAAGTTCCGCGATCGATTTGAGAATGGTGGGCGAAAGCCCAAGTGTTTCGAATTTCATGTCTGATACCTTTCGGGCGGCCGGCGAGAGTTTCGCGGCCGTGAATCTTGGATGACGCGGGCGCTTTGCAAAGCGCTGCGCGCGTCGTTGCGGTTGCGATCGGGGCGGTTGACCCGGCCCGTTCGTCAGCACCCCGCGTGAATTGGGAACTTGTGGGAGGAAACCGGCTGCAGGAATTGCGGCCGGTAGTGTGCGCCTTGCCTCTGTCTCATGGTCATGCCGGTAAATCGGGGATCATGGGGGCGGGCTGCTCACGCGGCAGCCGGGCGACGACGGGCCGTATATCGTGGTTTGGCGCCGACAAGTCAAGCAAATCTCGGGCGGTAGACGGCTTTTCGGCTGTTGCTCTTTACCCAAAGGCTCCTGTCCCCCACCATGGCACCCGCAATCGAATGAAAGGGAGACCGTGAGAATGATGGCAATCAATGGCTGTTCGATCGTCAGCAAACGAGTTCTGGCCGGCATGTATGCGTCGGCGATGCTGTTGGCCCTGACCGTGTTGCCGGCTTCGGCAATGCAGCAGATCGGCACGATCGAGGCCACCATTGGCGGCGAGAGCGGCACCTGGACCACCATTCACATGCCGTCGGAAGAGACCGCAACGGCGGAGTATTCACAGATGGGTCCAATGACGACCATCTCCATCCAGGGCCACGATCCCGATTCGGGGTCGATGATGCGCAACGTGATCTCGCTTGATGTCACGCTGATGGGGGACGGGCCATCTGCCGAAGCGCTTGGTCCGACACTCTCGCTGTTTCCCGAGGGCATGACCGGTCCATTCTATACGAGCGGCGATGGCGAAGTTGACGTCTTGATCCAGTTCGACGAACTCGACCTTTCCGAGCGCGGCCACGCCCGTGGCAGCTTTTCCGGCCAGCTCTGCCGGCAGGATGGCATGTTCGCCGAGCTTGACCTCGACGATTGCCGGCCGATCGAAGGCACATTCGACACAACGCTCCATCTGGCCGAATATTAGTCCAGCCCGGCAGGCCGATTGAGCAGGCGATGGGTTGGGGCTATGGAAGGCGGAAACAAGGAAGCGAGACCTCCCATGCTCCAGACCCCATATCTGCTCTTTCTCGGCGACGCGCCGGACCAGCTTGCCGCCAAGACCGCCCAGGGCGTCCGCGACTGGAGACCGGAATTCGCGCTCGGCCAGATGCGGCTCGCAGAGTGCAAGGCGGATCTGGGTCTGCCCGATCTGAGCATCGCGGAGGCCTGGGACAAGGGCGCCCGCACCCTCATCATCGGCGCCGCCAATCGTGGCGGGGTCATGTCGGACAGCTGGATGCCGATCCTGATGGAGGCGTTGGAGAAGGGCATGGACATCGCGTCCGGCCTCCACGACAGGCTGCAGGATCGCCCGGAGCTGGTTGCTGCCGCCAATGCCTATGGTCGGCGCATGATCGATGTGCGCACGCCGCAGCACAAATACCCGATCGGCGATGGTGCGCCGCGCCGGGGGAAAAGATGCCTGGCCGTCGGTACCGATTGCTCGGTCGGCAAGATGTACACCGCGCTCGCCATGGAAAAGGCGATGCACGAACTGGGCATGAAGGCGACCTTCCGCGCCACCGGCCAGACCGGCATCCTGATCACCGGCTCCGGCGTGCCGCTGGATGCCGTGGTGGCCGACTTCATGGCGGGCTCGATCGAGTGGCTGACACCAGACAACGAGGACGATCACTGGGATCTGATCGAGGGGCAGGGAAGCCTGTTCCACCCCTCTTTTTCGGGCGTGACAATGGCGCTGATCCATGGCGGACGTCCCGATGCACTCGTCCTGTGCCACGAGCCGACACGCAAGCACATGCGCGGCCTGCCGCACTACCAGCTGCCGACACTGGAGGCACTGCGTGACCTGTCTCTGGAGACCGCGCGCATCGTCAATCCGGACGTGCGGATCATCGGCATCTCGGTCAACACCTTTGCCATGGGCGAGGACGAGGCCAATGCGTATCTCGCCGATGTCGAGGCGCGCATGGGGCTGCCCGCCGTGGACCCCTACCGCCACGGTGCCCGCCGGCTTGCCGAGGCACTGTGACGCGAGGCGACTTGCTTGTCGCCCGCGCGCTGGCGACGCTAGGATGAAATGTCATTGTTTTTATTGATAGCATTCGGGAGGAAATACACATGAACCCATCCGGTCAGGTTGCGATCGTTACCGGCGGAAGCTCCGGCCTTGGCGAGGCCACGGCGCGCGCACTCGCGGGGAAGGGCGCCAAGGTCGCCATTCTCGACGTCGCCGAGCAGCGTGCGCAAAAGGTCGCTGCCGAACTTGGCGGTATCGGGCTCAAATGCGATGTCTCCAGCGAAGAGAGCGCGCAGGCTGCCATGGCCGAGATCGCCGGCAAGCTGGGCGATCCGCGCATCCTCATCAATTGCGCCGGCATCGGCATCGCCATGAAGACGGTCAGCAAGGATGGCGCGCATCCTCTCGATCTCTATCGCAAGGTGCTGGAGGTCAACCTGATCGGAACCTTCAACATGATCCGCCTTTTCGCGGCGCATGTGCAGAATCTCGAGCCGATGGACGGTGGCGAGCGTGGCGTCATCGTCAACACGGCTTCGGTCGCGGCCTATGACGGCCAGATCGGCCAGGCAGCCTATTCGGCTTCAAAGGGCGGCGTCGTCGGCATGACCCTGCCGGTCGCCCGCGATCTTGCACGCTCGGGCATCCGCGTCTGCACCATCGCACCGGGCATCTTTCGCACGCCGATGCTCGCCGGCCTGCCGCAGGAGGCGCAGGATTCGCTCGGTCAGCAAGTGCCTTTCCCGCCACGGCTTGGCGAACCGGCTGAATATGGGGCTCTTGCCTGTCACATCGTCGAGAACCAGATGCTCAACGGCGAGACCATCCGCCTCGACGGCGCCATCCGCATGGCTCCGAAATAGGGGGAGGGCGCCCGTGGTCGACGAGGCGCGCTCCGGCCCGCTTTCCGGGTTGAAGGTCATCGAGATGGCGGGGCTGGGGCCTGTGCCGCTGGCCGGCCTGATGCTGGCCGAGATGGGGGCCGAGGTGCTGCGTGTCGAGCGTCTTGGCGGCGGGCGCGATTTCCTCAACCTGCCCCGACAATACGATCTCGACCGTCACGGGCGTTCGATCATCAAGGTCGATCTGAAACATGCGGAAGGTGTCGCGCTGCTGGTCGCACTGGCGAAGGGAGCGGACATTCTCGTCGAGGGGTTCCGCCCCGGCGTCATGGAACGGTTCGGTCTCGGGCCGGACGAGATGCTGCAACGCAATCCGGCTCTCATCTATGGGCGCATGACGGGGTTCGGTCAGGACGGTCCGATGAAGGACCGGGCCGGCCATGACATCACCTATCTGGCCCATTCCGGCGTGCTGCACGCGATCGGCGAGAAATCAGGTCGGCCGATCCCGCCGCTCAACCTTGCGGCCGACTATGGCGGCGGCACGATGTTTCTCATCATGGGCCTGCTGGCCGCCCTTGTCGAACGCGGCCGCTCGGGCAAGGGGCAAGTTGTCGATGCAGCGATGATCGATGGCGCGGCCATGCTGGCCGCACCCTTCTTCGGCTTTATGGCGTCGGGCTTCTGGCAGGACAGGCGCGGCTCTAACCTGCTCGACACCGGCGCACCCTTCTACGACACCTATGAGACGGCGGATGGCAAGCACGTCGCCGTAGGCTGTCTGGAGCCGCAATTCTTCGCTGAATTCGCCCGCCTGCTGCCGCTCGAGGAGCGGCTTGCCGCGCGCCAGTATGACATCTCGCTCTGGGGAGAGATGCGGCAGGCCATCGCCGCGCGCATCGTTGAGAAGACGCGTGACGAATGGGCTGCCATCTACGAAGGAACCGACGCTTGCGTGGCACCCGTGCTGTCGTTCACCGAAGCACCCGACCATCCGCACAACAGTGCCCGCGCCACATTCATCGACAAGGACGGACTGACACGCCCGGCGCCGGCACCGCGTTTTTCGCGAACGCCATCGGCTCCCCGCGGCGTCGAGGAGGAAACGCCGGAGGCTGCGCTCGCCCGTTTCGGCATTGCGCCTGAACGGACTACGGAATTGATCGACGGCGGCGTGATAGGGCGCAAGTGAACGAGATGAGCGAGAAGAAGGACGTCATCCGTCCGACAGACGAAGAAGCGATCGCCCTGTCGAAATCGCTGCTGCGGGCCGCGCGGCACGGCGCACTGGCCGTTCTCGACCCGCAGACGGGCGCACCGCAGGCAAGCCGCGTGGCGGTGGCGACCGATCTCGACGGCACGCCGGCAATTCTCGTTTCTTCGCTGTCGGGGCACACGCCTGGCCTGCTGGCCGATCCGCGTTGTTCGCTGTTGGTCGGCGAGCCTGGCAAGGGGGATCCGCTTGCCCATCCTCGCATAACCGTTTCATGCCGGGCAGAGCAGTTGCAGCGCGGCAGCGAAGCCCATGCCCGGGTGGCGCGCCGCTTTCTCAATCGGCATCCCAAGGCAAAGCTCTATGCCGATTTCGGCGACTTCTCCTATTTTCTCCTGCACCCGCAATCGGCCAGCCTGAACGGCGGTTTCGGCAAGGCCTATCGGCTTACCGAGACAGACCTCCTGGCCGATGCCGAGATGGCACGCGAAATGTCTGCGATCGAGCAGGGCGCGGTCGTGCACATGAACCAGGATCACCGCGACGCCATCGCGCTCTATGCCCGGCACTATGGCAGGGCCAAGCCGGGAGATTGGCACATGACGGGCATCGATCCCGACGGGATCGATCTCGCGCTCGGCGATCAGGTTCTGCGAATTTCCTTTCCTCAGCCACTTGGGGAAGCGGGTCAGATGCGCAAGGCGCTGGTGGAGATGGCGGCCGCCTGCCGTGCGGCTCTCGGAGAACGGTAGGTTGCACACGATCCGGATCGACGATCCAGACGATCCACGCATTGCGTCCTATCGCTCGATCCGCGAGCGCGATCTGGCCGGTCGTCACGATGCCTTCATCGCCGAAGGCAAGGTCGTGCTCAACGTTCTGTTTTCCTCCGGCCGCTTTGCCGCAGATTCGGTGCTGGTGCTGGAAAACCGCCTGCCCGGACTTGCAGATACCCTGGGCCGGGCACCTCGCGACATGCCGGTCTATGTTGCTTCCCAGAGCGTGATGGACGCCATTGCCGGTTTCCACATTCACCGCGGCATACTGGCGATCGGCCGGCGCGGGCTGCGGGCCGATATCGCCGAACTGCTGGAATCGCTGCCGCCCGACGCGTTGATCGTGGTGCCGGTCGGCATCTCCAACCACGACAATATGGGCGCCATCTTCCGCAACGCGGCGGCCTTCGAGGCCGATGCGATCGTGCTCGACGAGACCTGCTGCGACCCGCTTTATCGCAAGGCGATCCGCGTTTCTGTCGGCGCGGCGCTGAAAGTGCCCTTCACTGTGGCCGGCGAAGCTCAAGCGGTTGTCGAGCTGCTCAAAGATCACGGCTTCGAGGTGCTGGCGCTTTCTGGAACGGGAGAGACCGGTATCGGCGATCTTGTCCCGGGCGGTCGCAGGGCGCTCCTGCTGGGTACCGAGGGGGAGGGGCTGCCGGCTTCGATCATGGAAGCTTCTCGCACCGTTCGTATTCCCATGTCGGCTGGCATGGATAGTCTGAACGTGGCGGCTGCATCGGCAATCGCCCTGCACCGGCTCTGGCGAGGCGCGTGTTGAGCGTTAGGGTTGGCTCTGCAACTCGCGGATACGCTCGGCCAGGCTGACCGGGCTGGTGCTGCCCGGCTTGAGCGGAGGAGCCTGGTCAATGATGCTGGCGATGTGCGAGTCCGACTTTTCCAACCGTGCGGTCATCGCGACAACCTCTGCGGCGAGTTCCTGAATCTGGCTCCGCAGGACTTCCTCGCCCTTCCCCTCGGCTTCCCGCAGCTTGCGGTTCTCCTTGGTCAATGCATCGAGCCTGCTTTCCAGCCGCTGTATCTCGGCTGCAGCGTCGGCATTGCTGCCGTTTGAGGATTGATTGAGCCTGGGCGCTTCCCGCAAGTGCTGGCGCAGCCGCTCGACTTCCTTGTCGCGCCGCTCCAGCTTCTCCTCGCTGTCGGTCATGGCCGTCATCATGCGCGCGATCTTGCGTTCAAGGTCGGCAATCTTCCTGCGCGATGCCTCTGCCTCGGTACGAAGTTGCCGGTTCTCGGCCTCCGTCTCGCGGGCCTTGCGGTCGATATCCTTGCGCTGGTTGCGCAACGCGGTCAGGTCGGCCGACAATTTGTCGACTTCCGCCTCGCGGGCAACCAACTCGATCTGACGGCTGGACGCGAGAATGCTGGCGTCGTCATTGGAAGCATTGATGCGATCGATTTCTTCAGCCTGTTCATCGATCTGCTGGCGAGCCTGTTTCAGTCTCTCTTCGATGTTCGCCAGTTGGGCCGAGGTCTGCTCCAGTTCCGTCTCGCGAGCGGCCAGACGCTTCTCCAAAGAGGCTGCGAGCTGCGCGTTCTCGTCGCGCTCCTTTTGCATCAGTCTCGCTTCCTCCTGCGCGCGTCCCAGATCGGCCGCCTTGACGGCTGCCTTCTCCGATGCGGCTTTCAGCTTCTTCTCGACCCTGCGTATCGACATCGCGAATTCAGCGCGCAACGCGTCCTTTTCCGCCTGGATTTCGGACAAGGTAAGCGGGATCGAGGATTCAACCCGCTTGCGTGTCAGGTTGACAGCACGCCGCCAGATGGTCGGCGCGATCATCAGCGCCAGCACACCTGCCGAAAGAAAGCCCAGCGTGAAAAGAAGGATACTCTGGATCAAGTTGCAGTGCTTCCGTTCATGGTCAGACCGGCGGGCCGCCGGATCCGGCGGACACGGTCCTGCCATCGTCTACGCAGGAATGCCGATCCACATTGCCACGACGGAGGCGGGAGAATCCAGCCCCGCGGCAAAATGTCATTGTCGACCCGGGGCTGGCCCTCGCTTATGGCGTCAGAAGGGATTCCAGGTCGGCATCTGCGTCAACTTGAGATAGCCGATGTTGACGCCAAGGCGAGCGCCCACGCCCGTACGAACCGGCACCAGCAGAACGTCGCCGCGCCGCATCACGTTGAAGCCGAGACCGGCAACCACATAGGCAGAGCCGGCAACGCCGACGAAGCGGTCGTAGAGGCTTGGGATGCTGTCCAGATTGTAGACCAGGATCATCGTGCGGGACCCTTGCCCGCCGAAATCCCACCCCAGGGAAGGTCCCTGCCAGAAGACGCGGTGGTCGCCGACATTTTTCGTGTACAGCGTTCCTTCGCCATAGGTCAGGCCGCCAATGACGGCCCCGGAGCCTTCCTCACCCAGGATATAGCCATTGGGCAGGCCCAACGAAGAAAAGACGTGCTCGACCACCGACGCGAGGCCGCCGGCTGTGGCGCCGAAGAAATGGTGGCCCGCGTCCAATATTTCCTGCGAGCTGTAGGTGCTGCTGCTGGACTGAGCCTTTGCCGGCACAACAGCAAGTGCAGCCATCAAAATCACCGCCGCAGCCGCCAGGCGCGTCGCATTCACAAGCTTGGTCCCGATCGACATTTCGCTTTCTCCTTTCGGAAATCCCGGCGTCGCCGGCACGCGGCGGTCGGAGTCTGCCGCGTCCAAAGATCGAATGCCACGATAGTGCGTAATCCTTTTTCAACCATTAATGAGCACTGCGGGAATGGGGCCGCATCGTGGCGATCCTGCCGGTTTGCTTGCGATGGGCGCTACGCTGTGTAACGTCTTTCTGCGTCGCATTTTCGATTCGACATTGGATCGCCCTGCCCGGAGGACGAGCGGCAATCCATCTATTTTGAAAGAAGGGGCATTTTGGACATGGCTGACGTTTTGACACTCAGCGCGAGCGATCTTGCTGCACTGCTTTGCAGCCGTGTGTGCCACGATATCATCTCTCCGGTGGGCGCCATCAATAATGGTCTTGAACTGCTGGACGAGGGCGGCGCCGACGAGGACGCGATGCGTTTGATCCGCACCAGCGCGCGCAACGCGTCGGCCCGGCTGCAGTTCGCTCGTCTTGCGTTTGGCGCGGCCGGCTCTGCTGGAATGCAGATCGACACCGGGGACGCCGAGTCCGTCGCCACTGCCCTTTTCTCGAACGAGAAGCCCGATCTCGAATGGCGTGGCGATCGTGCTCTCCTGCCCAAGGCCAAGGTCAAGCTGCTGCTTAACCTGTTGCTTATCGCCAACGCAGGCATACCGCGCGGCGGCAAGCTGACGGTTGAACTGCACGACCTGCAGACCCAGCCCCGTTTCACCCTGACCGCGAACGGTCCTATGGTCCGCGTGCCCGCCCGCTTCCTCGAACTCCATTCGGGGCAGTCGTCTGGCGAGCCGATCGACGCACACGCTGTGCAGCCCTACTATACGCTGCTTCTGGCGCGCGAGGCGGCCATGAACATCTCCATCCGTGCCGGCGCCGAGGAAATCGTGCTGACTGCCGAGTAGCGGTCGGCAGGCTTTACCTTCTGTTAAGTCTCTCGGTTTCCCGCATCTTTACCCGGATATCCTAGGCTCTTCTTGTTCGGTGCCCCGCCCGTGTGGGGCTGTTGTGCGAGGGCTGGGGAAATGAAGCGCTGTTTGATCGTCGATGGTTCGTCCGTGATCCGCAAGGTCGCCCGACGAATACTTGAGGGATCGGATCTGAGCGTTCTGGAATCCGGTCACGGCGATGAAGCCATTGCCCTCTGTGCCGCTCAGATGCCGGAGATCATTATCGTCGACAACGCCCTGCCAGACATGGCCGGGCTGGAATTCATCACCCGCGTGATGGCGATCGACAGCGAATTCAAGCCGGAAATCCTGCTGTGCATGACGCAGCTCGACATCGGTACGATCATGCGCGCCAAGCGGGCCGGGGCACGGGGCTACCTTCTCAAGCCCTTCGACCGCCCGCAACTCCTGGAGCGCTTCAGGCAACTGCAGATGGCTGCTTGATCAGGATTGGACTTTGCAGTCTGCCTAGACACGAAAATGCCGGCGCTGGGGCCGGCATTTGCTGTTCAAACCGTCTGGACGAGGTCCATCAGGCGCTTTCGCGCATCTCCTCGGGCTCGCGCAGCACATAGCCGCGGCCCCAGACCGTCTCGATGAAGTTCTGTCCGCCGGACGCTGCATCGAGCTTTTTGCGCAGCTTGCAGATGAAGACGTCGATGATCTTCAGTTCTGGCTCGTCCATGCCACCGTACAGATGGTTGAGGAACATTTCCTTGGTCAGGGTCGTGCCCTTGCGGAGCGAAAGCAGCTCCAGCATCTGGTATTCCTTGCCGGTCAGGTGCACGCGCTGGCCGCCGACCTCTACCGTCTTGGCGTCGAGGTTCACGATCAGGTCGCCGGTGGTGATCACCGACTGGGCGTGGCCCTTCGAGCGGCGGACGATTGCATGAATGCGTGCAACCAGCTCGTCCTTGTGGAAAGGCTTGGTCATGTAGTCGTCGGCGCCGAACCCCAACCCGCGCACCTTGTCCTCGATGCCGGCCATGCCGGAGAGGATCAGGATCGGCGTCTTGACCTTGGAAAGCCGCAGCGTCCGCAGAACCTCGTAACCCGACATGTCGGGCAGGTTGAGATCCAGCAGGATGAGATCGTAGTCGTAGAGCTTGCCGAGATCGACGCCTTCTTCTCCGAGATCCGTCGTGTAGACGTTGAAGCTCTCGGATTTGAGCATCAGCTCGATGCTCTGGGCAGTTGCACTGTCGTCTTCTATGAGCAGAACGCGCATTTCAATCCCCTTCTCTGCCCCCCGGACCTGAATGGCGCGGATCCGGTGCCGCAGCGGCGATGGCCTGAGTCCAAAGCTGCCATCGAATGGTTAACAAAATCTGATTCGGAACGGCAAGCCAACTCCGTCACATGGGGTTTCATCGCTATTTTGTTGAAAGCACATGTGAATTTTGTCCGTCTGATGTTAATGCGATGCATTAGGTAGTGCACGCAAACGACTCATTCGGAGTCGGTTTTCTGCAGTTTCCGAAAGCTGCCGGGATTTTTACCGCCCCTTAAGCCCTCGTCCCTATGATTAACAATGGACGTAAACGAAAGGTTACCGTCGTGCCGCAAGAGGGGGTCTTTGCGTCGCGGCATTGCGGGTTTCCGACACGGGCCAGGAGGACGTGACGGGCGCGCCGCACTGGGTTGGTTATGTAAGGGAGTACCAAACCATGAAGTCTCGCGACAATCTCGTGCGGCTGAAGCAATTTCAGGTGAACGAGAAAAAGCGCCAGCTCCAGCAGTTGGATGCCATGATCGCCGAGTTCGACCGCATGGCGGGCGAACTGGATCTTCAGATTGCCAACGAGGAAAAGAAGGCTGGCATCACCGACGTCAACCACTTCGCCTATCCGACCTTTGCCAAGGCAGCGCGCCAGCGGCGCGACAATCTGCAGAACTCGAAATCGGATCTCGTCTCCCAGCGCCAGGCCGCCGAGACGTTGCTCGACGAAGCGGAAGCAGAACTGGCGAAGGCCGAGTTGCTCGAATCGCGTGATTCGCGAAGCCGCGAGCCCGAGCAGGGCCGGCGCGCTTATATCGGCTGAGGCGTCTGTCCCGGCCTGAACCGCCGGCAGGTTGGAGTGTATTCGCGCCGAACGGGCGCGTAGCGTCGTCTTGCTAAAGACGGCGACATGATGCTTTGCTCCCGCCGCCATGAACGACAAACATGATCCGGCCGACGGCCAACCATCCGATGCAGCCCGCGCTGGCCGTTCGACGCGAGGCTTCTCAGGCCGGGCTCAGCAATGGCTGCTTGTGATCGTCGCCTGCGGCATCTTGCTGGTATTGCTGTATGCGGGACGCTTCTTTCTCATTCCGCTCGCCATCGCGATCCTGATTTTCAGCCTGACCAGCGCGGCGATCGATTTCTTCGCCCGTCAGCGCGTCGGCTCCTTTCACATTCCCCAATGGTTGGCCACGATTGTTGCGATGCTGGCCATCGTTGCGACGCTTCTGGCCCTGTTCGGTTTCGCCACGGCGCAGATCGACACGGTGATGGCAGTCGCTCCCGGTTATGCCGATCGTATCCAGGAGGCGGTTGCGGCGCTCTTTCTTTGGCTTGGGGACGATGTAGCGGCCGGCGTGCTCGGCGCGTTCCAGGACATCGATTTCGGCGCCTATGTCCGGACCATGGCAGGGCAGGCGGGTAACCTGCTGGTGTCGGTCGTCCTGGTCATTCTCTATGTGGGCTTCCTGTTTGCCGAGCGTCCCTGGTTCAACAGCAAGATCGCGCGGCTTTTCCCAGACCCTGCACGAAAGGCGAATGTCGACGGCATCTTGGCTTCGATCACGCGCAGCATCCACCATTACCTCCTGGTCAAAACCGCAGTCAGCGCGGTGACGGGAATGGCAATCTATCTGCTCCTGTCGCTGCTGGGCGTGGATTTCGCCGAGACGCTGGCGCTGTTGTCCTTCGTGCTCAATTTCATTCCCAATATCGGGTCGATCGCCGCGACCATCCTGCCGACCCTGATCGCGCTGGCGCAGTTCGAGAGCTGGTACATGGTGCTGGTAGTGCTGATGTCGGTCGGGTTCATCCAGTTCCTGATCGGCAACATCATCGATCCGATGCTGATGGGCCGCGCGCTCCACCTGTCATCCTTCGCCATCATCCTGTCGCTCACCTTCTGGGGCGCGATCTGGGGCATCATCGGCATGTTTCTGGCCGTGCCCATCATGGTGATGGTGATGATCGTCTGCTCACACGTCCCCGCGCTGAGGCCGATCGCCATCCTGTTGTCGCGCGATGGCCGCCTGCCAAACGCAACCGCTCAGGCCGGTACTGATCATGTTCGATCTGAAGAATAGACTTTGAGACTAGTGCCCGCGGTCAGTGCCTGTACTGCTGGATCCTTGTCGTGCGCAGGCCGGCAAGACCATATTCGTCGATCGACGCCTGCCATGACAGGAATTCCTCGACGGTGAGCTTGTAGCGATTGCATGCCTCTTCGAGGCTCAGCAGCCCACCGCGTACCGCTGCGACCACCTCCGCCTTGCGCCGGATGACCCAGCGGCGGGTGTTGGTTGGCGGAAGATCGGCAATGGTCAGCGGGCTGCCGTCCGGGCCGATTACATACTTTACTCGCGGTCGAACCAGGTCGGTCATACCCACTCTCTACAATGAACACACAACGCAATGAGCGAGAGACTAACGCAGCAATTTTAAAATTTGGCTAAGCACAGCGTAACCTGTCGGCAAGGAAAGTGAATCGACTGTTACATCTTTTCGACGCATTCGATTCGCATTGACCGGACTCGTGAATGAGCCGAACCGGTGGCGTCGCGGCGCAGCTTCGCCTATATACGGCGCGGGTCCAAAGGCCCCACGGCAAACGAATGGCATCAGCGCATGAGCATGAACAGCCTCGATCTCCCCGGACGTCCCGAAGACACTCGCGTGGTGGTGGCCATGTCGGGCGGTGTGGATTCTTCTGTCGTCGCCGGCCTGTTGGCGCGCGAGGGGTATGACGTCGTCGGCGTGACCCTGCAGCTCTACGATCATGGCGCGGCGGTTCACCGGGCAGGCGCCTGTTGCTCGGGCCAGGATATCGACGACGCGAGGCGGGTTGCCGCCACGCTCGGCATTCCTCACTACGTGCTCGACTATGAGCGAAGGTTCCGCGAGGCGGTGATCGACCCCTTCGCCCAGAGCTACGCCGCCGGCGAGACACCCATTCCCTGCGTTGCGTGCAACCAGACCGTCAAGTTCGCCGATCTGCTTGGCACCGCGCGCGACCTTGGTGCTGCCGCACTCGCTACCGGCCACTACATCCGGTCCCGCGCCAACGGTGCGCATCGCACCCTGCACAGGCCGGTCGATGCCGACCGTGACCAGAGCTATTTCCTTTTCGCCACCACGCAGGAGCAGGTCGACTATCTGCGCTTCCCGCTGGGGGGCATGTCGAAGCCCGAGGT
The DNA here is from genome assembly GCA_046297455.1 of Aliihoeflea sp. GTDB lineage: Bacteria > Pseudomonadota > Alphaproteobacteria > Rhizobiales > Rhizobiaceae > ZYF759. The sequence goes on from JBKBIT010000016.1 coordinate 72,576, forward strand.
GCGCAAGGCGGCCGAGGAGATGGGGCTGGCGATCGCCGACAAGGCCGACAGCCAGGATATCTGTTTCGTGCCCCAGGGTCGCTATTCGGATGTGATCGCAAAGTTGCGGCCGGACGCCGCCGCGCCGGGCGAGATCGTTCACATCGATGGCCGCGTGCTCGGTCGGCATGACGGCATCCTGCGCTACACGATCGGCCAGCGCCGGGGCATCGGCGTTGCAGCGGGCGAACCGCTCTACGTCGTCCATATCGATGCCGAGAGGGCGCGCGTCGTTGTGGGGCCGCGTGAGGCGCTGGAGACGCACCGCGTTGTCCTGCGCGACGTCAACTGGCTGGGCGATCGGTCGCTCGATGACCTTCCTGCCGATGGTGTCGAAGTGTTCGCCAAGGTGCGCTCGACGCGCCCTCCGAAGCCAGCACGCCTTTTTGCCGACGAACGCGGCGTGTTCGTCGAACTGGGCGAGGGGGAGGCAGGTGTCGCGCCCGGCCAGGCCTGTGCGCTCTATTCCGACGAAGGCAACGAGGCGCGTGTCTTTGGCGGCGGCTTCATCGAGCGCTCGGAGCGTGGCCGCGAGGCCGAGGCCATGCTGGAGCGGCTGGCGGCCATGCCGGCTGCTTGACGCACCGTTTTCAGCTGTGGGTGACGGTTCCCGCCGTCAGTACTTTCAGGACCCTTACAGCCTCCTCGCCGCCGGTGCGGGGCTCGGCCCGGGTTTCCAGGCACTGAATGAAGTGTTCGAGCTCCCGTGTCAGCGGCATGCCTTCGCTCACAGGCACATAGGACGGCTCGTTGGTGGTGAAGGCCCATTGTCCGCTGTCCTGCCAGACGGCATGGCGATAGACGGCGAGCTTGCGATCCCAGGGCTCGACGTCGTCGAAGACGGCCATTGCCTTGGTGCCCACGACAGTCAGCCGGCGTTCGCGATAGGGGTTCAGCCGCGATGCGAAGAGATGGCTGCGCAGCCCGCTGGCAAAACGCATGTGCAGATGGGCAAAATCGCTCAGATGGTCGAGCAGGGCGGCGCCCTCTCCACGGATTTCCACCGGTTCTTCGCCGGTGATCGCCAGGATCATCGACAGATCGTGTGGGGCCAGGTCCCACAAGGCGTCGTTTTCGGTGTGGAACTTGCCGAGACCGAGCCTGTGCGAGTGGATGTATTTGACGTCTCCCAACTCGCCGGCATCGATCAGCCGCTTCATCTGCTCGAAAGCAGGGTGGAAGCGCAGCACGTGTCCGACCATGAACACGCGCCCATGGCGACGTGCCGCCTCGACGGCGCGTTCGGCGTCCGGCACGGTTAGCGCAATAGGCTTTTCGACCAGAACGTCCTTGCCGTGCTCGACGGCACGAATGGCTGTCTGCGCATGGAACTGTGGCGGCAGGGCCATGACGATCGCGTCGATCTCGTCGTTTTCGAAGAGATCTTCGGGCGCGACGGCGAGGCAATCCTGCTCGGTGGCGAAACCTTCGGCACGGGCGGCGTTCAAGTCGGATACCGCATGGAGCGCGCCCAAGGCCTTCAAAGTACGGATATGGTTGGCACCCCAATATCCGCAACCCAGGACAGCAATACGCGGCTTCATTGAACAGTTTGGCCCGTTGGATGGCGACGCCGTGACATAATGGTCATGGCCGCTTAACTCAACCCCCACGGGGTTTTCTGGAAAGCGCACCTCAGCTCTTGCTTCATTCAGCCGCCGGCGGACGCAAGCCTGTCGCAAACCGTGCAGCAACGCGTCGTGCGTGCTGTTATCGCCTCAATCGGCGGTTCCCATTTGCAGAGAGGGGATGTATACCGTCTGCATGCAATTCAATCTGCCTTGGGAGTGAGGTCATGGCCGAGTTCAAGTCCGACATCGAGATCGCGCGTGCAGCGAAGAAGAAGCCGATCATGGAGGTCGGCGCCAAGCTCGGCATCCCGCACGAGCATCTTCTGCCCTATGGCCACGACAAGGCCAAGATTTCCGCGGAATTCATCAAGTCGAAGCGAGACGGCAAGGACGGCAAGTTGATCCTTGTGACCGCCATCAACCCGACGCCGGCTGGCGAAGGCAAGACCACGACCACTGTCGGCCTTGGAGACGGTCTGAACCGGATCGGCAAGAAAGCCGTGATCTGTATACGTGAAGCCTCCCTCGGGCCGAATTTCGGCATCAAGGGCGGGGCGGCCGGCGGCGGCCACGCGCAGGTCGTGCCGATGGAGGACATGAACCTCCACTTCACGGGCGACTTCCACGCCATCACCACGGCACATAATCTTCTGTCGGCCCTGATCGACAACCACATCTATTGGGGCAACGAACAGGGTATCGACATTCGTCGTATCGCCTGGCGGCGCGTGATGGACATGAATGACCGTGCGCTGCGTTCCATCGTCTGCTCGCTGGGCGGCGTGGCCAACGGCTATCCGCGCGAGGCCGGCTTCGACATCACGGTGGCTTCCGAGGTCATGGCGATCCTGTGCCTTGCCACCGATCTGAAGGACCTGGAAAAGCGCCTCGGCGACATCATCATCGGCTATCGCCGCGACAAGACCCCGGTCTATGCCCGCGACATCAAGGCCGATGGCGCCATGACGGTGCTGCTCAAGGATGCCATGCAGCCCAACCTGGTGCAGACGCTGGAGAACAATCCGGCTTTCGTGCATGGTGGGCCGTTCGCCAATATTGCGCATGGCTGCAACTCTGTCGTCGCCACGACAACGGCGCTGAAGCTCGGCGAATATGTCGTGACCGAGGCTGGTTTCGGCGCCGACCTGGGTGCGGAGAAGTTCTTTGACATCAAGTGCCGCAAGGCGGGCCTCTCCCCTTCGGCAGCTGTCATCGTCGCGACCGTTCGTGCGCTCAAGATGAACGGCGGCGTCAAGAAGGAAGATCTTGGTCAGGAGAATGTCGAAGCGCTCAAGAAGGGCTGCGCCAATCTTGGCCGCCACATCGAGAACGTGCGCCAGTTCGGCGTGCCGGCGGTGGTTGCCATCAACCACTTCCATTCCGATACCGAGGCCGAGATTCAGGCCGTGAAGGACTTTGTCGCATCGATGGGCGAGGAAGCCATTCTTTGCCGTCACTGGGCGGAAGGCTCGGCCGGTATCGAGGAACTGGCCCACAAGGTCGTGGCGCTTGCAGAATCGGGTGCCGCACAGTTCGCGCCGCTCTATCCCGACGAGATGCCCTTGTTCGAAAAGATCAACACCGTTGTGAAGCGCATCTACCGCGGTTCGGAGGCGATTGCCGACAAGTCGGTCCGCACCCAGCTTCAGCAGTGGGAAGAGCAGGGCTACGGCAATCTGCCGGTCTGCATGGCCAAGACGCAGTATTCCTTCTCCACCGATCCGAACCTGCGCGGCGCGCCGACCGACCACGTGGTGCCGGTTCGCGAGGTCAGGCTCTCGGCCGGCGCCGGCTTCATCGTGGCGATCTGCGGAGAGATCATGACCATGCCGGGCCTGCCTAAGTCTCCCTCTTCGGAGCGCATCTTCCTCAACGAGCAGGGCGAGATAGAAGGCCTGTTCTGATCAGTCTGGCTGATCGAGGCCCTGCTCCAGCGCAACCGTCATCTTTTTCAGGATGGCCAGGTGTGCAGCGCGCTCGTCCTTGTCCAGGTCTCTCGTGGCGAGGGCGTTGACCTCGCGAATGGCCGCGCGGACCCGCGCGGCCTTTTCCATTGCGGCAGGCGTCAGCGAGTAGAGCATGCTGCGGCCATCTTTCGGATCGCGCTGCTTTGAGACCAGCCCGTCCCGTTCCATCCGGGAAAGGGTGGCCGCCATCGTGGGTTGTTCGATCGCTGCAGCTTCTGCAAGCCGTTTCTGCGACTGCTGCGGCCTGTTGGCCAGTTCGAAGAATACCGGCAGTTGTCCCGAAACCACCCCGAGCGGCTTCAGCCGGCGGTCAATGACCCGGGCAAACAGGCGGGCGGCGAGATTGGTCATGTAACCGGGCGATTCGATCCGATTGAACGTCATGTTATATAGCTTGCTATTTTGTTATATCGTATGCTATATAGACTATGTTCACGAGCTGAAGCAAGGATCGCTCCATGGCACTGAAGAGCACTGCAGACCATTACGGCACAGTAGCAATGATCGTTCACTGGCTGTCGGCGATTGCCATTCTCGGTCTCTTGTGGGCCGGGTTCACCGCCGCCAACACCGTCGACGAGGCAGCGAAGATCCAGATCCTGCGCCTGCACACTTCGGCCGGGATCGCAGTTCTGGCGCTCACCATCTTTCGCATCTGCTGGTGGCTGTTCGCTGATCGCCGGCCGAGCGAACTGCCTGGCCAGCCTCGCTGGCAGAGCTTTTCCGCGCGGTTCGTGCATCTGGCGCTCTATGTCGTGGTCATCGTACTGGGCGCAAGCGGCATCGGATTGATGGCGCTGTCGGGCGCCGGCGATGTGGTTTGGGGAGATGCCGTGGGCCTGCCCGATTTCAGTGAGTACGGCCCGCGCACGGCGCATGGCATAGCCGCCCGGCTGCTGATCCTTTTCGTGATCGTTCACGTAGCCGCCGCGCTCTACCACCAGTTCGTGCGCGGCGACACGACCATGTCACGCATGCTGCCTTGATAGGCAGCGCCGCGACTACAGCCAGCCGGAGAGTTCCCGGCGCACCATTGCCTCGATGACGGCCATGCCTTCCGGGCTGTCGTTGAGGCAGGGGATGTGCGAGAAATTGGTTCCGCCTGCCTCGTGGAACAGTTCGCCGGCCTCGCCCGCGATTTCCTCCAGCGTCTCCAGGCAGTCGACCACGAAGCCCGGATTGAAGACTGCAATCGATTTCACGCCGTTCTTGGCCAGGTTTTCGACCGTCTCGTCGGTATAGGGCTGCAGCCATTCCTCCGGGCCGAAACGCGACTGGAAGGTGGTGATCAGCTTCTTCTCGTCAAAGCCCAGCCGCTCGCGCAACAGTCGCGTCGTCTTGTAGCAATGGCAATGATAGGGGTCGCCGCGCATGAAATAGCTCTTGGGGATCCCGTGATAGGAGGCGACGATCACCTCCGGCTCGTGGTCGAGCCCGGCCAGATGGGTCTCGATCGAGCGCGCCAGCGCCTCGATGTAGATCGGCTCGTCGAAATAGGCCGGCACGGTACGGATGGCCGGCTGGTAGCGCCGCTTCTTCAGCGCGTCGAAGAACTTGTCGTTCACGGTTGCCGTGGTCGTGGCCGAATACTGCGGGTAGAGCGGGAACATGACGATGCGGTCGCAGCCTTCATCCATCATGCGTGTCAGCACGCTTTCGATCGAGGGGTTGCCGTAGCGCATGGCCCAGTCCACGAGCACATGCTCATGGGCGGACAGGGCCGCCGCCAGTTTCTCGGCCTGGGAACGGGAGTATGTGCGCAGCGGCGACTCGTTCTTCTCCTTGTTCCATATCTCCTCATAGGCCTTGCCGGATTTCTGTGGCCTGCGCGACAGGACGATGCCATGCAGGATCGGCAGCCACACCGCGCGCGGCCATTCGATGACGCGGGCGTCCGACAGGAACTCGCTCAGATAGCGGCGCATGGACCAGTAGTCAGTGCCGTCCGGCGTGCCCAGATTGACCAGCATGACGCCGGTCTTGCGCGGCTTCACCGGCGGGTGGTCTTTCGGCAGCGGCCCAATGGCTGTGGCGCGGGTCTGGTCGATCTTGGTGGTGATGTTCATCGGTTGCCGTCCCTCAAGTGGTGGCTGCTAACTAGTCAATCGGGCGCCAGGTTCAATGCGGCGCGCCGCCGCTGCCTTCCACTGCATGATCTTCAAGCGCCTTATCGGTCGTAGTCGCGCTCGTCGGAAATCACCTTGCCGTCATTGGGCAGCGTGCCTTTGCCTGCCACGACCACCTCGCCGCCGAGCTTGGTGATCTCACGCAGCGTGTCGGCGACGGCGCGCGTCTCAGGCATCGTCTCGTCGGCGGGCTCCACATGCAGCGTCATCGCATCGCGCTCCTGGTCGCGCGTGATCACCAGCCGCGCGCGGCCGATCTCTGGGTGCCGGGCCAGCACGTCTGCCACCTGCTTGGGGTCGACGAACATGCCTTTCACCTTGGTGCGCTGGTCGGCGCGGCCCATCCAGCCCTTGATGCGGATGCCGGTGCGCCCGCAGGGCGAGGGCTCCGACATGATGGCGGAAAGGTCGCCGGTGCCCAGACGCACCACCGGATAGCCGGCGTTGAAGCATGTCACAACGAGTTCACCGACCTCACCATCAGGCACGGGGTTGCCGGTGCCTGGCCGCACGATTTCCACGATCAGGTGCTCGCCGATCACCATGCCGGGGACTAGGGAGCCGTCTTCCGCCGCGCTCTCATAGGCGATCACGCCGAATTCGGCGGTCGCGTAGCATTGCATCACGGACACGCCGCGGGCGGCATATTCCTCGCGCAGCGACGGGAACAAGGCCCCGCCGGAAACGACGCCCCTTGTGATCGACGACAGGTCCTGTCCCGTGTCAGCCGCGCGGTCGAGCATGATCTTCAGGAAATCGGGCGTGCCGGCATAGACCGACGGCGCCAGCATGACGGCGGCTTCCACCTGGGTTTCGGTATTGCCGGTTCCGGCCGGAAAGACCGTGCAACCCAGCGCTCGTGCGCCCGCGTCGATCATGAAGCCGCCCGGCGTCAGGTGATAGGAGAAGGCGTTGTGCACGAGATCGCCGGCGCGGATGCCGGCGGCGAAGAAGGCGCGTGCCACGTTGAGCGCTTGTTCATGCGACAATTCGGGTTCGAAGATCGGCCCGGGCGACATGAAAACCCTTTGGCCGCCCAGCGTCGACATGTCGGCGAAGCCGCCGAAGGGCGGGTGCTCGGTCTGCATGCGCATCAATTCGGACTTGCGCAGCACAGGCAGGGCGGTCAGCGCCTCGCGCGTATTTACCTGATCGAGATCGATCCCGTTCAGCCAGCCTGCAAGCCCTGGCATGCGCGCGGTTGCCGCTCGCAGGAAGGCGGGCAGCCGGGCGAAGAGTTCCTGTTCCCTCTGTTCGGGGTCGCGCGTCTCGAGCGCGTCGAAATGCCTGGTCATCGTCTCCCCCTCAGGATCTTTTGTCCTTTATCGCAGCAGCCTGATCCAGCGCGCAAGGTTGACCAGCGAAATCAGCGCGCTTGCGACATAGGTAAAGGCTGCGGCCCTTAGTACGCTGCTGGCGGCAGGCAAGTCGTCTTCCGGCAGATAGCCATCCTCCTTGAGGATAGGCATCGCCTTGCCGAAACTGGCGTCGAGCTCCACCGGCAGCGTCACCAGATTGACGATCACGCGCACGGACAGGAGCGCGACGCCGATCGCCAGGACGCCGAAAAGGGCGGCCGGGGCCCTTAGCAGTACCCCGAGTATGGGTGCGGCGATAAAGAAGATGCCGGCGATCCGGTCGCTAGCCGCTGCGAACTTCACCAGCCTTTGCCGGAGCGTCAGCATGCGTTCGCCGCCCGCATCCTGAAGCGCGTTGGCGACCTCGTGGGCGGCAATCGCCACTGCGGCCAGCGATCGACCGTCATGGTGCTGCGGCAGGAGCCGCACGATCTTGGCTTCGGGATCGTAGTGATCGCCCATCTGGGTGGTTTCGACGCCCACATGGGGCAAGTCGAAACGGTTCAGTAGATGGCGTGCGAGTTCGCCCCCAGTGCCCGGCAGGTCCGGCCGATCGTTCGAATGGCGGGCGATCGTGTGCCGGGCCCAGATCTGGGGAAGGACGACGATGGCGAGCAGGAAGACTGCGGCGAGCGCGAACAGCATGCGGCGGCGGTCACCTTTCCTGCATCGATGGTCAGCTCATCGTCTGGCGGCGGATGAGCGAGAACTGGTTGCCGGCGGCTGCCGTGCAGTTCAGCTGCGTCTGGGTGATCATCATGCAGTTGAAGCTGATCGGCGCCTGGCGCAGCAGCGACACGCCCGAGATCTCGAAGACATTGTCGCCGCGGCGTTGGTAACGGCCTTCGGAGATCCTGTTGCCGGTGTCGTTGGCGACGGTTTCGAAGGTGCCGCCAAAGAAGCGGGATGTGGCCACGCCATCCGTGCTGACCCATTCGCCGTCGATGTTGGACATCTGAGGCATGGGCTGGGGAGACATGGGTGCGCGCGACGGCGGCGGGCCATAGGCCTGGCAGCCGGCGAGCGTTGCAGCAAGCGCCAGCGCGGCAGCGCCCTTCAGCATGGTGGTGGTCATGGGTGGTCTCCCTCTCCTCGGTACCGCTTGGTTTTCCTTGGCGACTTTCTGGGGCGAAAGCAAGTCGCCGAACCAGTAGTCGCGCTTCAAACGCGAGCAAACGCGGATCGTTGCGCGCCGGCCACGGTTTTCATGTCCGCGCAAGTGCATGCAGCGCCGTGACCAAGGCGTCCCTGTTGGCACTGATACCCTTGTAGGCCAGTTGAGCAGCGTCCAGCGCCGCCAGTTGGCTTGCGAGCGATGCAGCAAGCCGGGCGCGGTCCGGGTGTACGGCCAGTTTCTGCATCGGATCCAGATGAATGCGGATCGTGAACAGGATATCGCCGCTTTCCGGCAGCTTTCGCAATGTCTGTCGCTCTACGCGAATGAAGGCAGCGGCCAGCGGTTCGGGGCCGAGCAGCCCGGCCTTGCTGTCCGTCACGCCCGCATCGCGCTGGCCCTTCGAGCGCGGGAGATGCAGGCGGTCGTCTTCCTGCAGCGACCAGTTCATTCGCTCCACCGGCTGGTCGACATGCAGATTGTCGAAGATGCGGCCGATAATGGCGGCCGGCCTTGTGCCGGCACCGAAGCCCGGCACCGGGATGTGGATCGTGTCGAGTGGCAGGCCGAATTTTTCGGCCAGGCTCCAGGACGATGGAAAACACAGTGCGGCGGCCGCCAGCCGCCCGCCATCCGTGCCCTTGCGCATCAGCACCAGGTCTTCCTGAACCAGCAACGAGGCAGCGACGAGAGGCGTCTGCGGCCAGGAATCGAGCGCGACGGATTGCTTTCCCGCCACGATCTCGATGGCGTTTGCGGTCCGCCGATAGATGTCGGGAAACCGGGAAGGCAGGTGGGCGGCCAGCATCGCCAGCACTTCTGCCTGCGCCTTGATTGTCTCGGGTTCGGCGGCGAACACCGTATTGAAATCCGTCTCGTAGAGCCACCGCTTCAGGTCGAGTTGCTGCGTGAGTCGATCATCCGGCTCGATCCACTCCGCAGGGTCGAGCGGCTTCAGTCCGATCGTGAAGGGCGTTGCCGAACCGTCATAGGGCGTGCGTGCCAGTGTCATGCCTCATCTCCCGCCAGTCGCGCCCGAATGAGGCCCCTCAGCGAGTTGCCGACAAAAATCTCACCATTGGTCAGGTCTTGCGGCGTGATCTCGGCTTCCTGTGCTGTGCCTTCCGCCAGCAACTCCGCGCGCAGGACGCCCGGCAAGAGGCCGGCCGAAAGGGGCGGCGTCAGCAGGATGCCGAGGCTTGCACGCACGAAAACATTCGTGATCGTGCCCTCGCAGACCATGCCACGCGTGTTCAGCATCACCACCTCGTCGGCTTCGCCGCTCCCATATTCCGCTCTCGCCGCCTCGTATCTCTCGCGAATCGTCGTCTTGTGGCGGACCAGCGGGTCTTCGGGATCGATCCTGGTCGCCGCGATCCGCAACGTCCACACAGTATCCTGGGCCAACGGTTCGAAGGGCTGTTGCGCCAGTTCGCATCCGCCATCAGGTCTCAATGTCAGGCGCACCCGCAAAGGCCCTTCGGCGTCACCGATCTGGTCGAGGCAATGCCGTACCTGCCGGGGATCGTGGGGCAGGCCCAACTGGGCAGCCGACCGCGCCAGCCGATCGAGGTGCCTTGCCTCGCGGATCAGGCCGCGGCCGGGTTCCCATCGCATTGTCTCGAAGAGGGCGAAGCCGGTGCCATTCCCGTGGCGAAGCGGCCCTTCAGCAGACATTCGGCATATTCTCCCTCCGCCGTGGAATCGAACACCACGCCGCCGCCCACATTGAAGGTCGCGCGCCCCTCTGGAAAGAGCGAAAGAGTTCGGATCGCCACGGAAAACCGCATCCGTCCCGTCGGCGCGACCCAGCCGATGGCACCGCAATAGACGTCGCGCGGCCGGTCCTCGAGCTCGCGCAGGATCTCCATGGCCCGGATCTTCGGTGCGCCGGTGATTGAGCCGCAGGGAAACAGCGCCTCCAGGATTTCAGGCAAGCTGATCTCTGGCCGGAGACGCGCGCGCACCCTGCTCACCATCTGGTGGACGGTGGGGTAGGTCTCGACATTGAAGAGTTCCGGCACGCTCAGCGAGCCGACTTCGGTGACGCGCGAGATGTCGTTGCGCAACAGATCGACGATCATCCGGTTTTCGGCCTGGTTCTTGGGGTCGTTGGCCAGGAACAGCCGCTGTGCACGGTCCTGTTCCGGGCTTGTGCCGCGCGGTGCGGTTCCCTTCATCGGCAGCGTCTCGATCCAGCGATCCTCCTTCACCTCGAAGAAGAGTTCGGGCGACCGCGAGACGACGACCGGTCCGTCCAGATCCACCAATGCGGCATGGCGCACCGGCTGGCGCGCGGTCATTCTCGCCATCAGTGCCAGCGGGTCGCCGTTCCAGCGTGCTTCGACCGGAAAGGTCAGATTGCCCTGGTAGCAGTCGCCCAGCGCCAGATGGCGATGCAGCTGGTGGAAGCTCTCGCGATAACGCTCGAAGCTCCAGCAGGCGACCGGGTCCACCAACTCCGCCTCGCCATCCTGCATGGTGGTCAGGTCGGGCAGCTCGTCCGTCGGTCCGTCAAAGACGCCGAGGCAGAACAGCGGCGCGCGGCGTCCCTCTGGCAGCAGGGGCCGCAGTTTCGGCTCGAGCAGGTAGCCCGCTTCGTAGGAGATATAGCCGGCCAGCCATTTGCCTGCCCGCCGCGCTGCGTCCGCCGCTTCGAGCGCCGGGCCGAATTCGTCCTGGTTCCACGGTGCGATGATCTCGCGAGGCGCGCAGAAGCCGACCTGCTCGCCGGTCAGGTCGTTGCGAAAGAAGACGGTCTGCCGTGATGTCAACGAAGTGCTCCGACCAACGGGTCAGCTGCTGCTGTCTTCCATCGCTTCCAGCTCGTCGATCATGCCTTCGATCACCGACAGTCCCTTTTGCCAGAAGGCGGGGTCGGATGCGTCGAGCCCGAAAGGGGCCAGCAGTTCGGAATGGTGTTTGGTACCACCGGCCTTCAGCATCTCGAAATACTTGTCCTGGAAACCGCTTTCGGCCTGCTGGTAGACCGCGAAGAGCGAGTTCACCAGGCAGTCGCCAAACGCATAGGCGTAGACGTAGAAGGGCGAGTGGATGAAGTGCGGGATATAGGCCCAGAATGTCTCGTAGCCTTCGCCGAGCCGGATTGCCGGGCCCAGGCTTTCGGCCTGAACCTCGAGCCAGAACTGTCCGATCTGGTCGGAGGTGAGTTCGCCCTCGCGGCGCGCCTCGTGCAGTCTGCGCTCGAACGCATAGAAGGCGATCTGCCGCACGACCGTGTTGATCATGTCCTCGACCTTCTGGGCCAGCATCGCCTTGCGCTCGCGCGGGTTTTCGGTGCGTGCCAGCAGCGAGCGGAAGGTGAGCATTTCGCCGAAGACGGAAGCCGTCTCTGCCAGGGTGAGCGGGGTCGCTGCCATCAGGGCGCCCTGGCGCGCGGCCAGCACCTGGTGCACACCGTGGCCGAGTTCGTGCGCCAGCGTCATCACGTCGCGCGGCTTGCCGAGATAGTTCAGCAGCACATAGGGATGCGCCGAGGGTACGGTCGGGTGGGCAAAGGCGCCCGGCGCCTTGCCGGGGCGTACCGGCGCGTCGATCCAGTTCCGGTCGAAGAAATCGCGCGCGATGTCGGCCATGCGCGGGTCGAAGTCGCCATAGGCCGACAGCACGGTCTGCCGTGCCTCGTCCCAGCCGATGACCTCCTGCGGGGTTTCCGGCAATGGCGCGTTGCGGTCCCAATGGTTGAGCACGTCCATGCCCAGCCATCGCGCTTTCATCGCATAATAGCGGTGGGAGAGGCGGGGATAGGCATCCTTGACGGCCGCAGCCAACGCATCCACCACCTCGCGCTCGACCCGGTTGGCCAGATGGCGCGCATCCGCGATATCGTCAAAGCCGCGCCAGCGATCGGAAATCTCCTTGTCCTTGGCCAGCGTGTTCTGGATCAGCGTGAAGACGCGCAGGTTCGATTTGAGCGTTGTCGCAAGTGCGTCGGCCGCCTCGCGCCGCACGGCGCCATCGGGATCCTGGAGCCGGTTGAGCGTCGGTTCCAGCGAAAGTTCCTCGCCACCGACATTGAAGCGCAGCGCCGTCATCGTCTCGTCGAAAAGCCGGTTCCAGGCGCCGCGACCGGTCAGCGATTTCTCGTGGAAGAGCTGCTCGATCCGGTCCTCCAGCTGGTAGGGCCGGTCCATTCTCAGATCGACGATCCAGGGACGGTAGCGGGCTAGACCTGGCGAGGTGTCCATGGCCGCCTCGATCACCGCGTCCTCGATGCGGTTGAGCTCCAGTGGGAAGAACAGGAGATGCGTCCCGATGTCGGTCAGCTTCTGCTGCATATCGCCATAAAGCTTGGCCCGCGCCGGATCCGACGTGTCGCCCGCATAAAGCAGGCCGGCATAGGAGGCGATCCGTCCGATCAGGTCCTCGAGCGTATCGAATGCTTCGATCGCCTGACCCAGCCTGCCTCTCTCACCCGCGGCTGCCTCGTCGGCGAGCCGGCCTTTCCATTCCGCCTCGAAGGCCATCGCCTCGCGTGCGGCGCGGTCGAGATCGCTTGCGAGCTCGGGCGAATCCATGGCGGGGTACAGATCGGTCAGGTTCCATTCCGGCAGGTCGCCAAACTGCTGCCGCGCGCCAGTTCCTGTCCGCGCTGATGCTTCAGCGATTGCCGCTGTCTGTCGGGGTGTCGCCGCCATGGGATGCCCTTGCCTCGTCTCGGTTAATCGCGGGTCCTGGTGCCACGCCCGCGGTCACGCCGCCATAAGAAATCATTCACCCGAAATCTTGAACTCTTGTTCACGGGGATGTGCCACTTTGAAGCAGGCACAGCCGTCAGATCAAGCGTCGGATACCGCGTCCCTTCATGTCACGTACAGTCCTCATTGTCGACGACGACCCCGTCCAGCTTCGCCTCCTCGAGGCAATGCTGGCCAAGCTCGGCTTCGACGTCGTGGCGGTGGACAACGGCATGGACGCGCTGGACCAGCTGGCGGAGGCAAATGCAGACAAATTCGGCGTGCTGGTTCTCGATCTCGTGATGCCCGGGATGGGCGGTCTCGAGGTGCTCGAGGTCATGCGGAAGCGGTCGATGTCAGTTACCGTCATCGTGCTGACCGCGCAGGGCAGCATCGAGATGGCGGTTTCGGCGATGCGGGCAGGGGCGTTCGATTTTGTGGTCAAGCCGGTGGCGCCGGAAAGGCTGCGCACCGCAATCGAGGCCGCGTTGAAGGTCGAAACGGTCGAGTCCGAGCAGCGCCGTCGGCGCCGCCGCGCCGATCCCGGCGTCACCTTCGACGATTTCGTCTTCCGGAGCGCTGCGATGGACCGTGTCTTGCGCCTGTCGCGCAAGGCATCGGAGACCGACATTCCGGTTCTCGTCGAGGGCGAATCCGGCGTGGGCAAGGAACTGGTGGCACGCGCCATCGGCACCGCTTCGGCGCGCCGGGGACAACCTTTCGTCACCGTCAATTGCGGCGCGATCCCGGACACGCTTGTCGAGAGCATCCTGTTTGGCCACGAAAAGGGCTCCTTCACCGGCGCCACGGAAAGACATGTCGGCAAATTCGTCGAGGCCGATGGCGGTACGCTGTTCCTGGACGAGGTCGGCGAGTTGCCGCCCTCTGCCCAGGTCAAGCTTCTGCGGGCGGTGCAGGAGGGCGAGATCGACCCCGTCGGCGCGCGTGCCAGCGTGAAGGTCGACATCAGGCTGATCTCGGCCACCCATCGCGATCTCATCCAGATGGTCAAAGACGGCGATTTTCGCGAGGATCTCTACTACCGCCTGAACGTGTTCCCGATCCATGTGCCGGCGCTGCGGATGCGCCGCGACGACATTCCACTCCTGGTGCGCCATTTCCTTGCCCGCGCCTGCGAACAGACCGGCCGCCGGTTGGTCGGACTCGACGCCCGTGCGATGGAACTGCTGGTCGCCTGCGACTGGCCGGGCAACATCCGCCAGCTCGAAAACGCCCTTCTGCGCGCCGTCGTTCTGGCCGATGGCGACCAGCTGACCGAGGCGGAATTCCCGCAGATCAGGGCGCTGGTTGAAGGCATCGATCTTGGTCGCGAGGCGGCCGAGGCGCCACCGCTCGACGACGAGTACCTGGTGTCCTCCTTCGCCGCAGCACTCGGCGATGATGGGTCTGCACCGACCCTGCCGGCGACTGCCATCGACATGCTGGACGATGACGGTGAGATGCGCAGCCTGGCTGAAGTGGAAGAGCGCATGATCCGCATGGCGATCGCCCATTATGGCGGCCAGATGAGCGAGGTGGCACGACGGCTCGGCATTGGTCGCTCCACCCTGTATCGCAAGCTCAAGGAATACGGCATCGAAGCCGACCGACGTGGCGAACCCATCGCCTCCTGAGCTTTGTGGACACTTTCACCCAGGCAAGGTTTCGTTTACCATGACCATGATGTGGGCGGCATTGTGTGGATTGGCCATGTTCCCGCCACTGTCTTGGCCCAATCTGTCTTCAATAATCGGTGATTAACCATTAGGATTGATATTCGGGCGAACGTGGGAGCCCGGCTTTTCGGTCCGGGGACAGCCAACAGGCCGGTGATTTGTATACCATAGCGAAGACCATATCGGGGAAACGGGTCTTGGACAGGGGATGGGCTTTCTGGCCCGCGGCGCTTGCATCTGCGCTGATCCTGCTTCTGATGGCATCGACCGCAGCTAGCGCCGAAACACGGACGCTCAAGCTGCATTTCACCCATACCAACGAGCGCGCCGAAATCACGTTCAAGCAGAACGGGCGCTATATCAAGGAAGGTCTGGACCGGATCAACTGGATCCTGCGCGACTGGCGTCGCAACGAGGCCACCGAAATGGACCCCAGACTGCTGGACCTGCTCTGGGAGGTCTATCAGCAGTCCGGTTCGCGGGCCCATATCCACGTCATCTCCGCCTATCGCTCTCCGGCTACCAACCAGATGCTGCGCAGCCGCAGTTCCGGCGTCGCCGATAACAGCCAGCACACCCGCGGCCGCGCGATCGACTTCTTCCTGCCCGATGTTTCGCCTGCCAGGCTGCGCGAGCTCGGTCTTCGCCATCATGGTGGCGGCGTCGGCTACTATCCGCGTTCGGGCTCTCCTTTTGTGCATCTCGACACCGGCAGCGTGCGCCACTGGCCGCGCATGAACCGCCAGCAGCTGATGGCGGTGTTCCCCGATGGGCGCACGATCCACGTGCCGAGCGACGGCAGGCCTTTGCCTGGCTATCAGCAGGCACTGGCAGCCTACGAGGCCCGCCAGCGCGGCCAGGCTCCGGTCCAGGTTGCGAGCGCAGGCTCGTCGGCGGCTGCTTCCTCGTCCAGCGGTGGCGGCTTCCTGGCCAATCTCTTCCGCGGTGGCCAGCAGCCTGCAGAGGCTCAGCCTGCCCAACGGCCCGCAACCCGTACCGCCAGTGCGCCTGCCGCAGCCCCGGCCCCCGCCGCTCCTGTTCGCCAGGCGCAGCCGGAGCCGTCGACGCCGGAAACGATCCTGGCCGCACTGCCGCCAAGCCGTGTGCCGATCCCGATGGCTGCACCGCGTCCGTCCGTGCCGGTCGGCGCGCCCGCCGCGGCTGAAGCGGCGCCTGCCGCTCCCGCCCCCGCCGCAGCGCCGGTGGCGGTCGCCGAAACCATTCCGTTAGAAGTGCGCGACGAGGCCGATATCCGCCAGGAGATCGAAAGCCGCCAGCAGGTGCAGACCGCTGCCATCGCGCCGATCCCCATGCCGCGTCCGGATCGTGCCGCGCCCGCCGCCTCCTTGCAGACGGCTTCCGTTGCCGAACCCGCAGAGCCGGCGCTTGCCGCCTTGGCCGCCACTTCGCGGGACGCCGGCGGCGCCGCGATCGAGGAACTCCTTGCCGCTCGTTCCCAGCAGCCGCCAGTCCCGGTGATGCGTCCGCGCGCCACGGACGCCGAAGCGCCGACCTCTGGCTTGTTGGCCGGACAGGATGGTGGAACGCCGATCGTGCTGGCTGCGCTGCCCGACACCCGTGGCAACCTGGCGCTGGAGCGTAGTGCCGGCACAGGTGAAGCCGCCGCCGCAAAGGAACGTGCGCTGGCCGCTGCGGGTGACAGCAGGCTTGCGCCGATCTCCGCCGCCGCTTCGCCGCGCAGCGCGATCATCTCCCGCGATCAGGGCATTGATGCGGTTGCAGCGCTCGATTCGGGCGTCCGCACCACGACCAAGTCGGCGCGTCCTAGCCGTGAGACGGTGGCTGCCCGGCATCGTCGGCCGAATGTGCGGCCGATCGAAGCCGATCACGCTCGTTGGGCGTTCGAGACCCGGACGATCGCGTCCGTCTCGGAGGCTACCCGGGCGCCGTCATTCCTGCCCAGCGCCGTGCGGGGTGCACCAAGCACGGTCTACACGACCGGCTTCCAGCAGATGGCGGTCGTCGAGTCCAACCGCTTCAGCGGTCAGGCCGTACGCTTCTTGTCGGTGGCGCGTTTCAGCGCGAACTGATCATGCAGTCGGGATGAAATGCCGGTCAGACGCGGCGCAAGCGCGCCGCGTCTGCCGCAAGCTGCTCGATGGCCTGCCAGTCGCGCTCTTCTACCAGCTTTGCCGGGGCAACCCACGAACCGCCGACGCACACGACATTCGGCAGCGAGAGATAGCTTTCGGCATTCTCGAGCGAGACCCCGCCGGTTGGGCAGAACATGGCGTTGGGCAGTGGCGAGGCCAGCGACTTGAGATAGGATGCCCCTCCCGCCGGTCCGGCAGGAAAGAACTTCATCATGGTCACCCCTTCTTCCAGCATTGCCATTGCTTCGCTGGGCGTGGCGACACCTGGCAGGAAAGGCGCGTCGCTGAGATTGGCCGCGTCGATCAGTTCCTGCGTGGCGCCCGGGCTGACAACGAAGCGGGCGCCCGCTGCAGTCGCCTCCTGGTACTGCAGGGCATTCAGGACGGTACCCGCGCCCACGATGACTTCCGGCGCTTCGTCGGCAATCAGGCGAATGGCGTCGAGCGCCTGACGGGTTCGCAGCGTCACCTCGATGGCCGGCAGGCCGCCCCGCATCAGTGCCTTGGCAAGCGGTACGGCGTCGGCCAGCCTTTCGATGGTCAGAACAGGCAACACGGGTTGTCCCTTGAGGATGGAGAGCAGGACTTGGTTCTTCATCGCAACTGGGCTCCCTGGTGCAACAATCTGTCTGGCAAGGGCGATTATCAGACCGCGCCGACGCTGTCCATTTCAGGTCCGGCACGGCACGGTCTTGTCCCCCTTATTGCCCGATCACCTGAGCCCTCTCGCCAGCAGACGGTTGAGCAACCCGATGCCGCGCGGGACCGCTCTTCTCGGCGTTTCCGGCACCGGAACTGCAGCGGCGATCGCCTCCATGGTGCGCGGGCAGGCGATGCCCGTTCGCGCCAGTTCCGACCGCTGCTGCATGGTTCTGACCGCACGTTCCGTCGCCGGTCCGAACATGCCGTCCGCCGCCAGTTGAAACCCGACCCGTCCCAGGTCGACCTGCAGGCGGCGAACGGCCTCGCCGACGGCCCCGATTGCAGGTTCCTCGAGCTTGTCGTTGGCCCCAGTGGCAACTGCGTGGCGCCGATAGGCCGCCGCCAACCGCTCGTCATAGGCGTTGCGGTGGAAGGCGGGGCCGTTGTAGCCGCGCGCAAAAGCCTTCCAGTCACGGTCCCGCAGCGCGCGTGACAGGCCCGACTTGTCGATGAAGCGCACCATCAGCCGGACCTGGCCGGCAATGCCGCTGCGCGCCTCGGCGGCCAGCGCGTCGACACTGGCATAGCCGAGCCAGTCCCAATGCGCGCCCATCACCTGCCCCAGACCCCAGGAGACCGATTCATAGGCCGCTTTCCGGTCGATCCGGGCCGCCCGGTCGAGCAATTGCCAGCGCGCGGCCTGTGAGGCCGGATTGGCGATCCCGCCGGCCCTTGGCGAGGCGAGATTGGCCTGGCGGGCGATTTCGCGGTTGGCTGGTGACAGCCGCCGGTCGAAATAGTGTCCTTCGAAACGGATCAGCGGTTCCCTGCGTCCCTCTACCTCGGCGAAGGGCCGTAGCGCCGTCTCCAGTTCGGCCACGGCGAGCAGCAAGGCCGGTTCCAGCCCGCGTTCCCGCGCCACCTGCGTGAATTCCCTGATGATCTCTTGCGATGTCATGATGTTGCTCTCCCGTTTGCGGATGGCTGCATTCTCTGACGGGTCGGGAGGGAGGTGGATAAATCAGACGGCGGAAACCCCCGGCCAGTGCGCCGGTCTTGCGCGTGGCCGGGGATGCGGATAGGTCCAGCCCGATGAATACCGCCCAGCACAAAGGCCCGTTCCGCGTTGCCGCGCTCTACAAATTCGTCGCGCTGGAAGATCCCGCGCGCCTTCGCCAGCAACTGCTTGATCTGTGCGAAAAGCTCGGCATTCGTGGCACGCTGATTGTTGCGGGCGAGGGGATCAACGGCACTGTGGCCGGCAAGGAGACAGCGATCGCAGAACTCGTTGCCTGGCTGCAGTCGCGCAACGATATCGGCCGGCTCGAGGTCAAATACGCCGACGCTGCCGAAATGCCCTTTCACCGCATGAAGGTGCGGCTCAAGAAGGAGATCGTGACGCTCGGTGTCGATGGCATCGACCCGGTCACGCAGGCAGGAACGCGCGTTTCAGGTCCGGAATGGAACGAACTTATCTCTGCGCCGGACACGATCGTCATCGACACGCGCAACGACTACGAGGTCAAACTCGGCACGTTCGAAGGCGCCGTCGATCCCGCGACCGAGACCTTTCGCGACTTCCCTGCCTGGGTCGAGGCCAATCGCGACAGACTCGCCGGCCGCAAGGTGGCAATGTTCTGCACCGGCGGCATACGCTGCGAAAAGGCGACCGCGCTGGTCAAGGCGGCCGGCTTCGATGACGTCTATCACCTGGACGGCGGGATCCTGCGCTATCTGGAGGAAATGCCGGCACAGGAAAGTCTTTGGCAGGGCGAGTGCTTCGTCTTCGACGAACGCGTTTCGGTCACGCACGGTCTGGAACGTGGCGAAGCCCGTCTGTGCCGCGCCTGCCGGCGGCCGCTGACGCCCGAGGAGCGTGCCTCGCCGCTGCATGTCGAAGGCATTTCCTGCGTCCATTGCCATGGCGAGCGTGCCGACGACGATCGGGCGCGTTATGCGGAGCGGCAGCGACAGGTCGAACTGGCCGAAAGGCGGGGGGCAGGGCCCCATGTTGGCCGTCAGCCCTGATTGGCAGGCTTCGGCAGCACCTTGTCGATGATCGCGGTGGCGATGGCGTCCCGCTCTGGCCCTGCCAGTTCGGGCAGGAATTTCAGCCGCATCGCGACGCCCAGTTCGGTGAGCCCATGCACCACCGACCAGATGGCGGCGATGTCGATGCAGGGACCGGTCCCGCCCTGTCCCGTTTCGGCAAGGATCTGTTCCACCGATTCCACCAGGACCTTGAAGGCGCGGTCGGATTGCTGCTCCAGTTCCAGAAGCGCATGGTCGGGCCGGTTCGAGGCGAACATCAGCCGCAGCAAGGCGGGGTGTGCATAGCCGAAGTCGAGATAGGCAAGTCCCGCCGCGATCAGCCGCTCGCGCCCGCTTGGGCCTGCCTTTGCCTGACGCTCTTCCATCGACGCGGCAAAACGTGAGAACCCCTCTGCGGCCAGCGCTGACAGCAGCGCATTGGCGTCCTTGAAATGATGCGCGGGGGCTGCGTGCGACACGCCCGCACGCCTTGCGCAGCCGCGCAGCGTGAAGCCCTCGACACCACTTTCCTCGAGTTCCTTCTCGGCGGCTTCGATCAGCGTGCGGCGCAGATCGCCGTGATGATAACGGCGCTCGCGCTTCGCCGTGTCGGGCGATTTCGGCATCGGACTCTTTCATTCAGCCCTGGGATCACGCCGGAAGAGAGTCATCTTGTCAATGTCAAAATATAAATTGACAATGTAAAGATGTCGCTTATTTTCCAAGGCTTGCGGACCAGCCCGAGAGGCAGTCATGTCGCCGGATGTCATTTTCCAGTCAGCCAATCTCGTGGCCCTGCTCGGCTGGGCCGCTCTCGTCGTCAGCCCCTGGATCCCGGTCTGGTCGCAGCGCGTTGCGGCCTACCTCGTACCGGGCCTACTCTCCATTGCCTATGTCGGCCTGATATTCGCGTTCTGGTCAGCCGCAGATGGCGGGTTCGGCAGCCTGGACGACGTGGCAGCACTTTTCGAGACGCGCGAATTGCTGCTGGCAGGCTGGCTCCATTTCCTCGCCTTCGATCTGTTCGTCGGTGCCTGGATCGTGCGCGACGCGCGCCGGCGAAGCCTGCCCTTCCTGCTGGCGCTTCTGTGCCTCCCCTTGGCGTTTCTGTTCGGTCCGGCCGGTCTTCTGGCCTGGCTCTTCATCCGCTTCGTTGTGGCCCTTCGCACCGCGCCCGGTGCCGCCTGAACCTGTCGAGAGGTCGCCATGTCAGCCATTTCCCTTGCCGACCGCTCTGTCTGGCCGCAAAGGCTGCGTTTCGACGCCTTGTTTGGAGCAGAACCGGTCTATGCGGCCACGGGCGTCGCCATGCTTCTCCTGCTTCTGCCAACCGGCTTCGCCGCATTGGTCGACGCCCGTCTCGTGGAGGGCGTCAACGTCTGGGCCAAGCCGCTCAAGTTTCAGGTGTCGTTGGCTGCCTTCCTGCTGACGCTTGCCTTCCTGGCCCGATATGTCCGGCCCGCCATGCTGGCCGCGGGCGGCTACCGCGTCTTTTCCTATGCCGTCGCGGCGGCGGTTGCGCTTGAGATCGCCTGGATCATGGGGGCGGCCGCGATGGGCGTTACCTCCCATTTCAACCGCTCCGCCATCGGCCAGGTTATCTATCCGCTGATGGGAGCGGTGGCCACGCTGCTTACCTCGGCAACTGCCGTTCAGGCATGGCAGATCGTACGCTCTGGTGACACGCGCCTGTCGCCGGTCCTGCGCGACGGTATCGTGATCGGCCTTGCGCTGGTCCTGCCCCTGACGCTGATCACATCCGGCACGCTGGCCTCGGGCAGCGGCCATCTGGTCGGTCAGGGAGGTGGTGCAACCATTCCGTTGTTCGGCTGGGCGCGCGATGCAGGCGATTTGCGCGTGGCGCATTTCTTCGCCACCCACACCATGCATGCGGTTCCGGCTTTCGCGATCGGGTGGGCGATTTTGGGCGATTCCGCGCGGCGGTTGCCGGTTTGGCTGTTTGCCGTTGCCTATTCGGGCTTCACGCTGGCAGTTCTTTTCCAGGCGCTGGCCGGTCGGCCTTTCCTGCCGCTCTGAGACCGGCAATCGTTAACTTTGCGTTAGCGAATTGGGTTCAATCTGACACAAGTCGAATCTGGTTTCATCTCCTCCCAAGACCGGTTCGTTCGGGCGGCCACCTGGCCGCCCGTTTTCTTCATGCCTCGACGGTGCTTGCCAGCGCCTCTCCCATCTGCAATGTCCCGGCGACACGAGACAGGGAGCACGAGCATGAGCCAATCGGGATTCGCAATCGTCACCGGCGCGGGCACGGGCATCGGCGCCGCAGTTGCGCAGAAGCTCGTCGCCAATGGCTGGAGCACGGTCCTGACCGGCCGCCGCATCGAGCGGCTCGAAGAGGCGGCCGCAGCCGCCGAGGCTGGATCGACCGGCGATGCGCGCGCCATTCCGATTGCCTGCGATATCTCTCGCCCCGAACAGGTCGAGCGCCTGTTCGAGCGCATCAAGGCCGAGTTCGGCCGACTCGATCTCCTGTTCAACAATGCCGGCATGGGCTTCAAATCGACGACCATCGACGAAATCCCCGTTGAAACGTGGCACGACGTCGTCGACGTCAATCTCACCGGCTCCTTCCTTTGCGCGCGCGCTGCCTTCGGCATGATGCGCCACCAGAAGCCGATGGGCGGGCGCATCATCAACAACGGGTCGATCTCCGCCCATGCGCCGCGTCCCGGGTCGGTTCCCTACACCACGACCAAGCACGCCATCACCGGCCTGACCAAGACGCTGGCGCTCGATGGGCGCCCGTTCGACATTGCCTGCGGCCAGATCGACATTGGCAATGCGCTCACAGAGATGGCTGCGCCGATGACCCAGGGCGTTCCGCAGGCCAATGGCGACATCCTGCCGGAGGCGGTCATGGATGTCCGCCATGTCGCCGATGCCGTGCTCCACATGGCCAGCCTGCCGCTTGACGCCAACGTGCTTTTCATGACCGTGATGGCGACCAAGATGCCGTTCGTGGGGCGCGGCTGACCGCACCGGCGGGCTGCCGCCACCCCGCACCGATCGAGACGGAGACGCAAAGGCCATGGAAGCTCTGTTTGCGGGCTATGAGGCCATTGTCGCGCTGGGACTGGTGGTCCTGCTCTTCATCGGCTTCATGGCCGAGCGCTATCCCGTCGAGGTGACGGCGGCCGCCGGCGCGGCCGTCTTCCTGATCCTCGGTTTCGTGCCGGCCTCCGACGCCATGTCGGTGTTTTCCAATTCCGCCCCGATCACCATTGCCGCCATGTTCGTGCTCACCGGCGCGCTGGTGCGCACCGGCGTCATCGAGGGCCTGGCCGCCACGGTCCTTAATCGGTCCACCCACAGGCCGGTCATGGCGGTAGCCGTACTGCTGATCGCGACCATCGCGGCCTCCGCCTTCATGAACAACACGCCGATCGTGCTGGTCCTGATTCCGATTGTTGTCCGGCTGGCCAAATCGCTCGACATGTCGAGCACGCGCCTTCTGATCCCGATCTCCTACGCCGCCATTCTCGGCGGCACCTGCACGCTGATCGGCACCTCCACCAATCTGCTGGTCGATGGCGTGGCGCGGCGCGAGGGGATGGAGGCCTTCACCATTTTCGAGATTACGCCCATAGGGCTCGCTGCCGCGGTCACCGGCATCGCCGTCATGCTGGTCTTCGGCCGCTTTCTCCTGCCCGACCGAAAGGAGGAGGAAGTGCGCTCCGACGGGGTGGAGACGGAATTTCTGTCTGAGCTGCTGGTGCGTGCTGAAGGCACCTTTACCGAGCAGAAGATCGGCAAGATCACCGCGCTGAACCGTCCCGGCATGCGCATCGTGGCCATCCGTTCCGGCGGCGAACTGATCCGTTCGGGCATCGCCGACCATCAGCTCAAGAAGGGCGATTCCCTCGTCGTACTGGCCAATACGTCCGAACTCTTGACCCTTAACGAGCGCAAGACGCTGCGTGTCGGCTTGCGGCGCGGTGCCGACCGCGGCGAGGGGCTGGTCGCGGTGGAAGCAGTCGTCGCGCCGCAGCGTTCAACGGTTGGCGAGCGCATTGCCGATCTGTCGCTTGGCCGCCGCTTCGGCGTGCGCATCCTTGGCGCCCACCGCCATCGCCACATACCCGGCCCGGATCTCGAAAACGTTCGCCTGCGCCCAGCCGACAAGCTGCTGCTCGAAGGCCCGCCGGCCAGTTTCGACGCGCTTGCGGAAGAGGCCGAGCTGATTTCGGTCTCCCGACCCTCTGGGCGTGCCTACCGGCAGAACAAGGCACCCATCGCCATCATGGCGGTGGCGGCCGTCGTCATGCTGGCGGCCATGAATGTCATGGATATCGGCATCCTGGCCATGATCGCGGTTGCCGGCATCCTGATCCTGCGCTGCATCGACAGCGAGGAGGCCTGGGGCTCGATCGAGGCCTCGATCCTGATCCTCATTTTCGCCATGCTGATCATCGGCGTCGGGTTGCAGAATACCGGCGCCATCGCGCTGATCGTCGACTGGGCGACACCGTTCATGGTTGGGCTGCACCCTTTCGTGATGCTGCTCGCCATCTATCTGCTGACCTCGGTGCTCACCGAGACGGTCACCAACAACGCGGTGGCCGTCCTGGTCACCCCGATCGCCATCGCGCTGGCCCTGCAGTTGCAGGTCGATCCGCGCCCCTTCGTCGTGGCGGTCATGTTCGGCGCCAGTGCCAGCTTCGCCACGCCGATCGGCTACCAGACCAACACGCTGGTCTATGGCGCGGGCAATTACCGCTTCACCGACTTCCTGAAAGTCGGCATTCCGATGAATCTCGCCGTCGGGCTGGCCAGCTGCACGGCGATCTATTTCTATTACGGCATGTAGGGGAGCCGGCCCGAAGGCCGGCCTCCCGATTTGATCGCTACTCTGCAGCCTCGCGGAAGTTCTGCTTGCGCGTTTCCTTGGCCTTTTCCTTGTTCAGCGCCACGTCGGGCTTGATCTTGGCGCCGAACAGCTTCTTGGCGCCCGACAGTTTCCAGCCGGCGGCAAAGCCCGCCTTCATCCAGAAACCCGGGCCGGAAATGGCATGCGAGCGCGGCTTGATGCCCAGCATATGGCGTCCGACGCCATTGGCCAGGTTGACCAGATAGTGCCGGCGGATCTCGTCGGTCCAGTATTCGACCGTGCAGGAGACGTTCAGGCTGTCGCCATTGACCACCCGGTGCGGCCAGTTCAGGGGCCACAGCGCGCCCATGCCAGGCTTCAGCTGGATCACGGTCGCATGTTCCTCGAAAGCGGGATCGTAGTCGATCTCCTCGAACGTCAGGCCCGTGACCACCCGCTCAAGCGCGTCCTTCGGCAGGAAGGGATCGCCGCCCGGATAGATCCAGATCGTCTTTTCGCCGCGCACATGCATCAGGCCCTGGCCGGGAATGTCGCAGTGGTAGAACACGCGGGCATTCGGCGAGGAGATGAGGATGCCCAGCCTATGCTGGAATGTCTTCAGACCCGGCACCTTGGCCGAAAGCTGTTCCAGCATCGTATCGACGATTTCCTGGTAGCGCTCGTCGAACTTGCCGGCTTCGGCTATGTTGATCCACAGGAGACCCTCGCGTACGGCTTCCAGGATCTCCATGCCGCTCATGTTTTCGAAGCGGGCCTGGGTCCAGCTCTTCTGGTCCTCTTTGTTGGGATCCATCGTCGAGACTTCTCGGATCGCCTGCGGATTGCCCTCGATCAGCGCAGCCAGCGCCTCGTCCTGGAAGAGCGGGTGCTCCGCTAGATTGTGCTTCGTTGGCAGGATCTTCGAGTTCCACTCTGTTGCGAGATTATCGGCCTCGAAGGTGAAATTCGCCTTCATGTTCAAGACTCCCATTCCGCTCGGTCACATAAGCGACCGTCTTCGCATGGGGGACTGAACGACCTGCTAATCGCGCGCCCAAATCTCCGCGGGTGGTTGGCGCGCAGTCACCGCAAAGAATTGTATTTTACCTTTTGGCGGCTCAGTCCTTGCGCTTGCTGAGAAAGCTGCCGATCCGCTCCAGCGCGCGCTCGATATTCTCTTCCGAGTTCGCATAGGAAAGCCTGATATAGCCCTCGCCCAGCACGCCGAAATCCGGACCGCCAATCAGTGCCACGCCCGTCT
Source organism: Aliihoeflea sp. (assembly GCA_046297455.1). Lineage (GTDB taxonomy): Bacteria > Pseudomonadota > Alphaproteobacteria > Rhizobiales > Rhizobiaceae > ZYF759. Next base: position 98,000 of record JBKBIT010000016.1, read on the forward strand.
CGTCAAGCAGCGCGGCGGCAAGCGCCTTCGCTTTCCAGCCGGTCTCCTTGATGTTGGGGAAGGCATAGAACGCGCCTTTTGGCACAATGCAGGAGACGCCGGGCAGCGCGTTCAGCCCTTCGACCACCAGTTTTCTGCGCCGGTCGAAGGCCGCCATCATCTTCTCCACCTCGTCCTGCGGGCCGTCGATGGCCGCGATGCCGGCGAATTGCGATGGCGCGTTCACGCAGGACCAGCAATTGACCGCCAGCTTGCGGACGTTCTCGTAGAGCTTTTCCGGCCAGATCGACCAGCCCATGCGCCAGCCGGTCATCGCCCAGGTCTTGGACCACCCATTGAGCACGATCAGGCGGTCGCGAATCTCCGGAAAGCCCAGCAGCGAGGCGTGCGTCTCGCCGTCATAGGTCATGACGTCATAGATCTCGTCCGACATCACCGCCACGTTCGGATGAGCCTCCAGTCCCTTGACCAGCTTCTCGATCTCGCAGCGCGGCGTCACCCCGCCAGTCGGATTGGCGGGCGAGTTGAGGATCAGGAGCCGCGTTTTCGGCGTGATCAGCGCCAGCGTCTCGTCGGCCGAAAAGGCGAACCCGTTTTCCTCGCGGATCGGCACCGGCACCGGCGTGGCGCCGGTGAACTCGATCATCGATCGATAGATGGGAAAGCCTGGGTCGGGATACATGATCTCCGCGCCCGGCTCGCCGAACATCAGGATGGCGGCGAACATGGTCGGCTTGCCGCCCGGCATGATCATCACGCTTTCGGGCGACACCTCGACCCCGGTCGTGGTCAGGGTCCGTCGCACCACGGCCTCCCGCGTCGCCAGCAGCCCCGTCGCCGGCGTGTAGCCGTGATGGCCGTCGCGCAGCGCCTTGATGGCGGCCTCCACGATATGCCCCGGTGTGTGGAAATCCGGCTGGCCGATACCGAGATTGATGATGTCCTTGCCGGCCTGTGCGAGCGCGGTGGCGCGGGCGAGCACGGCAAAGGCGTTTTCCTCGCCGATGCGGTCGAAGGCGGAAATCGTCTGCAGCATGGACTGGAAATTCTCCCTGGCAATCTACTGGACGCCATAGCTGCATTTGCGGCATAGCTGCAAGCGCCCGCCGGAGTAGCTGCATGAACGACCTGTCTGACTGGACGCCGCGCCCGTTGCCCGCCCGCGCGGCGATGGAGGGGCGGTTCGCACGTCTGGAGCCTCTGGATCCGAAAGCACATGCGGACGGGTTGTTCGAAGCCTCCACGACGCCGGATGCCGGCGACCGCTTTCGATATCTCTGGGAATCGCCGCCCGCCAACCGCGCCCTGTTCGACGAGTGGCTTGCGCGCTTCGACAACGTGGACGATCCGATCGTCTTCGTCCTGATCGACAAGGCCACCGGCAAGATCGGCGGTCGCCAGAACTTGATGCGCATCGAGCGTGCCCATGGCGTGATCGAGGTCGGCAGCATCTTGTGGACCGGGCTGGTGGCGCGCCGGCCCGCCGCCACCGAGGCGATCTATCTCTTTGCACGCCACGTGTTCGACGATCTCGGCTATCGCCGCTTCGAATGGAAATGCGACAATCGCAACGAACCCTCCAAACGCGCGGCGATCCGGTTCGGGTTCCAGCCAGAGGGCGTGTTCCGCAAGCACATGGTGGTCAAGGGCGAAAGCCGCGACACGGCCTGGTATGCGATAACCGACGAGGACTGGCCGCTGGTCCGAGCCGCCTTCGAGGCCTGGCTCGACCCATCCAATTTCGACGAGACCGGCAACCAGGTGGACCGGCTGCAGGATATCAGGGAGGCGATGGCGGATGACCGGACGGCTTGAAGGCAGGCGCGCGGTCGTAACCGCGGCCGGGCAGGGGATCGGGCGGGCCATCGCCGAGGCATTTCGCGCCGAGGGGGCAGAGGTCTTCGCCTCCGACCTGAAGCCTGAACTGCTGGACGATTTCGACGGCGTCGACGTGACCGGCCTTGACGTGTTGTCGACAGAAGCGGTCGAGGCCTATGCAGCGCGCGTCGGCGCGATCGACGTGCTGGCCAATGTCGCCGGCTACGTCCATCACGGCACCGTGCTCGACTGTTCGGAGGCGGATTGGGACTTTTCCTTCGACCTCAACGTCAAGTCCATGCACCGCATGATCCGCGCCTTCCTGCCCGGCATGCTGGTTCGCGCCCAGGCGACAGGCCAGTCGGCGTCGATCGTCAACCTGTCGTCTGGCGCCTCGACCATCAAGGCGGCGGCCAACCGCTATGTCTACGGTGCCACAAAGGCCGCCGTGCTCGGGCTCACCAAGTCGGTGGCGCTGGATTTCGTGGCGCGCGGCGTGCGCTGCAACGCGATCTGCCCCGGCACGGTCCGCTCGCCTTCCTGGGAGGCGCGGGTGGAGGAACTGGGCGAGAAGATAGGTGGCAAGGACAAGGCGATGGAGATGTTCGTCTCGCGCCAGCCGATGGGCCGTGTCGGTGAGCCTTCGGAAATCGCCGCGCTTGCCGTATACCTCGCCTCCAACGAATCCGCCTTCACCACAGGCATCGCCATTCCCATCGACGGAGGCTGGAGCATATGAAGCCCGAGACCCGCAACGCCCTGATCGCGTCGGCGATCTTCCTGGCCATATTCGGCATTGCCGGCTTCTTCCTGCCGTCCATCATGCTGGCGGCAGGCGAGACCTCGCTCTGGCTTGCCGCGCTCATCGCCATCGTTTTCATCGCGGCCTTCTTTGTCGTCTTCTGGCTGCGTGGGCGATATCAGGAGCGGAGGAAGGACTGATGCGTATTCTGGTAACCGGCGCCGCCGGCATGATCGGGCGCAAGCTCGTGGCCCGGCTCGTTCGCGATGGCGCCCTTGGCGGGCGCACGATCACCGCGCTCGACCTGCATGACGTCGTGCCGATGGAGCAATTGTCCGATCCCGGCATCCACGTCTCGATTCATGTCGGCGATCTGGCCGAACCCGGCCAGGCAGCCGCCCTGATGCGCGACCGGCCCGACATCGTGTTCCACCTGGCCGGCGTCGTTTCCGGCGAGGCGGAGCAGAATTTCGCACTCGGCTATCAGGCAAATCTCGACGGGGCGCGGCTTCTATTCCACGCCATCCATGAGGCCGGCCACTGCCCGCGCGTGGTGTTCTCCTCTTCCATCGCGGTTTTCGGCGGTCCGTTCCCGGACATCATCCCCGACGATTTTCACACCGTGCCGCTGACGTCCTACGGCGCCCAGAAAGTCATGACGGAAGCGCTGCTGGTCGACTACACGCGGCGCGGATTTCTCGATGGCGTCGGGCTCAGGCTGCCGTCGGTCTGTGTGCGGCCGGGCAAGCCCAACAAGGCGGCATCGGGCTTTTTCTCCAACATCATCCGCGAACCGCTGGTCGGGCGCGAGGCGGTGCTGCCGGTCGGCCGCGACGTCGTGCAGACCCATGCCAGCCCACGTTCGGTAGTCGGCTTCCTCATTCACGCCGCCACGCTCGACGGAGCAGCGATCGGTCCGCGCCGCAACCTCAACATGCCGGGCGTGGCTGTCAGCATCGGCGAGCAGATCGAGGCGCTGGAGCGCGTTGCCGGGAAGGAAACGGCCGCGCTCGTCAGGGAAGAGCACGACGATGCCATCTGGGCGATGGTGCAGCACTGGCCCACGCGCTTTGCGGCGAGCCGCGCCCGCGAACTGGGCTTTACCGCCGAGGACAGTTTCGACGACATCATCCGCGCCCATATCGAGGACGAACTCAGCGGCTGACCGACTTTTGCGGACCTATCCTGTCAGCATCTGTCAGCAGTCTTTTCCGTCATTTTGTCCACGCTCCCTGGCCGCGCCTGCATAATCCTCGCATCGCCCTTGCGGGAACCCGGCTCCGGACCGGGGTGTCGGGGAGGGTGACGGTGTCCGGGTCGGTCGCGTGACGGTAGCGTGGCTTGGTGGGAACCGACCCACCACAGGTCCGGGCCTCGGTGAAGGTCTGGCCGGTAAGGTCCGTCGGACCCTCGAGCTTGCTCCCTTGGGAGCAAGGCGGGACCGGCG
>JBKBIT010000017.1:0-93186 GCA_046297455.1 Aliihoeflea sp.
TGCTTTTGAGACTCGCGGCGTGCCACATAGTGTGCCACACCAGCCCGACAGAGCCAAAAAAACGCAATGTTATCAATTGTGGGGGTTAGGTGCGGTTGCTTCTCGACCGCACCATTCTCGCCTGGCGAGAACCCTTAGCGGGTATAGCTCAATGGTAGAGCAGCAGCCTTCCAAGCTGAATATGCGGGTTCGATTCCCGCTACCCGCTCCAGTCGCGGCATGTCGCTATTGGTGATTTCTCCATGATGACCGCGGCAACTGCCCGTGCTCGCAATGCACCAGGTCGCGAATCTGGCCATCGTGCCGGAAGCCCTGCCGCACTGGACGCACCGTTGCGCCCCCGAGAACAAGGAGCTGCGGCAGTGAGCTCTCTCGCACAAGACAGCGTTTGACTTTTGTCAGCTGTCGCGAATAATGTCGAAATGGCATTGGGGGAGCGAACGAGGCATGATCCTGCGTGCGACAGACCAGATCATACACAAGGCGGCGTGGCTCTACTACACCCACAACCTTCGCCAGGATGAAGTCGCCCGCCGTCTGAACATTTCCCGCGCCTCGGTCGCAACCTACCTGCGGAAGGCGCGCGAAGCCGGCATTGTCAGTATCTCCGCATCGACGCAACTCTTTCAGGACGACGCACTGGCCCGTCGGCTCGAAGATGCGCTGGCGCTCGAAACCGTCTGGATCGTGCCGGATGACCGGCATGCGCTGGACCCGGCAGTCGAGATCCCGGTGGTGGCCGCGGGCGCGTTCATCGAGCTGGTTGAGCGCGGCAACCGGATCGGGGTGGCTTGGGGGCGGACTGTCTATCACATCGCCGACGTGATGAGCTATGCCGACATCCAGGATGTCACCGTCTTCCAGCTTTGCGGAAACCTCGGTGCTCCTTACAGCTATCGTCCCGATCAATGCACGATGGAGATTGCCAGGCGCCTCAACGCTCAAGGCATCAACCTTTACGCGCCACTGGTGATGAGCACGGTCGAACTGGCGGCAGAGATCCGGGCAGAGCCGGTCATTGCCGAACAGCTGGAGGCCATCCGCCATTGCGATCTCGTGCTCTACTCCGTGGGTACCGTCGACGAGGACAGCCATATCGTGCGCTGCGGTGCGGTGACAGTTGACGAACTGGAGACGCTGGCGGCGCAAGGCGCCATCGGCGTGATTGCGGGGCAACTGATCGACGCGCAAGGACAGATCGTCGATTGCGCGTACAACCGCCGTCTGATTTCGGCGGATCTCGGCTCCATCCGCTCAATCCCGAAACGGATGATGGTGGTTGCCGAAGACCACAAGTTCGAAGCGCTCCTCGCTGCCCTGCGCGGCGGCTATGTCTCCCATCTCGTCATTTCGGCGGCCATGGGTCGTCGTCTGATCGAGCATTGGAGTGCATGAGCGCACCAACCCTCCAGACCAAAGCAGACAATATGGAAAACCTTTACGACCAAACCGAAGCTGATCGGCTGGTTGCCGAATATGCCACCAAGGGGGTCAATGCCGAACGCGCATTGCGGGTCTATACGACCCGCCTTCTGGGGGGTGAACCGCGCCTCGTCCTTCACGGGGGTGGCAACACGTCGGTGAAGACAGAGATGACCGATCTGGTGGGCGACCGGTGGCCGGTCTTGTGCGTGAAGGGCTCGGGTTGGGACATGGGCACCATCGAGCCCGCCGGCCTCCCTGCGGTGAAGCTGGCGCCGCTGCTCAAGGCGCGCTCGCTGGATGCCCTCTCTGATGAAGACATGGTCGCGCTTCAACGCGGCAATCTGCTCGATCCGGGCGCCCCCAATCCTTCGGTTGAAACACTGCTTCACGCGTTCCTGCCGCACCGCTTCGTCGATCACACCCACTCCACCGCCATTCTGGCGCTCGTCGACCAGGACGAGAGCCGCAAGATCTGCGACGAGGTCTATGGCAAGCGGCTGGGCTTCGTGCCCTACATCATGCCGGGCTTTGCGCTGGCAAAGGCGGCGGCCGAGGTGTTCGATGCCGATCCGACGGTTGAGGGGCTGATCCTCGACAAGCACGGCATCTTCACGTTCGGCTATACGGCGAAGGAAGCCTATGATCGCATGATTGCTTTCGTCAGCATGGCTGAGGAGCATGTTGCACGAGCCGGGCGCAAGCCATTCGTGCCGGCCACGCTGCCGTCCGAACTTGCCTCTCCAAGGCAGATCGCGCCGCTCCTGCGTGGCGCCGTGGCGATCGCCAAGCCGGGCAAGCGTTACGATCGGATGGTCTGTGACTTCCGGACGTCGGAATCCATTCGGGCGCTGACCGACGCGGAAAATGTCGAGGAACTGGCTGGGCGCGGTGTGTCGACACCCGACCTCTCAATAAGGATCAAGACGGGGCCTGTGGTACTTCCCGCTCCAGAACTCCGACGCATCGAGGACTATCGCAGACAGATCGAAGGCGGGGTCGCGGACTACGCCGCGCGCTACACCGACTATTTTCTGGCAAATGATGCGCGCGACGAGGTCCAACGTGTCATGCTCGACCCTATGCCGCGTCTGGCGCTGGTGCCGGGCCTCGGCATGTTCGGTATCGGTCGCACATCGAAGGAGGCCCGCATTGCCGCAGACATCGGCGAGATGTGGATCGAGGCGGTGCGCGGTGCCGAGTCCATCGGAAGATTTTCCCCCGTCTCGAAGCCAGACCTTTTCGACCTCGAATACTGGTCGCTCGAGCAGGCCAAACTTGCCGGCAACAAGCCCAAGCCACTGACCGGGCAGGTTGCCGTGGTTACCGGCGGAGCAGGGGCCATCGGCGCCGCCACTGCGAAACTGTTCGCCAGCCAGGGCGCACACGTGGCCGTCCTCGACCTGGATGGGGAAGCGGCGGCAAATGTCGCGGCCGCGTCGGGCAACGATTCGATCGGCTTGGCCTGCGACGTGACCGACCCGGCATCGGTCGACGCTGCCCTGCAGGCGGTCGTCGACACCTATGGCGGTCTCGACATACTGATCTCCAATGCCGGTGCGGCCTTCCAGGGCCCGATCGGGACGCTGGACGATGCTGTGCTACGCAAGAGTTTCGAACTGAATTTCTTCGCGCATCAGACGCTGGCAAAAGCGGTTACGGCGGTTCTGCTGGCCCAGGGAACCGGCGGGGCACTTCTCTTCAACGCCTCGAAGCAGGCCGTCAATCCGGGTGCCGATTTCGGCGCCTACGGCCTGCCGAAGGCCGCTACGCTGTTTTTGTCACGGCAATATGCGCTGGAGTATGGCCGCTACGGTATCCGTGCAAATGCGGTCAATGCCGATCGCATCCGCTCGGGGCTGCTCAATCCGGAGCTGATCGAAAGCCGTTCCAAGGCGAGGGGCGTGAGCGTCGACGACTACATGGCCGGCAATCTGCTCGGCGTGGAAGTGACTGCCGACGACGTGGCCCAGGCGTTCCTTCACCACGCCTTGGCCGATCGGACGACTGCGGATGTCACGACGGTCGATGGAGGCAACATCGCCGCGACGCTGAGATAGCGACGAGACGGAGGCGGCAGCGAAAAGAAAAGGGCGGCCAACTGGCCGCCCTTCTGCCTTGGGAGGTTGCGAGCTTCAGCGTTCGGGAAGCGGCATCCAGGCGGGTACTGCGACATCTGCATGGGCGAACTGCGGCAGACGGGCCGAAAGCTCTTCCATGTTGGTGATCTCGTTTTCCATCAGCATGTCGCGGGTGATCAGCGTGGGCGGCACGATCACGCTCGCGCCAGGCTCCTCGCCGGCCAGGAGCATGGCGAGTGCCCGCACCGAAACCTCACCGACCACGGCAGGGTTGGTCGCTGCCGTCGCCACCCAGGCGCTGCCCGGTTCGCGCATCGCCGCGATGTCGGAGGTCGAAACGTCGGCGGAGTAGATCTTCACGTCTGCCGACATCCCGGCTTCGTCGACGGCGATCTTCACGCCTTTGGCGAACTCGTCATAAGGTGCAAAAACGACGGTGACGTTCGGGTTGGCCGCCAGGACGGATCGTGCCTGGTTTGCATTGGAATTGGCGATCGGGTTGTCGAGCGTGCCGAACTGGGCGACCTCGTTGATGCCGGGATAGCGCTCCTTGAACTCGCGCCAGGTCTCGTCGCGGCGATCGAGAGGTGCAATGCCGGGCACGTAGACATAGGCGGCATCCCATGTGTCGCCATTGTCCTCGATCGCCTGTTCCAGCGCCAGGCGTGCCAGGTCACGGTCGGACTGCTCGACTTGCGGGATCGCGTCGTTCTCAACGTCGACGTCGAAGGCGACCACCTTGATACCGGCGTCGACCGCGCGCTGGGCGGCATCGCGCATGGATTCGGTCAGGCCATGCTGGATGATGATGCCGTCCACGCCGAGCGCGATCGCCTGATCGACCATGTCGGCCTGCAGCGCGGCATCCTGACGGCTGTCGAAGACACGCAGTTCGACGCCCAGCGCGGCGGCCTGTGCCTCCACGCCGCTCAGATAGGCCTGGAAGAAGTCGCCCGTCGACAGATAGCGAACAAGCGCGATGGTGACGTCACCCGGATTGTCGAATGGCGCCGGCATGTCCTGTGCCACGGCCGGGAAGGCAGTCAGCATCGAGGCACCAAGCAGCCCTGCTGTCAGTCTGCCGAAGCCGCGTCGAGAAATCTTCATGGTCATACTCCTCCGGTTGAACCGACCTTGTTGGCCGGGATCACTGTTTTCCGCGCTGCGACAGCGCGAAGGTGAAGACGAGGGCGATCACGAGGACCAGGCCCTTGATGAAATCCTGGGTGTAGTAGGGGGCGTTCATCATGGTCAGCCCCTGCAGCAGGATGCCGACGAACAACGCGCCGACGGCCGTGCCGAAAGCGTTCGGTTTGGCCGCGCCCAGCACCGCGAAGCCAATCAGCGCTGCAGCCACGGAATCCAGGAGCAGATTGTTTCCTGATGCGATGTCGCCGCGGCCAAGCCTGGCGGCCAGAAGGATACCGCCGATCGAGGCAAAAACACCCGAGATCACGTAGGCCCAGATCTTGTAGGCGCGGACTGGTGCACCGGTGAGCCTGGCCGCCTGCGCGTTGGAGCCGACCGCATACATCATGCGGCCGAAGCGGGTATATTCGAGGAAGAACCAGATCAGTACCGCAAGCACCAAAAGAACCACCACCGAGACCGGTACGAGGTTCGGGATGAAGAAGTCGAAGCGGTGGCGTCCCAGTGCAAGGAAGGCTTCGCTGAACGTGCCTTGCGCGGTCGTGCCGTCGGGCAGGGTCATGCCGGTCGCGATCGAGCGTCCTTCGGTGGGGATGCGCTGTAGCCCGATCAGCAGAAACATCATGCCGAGCGTCGCCAGCAGATCGGGCACCCGCATGAAGACGATGAGCCAGCCGTTGACGAGGCCCACGACCGCGCCGATCAAGAGGCAGGCAAGCACTGCAACCAGCGCGCTCTGCTCCATCACCACCATGACGTAGGCCGCTGCCATCATGGCGGTGGTCGCCACCGCACCGATCGACAGGTCGAACCCGCCGACGACCAGCGTGGCGGTTACACCCAGTGCGAGAATGCCGGTGATGGCCACCGATTGGAAAATGAAGACGGCGCTCTGCGGCGAGGCGAAGCCCCGCGCCATGATGGAGAAATACAGCACCATCCCCACGAGCAGCGCAATGAAGCCATACCGGATCGCGAGTTCGATAAGGCGCTGGCCATCGAAACGGCGTCGCGGGTCGGGAAGTTCGCTCGTTCGGGTGGTCATGCTGCTTGTTTCATCCGTCATGGTTGTTGGGTCGCGACGTGTTCGAGACTGTGCTGCCCCGCGATCTGCGACAGCAGGCGGTCGAAATCGACCTCGCCATTGCGGTGTTCGCCGACGATCGTGTGCTCCGACATGACCAGGATCCGGTCGGCGATCTCGAACACCTCGTCCAGTTCGCTGAGGAAGACGAGCGTCGCGCGGTCGCCGGACGAGGCGCGCAGCTTGGCCGCCATGTCCCGGCGGGCCGAAATGTCGACGCCCTGGAACGGTTCGTCGAGAATGAACAGCCGCGACGGCTCGGCCATCCAGCGGGCGACCATGACCTTCTGCTGGTTTCCGCCCGACAGTGCAGCCATGTCCTCGCGCTCGCTGCGGCAGACGATGTCGAGCGCGGCGATTTGCTCGCGCGCCCGCTTCTGTTCCACTCGGCGCTGAACAATGCCGCCCATCGACAATGCTTGGAGAAACGGCATGCTAATGTTGCGCGCGATGTCGAAGTCGCCGACGATGCCGCTGGTTGCCCGATCCTTGGCCAGAAGGAACACGCCGCGTTGGATCGCATCGCCGGGACTGGACGGGGCATAGTTCCGGCCTTCCAGCACCATCTCGCCGGACAGCGGTCTGGTCAGGCCGAAAATCGTTTCGGCAAGTGCCGTCTTTCCCACGCCCACGAGCCCGGTGACGGCAACGATTTCTCCCGCACCAAGCTGGAGATCGAAGGGTTGTGACTGAGGCGCAATGACCAGTTGGCTGGCCGAAAAGATCGTGCGTCCAGGTGCACGATACTCAAGCTGGCCTGCATCGACCCGCCGCCCCAGCATCGCGTTGACGGCCTCTTCGTAGTCGAGGGGTTTCTGGTCGAACGTCCCGGTAATCACGCCGTCGCGAAGCGCGACAATCTTGTCGGCGACGCGCCTGATATCGGACATGCGATGCGAGATGTAGAGAATGGCGACGCCTCGTTCGCGCAGGCGATCGACAAGGGCAAACAGACGATCTGCCTCTGCGCTCGAAAGCGAGGAGGTGGGCTCGTCGAGAATGAGGACGCGCGGGTCACGGGCCATGGCTCTTGCGATGGCAACGAGTTGGCGATCCGCAAGCGACAGGGTGCCGACCTGCTTTTTCAGATCGAGGTCCAATCCCATGCGTTCTGCGACAGCGCGCGCTTCCGCACGAACGGATCTGGGGTTGAAGAACAGGCGCGCCCCTTTGCCGCTCAGCCGATCAAGGGTCAGGTTCGTTGCCACGTCGAGATCGGCAACGACACCGTCATTGATGTTCTGATGGACGGTGACCACGCCTGCGCGCATCGCGTCTGCAGGGCTGGCGGGAGAGTAGGACTGTCCTGCAAGCGTCATCGAACCTGCCGACATCGCATAGAGGCCGCTGACGATCTTGACCAGGGTCGATTTGCCCGCGCCGTTAGCGCCCATCAGAACCGTCACAGAACCAGGGTCGAGCGACAGGTCGACGCCCTCCAGAACCCTGATCGGTCCGAACGATTTGTAGAGTCCACTGACCCGAAAGACGGCTTCCGCCACCATTTCGTCTCCTCCCATTGGCGTGGATGCTAGCAAGGCCTAATCAAATGTCAAGCCGATTGACAATTGATAAATCCAGCTTTAGCCAAGGGTCTGCTACGCTGGTGCAGACGGGGTTGCAGGGAGGAAAAGATGAAGAATGCGTCGGCCTTCGAGCCGCTCTGCGTGACGAGCCTGCCTAAACGGTTGGGCGATATCGAAGCGCTCACACGGCGTATCGGAAACGATGCCGAACGCTGGAAAGTGCGGGAGGTTGGAGACGGCAATCTCAACCTCGTCTTCATCGTGGAAGGCAGTCAGGGAACTGCGATCGTCAAGCAGGCGCTGCCCTATGTCCGGCTGGTCGGCGACAGCTGGCCGCTACCTTTGAAACGGTCCTTCTTCGAATACCATGCCCTTACACGGCAGGCCGAGCGCGATCCGGGCAGGGTTCCGGAAATCTATCATTTCGACGAGCAGCAGGCGCTCATCGTCATGGAGTTTCTCAGCCCTCATATCATTTTGAGAAAGGCGCTGATCGAAGGACAGGTTCTGCCGAAAATTGGCTGTGACCTGGGGCTCTTTGCTGCACGCACGCTCTTCCGCGGCTCGGATCTCAGCTTGGAAGCTGCCAGCCGAAAGAAGGATCTCGCGCTGTTTGCAGACAATATCGAACTCTGCGACATCACCGAAAATCTCGTCTTCACCGATCCTTATTTCGAAGCCGAGATGAACCGGCATACCTCGCCGCAACTGGACGCCGTAGTGGCAAATCTGCGCGCCGATCGCGATCTGAAGGTCGAGGCGCAGATCCTGAAGCAGAAATTCGCCAGCAATGCCGAGACGCTGGTGCACGGCGACCTCCATACCGGGTCGGTGATGGTGACCGCGGAGGACACGCGGGTCATCGATCCGGAATTCGCCTTCTACGGTCCCATGGCCTTCGATGTGGGCATGTTGCTCGGCAATTTCTGGACCGCCTATTTCTCCCAGGCCGGTCATGAGAGCGAAGGTTCGCGTGACGAGATGCGGGACTATCTGCTGGGCGTCTGCGAGGAGGTCTGGCAGGTGTTCACGGACGAGTTCACGCGCCTGTGGCACAGTGAGCGCAACGGCATGCTCTATCCCCGCACGCTTTTTGAAGACCAGGGCGACGAGTTGGGCGCGCATCAGGCGCTTGATAGGATGCTGGCCGAGATCTGGCGAGATTTGCTGGGTTATGCAGGGGTCGAGATGCACCGTCGAATCCTCGGTCTCGCGCACAATGCCGAATTCGAGACCATTGAGGATGAGGAACTGCGGGCACGATGCGAAGCCAAGGCTTTGGCCATGGGCCGGCACCTGGTTGTCAATCGCCACGGAATTCACTCGATGAGCCAGGCCAATGCGCTGGCCCGGAGAATTGAAGAGAGGTTTCTGCCATGAAAGTCGGCGACAAGCATTTCACGACCATTTGGCTTAACGAGGATGGTCGTTCGGTAGACATCATCGATCAGCGCTGGCTGCCGCACGAGTTCCGGGTGGTCAAGTTGGCCAGTCTTGAAGACTTCGCGACTGCCATTCGCGACATGTGGGTTCGCGGTGCTCCGTTGATCGGCGTGACCGCTGCCTATGGCATTGCCTGGCAGATGGCCGAAGACGCATCGGACGCCGCTCTCGCCAACGCCTATGACGTCTTGCACGAAACGCGCCCGACCGCGATCAACCTGCGTTGGGCGCTCGACGCGATGCGCGCGGTTCTGGGCAAGTTGCCGGTCGAAGGCCGCGCCGAAGCAGCCTACCGGAAGGCAGCCGAGATCGCCGCCGAAGATATCGAGATCAACCGTGCGATCGGTGAGAACGGATTGGCCATCATTCGCGAGATCGCCTTGCGCAAGGCGCCGGGCGAGCCCGTCAACATCCTGACCCACTGCAATGCCGGCTGGCTTGCCACTGTGGATTACGGCACCGCAACCGCGCCCATCTATCTGGCGACCGAGGCCGGCATCCCGGTCCATGTCTATGTCGACGAGACGCGTCCGCGGAACCAGGGAGCGCAGCTGACGGCCTGGGAAATGGCCGGGCATGGTGTGCCGCATACGCTCATCGTCGACAATGCCGGCGGACACCTGATGCAGCATGGCAATGTCGATCTGGTGCTGGTGGGAACCGACCGAACGACGGCCAACGGCGATGTCTGCAACAAGATCGGCACATATCTGAAGGCGCTGGCAGCCAAGGACAACAACGTCCCGTTCTATGTCTGCCTGCCATCGCCGACCATCGACTGGACGGTGCGCGACGGGGTGAAGGAAATCCCGATCGAGGAACGCAGCGGCGACGAGGTCTCGCTCGTCTGGGGCAAGACCGCCGAGGGCAAGGTTACGCAGGTTCGCATTTCCCCGGAGGCCTCACCGGCCGGCAATCCGGCCTTCGACGTGACGCCCGCCCGTCTCGTTACCGGACTGATTACCGAGCGCGGCGTAGCCGACGCATCCGCAGAAGGGCTCGCGCGCCTCTTCCCCGAAAGACAGGCAGCCGAATAGACCATGGCCATACCCAATTCCCGTACCACGGAAGAGATTGCGCACGGCATTCGCAAGCGCGTCTTCTTTCATTCCATGCGCAATGATGGCGGCTATCTGAGCCAGGCGTGCTCGGCCGCCGATTTTCTCGCGCTGATGTACAACGAAGTGCTCCATCTCGGCGCGCCGACACTGCCCATGACGCCGATGCCCTTCATGGGCGTGCCCTCGGCACAGAACCCCGATGCCTTCACCGGCGCTGGGTACCATGGGCCATTCGCGCCTGAATATGATCGCTTTATCGTGTCGCCCGCGCACTACGCGCTCGTCATCTACTCCGCCCTGATCGAGATGGGCCGGATGGGAGAGGACGCGCTAGAGCATTTCAACCGCGATGGCGGATCGGTCGAGATGATCGGCGCAGAGCACAGCCCGGGTATGGAGGTGACGACAGGCTCGCTGGCGCAGGGTCTATCCATGGCCGCCGGCATCGCATGGGCGCGCAAGCGCAAGGGCGAGTCGGGCAAGGTCTGGGTGTTCATGTCCGATGGCGAATTCCAGGAAGGCCAGACCTGGGAATGCCTGGCAGCGCTCAACCACCACGGCATCGACAATGTCGGCGTGATCGTCGACGTCAATCGCCAGCAATGCGACGGCGCCATGAGCGACGTCCTCGATCTGGGCGATCTCGCTTCGCGCATTGCCAGCTTCGGCGCGACCGTTCGTTCAGTGGACGGGCACGATCTGGGCGCACTCCGCTCGGCGGCCACATCCTTCGAGCCGTGCAGGGCGCTGTTCGTGCTTGCCAACACCTCGCCCTTCCAGGGCATGCCATATCTGGAACGCCGGTTCCCCCGTCTGCACTATGTCCGGTTCAAGTCCGCCCAGGAAAAGCAGGATATGCAGGCCGCAATTGCGCGCGAACTTGGCATCGCCGACCAGGAACTAGAGGCCCTTTCACATGGTTGAGATCGTCAATCGCCCCTATGCCAGCGCATTCGAGGCCTTCGCGGTCGCGCGGCCGGAGGTCTTGTGCCTGTCCGCCGATCTCACCTCGTCATGTGAGGTAGATGGCTTCCGCGACCGCCATCCGGACCAGTTTCTGTCTCTTGGCATGGCCGAGCAGAACATGCTGTCCTTCGCTGGCGGTCTGGCCATGCAGGGCTACCGGCCATTCATCCACACTTTTGCGGTCTTCCTCTATCGCCGACCCTACGACCAACTGGTCAATTCGATTGCCTATTCCAACCGCAAGGTTCGCATGATCGGTTTTCTGCCGGGCATCACCACGCCAGGCGGCATCACGCATCAGGCGATCGAAGACATCGCCGTCATGCGCGCCATGCCGAATATGACGGTCTTGGAGACGGGCGATGCAACCGAGGTGGAAACGGTGCTCGAAGTGGCCGATTCGATCGACGGTCCGGTCTATGTGCGTATCCTGCGCGGGCAGGTGCCGCGGCTTTTCTCGACGCCGTTTGAATTCAACCGGCTGCGCACGCTGAGCGAAGGCGACGATGTCCTGGTGCTGACTTCGGGTATCTGCACCGAGGAAGCAATGCGCGCCAGCGCGGCGCTGGCCGGGCACGACATTTCTGTCCATCACCTTCATGCCTCCACGCTGAAGCCTTTCGATCGGGACAGTTTTCTGGCTGCCGCACGCGGCAAGAAGGGCGTGGTGACGCTGGAGAACCACATCGTCACGGGAGGTCTCGGCACGATTGCAGCCGAGATCATGGCGGAGGAGGGCATCGGTGTTCCCTTGCGCCGCCTCGGCTTGAACGACACTTTCGCTCATGGCGCCTCACGTCCCTATCTGATGAAGAAATACGGACTCGACGCCAAGGCGCTTGTCGACACGATTCTCGGCCTGCTCGAACGCCCGCTGACGATCGGCGAGGACGAACTGGATGCCGTGCGCCTCGACGACGTCCACTCGGCAGCCAAGGCCGAGGCGCTGTGAGATGAGCGAGCGGTTTTCGGTGACCTACTGGCTCGCCGCTGGTGACGCGGACGAAGCGCGTGCGCGCGCCGAGGCCGTGGCGTTGGAACAGACGCTCGAAATCCCGCGTGACGCCGTGCCTATCGGCTATGTCGAGGATGTCATGCTTGGGCGGCTCGTGGCCCTGGCACCCGACACTGGGTCGCAGGGTGGCTTCCGCGCCACGATCTCCTATGCGAACGACGATGTCGGCGGTGACTTCCTGCAGCTTCTCAACATCATCTTCGGCAACAGTTCAATTCTTGCCGGCCTGCGCGTCATCGACATCGAACTGAACGACGAGTTGGAAGCGCTCTGCGGCGGTCCGCGCTTTGGTGCGGAAGGTCTGCGTTCTCGGGCCGGAGCCTCGGGGCGCCCGCTCTTCATGTCGGCAATCAAGCCGGTTGGCCTTGGTACTGCGGCGCTTGCCGAGCGCGCCGCGCAATTCGCCCTTGGCGGTATGGATTTCGTCAAGGACGATCACGGCCTGGTCGACCAGGCGACCGCGCCCTTCGATGATCGGGTGAAGGCCTGCATCGAGGCGGTCGGCGAAGCCAACGGCCGAAGCGGCGGTCGGACGGTCTTCGTACCCAACGTGACGGCGGAGACTGGGCTGGCCATCGAACGCGCCCGCAAGGCGCGTGAATGGGGGGCGGGCGCTGTGATGCTGGCGCCCGGTCTCCTCGGCTTCGATGTCGCGCGCACGCTGGCGCGCGATCCGGATTTCGGCCTGCCGATCATCACCCATCCGACTTTCTCCGGTGCCAATACGATCACGCCTACGACCGGGTTCTCGCATCGCGTCTTCTATGGGCTGCTCACGCGCATGATGGGCGCCGACGCGGTCGTCTATCCCAATTTCGGCGGGCGTTTCGGCTTCACGCAAGCAGAATGCCGTTCCATTGCCGACGGATGCGGCGAGGCGTTCGGCAGCCTGCGGCCGATCCTGCCGGCACCGGGCGGCGGGATGAGCATCGAGAAGATCCCGCAGATTCGCGCGGTCTACGGCGACGACGTCATCTATCTGGTCGGCGGCGCACTGATGCGTGCGCCCGAGGGCATCGTGGACGCGACGCGCCGTCTGGTGGCGGTGGCCTCCGGCTGATCCTACCAGCCGGGGCCCGCACTGATCCCGCCATCGACGACCAGATTGGCGCCGGTGATCCAGGAGGCCAGTGGCGACAGCAGGAAGGCCGTGGCGTCGGCGATGTCGCGCGGACGTCCCAGCCGGCCAAGCGGCGCGGCCTTCTGCCAGCGTTCGACGCCTTCCGGCCATTGCACCTCGATGCCCGGCCGGCCGATCAGCCCCGGCGAGATCGCGTTGACCCTCACGCCCAGGGGGCCGCATTCGAGCGCCCCCGCACGGGTGAGCATCACCAGCCCGGCCTTGGCCACCGCATAGTGCGCGTGGGCGGGCGCAGGCCTGTCGCCTTCGATCGACGCGATGTTGACCACTGCCGCCGGGTGCCCGGCCATGCTCGCATGGGCCGCCAGCCGGCGGATCAACTGCGCAGGCGCGTTGACATGGGCGGCCTGCATCGATGCCCAATCCCGTTCGTCGAGGGCGTCAAACGGGGCGAGCGTCTGGGGGCCGGCACAATTGACCAAGCCATCGAGGCGACCCGCGACCTCAAGAGCCTGGTCGAAAAGCCTGTCGGCCGCGCCGCTTTCGGTCAGGTCTGCCGCCAGTATGGCCGAACCGGCGCAATCTGCCGCGACCGTTTCTGCAGCAGCCCGATCCGTCCGATAGCCGATCAGCACCCTGGCGCCCGCTTCGCTCAACCGCCGTGCAATGCCGGCGCCGATCCCCGAACTGCCGCCGGTAACCAGGATGCAGTAACCGACCAGATCGATTGCCAGCGCCATGGCTCAGACCTCCGGGATCAGCCGCTGCAAAAGTGCGTCCATCTTGCGCCCGGAAACGGCGGCATTGGCCATGACGTCTTCGATCGTATCGGGCTGCTGGTCCGGTCCGCCCGTCGCCGCATTGGTGATGGCGGAGATGCCGAGCACCTTCATCCCGGCATGAACGGCAGCGATCGTTTCCGTCACCGTCGACATGCCGACGGCGTCGCCGCCTGTCGAGCGATAGTAGCGACGCTCTGCATTGGTCTCTAGCGATGGGCCGGCAAGCCCGACATAGATGCCCTGGTGAACCGGCACCCCCGCACTCTCGGCCGCAACCATCGCCTTCCGCAGCAGGTCGGGATCGTATGCCCGCGAGAGGTCCGGGAAACGCAGGCCGATGGCCTCGTCATTGGGGCCGGTCAGCGGATTGACGCCGGTGAAATTGATGTGATCCGCGATCAGCATGACCTCGCCGGGTCCGTAATCCGGGTTCAGCCCACCGGCCGCGTTGGTCACGACCAGCGTGCCCGCGCCAAGCCGGTTGAGCAGATAGACTGCCAGTGCGATGTCCCGGGGCGACCAGCCCTCATAAAGATGCAACCGGCCTTCCATGATCGCCACACGACGCCCGTAGAGGCGTCCGATGACGAGCTGTCCCTTGTGACCGGGAGCCGTCGAGACCGGAAAACCCTCGATCTCGGCATATGGTACCGTGACCGGCTCCTCCACGGCGGCGGCAAGATGGCCAAGGCCCGAGCCAAGAATCATGGCTACTTCAACCGGCTCGCCGACCCTTCCGGCAATTGAGCGGTGCGCGTTATTAAGCCTCGCCAGTTGCGACTGCATCATTCCCATACTCCTTGGATACTCAAAGATTGCGGTCAGGCGATCGACGCCTCGATCCGCGGTGCCAATTCGCGGACTTCAGCGAGCACGTCGGAAAGCACGACGCTGGTCAGTTCGCGGTCTCTAACGATCTGCTTTCCACCCACGAAGACATGACGGACATCTGACTTGTTGGTTGAAAACACCGCATGGGTCAGCGGATCGAAGAGCGGGACGGCATGCGCGCGGTCGAGATCGATCATGATGAAATCGGCTTCCTTGCCGATTTCGAGCGAACCGATACGGTCAGAAACGCCCAGCGTCACGGCGCCGGAAAGCGTTGCCATCGTAAGCGCCTGTTGCGTCGAGACAAGCCGCGCGTCACCCTTGACGCCCTTGTGCAGCATGGCGGCAAGGCGCATCGCCAGCCAGAGATCCAGATCGTTGCCTGAAACCGCCCCATCCGTCCCAAGCGAGACGGTGATGCCTGCTGCCAGCATTTCGGGAACTGGCGCGATTCCGGAAGCGAGCTTCAGATTGGAGACGGGATTGTGCGAAGGTCGCGCCCCGGTCCGCGCCAGAATGGCGATCTCCTCGTCATCGAGATGCACGCAGTGGGCCAGCACCGCGCGCTCGTCGAGCAGTCCCAGATGGTCGAGGTGACGGATCACCGAGCGGCCGTAGCGATTGGTGATATCGTCCACCTCGAAGCGCGTTTCGGCGGCGTGAGTGCAGAACAGGCTATCATGACGGTCTGCCAGAACCCGCGCCCGTTTCAGGTTGTCCGGGGCAACCGTGTAGGTGCCATGCGGCATGATGGCCGGAATTACATCGTACGCATTCGTGAAGTCCTGGAAGAACCTTTCAGCTTCCTCGAAACGCTGTTCCACCGTGTGA
Organism: Aliihoeflea sp.; assembly: GCA_046297455.1. Lineage (GTDB taxonomy): Bacteria > Pseudomonadota > Alphaproteobacteria > Rhizobiales > Rhizobiaceae > ZYF759. The sequence continues at coordinate 15,273 of JBKBIT010000017.1, forward strand.
CCGGTGACGCCCGGCGCGTCGAAGACGATGCCGCCCGTTGATATGCGGATGCCCACCTTGCGCGACGCTCGAACCGTCTCATGGGGATGCCAGAACATGTCCATGACCGTGGTGACGCCGCCAAGCGCCATCTCTGCCAGACCCAGCAGCGAGCCCAGATGCGTGGTCTGGGGGTTGAGGATTGCCGCTTCCGCCTTCCATATCCGCTGCAGCCAGGGCTCCAGCGGCAGGTCTTCGACCAGCCCGCGAAAAAGCGTGCTGGCGATGTGGCAGTGGGTGTTGATGAGTCCGGGCATGACCAGCATGCCACCAGCGTCGATGAGTGTGTTGGCACCTGCCGCCGTATCGGCCAACTCGTCATCGGCGCCGATAGCCACGATACGGCCGTTGCGGATCAGCACAGTCGCATCGTGATGGCGCGTGCCGGCGGCATCTGCCGTCAGGATCGTGGCGTTGGTGATGGCGAGTTCGACCATGATGTCCTCCTAGTACTTCGTCTGGCGCGACTTTCGCCACCAGGACAGACCGATCAGGACCAGCAACGTCGCGAGATAGGGCATCATGTCGGTGAACTGCTGCGGCGCGCCAAAGCCCTGCACGCGGAAGGAGAGACTGTCGACCGTCCCGAAGATTACGGCGATCGCCAGAATTGCCAGGGGATTGCCGCGTGTCAGCAGAACCGCCACCACGGCGATCCAGCCGCGTCCTGCGCTCATGTTTTCGACGAAGAGTGTCACGTTCGCGATGGAGAGCTGCGCGCCGGCCAACCCGCACAGCATGCCGCAGCCGATCAGCGCGTAAAGCCGCACGACCCGCGGGTCCACACCGCCGGCAACCAGGGCGGCCGGGTTTTCGCCCGCCGCCCGGATACGAAGCCCGAGCCGGTGATAGGCAAAGAAAAGCCACATCGCCACTGCCACCACCAGCGACAGATAATACAGGATCGACTGGCCGCTGAAGAGTTGGCCGATCACCGGGATATCGCGGATGATCGGGATGTGGATCATCTGGAACCCACGTATGGCGGGATCGCGAAAGGCGCCGGATGCTCCGAAGATCGCGGTAAGCAGATAGATCGTGAGCCCCGCGGCCAACAGATTGATCGCAATCGAAACTACGATGGGATCGCCCGGCCGCCGCAGGTGGAATTCTGCGAAGATCAGGGCCATGACCACGCCCCCGGCCATTGCCGCTAGCGCGCCCATCCAAGGAGTGCCGAAGAAGAAGGCCCCGACAACCGCGCAGAAGGCGCCCATCAGGATGAAGCCCTCCAGACCGATGTTGAAGACGCCGGCTCTTTCGCAGAGGGCGCCGCCGAGCGCCGCCAGGAGAATTGGCGTCAGGAACCGCGGTATGGATTGCAGCAGGGCAGGGTCGAGAAGAACATCAAGCGCGATCATCGCTGCTGCCTCCTCGTGCCGAGCCTGCCAGATTGACCACCGCCAGTCTGCTGGCCACGAAAAGGATGATTGCTGCCTGCATGATCAGCCCGATCTCCTTCGGTATGCCCGCAGTCCGCTCCATTCCGGCAGAGCCTGTCTGCAGCGCGGCGAAGAAGAACCCTGAAAGCGGCACGGCCCACGGCACCATCCCAACCATGAGGACCGCGATGATCCCGGTCCAGGCATAAAGCGGCTGGACCAGCATGCCGTCGGCGAAACGGTAGTGAACGCCGAACACTGCGATCGCACCGACAAGGCCTGCAATCGCTCCACTCATGGCGAGGGTCTGGAAAACCAGCTTCTTGACTGGAAGGCCCGATGCACGCGCGAAGTCCGGGGCCAGGCCGTTCATGCGGGCGCGATAGCCCGGCACGGTCTTGTGCGCGTAGACGATCGTGATGACCGCTACGAGAAGGACAAGCAAGATGCCGACATCGAGCCGGGTTCCTGGAAAGTTGGGCAGCCAAGCCTCGGTCGGTACCATATGCGTCTGCGGCAACCCGGCGGCGCGGTCGCGGAATGGGTGGCCGACCAGATAGGAGGTGACGTAGCGGGCAGGGTAGTTCAGCAGCAGCGATCCGATAAGCAGCGGCACGCCCATATAGACCTGCAGTGCGCCTGACAGCATCGCCCACAGGGCGCCGCCCGCCATGCCCGCCAGGATGCCGCAAACCAGGACCACGAGTCCGGGACCAGGCATGTAGATGCCCACAAGCGCGGCAACGATGCCGCCGACGACCAGCTGTCCTTCGCCACCGATATTGTACAGCCCGGCACGGAAGCTGACGAGCACGGCCAGCGCCATCCCGATGATCAGCGCCGAACGGCCGATCGTCGTCATCAGATAGGCGCTGTTGCGTCCGCCGAATGCGCCGTTGAAAAAGCCCCACAACCCCGCTTCGAGCGAGGCGCCGACGAGCAGCATCAGCACCAGCAGGATGGCAAACAGCCAGGCCACCACAGCGATCCAAGGACCAAGACGTGCCCTGAAATCCCGATCCATGAAATCCATCAAGCCGCCCCTTGCCCGATCTCGTGCAGCGCATGACTGGTCATCAGCGCGCCAATCTCGAGGCGGTCAGCGCCGACCCCGTCGAAAACGCCCGCGATCTTGCCTTCGAACATGACGAGTATCCTGTCCGACAACGCCAGGATTTCGTCGATCTCGGTGGAAACGAGCAGGATAGCGTGTCCGTCGTCGCGCATCTGCACCAGTTCCTCGTGAATGAATTCGATCGCTCCGATATCGACGCCCCAGGTCGGGTTTTCAGCAATCACCAGCGGCGTGCGGCGCGAGAGTTCACGACCAACGACCAGTTTCTGCTTGTTGCCGCCGGACATGGACGATGCTTTGGCCCTCGGGCCCGCTACCTTGATCCGGTATCTATCGATCAGTTCGCGCGCAAAACCATCGATCGCGGTGCGGACCTGGAACAGTCCCCGGCGAAATTTCTGCAGCAATTCTCGGCCGATAATGGCGTTCTCCGATATGCGCCCCTCAAGGGCAAGGCCAACGCGCTGGCGGTCGGTCGGGATATAGCTCAACCCGAGCGCACGTCGCTGCGACACGTCGAGGCTGGATATCGGTTTCCCCAGAAGCGTGGCTTCGCCCGCCGAGATCGGGCGCAGACCGACAAGAGCTTCGATGAGTTCGCTCTGGCCGTTGCCGGCCACAGCCGCAATGCCGACGATCTCTCTTTCGCAGACGGAGAGGTTGATCGGGCCGATAGGTCGGTTTGTTCCCTTGAGCTCCAGTTCTTCAACCGAAAGCACCGGTGCACCGGGCCGATGCGGCGCGCGTGTCCGAGGTGCCGGGAGATCACCCCCGATGATGCCCTTGGCGATTTCCTGTTTGCTGGTTTCGGCCAATGGGCCGGAAGCGACCAGCTTCCCCCCGCGCATGACGCTGACCCGGTCGGCAATACGCATCACTTCGTCAAGCTTGTGCGTGATCAGCACGATCGATTTGCCTGCAGACTTGAAGCCCGCAAGGATCGTAAACAGGCTCTCGGTTTCCTGCGGCGTAAGGACTGCCGTCGGTTCGTCAAGGATGAGAACTTCCGCCTCGCGGTAAAGAACCTTCAGGATCTCGACCATCTGGCGTTCTGAGACCGAAAGGGTTTCGACACGGGCGTTTAGCCGGATACGGATTCCGTATCTGCCGGCAATGTCTTCTAGTTTGCGGCGCGCGGAGGAGAAATCGACAAAGCCCCCGCCGCGGACGGGCTCGGCACACAGGACGACGTTCTCCAGAACGGTCATCGAATCCTGGAGCATGAAATGCTGGTGCACCATGCCGATGCCGTGTGCGATGGCATCCTGAGGCGTCCGCCAGATTCGGGTGTCGCCATTGATATGGATAGAGCCCTCGTCCGGCGCGATAAGGCCGAAGAGCACGTTCATGATGGTGCTCTTGCCGGCACCGTTTTCACCCACCACGGCATGGATTTCGCCCGGCGCGAGCGCCAGCGATACGCAATCCACTGCCGTGAGCGTGCCAAAACGCACGGTGATGTCAGTCAGTTCGACCGAAACCGTCACGAGTTCTCTCGGTTCTTGATCAAGAAAAACACTCCCAGCGCCAGGGTCCTGACGCCGGGAGCCTGTCGTTCGATGTCGATCAGTTTGCGAACATCGGATCCGGAATCTCAAGTGATCCGGACTTGATTTCCTCGGCGACGGCACGGACGCGCTCAAGCACTTCCGGCATGTCGGCGATCAGGCACTGGCTGTCGGCCAGGCCCTCCTCTTCCAGCCCGATGATCGACATGCCACCCTCGGCCAAGCCCATGGCGAGCGTGACCTACGTCTCTCCTGCCTCGATGGCCTCGACGGCTGCCAGAATGGCGTTATCGACGCGCTTCAGCGTGCCCGATACCATCTGCTCAGGGGCTTCAGGGCAGAGATTGACGTCCACCGCGAAGGCCTTGAAGTTCTGCTCGCGCGCAGCCTCAAACACACCGAAATCGCCACCAGCCGTCGCGGTGAAGATCACGTCGGAACCGGCGGCGTGGATCGCCGCAGCCTGTTCCTTCGCGCGAACCGGATCGGAGAACGGATTCTCGCCGCCCACCCAGCGTATGTCGACTTCGATATCGGAATCGACCGAGCGGGCACCCATGGCGTAGCCTTCGGTGTAGCGGTGCAGGAAGGGGATATCGAGCGCGCTGACGACGCCGACCTTGTCGACCTCGGTCAGCATGGCCGCTGCAACGCCAATCAGATAGGTGGCTTCATATTCGCGGAAGACGGCGCAGTGAACATTGTCGGGTCGGTCTGCGATGCACTGATCGACGATCAGGAACTGCGTGTCGGGAGCGGTTGGCGCGAGCTGCGAAATGATGTCGTTGAACTCGAAGCCCGCGACCATGATGATGTCGGCGCCTTCGTTCAGAGCAGCTTCGACATTGTCGCGCCGGGCGGCGGCATTGGCGCTCTCGAAGGTCAGGACCTCGGCACCAAAGCGTTCACCAGCGGCTTCAGCGCCGGTCTGGCCCATCTGGAGAAAGGCATTGACGCCGATCGGGTCGGGCGAGACGTAAACGAACAGCTTGTCCTGGGCATGCGCGCCGGTCAGCGCGGTTGCGCCCATGAATGCTGCCCCAAGCAGCGTGACGATTGATTTTTTCATATGATGCTCCCTGCTCTGCGAGGGGCCGGATCGCTTCGGAGGAGGAATACGATCGATCCCGGCCAGACTGCACAAGAGCAAAGGAGTTTCCTGTTCGTCAAGCCCGATTCAACATTCGTCAAAGCTCGTTGACTTTTGTTAGGGTGACTGTCGATTCCAGCGAGGAGCGTCATGCCGCGACCAGACTTTGTCCTGCCTGCCGATTCACAAGGCGAGTTCTACACGGCCGAGCGTTGCTACATCATGGAGCTGTTTAACGCGCCCGATTGCCCCCTCTCTTCAATTGCACGAGCGCGGGTAGAGCCGGGCGTTACGACCCAACTCCATAGTCTGATCGGCGTAAGGGAGATCTACGTCATTGAGTCAGGGGAGGGGATTGTCGAAATCGACGGAAAGCAAGCGAGAGTTGGTGCGGGCGACCGGGTGGATATCCCGGCAGGTACGCCGCAGCGGATTACGAATACTGGCAAGGGCAACCTGATCTTCCTCTGCCTGTGCGTACCGCGCTTCAAACCCGAAACCTATCGGAACCTTGAACCTGCTGGGCCTGATCCTTGAAAGCGGCAAGATTTGTTGTCAGCCGACAACGGAACACGACACCAGCCGCCGCGTCCTTTATTGAGACGCGGCGGCCAGATTTCTGATCAGTTCGGCACTTCGCCGGTCATGCCCTCGATATAGAAGTCCATCGTGAGCAGGTCGCCGTCCGGTGCCGTCTCACCCTCAGCCAGCCAGTCCGAGCCGTCCTGCTTTGCAATCGGACCGGTGAAGGGGTGGTACTCGCCCGACCGGATTGCTTCGATCATGCCCTCGGCTTCCTCGCGGACATCGGCTGGAATGCGGTCGTTGAACGGCGCAAAGCCGACCATGCCGTCGTCAATGCCGTGCCACACGTCGCCTGCTTCCCAGGTGCCGTCCATCTTGGCCTGGATACGCTCGATGTAATAGGGCGCCCAGACATCCAGGATCGCGGTGAGATGTGCCTCAGGAGCGAACGAGGTCATGTCGGAGGCCTGGCCGAAGGCGAGGATGCCACGATCTTGCGCGATCGTGATCGGTGCGGTCGAGTCGGTGTGCTGCATGAGAATGTCGGCACCCTGCTCGATCAGAGCCTCGGCAGCGGCGGCCTCTTGGGCCGGGTCATACCAGGAATAGACCCATACGACGCGGAACTGGACGTCGGGATTGACCTTAGAGGCGTGCAGATAGGCCGAGTTGATGCCCATCACCACTTCCGGGATCGGGAAGGAGGCAATGTAGCCGACCGTGTTGGTTTCCGTCATCTTGCCGGCGATATGGCCGATCACGGCACGACCCTCGTAGAATCGCGCATTGTAGAGCGATACGTTCTGCTGATCCTGAATGTAGCCTGTGGCGTGCTCGAAGGCCACGTCCGGGAACCGTTCGGCGACGTTGTTGACGTCGGGTCCGTAGCCGAAGGAGGTGGCGAAGATCATGTCGACGCCCGACAGTGCCATCTGGGTCATCACGCGCTCGGCATCCGGTCCATAGGCGACGTTCTCGACATAGGAGGTCTCGACCTGGTCGCCGAAATGCTCTTCGACAGCGAGGCGCGCCTGATCGTGAGTGAAGGTCCATCCGTGGTCGCCAACCGGGCCGATATAGATGAAACCTACCTTCAGCGGATCGTCTGCGAAGGCCGGTGAGGCCAGCACAACGCTGAGCGCGGCCGCGGCGAGTAGTTTGCTGATTTTCATTTAGTGTTCCCCTTTTTCGTTTTGCGGACTGCGCCGCCTTGAAGCCCCGGCTACCCGGAAGCGTGGAAGGATCGGTTCAGCGAGCCGGGTGCGTTAAGCGACCCGCGCGCCTTGCCGGACGAAATAAGCACCAGAACCAGAATGGTTATCAGGTACGGAGACATTGACAAGTATTCCACTGGAATGCGGAAACCGGCCGCTTGAAGGTTGAGTTGCAGCACCACGATGCCGCCGAACAGATACGCGCCGAGCACCACGCGCCATGGCCGCCAGGATGCGAAAACGACGAGCGCCAGCGCGATCCAGCCCGCACCCGCCGTCATACCCTCGGTCCATTGCGGCACTCGGATCAGGCTGAGATAGGCGCCGCCCATGCCGGCGCAGGCCCCACCGAACATGATCGCCAGAACGCGGATGCGGCGAACTCGGTAGCCAAGCGCATGGGCTGCGTCATGGTTTTCGCCGACGGCACGCAGGATCATGCCCGCGCGGGTGAAGCGCAGGAAATACCAGACGGCGGCGACGATCGCGATCGACATGTAGACCATGAAATCGTGCGAGAAGAGAACAGGTCCCAGAACCGGCAAGTCTGAAAGGGGGCCGAAATTCAGTTTCGGTGTACGTGGCGGGCTGATGCCGACGAATCCCTGGCCGAGCAACGCCGAAAAACCGAGACCGAACAAGGTCAGCGCGAGGCCGGACGCGACCTGGTTGGCGAGCAGGACCTGGGTCAGAAGCGCAAACAGCAGCCCCAGCCCTGCGCCGCCGATTGCCGCTCCCAGCATGCCGAGATAGGGATTGCCACTCTGAACGGCGACGATGAAGCCGAGCACTGCGCCGACGATCATCATGCCCTCGACGCCAAGATTGAGCACTCCGGCCTTTTCCACCACCAGTTCTCCGATAGCGGCCAGCAGGATAGGCGTTGCAGCCACCATGAGCGCGGCAGCCAGCACAACGGGATTGATCGAAGACAGGTCCATCAGCGCGCCTCCGCCGGGCTGAACCGGATGCGGTAGTTGGTCAGGAGGTCAAGTGCCAGGAGGAAGAACAGCAGCATGCCCTGGAAGACCTGGATGGAGGCGGATGGCAGGCGCAGGATGAACTGCGCCAGTTCGCCGCCGATGAAGGTCAGCGCCAGAAGGAAACCGGCCAGAACGATGCCCACCGGGTGCAGTCGCCCAAGGAAGGCAACGATGATGGCGGTGAACCCATAGCCGACGGCAAAGTCGATATTGACCTGGCCTGCCGGTCCGGACACCTCGAACATACCTGCAAGGCCGGCTAGCGCACCGGACAGCCCCAGGCAGACCACCACCAGTTTTGCAGGTGCAACGCCGGCAAAGCGGGCCGCGCGCGGGGCCTGGCCAGCAAGCTGCACCTGGAAGCCGAGGATGTGCCTGTGCAGCAGAACATAGGCGAAGATTACAGCAATGAAGGCCGCGGCCACGCCCCAATGCATACCCGTGCCGGCAATCAGTTCGGCATTATGCGCGGAGGGATAGTGGCGGAGATTGCGCGAACCGGGAAAGCCCGGAATGTCGGGGTTACGCATCAGGCCCAGCGACATCGCCGCCAGAAGTTTCTGAGCCACATAGACCAATAGCAGCGAAACCAGAATCTCGTTGGTGTTGAAGCGCGTCTTCAGGATCGCTGGGATCATCGCCCAGAGGAAGCCACCCAGAGCACCAGCGATGATCATGAGCGGGAAGATGTACCAGCCGGGCGTGGGGAACAGCGCGAGCGCCACACCCGCGCCGAACAATGCGCCGAGAATGTACTGGCCCTCGGCACCAATGTTCCAGACCCCAGCCCGGAAGCCAATTGAGAGGCCGATCGCGATCAGGATGAGTGGGCCTGCCTTGATCAGCAACTGCGGGCGCGAATAGGCGCCATATTGTTCACTGAACAGCGGATCGAAGAAGATCAGCTTGATGGCGACGAAAGGGTCTTTGCCCAGTACCGCGAACAGGAAGCCGCCAGCCACCATGGTGAGCGCGACCGCGAGCAGCGGGGTTGCAATCGTCCACGCAGTCGAGGGGGAGGGGCGCTTTTCAAGACGAAGCATGCGCCACCTCCATGTCATGCGCGCCGCCGAGCATCAGCCCAATCTCCTCGAGCGTCAGGCCACGCACAGGCCGCGGGTTGGACAGTCGGCCACCATTGAGCGCGGCGAAACTGTCCGCGATCTCCAGTATCTCGTCGAGGTCCTGGCTGATCAGGATGACCGCCGCGCCTTCCTCGGCGAGGTCGATCAGCGCCTGGCGGATGGCCGCTGCGGCAGAGGCATCAACACCCCATGTCGGTTGATTCACGATCAGCACGCCCGGGCGCTGCATGATCTCACGGCCTATGACGAATTTCTGCAGATTGCCGCCCGAAAGCGCGCGCGCCGCGACATGTGCGCCGGGCGTGCGCACGTCGAAGCGCTGGATCACACGATCGGCGAAGGCGCGTGCGCCCGTCCAGTCGACGAAACCGCCCTTGACGAGCTTTTCGCGCACTGCGCCGGTCAGTAGCGCATTCTCGGTCAGGCTCATGTCGGGGGCGGCGGCGTGGCCTAGCCGTTCCTCTGGTGCTGCAAGAAGGCCAAGCCTTCGACGTGCGATCGGCCCGAGATGGCCAATCGGTTTGCCCTCCAGAATCACCGAGTCTGGTGCCGAGCGTGCCTCACCTGAGAGTGCAGCCAGCAATTCGTCCTGTCCGTTGCCGGCCACCCCGCCAATGCCCAGGATTTCCCCCCGGCGCAGCGAGACTGACACATTCTTCAGCGAGGTGCCGAACAGGTTTTCCGACTTCAGCGACAGGTCACGCAGTTCCAGTGCGGTTTCGCCTTCGGGGGCGGTCGTGCGCGCCGGCTGCTGCAGCGTGGTGCCGACCATCATCTCGGCCAGTTCCCGCGCCGATTTCTCGCGCGGGTCGCAGGTGGCGACCACCTTGCCCAACCGTAGCACGGTTGCGTGCTCGCACAGGCTACGTATCTCCTCGAGCTTATGGGAGATGTAGAGGATCGAGGTGCCTTCGTCGCGAAGCTTGCGCAGCGTCTGGAAAAGGATCTCCACTTCCTGCGGCGTCAGCACCGAGGTCGGTTCGTCCATGATCAGCAGTTTTGGGTTCTGCAAGAGGCAGCGGATGATCTCGACGCGCTGGCGCTCGCCGGCCGACAATTCACCCACCAGCCGCGTCGGGTCCAGCGGCAGGCCGTATTCGTGGCTCACGTCACGGATCATGCGCGCAAGCTCGCGCATGGGCGGCGGCGAATCCATCCCCAGCGCGATGTTTTCCGCAACGTCGAGCGCATCGAACAGGGAAAAATGCTGAAAAACCATGCCCACGCCAGCGGCACGCGCAGTAGCGGGATTGTCCGGTTCATAGAGCTTGCCGCGCAGCAACATCTCGCCGCTGTCCGGGCGCACGAGCCCGTAGATGATCTTTACAAGCGTCGATTTGCCGGCACCGTTTTCGCCCAAAAGGGCGTGAACCTCGTTTTCGTTGAGGTCGAACGACACGTCCGAATTTGCAATGACGCCAGGATAAGCCTTGGTCAGCCCATTTAAACGCAACAATGGCTGACCCATTCGGCACGCCCCCGTTTACCGTCTACGACTGGTCAACCGTTCCTCCACCGGTAGCCCAAGCGAATGCTAGAACAGCATTGAGGGACACGCCAGAGTTTCCGAAAGCCGGCAACAATTATCCCCACGTGGCGTGGTCGAGAAAAAGAACCCAACCTTGGCACGGAGACCTCAGCACCCAGAATTGGGTATTGCCGTTTGGAAAGTGGCCAATGGGGTGAATTGCCAGCGGCTTGGGGAGAGTATGGTGGGCGATGAGAGACTCGAACTCCCGACATCTTCGGTGTAAACGAAGCGCTCTACCAACTGAGCTAATCGCCCCCAGAACCGGACTTCCGTTTAGGCGCCTGTTCGCAGCTCGGCAAGAAAAATCGCGCACATCAGCGCTCATCTCACCTCAGTCCAACCGTTGTCACCTCAAGATGAGGTATTTGGCGCTGGAACATATCGGGGGCTACGGGAGGGCAGTCTAGGAAGACCCTCGGAGAGTGGCACGCCCAACGGGACTCGAACCCGTGTTTCCGCCGTGAAAGGGCGGCGTCCTAGACCGCTAGACGATGGGCGCGTGCGAGCCGGATTATAGTGACACCTGCGCCGGACGGCAAGTCGTCCGGCACACGATTTTTCAGTTTATGTGGATCAATTCCGACGGCGGCAACGCCAGTTCCAGTCGCGCTCCGGACCAATGTCCACATGAACGGATTCGGTGTGACAATATGTGCCGACACCGCCACGTCCCGGCATGTTGCGGACAAATTCTGCGAGTTGCCCCTTGCTGACGCCGTCGATCTGGATGTCGGCTGCCGCGCAATACATGTGCAGCGAATTGCTGGCGCCCCGCGCGCGCCTGTTCTGCGGCGGACTGCGGTAACCCGATGTCACAATCACCCGACGTCCGAAATGGCGCTCGATTTGATTGAGTTTGCGAACCAGCGCGGGTTGAAGGCAGTTCACGTCGACGCGGTCGGTTTGTGTCACGAGACCGTTGGGTGCCAGTCGTGCGAGACCAGGGGCCATGGATGCGACACGGTAGCTTCCAGGGACATCACCAGAGCGCCCATCATCATCCATGCTGGCTCGGCGCTCGATCTGGAACAATTCGCCTTGACGAACCCCGGGTAGATCCTGCCCCCCCAAACCGATGGCCGGCCTGGTTGTCGCGCCGGCGCCAGGATTGATGGCCGTGGTCCGGCTGGCAGAAGCAAGGGCAACCGGACCAGGCGACTGAGAGGATGACACCGATCGCGTCGGGGCCTGGTTATTGCCGAAGAACGAGGACAGGAAGCCACCGGACGCGCTGGCGGTCGTCGTTGAAGTTGTGCGTTGTGCGGGTTCAGCGGTTGTTGAAGTTTCGACCTGAGGCTCGTCAAACTCGGGATCAAGTTCCTGCGCAAGAACAGGTTCGTCCGATGTCGCCGGGATCACTGCTGCCGCAACCGGTTCGCGGCCGGGAGGAGATTGCGGCAGTTCGGTCATTGCATCCGGCAGAAGCGGGTCCGAATCATCGAATTCAAAGACACCTGCCGGTGATGCAGATGCAGCAGAATTTACGGTCGGCCTGGCAAAGTCACCAGCCCCGGCGGGGCCAGCCGCGCCCGGCGTGAAGCCAAAAATCGAATCGCCATCAGAAGTGGAGGCACAGGAAGCCAGCAGCAGGCTCAACAGAGCGGTTGTCACAACGATCGTCCGGACGCCGTTCCGGCGCGAACCCTCTCCTGACAAAGCGTGTCCCCTTCGGCTGTTCCAATGTCGTCCGGAGAAGCTCGCGCAATCCGGATCAGATATGGTCCCCCAACCCACGGAAAGACACCTAAACAAACTTTCCATGAACCGCAACAGACGAGCTAAAAACCAAATGAGGCGACTTCATGTTGACGCCTCAATGTTGCCGATAATCAGACGCGAACGCGAACATATTCGCCCGGAGCATCGCATAGCACTGGGGTGCTTGCGCCGACCTTGCGCGCGGCGACACGGCGATTGTCCTGGCGTTCGATCCAGTGTTGCCAATGCGGCCACCATGAGCCCGGGTTCTCCTTGGCCCTGGCAACCCAGTCTTCGAACTCGCCTTCGGGTTTGCCATCTGTCCAGTACTGGTACTTGCCGGATGCAGGAGGATTGACCACGCCGGCGATATGGCCCGACCCGGCCATCACAAACTCGACATCGCCGCCGAAGAAGTGACAGCCGAGAAACGCCGAGCGCGCGGGGGCAATGTGATCTTCGCGTGAAGCCAGATTGTAGATGGGAACCTTCACGTCGTTGAGGCTTAGCCGCTTGCCGGCTATCTCCATCGTGCCCGCTGAGAGCGTGTTATCCAGGTAGCAATTGCGCAGATAGAAGGAATGGTTTGCAGCCGACATGCGGGTTGAATCAGAATTCCAATAAAGGAGATCGAAGGGCAGGGGGTCGCGACCACGCACATAGTTGTTCACCATGTAGGGCCATATCAGGTCACCGGCGCGCAGCATGTTGAAGGCCGTGGCCATCTTGTTGCCGTCGAGATAGCCGCGTTCCTTCATCGCTTGTTCGAGTGCGGCAATCTGGTCCTCGTCGACAAAAACCTTCAAGTCGCCTGCATGCGTGAAGTCGACCTGCGTCGTAAAAAAGGTGGCCGACGCTATCCTGTCGTCGCCTTCCTGCGCCAGCAGCGCCATCGCCGCGGCCAACAGCGTGCCCCCGACACAATAGCCGATCATGTTGACACGGTCTTCGCCGCACGCCTGTTCGACGGTGTCGAGACCAAACTGAATTCCGTCCCGGATATAGGCTTCCCAGTCTTTTTGTCCGTGGCGCTCGTCGGGATTGACCCAGGAGATCACGAAAACGGTCTGGCCTTGCTCGACGGCCCAGCGAATGAAGGATTTCTGTTCGTTGAGATCGAGTATGTAAAACTTGTTGATCCAGGGCGGACAGATCAACAATGGCCGCTTCAGCACCTTCTCCGTGGTCGGCTCATACTGGATGATTTCGGCCAACTCGCTGCGCGCGATGACCTTGCCGGGTGTCGTTGCGATGTTCTTGCCAACCTCGAACCGCGATAGATCCGACTGCCGCAGCTTCAATTCGCCCTTGCCGGCTGAAATATCCTCGGCAAGCATGCGCATGCCGCGCACCAAGTTCTCGCCATTGCTGGCTACCGTCTCGCGAAACAGCTCGGGATTGGTGAGCAGGAAATTCGATGGCGAGATCGCCTCGGTGACCTGCTTGACGTAAAAGCGCGCCTTGTGTCTCGTGTGATCGTCGAGACCTTCGGCATGTTCGACGAGGTCACCCGCCCATTTCGAAGTCACCTCATATGTCTGGCGCAAGAAGTCGAAGAAGGCGTTGCGGCTCCATTCGGGATCCTGAAACCGCTTGTCTGGCTTGCTCTTCTGCTCCTCTTGCGAATCGGCATCGCCGCCAGCGCGCTTCACCGCGCGCGACCAGATATCCATGTATCCTGCAAACAGCCGCGTTTGCGCTTCCAAGGCGCGTGCCGGATCCGACAGCCAGTACTCGGTCAGTTTGGAAAAGGTCTTGACCATGTCCGTGACAGGTTCAGCAACCGTGTCGCGAACCTCGCCCTTCTCGCGTGGGCCTGCCCAAGCGGCGGCAGCCTTGCCTGCCTCCTCCACCATACGCGCCAGGTTCAGTGCGAAGCGTTCGGGGTCCTTGACGATATACTCCTCGACCGGGTTGCGCTCGCCATCGGTCGCAGCGTCGGCGCGCTCGTCGATGTTCGTGCGGTCTCCGGTCCTCGGCATCGTGTTGCTCTCCTCCAACGCGGGCGACTTGTTGACACATTATCATGGCACCTTCATTGCAGTTGAACCAGACAAAGCGCTCAAGCGCCGCGCAAAAAAGAAAATCGATGCTCTTTCCCGTCTCGCACGGCTATCTGCTCTCGACCGCCTTGCTGCTTGGAGTGTCGTTTTCGATACTCGGGTGCACAACGATGCGGCTTGAAGACACGTTGCCGGCGTCATCTGCAGTTCCGCCGCCGATCTCGGCTGAAGTGGCATCAAGTGTCTCGGGCACGGGAGAAGCAGGGGAAGCAGCTTTGGACGCGCCACCCGCAGAAATCGTCGCGCAGCCGACTCCGGGCCAGACTGGCACAGTTCCAGCGACGTCTGGCAGCTTTCCCAATCTCAACCTGCGTCCTCAGCCTGCAAACAGCCAGATGAGCGCAGCGCAGCGCGAGCAGCGAACGGAAGAACTGCGTGCAGCCCAGCAAAGGGTACAGACGACGGGAGGCGGAAATACCACTTCCGCGTTGACCGCCGAGCAGATGCGCCGCCTGGCGCGCGAACGTGAAGAACAGACTTTGCGCCGCATCGAAGGCCGGTAGACCTATCGACCACTTCAGCGAATGAGTGTATAGCGCGAGCGCGCCACCGGCTGAAGGTGGGCGTCGTGTCGGGAACAGCGCCATGGAAGAGTTTCATAAGGTTCGCAGGCTTCCGCCTTACGTTTTCGAGCAGGTCAACCGGCTGAAGGCTGCTGCCCGTGCGGAAGGTGCCGACATCATCGATCTTGGAATGGGAAATCCAGACCTCCCGACGCCTCAGGCTATCGTCGACAAGTTGGTTGATGTGGTTCGGGATCCTCGCACGCACCGCTACTCTTCCTCTCGCGGTATTCCGGGCCTACGCCGTGCTCAGGCCAGGTATTACGAACGCCGATTTGGCGTGAAGCTTGATCCTGATCGTCAGATCGTGGCAACGCTTGGCTCAAAGGAAGGCTTCGCCAACATGGCTCAGGCCATTACGGCGCCGGGCGACGTCATTCTCTGTCCCAATCCAACCTACCCGATCCACGCCTTCGGCTTCATCATGTCCGGTGGCGTGATCCGCTCCATGCAGGTTGAACCAGACGACGGCTTCATACCGGCGTTGGAGCGCGCTGTGCGGCATTCGATCCCGAAGCCGCTGGCATTGATTTTGAATTACCCCTCCAATCCAACAGCCTACGTCGCTTCGTTGGATTTCTATAAGGACGTGGTGGCATACGCGCGGCGCAACGACATCATTATCCTGTCTGACCTCGCCTACGCCGAAATCTACTTTGGCAGCGAGCCGCCGCCTTCCATTCTTGAGGTGCCTGGCGCAATCGATGTGGCGGTGGAATTCACTTCCATGTCCAAGACATTTTCCATGCCTGGCTGGCGCATGGGTTTTGCCGTTGGCAATGAGCGCCTGATTTCGGCCCTTGCACGGGTCAAGTCCTATCTGGATTATGGAGCCTTCACGCCGATTCAGGTGGCCGCGACTGCCGCTCTTAATGGGGATGGTTCCGACATTGCCGAAGTGCGCGCCGTCTATCATCGGCGTCGCGATGTGCTGGTCGATTCCTTCGGTCGTGCGGGCTGGGATATTCCACCGCCAGCCGCCACCATGTTTGCCTGGGCGCCGATTCCAGAGCCATTCCGCAACATCGGCTCGCTGGAATTCTCGAAACTGCTGGTGGAGAAAGCTCACGTGGCGGTTGCGCCCGGGGTAGGATTCGGTGAACACGGCGACGACTATGTGCGCGTGGCGCTGGTCGAGAACGAACACCGCATTCGACAGGCCGCACGCAACATCAAGCGGTTTTTGGCCGAAAGCCAAGCGAAGCCCGACAATGTCGTGGCGCTCGCGGCACGACGCTGAACAGCCGCGGGGGCAAGACAGGGAGCATTCCGGAGCATGAGTGAAGCGTTGCGCGTGGGCGTGGCTGGCCTTGGTACGGTAGGAGCGTCTGTGGTCCGGATACTGGCGCAAAAGGCGGACGAACTGACCCGGCAATGCGGGCGCCCCATCGTCGTCACGGCTGTGAGCGCACGAGACAGGACGCGCGACCGCGGCGTTGATCTTGCTGGCGCCGAGTGGTTCGACGACGCGTCTGAAATGGCCGAGAAGGCCGATATCGACGTGGTGGTCGAGCTTATTGGCGGGGAAAACGGTCCGGCCATGAGTTGCGTGAAGGCCGGATTGAAGGCCGGACGGCACGTCGTGACGGCGAACAAGGCCCTGTTGGCGCGCCACGGGCTCGCCTTGGCGGAGATGGCCGAAAAGAAGGGGGTGCTCCTGAATTACGAAGCTGCCGTCGCCGGCGGCATACCCGTAATCAAGACGATGCGCGAGGCACTGGCGGCCAACACGATCAGCCGCGTGTTCGGGATTCTCAATGGCACTTGCAACTACATCCTTACGCGGATGGAAGCCGAGAAACTGAGTTTTGAAGAGTGTCTGTCTGATGCGCAGCGTTTGGGCTATGCGGAAGCGGATCCGACTTTCGATATCGAAGGCCATGACACAGCGCACAAGCTCGCGATCCTGACGAGTCTTGCCTTCGGCACGAAGATAGCGCCGGACGACATCTATCTTGAGGGCATTTCCAACATTACCCAAGCCGATATCCAGGCAGCTGGTGAACTCGGATACCGCATCAAGCTGCTCGGCGTTGCCCTGCGCACCGAAAGCGGCATCGAGCAACGGGTTCACCCCACCATGGTGCCGACTGCCTCGGTCATCGCCCAGGTGCATGGTGTAACGAACGCGGTTGCGATCGAAACGGATACGCTTGGCGAATTGCTTCTGTCAGGCCCCGGTGCAGGGGGGGCGGCCACCGCCTCTTCGGTCATTGGCGATCTTGCAGACATTGCCAAGAGCAGGCCCGGTTTTCAGCACGGCCCGGTATTTGGTCGACCGGCCAGGGAACTCCTGCCTTACAAGCGAGCGCGGATGCGTGCGCATGAAGGGGGGTATTTCATCAGGCTTACCGTACGCGATCGCACAGGCGTTTTCGCTGCCATTGCCCGTCGCATGGCAGAGAACAACATCTCGCTGGAATCGATCGTTCAGCACGCCAACGGCCAGAACTCGCCCGACGTTAAAACGGTGATCCTTGTCACCCACGAGACCATGGAAGCCTCCGTGCGCAAGGCTGTCGAGAAGATCACCGGCGACGGGCATCTCGTCGACAAGCCGCAGGTAATCCGTATCGAGCGCGCCGCCTGACGGCATTGCTCGTCAGCCGCACCAGAATTCGGAGCGGCCGCGCCAGGGTCTTGCCAGGCCTTCCTCGATGAGGATGTCGCCGAGAGATTGCCCATTGCGATGGACCGTGCGCAAAAGCCGTCCGTAGACGTCCCGGTCCCTGGTTCCTTGTCGGCGCAACTCGAAGGCTCCATCGTTGAGAAGGGCCTGCAACCGGCGCGTCGAGCTGGCAGCAAGTTCAGCCTCTCGAGCGCACTCCGCGCCTCTGACCTCGGGCGCGTCGATGTCGGCTATGCGCACGCGTTCCCCGTTAAACCAGAATGTATCGCCATCGACCACGCAATTCACCCTGCGACCGGAGCCGCAGATCGGAAAATCGCGTGCTGGCGCGTAGGCGACGAGATGGCTGTCGGATTGGGGTAGCCCTATACGTTCCGATTGCGGTTGCCATGAGTAGGCCAGCCCCAGCCCCAGAACGGTTGCGGCAGCAACGGCACCAAAATCACGGGCGAACTGCTTCATCCCGTAGAATACGCCGAAGGCTTTGCGGCCTCGCTTTCTGTTTTGCCTGCTGCGGGTGGTTTTGCTTCCTGCCCTGCCGAATCTCGCCAAAACCCGCCTCCGAATCGTCTCCAGCGGTTTCTAGCCTGGGTCGAATTGCCGAGGGGTTAAGGCAATGTCTTCAACGGGACGTGATCGGTACAGGCTCTTTCCGAGGAACCAGATCGACACAGATGAATTGGCGACATGACGTTTCGTCTCAAAAGGAGAAGTTGATGCATGCGATTCCGCGACGCACACGAACCCGTTTCGTTCTAGCCGCCAGTACCTTTGCGATCACCGCCGCATTGGCTTTCACGGGAGCACATGCGGAAGAGAATGCTGCTTTTGAGATCGAGACCGTTGCCGAGGGCTTTGACAATGCCTGGGGCATGGCCTTCATTCCCGATGACGGCAGGCTTCTGGTAAGCGAGCGACCAGGCCGATTGAAGCTGGTCGACCGCGACAGCGGAGACGTTGAAGAGATATCCGGGCTCCCCGACATCCATGCGCAGGGTCAGGGTGGTTTGCTCGACATTGCACTTCATCCGGATTTTCCAGAGGAAAACTGGCTCTACATGGCTTGGGCCGGCACCAATGAGGATGGGCAGAGCTCCACTTTCATTGGTCGCGCGCGGCTCGATGTCGACGAGCTGGCGCTGAGCGATCTGCAAGAACTGTTCGTGGCCGAGCCGTTTCAGGCGGCAGGGCAGGGTCACTATGGGTCACGGCTCGCCTTTGATGCTGACAATTTCCTCTTCTTTTCGGTCGGCGATCGCCAGTCCAAGGATTTCGGGCCCGAGCATTTTTCTCAGGACCTTTCCGGCGATCTCGGCAAGATCCACAGGATCGCTGCCGATGGCTCCGTTCCTGAGGACAATCCCTTCGTTGATATAGAAGGGGCGCGCGACACCATCTGGTCGTACGGCCATCGCAACCCGCAGGGCATGGGCTTTCACCCCGAAACGGGCGAACTCTGGCAGAACGAGCACGGCGAAAATAATGGCGACGAGATCAATGTCATCCAGGCAGGCGGCAATTTCGGCTGGCCGATCGCGACTTGGGGCGTCGATTACCGCACCGGTCAGCGTTTTGCACCGACCCCGCCCGAAGTCGCAGATACCGTTGATCCGGTCTACTGGTGGGAGTCCGATCATCCGGAAGGGTTCCCGCCTTCAGGCTTGACCTTCTATGACGGGGAAGCCTTTCCGGACTGGCAGGGCAACATGTTCATGGGCAATTTGCGCCACCAATATCTCGGCCGTTTCAGCGTCAATGGAATGGAGGTCGAGATGGAGGAGCGCCTGCTCGACGGCGAGGGGTGGCGGATCCGTGATGTCGCGGTCGGCCCCGACAACGGTTATCTCTACGTACTGATCGATGATCGCAACGCGCCGCTAGTAAGGCTCGTACCGGCCGGCGACTGACCCGACCCATGGTGCCGCCGCGCGCGTGGAACGGCCATTCGCGCGGTGTGCCAAAGTTCCGTCGGGCGTATGACCACATCGCACATATTGCTCAGCCAGGAGGGTGGACTAGCGTGTTATGCGCGGTCGCCTGACATGTGGAGGGATCCAAAATTCGGCGCCTTCTGCGGCTTGAGATTGCTGCGATGCGATTCGCGCCAACCGCGCGCGCAGAGCGTATCGATATTGCCGCCCACACATGCATTTGCTCTTCCCCGAATTCGAGTACGAAAATAGAACGCAAAACCAAAAAGACAGACAAAACAGTCAGATAAAACCCATTGCAAAAATAGAACAAAAAAGGTACAAAAATGCTATGGACACCGGATAGACCGGCTTCGCTCATCAACAAGGGGTATGTATGATGGCTCAGAACAATCTGCGGCTCGTAGAGGAAAATTCGGTGGACAAGTCAAAGGCTCTGGACGCGGCGCTTTCGCAGATCGAACGTGCCTTCGGCAAGGGTTCGATCATGCGGTTGGGAGCCAACGAGCAGGTCGTGGAGATCGAGACCGTCTCCACCGGTTCGCTTGGACTGGATATCGCGCTGGGCGTTGGCGGTCTGCCGAAGGGGCGCATTATCGAGATTTACGGGCCGGAAAGCTCGGGCAAGACGACCTTGGCCCTGCACACGGTGGCCGAGGCCCAGAAGAAGGGCGGCATCTGCGCCTTCGTCGATGCCGAGCACGCGCTCGATCCTGTTTATGCGCGTAAGTTGGGCGTTGATCTGGAAAACCTTTTGATATCGCAGCCCGACACGGGCGAGCAGGCGCTTGAAATCTGCGACACGCTGGTGCGTTCGGGCGCGATCGACGTGCTGGTGGTCGATTCGGTCGCGGCACTGACCCCGCGCGCGGAAATAGAGGGCGAAATGGGTGATTCGCTGCCCGGCCTGCAGGCCAGGCTGATGAGCCAGGCGCTGCGCAAGCTTACCGCTTCCATCTCGCGCTCCAATACCATGGTCATCTTCATCAATCAGATCCGCATGAAGATTGGCGTCATGTTCGGCTCGCCGGAGACCACGACAGGCGGCAACGCGCTCAAGTTCTACGCCTCGGTGCGCCTCGATATCCGTCGCATTGGAGCGGTCAAGGACCGCGACGAGGTGGTCGGCAATCAGACTCGCGTGAAGGTGGTCAAGAACAAGCTGGCGCCGCCTTTCAAGCAGGTCGAGTTTGACATCATGTACGGTGAAGGTGTCTCCAAGACCGGCGAGTTGATCGATCTCGGGGTCAAGGCTGGTGTTGTCGAGAAGTCTGGCGCCTGGTTCTCCTACAATTCTCAGCGCCTTGGTCAGGGGCGCGAGAACGCCAAGCAGTTCCTTGCGGATAATCCGGAAGCTGCTCGGGAGATCGAGCTGACTCTGAGGCAAAATGCCGGCCTCATCGCCGAGAAATTTCTCGAGAATGGCGGCCCCGGTGGGCTGGACGAAGATGGTGGTGAAGCGGCCGAAATGTAGACGGCGCTCGTCTCCTGTTGATTTCCGCCGGCCCCAGTGGCCGGCGGTTTCGTTTTTAATGGCTCCAATTCGTTGAAGCAGCGGCTTTCTGGACAGTGTGCAGAGTGAGCGCTAAAAGGCGCGGTCTCTTTTCGCGCGCTTTTGCGCGGGCATTCACGAAGGCAGTGGCATGAGTGGCGTCAACGACATCCGGTCGGCATTTCTCGACTATTTCGGCAGGAACGGTCACGAGATCGTGGCATCGAGCCCGTTGGTTCCACGCAACGACCCGACATTGATGTTCACCAATGCCGGGATGGTGCAGTTCAAGAACGTCTTTACTGGACTGGAGAGCCGACCTTACGAACGCGCGGTGACATCGCAAAAATGCGTGCGCGCAGGCGGCAAGCACAACGATCTCGACAATGTCGGCTACACCGCGCGCCACCACACCTTCTTCGAGATGCTCGGCAACTTCTCATTCGGCGACTATTTCAAGGATGTCGCGATCGAACTTGCCTGGAACCTGATCACCAAGGAGTTCGGCATCGACGCCCGACGGCTTCTCGTGACTGTCTACCACACGGATGATGAGGCCGCCGGTTACTGGAAGAAGATTGCAGGTCTTTCTGATGACCGCATCATCCGCATTGCTACGAGCGACAATTTCTGGGCGATGGGCGATACGGGACCGTGCGGTCCCTGCTCTGAAATCTTCTACGATCATGGCGATGGCATCCCTGGCGGCCCGCCCGGTAGCCCGGACGAGGACGGTGACCGTTTCATCGAGATCTGGAACCTCGTCTTCATGCAATATGAACAGATATCGAAGGAGGAGCGCGTCGACCTGCCGCGCCCCTCGATCGACACCGGCATGGGGCTGGAGCGCATCGCGGCCGTGCTCCAGGGCGAGCACGACAATTACGACATCGACCTGTTCAAGGCGCTTATCCGTGCATCCGTGGATGCCACGGGCGTGAAAGCCGAGGGAAAGAACCGCGCCAGCCACCGCGTTATCGCAGACCATCTTCGCGCGTCGAGCTTCTTGATCGCCGATGGCGTGTTGCCTTCAAATGAGGGCAGGGGATACGTCCTGCGTCGCATCATGCGCCGGGCAATGCGGCACGCACAGTTGTTGGGCGCGGTCGATCCGTTGATGTGGCGCCTGGTGCCCGCATTGGTGCGCGAGATGGGGCAGGCCTATCCCGAATTGCAGCGCGGCGAGGCTCTGATTTCCGAGACCCTGAAGCTGGAGGAAACACGCTTCCGCAAGACCCTGGCACGTGGATTGGGTCTGTTGAATGAAGCAACCGAGACGCTCGGCGAGGGTGATCGTCTCGATGGAGAGACCGCATTCAAGCTTTACGATACCTATGGCTTCCCGCTTGACCTGACCCAGGATGCGCTGCGCCAGCGCGGTATTGCCGTGGATGTCGATGGCTTCGGTGCAGCGATGGAGCGACAGAAGGCAGAGGCCCGCGCCGCTTGGTCGGGGTCTGGTGAAGCGGCAACCGAGGCCGTGTGGTTTGCACTACGCGAAAAGCACGGCGCCACCGATTTTCTCGGCTACTCGACAGAAAAGGCCGAGGGCGTCGTGTCGGCCCTTGTCCGCGACGGCGGCGAGATCGCCGAGGCGGGAGAGGGCGACGAGATCGCGCTTGTGGTCAACCAAACGCCTTTCTATGGCGAATCGGGCGGTCAGGTCGGCGATACCGGCACGATCCGCGGCGAAGGTTTCGAGATTGCGATCTCCGATACGCAGAAGAAGGCAGATGGCCTCTTCGTGCATCTGGGCAAGGTCACGAGCGGCAAGGTGGCGACGGGCGCCGTCATCGAGATGGAGGTGGATCATCTTCGCCGCGCGCGCATTCGCGCCAACCATTCCGCCACCCATCTGGTGCACGAGGCGCTGCGCGAAGTGCTGGGTACCCATGTCGCGCAGAAGGGGTCGCTGGTCGCGCCCGACCGGCTGCGCTTCGACTTCTCGCATCCCAAGCCGATCGACGATGCCGAATTGCAGAGGATTGAGGACATCGCCAATGAGATCGTGCTGCAGAACGAGCCGGTCACCACGCGGCTGATGGCTGTCGACGACGCGATCGCCGAAGGCGCGATGGCGCTGTTCGGAGAAAAGTATGGCGACGAGGTTCGCGTCGTTCGCATGGGCACGGCCCTTGGCGGCGAAAAGGCCGGCAAGGCTTATTCGGTGGAGCTGTGCGGCGGCACCCATGTAGCGGCCACTGGCGATATCGGACTGGTGCGGCTGGTGGCCGAAGGTGCGGTCGCTGCCGGCGTGCGCCGCATCGAGGCCTTGACGGGCGAAGTCGCCCGCCGCCATCTCGACGAGCAGGACCGCCGCCTCAAGGCAGCTGCCTCCGCGCTCAAGGTTGCGCCTGCCGAGGTGGTCGGCCGGCTCGAAGCCGTGCTTGAGGAGCGCCGCCGGCTGGAGCGCGAGCTTTCCGAGGCGCGCAAGAAGCTGGCGCTCGGCGGTGGCTCGGCCGCCGCGCAGGAGACCGAAAACGTCAACGGTGTCGGTTTCATGGGCCGGGTCGTCTCCGGCGTATCGCCGAAGGATTTGAAGCCGCTGGCTGATGAGGGCAAGAAGCAACTCGGCTCCGGTATCGTGGTCTTCGTCGGTACCGGAGAGGACGGCAAGGCGAGCGTGGTGGTCGGCGTCACCGACGATCTGATCGGTCGCTATTCGGCTGTCGACCTTGTGCGGGAGGCCTCGGCGGCCATCGGCGGCAAGGGCGGCGGCGGCCGACCCGATATGGCACAGGCAGGCGGCCCGGATGGCGACAGGGCAGGTGACGCCGTCGAGGCGGTAAAGGCCGCGCTGACTTCCTAAAGCCTAGGTGGCGCGGCGACCCATCTCGACCTCGGCCTCGCGGCCATAGTTCTCCATGAACGAGGCGATCTCCGGCTTCCATTCGAGCTGCTGTGCGTAGAGCCTGGCCAGCGCCTTGGTCAGCCGGCCCTCTTTGCCGAGGGCGGCGTCGGCAATGCCGATCATGCGCGAATTCGGCCAGATCTGCGGCCGTATGGAGCGCAGGTGAGCGAGCACCTCGTCCTCGTCGGCCTCAGGATGCAACTGGCACAGCAGCGTCGTCATCGCCGCGGTGGAGCGCGACACACCCATGTGGCAGTGGACGAGCAGATGCGCGTCGGCCGCTACCGTTGGCTCGGCCGACAGATCCTCACCGAATTTCAGCACCGCGTCCACATCTTTCGGCTCTGGCAGGATCATGTCTCCCATCGGCTGGATGATGTCGTGGAAACGCAGCGTCGTGCGACGGTGCCTGTCATAACTGGCGAAATCTTCGGGGTCGGCGCGTTCGGGGTCGAGTATCGACAACACATGCGTGACGCCGCGCGAGCCGTGCTGCTCCAACTCGGTCAGTCCGCAGATGGTTAGAAGCGAAATCGAAAGGTCTTTCATTCTGGTTGCCTTGTCCTGCAGTTCATCATCCGAAGAGATCGTGTCGGCTGTCCGACAGGCGCTCACGGGGCGGTGCGTGTGGCTTCAAAGCTTGCCAGCGCAGAAACCTTTGCCCACCAAGCGGAAAGCTTACCGAACTCGCTGAGCATGTCGCAGCCTTCGGGGGCTTCCATGAAGTAGGCCAGCATGGGCGCGGCGTGAAGATCGGCAAGTGAAAGTTGGTCGCCGATAAGCCACTGACCCGGCCGCTTTGCCTTCGCGAGAGCCGACAGGCAGCGTTGCGCTGCAGGCAGGGCGGCGGCGATCCTCGCCTCGTCGCTGGTTTCACCATCGCGCGGCCGCGCGACCCGTTCGACATAGATGTCCCATACCAGCGTCCGGTAGGCATAGGCGTCGAGCATGCCGATGATCTGGTTCATCACGGCCCGTTCGGGGGCGCGAAGCGGCTGGAGGGGCGGGCCTTCGAATGCCTCGTCGATATAGCGCGCGATGGCCGCCGTTTCGAAGAGGCGGAACCCGTCATGCTCGAAGGCCGGAATCTTGCCGAAGGGATGGATCGCCCGATACCAGTCCGGCAATCCGTCCTTGGAGAAGGCGTCGACCGGCACGAGCCTGTGACCGACGCCCTTCTCGATCAGCGTCATGCGCGCGATGCGCACATAGACGCTGTAGTCGGCGCCGAAGAGGATGGTCTCCGGCGCCATGGCCGATCAGGCCATCGCCTTCTGGAGGTTCTCGTCCACCTTGTCGAGGAAGCCGGTGGTCGACAGCCAGGGCTGGTCGGGGCCGATCAGCAGGGCCAGATCCTTGGTCATGAAACCGGATTCGACCGTATCGACGCAGACCTTCTCCAGCGTGTCGGCAAAGCGCTTGAGCTCGGCATTGTCGTCGAGCTTGGCGCGGTGGGCGAGGCCGCGGGTCCAGGCGAAGATCGAGGCGATCGAATTGGTCGAGGTCTCCTCGCCGCGCTGGTGCTGGCGGTAGTGGCGCGTGACCGTGCCATGCGCGGCCTCGGCCTCCACCGTCTGGCCGTCCGGCGTCATCAGCACCGAAGTCATCAGGCCGAGCGAGCCGAAGCCCTGCGCCACCGTGTCGGATTGCACGTCGCCATCATAGTTCTTGCACGCCCAAACATAGCCGCCCGACCACTTCAGATTGGCCGCCACCATGTCGTCGATCAGGCGGTGCTCGTACCAGATCTTCTTTTCCTTGAAGGCTGCCTCGAACTCGGCCTCGTAGATCTCCTGGAAGATGTCCTTGAAGCGCCCGTCATAGACCTTCATGATCGTGTTCTTGGTCGACAGATAGACCGGGTAGCCGCGCTGCAGGCCATAGTTCAGCGAGGCGCGCGCGAAGTCGCGGATGGAATCGTCGAGATTGTACATCGCCATGGCGATGCCGGAGGAGGGCGCGTCAAACACCTCGTGCTCGATGGTCTGGCCGTCCTCGCCGACGAACTTAATCGTCAGCTTGCCTTTGCCGGGGAACTTGAAGTCGGTCGCGCGGTATTGATCGCCATATGCATGGCGGCCAACGATCACGGGCTTGGTCCAGCCCGGCACGAGACGGGGTACGTTCTTGCAGATAATCGGCTCGCGGAAGATGACGCCGCCCAGAATGTTGCGGATCGTGCCGTTAGGTGAGCGGTACATGCGCTTCAGCCCGAACTCTTCGACGCGCGCCTCATCCGGTGTGATGGTCGCGCATTTGACGCCGACGCCGTATTTCTTGATGGCGTGCGCAGCGTCGACCGTGATCTGGTCGTCGGTTGCGTCACGGCTTTCCATGCCGAGATCGTAATATTTCAGATCGATGTCGAGATAGGGGTGGATCAGCTTGTCCTTGATGAACTGCCAGATGATGCGGGTCATCTCGTCCCCGTCCAGTTCGACGACGGGATTCTCCACCTTGATCTTCGACATGTGTGTTGTGCCTCGCTTGTAAAATCAGCAACCGGACGGTCGCAAAAAACGGATGGCGGCCCCTATAGCAAAGCCCCGAGTGGCGCGCAAACCACACCAATCGGCACAATGGCTAAAGCCAGTTGCCCATCAGGATGAAGGGTGACCAGAAATAGGGATGGCTGGCGGGCATTTGCTGCTGCGGACGCCGCGTACTGGCAATGCCACGTTCGCGATGCCCCTCCAAGGCCGTGCCGCGGATCATCGATATCTGGGCAGCACGCAGGGCAGCTGCCTTGTCGATGCCTTCCGAGACGAACAGCGAATAGAACTGTGCCATCAGCTCGGCAGTGGCATCGTCGGCCACTGGCCACAATGTTGCCAACACAGCGGAGGCTCCATTCATCTGGGCGAGGGCGCCGAAGCTCTCGACCTCACCGCCATCGGCACCGCTGCCCCGTGCGGTCTTACAAGCCGAAAGTGTCAGCAGATCGACGCCGCCGAAGCGAAAGCCACGCCCGCGCCGGATATCGGCCAGGGAAAGCGACGAGCCGTCGCCTAGGAGAAGAAAGGAATCGGTCTCGCGGCCCGGCACGAGGTGGAAGTGGCTGGCAATGTGAACCACTGCCGGACGCTCACCCAGCGCCTCGCGGAAAGCGTCGCGGGTAAACTCGGCGTCCAGGCTGGCAGGACCGGCAAGCGCGCCGGCACTGCCTGTCCGGCCGAAAATGGCTTCGATCTCGCGTGCGACGCCCGGCAGTGGTGAGAATCCAGGGTGACTGCCGGTTACACCAAATCCGGCGCTACGCGTCGGCTCGCGATCTGCCGGCGCATATCGCGTGCGTGCCGCGGGCGTGAAGATCGCCAACGAATAGTCCTCAATCAGGTAGCTTTGCCCGTCGAACAGGGCGGCAAAGGGCACATAGCGCAAGAAGCCCTGAAGGTTCAGCATGATCGTGTCGGCACCGCTGTCGCGAAGTTCGTTCGCGACCGGTGCGATCAGGATATCGTGCAGGCTTTTCAGCCTGGCATTGGCATCGGGAGCTCGCGCTTCGATGGTCGACAGCGCATCGAATACCCTCCGCGAGAGTTCAGTGCGGTCGATGTCGACCTGTTTGTGGATCGAGGCGTCAGCGGCAGTCAGGAAGAGATGTGTGGCATTGGCCAGCGCGGCGACTTGAAGCATGACTGCGCGGCCACCCAGATCCCGAAGTGTTTCCTGATGATCGGCCGTGTAGTCGAGATTGATCGCATCGATCTCGCGTCGAATCTCGTATTCTTGATCAGTGGCTTCAACCAGGAAAGCATCTACACGTTCCATGAAGTCTGCATAGGCTTCGTCCAACGCCTCTTCCAGAAGCCGCCGTGTTTCAAGTTCGGTGTCGCTTAGAGCGCCAGCCGCCAACCGTGCATCCAGCCTGGCCAAGGCGCTGGCTGCCGCAACGGGGCGTGAGAGCAATTCGGTGATTGTCTCCTGGAAGCTCTCCTCGCCATGTGTGAGGAGCGCCTGACTGTCGCGCAGATCGACAGTCGAATCGCGGAGGACGAAGTCTACCAACTCTTCCTCCTTTTCCATGTTCAGGACGGCTTGCGCCTCCGAGAAACGGCCCTCCATGATCAGGAGATCGGCCAGATCCTGATAGAGGTGTCGCCATTCTTCGCGAAAACCATGCAGTTGCTCGTCGGCATACTCGGTATTGAGGGAACGGATACGCTGCTGTGCGTTCACCGCCAGCTTGCCGAACATGATCGCACGGCGGTTGTCCCCAAGCCCCCTGAAGGCCTTGGAGAGGGAATCGTAGTTCCAGCGCTGGAAGTCGAGGGTGGCCTCGGGGTCGAGGCGCAGGATGGCCATTGCCCGCATTCCCCACTGGATCGCTTCCAGATGATTGCCCAACAGATGCGATGCGATGCCGATATTGATGTATCCGCCAACCGTGTTTGGATGTGTTGGCCCGAGCCTTTCTTCCAGGATCGCGACTGCTTCGCGGAACATCGCATCGGATTCGGCGTGACGTTCAAGACGCCGATATACCCAACCTGAATTGTTGATGGCGTAAGCTACCGAGGCGCTGCGCTCTCCTTCGGTTGCCTCCAGGATGCGCTGTGCTTCTGCATAGCTGGCGAGTGAGGCGTCGAATTGCTCGAGCCCTTCCCAGCCGATCCCTTCGGTAAGGTAGGTGTGGCCGACCAACGTATTGTCGCCGCCGTGCAGGGAGACCAGGATGTCCCGCGCTTCCTCGATGTGGGTGATCGATTCTTGGTAGCGCGCTACCTTCTGCAGTGTGTCTGCGAGCCCGGTCAGCGCGAAAGCTAGTGCTTCGGATCGGGGCTGGAACTCCCTTAGTAGTGCGATCTGTTCTTCCCGAGCGATCTCCGAAGATCGGTATTGGGTAAGGAGGTGGTTCAGATAGGCTATGACCGATAGCGAGTTGGCCAAGACTTGGTGATCTGCAAAGGTCGACCTGTGGATGTCGAGCGCTCGGCCATAGGCCTCAAGAGCCTTTTGGTGTTCCCGCTTGTGGAACCAGCCTATTCCTTCTGCCTCCAGTGCGTAGGCAACAATGGGCAGCCTGTCCAAGCCAGCTCGCTGGACCACTTCGACAGCTTCCTGGTAAAGCCCGATTGCCTCTGTATGCAGCTCTGCCGACCGCAACTGGTCGGCCCGGAAGATCAGCAGATCGACCCGCATGTCGTTGTGGATCACGCTCTCGCGCGCAAAAGTCAGGTATCTGTCGAGTGCCTCGACATGTCCGGCTTCGTCTTCACTCTCACTGGCCAACCCGATCAGATTGATCAGCAGGGCGGCGATATCGTCCTTGAATGAGATGGGGTGGGATTGCAGAAGACCCAACGCCGTTTCGTAGGCCAGCGCCGCTTCTGGCAATTCTCCCAAGGCGTAGAAGGTCAGCCCGCGCTCCCAATGCAACGTCGCCTTCAGGTACCGACGTCGTGCACTGACGTGATCGGATCCTGGCAAAACATCTGAGCGACGTGTTCCTTCTGCGGCAAACGCTGCCAACCGCTGATCCAGCAGCAGGAGTGCCTGCTCATGGTTGCCGGCTGCCCGCAACTCTCTCGCGCGCGCCATTTCACGGTCTGCAAGGAACTCCGCATCGGCGTCATCAGCCCGTTCCACCCGAGCTGAATCGGCATCCCCGGGCAAGGTTTCAGCAAAAGCTGAGATCCCGGTTGCCAGACAGACAAGCAGTGCACATCCCAGTGCCGCTGCACGCATATCCATATTACCCCGTCGCCCGCGTTATGACTGATCTGGCCTGCTAGGTTCCCTTACGGGAGTACAACGAAATTGTAAGCCGTGCGCAACATGTCTGGAAGAAATGGACCTATTTGGGGCCGGACATGAATGCAGACGCAGGATCGACATTGCATTGGTCGCAGAGTACCCGTGGCATCGGAGGAAATCTTGATGCATGGGTTCTCATTCGAATACATCGATATCGGTACTGTCAGGTTGCACCTGGCCAGCGCTGGTGATCCCAAAAGACCTTTGATTCTGTGTCTGCATGGTTTTCCCGAGTATTGGGCGGGATGGAAGCAGGTCATGGAGGAACTAAGCGGGGAGTTTTATCTCGTCGCACCCGACCAGCGCGGCTACAACCTCTCCTCGCGGCCGCAGGAGGTAGAGGCCTACCGTACCAGGGAGTTGGTGGCTGACATTGCCGCGCTCGCCGATCATTTGTCGCCGGACCGACCTTTCATCCTGGCAGGACACGATTGGGGTGCATCGGTGGCCTATGCTTATGCCTTTCGCCATCCTGAAAGGCTTTCTCATCTCGTGATCGCCAACGGTGTCCATCCGGTCTGTTTCCAGCGCGCCATTCTTGAGGATCGAGCACAACGAGAGGCTAGCCAGTACATCAACCTTCTGCGCAGCAGGCGCGCCGAAGATATCCTTGCGGCCGATGGGTTCCGTCGGCTGATGGGCATGATCGGCAAGTTCTCCAAAACCGAGTTCATGGATGAAGAGACGCGGTCCGGCTATCTGGAAGCTTGGACAAAAGAGGGTGCCCTGACCGGCATGCTGAACTGGTATCGCGCCGCTCCCTTAGTTGTTCCCGGCCCAGGTGAATTGGCAGCGATGCCTGAGTTGATGGTCGGAGGGAATTTCGAGGTAAGGATGCCGCACCTGCTTCTATGGGGTGAAGCCGACGAGGCCTTGCTGCCTTCGACGATTATGGGTCTAGGCGAACACGTGTCGGATCTGGCCATCAGGCATTTTGCTGATGCAGGCCACTGGATCCTTCATGAAAAGCCAAGGGAAGTCGCGACCGCAATGAAGCAATTCCTCTTGCGTTGAGCCCCCGACAGCCCTTTCGTTTTGTGGCCCACCATGCCAATGGCAGGGTTTCCAAATCAGCGGATGCAAACATGGCCGGTACTGCCAGCAACAAGCAACTCATCACGGATGGTCCGGTGATCATTCTTGTCGAACCGCAACTCGGTGAGAATATCGGCATGGTCGCGCGCGCCATGGCAAATTTCGGCTTGGCTGAGTTGAGAATCGTCAATCCGCGCGAGGGGTGGCCCAACGAGCGCGCGCGGGCGGCAGCCAGCCGCGCCGACCACGTCATCGACGGTGTGCATGTTTTTGAGACAGCCGAAGAGGCGCTGGCCGATATCGTTTTTGTCGTGGCAACAACGGCGCGGGAACGCGATGGGTTCAAAACGGTCCGCGGCCCGGTAGAGGCCAGCAATCTCCTGCGAGCGCGCCACACTGAACGTCAGAAGACGGGCATCATGTTCGGGCGCGAGCGCTGGGGTCTGACAAATGAGGAGGTTGCCCTTGCTGACGAGATCGTCACGTTCCCGGTCAATCCCGCTTTTGCGTCGCTGAACGTTGCCCAGGCGGTCCTGCTTATGTCCTATGAATGGATGAAGTCTGGATTATCCCCGGAAAGCATGACACCCTTTTCCGGACCAACTTACGAGCCTGCCGAAAAGGGTGCGCTATTCAGTCTCTTCAAGCATCTCGAAGAGGCACTGGAAGCGCGTGGTTACTTCCGGCCTCAAGCCAAGAAGCCGAAGATGATCGATGCGTTGCGTGCCGTGTTGACCCGACCAGGCTTCTCGGACTCGGAGCTGAAGGTGCTGCGAGGTGTAATCTCTTCGCTTGACTATTTCTCGCCCAGTTCCCCTCGTGGCGCGGGATATCCCGAGCGCAAGGCGAAAGCAGATGCCATGGCCGCTGGACGACGCCCGGAAGAAGACAGCTGAGATGAGCAGCCGGCCCGTCCTGGTTTTCGATTCCGGCATTGGGGGACTCACGGTTCTAAGGGAATTGCGGGTGCTGGCTGCGGGCCACCGTTTTGTCTACGTCGCCGACGATGCTGCCTTCCCTTATGGCGCGTGGGATGAGGCCGCACTGAGCGAGCGTATCGTCGAATTGTTCGGAAGGCTGATATCCGAATACGATCCCGTCGTTTCGGTGATAGCCTGCAACACCGCCTCCACAATAGTTCTGGCGCCGCTTCGAGCGGCTTTCCCCGAGCGCCAATTCGTCGGCACGGTCCCGGCCATCAAACCAGCCGCCGAACGCACGCGCTCGGGCGTGGTGGCAGTGCTGGCAACGCCGGGGACAGTCAAGCGGCAGTACACGCGCGAACTGATCCGCGACTGGGCGCAGAAATGTCATGTCCGCCTTGTGGGCAGCGACCAGTTAGCGGGCCTCGCGGAAGCCTATATGCGCGACGGTTTCGTCGACGAGGCCGCCGTGCGCGCGGAAATAATGCCATGCTTCGTGGAGGTTGATGGCCGGCGAACCGATATCGTCGTGCTCGCATGCACGCACTATCCGTTCCTGGCCAATCGAATGCGGAAGATGGCGCCATGGCCGGTCGATTGGATCGATCCCGCCGAGGCTATCGCGCGTCGCGCGCTGAATTTTCTCGACAATTTCGATGGTACGGAACGAGATGGTTCCGACCTTGCCATCTTTACTTCCGGCAACCCGCCGCAGGCCACTGTACGCCTGCTTCGAGGCTTCGGACTTAGCTGCTGAGCCCTTTCAGGCAACGGCAAATCCGGCCGGCACAGCCTTTTGCTGCGATTGCTCCTGGATGGCCCAACGATTTCGCCCGTTCCTTTTGGCGCGATAGAGGGCGATATCAGCGCGGTGTGCTGCGTCATCCAGGCTCTCGCTACGAGGCGACAATCCGGCGCCCATGCTGACAGTGATGGGAAGGCTCGAACCGTCCGGCAGGTCAACCGGTTCGTCGACGAGATGCGCATGCAAATGCCGCAGCATCTCGGCGAGCTGGCGTTCGCTGCAGTCGGGCAGGATGACGACAAACTCGTCGCCGCCCCACCGTGCGCAATATTCCTCGACACCGGTTCCCGACAGCAAGCGGTTGGCGACGGCAACCACAACCGCATCTCCTGCACGATGTCCATGAGCGTCGTTGAATTCCTTGAAGTTGTCGATGTCGATGAGAATGAAACCGGTAGTCGTCTCATTGCCCGAGTCCGCCTTTACCTGCGCGAAGGCGTCCACCGCTCCTCGGCGGTTGAGGATGCCGCACATCGAATCCAGATAGGCAATGCTCTCCAACTGTTGTGTACGGAGACGCACTGCCTCTTCGAGCTCTTCACGGTTCAGCCTCACTGACGCAGCCATGTGGTTGATCCTGTCAGCCATGCGTCCGATCTCATCACTGCCAAAACCATGGAGCTGCCTGGAGAAATCACCTGCATCCACCCCACTTATCGCCTGTTCAGCCTGTGCGAGGCGGTCAAGCACGCTGTGCTTGAAGAGCCAGACGGCTAGAAATGCCAAGCTTGCCATCATGGTGAGCAGCAACAGTCCAACGGGAAGGAACAACCGACGATCAATGATCGCGTCAACATTCATGACCGTGACATTGTACCAGCCAAGTTGATCGAGATACCCGACCCCGACAAGACGCTTGCGACCTTCCACACCCATGAAGGTGGCGGATGCCTTGCGGCTGTCACTGCGGGCTTGCGACATCATGTTCGCGAGTGTCGAGCGATCATCGTCATTGTCGATAAGGTTGAAGATCGTGCGGCGACCTTCGTCGTCCCGCGTGATGCTGTGAAATTCGATGCGACTGGCGTCTCGGGTCGCCTGGATGGCGCCGTCCGTATCGACAAAAAGGCTTTCCACGCCCACCTGTTCGCTGTCTACGACAGTGCGAATGAAAGTCGACAGATCGATGCCCGTCCCGATCACCCCGAGCAGTTCATTGCCCTGCCGGACAATGCAATTGATCCAGACCTTCGTCACCTGGAGCTTGTCGTCATTGTCTACATTGAGTTGGCAGCCGGTGCCTGAAGCGACCGTGGCATAGTACCAACCATCTCGCGGATTGTCGGGAGACAGGCGGTAGCGCAACTGGTCGCCAGTGTAGCTGCCGTCACGGTCGTTGAAGTAGTAGTTGCCCGAGGCGTGAACGACAAAGAAGTAGCTGCCGTCGACGAAGGTTTCGCGGTAATGCTCCAGTTCGGCGAGTCCGCGGTTGCGAAGCGGCGCGACATATTCGGCTCTCGCCCAGTCCATGATGACGGGAGAGCGCGATAGCGTCTCGGCTAGCGCAACCTCCCGGCCCAGGGCACTCAGGCCGCGCTGGCGATCATAAAGGATCTGGCGCTCCGCAAAGAGTGTACCAAGCGTCAGTGTTGTGTTGTTGATGATCCATTGGAAAGCCAGCGCCGCCGGGACAGCGAGGACGAGCAGTGCCCCCAGCACCAGAATTAGGACCTTCAGCCGAAGGCTGCGGGCAATTGTCGAGCCGACACCGCGCAATGCAGGCATTCCCATTTCAATTCATTGGCGATTTCATTGATCGCCGCGTTGATGATTAACATGAGGCCGAGTTCTGTAGATGACGTTAAGGACAGCTCGGTTGACAGCCGGGTGGCTTTGTCCTATTGCCCCGACGTTGCCGGGCCTCGCGTCCGGCATTTCGTTTAACGTGTCCCGTGGCTGGTCCCGCAAAGCGTGCGCGGTTTGGCCTGTCGGGTTCCCGGTGAGGGAGCCAGAGGAGGGCGCGTTTCCTTCGCTCGTCGCAGCCTGTGGCGGGCATAACGTTTTGAAAGGAAATGCGATGAGCAAGCGCCATTCCGCGAAGTACAAACTTGACCGCCGGTTGGGCGAAAACATCTGGGGTCGTCCGAAGTCCCCGGTCAACCGTCGTGAATACGGTCCCGGCCAGCACGGCCAGCGTCGCAAGGGCAAGCTGTCTGACTTTGGTCTGCAGCTGCGGGCCAAGCAGAAGTTGAAGGGCCATTACGGCGATATCTCCGAGAAGCAGTTCCGTAAGACCTATGACGAGGCGGACCGT
Organism: Aliihoeflea sp.; assembly: GCA_046297455.1. Classification (GTDB taxonomy): domain Bacteria; phylum Pseudomonadota; class Alphaproteobacteria; order Rhizobiales; family Rhizobiaceae; genus ZYF759. The sequence goes on from JBKBIT010000017.1 coordinate 49,706, forward strand.
CGCAAGGGCGATACGCCGGACAATCTCATCGGTTTGCTGGAGTCGCGCCTGGATGCGGTGGTCTACCGCGCCAAGTTCGTGCCGACGATTTTCGCCGCGCGCCAGTTCGTCAATCACGGACACATCAAGGTCAATGGCCGTCGCGTGAACATCCCGTCCTTCCGTTGCAAGCCCGGCGATGTGATCGAGGTGAAGGACGCTTCCAAGCAGCTCGCAATCGTGCTCGAAGCTTCGCAACTCGCAGAGCGCGATGTGCCCGACTACATCGACGTCGATCACTCCAAGATGGTTGCGACCTTTGCACGGGTCCCGGGGCTTGCAGACGTGCCTTTTGCGGTTCAGATGGAGCCGAACCTGGTCGTCGAGTTCTACTCGCGCTGACGCGATCACCGACATTTCGGCATTTTTGATGCAGGCCCCTCAGGGGGCCTGTTTTCGTTTGGCGGATCGTCTGCTGCGGGTTGGGAGGTGCTCAGCCGATGAGATTGAGCAGCATGAAGACTGCCATCGACAAGAGGGCCGCGGCAGGAACGGTCACGATCCAGGCGGCAACGATCGTCGTGAAATGGGCGCGCCGAACCAGCTTGCGGCGCGCGATCTCCGCACCGACGCCTGATGTTTCGCCTGCAACGGTGAAGCGGTAGCCAGCGAGCCCAATCGGCAGGTCATCTTCGATCTCGTCTTCTACGAGACGTTTGCGCTCGGCCTTGCTGGCCGTCGTCTTTGTGCCGGACCGAGATTCACGCTCACGTTCGGCCTTGCGTTCCAGGTAGGCACGCCGACGACTGGAGTTGGCCGTATACCACTCGCGAAAAAAGCCGACGCCGAACACAGCTCCAACGGCAGTATGGGTAGACGAAATCGGCAATCCCAACGCGGATGCCAGGATGACGGTTATCGCGGCCGCAATCGCGACACAGAAGGCGCGCATCGGGTTGAGGCGCGTGATCTGCTGACCCACCATGCGGATCAGCTTGGGACCGAAAAGAACCAGTCCGATCGATATGCCGACCGCACCGATTGCCATGACCCAGAGCGGAATGCCGACCGCACCAGTCACTTCGTCGGCCTGTACCGTGGCCACGATGGCCGCCAGTGGCCCGACAGCATTGGCAACGTCGTTGGCGCCGTGTGCGAAAGACAAGAGTGCGGCTGAGATGATCAGCGGCATCTTGAACAATGCCCTCAATGACTGGTTGCGGTTCTCCATGCCCTCGGAGGCCTTGCGGACCTGGATGTGAGCCATGGCCCAGACACCGAGGAACACAAGGATTCCGACTGCCGAGATCTGGCCTGCGTTCATGGGCACGACGCGAGAAAGGCCCTTCATCGCAAGATAGGCTGCAAACGACCCGCCCATGACGCCGATCAGGACAGGGACCCAACGTCGTGCGGCCGCGATCTTGTCATCCTGGTAGATGATGGCTTCCTTGATGAAGGCCAGGAAGAGCGCTGCAATGATGCCGCCGAGTAGCGGCGAGATGATCCAACTGGCAGCGATACCGCTCATCGTGAACCAGTTCACGGCCCACAAACCCGCCGCGGATACCCCAGCCCCGACAACCCCGCCGATGACCGAATGGGTTGTCGATACGGGGGCGCCAATCCAGGTCGCAAGGTTGATCCACAGCGCGGATGAGATCAGAGCTGCCATCATCGCATTGATGAAGATATGCGGCTGCCCGACGCTTTCGGGTGCGATGATGCCGCGGGACACCGTCGCAACGACATCGGCGCCACCGATCAAAGCGCCTGCTGTCTCGAACACGGCTGCAATTGCCAGAGCACCGCCGATCGAAAGAGCCTTGGAGCCGACGGCCGGTGCGACATTGTTGGCGACGTCGTTCGCACCGATGTTGAGCGCCATGTAGGCGCCAATTGCAGCTGCGGCGACGATTACGACCGCTCCCGGCTGGCCCATGACATACAGCGAGGCGATAACCGCCGACAGCGCGAGGAAGAGCAGGGCGAGGCCGGGCGCAACTAGGCCGCGCGACAGGAAGGATGCCGCCTCGCCGACATGCACGAACTTCTCGAGATCCTTGTCGAGCGTTTCCTTGCGGCCCTGTGCGCTTGTATCTGCCATCTGTTCCGGAGATTGCGTTTGGAGGCGGCCAACCGACCGCAGCTTTACTAGAACCGGATTAGGTGGCTAATGTTCCCCGTGCAAGGGTCGAGTGGCTAACTGCTGGCTTCAGGCTGCTGATTTCTTTGGATTCTGTCCGAAGTCTCGGATCAATTCGCTAAGATCTGGTTCGTGCACAAGGTCGGCAGCCTGTATCGGTTCGAACCACTGGCGGGTTCGCCGCTTCTTTTCAGGCCACTTGTCGGCAGTCTTTTTGACCTCGAGCGGAAAGACTAGCACTTGGCACCGCCTCTCGAGGCCGGTTGCCAGGCGTTTTCCATAAAAATAACTGCCGATCTCCTTCAGAGAGACGTTGCCGGCAATGCCGGCTTCTTCCTGCGCCTCACGCGCGGCTGCTTCGCTCAGGCTCTCCAGACCTTCCGGCCAGCCCTTCGGCAGAACCCAGCGGCGCGTTTCTCGACTGGTCACGAGCAACACCTCGGGCGTACCCTTCTTGTTGACACGCCAAGGGAGCGCCGCCACCTGCAGGCGCGGAGGAGGGCTGCCAAAAAGGCTGCGCAGCCTTTCGGAAAGCAAAATCCTCTTGCCCTGGCTCAGCAACATGAGCAGGAAACTCCCTGTCCAAAGATCAGATCCTCTGAGTCCCTATATCGGGCCAAATTCAGAGAATGCAAATCGTGTCGAGCGGGAGACGAAACGAATCGCCTGTCTACGCGCATAGCGTAGCATGTTTCGTTTTCGGAACGTTTTCGAAAATCTTCACCGCGCTCAGCGGGGCGCGTCCTCGGAAATGGGCTTCTGATACGCGAAACCCAGGTCCCATGGGAAATAGATCCAAGTATCCTGCGAAACTTCAGTGATGAAAGTGTCGACGAGCGGCCGGCCCTTGGGTTTCGCATAAACCGTAGCGAAATGCGCCTGGGGCATCATCGCCCGAACCACGCTGGCGGTCTTGCCGGTATCGGTCAGGTCGTCGACGATCAAAACGTTCTTTCCATCGTCTTCGAGCAGGGCAGGGGTTATCTCCTTCAATACCCGCAGCTCTCCCTGCTCTAGATAATCGTGGTAAGAGGCCACGCACACAGTTTCGATCAGGCGGATATCGAGCTCGCGAGCGATAATGGCGGCTGGCACCAGGCCGCCGCGCGTTATGCAGACAATCGCCCGCCAATTGCCGTTGACACCGGCCAGCCGCCAGGCGAGTGCACGCGCATCACGATGGAACTGGTCCCAGGAAACGGGAAAAGCCTTTTCAGGAAACGCCATGGGACCGCACTCCGGATGGGGAATGCGGCGGCATTAGCCGCAAAGCCCCCGGTTTGGCAAGTCTGCCGGAATTTTTCCGGCAATATCAGCGCGACATGAATGTTGCGCAGGTCATCGACTGCAACAGTGCCTTTGTGACTCCGCCGAAGAAGAACTCTTTAAGTCGCGACTGGCTGTAAGCGCCCGTTACCAGAAGGTCGGCGCCACTGTCGGAGACATGGTTCTGGATGATATCGGCTGCGGTTACATCGCCCGACTGATGATTCTGGATAGTCACCTTGACGCCATGTCGCGAAAGAGCAGCGGCAATCTCCGCACCAGAGAAGACTGCGTCCTGACCGGCATTCGTCTCCGCGTCGACGGCGATGATGGTGGTCTCGTCCGCAGCCTTGAGCAGCGGTAGCGCGTCGAAAGCGGCGCGCGCAGATTCGGCAGAGCCGTTCCAGGCCAGTGTGATGTTGCGGAACGGCGGTTCTACCTTGATCGCGTAAGGGATGAACAGTGCCGGACGCCCGCTGTGGAAGAGTAGTGCCTCCAGATCCGCCACGATGGAATCGGAATCGGGATCACGCTGCTGGGCGATGACAAGATCAACGCAGCGAGCGCTCTCGAGGCCTGACAACGCACTGTCGCCGGAAAAACTCTCCATGGCGCGCCATTCGCCTGAAAGGCCTCCTTTACCGCAATGCTTGGCGAAGATCGCTTCGATTTCGGCAGCGCGTTCACGCGCAATCTCGGAACCGGCCTCGATAAACCCAGTGTCGGGGATACCCATCGGCGTCGCATGGGGAATCGGCAGGGCTTCAGCATGCAGACCAATCAGGTGCGCCTCATGTTGGACCGCAAGCGGCACGGCGCAGCCCAGTACGCGGGCTGCATCATACTTGCCCTGAAGGATGGCGAGTATGGTCTTGTAACTCATGGCGATCTCCTCGGCGCGACAGTGGGGCATGTCTACCACCGATCCAAGGCCAATCCTTGATCGAACGCAAGCCTCGATATCTCAGTTGGAAAATGCGTCGACCATCGCCCGGACTGCTCTCTCGGCCTGCGACAGTTTTTCGGCGTCCCGTGCCCGTATGACCAGTTCTGTCCAGAACCTGCCGTCCACATATTTGGGGTAGGAACCAATGATCGTGTCAGGGTGCGTCTTCTGGATGTCACCCAGAGGACCACCAATCGTTCCTTCCCCATGGGGGCAATGGATCGTAATCGCCAAGAGCTTCGCACCTGTCCGTAGCGTGGGTATCACATTGTCGAGCATCGCCTGAAAAATCGAGGGCACGCCTGCCATCACATGGACATTGCCAATGCGGAATCCCGGTGCGATCGAAATCGGATTGTCAATGTGCTCGGCGCCGCGCGGCATTCGGGCCATGCGTTGGCGTGCCTCGGTGAACTCCAGGTCCCGGCTGGCGTAGTGTGCCGCCATCATGGCAAGCGCGCGCTTATCGTGCTCGCACGGCAGGCCGAAGGCCTTTGCAATCGCGTCGGCGGTTATGTCGTCATGGGTCGGGCCGATGCCGCCTGAGGTGAAGACATAGTCGGTGCGAGCGCGCAACGCGTTGACGGCTTCGACGATCGCCTCCTCTTCATCGCCAACGATGCGAACTTCCTTGAGCTCGATCCCTATCGCGGTGAGTATGTCGGCAAGATGCCCGACATTGCGGTCCTTGGTGCGCCCGGACAGAAGCTCGTCGCCAATGGCGACCATGGAGGCAGTGACGGATTGGTTCATGAGAGGCCCCGCGACAGACCGCCACCAGATAGCGCTGCGCCGAGCTCGCGGCAATGGTTGGCTTTTGTGGGTCCCGGCAGTTTGGGTCTTGCCGGTGACGACGCGCCGGCTACGTTGTGCGGAAACGGGAGACGATTTCTTGAGCTGGACTACAATCGCCGCCGGACTACTCATGATTATGCTCGCTGCAGCCATGGCGGTCGGCCTTTATTTCGCCTGGGCGACACGGCGACTGGTCGCGGCTGCAGAGAAGCTCGTGCCGCCTGGCGGCAAGTTCGTCGATGTGGATGGCGCGCGTGTTCACTTTGTCGAGTCGGGTGAAGGGCTGCCCATCGTCTTGATCCACGGTCTCGGCGGTAGCCTGCACCATATGCGCAGGCCCTTGATGGAGGAGTTCGGAGAGGGCTATCGGCTTGTTGCCATGGACCGTCCCGGTTCCGGCTATTCGACAAGGCCCAACGGTGGAACGTCGGTAGAGGAACAGGCAAAGTTCATCCGACGGTTCATCGAGGAGTTGGGCTTGGGTCGAGTGCTGCTCGTGGGCCATTCGCTTGGCGGAGCAATTGCGCTTCGAACCGCGCTCGACCATCCGGATCATGTCGCCGGCCTTGCGCTGATTGCGCCGCTTACGCATCATTTGGATGACATTCCGTCCGAATTCGGGCCCCTTGCCATCAGATCGCCGGCTCTGCGCTGGCTGGTGTCGCGGACCGTGGCAGCGCCACTGTCGGTGCGCAACGCCGAAAGAGTTCTTTCCTTCGTGTTTGGCCCTCAGCAGCCACCGGAGGATTTTGCCGTTGCGGGTGGGGCGATGGTTGGGCTGCGGCCAACCCACTTCGTTGCGACGTCCGAGGACCTTCTGGCTGTTCACGACGACAGGGTCGACATTGTTCCCCGCTACCGTCAGATCAGGGTGCCCGTGGGCATCATCTACGGCGATGCCGACCGGGTTCTGAATTGCGATGTCCATGGTCGCGGCATGGTCGGAAAGATCCAGGACCTTGAAATCGAGATCATTGAAGGGGTCGGCCACATGGTGCAGTTCGTGGAGACGCCGCGGACGATCTCGATCATTCGTCGGGTAGCAGAAAGGGCATTCCAACTTGATCGCCGGCGCCCGTCCATGGTCTAAGCGCCGCGAAGGCGGACGTGGCGAAACTGGTAGACGCAAGGGACTTAAAATCCCTCGACTTCGGTCATGCGGGTTCGAGCCCCGCCGTCCGCACCACCATCGCCTATAAGGGCAACCCCGCCGCGCGCTTGATCTCCTTCAGCACAAGATTGGTGCGCACGGTCGCAATGCCCGGCAGGCGGAACAGGAAACCCTCGAGCAGGTGATTATAGGCGTCGAGATCGGCGCACAGCACGCGCAAATGATAGTCGGCCTCGCCGGTGGTTGCGAAGCATTCGATTACCTCCGGCCGTGCGCCCACCTCGCGAATGAAGGTCTCGACATGCGCCTCCTCGTGACGCGTCAGCGTCACATGCAGCACGGCGTGGAAGGCAAGCCCGGCAGCAGGCGGGTCGATCCGCGCCGCGTAGCCTTGGAGCACGCCCGCCTCCTCGAGCGCCCGCACGCGCCGCCAGCAGGCAGACGCCGACATGCTGACCCGCTCGGCCAGGTCCTGGTTGGAAATGCGCCCGTCCTCCTGCAGCACGCGCAGGATGCGGCGGTCCTGATCCTCGATCATTCTGGAGCCTCTGAATTTGCGGCAGGATTATGCGCAGGTTACGCGAAATTTGGAAGGACTTACCGGAAAACGGCTGTTCACAGGCGATTGTGACAGGATTTTCCGCCTTCTCTGCGTTAGACTTGCTGCCGCATCAGGGAGGCCTGCCATGACCCGCCACGAGCCCATTCGCGATTTCGCCCGCTACCGGCTGGAGGATCGCTATGACCGCGCCTCGGGCCGCGTCTTCATGACCGGCACCCAGGCGCTGGTGCGCATCCTTCTCGACCAGGCGCGCCGCGATCGCGCTGCCGGCCTCGATACGGCGGGCTTCGTGTCGGGCTATCGCGGCTCGCCGCTCGGCGGCGTCGATCTGGAACTCTGGCGCGCCAGGAAGCTGATCGAGGAAAACCGCATCGAGTTCCTGCCGGCCGTCAACGAGGATCTGGCGGCCACCGCCGTGCTCGGCAGCCAGCAGGTCGAGACCAACCCCGATCGCACGGCCCAGGGCGTCTTTTCCATGTGGTACGGCAAGGGTCCAGGCGTCGACCGCGCGGGCGATGCGTTGAAGCATGGCAACGCCTACGGTTCGTCGCCGCATGGCGGCGTGCTGGTGGTGGCGGGCGACGACCATGGCTGCGTCTCGTCCTCCATGCCACACCAGTCGGACGTCGCCTTCATGGCCTGGTTCATGCCCACCCTGAACCCCGCGAGCGTGGCCGAATATCTGGAGTTCGGCGAATATGGCTACGCGCTGTCACGCTTCTCGGGCATGTGGGTCGGCTTCAAGGCGGTGTCGGAAACGGTCGAATCGGCCGCTTCCGTCGAGCTTCGCCCTGACCGCGTCTTTGCTGCGCCGGACTATACTCCGCCGCCAGGCGGTCTGCATTACCGCTGGCCCGACCTGCCCGGACCGCAGATCGAGGGGCGGATGGAGGACAAGAAGCACGCCGTCTTCGCCTTCGCCGAGGCCAACCCGATCGACCGCCACATCTACAACGTCGAGGACGCTCCGTTCGGCATCGTGACGACCGGCAAGGGCCATCTCGACCTCATGGAGGCATTGAGGCTGCTCGGCATCGGCGAGGCGGAATGCCGCCAGCTCGGCATCGACATCTACAAGGTCGGCATGGTGTGGCCGCTGGCGCGCCGTGATGCGCTGAGCTTCGTGCGCGGCAAGCGCGAGGTGCTGGTCATCGAGGAAAAGCGCGGCATCATCGAAAGCCAGTTCAAGGAATATTTCTACGACTGGCCGGGCGACAAGCCCGAGCGCATGGTGGGCAAGCGCGACGAGAACGGCGAGCGGCTGGTGCCCTGGACCGGCGAACTCTCGCCGCGCCAGCTCGTGCCGATCGTCGCCAGGCGCCTCGCCGGCATCTTTCCGGGGCTGGGCTTCCTAGCACGGGCCGAGGCGCTGGCAGCGGAAAAGCCGGTCGCCATCCAGGTGCCGGGCGCGACCCGCACGCCCTATTTCTGCTCCGGCTGCCCGCACAACACCTCGACCCGCGTGCCGGAAGGCTCGAAGGCGCTTGCCGGCATCGGCTGCCACTTCATGGCAAGCTGGATGGACCGCGAAACGACCTCGCTGATCCAGATGGGCGGGGAAGGGGTCAACTGGGCTGCCTCCTCGCGATTTACAGGCAAGGGCCATGTCTTCCAGAATCTCGGCGAGGGCACCTGGTACCATTCCGGCTCGATGGCCATCCGCCAGGCGATCGCCGCGAATGCCAACATCACCTACAAGATCCTCTACAACGACGCCGTCGCCATGACCGGCGGCCAGCCGGTCGACGGGCCGGTGAGCGTCCATGCCATCGCCCATATCTGCCGCGCGGAGGGGGTAGAGCGCATCGCGCTCGTCTCCGATCAGCCGGAGAAATTCTCGGCCCCGGAATTGCCGGCCGGCACCACCATTCACCACCGCCGCGAGATGGACGCGCTGCAGCGCGAGCTGCGCGAGGTGCCTGGCGTGAGCGTGCTGATCTATGAGCAGGCCTGCGCGACGGAAAAGCGCAGGCGGCGCAAGCGCGGCACGATGGAGGATCCGAAGCGCTTCGTCGTCATCAACGAGCTCGTCTGCGAAGGCTGCGGCGACTGTTCGGTCGCCTCCAACTGCCTTTCCGTGGAGCCGATCGAGACTGAGTTCGGCACCAAGCGCCGCATCAACCAGTCGACCTGCAACAAGGATTTCTCGTGCCTCGATGGCTTCTGCCCGAGCTTCGTCACGGTGGAAGGAACGGCGCGCAGGAAGAAGACGGGCGTGGAATTCGATCTGGCCGCGCTCGCCGCCGATCTCGCCGAGCCGGATAGGCCAGCTGTGAGCGGCAGCTACGACCTCCTCATCACCGGCGTCGGCGGCACGGGCGTCATCACCGTCGGGCAGCTGGTTACCATGGCCGCTCACCTGGAGGCCAAGGGCGCCTCGGTCCTCGACTTCACCGGCTTTGCCCAGAAATTCGGGCCGGTGCTTTCCTATGTGCGCCTTGCCCCCACGCCGGAGAGCATCAATCAGGTTCGCATCGATCGCGGCGCGGCCGACGCTCTGATCGGGTGCGACATCGTCGTCTCGTCCTCGCCCAAGGCCTCCGTCGCCTATCGGCCGGGCATGAAGGCGGTGGTCAATCTCGCCGAGATGCCGACGGGCGACATCGTGCGCATCCGCGACGCGAGCCTCAGGACCGCCGACCGGATGGCCGAGATCGAGAAGGTCACGGGTACGGAAAACGTCTCGGCCTTCGACGCCAACAGCCTGTCCGAAAGGCTGATGGGCGATGCGGTCTTTGCCAATGTCATGATGCTGGGCTTTGCCTGGCAGAAGGGGCTTGTGCCCATAGGGCTCGAGGCGCTGCGCCAGGCAATCGAGTTGAATGGCGTTGCCATCGAGGCCAACCACCGCGCCTTCCTGATCGGTCGCGTGGCTGCAGCCAAACCGGATGACCTGCGCGCCATGCTCGAGCCGGAAGGCCGGAACGCGCAGACTCTCGACGAGATCGTAATCCGGCGCGAAGCCTTCCTGACCGACTACCAGGATGAAGCCTGGGCGGCGCGCTATCGCCGCACCGTCGACCGCATGCGTGAGTCCGAGGCCTCCATCGGCTCGGAAAAGGTCACCGAGGCTGTTGCCCGCTCGCTCTTCAAGCTGATGGCCTACAAGGACGAGTACGAGGTGGCGCGGCTCCACACCCAGACCGGCTTCGAAAGGCGGCTTCATGACGAGTTCGAGGACGGCTTCCGCATCGTCCACCATCTCGCTCCGCCGATGCTGAATACCGGGACGGATGCACGTGGCCGCCCGCTGAAGCGCGCCTTCGGCCCGTGGATCCGCGCGCCTTTCGGGCTTCTGGCCCGCATGAAGCGGCTTCGCGGCACCGCCTTCGATCCCTTTGGTTACACCGCCGAACGCCGCATGGAGCGCGACCTGATCGCCTGGTACGAGGGCGTGGTCGAGACCTGTTTGAAAAAGCTGACGCCGGAAAACGCCGAGGCGATCGCCGCAATTTGCGCTGCCCCCATGCAGATCCGTGGTTACGGCCCGGTCAAGGAAGAGGCGGCCGCGCGGGTGCGCGCCGAGATGGAGGCTGCCATCGCGAAACTCGGCTGACCCAAGCAAGACCTCGTCTTTACGTCGCCGGTCAAAGCAGCTAGATGCAGCGCCGTAAAGCACCACCCGCGTTCGTAGGCGGGACTGGATAGGAGAAGGTCATGTCACAGGTTTCCCTTACATTTCCCGATGGTTCCGTGCGCGAGCACGATGCCGCAACGACCGGCGCCGAACTCGCCGCCTCGATCTCTAAATCGCTCGCCAAGAAGGCCGTCGCCTATGCGCTCGACGGCACGGTGCGCGATCTTTCCGACCCGCTCGGCAGTTCCGGCAGGATCGAGATCGTCACCCGCGACGACCCGCGCGCGCTCGAACTCATCCGCCACGACGCCGCCCATGTGATGGCCGAGGCCGTGCAGGAACTGTGGCCGGGCACCCAGGTTACGATCGGCCCGGTGATCGAGAACGGCTTCTATTACGACTTCGCGCGCGACAAGCCGTTCACGCCTGAGGACCTTCCGGTCATCGAGAAGAAGATGCGCGAGATCATCGCCCGCAACGCGCCCTTCACCAAGGAAGTCTGGTCGCGGGAGGAGGCTCGCAAGGTCTTCGAAGACAAGGGCGAGGCCTACAAGGTTGAGCTCATCGAGGCCATTCCGGAAGATCAGGACCTCAAGATCTACCGCCAGGGCGAGTGGTTCGACCTCTGTCGCGGGCCGCACATGGCCTCGACCGGCCAGATCGGCAACGCTTTCAAGCTGATGCGGGTAGCCGGCGCCTATTGGCGCGGCGATTCCAACAACCCGATGCTGACGCGAATCTACGGCACGGCCTGGGTCGACCAGGCTCAGCTCGACCAGTATATCCACATGCTGGAAGAAGCCGAAAAACGCGACCACCGCCGGCTTGGACGCGAGATGGATCTGTTTCATTTCCAGGAAGAGGGTCCTGGCGTGGTCTTCTGGCACGCCAAGGGCTGGCGCATGTTCCAGACGCTGACCTCGTACATGCGGCGGCGCCTCGACGGCGACTATGAGGAAGTCAACGCGCCGCAGGTGCTCGATCACGGCCTGTGGGAGACCTCCGGCCACTGGGGCTGGTACAAGGAGAACATGTTCGCCGTCCAATCGGCCGGCGAGGAAGCCGACGACAAGCGTATCTTCGCGCTCAAGCCGATGAACTGCCCTGGCCACGTCCAGCTGTTCAAGCATGGACTGAAATCCTACCGCGAACTGCCTGTAAGACTGGCAGAATTCGGTCTGGTCCATCGCTACGAGCCGTCCGGCGCGTTGCATGGCCTGATGCGGGTCCGCGGCTTCACCCAAGATGACGCCCACGTCTTCTGCACTGACGAACAGCTTGAGGCCGAATGCCTCAAGATCAACGATCTGATCCTGTCGGTCTACGAAGATTTCGGCTTCCAGGAGATCGTGGTCAAGCTCTCTACCCGACCCGAGAAGCGTGTTGGGTCGGACGAGTTGTGGGACCGTGCCGAGGCCGTCATGATGGACGTGCTCAGGAAGATCGAGGCCCAGTCGGATGGCCGTATCAAGATCGATGTCCTGCCGGGCGAGGGCGCATTCTACGGGCCGAAATTCGAATACACGCTGCGCGACGCGATTGGCCGCGAATGGCAGTGCGGCACCACGCAGGTGGATTTCAACCTACCTGAACGTTTCGGCGCCTTCTACATCGACAAGGATTCCGAAAAGCGCCAGCCGGTGATGATCCATCGCGCCATCTGCGGCTCGATGGAACGCTTTCTCGGCATCCTGATCGAGAATTTCTCGGGCCACTTCCCGCTCTGGTTCGCGCCGCTGCAGGTGGTGGTCGCCACCATCACCGAGGAAGCGGACGACTATGCGAAGAAGGTCGCCGCCAGGCTCCGCCGCGCCGGCCTTCAGGTCGAGACGGATCTGCGCAACGAGAAGATCAACTACAAGGTCCGCGAGCACTCGCTGACCAAGGTGCCGGTGATCCTCGTTTGTGGCCGCCGCGAGGCGGAGGAGGGCACGGTCAATATCCGCCGTCTCGGATCGCGCGACCAGACCTCCATGACGCTGGACGCAGCGGTCGCTGCGCTGGTCGATGAGGTAACGCCACCCGACATCCGTCGCCGCGACATGGCGGAATCTGCGGAATAGCGTCGAAGCTGGCGGTATGCGCCGCCAGCTTCATCTGCCTGTCATGCGATTCGGGCATGTGTGCCAACATGCTCGCAGCACTGAAATCCGTACCGAAGCCGAAGCGGCGGTTCCCTGAACTGTCCTACGCCAATGACAGCCATCCGTCGGCTGCCCGTGCCTTCATCAGGCTGGTGGAAACGCTTGCAGGTCGCGACCGCTTCGCGGATCTCTATGACCAGTGGCGTCGTGAAGTGGTCCCGACAGGTGACCGAGTCTTTGGACGCATGCTCGACCTCATAGACCTCAAGGTTTGCCGCACCGGCATTACGCTCGAACCCGCTTCGGACGAGCCGCTCGTCATTGTCGCCAACCATCCTTTCGGCATCGGCGATGGTATTGCCATCCTCTCACTCGCGGAATCGCTCGGACGACCATTCGAGGTGATGATCCACTCCGATCTCTTGCGCGTCAGCGAGATGACGGGCTACGCCCTCCCGGTGGACTTCTCCGAGACTCGGGAAGCCCTGAAGCGCAACATGGCGGTGCGCCGTGAGGCGCTCAGGCTCCTGCGCGAGGGTGTGACGATAGTTGTCTTTCCAGCAGGTGGCGTCGCGACGGCATCACGCGGCTTCGGCCAGGCCGAGGATCTGCCCTGGAAGCTGTTTCCGGCGCGTCTGATCCAGGAGGGAAGGGCGTCGGTTCTGCCCGTCCATTTCGCCGGCGAGAATGGCGCGCTCCTCCATCTCGCCAGCAGGCTGTCGCCGACCATGCGCACCTCGCTCCTTATCCATGAATTCGCAAAACTCTCCGGAAAGACCATCGACATGCACATCGGACGCATCATGGGGCCGGACGAACTGGCTGCCTTCCGCGATCGCAACGAACTCATTGGTCACCTCCGCAAGGCGGTGTTCGCACTGGATACCGGTGAGCGTCTCACCGCGCCAAGGCGTTGGCTGCCGCCGCGCTGGCCGCTGCCCGAGAGGCACTCACGCAATCAAACGCGTGCATGAAGCTGATCGTCAGCAACTCCGCCGGGTTTAGAGTTCGATCTCGCCCTGATTGACGCCCCAGGTGCCAAGTGGCTGTCCGTTGGACGTGCGGACCAGGGAATCATAAACCGCCATGCTCTGGGCGACTTCGGCATCCGACGTGCAGGTCCTGAAGATCCCGGCTGCGAATGCGGTACACCCAACCCGTTCTCCTGGCAGGGTGCCTGTGGCCCAGTCCTTCACCAGACCGTCCGGACCAACCCTGAAATAAGCGAGGCGATAGCGGTTCTGGACGCTGCGCCGCTGCATGAAAAGGCCCGCATCCACCGATGACTCCGAGGATTGGATACTCGCCGCGTGCCGATAGACCCGGTCACCATTGTCCAACCGATAGCCTCCCACGATCGGACCGTAGGCAGTGCTACCGGTTGTGAGGCTCTCAAAGGTCATCGGGTTAAGGCTGGCGACTTCCTGATACGGCTTGCCCATCGCATAGCGCATGTAGTTGCGATCGCCGGCTTCCTGCAACTGTTCGACAGTCGACGAACAGGAAGCTACAAAAATAAGGCCAACAGCCATCGCTGCTGCCGCGAAGATCCGCTTCTTCATGGCAGTATCCCCCTGTGCACCGCAACTCTAAGGCGCAACTGCCGTAGGGTAAAGTAATTAGCGCTATTCTGCTGCGGCGGCCGCGCGCTGCAACCCCAGCCAATGCCGGCAATCGGCAAGCGCGCGAGCGGTTACCGCCTTCTTCTTGGCAACTGCCTTGTCCTTGCCGCGGAACCGGCCTTCCCATCCTTCAGGCTTCAGCTTCGCGCCGGGCTCAAGCGGCGGGAACAGGCCGAAATTGATGTTCATCGGCTGGAAGGAGCGCTTGCCCGGCTCGTCGTCCGAGGCCAGGTGACCGCCCGTGATGTGGCCGAGAAGCGAGCCGCAGGCCGTGGTTGCCGGCGGCAGCGGCAGCGGCCGTCCAAGGCGTTCGGCGGCCGCGAACCGGCCCGCCAGAAGCCCGATCGCCGCACTCTCGACATAGCCCTCGCAGCCGGTGATCTGGCCCGCGAAGCGCAGGCCGGGCCGACCCTTCAGTTGAAGCGACCCGTCGAGAAGTTTGGGCGAATTGATATAGGTATTGCGGTGCAGCCCGCCCAGCCGCGCGAATTCGGCGTTTTCCAGGCCGGGGATCGTGCGGAAAATGCGCACCTGCTCGGCATATTTCAGCTTCGTCTGGAAACCGACCATGTTGTACAGCGTGCCCAGTGCATTGTCCTGACGAAGCTGCACCACGGCGTAAGGCTTCACCGACGGATTGTGAGCATTGGTGAGCCCCATCGGTTTCATCGGCCCGTGGCGCAGCGTTTCCGGACCTCGCTCGGCCATGACCTCGATCGGCAGGCAGCCATCGAAATAGGGCGTCCCCTCGAATTCGCGGAAGGCGGTCTTGTCGCCCTCGAGCAGAGCCTGGATGAACCCGTCATATTGGTCCTTGTCCATCGGGCAGTTGATGTAGTCTTTGCCGGTGCCGCCCGGTCCGACCTTGTCGTATCGCGACTGGAACCACGCAACGTCGAGATCGATCGTGTCAAAATGCACGATCGGCGCGATGGCATCGAAGAAAGCCAGCGCATCCGCGCCAGTCGCCTCGGCAATGGCTTGCGCCAGCGACGGTGCTGTCAGCGGACCCGTGGCGATGATCGCCTGATCCCAGTCGGCGGGCGGAAGGCCCCCGACCTCGCCGCGTTCGATCTTGATCAATGGGTGGTCGTTGAGACGTGCCGTCACGGCGTCCGAAAAGGCCTCGCGGTCGACTGCTAGCGCCCCACCAGCCGGCACCTGGTTGGCATCGCCGCTGGCCATGATCAGCGAATTGGCTAGCCGCATCTCGGCATGGAGTAGGCCGACCGCGTTGGTCTCGGCATCGTCCGAGCGGAAGGAATTGGAGCAGACCAGTTCGGCAAGTCCGTCCGTCTTGTGGACGTCAGTGCCCCGAACAGGACGCATTTCATGCAGGACGACCGGAACGCCGGCCTGGGCTATCTGCCAGGCCGCTTCCGAGCCGGCGAGGCCGCCGCCGACAACGTGAACGGGTTTCATGCTCATTTGGCCGAGATAGAACGGCCGCTCTGTCTTTGCAATGTTGCACTGCGATTGCCGTTAGGTCGCCCCTGCACTAGAACGAGCCATGCGAACGATTGCCCGAACTTCATTTCCGTTTCTGTTGGCTATGGGCCTGTCAGCCTGCACATCGGCCTCTTCGAACTATTTGGGCGAGATCGCGAGGCCGGACACCGCCAGAATTTATGTGTGCCACGGCTTCGATTGTCGTAACACAACGCGCTTGGAGTTCACTTCTGAAGATCGGACGCGCTTGACTTCCATCATGGAGTCGGGTCGCACCGGCCCGGTCGAAGAGCGCGCCGCGATTGCCAAGGCAATTGCCTATTTCGAGCAACGCTCGACCGATGCCATCGGTGTTCGCGACCTGCCCAAATCTCATATCGGGCAAACTGGCGAGATCGGCCAGATGGATTGCATTGATGTGTCGACCAACACGCGGTCCATGCTGTTACACTTGCAACTGCTGAATCTGCTACGGCATCATGTTGTTGAAGGCAACGTAACCCGCGGCGCCATCGTTGACGGCCGCTATTTCCACGCGACTTCTGTCATCCGCGAAACGAGTTCGGGACAGCGCTTCGCTGTTGATGGATGGTATGGAGCTGGTGGCGAAGAGCCCCAGATCAAGCCCTTGTCGCAATGGCTCACCGAAGGCTTCCTGGGCGGCTGACAAACTGAACCTGCCCCGGAACGCACAACACCCGCCGGGGGAGGAGATCCGGCGGGTGTCGTTTTGGTGGTCGACAATTGGGAGGAGGTAATTGCCGACCTGATCGTCAGGGCCTGGGAGGAGGAAGGCCCCGGCGAAAGCTGATTAGATGGACTTGCGGGCGACGAAGGGAATATCCCCCCGATTGATGCCGAGGTCGTTGAGTTCGCGAGTGGACAGGCGGCTCAGCTCGTTCACGGTTTCGCGGTAGCGGCGCCAGTTGCGATAGTTACGGATCAGGTTCATTGTTCTTGCTCGTTTCGTACGGTGATTACGTCTTTCGTGATGGTGCGAAGATAGGCTCGAAACCCGGTTTCCGGTAGATTTGAGTTTGCATAGCACCATTGCGTTTTGTGCAATGCACAATGGCCGGATTGTGGCTGCAAAATCCAAGGCTTGGAATTGTAGCGGATGCGGCTCGATTGGCGGGGTTTCTTCTATCAATAGAGTTTGCGCGGCGGTTGGGGGCAAAGAGACATGGCGAGCTACGCCGAACGTGTGAAAAAGGATATCGCGCGCTGGTCGTCCGACGGGCTGATCGATGCCGGCATTGCCGAGCGCCTGCGGGCCGACATCGAGGCGAACTCGCGCAGCAGGATCAGCTTCCCGACCATCTTCGCCATGATGGCTGCCGCGCTTCTCTGCGCCGCGGTCCTCCTGTTCGTTGCCGCCAACTGGGAGGAAATTCCGCGCCTGGTTCGGGTGGGCATGCTCGCCGCGCTGATAGTGGGCGGATATGTAGGCGGCGCGGTGCTGAAGCTGCGCGGCGCCCCGGCCTTCGGCGAGGGGGCATGGCTGGTCGCCGCCGCCTCGTTCGGCGCCGCCATCGCTCTGGTGGCGCAGATGTATCACATGTCGGGCGAGGAGAAGGACGCGGTCCTTACCTGGTTCCTGGGCACGGCTCTGGCGGCGATCGTTCTGCGCTCCTCGCCGCTGACCGTTGGCGCGGCGCTGCTGACCGGTGCGTGGATGTTCATGGCGGCCGGGTCGATTATGGGCAGGGGCGACGTGCCCTGGCTATGGCTGCTGATGGCGGGTGGGCTTTGGTTGGTTACATACTGGACGGCCAGCCAGCCGGCGCGACACCTGCTCTCGCTGCTTTTGCTCCTGTTCACTTGGGTCATCTTCTTCGAACACGAGATGGTTCTGGTGCCGCTGGCCGTGCTGGCATTTGCAGCTGCGCTATTCCTTGCAGATCGTGCGGCGCCGGGCCTGGCTTCCCGGCTGGGGCTTGGCGCGTCGCCTGCAGTTCACGGCCTGCTTCATCTCCTGTCTGGCCTTGCCATGCTGCATGTGCGTTATGCGGATGATCGCCTGCTTCTCATAGTCGTCCTGCTGACATTCGGCGCGATCGCCGCTGCGCTGCTTTTCGCAGGGCGCCGGAGCGCGACCTTGCGCTGGCTTGCATATGCCGCCTTCGCGATCGAGCTCTGCTATGCCTATGTCGCGCTTTTGGGCAGCATGCTGGGCACGGCCGGCTTCCTGCTGCTGGTCGGTCTTGCGCTTGCCGTGCTGGCCTGGGGCATCAGGCGGCTGGAGACGACGCTGACGCGGCCGCCGGGCGGGGAGGCAGTGGCATGACCAAGGGACGCTACCTCATATTTGGCGCGCTGGCTGTCTCGCTGATCCAGATCGGTTTTCTGGTCACAATGATCACGAGCCGCGCCGCGATCCTGCGCGACGGGCATGAGATCGTGCTTCAGACCCAGCCGATCGATCCGCGCGACCTGCTGCGCGGGGACTATGTGATCCTGGGCTATTCGATCTCGAACCTGCCGGCCGAATTGATAGAGCCGGCGCATGAAGGCGACGATGCCGATGGCACGCGCGACGTCCATGTCCGCCTGGCGCCGGACGCCGACGGCTTTCATCAGGTGGTGGCCGCACGCCTCGACACGCCGCCCGCCGCGCCGAAGGCCGCCGGGGAGGTGGATATCAGGGGACGGATCCACTACTGGAGCCCGGGTGGGCGCGGCGTTTTCTTCGCCACATACGGCCTCGAACGTTACTATGTGCCCGAGGGCGAGGGGCTGGAAATTGAGCTCGGCATGCTGGAGCGCCAGTTCACGATCCGCGCCGCGGTGTCGTCATCGGGCGCGGCCCAGATCAAGTCGTTTCACGACGGCGATCGCATGCTTTACGCAGAGCCCTGGTACTAGTTGCGCTCGGGAATGCCGGCTTAGCCAAAAAAAGCCGGACTTTTGGGCCAAAAGGCTTTGATCGCCAGGATGCTGGTGATATAGAACCGCCGCTTTCATGGGCGTCAGTGCCCAAGAGCGGGTGTGGTGGAATTGGTAGACACGCAGGATTTAGGTTCCTGTGACGCAAGTCGTGAAGGTTCAAGTCCTTTCACCCGCACCATCGTCCACCCCCGTGGCTGAAGTTTCTGGCGCGCCGACCGACACAGAAGGCTCATGGCGCCTTGGCAAGAGAAGGTTTGAAGATGCAGGTAACCGAGACGGTGAATTCCGGGCTGAAGCGCCAGATAAAGGTGACCGTGCCGGCTAGCGATCTGGAGGCGATGCTGCAGACCCGCCTTTATGAGGCGAAGGACAAGGTCAAGCTCAACGGCTTCCGGCCTGGCAAGGTGCCTGTGCAGCATCTCCGCAAGATGTACGGCAGGTCCTTCATGGCCGAACTGGTCAACGAGATCCTGTCCGACTCAACTCGGTCGATCATCCAGGAGCGCGGCGAGAAGCCCGCCATGCAGCCCGAAATTTCGATGACCGAGGACGAGCAGGAGGCCGAGAAGGTTCTCGAGGGCAAGGCTGATTTCGAATTCTCGCTTGATTACGAGGTTATTCCTCCGATCGAAATCAAGGATATGTCCGGCATCGAGATTACGCGCCAAGTCTATGAAGTGCCGGCAGAAGAGGTCGAGGACCAGGTCACGCGGATCGCCGATTCGGCGCGTAGCTATGAGACCAAGAAGGGTAAGGCCGAGAAGGGTGACCGTGTCACCATCGATTATGTTGGTCGTATTGACGGTGAGGCCTTCGAAGGCGGCGCAGCAGAGGACTCGCATCTTGTGCTGGGCTCCTACCAGTTCATCGAGGGCTTCGAGGACCAGCTGATTGGCGCTTCGGCTGGTGACGATCGTGAAGTCAAGGTGACTTTCCCGGAGGAGTACGCGGCAGCCCACCTAGCCGGCCGGGAAGCCGTGTTCGAGGTCAAGGTCAAGGAAGTTGCTGCCCCCGGCGAGCTTGAAATAAATGACGAGCTCGCTCAGCAGTTGGGCGTGGAATCGGCCGACAAGCTGCGCGAGATCGTTCGTGGTCAGATCGAAGGCCAGTTCGGATCTGTGACCCGCCAGAAAACGAAGCGGCAGCTGCTCGATGCGCTGGATGAAGCCTACAAGTTCGAGGCGCCGTCGAAGCTGGTCGAAGCTGAATTCCAGAACATCTGGACACAGGTGACCCGTGACCTGGAGCAAGCCGGTCGTTCGTTCGAGGATGAAGACACGACCGAGGAAGAGGCCCGCGCCGAGTACCAGCGCCTGGCCGAGCGCCGGGTGCGGCTTGGGCTTGTTCTCGCCGAGATCGGCGAGAAGGCCGGCGTGGAGGTCACCGATGAAGAGATGCAGCGCGCACTCATCGAAACCATCCGTCGTTATCCACAAAACCAGCAGCAGCAGGTCTACGAGCATTTCCGCAACAATCCTGGTGCGCTGGCGAACATCCGTGCACCACTCTTCGAGGAGAAGGTGGTCGATCACCTGATGACCGAGGTGAAGGTCACGGACCAGAAGGTGTCGCGTGACGAGCTCATGGCCGACGACGAAGACGAGGCCCCGACCAAGGCTGCCGACGACGCCAAGGCCTCGAAAAAGAAGGCGCCGGCCAAGAAGAAGGCTGCAAAGAAGGACGAGGCAGAAGACACGTCCGAAGCCTGATTTCCGGCATACACAACATTTTTTCAAAAGGCCCTGCGGGGCCTTTTGTCGTGTCGGGCGTGGACAATCCTCAGCCTTTCAATTTGCACAATCGCAGGGCAGATTGTGCCCCGTTTCGGCTTGAGGGAATCGTTTTATGAAGCGGAACTTCCGAACCTCTGTGATGCTCGCCATTCTGGCTGCAGCCGTCGTCATGGGGCCGGCTCACTCATTTGCAGAAGAGGGCGGGCTCTCCCAGTTGCTGGGCGGGCTTTTGGGGGGCTCCACTGAAACAACCGCCTCGCAGACGGTCGACCGCCGAGTGCCCTTCAGCCAGGAGGAAATGCAGCTCTCGTTCGCGCCGCTGGTGCGTGAAATCGCGCCCGCGGTTGTCAATGTCTATGCCACCCAGCAGATGCGCCAGCGATCGCCGTTTGCCGGCGATCCATTCTTCGAGCAGTTCTTCTTCGGGCGTCAGATGCCGCCAAGGGTCGAATCGTCGCTGGGGTCGGGCGTACTGGTGGAGGCAAGCGGGATCGTGATCACCAACCACCACGTTATCCGCAACGCCGACGAGGTCAGGGTCGCATTGTACGATGGTCGCGAGTACCAGACCGAGATCTTGCTGACCGATGAATCGCTCGATCTGGCCGTGCTGAAGCTTGACGCCGATGGACCTTTCTCGACAGCCGATCTTGGTGATTCCGATGCGCTTGAGGTTGGCGATCTGGTGCTGGCGATCGGTAACCCGTTCGGCGTCGGACAGACGACGACCAGCGGGATCGTGTCGGGGCTTGCACGTTCCCACATTGGCGTAACGGATTTCGGCTTCTTCATTCAGACCGACGCGGCCATCAACCCGGGCAATTCCGGTGGCGCCTTGGTTTCGATGACAGGCGAGGTGATCGGTATCAACACCGCCATCTTCAGCCAGTCCGGCGGGTCGATCGGCATCGGTTTTGCCATTCCTTCCAACATGGTGCGCGCGGTTCTCAATGCCGCTTTGGAGGGCGAAGACTATTTCGAACGGCCCTATGTCGGCGCCAGTTTCCAGCAAATCGGCCTGCAAGAGGCAGAAGCGCTTGGGATCTCGCGGCCGCAGGGTGCACTTGTCACCAGCGTGGTGGAGGGAGGCCCTGCGCATGATGCCGGCTTGCGTTCGGGGGATGTCGTCCTGTCGATGAACGGGGCCGCAATCGAACATCCCGATGCTCTCGGCTACCGCTTGGCGACCCAACCGATTGGCTCGACGGCGCGACTCGGCGTCCTGTCCCGCGGCCAGCAGCGCGAGATCGCCCTTGAGATGGCGCGTGCGCCCGATGGTGGGGCGGAAGTCACTATCGACGGGCGCAGCCCCTTTTCCGGCGCGCGTGTAGCCGAACTTTCGCCACGCCTGGCGCAGCGGCTCCGGCTACGCGCGGACACGAACGGTGTGGCCGTCGTGGAGGTTGCGCGCAATTCGCCTGCGGCCGAACTGGGGCTGCGCCCGCGCGACATTGTTCGAGAGGTCAACGGCTTCCGAATCGATTCCGCCGAGACGTTGCAACAGGTGGCCGCACAGCAAACGCGGCAATGGGTGTTTGCGGTCGAGCGGGACGGTCGGCTGATCCGCCAGCGCATGATCTACTGATCGCCGTCATGACCGACCTGTTCCATTCAAAAAAGCCGGCCGAGCCGCCAAAGGGCCGCCCGCTTGCCGACAGGTTGCGGCCGCAATCGCTGGCCGAAGTGGTTGGGCAGGAGAGGCTGACGGGTCAGGAAGGCGCTCTGACCCGCATGATTGCATCGGGCACACTCGGTTCGATGATCTTCTGGGGGCCGCCCGGCACCGGCAAGACCACCGTGGCCCGTTTGCTGGCTGGGCAAACCGATCTCGCATTCGAACAGATATCGGCAATCTTCTCCGGCGTGGCCGACCTGAAGAAAGTATTCGAGGCCGCCCGACTCAGACGTAGCCAGGGCCGGCAGACGCTGCTCTTCGTCGACGAGATACATCGCTTCAACCGCACCCAGCAGGATTCCTTCCTGCCGGTCATGGAAGACGGAACGGTAATCCTCGTCGGCGCGACCACAGAGAACCCGTCCTTCGAGCTCAATGCAGCGCTCCTGTCGCGCGCTCGGGTCCTGACCTTTGCCGCGCTCGACGAGGCGGCCATCCGCAGGCTCCTTCAGCGTGCCGAAGAAACCGAGGGTGGGGCGCTGCCGCTGGACGAGGAGGCCAGAGGGGTACTGGTCCGTATGGCCGATGGCGATGGCCGCGCTGCGCTGACGCTCGCTGAGGAGGTCTGGCGGTCGGCGTCGGCTGACGAGATTTTCGACGCCAAGGGTCTGCAGGATATCGTCCAGCGCCGTGCTCCCGTCTACGACAAGGGCCAGGACGGGCACTACAACCTTATCTCCGCGCTTCACAAGGCTGTACGCGGCTCGGATCCGGATGCCGCGCTCTACTATCTCGCCCGCATGTTCGACGCGGGCGAAGACCCGCTCTATCTTGGCCGCCGTTTGGTGCGCATGGCCAGCGAGGATATCGGGCTTGCCGATCCACAGGCTCTCGTCATCGCCAACGCTGCCAAGGACGCCTACGACTATCTGGGCTCGCCGGAGGGAGAATTGGCGCTTGCGGAGGCCTGCGTCTATCTGGCCACCGCGCCGAAATCGAACGCGGTCTATGTCGCCTTCAAGGCCGCCATGCGGGCGGCCAAGGAACACGGCTCTCTTTTGCCGCCGAAGCACATCCTCAACGCACCGACGAAGCTGATGAAGGAAGAAGGCTACGGCGGCGGCTACGAATACGACCACGACGCGCCTGATGCCTTTTCCGGCCAGGACTATTTCCCTGAAGCCATGGGCCGCATGACCTTTTACGATCCGCCCGAGCGCGGCTTCGAGCGCGAAATCCGCAAGCGGATCGATTACTGGGCCAAGCTCAGGCGCGAACGGTAGGTGGGCCAAGACCAAACGCCCCTCGCAACAGCTCTCCCATGATGCTATTGCCGGCGCATTCACAAGCGGAAGTCTCATGACGGGCGTCGAACAGATCAAGGTAGAAGCGGACGAAGACGGGATGCGCCTGGACCGCTGGTTCAAGCAGCATTACCCGGGCCTGGGCTTCGGGCCGCTGCAGAAACTGCTGCGCTCCGGGCAGATCCGGGTCGATGGCGGACGGGTGAAGTCCGATACGCGTGTCCAGGCTGGACAGATGGTGCGCATCCCGCCGCTGGGGGTGGACCGCAAGACCGGCCCCGTGACCGCGCGCACCATGCGCGGTGTCGAGGATGGCGATGTCCTGGCGCGCATCCTTCTTTACGAGGACGAGAAGGTCCTGGTCTTCGACAAGCCGTCGGGGCTGGCGGTACAGGGTGGTTCGGGTGTCGTGCGATCCGTCGATTCCATGCTGGAAGCCTGGCGCAACAAGAAGGGCGAGAAGCCGAGGCTCGTCCACCGGCTTGACCGTGACACGTCCGGCGTTCTTGTGGTGGCGCGTTCCCGGCTGGCCGCCATGAAGCTCGCCGAATTCTTCCGCACCCGGGAGACGAAAAAGACCTATTGGGCGCTGGTGAAGGGCGTGCCGAAGCAGCGGGAGGCGAAGTTGTCGACCTGGCTGGTCAAAGAGCAGACGCCTGATGGCGATCGCATGCGCATCGCCAGGCACGGCGAGCCTGGTGCCGACCATGCCGTGTCGTTCTACCGCGTGGTCGAACAGGCCGGCCAGAGCCTCTCCTGGCTGGAGATGGAGCCCTACACCGGCCGGACACACCAGCTGCGCGTCCACGCCGCCCATATAGGCTGCCCGATCATTGGGGATCCGAAGTATTTCGAGGCTGACCAGAACTGGGAATTCCCGGGCGGGATCCAGAACCGGCTGCATTTGCACGCGCGCCGCATTGTGATCCCGCATCCCGACAAGGGCACGATCGACGTCACCGCGCCGCTACCACCCCATATGCGCCAGAGCTGGAACCTTCTCGGTTTCGACGAGGCCGCAATGGAGGACGGTTCGTGAACGCTCCGCTGTCGGTCTTCGAGAAGCGCGATCACATCGATACGCTCGCTGTCGGCATGATGCTGATGCTGACTTTCTCCTGGGGCTTCAACCAGGTGCTGATCAAGGTCTCGACAGAGGGTTACAGCCCGATCTTCCTGACCTTCGCCCGGTCGGCGCTCGCCGCTCTCATCGTGTTTGCCTGGTGCCATTTCCGTGGCATCAGGCTGTTCGAAAGAGACGGGACACTGGTCTCGGGCATCATCGTGGGGCTTCTGTTCGGGGCAGAGTTCGCGCTCATCTTCGTCGGGTTGGATCTGACCACGGCGGCGCGCGGTACACTGATGATCAACACAATGCCGTTCTGGGTGCTGATCGGGGCGCATTTCTTCCTCGGCGAGAAGATCACCACCATCCGCCTGTGCGGCGTGCTGCTGGCCTTTGCAGGGGTCGCACTGGTCTTTTCCGACGAGCTCAGCCTGCCTGATGCCTCTGCATTGACGGGCGACCTTATCTGCCTCGTCGCTGGCATGTTCTGGGGCGCGACCACTATTGTCATCAAGGCGTCCCGGTTGGCGACGGCCAAGCCGGAGAAGACGCTGCTCTACCAGCTCGTCGTCTCGGGGTTGATGGTGATCCCGCTGATCCCGTTGGGCGGCCCAATCCTCAGGGAGCCGGGCCTGTTGTCGACGGGCTCGCTTCTCGTTCAAGCGGTCTTCATCGTCGCCTTCACCTATCTGCTTTGGTTCTGGCTGGTGCGGCGCTATCCGGCCTCCGGCCTCACCAGCTTCACCTTTCTCAGCCCAGCCTATGGCGTGCTGCTCGGGGGGCTACTGTTGAACGAGCCACTTTCGATGAACATATTCATGGCACTGGCGCTGATTGCCGCCGGCCTGTTTCTCGTCAATCGCCCGGCGCGGCGGGTCCATCCGGGCTAGGATTACCATGCGTGAACTTCTCAATGATCTCGAAGCTGGCCGCTTCCTTTCCCACGAGGACCCGATGGAGCGGGCGCGCAGCCAGATGCGCCAGCCGCAGCCCAAGCGCTTTTACAAGAAGGTCGCAGTGGTGAAAGCCGAGGATGGCTTTCGTGTATTGCTTGATGGCAAGCCGGTACGCACGCCCAGTCGCGCCTATCTGGCGATGCCCACGGAAACGGCCGCCCGGCTGGTCGCCGATGAGTTTGACGTTCAGGGCGAGACGCTCGATATCCCGGCGATGCCGGTTCTGAGACTGACGAATACGGCGCTCGACGGCGTTGCCAAGGACCCGCAGGCCGTGCTGGAAGACATCCTGCGCTACGCCTCCTGCGATCTGGTCTGCTACCGCGCCGACGGTCCGGAAGGGCTGGTTGCGCGTCAGGCGGAATGCTGGGACCCGGTTGTCGACTGGGCCCGAGCGGTGCTTTCCGCGCGCATGGTCATGGCCGAGGGCGTCATGCATGTCGACCAGCCGCGTGAGGCGATTGCGGCGATAGGGGTACACATGCAGGCGCGCAGTGAACCGTTCCGCCTGGCTGCACTCCATGTGATGACATCGCTGATGGGCTCGGCGCTTTTGGCGCTGGCCGTCGATACCGGTGAATTGACCGCCGACGAGGCCTGGGCAGCGGCCCATGTCGACGAGGACTGGAACATCGCCCAGTGGGGTGAGGACGCCGAGGCCAAGTCGCTGCGCATGGCCAAGCACTGCGACATGCTCGGCGCGGCAAGACTGGTCGCTGCGCTCTAGTGCGAAGGTAGCGGGTGATTGGGCTTGCCAATTACGTCCCGCCTGACGCAGGATTGCGGCAAAGGCAGGAAGGCCGGGAGGAGGCCCATCTCAATGTCACGTACGCCCCGAATCGTCAGGCGAGAGCAACCCTTCCGGTCGCGGCTTTCCATCGACGCGTTCCGGCCGCGGGAATTGTTTTCGATGCTGCGGAGCTATTTCGGGCTTGGAGGGGCTTCGAAGCTGGGGCCGATCGACAGTCCGGAGGCGTTGGCTCATTTCATCGAGACGCGCGCCAGCTATATGGCCCAGACCTCGCTCTACGGATATTTGCGCACCCGCATGGGCATGCGCTATCCTGAATTGTTCGATGACGATGTCTTCGTGGTGGGCATAAACCACGCAAAATGGCAGATCTGGCTCGATTGCGTGGGCGACCTGTCGGTCCATGCAGGGTCCCGCATTGCACAGACCCATCCGCACGAGGCCAAAAGAGTTGCCAGCCTGATGGAAGGACTGGTTGATGAAATCGTCGCGCGCGCCGGCACGCCGACTGATGCAGGTCCTGCGTTCCGTGACCATGCCAAGCAATTGCGTCAACGCATCGCGCGCACCCACTGGATGGCCATCGGGGATCGCGAGGCCGCCTTCACCGAAAGCCCGAGAAGCGTGCTGAAGTGGTCGCCGATCGCCGACGAGCTGAAACGCCTCGACGAGGAAATTGTTCTCAACTCGGTCCGCTTTCACTGGCAGGAGATCCGCCGCGCCTTCGCCCGCCATGCCGATCCCGACAGCATTCTGGGACTGGTCGAGGAACCCAGCGAGCGCTGACAGCACGTCACCCTGTTCAGCGCTCGACGGCGCCGATGATCGGCCCGAACCCGCCATGCCAGGAAAAGTCGTTGCGGCCAAGCGAGGGCGCATAGATGCCCGTACCGCGGCCTCCGTCTAGGAACAGGGCGTCGCGGCTGCCCAGATTGTCGCGGAACAGCCGCGCGAAATCGTGAAAATTCACGTGGCGCTGGCTGATCGCGAAATGCACCGTGCCATCATCCGAAACGCCGACACCGGTGCGCCAGGTGCGGTCGCGCGAGCCTTCGATGAGGGCGGGATGCAACTGGCCATCGATTACCAGCATCGGGCCTGACTGGGTGGCATGGATCGCGTCGGGCGAAAGCCTCGAATAGGTGTCGGCGGGTAGAATGCCGGCACCCTCGCCGGTGAGATAGAAAACGCCGTTGGGCTTCTTGTAGAAGTTCGGCACAGGGCGCATGCCCGCCGGTGCATCCCGCAGATTGAGAGGCCGCAACTCGGCGCCGTTCTCGACATGAAGGCCGACTGGCGTGAAATCGGTCTGGAACATGCCGCCATTGATCGCGAAGGTCAGGCTGCCACCTTCATTCTCCAGCGAATTCGCAAGCGCCGTGAAGGTGCGGAAGGGTGTGCCGTCACCGTTGCGCCAAAACAGTTCAAGCCTCTGTTGCCCAGGGTCGAAGCTGCACACCGCATAGCGGGCCGATTCGAACTGGACCTCACGACAGGTCGCGTCCGCGTTTGCCGCGCCGAGAAGGGAAGCGGCAAGCGCGAAGCCGCATAGGGCCTGCATGCTTCTGGCCAAGAACGTCATCAAGCCTCCAACAGGACCCCCGTCAAACAGGGAACCTAACCACAAGGCGCGAATTTACATATGATTGGGGCATGGGAAAGGAACAAAGACATGTCTGCAGATCATCAATCCGAGAGCCCGCAAAAACTGAGCAAAACCGAGGCCCGGCAGGGCAGGGTAGTCGGCAATGGGCGGATTGCTAAGATCCTGATGACCTCGATGGCCGCGCTCGTGGTGGTCGGCATTTTACTGTTCGTCATCTTCTGAGGCGCTTCGCCACGCAGCCTGCGGCGAAGCGCTTCGATATTTCCACTCACGCCAGCGTGTAGGCAGTCTTCACGGTGGTGTAGAATTCTGCGGCGTAGCGGCCCTGTTCGCGCGGGCCGTAGCTCGATCCCTTGCGGCCGCCGAAGGGCACGTGGAAGTCGACGCCGGCCGTCGGTAGGTTCACCATCACCATGCCCGCTTCCGCGTTGCGCTTGAAATGGGTGGCGTGCTTGAGGCTTGCCGTGCAGATGCCCGACGACAGGCCGAACTCGGTGTCGTTGGCCACATGCAGCGCCTCCTCATAGTCCTTCACCCGGATCACCGAGGCGACCGGCCCGAAAATTTCCTCGCGGCTGATACGCATCTGGTTGGTCGCTTCTGTGAACAGAGCCGGCTGCAGATAAAAGCCCGGCGTCTCGCGGTTGAGCCGCTCGCCGCCCCAATGGAGCTTTGCGCCCTCGTCGCGGCCGATGGCGATGTATTTCTCGTCCTGCTCGAGCTGGCCCTCGTCGACCACCGGGCCGATATGGGTGCCCTGCTTGACCGCGTTGTCGACTGACAGGCTCTTCAGCTTCTCGGTGACGGCCTCGACGAAGCGGTCGTGGATGCCTTCGGTCACGATCAGGCGCGAAGACGCCGTGCAACGCTGGCCGGTGGAGAAGAAAGCGCCGTTGACCGCGCAGTCGACGGCGATGGCGAGATCGGCATCGTCGAGCACGACGAGCGGGTTCTTGCCGCCCATCTCGAGCTGGAACTTGCGCATCCTCTCGACCGAGGCCGAAGCCACGCGCCTGCCGGTGCCGACCGAGCCGGTGAAGGAGATGGCGTCGATGTCCTTGCTGTCCAGGATGGCCTGGCCGACCACCGAACCCTTGCCCATGACGAGGTTGAGCACGCCCTTGGGCAGGCCGGCGCGGTGAAGGATGTCGACGATCGCCCAGGCGCAGCCGGGCGTCAGGTCAGCCGGCTTGAAGACGACCGTGTTGCCGTAGCAAAGTGCTGGCGCGATCTTCCAGGCGGGGATGGCGATCGGAAAATTCCACGGCGTGATGATGCCGACCACGCCGACCGCCTCGCGCGTCATCTCGACGCCAACGCCGGGGCGCACGCTGGGCACCGTCTCGCCCGTAAGCCGCAGCGCCTCGCCAGCGAAGAAATCGAATATCTGGGCGGCGCGAACCGTCTCGCCGATGCCTTCGGCAAGCGTCTTGCCCTCCTCACGGGCAAGCAGCTTTCCGAGTTCCTCCTTGCGCGCGGTAATCTCGTCGGCCGCCTTGCGCAGGACACCGTGGCGTTCCATCAGGCCGGAGCGCGACCATGCGGGAGACGCCGCGCGCGCGGCCGCGATTGCCGCCTCGGCATCGGCCTTGGTGGCGCGGGAATAGTGACCCACAATTTCGTTGGTGTCGGAGGGATTGATGTTGGCGATCGCCTCGCCCTCCACCCAAGCGCCGGCGATAAGGTTGCGGTGCAATTCGGTCATGTCGTCTCCCAGATGGTGTTTGTGGCAAACATAGCTACCTGCTCCCGCGCGCGAAAGGCGGTTTCCCGCAGGCGACGGGCGCATAACCGCAGTTTGTGGGATTTGCTCGCCGGAAATTCAGATTTCGCGAAGCTGGATCACCCGGCAGACATCGCCAGCCTTTACTGCGGGGGCATTTGGGGGGCGGACGATGAGCACGTCGGAGGCGGCCAGCGCGGAGAGCATGGATGAATCCTGTATTTTCAACGGTGTTGCGATCCAATCATCGCCGTGGCGTTCGGCGCGTGAACGGACATAGTCCTGCCTCTCGCCATTGCTTTCCATGTCCACCGCGAGCTTCATATCGCGGTGGCGGTCGACAGCAGGCCGGCCGGCGAGCTTCACTACCAGCGGCGCCAGAAAGAGATGGGCACAGACCAGTGCGGAAACGGGGTTGCCGGGCAGCCCCAGCACGCGCGCTGAACCCAGTCT
This sequence comes from Aliihoeflea sp., assembly GCA_046297455.1. Lineage (GTDB taxonomy): Bacteria > Pseudomonadota > Alphaproteobacteria > Rhizobiales > Rhizobiaceae > ZYF759. Next base: position 79,339 of record JBKBIT010000017.1, read on the forward strand.
GCCGAACATCAGCGGCTTTCCCGGCCGCATGGCGATTTTCCAGAAGCCTAGTTCGACGCCTTCCGCAGTCAGTACCTTGTGCACGAGGTCGTGGTCGCCGACCGAGGCGCCTCCGATTGTGACGATAACTGCGGCACCGGCCTTTTGCGCGCTCTGGACGGCCTCGGCGATCGCGTGCTCACGATCCGGCGCGATGCCGAGATCAAGTGCTAGTCCGCCTGCACGGCGCACGATCTCTGCGATGCCAAACCCATTTGAGCTGACGATCTGGTCGGTGCCAGGCTCCGCCCCCACCGGCACCAGTTCATCGCCGGTCGCCAGAATGGCCACAAGAGGGACGGGGTGGACACGAAGCGTGGGTTGGTTTGCCGATGCTGCCAGCGACAAGGCTGCCGCGTCCAGTTCGCGGCCGGCAGAAAGCACCGTCTTGCCTCGAGCAAAGTCGAGCCCTGCGCGGCGGATGTGTCGTCCGCGATCGGTTGCGTCCAGCACCTCGATGGTTCCGCCTTCATGCCGCCTGGCATTCTCTTGGATAAGGACAGTGTCGGCGCCTTCGGGCACGGGTGCTCCCGTGAAAATCCGTACCGCCTCGCCGGAACCGATTTCCCCGGAGAAGCGGCGACCGGCCGCGGCCTCGCCGATGACCTTCAACCTGGCCGGGATGTTGGAAATGTCGGCGGCGCGCACGGCATAGCCGTCCATGGCCGATGCAGGGAAGGGTGGCTGGTCGCGGGCAGCCACCACATCTTCCGCCAATACACGGCCGCCCGCCTCAGCAAGCGTCACTGTTTCCGCCGGTCCGGGCTTTGCGTCTGCGAGAACACGGGACAGCGCTTCGTCGACGGGGAGCAGTGCCATGGTTAGCCTTGACTTACCTTGTAGTCGCCGGACTTTCCGCCGGTCTTTTCGACCAGCCGCACGTTCTCGATCACCATTTCGCGGTCGACGGCCTTGGCCATGTCGTAGATTGTAAGGCACGCGACGCTTGCAGCGGTCAAAGCTTCCATCTCCACGCCAGTCTTGCCGGTTACCCGTGCGAGCGCCGTGACGCGCAAGCCTGGAAGCGTGTGGTCAGGTTCGATATCGACCGATACCTTGGTAAGAAGCAGCGGATGACAAAGTGGGATTAGCTCATGCGTACATTTGGCGGCCATGATCCCGGCAACCCGGGCGATGCCGATCACGTCTCCCTTCTTGGCGTTGCCCGCGAGGATCAGGTCCAGCGTCTGCGGCAGCATGCGGACCGCGCCCTCGGCGATCGCGGTTCGCACCGTCTCGTCCTTTGCGCCAACGTCAACCATGTCAGCCGCGCCGCTTTCGGAGAGATGGGTCAGTCGTCCTTGGCCACTGATGGACATGGCTCAATCCGCCGCCGCGGCAGCGCCGGCGCCTTCAAGGAGCAAGCGTGTGGCTGTCGTCACGTTTTCCTGGCGCATCAGGCTCTCGCCGACCAGGAAAGTAGAAATTCCGGATGTAGCAAGCCGCTGGCAGTCGTCATGGGTAAAGATGCCGCTCTCGCCGATCACGATCCGGTCTGCGGGAATGCGCTTGGCCAGCCGTTCCGATGTTTCAAGGCTGACCTCGAATGTCCGCAGATCGCGGTTGTTGATGCCGATCAGCGGCGACGAGAGTTCTAGCGCACGGTCGAGTTCGGCCTCGTCATGCACTTCGACCAATGCATCCATGCCGAGTTCGAAAGCCGTTTCTTCCAATGCGCGTGCCTCGTCGTCGGAAACGCTAGCCATGATGATCAGGATGGCGTCCGCACCCCAACTGCGCGCTTCATAAACCTGATATGGCTCCAGCATGAAGTCCTTGCGCAAGGCGGGCAGGGAGGTCGCCTTGCGGGCGGCCGTCAGAAATTCGGGTGCACCCTGGAAGGAGGGTGTGTCGGTCAGCACCGAAAGGCAAGCCGCGCCGCCCTTTTCATAGGCGCGGGCAAGTGCCGGTGGGTCGAAATCGGCCCGGATCAACCCCTTGGAAGGGCTAGCCTTCTTGATTTCCGCTATCAGCGCGAAGCGACCGGCATCGAGCATGCTGCGGATGGCGTCGGCAAAACCGCGTGGCATCGCCATATCTGCAAGTCTTGCCTTCAGTTCAGACAGTGGGGCTTTGGATTTTGCCGCGGCGATCTCTTGACGCTTATAGGCTTCGATCTTCCTCAGCACATCCGTCATCGCGATGTTGCCTTCCTGTTGGAGACAGCCACCAGCCTGTCGAGGGCTTCCATGGCCTTTCCGTCATCAACCGATCTTGCCGCAAGTGCGATCCCATCCGCCAGCGTCCGTGCGCGCGAAGCTACGACGAGTGCCCCTGCTGCATTCAAGAGGGCGATATCGCGATAGGGCCCGGGCGAACCAAGCAATACGGCGCGTAACGCTTCCGCGTTATATTCCGCATCGCCGCCCTTCAGTGCCTCCGGGGCGACGCGTGTCAGGCCAACTTCCTCGGGCGTGACCTCAAAGACACGGACTTCACCCTTTTCAAGAGCAGCGACCCGGGTGGCACCAGTTGTGGTCATTTCGTCGAGGCCGTCGCCGTGTACGACCCATACCGCTTCCGAACCGAGCCCGTTGAGAACATGCGCCAAGGGCTCCACCCATTCAGGAGCGAAAACGCCCACCAGTTGCCGGGACACGCCGGCGGGATTGGACAGAGGGCCAAGGAGATTGAAGATGGTGCGCGTGCCGAGCTCCACCCGCGACGGGCCGACATGCCGCATGGCAGAATGATGAGAGGGCGCGAACATGAAGCCGACGCCGGCCTCGACGATGCAACGGGCAATGAGTTCCGGCCCGATCTCGATGTTTACCCCGAGTGCGGCCAGCGTATCGGCTGCACCGGAGCGCGAGGAGAGCGCGCGGTTGCCGTGCTTAGCCACGGGCACGCCCGCGCCCGCCACGATAAAGGCTGCACAGGTCGACACATTATAGGAGCCCGACGCATCGCCGCCGGTTCCGACGATGTCGACCGAATCTGCCGGCGCAGCAACCGGCAGCATCTTCGCCCGCATAGTGGCGACGGCACCTGAAATCTCTTCCACGGTTTCGCCACGCACGCGCAGCGCCATCAGGAAGCCACCAATCTGGGACGGCGTGGCGTCGCCAGACATCATGATGTCAAAGGCTGCGCGTGACTCTTCGAAGGATAGCGGCTTACCGCTCGCTGCCTTTGTGATGTAGGTCTTGAACTCCCCCACCATGATGCCGCTCAGAAGCTCAGCGCCTGCTGAATGGCGTTCTGGTTGACGCGAACCGGGTAGACACTCTGCAACCGCGCCACCAACTGATCGAGCAGATCATCAGAAAGGCCGCGCGCCATGGTGGAACGGGTATTTTCGTCAATTGCGTCAGGGCCTGCTGCCAGCGGTTGAGAAATATCCGTTACGGTGAAGACTGCCTCGCCACGCCCATCTTCCAGAGCCAGCGTACGGGTCGCACCACGCGGTGTCGCGAAGGCAACCTGTACGCCGTCGCGTCCCAGATCATTGTCGTTTGCAGTACGCGCAAGCCCAAACTTGTTGAGCACTTCGAGTTCCAGTTCTTCGGCGATCTCCGCCATCGCTTCGCCTGCCTCGATTCGTCCACGGACGTTTTCCGCGAGGGTTGAAAGCCGTGTCGCGCGCTCGGCTTGCGCCCAGTCCTCGGCAACCCGGTCGCGCACCTCGTCCAGCGGCATCTGCCGGGAGGGCGTGATGGCATCAACTTCGTAGAACAGAAAACCAAGCGTGCCGGTATTGAGGGGCGGATTCTCCATGCCCTCTTCTGTTTCGAATGCCTCGGTAAGCATCATAGGCCCGCCCGGAAGGCTGACCCGCGTGCCGTCCGATGCCATACCCTGTGCATCGAACTCAACCGTCTGGACGGTCAGTCCCAGCCTATCTGCGGCCTCTCGCATCGACTCTCCGGCGGCGCGGGCGTCTTCGTAGTTGTCATACAGCTCCATGATGGAGTTACTGGAGCGGTCAAGGGCGATTTCCGAACGGATTTCGTCCTCCACATCGGTCAACGGTTCGGCGCCCGCCGGGATGATCTGGGTCACCCGCACGATCACATGACCGAACATGCCGTCGATCACCTCGCTGACCGCGCCCTCCTCGATGTCGAATGCGGCCTCGGCAATGTTTCGATCGGGCACCTGATCCTGGCTGAACGTGCCGAGCAGCAGATCGTCGGGGCCACGCCCGAGTTCGACGGCAATATCGGCAAACTCCTCGCCAGCACGAATGCGCGCGAGCGTGGCTTCGGCTGCCTCCGGTTCCGGGAAGACGATCTGTTCGATCCGGCGCTGCTCCTCGACGGAATAGCGACCGATATTGGCCTGGTAATAGGCCTCGATGTCTTCGCTGCTGACAGCGGCGGGGTCGGCCGTCGTTTCCGGGTCCAACTGAATGAACGAGACCGTTCGGAACTCAGGCGCCACATAGTTCTCGACATTCGCGTCGTACCAGGCCTGGAGATCGGCATCGGACGGCGCTTCGATTGGGTCGACCAGGGCAGGCGGCAGGATCAGCACTTCCAGCGTCCTGCGTTCGCCCTGGTGCAGCGCCATTGCCGTCAGGAAGGTGTCGGGCAGTGTCAGCCCGTCTGAGACCGCTTCCACGATCTGCTGGCGTTTGGCCACGCGTTCGCGATTGGCAATATAGTCCTGCGGCCGCATGCCGACCTGGCGCAGGACGAATTCGAACTGGCGCCGATCGAAGCGGCCATCCGGACCGTGGAAAGCGGGATCCTCCGATGTCAGGGCCGCCAGACGATCGATGGACAGGCCAAGCCGCATCTCGCGGGCCTGCTCGTCAAGAAGTGCACCCGCGATCACCTGACTCAGAACCTGCTGGTCGACGCCGAACATGCGGGCCTGTTCGCGCGTCAGCTGGGTACCGAACTGCTGCGACATCTGCATGATCTGACGGTCATAGGCCAGGCGATAGTCGATCGGGGAGACGGTCGTCTCACCCGCCGCAACCACATGGTTGGTGGTCCCACCTAGCATCTGACCCGAAATGCCCCAGACCGCGAAGCTCAACACGAGGAGGCCAAGCAGGAGCTTGACCACTAGTGAGCCCGATGCGTTGCGAAGCGATGTGAGCATGACCTGTCCGTTGCCTGAAAGACGTGATCGTTCGAGAGTTGATCCGGGAATACCGTTCCTGAAGCCCAGTGTCGATTGCTTTGTGGCCGCTTTTTGGTAGGAAGGCCCCATTCCCGAAACGAGATGCGAGGTTGATGGAGCCATGACGCCAGGCATCAGGCCACTTGTCGCCGGCAACTGGAAGATGAACGGAACGAGCACATCGCTCGCCGAACTGCTCCGTATCGGGCAGGGTTTCATGTCCGGTCTCGATACCGAGACAGAGGCGTTGCTGTGCATACCTTCCACGCTTCTATGGCGCGCACACCAGATCCTTGGACCAACGCCGGTCGGCGTCGGCGGCCAGGATTGCCATGCCGAAGATGCAGGCGCGCACACGGGCGATATCTCGGCCGCCATGCTGAAGGATGCCGGTGCCAGTCATGTGATTGTCGGTCATTCCGAGCGTCGTGCCGATCATGATGAGAGCGATGCCGACGTCCGTGCCAAGGCGGAAGCCGCCTGGCGGGCAGGGCTTGTCGCCATTCTGTGCATCGGTGAGACGAAGGACGAGCGCGAGGACGACGAGACCCTTAACGTCCTCTCTCGTCAGATATCAGGTTCGTTGCCCGAAGGCGCTACAGCCGCCAACCTCGTCCTGGCCTATGAACCGGTCTGGGCCATTGGTACCGGACTAACGCCGACAGCTGAAGATGTCGCCGTGGCGCATGCTCATATCCGCCAGGAGCTTCAGAAGCGCGTTGGCAAGGAACAGGCGAGTCGAATGCGGATACTGTATGGCGGGTCGGTGAAGCCCTCCAACGCGGCCGAACTGATGGCCGTGGCCAACGTCGACGGCGCACTGGTGGGCGGGGCCAGCCTGAAAGCCGACGATTTCCTCGGCATCGCCGAAGCCTATCGGAGCCTGTAACGGCATCTTCCCCTTTTTTCGAACGGCCTCCATGCCCATATGGTCGGCGACGGGGCTTGGAAAGCGGCCTGAAGCCGTGTATGGAGCCGCCTTTCGCTGGCCGAACGCGCAGATACGAAAGCACCAGTTTCTCCCATGCAGACAATTCTCATCGTCATCCACCTGATGATCGTGATCGCGCTGGTCTCGGTCGTGCTCATGCAGCGTTCCGAGGGCGGCGGCCTGGGTATTGGCGGCGGCTCGAACTTTGCCGCGGCCCGCGGATCGGGCAATCTCCTGACCAAGGTCACGGCAGGGCTTGCGGTGTGCTTCTTCGCGACGTCGCTCGGCCTCTCGCTTCTGGCTCGCTACGGCGCCCAGCCGACCGATATTTTCGATCGCATGGTTGTGCCCGGTCAGGAGCAGACCCTGCCGACCGGCAGCGGCGGCGGAGTGCTTGACCAGCTGGGCGGCGATGACGTTCCGGCCCCGCCCAGCGATGCTGGCCCGGCCGGCGCCCCTCAGGTGCCGAGCGGCCAATAGGTGCGGGCAGCCAAACTCAGACCTTAGGGGGCGGGCAACCGCCCCTTTTTCGTGGCCACCACGGACAATGCGCCCCGCGAGCGGGGAAAAGTTGGTGGTTAGCCGAATTTGTTGTGGCGGAATCGAAGAGGCGGCGCTAAGCCCTAGCTCCCATGGCGCGATATGTTTTCATCACCGGCGGCGTGGTTTCCTCACTCGGCAAAGGCATCGCCGCAGCAGCGTTAGGCGCTCTGCTTCAGGCGCGTGGCTACCGTGTTCGACTGAGGAAGCTCGACCCCTATCTCAATGTCGATCCGGGCACGATGTCGCCCTATCAGCATGGCGAGGTATTCGTCACCGACGACGGCGCCGAAACGGATCTCGACCTGGGCCATTATGAGCGCTTCACCGGCCGCTCGGCGAACCAGGCCGACAACATCACGACCGGCCGCATCTACCAGAACATCATCGAGCGTGAGCGGCGCGGCGACTATCTTGGCGCCACAGTTCAGGTGATCCCGCACGTCACCGACGAGATCAAGAATTTCATCCTCGACGGAAATGACGACTACGATTTCGTGCTTTGCGAGATCGGCGGGACGGTGGGCGATATCGAGGCCATGCCTTTCCTGGAGGCCATCCGGCAGCTGGGCAATGAGTTGCCGAGGGGAGGGGCCGTCTATGTCCACCTCACCCTGATGCCCTGGATACCGGCCGCCGGCGAACTGAAGACCAAGCCGACCCAGCATTCGGTCAAGGAACTGCGCTCAATCGGAATCGCGCCCGACATTCTGCTCGTGCGTGCCGATCGACCGATTCCGGTGGATGAGCGCCGCAAGCTGTCCTTGTTCTGCAATGTACGCGAATCGGCCGTCATTCAGGCGCTCGACGTCTCGCACATCTACGATGTGCCGATGGCCTATCACGGCGAGGGTCTCGATTCGGAGGTTCTGGCCGCGTTCGGGATCGACCCGGCGCCTAAGCCGCGCATGGAACGCTGGCAGGAAGTCTCCGACCGCATTCACAACCCGGAGGGCGAGGTCGCCATTGCCATCGTGGGCAAGTACACCGGCCTCAAGGACGCCTACAAGTCGCTGATGGAGGCACTTGCCCATGGCGGCATGGCCAACCGCGTGCGCGTGCGTCTTGAATGGATCGAATCCGAGATATTCGAGAAGGAAGATCCCTCGCCATGGCTGGAAAAGGTCCATGGCATCCTGGTGCCCGGCGGCTTTGGCGAGCGTGGCTCGGAAGGCAAGATCCTTGCCGCCAAGTTCGCGCGCGAACGGAAGGTGCCCTATTTCGGCATCTGCTTTGGCATGCAGATGGCCTGCATAGAGGCGGCCCGATCACTGGCGGGCATCGACAATGCGTCGTCGACCGAATTCGGTGAGACCAAGGAGCCTGTGGTCGGCCTGATGACCGAATGGCTGAAGGGCAACATGCTGGAGAAGCGCAGGGCTTCAGGCGATCTCGGCGGCACCATGCGGCTTGGCGCGTACGACGCCGCGCTTCGACCCGGTTCGAAGATCGCCGAAATCTATGGCGATACGCAGATTTCGGAGCGTCACCGTCACCGTTACGAGGTCAATATCGACTACAAGGAACGCCTCGAAGCGGCCGGCCTTACCTTTGCCGGCATGTCGCCCGATGGGGTGCTGCCGGAGACGGTGGAATATGCCGACCATCCCTGGTTCATCGGCGTTCAGTACCATCCGGAACTAAAGAGCCGCCCCTTTGAGCCGCACCCGCTCTTTGCGTCCTTCATCGAAGCGGCAATGGAGCAGAGCCGGTTGGTGTGAATCAGTTGCCACCGGCTGAGGTGGCGACGAATTCATCCTGAGCTGCCTGCACGATGCGCATGAAGTCGTCGCCGCAAGCATCCCAGCCGTGTTCCATGGCCTTCGCGCGCGCTTCCTCCCGCGGAATATCGAGTGCGGCCCTTGCCGCGGTGTGCAAGTCTTCCGACAACACTCCCCCTTTGCCATCCGCGAAGATGTCGAGGGGGCCTGTGACCGGATAGGCGGCGACGGGCACCCCACTTGCGAGCGACTCGAGCAGGACAAGCCCGAACGTGTCGGTCTTGCTGGGGAAGACGAACACATCGGCAGACGCGAATTGCTCGGCCAGTTCGGTTCCGCGCATGGCGCCTGCGAAAAGGGCTGCCGGGAAACGTTTCTTGAGAACCTCCATGTCCGGACCGTCGCCGACGATCAGTTTCGTGCCGGGCAGGTCCAGTGACAAAAACGCGGGCAGATTCTTCTCCACCGCGACACGCCCGACATAGAGGAAGACCGGCTTGGGTAGCCCGAGATCGCGCCGCAATCGCGGATGAAACCGGTCAGTATCCACGCCGCGCCCCCACAGTCGCAGCTTGTCGAAGCCATGGCCGCGCAGTTCCTCCAGCAAGGACGGCGTGCCGACCATCGTGCCGCCGCCGGCATTGTGGAAGCGGCGCAGCCAGCGATAGCTCCAGCGCGCCGGGATCGGTGCACGCGCCTGGACATATTCGGGAAATCTCGTGTGGTAGCTGGTGGTAAAGGGGAGCCCCTGTTTCAGGCATATCGCGCGGGCCAACACTCCAAGAGGGCCTTCGGTCACAATATGAACATGGTCCGGGTTCGCCTCCCGCATGAGCTTGGCGACCCGCCTGCGGGTGGTCAGTGCCAACCGAATGTCGGGATATGAAGGAAGCGGTAGCGAACGAAAGCTCTCCGGCGATATTCGCGCAATCCCGATACCGCGGGCTTCCAACACCGAAAACAAGCTCTTCAGGGTCTGCACCACCCCGTTGATCTGCGGGTCCCAAGTGTCGGTAACGAACAGGATGCGGCCGACCTGCCGGTTCCATTCGATCATGGGGGTGCCGAGGGAGAAGAGCCCTCGACCTTTGCGTGCTTGCATCATGTGTCCTTGCTGGCCGAGGCCAACCTGATCTGTCAACCGCAGTGCCTGATGATCACAAAATGTAACAATCACGGAATGTGAATCAAATGTAACATCCAATCGGTTTAACGTGATGCTATTGGATTCGTATGCGGGCGGGCGTCCCGTGCATCGTTGGAGCGTTGGGGGCTTGCCGATCATGAATGCGGCATCTCGTCGGACCGGACCGATCCGTTGGCTGCTGGCAGGGCCGGCCAGACTTGGTGCCGCAGTGCTGGTGTTCCTGTCAGCGACCGGCTTTGTCGCAGGGCTCACCGTGCCGGAACTCTACCTTTATGCCGATCGCTTCCGGGTGAGCATCATGGCGCTGGCCGACCGTGATGGCTTTCGGCCTGTCGATCTCGAGACTCACGACGGCCTGACACTTCGCAACTGGTACCGAGCGCCCGAACCCGGCAAGCCCGTGATTGTATATTTTCCAGACCGGATGGGTGATTTCGCCCGCAAGCCGGCGCATCTCTTTGCGCTGGGAGAGGAGGGCTATGGCCTCCTTCTCGCCAGCTACCGGGGCTATGGCGGCAATCCGGGCCGGCCGGGCGAGGCGGGCTTCTACCGGGATGCGCGCGCGCTGCTCGCATTGGCCGAAGAGAGGCAACTGGCCCCTGACGGCTATGTCATCTATGGCTATTCCATGGGAACCGGCGTCGCCAGCTATGCGGCAACCGCCTTTGCCCCGCTGGGGGTCATCCTGGAAGCGCCCTTCACCAGTTTTGCAGATGTCGTGCGCTATCAGGCCGCGCCTCTGCCGATCCTGCGCGTCAGCAGCCAGTTCGATACGAGGTCGCGCATGGGGCTGATCCAGGCGCCGATACTCATCCTGGCCGGCGAGCTCGACCAGGTCACCCCGGCGTTCTTCGCCAGGCAACTGGCCGCTCTGAACGAGGGGCTGGCGACGGTCCATGTCTTCCCGGGCGCCAATCACCTGAACATCATCCGGCACGGGGCGGGGCAGAAGGTGGCGGCGTTCCTTGCCCAGCTGAAACCGGCGACGGTTGTCCTTGCTGGCAATGCCGGCCAGATGGACGCGCCTTCATATTGAACCTCGCCCTGAAACCGGGCACATGGTCTCCATGACATCGACTTCCCAGAACCGCGCCAGCGCCCGGCGCATCGACCACTGCGTGCTGCCGGTAGCCGACCTGGCCGGCGCTCGCGACAGGCTGACAAGGCTCGGCTTCACCGTTGCGCCCGAGGGGCGGCACCCTTTTGGCACCCACAATGCCTGCGTCTACTTTGCCGACGACACGTTCCTTGAACCGCTTGCCGTCGGCGACCGCATCGCTGCGCGAGAAGCGATCGGTCAGGGCAATGTGTTCGTGGCCCGCGACGCGGCCTTTCGTGCCGGCCATGGGCAGGAGGGGTTTTCAGCCCTTGTCTACAAGACAGACGACGCTGAAGCGGACCACGAGCGGTTTGTCCGCGATGGCGTGTCGGCTGGCGATATCCTGTCCTTCTCAAGGCCAGTCGTCGATGCCTCCGGCCAGTCGGGCACAGCATCATTCAGGCTTGCCTTTGCAGCTCCGCGCGGCGAAGACGCGACCTTCCTCTTCACCTGCCAGCGCATCGGCGTGCCGGCGGTCGATCGCTCGGCGTTGGAAAGACATCGCAACGGAGCACTCGGCATCAAGGCCATCATGGCGCAGGCAGGTGATCCGGCTGGCGCCAGGGATGTCTTCGCCAGGATCGCTGGCGAGGGCGTTGCTGGCATTGAGATCGAGACGGGTGCGACGGATCCGGTCCTGCGCCTGACGGGGATCGTCCTGGCGGTCGCCGATATCGGTCGCACGCGCGACCTGTTCGACGAAGCCGGCATCGGCTACAGCCGGTCCGGCGACCGCCTCGTGGTCGTGCCCGCGCCCGGCCAGGGCTTTCATTTCGCATTCGAGGAACGATGACACAGCCGCAGCACTCCATCACGCTCAAGAACGTCCATTTCGCCAATGACGCGCCGCTGGCGCTGATTGCCGGTCCCTGCCAGATGGAATCGCGCGACCATGCCTTCGAGATGGCCGGCCGGCTGAAGGATATCTGCGCGGCGCTGGGCATCGGGCTTGTCTTCAAGACCTCCTTCGACAAGGCCAACCGGACGTCGCTGTCGGGCCGCCGCGGCATGGGGCTTGAAGCCGCACTGCCGGTCTTTGCCGCCATCCGCGACGAGCTCGGCCTGCCGGTCCTGACCGACGTGCACGCGCCCGAGCAATGCGCGCCGGTGGCCGAAGCCGTCGACATTCTGCAGATCCCGGCCTTTCTATGCCGCCAGACCGATCTCCTTGTGGCAGCGGCGGCGACGGGTCGCGTCGTCAACGTGAAGAAGGGGCAATTCCTCGCCCCCTGGGACATGGTCAACGTGATCGACAAGCTGACCGGATCGGGCAATGACAAGGTGATGCTGACCGAGCGCGGCGCCTCCTTCGGCTACAACACGCTGGTCTCCGACATGCGCTCGCTGCCGATCATGGCAGCCTACGGCGCCCCGGTGATTTTTGACGCAACCCATTCTGTCCAGCAGCCTGGCGGGCAGGGGGGCTCCAGCGGAGGCGATCGGCGGTTTGTCGGCCCGCTCGCGCGTGCAGCGGTCGCGGTGGGCGTGGCCGGCGTCTTCATCGAAACGCACGAGGACCCCGACAAGGCGCCCTCGGATGGACCCAACATGGTGCCGATCAGCGAGATGCCGGCGCTGATCGAGACGCTTATGCATATCGACAGGGTGGTAAAGGGCCGCTAGTCGGCTTCGGTTTTGAGCGAGGTCAAGGCAGACCTCATCGCGGTGCTTCATCAAGGGGGCAGCAACCAAGGAGGTCCCCATGCCCGCAGACACCATGCTGATCGCCAGCGCCGTCATCGGCTTCTTCGCCGTCTTCGCCGCTGTCTTGCTGTTCACCGACCTGACCTGGCGTTCGACGGAAGAGTAATGATTTTTTCGAGGGAACCGTATCGACGCGTGGCCGTTTCTAAAGCAACCGCAATCGATACAGGAAACTCGACAATGCCTATCATTCTCTGGCTTCTGGGCGTCCCGCTCTCGCTGGTCATCATTCTGTTGCTGGTTGGCGTGATCTGATCCTTCCTGGGTCTATTGCCCTCCAGTACATCTGCATCGAACATCTATGAAGCCGCCTTCCGAGGCGGCTTCATTGCGTTTGAACGCCGCCAACCACCAGCACGACCAAAGCAGCACATCCCAAAGCCTTGAACAGCTTGATTGCTTCCCCGATTCAGGCAATTCTGTTTTGCAGGCATGCCGCTTTCTACAGTGGTTTATGGCGCGTGAAACGTTCTTCCACGCCCGATATCTTGAGCCATCCAGACGGCTGTCTACCCTATGGGGCCAGATGCGCGGGAGGGCTTTGCGCGATGAAGAAGCATCAAGACGACTGGACAACATTTTCAGCTTGCCAGGAATGGAGGCGGCCATGACAGAACACGTCGCGAACGGGGTCGTTGGCATGGCCCCGATCAACAGGCTCAGCAATGCCGATCTTGGTAGCGCGCTCAAAGCCGGCATCGCCGATTTCCTGTCGGCTCCGGCTTTCGGTCTCTTCTTTTCCGCCTTCTATGTCGCGGGAGGTCTGGCGCTCTGGTTCGGTCTTGTCGCTGCGGGCCAACCCGCCTGGTTCATCGCCATCGCCGCCGGTTTCCCTCTCTTCGCGCCTTTTGCTGCCGTAGGGATCTATGAAGTCAGCCGAAGGCGCGAAGCCGGCGAGCCGCTCGCCTGGGGCGGTATCATGGGCGCTGTCAGAGGAAGAGGAGACGGCCAACTCGGCATGATGGCGGTTGGAATCCTCGTTGCGTTCGGTTTCTGGATCATCCTGGCACGCGGCATTTTCGCCGTGTTTCTGGGCGGTTCAGGCATCGGCGTCAGCACATATGGCATGCTGTGGACGGCCCCAGGGGTTGGCATGCTGGCGGTGGGAACACTCGTTGGCGGCCTGCTTGCCTTTGCCGTTTTCGCGCTGACAGTCATCTGTCTTCCCATGCTTCTCGACCGGAATGTCGATCTCATAACGGCGATGATCACCAGCGTTCAGGTTGTACAGGCCAACACTGCCGTGATGCTGACCTGGGCGGCGCTGATCGCCGTACTCCTTTTCATAGCGATGTTGCCCTACTTCCTCGGTCTGTTCGTCATCCTTCCGATCCTGGGGCACGCCACCTGGCATGTGTACCGAAAGGCCGTCGCACACTGAACATGCACCTGTCCGGCGCCTCCGGGGCGCCGGACAGGCCAATGATACGCTACTGAACGTAGCTGGCCCAGCGGTCGGCAACCGTCTCCAGTTCCTCGATGCCGGTGATCGAATGCAGGGCGCGCAGCTGGAAGATGTGGACCATGTGATAGTTGATTCCCGCGTGCGGCGGCTGGTGATCGAGAAACCAGTGGCGGCTGTAGGTCATATAGC
>JBKBIT010000018.1:0-89956 GCA_046297455.1 Aliihoeflea sp.
GTGTTGCGCCGCCCGACGGCTTCGCGAGACCAGCGAGCCCGAGATTCCACCGCTCCGGCCTGTGGTTCTGACGGGAGGGGGGTAGAGAAGGCTGTCTTTCAGACCCATCCCCTCCGCCAGACCTCTTGATCGGATGAACAGTCTTGCATCGTCGATGCGTCGACAGCATGGGCATGTCGGTCGATGCAGAATGCCGATGAGGCAACTCAGTCGCGCAGCCTCCCCGGAAAAGGCTAAGCGGATATCGACTACGAAAAGCTCGAAGGTCACTGCCGTGACCGCGCGTCAACTGATGCGGGGCGTCGCTCTACTTTCCGCTTTCATTTCCGACAAATCTTAAGACCGTTTTAAGACCGCTGGGGTAAGTAAGCACAGACTGGGGGCAGGCTGTGGGGGCCAAAATGCAGACTGCCGCCGAACTCTTTTCTTGCTGAAAGCAGATTTCGGAACGAACGGTTTTGCTGATATCGCCCAAAATGCTCGCAAATCGCCGAGGCCAAGCCCTGATGAAGGCTGGTGGGCGAGATGCCGCTGGTTCGGCCAAGACGCCCGTTTGCGGCATTTGCCCCACAGACGCGCGAGCCGATCGACTTGCCACGCGGGAGCGTGCCCGATGACGAAGCGGCTCGATCTCTCCAGGCATGACCGTCCCGCGGCCAGCCCGCTCGGCTGGGCCGCACCCGGTTTCAGCGCCATGATGCGCTCGACGAACACAACAGCGCGCCGCCGTTCGTCGGAACAACCAGACGAAGCAGGTGACGCGTCTTCCCAAGCTGGGTCTCTCACACCACCCGCATTGACGCCGAGGCGCAAGCAGGCGGGCATGTTAATTGGTGGCGGCACCGGTGCCGCAGCCGCCGCAGCCACCGCAACCGTGGTGCAAATCCTGGAGGATTTCTGATGTTGAATGCAGCTGCTACCGAAGGTCGGGCCAAGATGATCGACATCATCGCCTTTCAGCTCGGCGATCAGGCCTTCTGCGTACGGACCATGGCCGTGCGCGAGATCAGGGGTTGGGCACCCTGCACCCCGCTGCCCCATGCGCCAGCCGACATTCTGGGCGTGATGAACCTGCGCGGTTCCATTATCCCGATCGTCGATCTGGCCGCGCGCCTGCGCATGAAGAGCCGCGTGGCCACCGAACGCAGCGCCATCGTGGTCACCGAAATCGGCGACGCGGTGATCGGCCTTCTCGTCGAGCGCGTCTCCGACATGCTCACGGTATCGACCGATGACATCCGCCCGGTTCCCCAGATGGGTTCCGGCGTCGACACCCGCTTTGCCGAAGGCATCGTCTCCATCGAAAGCGGCATGATCTGCTTCCTGGATCTGGAAGCCATCCTCGGCCAGGACGACATGCAGCATTTCGAAGCCGCCTGAGTTTCCACCCAGGCCGCCTCGACAAAGAGGGCGCGCGGCATGCCGAGCGCCCCTTTTTCGTGGCAGCCGATCCCTGTGACGACCGCGACCGACGCCAGTGTTTTCTGGCGCTAGACCTGAGCCAGTTCCTTGGCGTGCAGCCAGTCGGCATGCTTCGGCGCGCGCTTGGTGCGCGACCATTCCTCCAGCATGTCCCATTTGACCGCGTCGAGGCGGGCAATCATCGCCTCCTCTTCCGGATCCGGGCAGGCCAGCTCGATGCGGTGGCCGTTGGGATCGAAGAAATAGATCGAGTGGAAGATCGAGTGGTCGGTGACGCCGAGCACGTCGATGCCGTCCTTCTCCAGCTTCTCCTTGAAGGCGACGAGCGTGTCACGGTCCTTCACCTTGAAGGCGATGTGCTGCACCCATTTGGGCGTGTTCTCGTCGCGGCCCATTTCAGGCTTGGTTGGCAGTTCGAAGAAGGCCAGCACATTGCCGTTTCCGGCATCCAGGAAGACATGCATGTAGGGATCGGGCTCATGGGTGGAGGGAACGTGGTCCTCCGCGATCGCCAGCACGAAACCCATGTTCAGATGCTTGACGTACCAGTCGACCGTCTCCTTGGCGTCCTTGCAGCGATAGGCGACGTGATGGATCTGTTCTATCTTCATGGGACAAGTTCCTCCAGAACGGCTTTGTTGCATTCTCCGCTGCAATTGTTGGTACCATCGCAGCGCTTTGGCGCGAGTATCGCGGCCTGCATGGCTTCCGACAGCACGCGCCGGTCACCGATGTGATTTGCCAGGAGCAGGATCAGCCGGGCGTTGATGGCTTCGCTCTCCTGCCGGCTTCGCCCTTCGTGGATGGCCAGCAGTTCGGTGTAGAAATCGTCGGGCGCGGCGATATTGGCGGCAGTGTTCAAGGCGCACATCGTCAAGACCTCCTCAACGTCCGACCGCACGGGCGAGCGCGGCGGCTACCTCGGCTGCATCATAGGATTCCCATCGCGCGACCACATGCTGGTCCGGCCTCAACAGGTAGACCGCAGACGTTCGATCACCGAGATAGCGCCTGGCGAGGGCACCGCCGGGATCGTCGTGAGCAGACATGACCACCCGCTCAAGCGCGATCCCATCGATCTCGAGGCTGTCCGGCGCCTCCGCATCAATGGTCAGAAGCTGGAAACCGCCACCGAGCAGATCCAGCAGCCAACCGCCGCGAACCGGTGCATCGGCAGCCGGCGCGCCCGGGCGGGTTACGACAGGCATGCCCGCGGTATCCGGCCCGTTGAGCGGCGATCCGTCATGGGTGGCGGGCACGGACAGGCGACCGGAATTGACCAGCGGCCTGGCAAAATCGTAACGCTCCGACAGATCAAGCACGGCGTCCCGAAAGACCCTGCTCTGGTCTGATTTCGGCGTGATGAAATCGGTCGAGCGCGACGAATTGAGGATGTTCTCGTCGGCTGCCTCGACCCGTTCGATGTCGTAGCTGTCAAGCAGGCTTTCTGGCGCCTTGCCGTCCAGCACAAGCTTCAGCTTCCAGACCAGATTGTCGGTGTCCTGCAAGCCGGAATTGGCGCCGCGCGCGCCAAAGGGCGACACCTGATGCGCGGCATCGCCGGCAAACAGCACCCGGCCGTGTCGGAAGCTCTCCATGCGCCGGCACTGGAAAGTGTAGATCGAGACCCATTCCAGTTCGAACGGGACTGTTTCGCCCAGCATCGCCTGGAGCCGCTTGCGCACGCGGGCCGGTTCCTTTTCGGCTTCCTTGTCGATGTCGCGACCGAGTTGCAGGTCGATGCGCCAGACGCCATCGGGCTGGCGATGCATGAGCGCCGACTGCCCCCGATTGAAGGGCGGATCGAACCAGAACCAGCGTTCGGAGGGAAAATCGTAGTCGGATCCCATGACGACGTCGGCGATGAGGAAGTTGTCCTCAAAGACCCGGCCGATAAAATCCAGACCCATCATGGCCCGGGTGGGTGAATTGGCGCCGTCGCAGGCGACCAGCCATTCCGCCTCCATCTGGAACGGGCCGTCTGGCGTCGCAACCGTCAACGAGACATGATCCGGATGCGTCTCGATCGCCTCGACGCGGTTGTTGCCGCGCAGTTCGATCAGCTTTCCCTCGGCTTCCAGTTCGCGCACGCGGTCGACTAGATATTTCTCGAAATGATACTGCTGCAGATTGATGAAGGCAGGCCGCTTGTCGTTCCTTTCGGGTTGCAGGTCGAAATCGTAGACCCGCCGCTCGCCGAAGAAGACCTTTCCCTTGTTCCAGGTCACGCCCTTGTTGACCATGGCATCGCCGCAACCCAGCCGATCAAGAATTTCGAGAGGCCGCTTGGCGAAGCAGATGGCGCGTGAGCCGAAGGAAACCTTGTCGTTCTCGTCGAGGACGACGACCTTTACGCCCTGCTGGGCGAGGTCGATCGCGCAGGCAAGGCCCACTGGTCCAGCGCCGATGACAACCACGGGATGGCGCACCGGCGTGGCTGCGTCCTGGTCTGGCGAGCGCTGATACGGATAGAGCGGGGTTTCAAAGATTTTCGACATGCAACCTCCCTATCGGCAAGGTCTTGCCCAGCGAGGCGACCCGATCGACTGGTTGCATACGTAATCGTTGCATTTGTAACCAACAAGTGGCATTGGTACCAGAGGTGCCCGACAAACCGACAGCCGACCTAGAAGGCACGCTGTGCCTGCAGGACACGCCCACGCTTGGCAAAGAAGCCCTTTAGCGGTCCACCCTCTCGTGCAGCAGCGCCAGCAAGTCGATATCCGCGCGTTCGGTCAACGAGACATAACAAAAGCTCATCGTCTCGCGGGCGGAGACCATTGCGCCGGGATAGGGCAGGTAGACCAGCTCGCGCGAGCCAAAACCGGGAGACGCCGTGCCAAGCTGCCAGTTCGACACGATCGCCGCGTCGACCAGCTTCATGGAAAGCCCGTCCACGCCAGTCCGCTCGAAGGGAATGCCGGCCAGCCGCAGATAGCTGGTCTTGTCGGCAGCCTGCCTGAAGCCATCGATGAAGGTGGCACCCAACGTGGCAAGTTCCTCCATGCGGTCGGGACCGCGCTGGCCGTGCGGATGCGAATGGAGATGGTCGTGGTCGTGCGGATGGTTGTGCCCGGGGCCGTGTCCGACTTGGCCGTCCGCATGGGAATGATGGTGATGGTGGTTGTGCTTGCCGATTCCGCCGTGCATCGCTCTCACTCCACGTCCGGCCCGGCCGGGATCGAGACCGGCCGGTCTATGATCGCCCTGTGGGCGCCCATCTTGCCGTGGCTGACAAGAGCCCCCAGCACGTCGACGATGACGCGCGTGGCCAGAAGCGCGGTGATGTCGGAGGTGTCATAAGGCGGCGAGACCTCGACCACTTCGAGCCCGCATATGCCCTCCGCAGCGACCAGACCGACCAGCTCCAGCGCCTCGCGCGGCAGGAAGCCGCCCGGCTCCGGCCAGCCCGTGCCCGGCACGAAACCACAATCGACGGAATCGATATCGAAGGAGATGTAGACAGCATCGGCATCCTTCCAGGCGAGTTCGAGCGCGCGGGCGGCCGTCTCCTGCAGGCCCAGTTCCTCGATGTCGCGCATGGTGAAGATGTTGGTGTTACGCTTGCGCGCTTCCTGCACGCCCTCGCGCGGCACCTGCCAGCCGCCAATGCCGACCTGTACCAGATTGACCGCCGGCACATTGACCAGATCGGTGGCGTGGAACCACGGCGTGGTGTGCATGCGCTCGTCGAGATCCTTTTCCTGGATGTCGATATGGCGGTCGAAATGCACGATGCCGATGCGCTTCGAGGTGCATTGGGCGATGCCGCGCACGCACGGAAACCCGATCGAGTGGTCGCCGCCGATCATGATCGGCAGCGCGCCCGAGGAGAAGACATGCGAGACGGCCCGGCTGATCTGGTCGAAGGTCTTTTCTATATTGGCGGGGATGGTGAAGACGTCGCCGACATCGCACAGTGACATCTGCTCGCGTAAATCGATGCCCATCTCGTAATTGTAGGGCGTGTAGAGGGCCGAGATCTTGCGCACGCCCTGCGGGCCGAAGCGTGTGCCTGGCCGGTAGGTCGTGCCGCCATCGAAGGGGATGCCCATGACCGCCGCGTCATAGAGCCCGACCTTGGTGACGTCCTCGATGTAGGGAGCCTTCAGGAAGGTGTTGATGCCGGCGTAATGCGGCAGTTCACCTCTAGCGAAAGTCGGGATCATGCGGTCTTCGATCGAGTCCGCGCCGGTCAAGCCCATGCGCAGCGCCCATTGGCGCTCCTTGTTCCAGGCGGCGGTGGGAAGCTGCGCCTCCTTTTCGACCGCCTTCCAGCCGCGCAGTTGCAGCTTGTCGAAATCGGGGTGGTGGTGCCGCTCGGCGGGATTCCACGACAAGAGCCCCGCCCGCTTGTGACCTCTGGCGGGTCGCGTGTGGAACAGATCTCGCATGGCCAAATTCTCCTCTTGCAATCAGGTCCGCGCCAGGCCGGACAATTCGGCAGAGGCCGACATCTTGTCCGCCTTGGTCTTGAGCGGCAGGTCGTAGGTGATGGTGGCGCCATAGGCTTCGGGCGCATGCTCGTCGTGCCTGACCTTGTCGAACACGAGCAACCTTGTGCCGAGACGGAAGGCCTCGTTGATGTCATGGGTGACCATGAAGACGGTCATGGACATCTCGCGCCAGAGCTCCAGCAGAAGCGCGTGCATGTCGGCGCGGATGCCGGGATCGAGCGCGCCGAAGGGCTCGTCGAGCAGCAGAAGCTTGGGCCGTCTCACCAGCGCCTGGGCAATGGCCAGCCGCTGTTGCATGCCGCCCGACAGCTGCGCGGGATAGCGGTTGCGCGCCGGCGCCAGGCCAATGCGCGACAGCATCGGCGCTACCTCTTCACGTGCCCGCCTCCGAGCGGCGCCGAACAGCCTGCCGGTCAGCGGCGCCGCCTCGAATTCGCGCGCCAGGAGCAGATTTTCCTCGACGGTCAGATGCGGAAACACCGAATAGCGCTGGAACACGATGCCCCGGTCGGGCGTGGGTTCGGGCGGCAGGGGACTACCGTCGAGTTCGATCGTGCCGCGAGTTGCGTGCTCCTGCGACAGAAGCATGCGCAGGAAGGTGGACTTGCCGCAACCGGACGCGCCGACGATGGTGCAGAAACTGCCTTCGCCCACATCCAGATTGAGGCGCTCCAGCACCACCGAGTCGCCGTAGCGCTTCTCGAGTCCGCGCACGCGCAGCTTGGGCGGCCGGACGCTCACAGGCTCGCACCGTTGGTGTGATGCCAGCGAAAGGCGCGGCGGGAGAACTCCAGCAGCAGCCGGTCGAGCAGATAGGCCAAAAGCGTGATCCAGGCCACATAGGGCAGGATCACATCCATCGCGAGATAGCGGCGCACCAGGAAGATCCGGTAGCCGAGACCCGAGGTGGACGCGATCGCCTCCGCCGAAATGAGGAAAATCCAGGCCGGCACGAGGCTGAGCCTGATGCACTGGATCAGGTATGGCAGTACCTGCGGCAGCACGACCCGTGTGACCATCTGCCATGTCGAGGCGCCCAGCGTCTCAGCCTTGATGATGAGCTCGCGCGGGATGTCGAGGGTGGATTGTGCCAGGTATCGGATCATTACCGGCGCGGTGCCGAAGACGATCAGCGCCACCTTGGACGCCTCACCCAGCCCGAAAGTGATGAACAGGATGGGCAGTACCGTTATCGGCGGGATCAGCGAGACGGCGGCCACGAAGGGCGCCAGTGCGCCGCGTGCATGGGGTATGAAGCCGATCATGAGGCCAAAGACCAGCGCCATGGACGTCGAGATGCCCATGCCGGCGGACAGCCGCCAAAGGCTGTCCGCCGTATCGACCCACAGGAGATAGTTGCCCGACCGGGTCTCCGGCACGAAGGCCATGCGCCAGAAAGTTTCCCCCATGTCCTGCAGGGAGGGAAGCAGCCTGTCCGACGGGTTTTCCAGCCTGCGCTGATGGCTTGCCCAGGCATAGACGGCCACCGCCACGGCAAACGGCAACGTGCCGAGCAGGATGGCCGTCGGTCGTGTGACCTTGCGGTTGATCAGGCGCATGGGCCCAGGCTCCGATGGCGTTGTCAGAGCTCTCCTTCTGCCGCCATCTGCATGAAGCTCGTGTCGAAGCGCAGCTTGACGTTGTTCTCGTCGCCCCAGACCGAGCTGTCATCGAAGGCCACGCCCACGAATTCCGGGCTCGGCGCGCCCTCGCCCAGTATGCCCTGCTCGAACAGGAACTCGGCCACGAACTGCATCGTGGTCGGCAAGGCGCCCGACTGCACGAACTCGACCGCGGCTTCCGGCGTGTAGAACATCTGCGTTGTCGCAAGTTGCGCCTGGTAGCCTTCCAGATCGGTTCCCGCGGCCTCGGCCATCGCGGTCAGCGCCTCCTCGTCGCCGGCCTCCATCAAGGCCATTACCTCGTACCAGGCGCCGACCAGCGCCTTGCCGAAATCGGGATTGGCGGCCAGCGTGTCGGTATTGACCATCATGATGTCGATGATTTCGCCCGGGATGCCGGCGGAATCGAAGACAAGATGAGCATCCGGCTGTGCGACGATTTCCGACAGAAGCGGGTTCCAGGTCACCACGGACGTGACATCCGGCGTGGCGAAGGCGGCGATCATGTCCGCGTCGGAGGTGTTGACGATGGTGATGTCGCGCTCCGACAATCCGATTTCGGCCAGCCCGCGTGCCAGCAAATAGTGGGAGACCGACAATTCGACCAGATTGACGCGCTGGCCTTCGATGGCGGCGAGTTCGGTCGCGCCCTTCAGCACGATCCCGTCATTGCCGTTGGAATAGTCGCCGACGATGAGCGCGGTGGTGTCGATGCCGCTGCCGGCCGGTATCGACAGCGCGTCCATGTTGGTCATCGAGCAGCCGTCGAACTCGCCGGCCGTATACTGGTTGATCGACTCGATATAGTCGTTGATCTGCACGATGCTGACGTTGATGCCGTATTTGTCGGCCCATTTGTCCATGATGCCGCTGTCTGCGAGATACCCCCAGGGCATCCAGCCGACATAGATCGACCAGCAAACAGAAAAATCTGTCTTCTCTTGCGCAACAGCGGGCGCGCTTGCGAGCGGCATCGCGATGGCGGTCGCCAGGGCAAGTGGTTGGCAAAGGGCTCGTAAATTCATGTCCACGCCTTCCTTTCTCCGTGCGGGCGGCCGCGGCCGCGGATCGTTCAGAAAGGGTTTGCGCGCACAATCCGGGAGAGGCTCGCGCGAGCAAACCTGTGCAGTTGTCTCCCGGGCTTTTGTCCCGCCGTGTTGCCGCCGAAGATCAGGCGGCCTGCACCTCTCGGACCAGCATTCCGACACTTGGCCGGAACCGGAACCCTAGGCGCTCTGCACATCAACAGTGAAGCAAGTGCCGTGCCACTATTGGATGGCACCAAATCAAGTATTTGTTTTACTGGACTATTTTTCGATCAACCCGATAAAAACAGGTTCGATCGCCCCTGTATGTCGACAGCAAGACTGCCCCTGCGGCATGCACATGCCCAAGGATCAGGCAAGCCCGAGCCGGCTTGCGCCGCCCCGGTTTCAGGTGGCGGCGGTCGCAGCCAGACGAGGCTTGTCACCTTCGGCCTGCAGGGCGGGATCGCAATAGATCCCGTACAGCGTCTCAAGAACACGCTCCACGTTCTCGGAGGCGAGGCTGTAGAAAATCTGCTGCGCCTCGCGACGGGTCGAGACCAGTCTCAATGCCCTGAGTTTCGCCAATTGCTGGGAGACCGCCGTCTGGCTCATCCCGACGCGCTCGGCCAGCGCGTTCACCGTGCTTTCGCCTTCCAGCAAATGGCACATGATCATCAACCGCTTGGCGTTGGCCATGGCCATCAAGAGTTCGGAGGCCTCTCCGGCCACCTTGTCCATATCGGCAACTTTTAACTTGCGCATCTTCATATCCTTGCATATATGCATGTCAGCGCCTTAGATAGTGCGCATTGTCGCATCAGGAAAGAGAAAACGCCATGAGCAACAAAATGAATGTCGGCGGCATCGACCGCGCGCTTCGCCTAGCGGCAGGTATCGTTCTGCTTGCGCTCGCGTTCATCCCGGGCCTGCAGGTCTTCGGAACCGGCGCCTTGTCGTGGATCGCCGGCATTGTCGGGCTGGTCCTTGTGGCAACCGGCACGCTCCGACTCTGCCCGCTCTACAGCATGCTTGGCATCAGCACCTCTCCCAAGGTTGACCGATGATGGAGCTGTTCTCGCTGGCTTCACTCGCGACGTGCGGCGCTGTCATTTTCGTCGCCTCCACCATCGCCACTATCGCGACCTCTAAATCCACGCCGCGCATGGCGCGCACCAATCGACGGACCGCCTGAGCGGCGGCCGCATATAGGAAAGGAAACACCAATGATCCCATCCCTGCCCTTCACCCCCGACACGAGCGTCAAGCCGGAAGTCGTCGCCTTCTTCGACGAGCCGACCAACACGATTTCCTACATCGTCAAGGATCCGAATTCGAACGCCTGCGCGGTTGTCGATTCGGTGATGGATATCGACTACGCGGCCGGCCGCATCACCTATGAAGGCGCCGACACGATCATCCGCTACATCGAG
Organism: Aliihoeflea sp.; assembly: GCA_046297455.1. GTDB lineage: Bacteria > Pseudomonadota > Alphaproteobacteria > Rhizobiales > Rhizobiaceae > ZYF759. The sequence continues at coordinate 9,960 of JBKBIT010000018.1, forward strand.
GACAAGGGCTGGAAGCTGGAGTGGATCATCGAGACCCATGTCCATGCCGACCATCTGTCGGCCGCGCCCTACATCCAGCAGAAGCTCGGCGGCAAGCTCGGCATCGGCGAGAACATCACCATCGTCCAGGACACGTTCGGCAAGGTCTTCAACGAAGGCACCGAGTTCCAGCGCGACGGCTCGCAGTTCGACCGGCTGTTCACCGACGGCGATTCCTATCAGATCGGCTCGCTGACGGCCTATGTCATGCACACGCCCGGCCACACGCCGGCCTGCATGACCCATGTGGTTGGCGACGCCGCCTTTGTCGGCGACACGCTGTTCATGCCCGACGGCGGCTCGGCACGCGCCGACTTCCCCGGGGGCGATGCGCGCGAACTCTATCGCTCGATGAAACGCGTGCTGGCGCTGCCGAACGAGACCAGGCTGTTCATGTGCCACGATTACGGCCCGAACGGTCGTGACATCGAGTGGGAGACAACCGTCGCGGACGAACGTGCGCACAACATCCACGTCAAGGACGGCATCAGCGAGGACGAATTCGTGGCCATGCGCGAGGCGCGCGACGCCACGCTCGACATGCCCAAGCTGATCATCCCGTCGCTGCAGGTCAACATGCGCGCGGGCCAGCTGCCACCGAAGGACCAGGATGGCAAGACCTTCCTCAAGGTACCGGTCAACACACTCTGACCGGCGCACCAGCCCCCCGAAAAGGAAAGACCGACATGAGCATCACCAAGATCAGCGACGATTTCTTCGTCGGCCCGCAGATCCAGCCTGCCGATATCGCCGCGCTGGCCCAGAACGGGTTCCGGGCCATCGTCTGCAACCGACCTGACAACGAGCAGTTCGGACAGCCGTCGGCTGAAGTCGTTGGTCGGGCCGCTGCAGAAGCAGGCCTCGCCTTCCACTACATCCCCGTCGTTCCCGGTCAGGCCGGCCAAAAGGAAGTAGAGGCAATGGCACAGGCGCTGAGGACCGCTGAGGGTCCGGTGTTCGCCTATTGCCGGTCAGGGGCACGATCCACGGGCCTCTATCAGGCGACGCGCTCGACTGCTGCATGAAACTGATGACAAACGCCGCCCCAGAGGCGGCGTTTGTGTTGACGGCGATCAAGGCAACGATCCGTCAATTAGGCTAGCAGAACGAGGAAGCGGGGGTGATCCCGCGGGAGGAAAACCATGTCCAGAACAGCAGCACACGGCATTGCCAGCCGACGTGAATTTCTGAAACTCGCGCTCGCTGCGGGTGCCGCGACGAGCCTTGCGGGAATGGGTTCGGCCCGGGCCGCCGTTCCATCCAATGCCCGTATCGTGATTGCCGGGGCAGGCGCGGCCGGGCTCGCCATGGCCAACAGGCTGAGCTCCATGCTCGACGGCGCGAAGATCACGCTGATCGACGGGCGCAAGGCGCATTACTACCAGCCGGGCTTCACGCTGGTCGGTGCGGGCCTCAAGCCTGCTTCCTACGTCGAATCGACCACCGGCGAATTCGTGCCCCGAAACGCCGAATGGATCGAGGAGGCGGTCGCCGAATTCGATCCCGACGCCAACGCGGTGGTGACGGCTTCCGGCCGACGCGTCGAATACGATTTCCTCGTGTTGGCGACCGGGTTGGTGCTCGACTACGAATCCATCGAAGGCATGTCTGCCGACCTGATCGGGCGCGACGGCATCGGATCGGTCTATGCCGGCCCGCAAGCTGCGGCTGCAACCTATGCCGAGATGTCGCGATTCGCCGATACCGGCGGCGTCGGTCTTTTCGGCCGTCCAGCGACAGAAATGAAATGCGCCGGCGCGCCGCTGAAATATGCCTTCATCACAGAGGACACGCTGACGCGGCGCGGCAACCGCTCCAAAGCAGAACTGATCTATGCCGCCCATGGCGGGGCTCTGTTCGGGGTGCCGATCGTCAGCGAGAAGGTACGCATGCTCTATGCCGAGCGCGGTATCGAGACCGTCTACCGGCATGTGATGACCGCGATCGATCCGGCACGCAAGATCGCCACCTACGATACGCCGGACGGCACGAAGGAACTCGGCTACGATTTCATCCATGTCGTGCCGCCGATGCGCGCACCACAGGCGGTGCGCAACAGCCCGTTGCCGTGGCAGGATGGCCCGCTTGCCGCCGATGGCTGGGTCGAGGCCAATCGCGACACGCTGCGCCATCCCCGCTATGACAATGTCTTCGCCATCGGCGACATCGCCGGCGTGCCAAAAGGCAAGACGGCCGCGAGCGTGAAGTGGCAGGTGCCGGTGGCCGCCGATCATCTGGTCGGTACGATTTCAGGTACGGCCGCCACCAGCGCCTATAACGGCTACACGTCTTGCCCGCTCATCACCCGTATCGGCCGGGCGATGCTGATTGAGTTCGACTACAACGACAATCTGATCCAGTCCTTCCCAGGCCTCGTTGCCCCGTTGGAGGAGCTTTGGGTGTCATGGGTCATGAAGGAAACGGCGCTGAAGCCGACATACTACGCGATGGTTCGCGGTCTGGCTTGAGGAGGAGAAAATGCAGGAACTGGATCCATTCGTCTTTCTCGCCGTCTTCCAGGAAATGCTGGGATTCTGGCTGTGGGTGCTCGTGGCGGTCGCTGCCCTGGGTATCGGGAGTTTCATCTACACGGTCATCCGCGACCGAGGCCTGCGCGCCGGCCGTTTCGTTGCCGCTCAGTTGATCGGCGTGGCTGGCGGCTTTGCTGCGCTCTTCTTCATGTGGTGGATCACCAGTTCGTCGATCAGCGATGTCGGCGGCGCCATCGATGTCGTACTGGTGCTGGCCATCTGGACTGGAGGTTTCCTCGGCGGCACCATTCTCAGCTACGGCCTGATTGGCCTTGCCCTGGCGCCAAGACGTCGGCAGATGGTCACGATCGAGATGCCATCAAGGACGAAGCCCGCCTAGCCGCGAAATCAGTCGGCGGCGACGAAGGCAAGCGTCGCCGCGGCCAATCCGGCACCGATCGAGATGAAGCCGAGGGTGCGGCGCCGGTCCTGGCGAGAGGCGGCCGCGCCGCCATAATCAAAGCGCTCGTAGACCACATTTGCCATCGGCAGTCCAAGGTCGAGCAGCGTGTCTGAAACACCAGTTACCATGGGGCCGGGCCCGCAGATGAAGGCAACGGCGCGCTTGCGCTCCAACCCCTCCAGCAGTTGGTCGAGCCGGTCCCGGTCGAGCCGGCCGACAGCGCCAGGCCAGCCCGGTCCGTCTTCCTCGCTCACCAGCATGGCGCGCAGATCAAGCCGCGACTTCGCTGCTTCGATCTCCTCCAGGCAGGCGAAATTGTCGGGTGTGCCTGCCGCATAGGCCAGCCGTACCGGTCGCTGGTCGCCGCTCTCGGCCAGGTCGCGCAACAGTCCCATGATCGGCGCGATGCCGACGCCGCCCGCCAGCAGCAGGATGCTGTCACAGTCATGCGCCTCGAGCGTGAATTCGCCATAGGGACCATCAATGCCGATCGGCGTTCCGGGCGGAATCGAGCCGATGGTGCGGGTGAAATCACCGGCCTCCTTGATGATCAGGCTGAGGCCCGGCCGTTTCGGGCTGTCGGCAATGGAAAACGGGTGATCGAAGATCGGCGCGCGGCGCGAGCCTTCCGTCATCCATACAAACTGTCCGGCATGGTAATGTCTTGGCGGGGTCTTCGGCTCGGGCTGGATGTCGAGTTCCCACATGCGGTCGGCTCGTTTGGTCACGCTTTCGAGCCGCCAGGGTTGGCGGTGCAGCTTCCACCAGCGCCAGCCGTGCAACACGAGGATGACTGCAACAACGCCGACTCCCAGCGCCAGCCAGTAGATGTTGAGCAAACCGTGCATGCTGAAGCGGCCAGCGGTCACGGCATGGTGCAGCCCGCCGATGACGGCCACGAGAGCGAGCAGGATGTGGCTGAGCCGCCAGGCCTCATATGGCCAAGGCAAACGGTCGCGCAGGATCGAACTGACGACCAGGACCAGCAGCGCCCCCAGCGCCACGACCCCGCTGCGGTAATGCGGCAGCGTCAGATAGGCGACCAGCCGCTCCGTCCCGAGATCCGGGTTCTCCAGCCAGGTCGGCAGGACGTACAGGATGGGATGCAGCACCAGCGCCAGGAGCACCCAGTATGCGGCCTGTTTGTGGAAAGCCATGATCTTGTCGATGCCGAGTTTGCCTGAAACTGCTTCGAAGCGTCCCGAAGTCACAAACTGGACCGCCATGGCGGCAAGCCCCACGAGACCAAGCGCGGCAGCAGCCTTCTCCCAGTTGTCAAAGGGCGCCACGTTGAGGCCAATCGCCAGGACCAGTGCCATGCTGCAGAAGAGGATGTAGACCAAGGCTAGCGACAGCCCCGTCGGCCGAAGTCTGGCGTGTGGCGTGCCCATTGTGCTCGGGATTTCGGCGTCCTGAAGGGTCATAGGTTCCAACCTTAGCGGGGGAATGTCACAATAGTCCAACAGCGTTGACGTAAATGTGTTGACCTCGGTCAATACCGTTGGCCATCCTTCTGTCGCAAGCGGGATGCCACGCGAAGCGAGGGAGAAGAACCATGCTGCCTTTCCGAATGATTCAGAAGTTTCTCATTGCCCTGCTGGCGATGGGTTGGCTGATCATGCCGTCAGCCGCGCAGGATGACGACCCGCTTGCCGCGCTCGTCGAAGCCTGGCTGTCCTCGCCGCATAGCGACTATCACTCTCCTTCGTTCACCTATTGGAACGAGGCTGGCGAGGTGCCAGTGGCCTGTGCGGCGTGTCACTCGCAGACCGGGTTCATCGATTTCCTGGGTGCCGACGGCTCGACCCCAGGCGAGGTCAACCATCCCGGTGTCATAAACGCTCCGATCGGATGCGCCTCCTGCCACACCAGTGCAGCCCATGCGCTCGACGCAGTGACCTTCCCGTCCGGTGTACAGGTCGCCAGCCTCGGCGATTCGGCGACTTGCAGCGTCTGCCATGCCGGCCGCCAGTCCGGCGACGCGGTGACCGCCGCCACCAGTGCCATCGGCGAGGACGACGTCTCGGAAGACCTGACCTTCATCAACATCCACTATGGCGTGGCGGCGTCCGTCATGCACGGCTCGGAGGTGCGTGGTGGCTATCACTATGCAGGGCGTTCCTATGCGGGGCGCTTCATGCACGTGCCGAGTGCAAACACCTGCACCGACTGCCACGATGCGCACACGACGCGCGTCGAGACTGATTCCTGCATGGCCTGTCATCGCGGGGTCGAAGATGTCCGCGCTATCCGCACGCGCCATGGCGATTTCGACGGCGACGGCGACACATCGCGCGGCATCCATGCCGAGATCGTCGGCCTGCACGGTCAGCTCTACGAAGCGATCCGCACTTATGCGGCGGACGTGTCAGGCACCCCGATCGTCTATGCCGGAAACTTCCCCTATTTCTTCATCGACGTGGATGGCGATGGCGAGATCTCGGCGGAAGACGCGGTGATGCCCAACCGCTACCGCAGCTGGACGCCGCGCCTGCTCAAGGCCGCCTATAATTACCAGGTCGCTGCCAAGGACAAGGGTGGCTACGTGCACAACCCGGCCTATATGCTGCAGCTTCTCCACGACAGCCTGGAAAGCCTGTCTGTCCAGATCGAGATCGACATGAGCGCGCTGAGCCGGCCCTAGGCTCCAGCCGCGGTATCGAAATGGCGGACAGCCCGGTCGGATGGACCGGGCTGTCCGGTTATCGAATCCACCTAGAAAGGCAGGCCGACATAGTTTTCGGCCAGCGAACCCTGCGCCTTCTCCGACGAGAACAGATAGGCCATGTCAGTATCCTGCAGCTTGCAGTCATACTCCGCGCTGTCGGGGAACGTGTGCAACAGCATGGTCATCCACCAACTGAAGCGCTGGGCCTTCCACACCCGCGCCAGTGCCTTTTGCGAATACTGGTCGAGCCCGGTTTCGTCGCCCTTCTCATAGTGGTCGACCATGGCGTGATAGAGATAGTAGATGTCCGAGGCTGCGCTGTTCAGGCCGCGCGCGCCCGTGGGCGGCACGATATGGGCTGCGTCGCCGGCCAGGAACAGATTGCCCCAGCGCATCGGCTCGGCCACGAAGCTGCGCAACGGTGCGATCGACTTCTCGATCGACGGGCCTATCTCCAGCCGCGCTGCCACCTCGTCGGGCAGGCGCCGCTTCAACTCGTCCCAGAAGGCCTCGTCAGACCAGTCCTCTACCGTGTCGGTCAGCGGCACCTGGATATAGTAGCGGCTCAACACCTGGCTGCGCAGCGAGCACAGCGCGAAGCCGCGCTCGTGGCGGGCATAGATCAGTTCAGGGCTGACCGGCTTGGTGCGGCTCAGAACGCCGAGCCAGCCGAAGGGATAGAGCTTCTCGTATTCCCTCAACACATCCTTGGGGATCGACTTGCGGCTGACGCCGTGGAAGCCGTCGGCGCCGATCACGTAGTCGCAGTCGATGCGCACAATGTCGTCTCCGGCGCGGTAGGTGACCCAGGGCGGTGTCGCCACGTTGAGGTCATGCAGGACGACGTCCTCGACATTGTGGATGACAATGCCGCCCATCCTGTCGCGGGCCTCATAGAGATCGCGTGTCAGTTCGGTCTGGCCGTAGACGACCACCGACGAGCCGTCAGAATGCTTGTGCAGATCGACGCGCCGCAACTGGCCATTGTCGGCGATCTCGAAGCCATGATGGATCTCGCCCTCGCGATCCATCCGCTCGCCGCATTGCGCCTCGCGCATCAGCTCGGCGAAACCTTCTTCCAGCACTCCGGCGCGGATGCGCCCGAGAACATATTCGCGGCTGTGCTTTTCGAGAACGACGGTGTCGATCCCCTTGAGATGTAAGAGCTGACTCAGCATCAGCCCCGAGGGACCACCGCCGATGATGCAGACCTGGGTTTTCATGGACACTCCTCCAAATTCCATGGGCAGGCACCGACAACGGTCCCTGCCCTCGCCTTAGCGTGTCAGGCCGCGCACTCCAGAAGCAGCGTGCCAGCAGCGGTATTCGAGATCGGGATGTGATAGTTGCGGGTGATCTCGGTGACCTCGTCGCCCAGCGCGCCGCGCATCATCATCCACATCAGGAACTCAGTACCTTGAGCGCCGGCATTCTTGACCAGCTCCAGCCGCGAGACCTTGGTCAGTTCGTCCGGGTCATGGACGATGTTTTCCAGGCAGTACTGGTCGAACTCCTTGTTGATGAAACCAGCACGCTGGCCGTCGAGCTGGTGCGACAGGCCGCCGGTCCCCATCACCACGATCTTGGCATCCTCGGGGAAACTCAACAGCGCCTTGCGCAGCGAGCGGCCGAAGGCCAAAGCACGCTTCAGGGTCGGGATCGGGTGCTGCACCGTGTTGGCGCTGATCGGCACCGCGCGCGGCATGTCCTTGTTGTTTGGCGCGCCCGGCCACATCAGCTGCATCGGCACCACGAAGCCGTGGTCCACCGGCAGTTCCTGGCACGAGGTGATGTCGAACTCGTCGGCGACCATCGATTCGATGATGTGCCAACTCAGTTCCGGCGCGCCGGGGAACGGATCGAGCGACGGCAGGCCCCAGCCCTCGTCCTCGTTGCGGTATTCATGCGCCGCGCCGATAGCGAAGGTCGGCATGCGGTCGAGGAAGAAGCCAAGCCCGTGATCGTTGTAGATGTTGATCACGTAGTCGGGCTTGTTGGCCGCGACCCATTCGCGGACCTTGTGATAGCCGTCGAAGAACGATTTCCAGTAGGGGTCCTCGTAAAGTCCCTTCTGGATCGCGTTGCCGACTGCGGGGATGTGCGAGCTCGTGATGCCGCCGAGAATGCGTGCCATGATCCGTCCTCCTATGCCTGGCTGGCGAGGAATTCCTTGAATTCCTCAGTTGTGCGACCGGTCTGCAGCCCGCCCACGTCCTGCACCGACAGCTTGAAGATGCCGGCCAGCTTGGCGAGGTAGTAGATGTTGCCACCTGCCGCGATCATTCCCAGGACATCGCGGTTTCGCACGGCGTTCTTCTGCTCGTCGTTGAGGCCGTAGCGCGCCATGTAGGCTTCCTCGTCGGCCGTGAAGGCCTCTCGATTGGCCTTGTCATTGAACGAGAAACACATCTTGTTCAGCGCATAGCCCTTCATGGCCATCTTGCCGTCGAAGACGGTGGTGCCGGGTATGTCGATGTGGTGGTCAAATCCGGGCATGTCGGTCATGCTGGTGCCCTCCTCCTGTCATTGCGCCCAGTAGAGGCGCATGGGGTTGTCCACCAAGAGTTGGCGCTGCTCGGTGGCGGTTTTCGCTATTTGCGGAATGAAATCGACCAGAGCCCCGTCATCGGGCATGTGCGATTTGAGGTTGGGATGCGGCCAGTCGGTGCCCCACAACACGCGGTCGGGAAACCGCTCCATGATGGAGTTCGCGAAGGGCACGACGTCCGCGTAAGGCGGGCCGGCGAGGCTCAGCCGCTCGGGACAGGTGAGCTTGGTCCAGATGTTCCCGTTATCGGCCATCAGATCGACGAAACGCTGGAAATCGGGATGGTCGACACCCTTGGCCACGTCGGGCCGGCCCATGTGGTCGACGACGACGATGCCCGGCAGAAGCCGCAGGAACGGCGTCAGTTCCTCCAGATCCTGCGCCTCGAAATAGACCACGATCGACCAGCCGAATTCCTGGATCTTCCCGGCGATGCCGATGAAGACCTCCTGCGGGGTGGCATCGACCAGCCGCCTGACGAAGTTGAAGCGCACGCCGCGCACCCCCGCCTCGTGCATGGCGCGCAATTCCTCGCGCGAGACATCCTGGCGCACGCTCGCCACGCCGCGCGCCAGATCGCCGGCGGCCCGGCAGGCATCGACCATGGCGCGGTTGTCCTTGCCGTGGCAGGTCGCCTGCACGATCACGTTGCGGGAAAAGCCGAGGAAATCGCGCAGCCTGAAAAGCTCGTCCTTGCCGGCGTCGCAGGGGGTGTATTTGCGCTCCGGCGCATAGGGAAACTGCGCGCCCGGCCCGAACACATGGCAATGCGCATCGACCGCGCCGGCGGGCAGAACGAAGTCGGGCTTCTTCGGGCTGGGGTGATAGACCAGCCAGCCTTCATCCATCGGCTGCAAACGTTCCTGCATGGGTTCCTCCCGCGGCGGGGGCCGTGTTCGCTCCAGGCGATCGGCCAGCCCCGTTCCTCGCGTCAAAGCCTGCGCCCTTGCGGCCGGTTTGCCTATTTCGTTCTGAGATCGTAGAATAAGTTCTTTCTATTCCGGCCCTCATGCTCCACTCCTTCCCGAACCTCCGGCACATGCGCGTCTTTCTCGAAACGGCGCGCAGCGGCTCGATTTCGGTGGCCGCCGAGCGGTGCCTGCTGTCGCAGCCGGCGGCGACGCAGGCCCTGCGCAGGCTCGAGACGGAACTGGGCACGCCGCTCCTGGTGCGCCGGTCGCGCCGCTTCGTGACCACGGCCTGCGGGGAGCTTTTTTCGCGCCGGGCCGAAAGCGCGCTGGATCATCTTCAGGCAGGCTCCAGGGCCGCGCTGCGCGGCGCCAACGGGCGGCGTCCCTTCGACCGGCTGGTCACGGCGGCACAGCTGCGCACGCTGATCGCGGTCGCCAATACGGGCAGCTTCACGCTGGCCGCGCGCGAGCTGGAGCTGTCGCAGCCCACGGTGCACCGTGCCGCCCGCGACCTGGAGGCGATCGCCGGCGTTCCCTTCTTCCAGGTGACGGTCGCAGGCGTGGAACTGACCTCGGCCGCGCAAGCCTTCACGCTGGGGGCCAAGCTCGCACGGACCGAGATCCGCCAGGGATTCGAGGAGATCGCCAAGGAACTGGGCGAGGATCGCGGCACGTTCAATCTGGGATCGCTGCCGCTGGCGCGCACCTCCATCGTGCCGCGTGCTACCCATGCGATGATCGCCGCGACCGTCGGGGTTCAGATACGGGTCGTCGACGGACGCTACGCGCAGATGCTGCGCAGCCTGCGCGAAGGCGACCTGGATTGCCTGATCGGCGCGCTGCGCTTTCCCTGCCCGGCCGACGACGTGACGCAGGAGCCGCTTTTCGACGACGAACTGGCAATCGTCGCCCATCCGCAGCATCCGCTGGCCGGCCGGAAGGGCGTCACGCTGGAGGACACGCTGGTCTATCCCTGGGTGGCGCCGCCGAAGGATACGCCCGCCGGCACCTATCTGTTCGAGACGCTGCGCATCCACGAGCGTCCCCGGACGCCGGTGCGGGTGGTGTCTTCCTCGCTGGTGATGCTGCGCGGCATACTGGCGGAGGGCGACTATGTCTCCATCATCTCGCGCCACCAGATCAGCGTCGAAGAACGCGACGGGCATATCGTGCCGCTCGATATCGCCCTGAAAGGCAACAGCCGGGCGATCGGCCTGACCTACCGCACCAGCTGGCGGCCGACCGCCACGCAAGCACAGTTTCTGGGCCTTCTCCGCTCGATCGCGGCCGAACAGGAACGCGCCGCCGCGAACGGGATGGCGGAATAGGTTTTTTCAATATCGCCAAAAGCGAATGAATTGGCCGGCGACCGGTCCAGCCTGTAGCTGACGGAAGCATGGACCCGATGGCGGACTGCGCCTCGGCTTTGGGGCAATCGGGTCCAGTCGGCAGTTTCACGGACGAGGGAGGAAGACGATGCGGATTTGTGTGGCCGGAGCCTATGGCGCCTTCGGGATCAAGCATCTCGACGCGCTGGCCGCCATCGACGAGGTGACGGTGACGTCCGTGATGGGACCAACGCGCGCCAAGATCGACGCGCTGGCCGCCGAACGCGGCATCGGCCACGCCGCCACCGACCTTGACGAATGCCTTGCACGCGACGATGTCGACGCGGTGATCCTCGCCACGCCCACCCAGATGCATGCCGAGCAGGCGATCGCCTGCATGCGCGCCGGCAAGCCGGTGCTGATCGAGATCCCGATGGCCGACAGCCTGGCCGACAGCGAGGCCGTGTGCGAGGTGCAGAAGGAGACCGGCGTCCTGGCGATGGCCGGGCAGGTGCGCCGCTTCAATCCCTCGCACCAGTGGATCCACAACAAGGTCAAGGCGGGCGAGCTGAAGATCCAGCAGATGGACGTTCAGACCTATTTCTTCCGGCGCTCCAACATGAACGCCAAGGGCGAGCCGCGCTCGTGGACCGACCATCTGTTGTGGCACCATGCCTGCCACACGGTCGACCTGTTCCAGTACCAGACCGGCGAGGTGGCCAGCCAGGCTTTCGGGCTGGAAGGCCCGCACCATCCCGAACTCGGCATCGCCATGGACATGTCGATCGGCATGAAGACGCCATCGGGCGCGATCTGCACGCTGTCGCTCAGCTTCAACAATGAAGGGCCGTTCGGCACGTTCTTCCGCTATATCTGCGACAACGGCACCTATCTCGCGCGTTATGACGATCTGTTCGACGGCCATGACAAGCCCATCGACCTGACGGGCGTCGCCGTGTCGAACAACGGCATCGAGCTGATCGACCGCGAATTCATCGCCGCGATCCGCGAGGGGCGCGAGCCCAACGGTTCGGTGCACGAGGTGCTGGACGCGATGCGGACGCTGGACCGGATCGAACGCTCGTTCGGCTGAGTTTTGCGGGGGCCAGGGCGGGGGCTGGTCGATCCGGCCCCGCCTAGAAGGTGCGACCGGCGGCGAGCGCCTCACCTACCAGCGGATCCCTGGCGCGTCTGACTAGAAGGCGCGACGCTTCATCCGCTGTCGAGAGAAACTCAGGAGATAGCCTCCTCACTTGGCAGGCTTTCCCCTTCCTGATTCTTGTTTAGGCCCTGGTGGGTTGAGAGAGTCCGGTCTACGCTTCATCGTAGCGTCTTTTGTCCGCTATCCGACGTGGATCGCACCACCGCCGAGCGTGGTTCCGGCGGAGTGAATCGTCAGTAGCTTCGCCTTCTCTGCCGAGACATCGCTATTGTGGACGCTGGCTCGGTCCCATTCGTCCGCAGCATCAAACATGGCCAAACTGAATTCGTCTGCCTTTAATTGCAAAAACCCTCCACGCTCCACACCATTTATCCTTATATTCTCGCACAAAATCAGGTGAGAACCCGTATATCGGTCAAAAAACTCGAATCGAGACAGTGATCTCACCTTTTTGGGGTCAATGTCAGCCCGCCCGGAATGAATTAGGCTACACCTGATTTGATAGCAGTCCTCTGCTGTTACAAATACCTTTGGTGCACCCCCGCCCGGGTTGGATGTAAATTTTGGTTCTACCCAATTTCTACACCACCTTTCATACCGCTCTTTTGATTTCCCTGGGCCAGGATCCTCTAGTGAGGCACAAATGTCTGGCATCATCAGCGCAAGGCTTAATCCCGCGTAGAGATTGTCAGATTCGATGCACGCGCGGCCCGCATCAGTAAATCGTTTCATTTGCTCCTCGGACTAAGATCGGGAAGGTTTGCATAGCCATTACAGCATATCGAATCGCTCGCATTCTTCACAACTGCTCTTCAAAATTGAATCGCCCGGCGCGCTTCACCGCGATCTTCTCAGCGGAAGGTTGAACTCCCTCCCCCCATGACTTGCACGCGCCGCCATTTGCCGGCATCAAAGGTCTTCGCCGTGACGTCCCGCCCCAACGCGGCGCCGCAAGAAGCCCGTTCCCGACCCCAGAGACTTGCCCATGAAGCGCGCCCTGAATCCTTCCCATCTGCGCCCGCCTTTCGGCCATTACAGCCACGGGCTGATCGTGCCTTCGGCCGGCGATCTGCTGGTCACCTCCGGGCAGCTGGGCATTCGCGCCGATGAGACGATTCCCGAGGATGTCTCCGAACAGGCGGTGCTGTGCTTCGAGGCGATCAAGGCCATTCTGGAGGAAGGCGGCATGGGGTTTGGCGACGTGATCCGCATTTGCGGCTTCGTCACCAGGCGGGAGGATTTCGCGCCCTACATGGCGGTGCGGGACCGCTATGTCTCGGCCCCGCTGCCGGTTTCCACGCTTCTGATCGTGACCGGCTTCACCCGGCCGGAATTCAAGGTCGAGGTCGAGGTGACCGCCGTTCGACCGGCGGCCTGACCTCCGCCTTCAGAAGCGCGACATCGCGGTTCCGACCTTTTCGAGGAAGCGGCCGCGCGTCTCGTCGGTGGAGCGGTTCATGTCGTAATGCGCCATGAACATGACCGGCGCCAGCGGCCGGACCTGGCCGCGGATGACGCGCTTGACGATGCGGCGCGGCGGATCGCCCAGGATCCAGGCGCGGTGGCGCATGGCGCCATAGGTGAGCACGGCGCCGACCTTGCGGATGTGGTTGAGCGACGGGGTGAGGATGCCGTCATCCATCTTGAAGGTGACGCCCGGCAGCCAGACGCGATCGAAATAGCCCTTGAGCATGGCCGGAAAGCCGAAATTCCAGACCGGCGAGACGATGACCAGCGCTTCGGCGTTGAGGAGCCGCTGGACATAGGGCTCGACCAGTTTCCGGTTGTCGGGCACGTCGTGATAGGTCAGCCGGTCGTGGCGGCTCAAGACCGGGTCGAAACCTTCTGCATAGAGATCGCAATCGTCGACCTCGTGGCCGGCGGCGGCAAGTCCTTCCAGAACCCTGGCGTGCAGCGCCGCCCCATAGCTCGATTCCACGGGGTGGGAAAAAAGAACAAGAACTTTCATCATGCGTCCATGAGTGCTTCGAGGCCGGGGAAGAGGTAGCTCTTGCCGGAACGGAAATCGAAATCGGGGTTTTCCCAGGCGATCATCTTGCCCGGATTGAGGAGACCCTTGGGATCGGTCTCCTTCTTGAAGGCCAGTTGCACGGCATCGGTCTGCTTCATGCCGCCTTCTTCCAGCGTGTAGCGATGCGGGTTGAAGATCGGGCAGCCATGATCCTCGTGGATGCGGATGATCTCCTCCAGCCGCTCGGCCGTGGTGTAGCGCACCAGCGGCAGGCCGGAGCACTGCACGCGGCCGGAAAAGCGGATGAATTCGAGATGGCCGGGCACCTCGTCGCCGAAGATCTCGGTCATCTTGCGCACCCGCTCGACATGATCGGGGCCGGGATACTGTACCTGCAGATAGGTGAAGGACGGGTCGATCTTGAGCGCGCGCAGCGTGGTGTGGTTCCAGCAGAGTTCAAAAGCCTGGGGGATGCCCTTCATGCTCTCGACCTTGTCGGAGCGGAACAGCATCTCGCCCTTCTTCTGCGCCACCAGCGCGGCGAAATGGTCGATCGAATGGGGGGCGACCATCACCACGACGATGGACTGGCCGGCATGGCGGATGAAGGGCTTGTGCCGGGTGAAATATTCATAGGGGACGGGGGCGGCGATCGGGGCGATCTCCTTGGTCAGGATGCCGCCGGCATGGGCCAGATCGTCGGCAAAGCGCACCGCGTCCATGAAGTCGTCATAGCCGACCAGCACGTCGACCCAGTCATAGGCAGCCGTCAGCGGCATCTCGACTTCGGTGATGATGCCGTTTGTGCCGTAGGCGTGGTTGACCTTCTGCAATTCGTAGCCGGTGAGCTCGATGACGCGCGGCTCGGCCTCCATGGTGACGACGCGCAGGCGAAGGATGTTGCCGATGTCGCGCAGGCCGCCCCAGTGGATGGAGCCGACGCCGCCCGACCCGCCGGCGACGAAGCCGCCGATGGTGGCGGTGTTGGCGGTGGAGGGGTGGAAGCGCAACTCCTGGCCGGAATGGGCGCGGGTCTCGCGGTCGATGGCAGCGATGATGGCGCCCGGCTCGGTGATGACGCGGCCGGGATGGATCTCCTTGACCTTGTCCATGCGCGCCAGATTGAGCACGATGCCGCCCGACAGCGGCATGGCCTGGCCGTAATTGCCGGTGCCGGCCCCGCGTGCGGTGACCGGCACGCCGTGGGCATAGGCCACTTTCAGCGTCTGGATGACCTGCTCCTCGCTGGTGGGCGAGACGATGAGATCGCCGGTGACCTGGTCGAGCTGTTCCTTCAGGATCGGCGAATACCAGTAGAAGTCGCGGCTCTTGGCCTGCACCAGCTTGGGGTTGTCCTCCACGGAGATGCCGTCGAGCTCCTTCTTGATCTGCGCGTAGTCGGTCATGTTCGGCACTCCAGGAGATGGTCGAGTTCTGAATAGTCGGGCAGCGTGCGGTCGATGGCGCGGCCTTCGCGCAACACGATCCGGTCGGATTGCGGCCGCGACAGGAGCTCGGACCAGTCGCGGGCGCGGAAGATGACGAGGTCGGCCGCCCCGCCTGCCTCGATGACGCCCAGCTCCGGGCGGCGCAGGATGGCGGCCGGCGTGCTTGTGACCACGCGGGCGGCCTCGTCGAGCGGATGGTCGAGATGGAGGATGCGCACCGCCTCGCGGAAGACTTCCGCCGGGTCGAGATCGCCATAGGCGTAGAAGGGGTCGCGGGTGTTGTCGGAGGAGACGGCCGTGGCGACACCCGCCGCCGCCAGTTCCTTGAACAGGGTGACGCCGCGCCAGGCGGGCGTGCCGCCATTGCGGTCCTGCAGATACATGTTGCACATCGGCAGCGAGACGACGGCGAGGCCGGCTTGCGCCACCTTGTCGATGGTGCGCGCGGCGGTATCGGCGTCCTGGCGCGCCAGCGAGCAGCAATGGCCGACCACCACCTGCCCCTGATATTTGTGGCGAAGTGCCGCCTCGGCGATGGCGGCAAGCGTCAGCACCTCGGCATCGGCCGTCTCGTCGACATGGAGATCGATGTCGAGATCGTTGTCGATGGCGGTTTGGAACAGAAGGTCGAGTTCGGCCTCGAGGTTCGGGCCCATGCGCGTCAGCCCGCCGAGCACCCCGCCGCAGTCGACGATCAGCCTGACCAGTTCGTCGAACCAGGCGCGGT
Source organism: Aliihoeflea sp. (assembly GCA_046297455.1). Taxonomy (GTDB): domain Bacteria; phylum Pseudomonadota; class Alphaproteobacteria; order Rhizobiales; family Rhizobiaceae; genus ZYF759. Next base: position 25,697 of record JBKBIT010000018.1, read on the forward strand.
CCTCGGTCGCCTCCAGCGGGATGAGGGCTGCGGCCTGGAGCGCGATGCGCCCCTGCCAGGCTTCCCGCATCTCGGCGAAGACGGGCCAGGTGATGCGATGCTGGGGACCGAGCGAGTCCAGATGCGTGCGGATCAGCCGGGTGCCGTGCGCATAGGCGCAGCGCAGCGAGAAATCCATGCGCGCGCGCACGTCGTCGGCGCTCCAGTTCAGGTCGCGGTCGGCACGCACCGCCTCGATGGCGCCGTCGAAACTGCCGTCGCGGTTGGGCCGCCGGTTCCAGATATGGCCCTTGTCGAGATGGGTATGCATGTCGGTGAAGGCGGGCCAGACCTGCGCGCCCTTCAGGTCGACGGCCTCGATCTCGGGCGAGGCCGCGCCGGGCGCCGCCACAACCGCGATGCGCCCGTCGGAGATGACGACATCGGCCCGGACCAGGCCCTCGCGGGCCGGTCCGGAAAAGGAGGGAACGCAGACGGTGGGCAGGGTGGCGTTGCGCAGGCAGAAGGTTTCGGTCTGCGGCAGGTCGAGGAAGGATGCACTCATGTTGTCTCGGTTCAGTTCTCGCGGCGGACGCTGCTCTCGTGCCAGCGATGCAGCGCGAGCCAAGAAATGAAGGTGGTGACCGCGAAGATCGCAATGCCGAGCAGGGACAGAAGGATGAGCGCGGCGAAGAGGCGCGGGATGTTCAACCGGAACTGGGATTCGAGCAGCCGGAAGGCAAGGCCGGATTCCGCTCCGGCAGAGCCGGCGGCGAATTCGGCAACCACGGCGGCGATCAATGCCAGCCCGCCGCCAATGCGCAGGCCTGCCATGAAATAGGGCTGCGAGGCCGGCAGCTTCAGATAAAGCAGCGTCTGCCAGCGCGAGGCCCCGTACAGCTCGAAGAGGTTGAGCAGATTGTGGTCCACGCTCTTCAACCCCTGCACCATGTTGGACAGGATCGGGAAGAAGGCGACAAGGAAGGCGCAGATGAGAAGCGCGGCCTGCGTGCTCGGTGCGTAGATCAGGATCAGCGGCGCAATGGCGATGATCGGGGTGACCTGCAGGATGACCGCGATCGGATAGAAGGCGAGCTCCACCCATTTCGACTGGACAAGGAAGATCGCGAAGCCGACCCCGCCGATCAGCGCCAAAGCGAGCGCCATGAAGGTGATCTTTGTGGTGATCATCATGGCCGGCCACAAAGTTCCCCAGTCCTCGATGAGCGCCTGGATGACCCTTGGCGGGCTCGGCAGGATGTAGGGCGGCAGGTTGTTGATCACCACGATGGCGTGCCAGATGGCGACCACGGTGCCGAGCACGGCGAATGGCATCACGATGCGAAGGAGCTTCTCGGACAGGCTGGTGCGCGGGATGAGAACGGCGACCGCGCTGTCGGTGCCGGCTTCGCTCGAGGCGACCGGCACCGGGGTGCCCTTTTCGATACGGCTGAGATCATTCATGGTCCGCGCCTCCGACAGAGATGGCCTCGAGAAGCGTCCGCGAGACCAGCGCACTCGAGGCCTGGAATTCCTCCGACGAACGATAGTGGACGTCCCGCACCTCAGCCTCCGGCATGGCAAGATCCCGGTAGACCTCGCCCGGGCGCGCACGCATGACAACGATGCGATTCGATAGATAGGTCGCTTCGTAGACCGAATGTGTGACAAATATTACGGTGACGCCGGAACGCTGCCACAGCTGCCGCACATCGTCATTGAGCTTCTGTCGGGTGATCTCGTCGAGAGCCGCAAATGGCTCGTCCATCAGCAGCAGCTTTGGTCCGGTGATCAGTGCGCGGGCGATCGAAACGCGCATCTTCATGCCGCCCGACAATTCGCGTGGATAGGCATCGGCGAAATCGGCAAGGCCGACCGACGCCAGTGTCTCCATGATCCGCTCGCGCGAGGCCGCCTTGGTTTTGCCCTGCAGCCTCAGCGGCAGGTAGACATTGCCGAACACGGTCTGCCAAGGCATCAGCGTCGGCTCCTGGAAGACAAATCCGACATCACCCTCGGGCAGGCCGCGCGAGTTGATGCGCGAGCTTGGCCAGTCGATCGTGCCCGACGACGGCCGCCCGAGCCCTGCGATGATGCGCAAGGCAGTGGACTTGCCACAGCCCGATGGCCCCAGCAGGCTCACGAATTCGCCAGCGCCGATGTCCATCGACATGTCGGAGAGGGCCAGCGTTCCGTTGGAAAAGACCTTGGTGACCGAGCGCATCTTGACGACGAGGCGCCCCTTGCCCGGTTGCTGGTCGTAGATGGGGTCCTGCTCGCGGACAGTGGCCATGGCGGCGGTCATATGACTTCCTTCATAAGGCGGTTCCGGCGCAAGTCGCCGGAACCTTGTGTTGCGTCCACGCCAATCCGGCGTCGACCATAGCCGGGATCAGCCTTCCGGCTTCAGATCCATGCCAACGCCCTGGCAGACGAAATCGGTAGTGAAGGCCTGGGTGAAGTCGAGTGAGGCTTCGAGCACGCCAATTTCGACCATCGTGTCGAAGAACTGCTTGTAGCGCTCCTCGACCTGGCAACCGATGCCGTATTCCAGTGCCTCGCCGGATTCGATGATGCCGAATTCCTTCAGCTTCTCCAGCGAGTAGGCCAGCTGGCCATCGGTCATTTCCGGATTGTCGGCCTTGATCAGCTCATTGGCAGCGGCATTGTCGCCGTAGAGATAGTTGTACCAGCCAATGATCGAGGCGTTGACGAAGCGCTGCACCAGATCTGGGTTCTCCTCCACCAGCGAGACCTGGGTGGTGATCATGGTGGAATAGGAGGAGTAACCCTCATCATCGAGCAGGAACACCTTGGGCGCCCAGCCGGTCTGCTGCTCGATCGCATAGGGTTCCGACGTCAGGTAGCCCTGCTGTGCGGAGTTGGGGTCGGCCAGGAACGGGCCGGGGTTGAACTGGTAGGGCTTGTACTGCTCGTCGCGGAAGCCGGTGCCGCGTGCCTTCATCCACTCGAAATAGGTGATGAAGCCATCAGCACCCATGAAGATGGTTTCGAGGTTGGCGAGGTCGTCGAATTCCTCGATGCCCTGGTCGGGATGGGCCAGGATGATCTGCGGGTTCTTCTGGAAGATGGCGGCGACGTTGATCGTCGGAATGCCCTGCTTCACGGCATCGAAGGCGTCCATCGTACCGCCCATGTAGAAGTCGATGCGGCCAGTCGCGAGAAGCTGGCGGTTGGGCGATTGCGGCCCGCCCTGGACGATGGTCACGTCTAGGCCGAATTCCTCATAGGTGCCATCGGCGACGGCCTGGTAGAATCCGCCATGCTCTGCCTGGGCGCGCCAGTTGGTGCCGTAGGTGACGGCATCCAGAGCAAGCGCTGGCAAGGCAAAAGCGGTAGCGGCCGCGACTGTCAGCGCGGCAATCGAGGCGTTCATGCGAAGATGTTGGTTCATTTGACGTTCCCCTTGAAGGTCGCAGCCGGAGTGCCGGAGCTGCCTTGGGTCCGATATTGAGCCTCTTGTTCGCGTCCCGAAAAGCATCAAATTTCGTTCGTATTGATGCCTTGCAGGCATCAATGTATAGAAGTTGTGCAGATGCTAAGTCTGCACGCAATTTTGGCAGGAGGGTCCGTGCTTCATTCCCGCAAGCTGCGCTATATCGATGAAATCGCCCGGTGCGGTTCGATCCGGAAAGCGGCCAACAGGCTCAATGTCGCCTCATCGGCCGTCAACCGGCAGATCATCGCGCTGGAAGAGGAAATCGGCGCACCGATCTTCGAGCGGCTGCCGCGCGGCCTCAGGCTGACAGCGGCCGGCGAACTCTATGTCGAGCACATTCGCGAGGTTCTGAAAGCCTACGGCAAGCTGGAAGCGCGCCTGCGCGGGTTGAAGACACCACAAGCCGGCAAGGTCACCATGGTCACGACGGTCGGACTGGCGGCTGGGCCTCTGGCCCAGATCGTGTCACGCTTCATCGACGAGCATCCGCGCATCCATGTCCGGCTGCGGGATGACGGTCCGGCCACCGTGCCGGTCGCGCTGCAATCGGGCGAGGTGGATATCGGCCTGGGCTTCAACCTGCCGGCAACACCCGGCCTGCGTGCCATGGCCAGCTTCGACATTCCCCTGGGTGCGGCGGTTGCCGCGCGTCACCCGCTGGCGCGCCAGAAAGTGGTGAAGCTGGCCGATCTGATGGGCGCGCCGCTGGTGCTGGCCCAGACCGGCAGCAGCCTGCGCGACATGATCGACCTGGCCTTAGCGCCGCTCGGACTGCCCATCGAACCGGTGGTGGAAACCAATTCGATGGCGATGCTGAAGAAGCTGGTGAAGACAGGAAGCGGCATAAGCTTCATGAACCCGCTCGACATCCTGCCCGACACAAAGGCGGGAGAAATGGTCTTCCTGCCCTTGTCGGACACCCATGTGCGCAACCAGCCGCTGAAACTCGTTTCGCGCGTCACCTCGGCGCTCGACACCGCGACCAGCCAGTTCGTGGAATATCTGCTGGCCCGCCTCAACGAGACGATCGAAGACATGCGCGCGGCAGGCTGGCAGCTTGGCCCGGAAACGGACGTGCTTCAACCGGCGTAGAGATTGGAGAGCGGGTAGCGCTCGACCTCGCGCAACAGGTCGATGAAGCCCCTGGCATTGTGTTCGGCGAGCCTGCGGCCCTTGTCCGCGGTTGCCTGGCTGGCATCGCCCATGACGCCGTGCGGGTTGAGATCGTGCGCGATCCAGGCCAGCGCATGCGGCCCGGTCGGGAAGATGTGCCGGTACTCTCCCTTGATGCATTCGGCATGCGAGGTGAAGTTGCGTGCCTTGTCCATGCGGACCAGTTCCGGGCGGAAATGGAGCATCATCGAGGTCTCGCCGTCGCCGCCATGGATGCCGAACATGCGTTCGTGGTCGCTCAGCGCACCCTCGGGCACGCCGAAGCGACCCCATTGGGTCGACACCACCATCATCTGGTGGCGCACCCGCAATTCGCGACCCACGATGCTCATGATGTCGACATTGCCGCCATGCGAATTGACGATGACCAGCTTGCGGATGCCGGCTTCCGCCACCTTGGCGCCGATCGCCGTCCAGGCGCGGATCAGGAGATCGGCCTCGAACGACAGCGTTCCGGGGCCGAATACATGTTCATTCGCCTTGCCGATCTCCTGCGTCGGCAAGACCAGCACCGACAGGTCGTCCGGCAATTGCCGGCGCACTTCCGCGATCATGCCGTTGGCAATGGCCACGTCGGTGGCGAGCGGCAGGTGCGGGCCGTGCTGTTCCGTCGACGCGATGGGCAGCACGGCGATGGTGCTGTCAGGCGAGATGTCCGCGAAATCGTAGGTGTTCATCTCATTCCAGAAAAAAGGCTTGGCCATCACGTCCCCACAGCGTTGAGCAGTCGATCAAGTAGGTCACCGAATTGGAATGCGAAAAGCATCAAATTTGGCTCGGGTCGATGCCTTTTGGGCATCGATTGACGCCCACGGCGCAACCGGCGGGGCGAACGGTGCCGGTCCGTTTCGACCGCACTCCTTCTTTGCTTCCTGGCGGCCGGGTGCTAGGCCTTGGAAAGAGTGCGGTGCATGGGAGGAGGCATGAGCGAACGTCTTGTTCGCATCGGCGGTGCATCGGGAGCCTGGGGCGACAGCCCGATGGCAATCCCGCAATTGCTGACGTCGAAGCTCGATTACCTGATGATGGACTATCTGGCCGAAGTGACCATGTCGCTTCTGGCGAGAGCGCGCCTGAAGGACCCGTCCGCCGGCTTCCCGCCGGATTTCATCGCCTATCTGAAGCCGCATCTGGCCGAGATCGTGCGACGCGGCATCCGGATCGTCACCAATGCCGGCGGCGTCAACCCGCAAGCCTGCCGGCAGGCGCTGGAGGCCGCCTGCGCGGAGCTCGGTCTTTCGCCGCGCATCGCGGTGGTGGAAGGCGACGACCTGATGCCGATGATCGATCGGCTGAAGGAGACCGGCATTCGCGATTTCGAGACGGGCGCGGCCATGCCGGACAGGCTTTTGACGGCGAACGCCTATCTGGGCGCCCTGCCGATCCGCGATGCGCTGGCAGCCGGCGCCGATATCGTCCTGACCGGCAGGTGCGCCGACAGCGCGCTTGCGCTGGGACCGCTGATGTTCGAGTTCGGCTGGGCGGATGACGATCATGACCGCCTGGCCGCCGGCAGTCTCGTCGGCCATCTTCTCGAATGCGGCCCGCAAGCGACAGGCGGCATCCACACCGACTGGCAGGACGTTCCCGACTGGCACAATATCGGTTACCCGATCGCCGAATGCCGGGCAGACGGCTCCTTCGTGCTGACCAAGCCGGAAGGCACGGGCGGGCTGGTGAACCCCGCCGTCATCGCGGAACAGACGCTCTATGAGGTCGGCAATCCGGCCGCCTACATGCTTCCCGATGTCATCGTGGACCTGACCGGGGTGACCGCCTCTCAGGCCGGAAAGGATCGTGTCGAACTGCGGGGGGCGCGCGGGCGCCCGCCGACCGACAGCTACAAAGTCTCGGCCACGTGGCAGGATGGCTACCGTTCCGTCGCCACCGCCTCCATCGTGGGACCGGACGCACCGGCAAAGGCGGAACGGACCGCCGCCGAAATCCTGATCCGGGCGCGCAAGCTCTTTGCCAAACTCGGGCTCGCCGATTTCTCCTCGACCCATGTCGAGGTGCTGGGCACCGAAGCCGCCTACCCGCCGGGGCAGAGAGCGGCATGCCCGCGGGAGGTCGTGCTGCGGCTGGTCGTGATGCACCAGGACCGCCGCGCGCTCGACCTGTTTGCGCGCGAACTGGGCTCCATCGGGCTGGGCTTTGCGCCCGGCACTACCGGCATGTTCGGCGGGCGACCGAAGGCCACGCCGCAGATCAGGCTGTTTTCCTTTCTCGTCGCCAAGGATGCACTGCCCGCGCCTACGGTTCATGTCGGCACGGACGATCCCCTGGCGGTTTCCATCCCGGCGGGAACGCCAGGCAAGCCGGATGTCGCGCGCGAACCCGCGGCCGCAGAGGAGGAACCCCGGTTCGAAAGCAGGACCGTTGAGATCGAGCTGCGCCGCCTCGCCTATGCGCGGTCCGGCGACAAGGGCAACGCCGCCAACATCGCCATCATCGCAAGACGTGAGGAATATCTGCCACTGCTGCGCCGGGAAATCACCGCCGAGCGGATGCTGTCGCATTTTGCCGGTCTCCTCGACGGGCCCTGCACGCGCTTCGAGGTGCCGGGGCTGAACGCGATGAATTTCCTGATGCAGAATGCGCTTGGCGGCGGCGGCATGGCGTCGTCCCGGATCGACCCGCAGGGCAAGGCGTTCGGGCAGATGGCGCTCGAAATGCCGGTCTGCGTGCCGCAGGAGTGGCTGGACGCAGGCCTCCTCGACACCGCCGAGAAAACGGATTGAAGCCATGAACGAGAATGCCGAGCCCGTCCTCGTGGAGCGCCGCGGGCGCACGCTGTGGATCACGATCAACCGGCCCGACCGCCGCAACGCCATCAACGGCGCGGTGATCGAGCAGCTGATGGCGGCGATGGCGGCCGCCGGCAACGACCCCGAATTGCGGGCGATCGTTCTGACGGGGGCCGGCGACCAAGCGTTCTGCGCCGGCGGGGATCTCGAACAGGGCACCTCGATCTTCGGCGACCAGCTCGACGAACCCACCACCGAATTCGGGCGCCTGGCACGGCTGGCGCGCGGTGTCGGCCTGCCGGTGGTCGGGCGCATCAATGGCGCCTGCGTTGCCGGCGGCATGGGCCTCTTGGCGCTGTGCGACCTGGCGGTGAGCGCCGATCACGCCCGCTTCGGCCTGCCGGAAGCCAAGATCGGCGTGTTTCCGATGCAGGTGCAGGTCTATCTGCGCAAGCTTATCCTGCCCCGCCACATCGCCGAGCTTTGCTTAACCGGGGAACTGATCGACAGCGCCCGGGCAAGGGAGATCGGTCTGGTCAACCATGTGGTGCCGCAGGCGGAGTTGGACGCCAAGATCGACTGGCTCCTGGAGAAGCTGGAAGCCGTCTCGCCGGTTGCCATCCGCCGCGGCAAATATGCGATGGCGGCGATGGAAAACATGGGCTTTCACGAGGCGATCGCCTTTGCCGAAGGCCAGATCATGCTGACCGCGATGACCAATGATGCCAAAGAAGGCGTCGCTGCCTTCACCGAGAAACGCAAACCGCGCTGGAGCGAACAGGGCTGACGGGCGCGGCGAGAGCGACCGGTGCCGGGGAATTCTAGAGCGCGCCCTTTTCCACCAGCGCAAAGCTTCGCAGAATATCCTTCTTGACCGCGGCGGCGGCGGCCTGGGCATCGCGCTTGCGCACGGCCTCGAGGATCTCGGCGTGGATGTCGTTGCCGCGGCCGATCGCGGGACCGGCATTGCCGATCATCAGTTTCAGATAGGGGCCGTATTGCAGCCAGAGGCCCTCGACCACCGGCAGGATGACCGGCGACCGGCTCTCCTTGTAGAGCGTGAAGTGGAAGCGATGGTTCTGTTCGAGATCGGGCTGGCCGTCCGCCGGCGCGGCCTCGTCGAGGATCGCGGCAAGCGCGGTCTCGGTTGCAGGCGTCATCCGCTCCACCGCCAGTTCCGTCAGCATCGGCTCGAGCGCGATGCGCGCGCGCATCAGGTCGGTCAACCTGTCGACATCGAAGGGCGGCACCTGCAGCTTGCGCGACGGCGTATCGACCAGCGCGCCCTCGGCGACCAGCCGCCGGACCGCCTCGCGCACCGGCGTCATGCTGGTGCCCAGCTGATCGGCCAGGCTGCGCAGGCTGAGCACGTCGGCCGGCGCAAAGGCGCCGCGCGTGAAGGCTGCGTGGAGCGCCGCGTAGACGCTCTCGCGAAGCTTCGATTGGTCGATGCGCTCGAGCACGGTTTCCCCCATTGCCGGATCGGCCCCTGCCAATTTGTAGCACCAGTCCTTGACGCCCCAAAAGCGCCCGATTACAAAATATCACATATCACAGCAAAACAGGGCAGATAAGCCCGGCTGGAGGGGATCATGGCGGAGAACGGGGCCTTCTGGCTCTACGACCTGAAGGTCGAGACGGTGCTCGACGGCCGCACGCCGGTCTGCCGCCATGTGGAGGGCGAGTCCTTTCGCGTCGAGGGCGAGAATTTGGTCTTCGAGGCCGGCACCCGCATTTCCATGTACGCGCTTGCCGCCATCCTGCCGCTCCTGCCGGCCAAGCAACGCGATACCTCGCCGCATGACTGGATGAGCACCGACGCCGAAGTCGCCTGCCCCGATCCGCATTGCGGCGGTCGCCTGCGCATCACCCGCCTTGAGAAACGACATTTCACGCATGCCGAGACCACGGGTCTGCCAGAGGCACGCGACACGCCCTACTGGCAGAAACAGGAGCCTTCCGCATGACAGTCGAGACCACGCATCTGCGTCAGGACCATCAGATCTCCCGCGTCATCAAGGGCGGTTGGCAACTGGCCGGCGACCACGGTGCAGTCGAGCCTTCAGCCGCCATCGCGGACATGGAAGCCTTCCTCGATGCGGGCATCACCACCTTCGACTGCGCCGACATCTACAAGGGCGTCGAAGAGATGATCGGCCATTTCATCGCCGATGTCCGCCGCCGCCGTGGCGCGGAGGTGGCCGACCGCGTGACCGTGCACACGAAGCTGGTGCCGGACCTCGCGCTGCTCGAGACAATCGGCGGCGCTGAAATCGAAGCGATCGTCGACCGGTCGCTCAAGCGGCTGCAGATCGACCAGCTTCACCTCGTGCAGTTCTTCTGGTGGGACACGAGCGTCGGCAGCCCCGAAGCCGCAATGGAGCAGCTGGCACGGCTGAAGGAGAAGGGCAAGATCCGCAATCTCGGCGTGACGAACTGGGACATACCGGACACGCAGCGCCTGATGGGGGCGGGAGCCGATCTGGTGTCGACGCAGGTCCAATACTCGCTGCTGGACCGCCGCGCATCGCGCGCACTTGCGCCATGGACACGGGAAAACGATCTGCAGATCCTGTGCTATGGCACGCTGGCCGGCGGTTTTCTGACCGAGAACTGGCTTGGCAAATCCGACCCCGGCTTTGCCTTCGAGAACCGGTCCCTGGTCAAGTATCGGCTCATCATCGACGAGTTCGGTTCCTGGGACCTGTTCCAGGAATTGCTGGCGCTGCTCAGCGATATCGGCGCCAAGCATGGCGTATCGCTGTCTTCGGTTGCCACGCGCTGGGTGCTCGACCAGCCTCAGGTGGCTGCGGCGATCGTCGGCGCGCGCTACGCGCGGCACCTGCCCCAGACGATGGAAGTCTTCAAATTCACGCTGGACGATGCCGACCGCGCGGCGATCGATGCAGTTCTGGCGAGATCTGCGGGTCCGAACGGCCCGGTCTACGGGCTGGAGGGCGACCGCAACGGCCGGCACGGCCGCATCATGAAGTACAACCTTAACACGCGTCCCGACACACCGACACTGGCCGAAGAAGGCGCCAATGGCTGACGCAGGCACCAAGAAGGCGGGGAGCCGGGTGCCATGAGGATGGTGGACATCGCCGCGCGCGGGCTGATCGCGATCCTGGCACCGCTTTCCGCCTTGACGCTGGTGGCGATCATGCTGGTCATGGTCGCCGACGTGACCGGGCGCTACCTGTTCAACCAGCCGATCAGGGGCGCCTACGAGGTCACGGAATTTCTCATGTGCGTAATGGTCTTCGGTGCGCTGCCGCTGGTCAGCCTGTGGGGGCGGCAGGTGGAGGCATCGCTTCTTTCCGACCTAGCGCCGCGCGTCACGATCTATCTGCGCTGGCTGGGCGGCGTCCTGTCGGTGCTGGTCTTCGGCTATCTGGCGATGCTGACCTGGAACTACGGCGACCAGCTCGCGCGGCAGAACGCCCAGTCGCTGTTCGGCGGCATACCCCGCGCGCCCTTTGCCTACTACATGTCGATCCTCTGCCTACTCACCGCGCTCGCCTCGGCCATCGCCATCGTGCGCCGTGACGCGGGCCCCGATCCGCAGGAATAGAGGCCAGGCATGGTAGCAGTGATCGGACTCCTCACCGTCTTCCTGCTGATCATGCTGCGCGTGCCGGTCGGCGTTGCGATGCTGGGCGTCGGCTTTCTCGGCTTTGCCAGCATTTCGGGCCTGCGCCCGGCTTCCTTCATGACCGCCCAGACGGCGTTTTCCACGGTCAACAGCTACAGCCTCTCGGTGGTGCCGCTTTTCCTGCTGATGGGCAATCTGATCAATCGCTCGCGCATCTCGACCGACCTCTACGATGCAGCCCATGCGGCGCTCGGCCATTATCGGGGCGGGCTTGCGCAGGCCACCATCCTCGCCTGTGGCGGCTTCGCGGCGATCTCCGGCTCGAGCATGGCGACCACCGCTTCCATGGCCAAGGTGGCCTATCCCTCGATGCGGCGCTACGGCTATGCCGACATCCTGTCGACGGGATCGATCGCCGCCGGCGGCACGCTGGGCATCCTCATCCCACCATCCGTCGTGCTGCTGGTCTACGGTATCCTGACCGAGACCTCGATCTCGAAGCTGTTCATCGCCGGCATCCTGCCCGGCCTTCTGGCCGTTGCGCTGTACATGCTGACCATCGCCGTCATCGCCCGGCTGAAACCGGAATGGGGCCCCGCCGGCGCCAGGGCGGGACGGGCAGAACGCCTGCAGAAACTTGCCCGCGTGTGGCCCGTGCTCGCGCTCTTCGTGGTGGTGATGGGGGGCATCTATGGCGGTATCTTCACCCCGACCGAAGCCGCCGGCATCGGCGCCTTCGGGGCGCTGCTGTTTGCGCTGGCACGCCGCGCGCTGACCTGGCGCAGCCTTTTCGAGACCCTGACCGAGACCGCCGTCACCTCGGCGATGATCTTCTTTGTCATCATCGGCGCGATGGTGCTCGGCAACTTCCTGAACATTGCGGGCCTGCCCAGCATGCTGCGCGGCCTGATTGGCGCGCTCGACCTCAGTCCCTTCTGGGTGATGGTGACGATCTGCGTGATCTACGTGCTGCTCGGCATGGTGCTGGAAAGCATGTCGATGATCCTGCTGACGATCCCGATCCTGTTCCCGATCGTGGTCGGGCTCGGATTCGATCCGGTCTGGTTCGGCATCCTGATCGTGATGGTGGTTGAACTCGCGCTTATCACGCCGCCGATCGGGCTCAATGTCTACATGATGCGCTCCGTGCTGCCCGACGTGCCCCTGCGCACGATCTTTGCGGGCGTCTTTCTGTTCCTCGTTCCGGATCTGGCGAAGCTGGTGCTGATCGTGCTCTTCCCGGGCATCGTTCTGTGGCTGCCGTCCATGATGTGACCTACCAACAATCAACCAAGCAAAAGAGGTGGAATGACATGAAATACGGGAAACTTCTGGGAGCGGCAGCCGCCCTCTCCATGCTGGCCGGCACGCTGCCGGCGAGTGCGGAAGAGGTGGTGCTGCGTTATTCGAACTGGGTGCCCGCCACCCATCCGATCATCACCAAGGTGATCGAACCCTTGTCGCGCGATCTGGAAGAGGCGACCGAAGGCCGGGTCTCGATCGAGGTGCTGCCCGCGCTCGGACCGCCCCCCGGGCATTTCGACCTGGTCGAGAACGAAGTCGCCGACATGGCGTTTTCGGTCCACGGCTACACGCCGGGCCGCTTCACGCTGACCGAGATCGGCGAGTTGCCCTTCACCCACAACAATGCCGTCGTGAACTCGCTGGCCTACTGGAACACCTACCAGCGCTTCATGATGGACGCCGACGAGCATGAGGGCGTGCGGCTGCTCGGCCTGTGGACCAACGGTCCCTACCAGCTGACCATGTATGGCGATCTCCTGACCTCGATCGACGCGGTCGAAGGCAAGCGCATCCGCGTGCCGGGCCCGCTGGTGGAGCGGGTCTCGACGGCGCTCGGCATGGTGCCGATCTCGTCTTCGGTGACCGATTCCTACGAGCAGATCTCGCGCGGCGTCATCAACGGCATGTTCCAGCAGCTGGAGACGGTCTGGAACTTCAACCTGACCGAATACCTGACGCATGTCTCCGTCGTTCCGGGCGGCTTCGCCCATTCGAGCCAGTATCTCGTAATGAGCAACGCCGCCTATGAGCGGCTGTCGGAGGCGGACCAAGCTGCCCTGGACGAGCTGACCGGCGAAGCGCTGGTGCGGCGATTCGCCGAGATGTGGCAGGCCGAAGAAGATGCCGCGATCGGCAAGCTCGAGGAAGCCGGTACGGAATTTCTCAATGTCGCGGACGACGTGCTGGCCGAACTGCAGGAGCGTCTCGCCTTCATCGAGGACGACTGGGTGGCGGCGGCCAACGAGCGCGGCGTGGATGGCGCGGCGGCATTGGCCTTCTACCGGTCCGAAATCGAGCGCATCTCCGCCGAGATGGGCGTCGACAACTAAAACCGCAAGCCGGTTGACGACAATCGGGTCCGGGGCGGCGACAGGCCGTGCCGGGCCCTTCTTCATGGTGCCCTCTGCCCACGCGCGATCCAGACTGTGGGTATTTTTCGACGATGCGTCGCGGTGCCCGAGCGCCAGTGCTAAGGGAGAGGCCAGAAAGGGCATCTCATGAAGGTCGATATCGACATGGGCGCCTCGCAGAAGGGCGCCCCGGCGAAGCTGGATCTCGAGGAATTGCTGGCCACCCGGCTGCTCGTGCAGGGCAATTCCGGCTCGGGCAAATCGCACCTCTTGCGCCGCCTGCTCGAACAGAGCGCGCAATGGGTGCAGCAATGCATCATCGATCCGGAAGGCGATTTCGTCACGCTGGCCGAACGATTCGGCCATCAGGTGGTCGACGCTGCCCGCACCGAGGCCGAACTGACGCGGATTGCCGCGCGCGTGCGCCAGCACCGCGTCTCGGTGGTGCTCAATCTGGAAGGGCTCGATGTCGAGCAGCAGATGCGCGCCGCGGCGGCCTTTCTCGGCGGCATGTTCGACGCCGACCGCGACCACTGGTACCCCGTGCTCGTGGTGGTGGACGAGGCGCAGCTTTTTGCCCCCGCCGTCGGCGGCGAGGTTTCCGACGAGGCGCGCAAGCTCTCGCTGGGTGCCATGACCAACCTGATGTGCCGCGGCCGAAAGCGCGGACTGGCCGGCGTGATCGCCACGCAGCGGCTTGCCAAGCTGGCCAAGAACGTGGCCGCCGAGGCGTCCAATTTCCTGATGGGGCGCACCTTCCTCGACATCGACATGGCGCGCGCGGCCGACCTGCTCGGCATGGACCGACGCCAGGCCGAGATGTTCCGCGACCTGGCGCGCGGTCATTTCGTGGCGCTCGGGCCGGCTCTGTCTCGCCGCCCGCTGCCGATCACCATCGGCCCCGTCGAGACCTCGGCGCGGTCCAGCAGCCCGAAACTCATCCCGCTGCCCGACACGCCCGACAATGCGCTCGACCTGATCCTGACCCCGTCGCCGGACGAACCGATCGTGCCCGTACGTCGGCCGCAGCCGAAGCCCGTGCCGACGGTCGACCTCCTGGCGCAGATCTCCCGCCCCAAGCCGGCACCCGAACCTCCCGAGGAACCGATGTTTCCGGTCGTCGACGAGGCCGAGCGCGAAGCCGGCATCGAGACGGTGCTGCGCGAGATCCTGGAAGACCCGGACGCCGGCTTCCGCTCGGATGCCGTGCTCTACCAGGATTTCCTGGTGCGCTGCCGGATCCGCCGGGTGCCCGGCGAACCGCTGCAGCTTGCCGGCTTTCGCCGAAGGCTGGCGGTGGCCCGCGCCGGGGTCGACGGCAATGCGGGCGGCGAGGTGTGGTCGCAGGCGCTGGCGCTCTCCGAGACGCTTCCCGACGATCTCCAGGGCGTATTCCTGATGGTTGCCCGCGCGGCGACCAACAAGGACGCCTGCCCCTCCGATGCGACGCTGGCGCGCGCCTATGGCAGCCATTCGCCGCGCCGGGCGCGGCGTCTTCTGGCCTATTTCGAGGAACGCGGCCTGCTGGTCGTGCGGACCGATTTCCACGGGCTACGGGTCGTCGCCTTTCCCGATCTCGACTGCGAAACGGCGCCCGGCCACCCCGACGCGCCGGACGAGACGCAGCGCGACGCGGCGGAATAGTCCGGTCCGCCCAAAGCATTGTGGATTGTCGGAGGGTTTTGGGGTTTCGGGCCGTTTGGCTCCAAAGAGCCCCGAAAGTGGCGCACCCGACAGGATTCGAACCTGTGACCTCTGCCTTCGGAGGGCAGCACTCTATCCAGCTGAGCTACGGGTGCGAGCCGTGCGGCGTCCTGTTTGCTCGCCGCAGGGGTTCCATAGCCGATGCGGTCGCTGGCATCAACTGCCGAGATCGATGATCCTATCGGGCGATCAGCGCCATCGGCCCACGCGCCTGGCTTCGCGGGCCGGTCGACGCCAGCGGCAGGAACTCCTCGATCAGCCGCGCCATGTGCTCGTTGCGGCTCGCCGCCGACTCGCCGCCCATCACCACGGCCACCACGCTGCGCTCGCCACGGCGCACGGACGTGGCGAGATTATACCCGGAAGCGCGGATGAAGCCGGTCTTCAGCCCGTCGACGCCCGGCACGCGGCCAATCAGCTCATTATGGCCGCGAATCTCGCGCCCGCCAAAGGCGAACTCGCGATAGCCGAAATAATGATAGTGATGCGGAAAGCGCCGCCGCAGCGCCATCGACAGCACCGCCATGTCGCGGGCCGTCGTGACCTGCGCGGCATCGGGAAGGCCGGACGCGTTGCGGAAAACGGTGTTGGTCAGCCCCAGTTCGCGGGCGCGCTGGGTCATCATCTCGGCGAAACGCTCTTCGGTGCCGCCGAGATGCTCGGCCACCGCCGAAGCGACGTCATTGGCGGAGCGGACGATCAGCGCGCGGATTGCGCTGTCGACATCGATCGTGCCGCCGCGCTGGAAGCCGATCTTGGTCGGCGGGCGGGCACGCGCATATTCAGACACCGGAATGAGCGACTGCTTCGTCAGGCGCCCCGAGTCGACCGCCTCGAACAGCATCAGCGCCGTCATCATCTTGGTCAGCGAGGCGGGATGGCGGCGCTGGTCGGCGTGAACCTGGTAGAGCACGCGGCCGTCATGCGCATCGACCACGATGGCCGCATAGCGTTCGTTGGCGATCGGGGGCGGAGGACGCGGCAGGGCCGTCGTGGTGCAGCCGGCCAGGAAAAGAAGCAAAAGCAACAGAGCGAGAAGGCGTGGTCCGACGCCCTGTTCGATCGCTTGCCTCACTGGGAACTCCCGCCCGATTCGCCCCTTAGCAGGCTTCATTGATGCATGACGGGCGGCGGCGGCGCAATCCCGCGGCCGCCGCCCGTCGATCACATTGTCATGGTCAGCGGTCGACGCCGCCCCAGATCGCCTCGGCCGTCTTCACCACCAGTTCCAGCTTGCGGCGCTGGTCGTCCTCGGTGACCTTGTTGCCTTCCTCGGTGGAGGCGAAGCCGCACTGGGGCGCAATGCCCAGCTGGTCGAGATCGGCGTATTTGGAGGCCTCCTCGAACTTGCGCTTGAGGTCGTCCAGATCCTCCATGTCGGCGGTCTTGGTGGTGATGAAACCGGGAAGCACGCGCTTCTTGCCCTTGGGCAGGAGCTTCAGCGGCTCGAGGCCACCGGCGCGGTCGGAATCGTATTCCATGAAATAGATGTCGACATCGGTCTTGTTGAAGATCGCATCGGCGGCCGGGTCATAGGCGCCTTCGGCCGCATAGGTCGACTGGAAGTTGCCGCGGCACATATGCATGCCGATGATCATATCGGAGGGACGGTCCTTGATCGCCTCGTTCATCATCCAGGCGTAGCGGTCGATCAGCCAGTCGGGATCCTGGCCCTCGGCCTTCTTGGCCTCGCGGTGCTTGGGATCGCACAGATAGGCGAAGAAGATGTCGTCCATCTGCAGATATCGGCAGCCGGCGTCGTAGAAGGCCTGAACGGCCTTGGCGTAGGTCCGGGCCAGATCGGCGAAGAGCACGTCGAGATCGGCATATTCGGCCGGATGGATGTCGGAACGCGCGGTGCGGAAATGACAGCAGCTGGGGCCGGGGATCGAGATCTTCGGCGTCACATTCGTGTTCTCGGCCACGAAGCGGTAATGCGCGATCATCGGGTGATCGTCGGGAAAGTCGAGCTTGCCGGTGATGGTCGGGTGGATCGGCCGCAGCTTGACGCCATGGAACTGGACGCCCTCGTCGCGCTGGTCCAGCGTGAAGCCGGTCAACTCGCCCATGAAGTCGTAATGCCAGAAGGAGCGGCGGATCTCGCCATCGGTCACCGCCTTGAGGCCGACCTCCTCCTGCATACGGATCGCATCCTTGATCGCCTCGTCCTCGACGGCAGCGAGCTCGGCGGCGTCGATCGACTTCTCGTCGTAGAACTGCCTGCGCGCCGTCTTCACGGACTCCGGCCGCAGAAGACTGCCGACATGGTCCGCGCGGTAAGGCGGCTTGGTGATCTGGGCGGCGGTCGTCTGGGCAGTCATGTCGGCATATCTCCCTGTCATTTCGTTGGTGGCCCCTATCCTGATTGGCAGAACAGGTCCAGACACTTGACGCGCATGTATACAGTCTGTACCTCCAAAGTCGACCCTGCAGAGCCACGCCGAGAGCCAACCATGGGCCAGCCCCCGAAACAGGAACGTGCAGCCTCGCAATCGCTGAAGGCCGTCCTCGGCGTCCGCGACCTCGTCTTTTCGGGTGAGATCGCGCCCGGCGAGCGCCTGTCCGAGGTCAATATCAGTGAAAGGCTCGGCATCTCGCGCACGCCCGTACGCGCCGCGCTGGCGCGGCTGGAGCAGGAAGGCATCCTGGAAGCCATCCCGTCGGGGGGCTACTCGGTGCGGGCGTTCACCGTCGCCGACGTCGCCGACGCGATCGAGCTGCGCGGCGTCCTGGAAGGCACGGCCGCGCGGCTGGCGGCAGAGCGCGGCGTGTCGCCCTCGCGGCTGGCGCAGTTGAAGGCGATCGTCGCCGAACTCGACCCGATCGTGGCGGTGCCGGTGGAAGAGCTCGATTTCAACACATACGAAGACCTGAATGCCCAGTTTCACCTGATGCTGGCAGAGCTATCGGGAAGCCGTATCGTGCAGCGCGAGATCGAGCATGTGAAGCAGCTTCCCTTCGCGGGGCCGAGCGCCTTCCTCAACGCGCAGACCGACATCCCCGCCTTCCGCGCTTCGCTCGTTATCGGGCAGGCGCATCATCGCGCCATCGCCCACGCCATCGAGATGCGGGAGGGCTCGCGCGCCGAGGCCCTTGGTCGCGAGCACGCCCGCCTTGCGCGACAGAACCTCGACTTCGTGATGAAAGACACAGCGCTGATCGAACGCGTCCCAGGCCTGCGGCTGGTATC
This sequence comes from Aliihoeflea sp., assembly GCA_046297455.1. GTDB lineage: Bacteria > Pseudomonadota > Alphaproteobacteria > Rhizobiales > Rhizobiaceae > ZYF759. The sequence goes on from JBKBIT010000018.1 coordinate 43,920, forward strand.
GACCTGATCCCCGATCCATCGTGCTGAAATGCCTGATGCGGCTGCGATTGCCGGGCCGGTCAACCATAGATTCTACCCAAGCGGGTAGGCGCCATGATTCCGCTTTCCTGCCATTTCGTTCTACTGTATAACAATCGCGCTGCAAGGGAGGACTAGCAGACATGAAGATGTTCAAAACACTGCTCATTTCGGCGGTCGCGGTCGGTGCAATGACCGCCTCGGCCTTCGCCCAGGAAGTCACGCTGAGGCTGCACCAGATGCTGCCGCCTTACGCAACGATCCCCGCCAATGCGCTCACGCCGTGGGCCCAGAAGGTGGAAGAGGAATCCGACGGTCGCATCTCGATCGAACTTTACCACGCGATGTCGCTCGGCGGCGCCCCGCCCCAGCTCTTCGACCAGGCCCAGGATGGCGTCGTCGATCTGGTCTGGACCATCGTCGGCTACACGCCCGGACGCTTCCCCTCGACGGAACCCTTCGAACTGCCATTCATGATGGTGGACGGCGAGATCACCTCGAAGGCACTCCACGAATATTGCGAGACCTATTGCGCCGATGAGTTCGACAGCGTGAAGGTCATTGCATGGCACACGCATGGCCCAGGCCTCATCCACGCCAACCGCCCGGTCGAGCGGCTGGAGGATATGGCCGGCCTGAAGATCCGTGGCGGCTCGCGCGTGGTCAACGAGATGCTGGTCGCTCTCGGTGCCGAACCGGTCGGCATGCCCGTGCCGCAGGTTCCCGAATCGCTGTCGCGCGGCGTGATCGACGCCACCACGGTTCCGTGGGAGGTGACGCCGTCGCTGCGCATCAGCGAACTGGTGACGAACCATACCGGCTTCTCGGGCGCCAATGGCCTCTACACGCAGCTGTTCGTCTTTGCGATGAACAAGGACGCCTATGAGGCTCTTCCGGACGATCTGAAGGCCGTTATCGATGCCAATTCGGGAATCGAGACTGCCGCCATGTTCGGTCGCGTCATGGACGAAGGTGACGTTGCAGGTCTCGGCATTGCCGAGGAACTGGGCAACAACATCATCACGCTCGACGAGGAAGAGACCCAGCGCTGGCTCGATACCGCATCGCCGCTGATCGATTCCTGGATCGAGGAGATGACGGCTCAGGGCCTCGATGCCGCCATGCTGGTCGAGCAGGCGCGCGCGATGATCGAGAAGCACTCCAACGGCAATTAAGGTCGCGGGGGACACCGTGCCTGGAAGGCCGGTCGCGGTTTCGCGGCCGGCCTTTTTCTATGGGCCGATCGGCTTGGCGCCGCTGCGCGCGCGGGGTAATTCTGCACCCCGGCAGCACGGCAAGGACAAGGTGGATGAAGCGCTCTGAAATCAACGCGATCCTGCGCGCGGGCGCGGCCTTCATGCGTTCGCATGGCTATGTCCTGCCGCCCTTCGCCGATCTGACCCCGGCCGAATTCAAGGCACGGCGCGCCGAACTTGCCGGCCTCTTCGAGGCGCGGCTGGGCTGGGACGTCACCGATTACGGCAAGGGCGATTTCGCCTCCACCGGCCTTCTGCTCTTCACCGCCCGCAACGGCAAAGCAGCAGACCTGTCTGCCGGTCGCGGCATGCTCTATGCCGAGAAGATCATGATCTCGCGCAACCGGCAGGTGGCACCCATGCACCGCCACGTTTCCAAGGCCGAAGACATCATAAATCGCGGCGGCGCGGTGCTGGCAGTCGAGCTCTTCATGTCGGGTGCGGATGGCAGCCTGGATCGGACGGCGACGGTTTCCGTGCCCGTGGACGGTGTCATGCGCGAGATGGAGGCCGGCGCGGTTTTGCGGCTTGAGCCTGGCGAGAGCGTGACGCTGCTGCCGGGCGTCTGGCATGAATTCTGGGGTGAAGGCGGTGACGTGCTGATCGGCGAGGTCTCGACCGTCAACGACGACGAGACCGACAACATCTTTGCCGAACCGGTCAGTCGCTTCGCCGAGATCGAGGAAGACGAGGCACCATGGCGGCTGCTCGTCTCCGACTATGATCGCTGGCTGGCGGGCTGAGCCGAAATCCCGATACCGCTCAGGGCACGATCAGCGTGCCGGCCCCGTGCTCGGTAAAGATTTCCAGCAGCACGGCATGCGGCGTCTTGCCGTTGAGGATGACGACGCCTTCGACACCGCGCTCGATCGCCTCGATGCAGGTCTCGACCTTGGGAATCATGCCGCCATGAATGGTGCCGTCGAGCATCAGTTCCTTCGCCTGGGCGACGGTCAGTTCATCGATCAGCTTGCCGTCCTTGTCGAGCACGCCCGGTACGTCGGTCAGGAACAGGAGCCGCGTCGCGGTCAGCGCGCCGGCAATGGCACCGGCAAACGTGTCGGCGTTGATGTTGTAGGTATGGCCGTCGCGGCCCGGCGCCACGGGCGCGATGACCGGAATCATCTCCGAGCGCGCCAGGAGATCGAGCAGCGTGCGATCAACCTCGACCGGCTCGCCGACGAAACCCAGATCGAGAATGCGCTCGATATTGGAATCGGGGTCGCGCACGGTCTTGTGCGCCTTTTCGGCGAAGACCATGTTGCCGTCCTTTCCGCACAGGCCGATGGCCCATTCGCCTTCGGCATTGATCAGCGCCACGATCTCCTTGTTGATGGAGCCGGCCAGCACCATCTCGACAATCTCGACCGTCTTTTCGTCGGTGACACGCAACCCGCCTTCGAAGCGCGACTCGATGCCCATCTTCTTGAGCATCGCGGCGATCTGCGGCCCGCCGCCATGAACCACGATCGGGTTGACGCCGGACTGTTTCAGAAGCGCGATATCGCGCGCGAAGGCGCGGCCGAGCGCGGCATCACCCATGGCGTGGCCGCCATATTTCACCACTACCGTCTTGTTCTCGTAAAGCTGCATATAGGGCAGCGCCTCGGAAAGAAGGCGCGCCTGCTCGGACGGATTCGAAAGATTGTCTGCGGTCATGAAAGGAAACTCCGGCGGGTCGGCAGCGGTCTTAGCGTCAAAAGCGGAGCATCGCAATTCGCGGCCGAACCCTCAGCCTTCGGGCCTCATCAGGGGTGCGCGGCGGTCAAGCCATCCGGATTGCTTTTCCATCTGAGCGGCAAGCGACAACAGGGTTTCCTCGTCGCCGGGGCGCCCCACGGCCTGGATGCCGAGCGGCAATCCGTCGGCGGTGACATACACCGGCAGCGCGATTGCCGGCTGGCCGGTGACGTTCTGCATAGCCGGCCAGTGCGTGAACCACAGCGACTTTTCCATCAACTGGCCAAACAGGGCGTCCACGCGAAGGAGCCGCGTCAGCCGCAACCGGTCGAGCAGGTTTTCGGTGAATTCGTCTGCACCCTTCGCCTCCATGGCCCCGACAGGAAGCGGCGGGTGGGCGATGAGCGGCATCAGGACGGCGTCGTATTGCGCGGTATGCGCAAGCAGGTCGATCGAGGCATCGTGCAGACGCTGCAGCGTCGCATAGACCTCGCCTGCGGAAAGCAGGTCGCCGAACCGGGCAACCACCCGTGTGGAGCGTTCGAGTTGACCATGCGGGTGTCGGCCGAGCCGTGTCGCATTGGCATGCATGATGCCGGCGATGGAGGCGCAGACGACACGGCAGAAATCCGCCATGAAGGCCCGGCCAATCATCGGCAGGTCGATTTCCTCGACCTCATGGCCTGCGTCCAGCGCCAGTTGACGCGCGGTCTCCATCGCGGCGAGCGTTTCCGGCGACACGTCGAGCCCGAGCGGCGAATGCCGGTAAAGGCCGAGACGCAGCTTGCCGGGCTTGCGCGCGGCAGCGGCGGCAAAGCGCCCGGACCCGCCGGAGGACAGGTCGAGCAGCAGCGCGCTGTCGCGCACCGAGCGCGAGACGACATGCTGGACGAACAGGCCGAACCAGGTCGATGGCATCAGCGGCGAGATGTCGACCAGGTCCCGGCTGGGCTTGAGGCCGACAAGGCCGGTGCACGCGGCAGGCACGCGGATCGAGCCACCGCCATCGGAGGCATTGGCAACGGGCACGATGCCGGCCGCGACGATGGAAGAGGCGCCGCCGGACGAGCCGCCCGAAGTGTGGCCCGTGTTCCAGGGGTTGCGGGTCACGCCGAAGGCCGCCGACTCGGTCATCAGTCGCAGTCCCTGTTCGGGCGTGGTGGTCGTCGCGATGGGCACCAGCCCGGCCTCGAGATAGCGCTTCATCAGGATGGAATCGCGGTCGGGAACCATGGCCGGCAGACGGCTGCCATCGTGTACGGGAACGCCGTTCCAGACGGTGCCCAGATCCTTGAGCGCGAAGGGCACGCCGGCAAGCGGCGCCTGCCGGTCGACCATGGTCGCAAGCTGGCGCGCCTTCTCGAAAAGCGGATTGGCAATCGCGTTGATCTCGGGATTGACCTTCTCTGCCCTTGCGATCGCCGCATCGACGAGTTCGCGCGGCTCGATCTCGCCCTTGCGAACAAGTTCGGCGAGCTCCGTCGCGTCATGCGACCAGAGTAATGTTTCCATCGACATGATCGTCCCTCCAACTCACCGGACAATGCATCGCCGGCGGCGGAAGAGGCAAGGCCGGAACCGCCGCCGGTATGGCGTCGCGCCCACAATTCAGCGCATTGTCTTGCGAGTAACGGGTTCCAACACAGGTCCCGGGGCAGGCAGGGCATGCGCATCGCAGCGATATTGGCGACAGGGTTTTGGGTTTCGATCTTGGTCGGCCCCGGCGCCGCGGAACCGGTGTCGCCGGATGCCGCACCATTCTCCGCCAGCTTCACGCGTCTGCCGGCACTGGATGGCCGCGAGATGTCGCGCGCGTTCCCACACGGCCATCCGCTGCATGTCTGCGGGCCGGAAGACGACACGCACCCCTGGCTGCAGGAGAGGCCGCAGGACAACCCCTGGTCCTTCATGCGGGGCGAATCGGAGCGGGAGGCCAACGCGCTTCGCTGAAGCTTGCCTCTCGACGGGCCAACCGGGATAGGCAAGATGGGAGAATGGCTCAGCACCGACCGCATCCCTATCTGGACCACAGTCTGCCGATCGCCTTCGCGCATCGCGGGGGAAGCCTCGAGGTCGAGGAAAACACGATGCCGGCCTTCGAGCATGCGGTGCGCCTCGGCTACACCCATATCGAGCTAGACGTTCACGCCACCAGTGATGGCGTGGTGGTGATCCATCACGACGACATGCTGGAGCGGATGGCCGGCGATCCCCGCAAGATCGGCGATCTCGACTGGGCCACGCTCTCGCAGGTGAGGACAAAGGCTGGCGCCACATTGCCGCGGCTGGACGAGCTGCTGCTGTCCTTCCCCGGCCTCAACGTGAATATCGAGCCCAAGTCCGACAGCGTGCTCGGACCGCTCGCGGATCTTCTGCGCGGCACCAATGCGGTATCGCGCATCGGCATCGGCTGCTTCGATCCGCGCCGCACCGAAAGCTTGCGCCTGATGCTGGGCGACGAACTGTGCTGGTCGCCGGCCCATGCGGGCGTGTTCCGGCTGTGGCTGAAGGGCTGGGGCCTGCCGGCAACGACGGGCGACTTCCAGATGGTGCAGGTGCCGCCAAGCTATCTCGGCATCCCGATCGTCACGCAACGCTTCGTGGAGACGGCCCATGCACGCGGTGTGCAGGTGCATGTCTGGACGGTCGACGAGGAAGCCGAGATGGAGCGCCTGCTCGATCTGGGCGTCGACGCGCTGATGACCGACCGGCCCACATTACTGCGCACCGTGCTCAAGCGGCGCGGCCAGTGGCACGGCAATTGATTTTCAGGCCGGCGCCGTGCGTTGCGTCCAGTAGACCTCGTCCTCGCCCTCCGGCTTCACCCACAAGAGCAGCACCAGCCCGATCACGAACAGGAGGATCAGCGGCGTCACGCCGAGTCGCTGGCTCTGCGTCACCGTGGTGGCCAGCGCGATCAAGGCCGGCGCGGCAAATGACATCACCTTGCCCGACAGCGCGAACATGCCGAATGCTTCCGTCATGCGATCGGGATTTGCCTGCCGCACCATCATGGTGCGGGACGCGGCCTGCAGCGAGCCCCCGCATGCGCCGATGACGGCCCCGCAAATGTAGAAGACGATATCGGGCATGGCCGAAGCCGGATCGACCGGCATCAGCATGATCATCGTCCGGTCGGTGGTCACGATGACCGTGCAGATGGCGATGAGGCCGATGATGCAGGCCACGATGACCGGCTTCGGGCCGAAGCGCCTGTCGGCACGCCCGCCGATCCAGCAGCCAATGGCGCCGACGACGGCTGCAATGATGCCGAATATGCCGATCTGGATGATCGACCAGCCAAGAACGCCGGCCGCATAGATGCCGCCGAACGTGTAGATGCCGTTCAGCGCATCGCGGTAGAACATCGACGAACCGAGATAGGCGAGCAGGCTCGGGTGTCGCGGCAGCGTTCGCAGCGTCTTCATCAGGTCGCGCAGGCCCTTGGCGACGGCGCCCTTTTCCTGGTTCTTGCGCGGCACGCCGGTCTCCGGCACCCAAAGAAAGAACGGGATGACGAACACAATGTACCAGAGTGCGGTGAAGGGGCCGACCGATCGCGTGCCCTCGCGCATGTCGGGATCGAGCCCGAACAAGGGTTCGATGCCGATCAGCGTGACGCCGGCGTCGTTCTCGGCCAGAAACAGCAACATGATGGCGAGCGCGACCACGCCGCCCACATAGCCGAAGGCCCAGCCTGAACCCGATATGCGACCGATATCGTCCCGCGTCCCCAATGAGGGCAGGATCGAGTTGGTGAAGACGATGCCGTATTCGACACCCACCATGCCGATGGCGAAGGCGATCAGCACGAACAGGATAGTTTCCGGAGAGGCATTCGGCACCGCCCACCACAGCGCGAAGCTGCCCACCACATAAAGAAGCGACCAGAACAGGATCCAGGGCCGCTTGCGGCCGGCACTATCGGCGATGGCACCAAGAACGGGGGCGGCAAATGCGATCAGGACACCCGAGATCGCCATCATCCAGCCGAACATGGCCTGGCCGGTAACGGGATCGGGCGCGACGGCGGAGGCGAAATAGGGCGCGAAGATGAAGGTCAGAAGAAGGGTGTTGTAGGGCTGATTGGCCCAGTCGAACCACCACCAGCCCCAGATCTGCCGCTTCTTGTTTTCTTCGGCCATGCAAGCCCTCCCATGAGCGCGCTCACATTCCGCCAGTTTGATGACAATGTCGAGACACCACCTTGTCCGCCATCCGGCTCAGGAAATGGCCGGAAGGTCGACCACGAAACGCGCACCCTTACCCGGTGCCGTCTCGCAAGAAACGCTGCCGCCGTGGCGCTCCGCAATCTGGCGCACCAGCGCCAGGCCGAGGCCCCAGCCGCCAGCGCTCTCGGAGCGGCCGGAAGGGCGGTAGAAGGCTTCGAACACGCGGGAACGCTCGGCCTCGGCCACGCCCGGGCCGTGATCGCGAACGCTCAGCCGCGCGATGTCGCCCATCTTCGCGACCTCGATCTCGACAGGTGGCGCGCCATGCCGCTCGGCATTGAGGATCAGGTTGCGCACGAGGCGCGCCAGCAGTCGGCGATCGCCTTCGATCCGCACGGTTTCACCCGCCACCGTCATGCCATGCAGTGCAGCCTCCTCGGCAGCCAGCGCCAGGAGATCGAGCGGCTCGGTCTCGCCCAGTTCGCGCACATGGTCGAGCCCGCTGGCCAGCAGGATCTCCTCGACCAGCGCGTCGAGTTCGCCGAGGCTGCGCACGATCTCCGCGCGGCGTGCGTCACCTTCGGCTTCCGGCAGGAGATCGACTGCCAGGCGCAGCCGGGCAAGCGGCGAACGCAGCTCGTGGCTGGCATTGGCCAGCAGCGAACGGTGCGAGGCGATCAGCCTTTCGATTTCCCCGGCTGCCTGGTTGAAGCTGCGCGCCACGGCGGCAATCTCGTCATTGCCCCTGACCGGAACACGGGTCACCAGCGCGCCTGTGCCGAAGGCTTCGACCCCGAGACGCAAATCCTCCAGCCGGCGCGTGAGGTGGCGCACGATCGGCCAGGCAGCGATGCCGATAGCGGTGGCGACCAGCACCAGAAACAGAAGGAAACGGGTCCGTTGCGGCTGGAAAGGCGATTCGAAGCGGGCGACCAGCAGGCGGCCGCCCTGCAACTCGAACCGATGGGGCTTGGCATCATCGCCACGGCGCCACCCCTTGCGGTCGTTGAATTCGGCCTCCAGCGGCGCGCCCGCGGCCGCTATCACCGTTCCGTCCGCCGCAAAGATGGCGATGTCGGCACCGGTGCCGGCATGAAGCCGATCAACGGTGGCCGCCAGTTCTTCCGGACCGTCGCTCGCTGGGAACATGGCAACGAGGATGCGGTCGCGCCAGCCGTCCCAGCTCTGTTCGGCATCGGGACCGAACCAGGCGGCCAGCGCCATGGCGAGCGCAATCGTGGCAAGGCTTCCCACAATGGTGAGATAGACCTTCAGGAACAGGCTCATGCGCATGGCATCAGGCCCCTTCCTGGTTGCGGGCGAAGACATAACCGGCGCCCCGAACGGTGATCAGCCTCTTTGGGCTCTTCGGATCGGTCTCGATGGCGGCGCGGATGCGCGAGACGTGTACGTCGATGGAGCGATCGAAGGCGGCCAGTTCCTCGCCGCGTACCAGATCCATGAGTTGGTCGCGTGTCAGCACCCGGCCGGCATTCTCGGCCAGGGCAACGAGCAGATCGAACTGATGGCTGGTCAGCGGCTGCTCGACCCCGTCGAGCCTGACAGCGCGCGATCCCCGGTCGATTTCCAGCCGGCCGAAACGGAGGATGTCGGCGGCGGGTTCGTCGCGACGCCGGCCGCGCCTCAAGACGGCCTTCAGCCGGGCCTGCAGCTCGCGCGGGCTGAAGGGCTTGGGAAGATAGTCGTCGGCGCCAAGCTCAAGCCCGACGATGCGATCGGTCTCGTCGCCCTTGGCGGTCAACATCAGGATCGGCACGTCCGATACCGCACGGATGCGCCGGCAGATCTCGAAGCCGTCGAGATCAGGCAGCATGATGTCGAGAATGACCGCATCCGCGCCCTGGGCGGCCAGATCACCGAGGCCCGAGGCCCCGTCTCCTGCCGCGCGGACCTCGAAGCCCGCGCCGGCCAGATAATCGGCGAGCATGGCGGACAGCCGCTGATCGTCGTCTATGATCAACACCCTGTCCCCCATGCCCATGTCTCCTAATGGCGCCGTCCGAAACCGCGACGGTCCTTCATATTCTCGACCAACACAACCCGCTGCTCGGGCGTCAGCACCTCGGCTGCCTCGATAAAGGCATCGGTCATGCGCCGCGAGGCCTTGTCGATCGCCTCGACGCGCTCTGCACGCAAGCGCTCCGCGGCTTCGCGGTCGATTTCAGGCGACTGGATCAGCGCGGTCAGTTCGTTGCGGAAGCTCTCGAAATCGGACCTGGCCGGCATCAGGTCGTCGCGGGTGGTCTCGAAGATGCCGCGCAGCTTGTCGGCCTGCTCCTGGCTGGCACCGATCTCGTCCATCACGGCGCCGAACCGCCTGTCGACGAAGCCTTTGCCCATGCCCATGCCGCCGCCCGTGCTCATCGCCATGTGCATGGCCGGTCCGTAGAAGGTCGACACGCCGCTGGTGGCAGCCGCTGCGCCGACACCCATCGCCACGACGGCGATCGCGCCCGCGATTGTCACGCGCCGCCACGGAAAGCCTCCGCGCGTGTTGTTGCTGCCGGTGTCCTTGTCGAGTTCGCTCATTGTCCTGCTCCTTTTTTGCTGGCGGTCCCTTGACCGTCATGAGAGCAGACTAGGCGCGTCGCGTTTCGGGCATTCGCGGCGAATGTAAAGTTGTGTGAAGTCGGGCGGGCGCCGCGTCAGCTTTCGCGACGCGGCGGCTCGTGCTCGTGAATCAGGGCTTCCGGATCGAAATCGGTCTGGTCGGCCTGTTCGGTCGGCTGTTCGGGGAAGCCCTGGATGCCGGTGGTCACGTCGCGCACGTCGCGCTCGATTTCCAGCGGGCTGACGACATAGCGCGTGATCAGTTCGGCAATCGACACCAGGGCGTGGGTGTGGATGCGCTCGTAGCCATGCGAGGCGTCGATGCCAAAGGCGACCAGCGCCGTGCGCACATCATGGCCCGCTTCGATGGCGGAGGCCGAATCGGAACGGTAGTAGCGAAAGATGTCCTTCTGATAGGGGATCTCGTTTTCGCGGCACAGTTCCACCAGCTTGCGCGTCAGGTGATAATCGAATGGCCCCGACTGGTCGGCCATGGCGATGGTGGCACCGAATTCCGCGGAATTCTGGCCCGGCGCGGTGGTGCCGTTGTCGATCGTCACCATCGAGGCGACTTCGGGCATCAGCACCGAGGCGGCGCCGACACCGACTTCCTCGGCAATCGTGAACAGCCAGTGGACGTCGACCGGCATGCGGGCACCGCTGTCTTCCAGCGCCTTGAGCGCGGCGAGCATGATTGCCACGCCGGCCTTGTCGTCGAGGTGGCGCGAGACGATGAAGCCGTTGTCCAGAAATTCCGGCTGCGCATCGACAGCGACGAAATCGCCGACATCGATCCCCAGCGCGTAGGTTTCCTCGCGCGACAGCGTGGCAGCGTCGATCCGCAGTTCGACGTTCTGCCAGCCGACGGGCTGGGTATCGATCTCGTCGTTGAAGGTGTGGCCCGACGCCTTCAGCGGCAGTATGGAACCGCGATAGGCGCCGAACTCGGTGTAGATGGTCACCCGCGCGCCTTCGGCGAAGCGGGCCGACCAGTGGCCGATCGGGACCACCTCAAGGCGACCGTTCTCCTTGATGCGCTTCACCTGCGCACCCAGCGTGTCGAGATGGGCGATGACCGCGCGCGCGCCGCGGCGACGGCTTCCCTGCCTGATCGCTCGGATGGCCCCGCGCCGCGTCAGTTCCGCGGTCAGCCCGAGGCGCTCGAGCTCTTCAGTGCAATAGCGGACGACCTTGTCGGTGTATCCGGTGGGGCTGCCGATTTCGAGCAGCGTCTTGAGCTGCGCAAGCAGGTAGTCCTGGTCGATCTTCAATTTTCGCGATTTCCCCCGTTTCATCGCTTGGCAAGGGCCCTTTCCGCCGATTTCTGGCCCGATAGCGGGAAAAGGAGATCGACGAAGCGCTCAGCCGTGGGCTGCGGCTCGTGATTGGCGAGGCCAGGGCGCTCATTGGCTTCGATGAAAACATAATCGGGCCGGCTTGGCGACCGCACGATGAAGTCTATCCCCACAACGGGGATGTCGATGGCACGAGACGCCTTGCAGGCGGCCTCCACCAGACGTGGATGCACCTCGGCGGTGACGTCATGGATCGAACCGCCCGTGTGCAAATTGGCGGCCTTGCGCACCATGATTTCCCGGCCAGCATCCAGCACCTCGTCGAGGCCCAGGCCGGATTCGGCCACGCAGCGCTCGGTCTCGCCATCGATCGGGATGTGGCTTTCGCCACCCGTTGCAGCGGAACGGCGCCGCGACTGTGCCTCGATCAGCTCGCGGATCGTCTTGTGACCATCACCGACGACATGAGGCGGGCGCCGAACCGCAGCAGCAACGAGCCGGTGATCGATGACCACAAGACGCAGATCCTCGCCTTCGAAACAGGATTCCACCAGCACCCGGTCGCAGATCTCGCGGGCAACGCCGATGGCGCTTTCCACCGCCTCGACCGTCTCCAGCCCGACCGCGACACCCCTGCCCTGCTCGCCACGCGCCGGCTTGACGACCACCTTGCCGTGCTTCTTCAGAAAGGCCTCCAGCGCGCCCCGGTCGCCGACGGCTTCCATCTGCTCGGGCACCGACAGACCTGCCTTTTCCATCACGCGACGGGTGACCGCCTTGTCGTCGCAGATCGACATTGCAACCGCGGAGGTGAGTTCCGACAGGCTCTCGCGGCAATGGACCGAACGCCCGCCATAGGACAGGCGGAAGAAACCGCCTTCCGCGTCCGTCACGTCGACATGCACGCCGCGCCGGCGGGCCTCATCGACGATGAGGCGGGCATAGGGATTGAGCCCGTCATAGTCCTCGATCGGGCTGGCAAAGAGCTTTTCGTTGATCGGGTTCTTGCGCTTGATCGCGAAGACGGGAACGCGACGGAAGCCGAGCTTTTCGTAAAGCGCGATGGCCTGGCCATTGTCGTGCATCACCGACAGATCCATGAACGCGGCGCCGCGCGCCTGGAAGTGCTCGGCAAGCCGCCGCACCAGCATTTCGCCGATACCGGGATGGCGCGCCTGCGGATCGACAGCCAGGCACCAGAGCGACGAACCGTGCTCGGGATCATGGAAGGCGCGGCTGTGGTCGATGCCGGTGACCGTGCCGATGATCTCGCCGGTGGTGTCGTCTTCGGCGACGAAATAGGTGATCGCCCGGTTGTCGCGGTTCGACCAGAAGATGTCCGGGCGAACCTGCACCATGCCACGCGCGGCATAGATGGTGTTGACTCCGTCCGCATCGGCTTCGGATGACAGGCGGCGGATGAAATAGCCCTTGGGCTGTCGCCGTCCGGCGCGATAGGTCGACAGTTCCAGCCGGAAGGTGTGCGAGGGATCGAGGAAGAGTTCCTGCGGCGCCAGCGCCAGCAGCACGTGCGGATCGCGCACGTAGAAGGCGATGTCGCGCCGCTCAGGCCCCTCGTTGCGCAGCGCCTCGACCAGCTTCTGGTTGGTCTCGAAGGTCTGCGCGAAAAGCAGCCGCCCCCAGCCACAATCCACCGCGACATCCACGCCCTGCGCCTGGGCGCCCTCCTCGTGCATGTCGATGCGTGGCTTCATGGACTCGTTGCGCAGGCGCCGGAGCCGGTGCCCCAGCGCCTTGTCGGTGCGGCCACGAACGGTCTTTTCGTCGCCCGCGGGTCGTTTGGCCATGGATCAGATCCCGTGTGTCTGGAGCCACATTTCCAGCAGTCCGACCTGCCACAATTCGGATCCCTGCAGCGGGGTGATGTGGTCGGACGGGTTTGCGTACAGCCTGTCGAGATAGTCCTGGCGGAAGATGTTGCGCTCACGCGCGGCCTGCGAGGACAGGGCGTCGCGCACCATCTCCAGATAGGGGCCGGCGACATATTTGAGCTGCGGCACCGGGAAATAGCCCTTCTTGCGGTCGATCACTTCATGCGGGACGACCAGCCGGGCAGCTTCCTTGAGGACGTTCTTGCCGTTTTGGGCAAGCTGGATTTCCGGCGGGATTTTCGCGGCAAGCTCGACCAGATCATGATCGAGGAAGGGCACGCGCGCCTCCAGCCCCCAGGCCATGGTCATGTTGTCCACGCGCTTGACCGGGTCGTCGACCAGCATGATCTGGCTGTCGTTCCTCAGCGCGGCATCGACCGGCGTGTCGGCGCCTGGCCTGAGCAGGCTCCGGGCAACCAGTTCGCGGCTGTAATCCTCGTCGATCAGCCATTCCGGGTTCACATGCTCGGCCATCTTCGCATGCGAGCGGTCGAAGAAGACACGGGCGTAATCGTCGACGACATCGTTGGAATTGGCCAGCGGCGGATACCAGTGATAGCCGCCGAACACCTCGTCGGCGCCCTGGCCGGACTGGACGACCTTGATGTGCTTCGAGACTTCCTTCGACAGGAGATAGAAGCCGACATTGTCGTAGGAGACCATCGGCTCCGACATCGCGGCGAAGGTGCCGGGCAGCGCTTCCATCAGTTTTTCGGACGGCACGAAGATCTTGTGGTGATTGGTGCCGAAACGCTCGGCGATCAGGTCCGAGTACTGGAACTCGTCGCCCTTCTCGCCATTGGCCTCCTCGAAGCCGACCGAAAACGTCATCAGACCGTGCTGACCCTGCTCGGCCAGAAGCCCGACGATGATGGAGGAATCGACACCGCCCGACAGCAGCACGCCGACCGGCACGTCGGCCACCATGCGGCGCTTGACGGCGGTGCGCAGCGCGTCGAGCACCATGTCGCGCCAGTCCTCGGTGGAGAGGCCCGAATATTGCGGATCGCGCTGATAGGGTGGATTCCAGTAGACGAAGTCCTCGTGCTGGCCATTCGGCTCGATGACGCGCACGGTCGCCGGCGGCAGCTTCTTGACGCCGTTGATGATGGTGCGCGGCGGCGGCACGATGGCGTGGAAGGACAGGTAGTTGTGCAGCGCGCGGCGGTCGATCGAGGTGTCGACGTCGCCTGCCTTCAACAGTGCCGGCAGCGAGGACGCGAAGCGGATCTGGCCCGGCTTTTCGGAGATGTAGAGCGGCTTGATGCCGAAGCGGTCGCGCGCCATCACCACACGGCCGGAATCGCGCTCGTGGATCACGAAGGCGAACATGCCCTTGAAGCGATCGACGCAGTGGCGTCCCCAGGCGTGATAGGCCTTGATCACGACCTCGGTGTCGCCGGTGGAGAAGAACGTATAGCCCTTCGCTTCCAGCTCGGCGCGCAACTCGGGATAATTGTAGATGCAGCCGTTGAAGACGACGGTCAGGCCCAATGCGGGATCGACCATCGGCTGGCGCGCCTTGACCGAAAGGTCGATGATGCTCAATCGGCGATGGGCGAGCGCGACGCCATTGTGCAGCTCAAGCCCTGCCGCATCGGGTCCGCGCGGCGCGATGGCTTCCATCATGTTCGATATGGCGATTGGCGACGGCTGCTGGCCGTCAAACCTGATTTCTCCGCAAATTCCACACACGGTTCTGGATCAACCCTCCGTTGTCGTTGCCTTTGTGACGAGGTACTTATATATCTGATTATTAGATGTCAAATTAAACGCCATGCAGGGCATGACAGACCGGACAAACGCTACACGTCGGGAAAGGTTCCGACCCAATGAGCTGAAGGCGCTGGAGAAGGCGCTGCGGCGCATCGTGCGCGCCCACGACCTGCAGTCGAAGGCTCTGGTCAAGGCCACGGGTCTGACCGCGGCCCAACTCGTCATCATCAAGGGCATTGCCGAATTGGGCGAGGTAACCAGCACCGCGTTGTCGGCCTATGCCGATATCTCGCCGGCGACCGTTGTGACCGTGCTCGACAATCTGGAGGAGCGCGGAATCATCCAGCGTTACCGGTCAGGCCAGGACCGGCGCATCGTCCACACAAGGCTCACAGAGCTTGGCGCGGACATGCTGACCCGGGCACCCCCGCCTCTCGGCCAGGCTTTTGCAGAACGGTTTGCGGCACTGCCGGCGGCGCGGCGCGACGCGTTCGTTGCCGCACTGGCCGAGTTCGCAGACCTGCTGATGCCGCCGCTTTCCCCATCCGCGGGCGGCGGGGAGACGACCGTTCAGACACGGTACAGCGCAGAGAAATCTATACCTGGGGGCTAGCCCGTCCGGCTAAGCGCCCGTTCTTCCTCACGGCGGCGGGTGACCGCGAAGGGACCAGCCTCTGGATCGGCCATGCGGCCCAGCGTCTCTTCCCATTCGATGGATGTCGCGACGATCGCGTCGAGATCGTCGAGTTCCGGCACCCAGCCCAGTTCGCTGCGAATGCGGTCTGTATTGGCTACCACGGAGGCGAGATCGCCCTCGCGGCGCGGCGCCAGCCGCACATCGAGCGACCGCCCGGTGACCCGCTGCACGCTTTCCAGCACCTGCAGCACGGAATAGCCTCGGCCATAACCGCAATTCAGCGTCAGGCTGCGGCCGTTCTGGCGCAGGGAACCGAGCGCCAGCCGATGCGCGGCGACGAGATCGCTGACATGGATGAAGTCGCGCACGCAGGACCCGTCCGGCGTCGGATAGTCGGTGCCAAAGACCTCGATGAAGGAACGCTTGCCGGTCGCCGCCTCGCAGGCGACCTTGACCAGATGGGTTGCGCCGGGTGTCGATTGCCCCGTTCGCCCCGACGGATCGCAGCCGGCGACGTTGAAATAGCGCAGGACCGCGACCGACAGGTCATGGGCGGCAGCGGTGTCGCGCAGCATCCATTCGCTCATCAGCTTGGACTTGCCATAGGGCGTTACCGGCTGCGGCGACACGTCCTCGTCGATCGGGCCGGCGACCGGATCGCCATAGATGGCCGCCGTGGACGAGAACACGAAATGGCGAACACCGCCGGCCACGGCCGTCTGAATGAGGTCGCGAGTCTTGGAGGTGTTGTTGAGATAGTAGCCCAGCGGATCGGCAATCGATTCCGGAACGACCACCGACCCCGCGAAATGAACGATCGCGTCGATGCGCTCTTCCCTGATCAGAGAAGCCACCAGCGATGTATCGCCGATATCGCCCACCACAAGGCGGGCCCGAGGCGCCACCGCCCAGGCATGGCCGGTCGACAACCGGTCGAGCACCACGACCTCTTCGCCCGCGTCGAGAAGTTCCCACACCATATGGCTGCCGATATAGCCGGCGCCGCCCGTCACCAGTACGGTCATCACACACTCCGATTCACGCGGCGAACCGCCGAGCCTCTTTGAAGCGGGCTCGTGACGGATCGCTCCCATGCATCGGATGCTGGACGTGAAAACCTAAGAATCGTTGGAATGCCCGGCAGGCCGGACGGTATATTTCGGGCCTTGGTTTGCGCCGGCTTAGCGAGAAGATCGCAATTTTAGCGATTGTCCCGCCAGAGGCTCAGAGCGCCGCGATCCACCGCGCCAGCCGGTCGGCTGCCTCTTCCACATGGTCGGGACGGCGGTGATAACAGGCGCGGAAGAAACCTTCGCCGCCCGGGCCGAATGCGGTGCCGGGTGCGAGGCCGACCCCGGCCTGATCTACGATGCGCAGCGCGGCGGCGGTCGTGTCGGAGACGCCTTCGATCTCGAAGAACAGATAGAAGGCCCCCTGCGGCGCTGCGGTCTTCACCCGCCCCGTCGCGCGCAGCCTGTCGATCAACATGTCGCGGCAGTGGCGCGCCTGCGCCACCTGTCCCGCCAGGAATGCGTCGCCTTCGTTCAGCGCGGCAACTGCGCCTCGCTGCAGGAATTGCGGCACGCCGGAGGTCGAGTACTGGACCAGGTTCTCGAACACCTGCTGCAGAGAAGGATCGACCTTCAGCCAGCCCATGCGCCAGCCGGTCATGGCCCAGTTCTTCGAGAAACTGTTGACGAAAAGGATGCGGTCGTCCTTCTCGGCAACGTCCATGAATGACGGCGCGCGCCCCTCTCGGTAATGGAACAGCGCGTAGATTTCGTCCGCGATGATCCACAAGCCGTGGCGACGGGCTATGTCGAGCAGGGCCGACAGCGTCTCGCGATCCGCGGTCCAGCCGCTGGGGTTGGCCGGCGTGTTGACGAACAATGCGCGGGTACGCTTGGTCACCGCTCTTTCGACCGCCGCCGGGTCGCACCACCAGCCGCCTTGGCTGGAACGCTCGAGCGGGATGGCGACATTGGTCGCGCCGGAAATGCCGACTGCTGCAGCGAAGTTGGGCCAGGCCGGGCTGAGATGGATCACTTCGTCGCCATGGCCCGCAACGGCGTCCAGCGCCATCTGGATGGCCTGCATGCCGGAACCGGTGACGATGAACTCCTCCGGCGCGAAAGTGCCGCCGAAATGGCGCCCGTGATAGTCGGCCAGCGCCTGGCGCAATTCGGGGATACCGCGCTGCCAGGTGTAGAAGGTCTCGCCCGCCTGAAGCGCGGCGATCGTCGGTGCGGAAATGAAGTCCGGCGTCGGCAGGTCGCTCTCGCCAGCCCAAAGGGGAATCAGGCCATCCTTGCCGCGGCCGTGATTGGCGACGGCAACAATGCCGCTTTCGGGGGCCAGCCGGGCCTCCCGCCGGAGCGATTCGAACAGGGTCATGGGCGGTCCAAAAAACAGGTCGCGGCGGGATAGCCACCGCGACCGTCAATAGCGCCGCGACCTATTTCTTGGCAAGCAGGTCGCGGATCTCGGTCAGGAGCATCACGTCGGCGGGCGGTGCGGGCGGCACCTCGGCGACTTTCTCCTCGGCCGCCAGCCGGCGCCGCAGATTGTTCACGGCCTTGACCATCAGGAAGATGATCCATGCCAGGATCAGGAAGTTGATCATCACCGTGATGAAGTTGCCATAGGCGAAGACCGCGCCCTGCTCGCGCGCCGCGTCCAAAGACAGGGCCGTTACTTCCGGCGACAGGGCAATGAAGTAGTTGGAGAAATCGAAGCCGCCGAAGATCGCCCCCACGATCGGCATGATGATGTCTTCCACCAGCGAGGAGACGATAAGCGCGAAGGCGCCGCCGATGATGATGCCGACGGCAAGGTCGATGACATTGCCCTTGGCGATAAATTCCTGGAATTCCTTGATCATGTCACCCTCCATGCGCGAGGCCCCTGTCGGCGGCCGAGACAATGCGGCGACAATAGCAGATTTCCCTTTGGGGAAATCGTTGTGCGTTCATGATCCAAAGAACAAATGGACAGTTGTCCATGCCTGTGCTTGCCTGTCACAAAAGGACCGCCAGAGTCCGCGCGCGGAGGGAAGCCACTTGCAGGGCTGGGTCATCGTCATTGTCGCGATCGCCTATGTGTCGCTGTTGTTCGCCATTGCGCGGATAGCCGACAAGCGCACCGAGAAGCACGGCTCCAACTCATCCCGGCCCTATATCTACGCGCTCAGCCTGGCGATCTATTGCACGTCCTGGACCTTCTTCGGGTCGGTCGGCTTTGCCGCCGAACGCGGCTTCGAGTTCCTGGCGATCTATATCGGACCAATACTGGTCTTCCTGTTCGGCTATCCGCTGCTGCGCCGAATGGTGCGGCTGGCCAAGTCCGAAAACATCACCTCCAGCGCCGATTTCCTTGCCGCCCGCTACGGCAAGAGCTTCGCCGTCGCCGCCATCGCGACGCTGATCGCCACGATCGGCTACGTGCCCTATATCGCGCTGCAGCTGAAGGCGATCTCCGGCACGGTCAGCCTGATGGTCGAACACTATAACGGCTATCCACCCTCGATCGATTTCTTCATCAGCGACATCGCGCTGCTGGTCGCCCTGCTGCTGGCATTGTTCGCGATCCTGTTTGGCACACGCCATGCCGATGCCACCGAACACCAGGACGGGCTCATCCTGGCGGTCGCGGTCGAATCGATCGTGAAGCTGTTCGCTTTCCTGGCCGTGGGCTTTGCCGTCACCTTCATCTATTTCGGCGGCCCCCAGGACCTGATCGCCACCGCGATGGCCAATCCGCAGGTCATGGCCGCCTATTCCTACCCGACCAGCATCGGCACCTGGATCGTGCTGACCATGCTCAGCGGCATCGCGATCCTGATGCTGCCGCGGCAATTCCACGTCACCATCGTCGAAAACCGCTCCGACAAGGAGCTGCGGACCGCCACCTGGCTGTTCCCGCTCTATCTGGTCGCCATCAATCTCTTCGTGCTGCCTGTCGCCTATGCAGGCATCGTTCTGGTCGGCGACCAGACCCACGCCGATCTCTACGTCCTGTCGCTGCCGCTGATGCACGGCCAGGACTTGCTGGCCATGTTCGCCTTCATCGGCGGACTGTCGGCGGCAACAGCCATGGTCATCGTGGCCTGCGTCGCGCTGTCGATCATGATTTCCAACGATCTGGTCATGCCGCTTCTGGTGCGGCTCAGGATCAATCGCTCGGATGCCCGCAACAGCGAGGACTGGTCGCAGGTGATCCTCAACGTGCGGCGCGCGGCGATCTTCCTCGTCCTGCTGGCCGCGTTCCTCTATTATCGCGGCACCACGGGTAACACCCGTTTGGCGGCGATCGGCCTGATCTCCTTTGCCGCGATCGCGCAATTCGCTCCGGCCTTCTTTGGCGGTCTGATCTGGCGGGGCGCCAACAGCCGCGGCGCGGTGATGGGCCTGGCGTCCGGCATCGTGGTCTGGTTCTACACGCTGCTCTTCCCCTCGATTGCGCCGCTCGATCACCCGATACTCGTCAACGGGCTTTTCGGGCTGGAGGCGCTGCGCCCGCAATCGCTGTTCGGCACCGAGGCCGATCCGCTCAATCACGGGGTCCTGTGGAGCCTGGCCATCAACTCGATATTCTTCGTGCTCGGCTCGCTGTCACGCTCGTCGGCACCGCTCGAACGCATCCAGGCGGCTTTGTTCGTGCCACGCGAGGCGAGCCCGATGCCAAATCTTCGGCGTTTCCGCACCGCGGTCACGGTCAACGAGATCAAGGACACCATCTCGCGCTACCTGGGCGTCGAACGCACCGAGCGCTCCTTCGAGAGCTTTGCGCGCCGCGAGGGCCGGGCGCTGATCGGCAACGAACAGGCGAGTGCGCCGGTCATCCGGTTTTCCGAACAACTGCTCGCCAGCGCCGTCGGGACCTCGTCTGCCCGGCTCATCCTGTCGCTGCTGTTCCAGCGCAAGGACACATCCTCGCGTGAGGCCTACCGGCTGCTCGACGACGCCTCCGAAGCGCTGCAACAGAACCGCGACCTGCTGCAGACCGCGCTCGACCAGATGGAGGAGGGCGTCACCGTCTTCGACCGGGACTACAGGCTGACCTGCTGGAACAGGCAGTTCAGGGCGCTGTTCGACCTGCCCGACGAAATGGGCCAGGTGGGCGTTTCGCTGCATCACGTCTTTTCGTACCTGGCCGAGCGCGGCGACCTTCCCCGCGGCTCGGAGACCGAGTTGCTCAACCGCATGACATGGTTCGGCGAGGTCTGGAGCATGGAACTGCACGGCAGCGGGCACATCATCGAGGTCCGCTCCAACCCGATGCCGGGCGGCGGCATCGTGGCGACCTATACCGACATTACCGCGCGCGTCGAAGCCGATCTGGCGCTCAAGCGGGCCAACGAGACGCTGGAACAGCGTGTTGCCAGCCGCACCGCCGAATTGCTGCGCGTCAACGAGGAACTGGCCCAGGCCCAGATGCTGGCCGAGGAAGCCAATCTCGGCAAGACGCGCTTCCTGGCCGCGGCAGGCCACGACATCCTGCAGCCGCTGAATGCAGCGCGCCTCTACTGCTCGACCCTTCTGGAACGCGCCGATATCCCCGCCATCCGCGAGCCGGCCATCAATATCGAATCCTCGCTGGAATCGGTGGAGACGATCCTGGGAGCGGTGCTGGACATCTCCCGGCTCGATACCGGCGCCCTGACCCCGACGGACACGACCTTCCGCCTCGACGGGCTGTTGCGGCAGATCCAGAACGACTTCCTGCCGCAGGCCATCGCCAAGGATTTGCAGTTACGCATCGTGCCGTCGTCGCTGGCCGTCGAGACCGACCGCAACCTGTTGCGACGGCTGGTCCAGAACCTGGTCTCCAACGCCATCAAATATACCCGCTCCGGCCGGATCCTGATCGGCGTGCGGCGGCGGGGCGAACTGGTCGAGATTCAGGTCCACGATACCGGCATCGGCATCGATCCCGACAAGCTCAACTCTGTCTTTCGCGAATTCACCCGTCTCGAGGAGGGCATGCGCGAGGCGCAAGGGCTGGGGCTTGGGCTGTCCATCGTTGACCGGATCGCGCGCGTCTTGCGGCTGGAACTGCGCGTGCGTTCGGTCAAGGGCAGCGGCTCCTGCTTCTCGGTGCTCATGCCGCGCACGGAGGCCGCCGGCCTGCCGCAGACCAGCGAGATCAGGCGTGATCCCCATGTCGGCGAGCGGCCGGAGGGCGTGGCCGTCATCTGCATCGATAACGACGCCCGCATTCTCGAAGGCATGCGCTCGCTGCTCGAAGGCTGGGGTTGCGACGTGCGGGGAGCGGCAGGCAGCGCCGGCATCGAGGCGCTGGCTGCCTCGGGCTTCCAGCCCGACCTTGCCCTTGTCGACTATCACCTCGACGACGAAAACGGCATCGAGGTCATCAAGAAGCTGCGCGCGGCCTTCGGTCCCGACCTGCCGGCGGCGCTGGTCACCGCCGACCGGACCACGGAGTTGCGCGAGGCAGCGCGGGAACTGGATGTTCCCGTGGTCAACAAGCCGGTCAAGCCTGCCGTCCTGCGCACCATGCTGTCGCGCTACCGCAAGCTGATGTCAGCAGCCGAATAGCCAAGCACCCCACCATGGACAGGCCGTCCCTGTGCCGCTAAGGGCAGTCGTCGCCAGGGTACCAGGAGTCCGTGATCGCCATGCCGCAACCGCAGATCGTCTGCATGGGCGAGCCCATGATCGAATTCAACCAGACCGGCACCGAAGGGCATTATCTGCGCGGGCATGGCGGCGACGTATCGAATTGCGCCATCGCGGCAGCGCGTGCCGGCGCATCCACCGGCATGGTGACCGCACTCGGGCAGGACGAATTCGGCGACGAGATGATGCGGCTTTGGGCCGAAAACGGGGTCGACGCCGCGCGGGTCATCCGCAATGGCCAGGCCCATACCGGCATCTATTTCGTCAGCCATGGCGAGGCGGGCCACAGCTTCTCCTATCTGCGGGCCGGCTCGGCCGCGAGCCGCTATTCTCCCGCCGATGTCCCTCGCGACTATATCGCCGGTGCCAGGATCCTGCATGCTTCCGGCATCAGCCTCGCCATATCGGACAGTGCCTGCGATGCCGTCTTCGAGGCGATCGCGGCAGCCCGCGCAGCGGGAGTGCTCGTCTCCTTCGATACCAATCTGCGGCTGAGGCTATGGCCGTTGGAGCGCGCGTGCGCCTTGATCGAGGCGGCGATGGAGAGCGCCGACATCGCGCTGCCGGGCCTCGAGGATGCCGAACAGCTGCTGGGTCTTTCCGATCCCGACCGGATCGCCGACCACTATCTGGCGGCGGGCGCAAAAATCGTCGCACTCACGCTGGGCAGCAAGGGTTGCCTCGTCGCCACGCCGGATGCGCGGCGCCATGTGGCGGGCATCCCGGTCGAGGCGGTCGACGCGACCGGCGCCGGCGACACGTTCGACGGCAATTTCCTGGCCGAATTCTTGCGCCTTGGCGATCCGTTCGCCGCCGCGCGCTACGCCAACGCTGCCGCCGCGCTCGCCACGAAAGGTCATGGCGCGGTAGCGCCGATGCCGCGCCGTGCCGAGGTCGAGGCCTTCCTGGCCGCCCATGCTTGAACCCGGCTCTTCGACACCGTATCTGCATCCAGAACCGATGCGGGAGTAGACAGGCATGTCGGCAATCAACCGTTTCCTCGGCGACACGCCGCTCAGGGTCGCGCTCAAGCTGATCGTGATTTCCTTCATCGTCGGCGTCGTGATGGCGGCGCTCGGGCTCACCCCCTGGGGACTGGTGCTGTCCGCGCGGGATTTCTTCGCCGGCCTGTGGAATCTCGGCTTCGACGCGCTCTATCGTTTCTGGGGCTATTTCCTGCTCGGCGCCGTCATCGTGGTGCCGCTTTTCCTGGTTCTGCGCCTGCTCAACTACCGCAGATAGTCGCGCGCCTCGGCAAACAGGATAGCGTGCCGGCACGCCAGCGTGTCGACATCCCGCGAATAGCCACCGCCGATCACCCCACACAGCGGGATTCCGCGCTCGCGGAAATGCCCAATCACCGCCCGGTCACGCTGGCGCAGGCCATCGTCCGACAGCGACAGCCGGCCCAGCCGGTCGTCCTCGTGCGGATCGACGCCGGCATTGTAGAAGACGAGGTCGGGCGTGGGGCCTGCGGCCAGGGCACCCAACGCCTCGTCGAGCCGGTCCAGATAGGCGTCGTCGCCCATCGCATCCTCCAGCCCGACATCGAGACCTGACGGCACCTTGCGCACCGGATAGTTCTTCTCCGCATGCATGGAAAAGGTCGTCACCCGCCCCTCGCCCATCAGGATCTCGGCGGTGCCGTCGCCCTGGTGCACGTCGAGATCGACGACCAGAATGCGGCCGACCTGCCGCCTGTCCAGCAATGCCGAAGCTGCCACCGCCACGTCGTTGAAGGTACAGAACCCAGCCCCGCCGCCGCGTCTGGCATGGTGGCTGCCGCCGGCGCCATTGCAGGCAATGCCGTATTCGAGCGCCAGTTCGGCGGCGAGCAGCGTGCCGGCCGTGGCGAGCCTCGCGCGCCGTGACACACGTTCATCGACCGGAAAGCCGATCTCGCGTTCCACCGCGTACGGCACCTCGCAGGCGATCACCTGCTCGACATAGCCCGGCGCATGGGCCAGCGACAGCAGATCGGAATCGGCCGGCTGGGGCCGAAAGACGCTGCCGCGTTGAGCTATGCCGGTCTCTTCGAGCACCTCCATCAGCCGGCCATATTTTCCCATCGGGAAACGGTGATCGGCCGCGAATTTCGCGTTATAGTCGGGATGGTGAACGATCGGCAGCTGCATGGGCAACCATATGCTGCGCCGGCCCCTGCCAGGCAATCGGGCGGCGGTCAATTCCCGGTCATTGCTGGCGCATTGCCAAAACGGGCGCAGGCTGCGAAGGGAAGTCCTCCCGTCACAGCCTCTGGACGCTTGCTTGACCGACCATGCCGAAACCCGGGGAAGGGTCATCCCCTTCCAGGTCACCAACAGGCTGGTCTTCGCCATCGCCCTGCCGATGACGCTCGCCTATCTGACCACCCCGTTGCTCGGCATCGTCGACACGGCCGTTGTGGGGCAACTCGGCGACGCCGTGCTGCTCGGCGGGCTGGCGGCCGGCGCCATCGTGTTCGACGTCGTCTTCGCCTCCTTCAATTTCCTGCGCTCGGGCACGACCGGTCTCGTCTCGCAGGCGTTCGGCCGCGAGGACACGCGCGAAGAGCAGGCGATCTTCTGGCGCGCCTTCCTGGTCGCCTTCGTCTCCGGTCTTCTGCTGCTGGTGGCGGCGCCGCTGATCGTGGCGTCGGGCGTCTGGTTCATCGCTGCCGAACCGCGCGTCTCGGAGGCGCTGTCGGCCTATGTCTATATCCGCCTGATCTCGGCACCCTTCGCGCTCGTCAACTATGCCATTCTCGGCTACGTGCTGGGGCGCGGCGAAGGTGGGATCGGGCTTGCCTTCCAGCTTATCCTCAACCTATCCAACATCGCTTTGTCGATCTATCTCGGCCTGCATCTCGGCTGGGGTCTGGAGGGGGTGGCCTGGGGCACGGTCGGCGGCGAGGCGCTGGCGATGGTCGTCGGCCTTGTCTTCGTTGTCCGGCGCTTCCGAAAAATGCCTTCGATGCGCCAGGGGGCCGTGACCGACACGCTGGCGCTCAAGGCGATGTTCGCGCTCAACCGCGACATCATGATCCGCTCCTTCGTGCTGCTCGGTGCCTTCGCCCTGCTTACCCGCGAGAGTGCCCAACTCGGCACGCTGACACTGGCCGCCAATGCGGTACTGATGAATTTCTTCCTCCTAGCGGGCTACATGCTCGACGGTTTCGCCACCGCAGCCGAGCAGATCGCCGGCCGTGCCGTCGGCGCGCGCTACCGTCCCGCCTTCGATCGCGCGGTGCGGCTGACCGCGCTGTGGGGTTTCGTCTTCGCCGGCGTGATCGCCTTGCTATTGCTCGCCTTCGGCGAAGCCTTCATCGCCATCGTGACCACCGCGCCGGAGGTCCGGGCCGAGGCGCTGCGCTTCCTGCCCTGGGCCGCTCTCACGGCTGTGGCGGGTGTGCTCGCCTTCCAGATGGACGGCGTCTTCATCGGGGCGACCTGGTCGCGCGACATGCGCAACATGATGCTGTTGTCGTTCCTGCTCTACCTGGCAGCGCTTCTGACGCTGGGGCCGGCGTTGGGCAATCACGGCCTGTGGGCGGCGCTGCACGTCTTCCTGATCGCCCGGGGGGTGAGCCTTCTCGCCATCCTGCCGTTTCGGGCACGAAAGACCTTTCCAGTCTAATCCAGCTCCTTGTCGGCCCATTCGTCGAGCCGGACATCGCGCAGGTCGCATAGCCGGTCGACCTTTTCGCTGTCGAGGATGCGCGACATGCCGCGCAGGATCGCGCCCGGCAGCCCCGGCCCGCCATAGATCAACCCCGTGTAGAGCTGCACCAGATCGGCACCGGCAGCGATCTTCTCCACCGCCGTCTCGGCCGAATCGACGCCACCGACACCGATGATCGGCAGTTTCGCTCCGACCAGCCGGCGCATGCGCGCCAGCACGATCGTCGAGCGGCGGAACAGCGGCCGGCCGGACATGCCGCCTGCCTGCTTCGCCTTGGGGCTTGCCAGCCCCGTGCGCGACAGCGTCGTGTTGGAGACGATCAGCCCGTCAATGCCCTTGTCGATGACCTCACCCGCGACATCCTCCATCTCGTCTGCCGAAAGGTCCGGCGCGATCTTGAGGAAGATCGGCACCTTGCCCTTGGCCGCATCGCGCGCCTCCAGCACCGCAGTGAGGAGCAGGCCCAGGCTTTCGCGCGCCTGCAAATCGCGCAGGCCCGGCGTGTTGGGCGAAGATATGTTGACAGTCAGGTAGGAGGCATGCGGGGCGAAGATCCGCACGCCGGCGGCATAATCGGCGATGCGATCCGTGGCATCCTTGTTGGCGCCGATATTGACGCCGACCACCCCGCCGCGGCCGGCCCGCGTAGCGAGCCTTGCCAGCATGGCCTTGTGGCCCTCGTTGTTGAAGCCCAGCCGGTTGATGACGGCACGGTCGCGCACCAGCCGGAAAACGCGGGGACCCGGATTTCCCGGCTGCGGCAGGGGCGTCACCGTGCCGATCTCGGCGAAACCGAAACCGAGGCCCAGAAGCGCGTCCGGCACATCGCCGTTCTTGTCGAAGCCGGCGGCCATGCCGAGCGGATTGGGAAAGCCTATGCCGGCGACCGTCACCCGCAGCCTCGGGTCGGGCTCGGGCGGGCGGCACAGCGGCAGGCCGGATCTGAGCCCCCGGATCGAAAGCTCGTGGGCGCGCTCTGCCTCAAGGGTGAAGAGCAGCTTGCGCCCGACGGCCTCGAACACGGTCACGGGGCCATCTCCGGAAAGACATGCCGGCCGTCGGCGCCGAGCGGCAGCTTCTCGACCCGGCGCACGGCAGACAGCGGCAACGGGCCATACAGATGGGGAAACAACGCCCCGCCGCGCGAGACCTCCCACCGCAGCGCATCGCCAAGGGCGCTTGCTTCGACCTCCACCAGCAGCAGATCGTCCTGTCCGGCGAAATGCTTGGCCGCCGTTTCCGGCGCCTGGGCGGCAGTGGAGAAATGGATGAACCCGTCTGCCAGATCGACCGGCGCGCCCTCGAAGCGTCCCGTGGTCTCGGCATCGCGCCACAGCGGGCGCGGGCAAATCTTGTAGATGTGGTCGGCCATGGAGCGCGCTATAGTGCAAACGGCCGCGACTGCAAAGCGCCCCGGCTCGGCCGACAGCGGACATCCACCGCAATTCCGGCGCAATCGGATGGCGAAACTACCTGTCTCAAGGGCACAAGGAGGCGTCGACATGCCTGCAAGGACCGTGCTTCCCGCATTGATGATCGGCGCGCTGCTGGCCCTGCCGGCCGCGGCCGAGGAGACCGAGCGCTACCGGCTGGAGCGCACCGATGGCGGCTTCGTGCGCATGGACATGGCGAGCGGCCACATGTCGCTTTGCCGCGAGCAGGGCAGCCAGCTCGTCTGCCGTTCCGCCGTCGACGAGCGCGAGGCCTATCACCGCGACATCGGCGACCTGGAAGCCCGGATCGAGGGGCTCGAGCAACGGCTGGCCGAACTGGAACGCCTGTCGATCCTGCGCCCGGACGTGACCCTGCCCAGCGACGAGGATTTCGACCGCACGCTGTCCCAGATGGAGCAGTTCATCCGCCGCTTCCTCGGCATCGTGCGCGAATTCGACAACGAACCGATCCCTGACCGGACGTAACGGACACCGCCCGGTCGCCTCCGCTTTTGACCTTGCCCGATCGGTTGCCGCCACTATAGGTGTGCGACAAACGGGCCCATGGCGCATCCCCCGTGCTTGCGTCGCGGCACGCCTTCTCGTCCAGAACCCGGCGCGACCTTGTCCGCGTGAGCCGGGGCAACGATACGAACGGGTAGTCATGATCGAGTTTTCGCAGGTGTCCCGCCTGGCCTTCGGCTGCGATCCGCTCGGCGGTCACAATTGGGGCAGCGTCGATCCCGCCGCGATCGCGGATGCGATCCCGCATGCCGTGGACCAGGGCGTTACCCTGTTCGACACGGCAGACTGCTATGGCAACGGCCTGTCCGAGGAACGGCTGGGCCAGGCGCTCGGCAACCGTCGCAACCGGGTCATCGTCGCGTCGAAGTTCGGCGTGCGCATCGGCGACGACGGCAAGGTGTTCATCGATAACGACCCGGCCTGGATCTCCCAGGCGGTCGAGGCGAGCCTGAAGCGACTCGGCACCGATGTGATCGACCTCTATCAGCTTCACTGGTGGGATGGCCGTACACCCTTTGCCGAGATATTCGGTGCGCTTGAAAGGCTGGTGGAGGCCGGCAAGATCCGGGCCTTCGGCTCCACCAATGTCAGCCTGGAGATGATGAAGCTGAACGGCGCGGACGAATTGCCGGCCCTTTACCGATCAAGCTCGATGGAATTCAGCCTCGTCCACGGTGCCCATCGCGCCGCGATCGAGGCGATGTGCGGGGGTGGAGCGGCCGCTCCCCTGTTCCTGGCCTGGGGATCGCTTGGCGGCGGGATTCTCACCGGCAAGTATTCGTCTCCGTCAGACCTCGACCCGACCGACCGCCGGCTGAAGCGGGCCGACAGCCATTTTCGCGGCGACCGGCTGGCCGACAATCTGGCGATCGTCGCCACCTGCCGCGAGATTGCCGCCCGGCATGGGGCCAATGCCAAGGTATCGCAGGT
Organism: Aliihoeflea sp.; assembly: GCA_046297455.1. Taxonomy (GTDB): domain Bacteria; phylum Pseudomonadota; class Alphaproteobacteria; order Rhizobiales; family Rhizobiaceae; genus ZYF759. The sequence continues at coordinate 72,343 of JBKBIT010000018.1, forward strand.
CGCGCTGCAATGGATCGGCCGCACGCTGGGCTTCGGCACCTGCCTGGTCGGCATCAAGTCGCGCGCCCAGCTGGACGATGCGCTGGCCAGCTGGGATTTCGACCTGAAGGACGAGGACATGCGCGCACTCGACCAGGCGGCGCATCGATGATCAAGCGCTTGATGGACCTGGCAATCGCGGTTCCTGCGGCCCTCTTCTCGGCGCCGTTGCTGGGACTGATCCTGGCGGCCGTCTGGCTTTACGACCGGCACAACCCCTTCTACGTGCCGCGCCGCGTCGGCAAGAACGGCGTCCTGTTCCCGCTCTTCAAGGTCCGCACCATGGTTGTGGATGCAGACAAGACCGGCGTGGACACGACCATTCAGGGCGATCCGCGTCTGCTGCCCTTCGCCGAAACGTTGCGGCGCTTCAAGCTCGACGAGTTGCCGCAATTCTGGAACGTCGTTCTCGGCCACATGAGCCTCGTCGGCCCGCGGCCCAATGTCGTGCGCGAGGTCGAGAAATACACCGACGAGGAGCGACGGCTGCTGACAATCAAGCCCGGCCTGACCGATTTCTCCTCGATCGTGTTTTCCGATCTCGGCGAGCGTCTCGCCGGCCAGAAGGATGCAAATCTCGCCTACGAGACGATGATCCGCCCGCGCAAGGCACAGCTGGGGCTGTTCTATGTGGACAACCACAATGCCGGCATGGACCTGGCATTGATCGCGGCTACGGCGGTTTCCCTTGTTTCCCGCGCCACGGCGGTGCGCTGGATCGAGGCCATTCTCAGGCGCCATGGGCTTGGCTCGGAGCCGGCCGACGTTGCGCGCCATGGGCAACTGTGATAGCCAGCCGCCAACTTTTCCGGGCACATGGTCTGGCAGACGAAAATGCATGCGCCTCTTGCAAAGAACGGCGCTCGCGGCGTCGGTCGTGACAGCCCGCATCATGGGATCAGTCGCTTGCGCTGTACCCACTCATTCGGCGACGGGGCACAACTGTCGACGTAGCATCGAGGCAAGACATGTCACAACCGAACGAACTTGAAGACCGCAAGCAGAAGGAAATCGAGTGGGCCGATTTCCGTCGCACCATCGACAATCCGGAGATGCTGAAGAAGTACAGCGTCAACAGCGAGTTCTATCAGATCAACCGACCGGTCAACACCTATGTGACCAACTGGCTGCTCGAGAACCTGGCCGGCAAGGACGTGTTCGAGATGGCCTGCGGCACGAAAGGACTGGTGTCCCGGGCACGGCATGTGATCAAGTCGGCGATTGCATCGGACATCGCACCGGAATCGATCAATCTTGCCAAGAAGAACGTCGAAGCGGACCCGAGCTTCGCGTCGATCGACTATCGCGTGGTGGATGCCGAGAATACCGGTTTCGAGGACAATTCGTTCGACGTCGTGATCGAGGGCGGTGCGCTCCACCACATGGATCTCGATGCGGCCTACAAGGAAGCCGCGCGCATCCTGCGTCCGGGCGGCAAGTTCTTCTGCGTCGAGGCGCTGCGCCACAATCCGATCATCCACTGGTATCGCAAGAGCACGCCGCATCTGCGCACCGCCTGGGAGGTCGACCACATTCTGGGCCGTAGCGAAATTCACCGTGGCCTCAAGTATTTCGACCGTCTCGATACCCGCAACTTCCACATCGCGACGCTGCCGGCGATCCCGTTCCGCAACACCTTCCTGAAGGAACCGCTGCTGACGGTCGGCGAGACGCTGGACGCGGTCCTGACCCGGATCCCGGGCTTCAAGTGGCTGTCCTGGCAGTGTGTCTTCGTGCTCGAGAACCCCAAGAAGTGAAGACATTCTGGTTTTTCAACCATTATGCCTCCACCCCTGACCAGCCTTCCACCTCGGCGTTCTTCGTCGGCAGGGAGTTGGTCCGGCGGGGCAACCGGGTCACCTTCTTCGCCTCCGCCCACAACTATTATTTCCAGCGGCGAACGAAGGGCCGCCGGTGGAGCCTGTGGAGTTCGGAGACCGTCGAAGGCGTGACCTTCGTCTGGATTTCCACGACCCCGGCTTCAGCGCGTCCCGTCCTGCGCATGGTCAACATGCTCAGCTATGCGATCGTCGCCTTCCTGGCCGGCCTGTTTCGCCGCGAGCGCCCCGATTATGTGATCGGTACCTGTCCGCATCCCTTCGCCGGCGCGACCGCCTGGGTGATTTCGCTGCTGCGCGGCGGCAGGTTCATCTACGAGATACGCGACATCTGGCCGGAGAGCCTGGAACGCTACAATTCCGGCCTGCTGTGGCGCACCGTCATCGCCTTTTTCGGCGCCCTGCAGAAGTTCCTCTACCGGCGGGCAAGGCTGATCACCAGCGTCCTGCCCGGCATCGCCACCTATTTCCGAGATATCGGTGTCGAGGTGCGCGCCATCGCGCATCTGCCGAACTGCATCGAATTGTCGCCCGCAGGCACTGCCGCGGCGACGGACGCGGCGGCAACGGACGACGGCACGGGAGCCTTCCGCTTCTATTATGTCGGCGGGTTCTCGCGCTATCAGGGCCTTCCCGTTCTGATCGACGCGGTCGGCCTGCTGGCGAAAGATCCCGAGTGTCCGGCGTTTGAATTCCATCTCGTCGGCGCCGGGTCCGAGAAGGAGGCGGTGGTGGACTATGCGCGCCAGCATGGTTCACCCAATGTGCATTTCCACCCCCCGGTCCCGCGCCAGGACGTTCAGTCGGTGCTCGCGCGTGCCGACTGCAATATCTTCCACCTGTTGGACATCGGAGAGGCGTTGCGCTACGGGGTTTCGCCGAACAAGCTTATCGAGTACCTGCTCTCGGGCAAGCCGATGATATTTGCTTTGCCCTTCGAATGGCCGCTTCTGTCGCAGTCCGCCGTTGGATTCGAGGCCCGTTGCGGAGACGCCGAAAGCCTTGCCGGCGCGATGCGCCGGATGCTCGACGCGGATGCCGAAACGCGACAGGCGATGGGTGCAAATGCAAGAGCGGTCTGCGCTCAGTTCGATGTCCGCAAGGTTGTCGACGATTTCATGGGAGTCCTGCCGTGACCATCGAAATCTCCCTGGGTGATCTGGCCGATCCCTCGTCTCACAGAGCCCCCGTCGATCTGCGCAATCATGCGACCGAGCAGCTTGTTGGCGATCTGGAGGCGATGATCCTCATCCGACGCGCCGAGGAACTGATCGGCGATCTTTCGGCTTCAGGCGAAGCAAAGTGCCCCTGTCACCTGGCCATCGGCCAGGAAGCGGTAGCCGTCGGCGTTGCCCGCTCGCTCACCGCGGATGACCGTCTTTATGGCGGGCATCGCTCGCACAGCCAGTTTCTGGCGCTTGGCGGCGATCCCGAAGCGCTGATCGCCGAGGTTCTGGGCAAGGAAACCGGTTGCTCGCGCGGCATGGGCGGCTCCATGCATCTCTACGGTCCGGAATTCGGGTTCGGCGGTTCGGTGCCGATCGTCGCCGGCACCGTGCCCATCGCGGTCGGCGCGGCCCTCGCGTTCAAGCGCCGCGGGCTGCCTCATGTCGGCGTCGCCTTCTTCGGCGATGGCGCCTGCGAGGAAGGCGTCGTCCACGAGGCGCTGAACATGGCCAGCATCATGAAGCTGCCCGTGCTGTTCGTGGTCGAGAACAACCTGTTCTCCAGCCATCTCGACATCCATCTGCGCCAGCCCGGAAACCGTGTCGGGCGGTTTGCCGAAGCCCATGACGTGGCCGTCGAGGTGGTGGACGGAAACGACGTCGTGGCCGTGGCCGAAGCCGGTGAAAAGCTCATCTCGCGCGCCCGCCGCGGCGAAGGGCCCGGCTTCCTGGAAGCCGTCACCTATCGCTGGCGCGGCCATGTCGGCGCTGACGAGAACATCGATGTCGGCCTGCGACGCTCGCCTGAGGAAATTGCCGCCTGGAAGCAGCGCGATCCGGTCGCCCGGCTCGAAGCGGCGCTCTCTTCGGACAGGTCGGTCGATCCGGAAGAATTCGCGCGGATCAGGGCGCGGGTCGAGGAGCGGCTGCAGGCCGCCCTGGCCAGTGCGCGCGCGGCCGGATATCCCCCGGAAAGCGGACTCCTCGATCGCGTTTACGCGCCAGCCTGAAGCAGCACATGACCTCGACCAAACGCACCTACGCGCAAGCGATCCTCGACGGGTTCGAATACCTTCTCTCCCATCACGACGACGTGGTCGCGATCGGCCAGGGCGTGTGGAGCCCCTGGTATGTCGGTAGTTCGATGTCGGACCTCGACAAGAAATTCGGCAAGGACCGTGTCATCGACACACCGGTCTCCGAATGGGCAACCACGTCGGCTGCGGTGGGCGCGGCTCTCAACGGCCTGCGGCCCATCGTCATCCACCCGCGCATGGATTTCATGATCCTGGCCACGGATTCGCTGGTCAACCAGGCGGCCAAATGGAACCACATGCTCGGCGGCCAGGCCAGCCCCGCACTGACGGTGCGCGGCATCGTCAACCGCGGCGGCGAACAGGGCGCCCAGCACAGCCAGGCGCTGCACTCCTGGTACAGCCATATCCCCGGGCTGCGGGTGGTGATGCCGGCCACCGTGGCCGATGCCCGCGATCTGCTGATCGCCGCCACGCTGTCGCCCGACCCGGTTCTGTATGTGGACGACCGCTGGCTCTACGACCAGACGGCGGAGCTCGGCGCCCCTGTCGAAACGAGGCTGTCGGGGATCGGCAACCAGATCCTGCGCGAAGGCTCGGATGTCACGCTGGCGGGTTCTTCCTGGGCAACGCTTCTCAACCTGCAGGCTGCCGACATGCTGTCGGCCCAGGGCATCGCGGCCGAAGTCGTCGATTGCCGCATTCTCAACCCGTTCGATCGCGCCCCGCTGGTGCAAAGCGTCTCGCGCACTGGCCGCCTGGTCGCCACGGACGGCTCCTGGGCGACCTGCGGCATGTCGGCCGAAATCGTCGCCTCGGCATCCGAGGGCGTGCCGTTCGGCGCGTGGAAGGCCGCGCCCGCCCGAATCACGCTGCCCGATGCGCCCGCGCCAACCTCCGGTCCGCTGGAAAAGGCCTATTATCCGACGGCCGAACAGGTCGCCGAGACAGCCCGGCGAATGGTCGCCGCCTGAGCCGCTGGCCCAATGGCGGCGCGTTGCCAGCCGCCGGGGCTTGATATAAACAGCCGCTGGTTCGGGTCAGGGACCCGACCCCGTGCTTCCTCCTCCCAGACAGCGGATGTGCTGACATGACACTTCCCTTCATCGATCTTGGCGCCCAGCAGGCGCGCCTGCGTCCCGCCCTCGACCGCGCCATCGCGCAGGTTCTCGACGAGGGCCAGTACATCATGGGCCCGCAGGTGGCCGAGTTCGAGAAGAAGCTTGCCGCCTTTTGCGGCGCGCGCCATGCGCTGGGCTGTGCCAACGGCACCGACGCGCTGCAGCTGGCACTGATGGCGCTAGGTGTTGGCCCGGGCGACGCGGTGCTGGTGCCATCCTTCACCTTCGCCGCCACCGCCGAGGTGGCCCCGCTGGTGGGCGCCGTGCCGGTCTTCGTCGACGTGCTACCCGATACGTTCAACATGGATCCCGAAAGCCTCAAGCGGGCCATCGTGGAGGCCAAGGCCGCCGGGTTGCGGCCTGCCTGCGTCATCCCGGTCGACCTGTTTGGTCTTTCGGCCGACTACGACGTGCTGACGGCGATCGCCCGCGAAAACGGCATGTCGGTCATCGGCGACAGCGCGCAGGGTTTCGGCGCCACCTATCACGGCAAGGTCACCGGCTCGCTCGGCGACATCGCCACCACCTCTTTCTTCCCGGCCAAGCCGCTCGGCTGCTATGGCGACGGTGGCGCCGTCTTCACCAATAGCGACGAGCTGGCAGAGCTGATGGATTCGCTTCGCGTGCACGGCAAGGGCTCGCACAAATATCTCAACGAGCGCGTCGGCGTTAACAGCCGCCTCGACACGCTGCAGGCGGCGATCCTGATCGAAAAGCTCGCCGTCTATGCCGACGAGATCGAGAAGCGGCAGGTGGTCGCACAGCGCTATACCAACGCATTGTCGAACCTCTTCGAGACCCCCTACATTCCGGACGGCCTGACCAGCGTATGGGCGCAGTACACGTTGAAGACCAGTTCCGCGGCCGAGCGCGATGTGCTGCAGGCCCGTGCCAAGGAAGCCGGCGTGCCGACCGTGGTCTATTACCCGATCCCGCTACACCGCCAGAAGGCCTATGACAGCTTCCCGCGCGATCCGAGCGGCCTTGCCGTGAGCGAGGATCTGGCCGAACGCGTGGTCAGCCTGCCGATGCACCCCTATCTCGGCGAGGAAGACCAGCAGCGCATCATCGACGCCGTCATCGGCTGAAGCCTGGCAAAACCATCAGCCGTCAGCGCAACGCCGCGATGACGCGAGCGCAGGTGAAGGCCGCCGCATCTTGCGGCCTTGGCAGGCCGAGAGCCGGCGAGGCCAGCAACTCGCACAGGCCGTGAATGGCACTCCAGGCGAAAAGTTCGGCTTCAGGACCGCTTTGCGAGATCTCGCCCGTGGCGGCGAGGTCGACAATGGCCTGACGCAGCCAGAGGAAGGCAGCCGGGCGGTTCGGCGGTGCCGCCATGACCATGGCCGAGGGGCCGAACATCAGCCGCCACAAGCCGTAGTTTTCCTCGGCGAAAGCCAGATAGGCCGCTCCAAGCGCCACGAAGCGCGACCGAGCCTGCGCAGCGCTTTCCGGCCGCTTGTCCAGTGGCATCGCCGCTTCGAATTGCCTGGCCAGTTCGTCGAAGCCGCGCGCGGTAAGCGTGCGCAGCAAGGCTTCGCGATCGTCGAAATGGCGGTAGACGGCACCGGGCGACACGCCGATCTCACGCGCGGCCTCACGCAACGAAGCCTGCTCCAGCCGGCCTGCGCGCGCCTGCGCGAGTGCCCATTCGATCAGCGCCGTCTTGAGGTTGCCGTGGTGATGGGTGTCGCGGGTCTTCATGGCATCGTTGTAATCACTGTTTACATTCGGCGCAAGCAGGCGTATGTAATCAATGCTTACATATGTCTGGAGCCACCGATGCCCCATCCTCAGCACACACCACGCATGATCGCGACCGGAGCAGGTTTGCTGGCCGTACACGATATAGGCTCGGGGCCTCGGACCATTGTCCTCTGGCCCTCGATCTTCGCCGATCATCACATCCACCTGAGGCTGGCGGCAGCGCTGGACGGCCAGGCGCGCACCCTGCTCATCGATGGCCCGGGGCATGGCGGCAGCGGCCCGGCGCCGGACGGCCATGACATCGCCAGCCACGCGCGCGCCATGGCAAGAATCGTCGACGAAGCCGGGCTGTCACGGGCCGTCGTCGGCGGCACGTCGTGGGGCGGGCTGGTCGGCGCGGAACTGGCGCTGATCCGGCCGGATCTGGTGTCCGGGGTCGTGCTGATGAACCTGCCCATGCGCATGGGCAGTTCCGGGCCAGGCCTTCAGGACCGGCTGATCGTCCTGGGCGCCCGCCACATCCTGCGCACAGGCCTGTTCCGCGATGGGGTGGCGCGCAGCTTCTTTGCGCGCGAAACGCTTGCCCAGCGGCCCGAGGCCCTGTCGGCTTTCCATGCCGCGCTACGCCGGGCCGATGCGGCGGCGCTGTCCGACGCCGTGGCCTCCGTCATGCTGCGTGATGCCGCCTGGCGGGGCGCAGCCCTTGCCGAGCGCCTGGCGCGAATCGCCGCGCAGGTGCTGATGGTGGCCGGCCGCCATGACGATCTCTACCCGCTCGCCGACCAGCGCCAGGCTGCGGCAGGGCTGCGCAAAGGCCGGCTGGTCGAGGTTGGCGGGCGGCATATCTCGCCCGTCGATGCGCCCGAGGCCGTTGCGGAGGCAGTCCACGCGTTTCTGGCCGATCTGCAGCGCGCGTAGACCGGCACACGGAAAAGCAGGCACCCAATCCTGCGGGTCGTTCACAGCGTGGAAGAAGGTCGTTTGGTGGAGCCAAGGGGAGTCGAACCCCTGACCTCTTGAATGCCATTCAAGCGCTCTCCCAACTGAGCTATGGCCCCACGTGCCCTTGCGGGCGGGTCGGTGCCCCCGGAGGAAGCAGCACGGGTTGGTCCGTGCCCGACAGATTGCGGCTTCTAACGCCGAGCCGCGCGGTTGGCAAGTCACAAACGGCGCCTTTTGGCGTCACCTGCAGAACTTTCGCCAGACTGGGCAGCGCACCGCCCCATACATGCCACACCGGGCGGATGACGGGGGCGACCGGCCCTCCCTCTGGAGGCCGCGGCCACCCCGGCCGATCAATTGTCCTCGTCGTCGTCGACGCCGATAATGTCGGAGACGTCGTCGTCGTCATCGTCATCGTCGGCGAGGAAGGTGTCGTCGTCGTCATCGTCGCCGAGATCGACGTCTTCCTCGTCCTCGATACCGGGGATCTTGTCGTCGTCGCCATCATCGTCGTCGGCATCCTCCAGCGCGACGATCTCCGGCCCGGAATCCTCCTCGGTCTCGACCTCCTTCTCCTCGATTTCCTCCTCGTCATCGATCGGCTTGCTGCTGACCGACTGGAAGTAGTTCAGCGGATAGGACTTGCCGGTATAGGGGGAGACGATCGGATCCTTGTTCAGATCGTAGAACTTGCGCCCCGTGTCGGGGCAGATGCGCTTGGTGCCAATGTCGGGTTTAGCCACGTTCAGCCTCTTCGTTTTCGCTGGGCGGATGCTCGGCGCCAGAAGCCAAGCCGAACCTCTCACAACCGCGGGCGAAAAGCCTTTTTGTTCGCCGGCGGGGATCGGGAATTGCGCGGTCCCCTTAGCCAGTTGCCCGGCTGCTGTCAAAGCCTATGTCGCAGCAGCGGCGCGCTTGGCCCCGAGGGGTGACCGGGCCACCGGGCCGTGCTAGGAGGACGCCGCTTGAAAGCCGGGCGCGGGCGCGCGCCGGCACGCAGTCCGGGAAGTCCTGAATGACACATCACCATTCCCCCCGCCCCGCCACCGCGCGGCGCTCCGAAGCGCTGTCGGGAACCGCCAGGGTGCCGGGCGACAAGTCGATCTCGCACCGCTCGCTCATGTTTGGCGGATTGGCCTCGGGACAAAGCCGCATCACCGGCCTGCTCGAAGGCGAGGACGTGCTGCGCACCGGCGAAGCGATGAAGGCGATGGGGGCGAGGATAGAGCGGCGCGAGGGCGAATGGATCGTCGACGGCGTCGGCAACGGGTGCCTGCTGGAGGCCGAGACGCCGCTCGATTTCGGCAATGCCGGCACCGGCGCACGCCTGACCATGGGCCTGGTCGGCACCTATGACATGAAGACGAGCTTCGTCGGCGACGCCTCGCTGTCTTCGCGCCCGATGGGCCGGGTGCTGGCGCCGCTGCGCGAGATGGGCACCCAGGTGCTCGACGCTGCGCCGGGCGACCGCCTGCCGCTGACCCTGGCCGGCCCGAAACATGCCGCACCGATCAGCTACAGGGTGCCGATGGCTTCCGCGCAGGTGAAGTCGGCCGTGCTGATCGCCGGGCTCAACACGCCGGGCGTCACCACGGTCATCGAGCCGATCCCGACCCGCGACCACACCGAAAAGATGCTGGCCGGGTTCGGCGCCGCGCTCGAGGTCGAGATCGACGCCGAAGGCGCGCGACACATCCGCATCCAGGGTCAGACCCGGCTTTCGGGCCGCGACATCGCGGTGCCGGGCGATCCGTCCTCGGCCGCCTTCCCGCTGGTGGCCGCGCTCATCGTGCCGGGCTCCGACATCACCATCGAGAACGCGCTGATGAACCCGACCCGCACCGGGCTGATCGACACGCTTCTGGAAATGGGTGCCGATATCGAGATCGTGAACCGCCGTGATGCAGGCGGCGAGGACGTGGCGGATCTGCGGGTGCGCGCATCCGAGCTCAAGGGCGTGACCGTGCCGCCGGCCCGCGCGCCCTCCATGATCGACGAATACCCGGTCCTGGCCGTCGCCGCCGCGTTTGCGGAAGGGACAACCGTGATGGACGGGCTAGACGAGTTGCGAGTCAAGGAAAGCGATCGCCTTGCCGCCGTCGCGCGCGGGCTGGAAGCCAATGGCGTCGAGTGCCGCGAGGGAGAGGCCTCGCTCACCGTCATCGGCCGGCCGGGCGGCAAGGGGCTCGGCGGCGGCACTGTCGCCACCCATCTCGACCACCGCATCGCCATGAGCTTCCTTGTCATGGGTCTTGCCAGCGAAGAGCCGGTCACCGTCGACGATGCCACCATGATCGCCACCTCGTTCCCGGAATTCATGTCGCTGATGCAGGGCCTCGGCGCGCAGATCGGGTAGAAGAAGCGGGCACAATCCGGCCCCGGCATGGCTCGCTCCTGGCGCCGATTTGGCGAAAAGGCCTTATGGCGATAAAAGGCCGACTGCATTACCGGCCGGCGCCTGCCGCGCCCGACCGTACCCTGTCCGCAGCTTGACACCCAAGGTTCATGAAGTCTCATCCAAACTGCTTCGTCATCGCCATTGATGGTCCCGCCGCTTCCGGCAAGGGCACGTTGGCCCGCCGCATCGCCGAACATTACGGCTTGCCGCATCTTGATACCGGGCTGACCTATCGCGCCGTCGCGCGGGCGCTGATCGTGGAAGACCTGCCGCTCGAAGACGAGGAGATCGCCGCCAGGGCCGCCAGCAATATCGATCTGTCGCTGCTCGACCGCGGCCTCCTGTCCGATCACCGGATCGGCGAGGCCGCCTCGCAGGTCGCCGTCATGCCGGCGGTGCGCCGCGCGCTGGTCGAAAAGCAGCGCGCCGTTGCGGAAACACCGCCCGGCTCGGTGCTGGACGGACGCGATATCGGCACCGTGGTCTGCCCGGATGCCGACGTGAAACTCTACGTGACGGCCAGCCCCCAGGTGCGCGCGCAGCGCCGCCACGCCGAACTGTTGGAGGCCGGCGGATCGGAGACGGTTTCGGAGGTTCTGGACGACATCCGCCGCCGCGATGAGCGCGACATGGGCCGCGCCGATTCCCCGCTCAGGCCGGCCGAAGACGCGCACTTGCTCGACACGTCCGAAATGGATATAGAAGCCGCGTTCCAGGCTGCCGTTTCCGTCATCGACGCCAGACGTGCCGCTGGACCGCATATCTGAGACGATCAGCGGCGCTCGATCCGCCCTCGGTAAAGAGGGGTCGACGTCGCATTTCGGCTTGGCAGCCTAAACCGGAAGGCGGCACCCACGAGCGCCGGGTGCATGTCCCTCCAATTGAAACACGAACCCGATGGCGCTGCCTGCCCCAATGTGCGGCGGGCCTCCAGGAGCACAAATGTCAGCACTCAACCCCACCCGTGACGATTTCGCCAGCCTGCTCAACGAGTCCTTCGAAGAGCGTGACCTCGCCGAAGGCACCGTCGTCAAGGGAACTGTCACGGCCATCGAAAAAGACATGGCCATCATCGATGTGGGCCTCAAGGTCGAGGGCCGCGTCCCGCTGAAGGAATTCGGCGCCAAGGCCAAGGACGGCACGCTGAAGCCCGGCGATGAAGTCGAAATCTACGTCGAGCGCATCGAGAACGCGCTGGGCGAGGCAATCCTGTCGCGCGAGAAGGCTCGCCGCGAGGAGAGCTGGGTCAAGCTTGAGGTCAAGTTCGCCAACGGCGAGCGCGTCGAGGGCATCATCTTCAACCAGGTCAAGGGTGGCTTCACCGTCGATCTCGACGGCGCCGTGGCGTTCCTGCCGCGTTCGCAGGTCGACATCCGTCCGATCCGCGACGTCAGCCCGCTGATGCACAACCCGCAACCCTTCGAAATCCTGAAGATGGACAAGCGCCGCGGCAACATCGTCGTGTCGCGCCGCACGGTTCTCGAGGAAAGCCGCGCCGAGCAGCGCTCCGAGATCGTCCAGAACCTCGAAGAGGGCCAGGTGGTCGAGGGCGTGGTCAAGAACATCACCGATTACGGTGCGTTCGTTGATCTCGGCGGCATCGACGGCCTGCTGCACGTCACCGACATGGCATGGCGCCGCGTCAACCATCCGACCGAGATCCTCAACATCGGTCAGACGGTCAAGGTGCAGATCATCCGCATCAACCAGGACACGCACCGCATCTCGCTGGGCATGAAGCAGCTCGAGGCCGACCCGTGGGAAGGCATTGGCGGCAAGTACCCGCTCGGCAAGAAGATCTCCGGCACGGTCACCAACATTACCGACTACGGCGCCTTCGTGGAGCTGGAGCCGGGCATCGAGGGTCTCATCCACGTTTCCGAGATGAGCTGGACCAAGAAGAACGTCCACCCCGGCAAGATCCTGTCGACCACGCAGGAAGTCGAAGTCGTCGTGCTCGAGGTCGACCCGGTCAAGCGTCGTATCTCGCTCGGACTCAAGCAGACGCTGGAAAATCCGTGGGAGGCTTTCGCACGTGAGCATCCGGTCGGAAGCCAGGTCGAGGGCGAAGTCAAGAACAAGACCGAGTTCGGTCTGTTCATCGGCCTGGAAGGCGATGTCGACGGCATGGTCCACCTGTCAGATCTCGACTGGAACCGTCCCGGCGAGCAGGTCATCGAGGAGTTCAACCGCGGTGACATGGTCCAGGCTCAGGTCCTCGACGTCGACGTGGAGAAGGAGCGCATCTCTCTCGGCATCAAGCAGCTCGGCCGCGACGCGGTCGGCGAGGCTGCCGCTTCCGGCGACCTGCGCAAGAACGCCGTGGTCACCTGTGAAGTCACCGGCATCAAGGATGGCGGCATTGACGTGAAGCTGGTCGACCATGACGTCGACGCATTCATCAAGCGCTCCGACCTGTCGCGTGACCGTGACGAGCAGCGCCCCGAGCGTTTCTCGGTCGGCCAGAAGGTCGATGCCCGCGTCACCCAGTTCGACAAGAAGACGCGCCGCATCACCGTCTCCATCAAGGCGCTGGAAATCGCCGAGGAGAAGGAGGCCGTGGCCCAGTTCGGTTCGACCGATTCGGGTGCCTCGCTCGGCGACATCCTTGGCGCTGCGCTGAAGAAGCAGGGTGGCAAGGACGAATAGTCCTCGTATATCCCGAACATGCAAAAGGCCCGCCGGAGCGATCCGGCGGGCCTTTTGCTTTGAGCACCCGAGATCAGGGGAACGAAGGGACGCCTCCCACGTTTGTTCCATAACCGGCCGCGAACGCGGCTGGACGCGAACGAACGAAGGAGACATGTGATGAATTGGGACCGCGTCGAAGGAAACTGGGATCAGTTCAAGGGCAAGGCCCAGCAGCAGTGGGGCAAGCTCACCAATGACGACATGGATGTCGTCAAGGGCAAGCGCACCGAGCTGGTGGGCAAGATCCAGGAACGCTATGGCAAGGCCAAGGACGAGGCCGAGCGCGAGGTCGATGACTGGCTGTCGCGCCACTAATCTGCGAACGCCCGACCGAACACAAAGGCGTGAACCGGCCTCGGTTCACGCCTTTTCTATGTCCTGAAAGGGCCCGCCTCGCCAGTCGCGCCAGTGGGTGGGGTTAACCTCGATCCGGTCGCCCGTGTCCGCGCGCGCCCACCCGCCTTCGATGCGCCGGCAGGCGAAAACGAGCGCATGCGTACCCTCGCGGTCGATGACGGCGAGTTCGATATCACGGTCAAAAGGGGCGGTTGAGGCAGCGTTCCACATGCCAAAGCACTGCCGCCATCATTCTTTCTGCGCATTGATTTGAATCAGAAATGGCGTCTCACCTGTTCTCCAATTCATGATCCCGGATGATCTCCGCGACGACCCTTTGCGCCCAACCATCCTGGGCGCCATCCTTGCGGCCCGCCATCACGATCAGCGCCTTCCACAACGTCCACCCGCGCCCTCGTGCCCACGCGGCCGCGTCCAGCCCCACGCTTCGACGCAGCGCCGCCCGTCCGGCCGCGTCCAGGAATGTCCAGGCGATGTAAAGATCGCAGGCCGGATCGCCGATCGCCGAACTGCCGAAGTCGATCACGGCCGACAGCCTGCCGTCCCGGACCAGCAGGTTGCCGGCGCTGACATCGCCGTGGACCCAGACCGGGGCATGCTCCCACCGTGAGGACAGGGCCGTGTCCCAGATCTCCCGGCAGACGGCCTGGTCGACCGTCTCGCCCAGCAGGTCGAGCGCGGCCTCCGTCTCATGCGCATAGACCGCGAGGTCCCCGCCGCGATGGAAATTGTGCTGTCCGGCGGGCGGCGCGTTCTCTGTATCGACCTGCCGCAAGGCAACCAGGAAAGCGCCCAGATCGCCCGCAAAAGCTGCCAGGTCTTTGATCGGCCCCTTTTCGGCCGGCGTGCCGTCGATCCAGCGATAGATCGACCAGGGCCAGGGATAGTTTTCGCCCGGCCTGCCGAGCCCGACGGCTTCGGGGATCGGCAGCGGGAGTTCCCGCGCCAGCATCGGCAGCCAGCGCTGCTCCTTCTCGATCTCGGCCACGTAACGCGCCGCGCTCGGCAGCCGCACCACGAGCTCTTCGCCCAGCCGGAAGGTCCGGTTGCTCCAGCCGCCGGGAATGACGGGCTCGACCTGTAATCCCGCATATTGCGGAAACTGGGCGGCGACGAGACGGCGAACCAGGTCGGCGTCGATCGAGGACCGGTCGATCTCGATTGTCATGGGAGGTGGACCTTGTTGACGGGAGGCCCTTCCTATCGAAGCAAGATGACTTGGAGGTGACCCGCCCGCATCAGTTGCCGCGAAAAAGGCCGGGCCCAAGAGTGGCCCGGCCTGTCTCTTGAATCGGGGCTTTGGCTTCTAGCCTTCGCCCTGCAGGCACTCGGTCAGCGCGGTCGTCAGGTTGCGGACGAGGTCGAAATAGAGCTCCGGCCCGTCATCCAGATCGGCACCCAGCGGGTCGAGAACGCCTGCGCGGGCCGGCGTGCCTTCAGTGACCACCTGCACGAGACGCGGTTCGAACTGCGGCTCGGCAAAGACGCAGGTCACGTCGAGATCGCGTACCCGGGTGCGGATCTCGTCGACGCGGGCGGCACCCGGCATCACTTCGGGGCTGACCGTGATCGATCCGGTTGCGGTCACGCCGAAACGGTTCTCGTAATACTGATACGCGTCGTGGAAGACGATGAAGCCGCGGCCGCGCACATCCGCCAGCTGCGCCTCGACCTCGGCGGAGAGTTCGTCCAGCCGTCCGCGCAAAGCTTCCGCGTTTTCCGCATAGGTTTCGGCATTGTCGGGATCGGCCGCGGAAAGGGCTGCCTCGATTTCGCCTACGAACATCTTCGCGTTCTCGGGATCGAGCCACATATGCATGTCATAGGCGCCGTGATGGGCATGGCCATGCTCGTGCCCGTGATCGTCATGGGCGTGGTCGTCATGCCCGTGCTCGTCATGGCTGTGACCGTGGTCGTCGTGGCTATGGCCGGCTTCCTCGTGGCTGTGGCCTTCGTCTTCATGGGCGTGATCGTCATGCCCATGCTCGTCGTGGCTGTGCCCGTGGTCGTCGTGGCTATGACCGGCTTCCTCGTGGCTGTGGCCTTCGTCTTCATGGGCGTGGTCGTCATGCCCGTGCTCGTCGTGGCCATGCCCGTGGTCTTCGTGATCGTCGTGATCGTGGGTATGCGCCTCGAAGGGGCCGCCCTCGCGATATTCGAGCCGCGTCAGCCCGTCCGCCTCGCTCAGCTTCACCACGGTCGCGTTGCTCGCCAGCGTATCCAGTGCCCCCGACAGGAACATCTCCATATCCGGGCCGACCCAGAACACCACGTCGGCGCCTTCCAGCATCGCGGCTTCGGACGGGCGCAGCGAATAGGTGTGCGGGGAGCCAGCTCCGCGCACCAGCAGGCCGGGCTCGCCGACGCCCTCCATCACGCCCGCGACCAGCGAATGGACAGGCTTGATCGAGGCGACCACGTCCAGCGCATGCGCCGCGCCGGTGCCGCACAGCGCCATGGCCGTCGATGCCAGTACAATCCGTCTGAAGTTCTTCATCGCGAGCTCCCTCTTCACGTTGCGCAGTGGCCTTGCCCAATAACGTTATGACATTACATCTGATTGCGAAACGCTATAGCGTGTGCCATATGCTGGGGGCAACCCCCCGACGGACCGTGGATGCTGAAAAGAACCGAAAACCTGACCCCGGAAACGCTGGTCTCTCTTGCCGGCGCGGGTGTGCGGCGCGGCGGCCGCTGGCTCGTGCGCGGCGTCGATCTCGACGTCAGGCGCGGCGAGATCGTCACCCTGATCGGCCCCAACGGTTCCGGCAAGAGCACCACCGCCAAGACCGCCATCGGCGTCATGAAGGCCGACGAGGGCAGCGTGCGCCGGCAGCCGGGCCTTCGGGTCGGCTACGTGCCGCAAAAGCTGACCATCGACTGGACCCTGCCGCTCACCGTGCGCCGGCTGATGACACTGACCGGACGGCTGCCCCAAGCAGAAATCGCCGCGGCGCTCGAGGCCGTCGGCATTTCGCATCTGGCCGATGCCGAGGTGCAGCATCTGTCTGGCGGCGAGTTCCAGCGCGCGCTGCTTGCCCGCGCGCTCGCCCGCAAGCCCGACCTGCTGGTGCTCGACGAGCCGGTCCAGGGCGTGGATTTTTCCGGCGAGGTCGCGCTCTACCAGCTGATCCGCGACATACGCGACCGCACCGGCTGCGGCATCCTTTTGATCTCGCACGATCTCCACGTCGTCATGGCCGACACCGACACGGTGCTGTGCCTCAACGGCCATGTCTGCTGCCGCGGCACGCCGGAATCGGTCGTCGCCGATCCCGAATATCTGCGCCTGTTCGGCGCGCGGGCGGCCGAGACGCTGGCGATCTACCGCCACAACCACGACCACACCCATCTGGCCGACGGACGCGTGCTTCACGCAGATGGCACGATCACCGACCATTGCCACCCGGATGACGGCCACCACGACCACCATCACCATGACGGCCATCACGACCACGGAACCGGCCATGCTCGATGATTTCTTCTCCCGCGCGATGATCGCCGGCATCGGGCTTGCGCTTACAGTCGGCCCACTCGGCTGCTTCATCGTGTGGCGGCGCATGGCCTATTTCGGCGACACCATGGCCCATTCCGCGTTGCTGGGAGTCGCCATTTCCTTCCTCTTTTCCATCGACATCACGATCGGCGTCTTCGTCGTCGCCGCGCTTGTCTCGCTGGCGCTGCTCGCCCTTCAAAAGCGTCGCGCGCTGTCGACCGATGCGCTGCTCGGCATCCTGTCCCATTCCACGCTGGCGCTCGGCCTTGTCATGGTCGCCTTCATGACCTGGATCAGGGTCGACCTGATGGGTTTCCTGTTCGGCGACATCCTCGCGGTATCGCGCTGGGACATCGCCGTCATCTATCTTGGCGGCCTGTTCATCCTGGGCATCGTTGCCTGGCTGTGGCGCCCGCTTCTGGCCTCCACCGTCAATGAGGAACTGGCCGAGGCCGAAGGCCTCTCGCCGGAGCGCTCGCGGCTTGTCTTCATGCTCCTGATGGCGCTCGTCATCGCCATCGCCATGAAGATCGTCGGCATTCTGCTCATCACCGCCCTGCTCATCATCCCGGCCGCGACCGCGCGCCGCTTCGCCGCCACGCCCGAGCAGATGGCGGTGCTCGCTTCCTTCATCGGCGCGGTGGCTGTCGCCGGCGGCCTGTTCGGCTCGCTTCACTACGACACGCCGTCCGGACCCTCGATCGTGGTCGCCGCGCTGGCGCTGTTCATCCTCAGCCTCGTCCCGGCAGGACTTGTCTCGCGGCGCAAAACGGCCGAGACTTACCGCCGATGAGCACGCCCCGCAAACTCACCCGCAACCAGGCC
>JBKBIT010000019.1:0-88552 GCA_046297455.1 Aliihoeflea sp.
CGCTGCTGAAGGAGAAGACGGCCACGCGGGCCGGACTTGTGTCAGCCATCCTGTTTGCGCTCGCAGCGGGCGGTGTGCAAGCCCGACACGAGCCTGCCCTGGCCCGGATGGGCCTCGAAGCGCCGGCTGGCCCCCGCCAGAGGCTGTATCGCCGCTTGCTGGGCTGGGCGCTCAACGAAACCGACTGAAGATTGCGGATCGAATTCCTTCCATGCGCGTTAGCGATGAAAGGGCGGCGTGCCGCTCATCTGCAAAAATGGAGACTGCCTCATGGAAGGACTATTCTGGTCACTTGCCATCATCGGAGGACCGCTGATTCTGGCCCTGGGTATCGGATATGTGCTTCTGCAGCGCCGTCGTCTGACGCCGACCGAACGCGCTGCAAGCAGACAGGCGACCCGCGAACTCTATACCGAACCCAAGGAGGAGGCGGCAGCCGCCACCGCGGCCGCAAGGACGCCCGCCGCCGTCAGCCTCGAGGAAGAACGCCGCAAGCGCCTGAACATGGAAGAGCAGCTTGAGGAGGGGTTGGAGGATACGTTTCCCGCCAGCGACCCTGTCTCAGCGACGACACCGACGATAACCGGCCCACCGTCGAAGGACGAAAAAGTTTCCCGCCGCGCCTGACGCGCGTCGGACATCAGTAGTCACGCTCGAAGAAGATGCCGAGACTTGATTCGCCATCTGTGCCGAGCGACCCGCGCGCGCGGACCTCGTCTGTAATATCCAGATTGATGGTCGCGCGCGCGGTGCCTTGTGCGCCTGCTTCCACACCCAGATAGACATTTTCCTGAATATAGCGACCTGCGCGGACGGCGACATTGCCCTCTGTGTCGGTCACGATGTCGATGTCATCAAGACCCGTCGCCTGGCGAAGGCTGCCCAGCAGCGACGTGTCGCCGCCGCCCGCGAGTTCGGCCGCGGCTGCCGCAAGCTGGGCGATCTGCAGGGGCGATAGCTCTCCAATGCCGCGATTGAAGATCAGGCGCGCGAGCACTTCGTCCTCCGGTAGCTCGGGCTGCGAGGAGAAATTGATGTCCAGCTCGGAAATGCGGCCGGTGACCGTGATGATGACCGTGATGTCCTGACCGGTCGTGCGGGCAACGAGATTGACGAAGGGGTCGAGGTCGCCAACGAGCGTGACGGTGCCTTCGTCGAAGTCGATGCGCTGGCCGAGGATACCAAGCCTGCCTCTGATGAGTTCGAAACCGCCGACCGGCTGGACGCTGGTGATCGGTCCGGTGATGCGAACGCTGCCGCCCAGTTCCGCGTCAAGGCCACGACCGCGCACGAAGATGCGGTTGGGCGCGTTGATCTGGATGTCGAGTCTGGCGACGGCCGGCCTTGCGACAGGGACGGGCGTGCCATCGGTGGCGCGCGCGCGTTCAAGCGTTGCGCGAACGCGTGGCGGCGGCGCGCGGTGGATGACATCGATGGCGGCCGGTCCGCCGGCGAGGTTTTCCGGCGCGGACAGTTCGGCGCGCTCGACGAAGATCTGTCCTGCGATCAGCGGATCGCGGGCGAGGGGGCCTGTGACGGTGAGGTTGCCGCTCGCCGTGGCCACCAAGAAGTCGCCATCGGCGTAACGTGCCTGGGCCAAGGCGATGCTCAGGTCGGCGGGGAAGCCCGTGGCGGCGTCGATGGAGATCGTGCCCGAGGCGTTGAGCGTGCCACCCCCGGTCATCGCGGCAGTGAGGCTTGCGATGGAGATCGTCTGTCCGGAAATGGAGGCGGACAGGTTGATGCTGTTGAGGCCGATATTGGCGGCCGGGTCGATGAGCTGGGCGCCGCTGGTGGTGAGGTTTGCCTGGATGTTCGGATCGGCAAGGCTGCCGGTAAGCGAGCCCTGCAGTTGCAGCGTGCCGGCGAGCTGCGTGCCGCGATCGATCAGGAATCGGTTTGCGAGCGACAGTGGAACTGCACCGGAAAAGTTCAAGTTCGCGCCGGTACCCGTGATCGGCAAACGACCGCTTGCGGTGACACTCAGGCCGAGCGGGCCGTCTGCCTGGGCCTGCGTCAGTGTCACGACCTCGTCGGCAAAGCTGCCGGCGGCGGAGATGTTGAGGGCGCCGATGCCCAAATCTCGCAGAGGCGCAGCCGATATGCTCGATCCTGCGATGGTGAAATTGGCACGGGGTGCGTGGAGCGTGCCGGTCAGGCGGGACGTACCGGTAAGCTGGCCCGACAGGTCTTGGCCAGGCGCCATACGGTTCACGATGGCCAGCGGGAAGGCGTTGAGCTCGATGTCCAATGCCAACTGCCCGTCGGGCAGGGGGACAGAACCGCTGGCGGTGGCGCGCAGCCCTTCGGGACTTGCGACTGTTGCCTCGACATTGAGCCGGCCGCCGACGGTGTTGCCGCGTGCATCGACTGTCAGTGAGGAGATGCCGGTGGCGCGCAGCGCGGCGGCTTCGATCTGGCGCCCGCGCAGATCAAAAGAGGCGTCGGGATTGTTTCGGGGGCCGGTCACGCGTGCAGCGCCGTCGATGGTGCCGCCGAGGCCGAGATCCGGCCTGACCAGATTGGCGATGACCAGTGGCAGCTGATCGATGCGCAGATCGAGATCGACCGTTTCCGCCAGGGTGCCTGTGGCAGAGACGCGACCGCCGGCAATGTCGACGATCAGCGAGTCGAGCGCCACGCTGTCGCCCACCACGAGAAGGCTGGCCGGCTCGGCAAGGGTGGCGGCCACGGCGCCACGTCCCAATCGGGCGCTGTCGAGCGTGACACGATAGCCGCCTGCCTCGGGCGACAGGGAGCCGGCCGCGTTGGCCGTCACGTTGTCGGCCAGGCGAGCCTCGGCTGTGAAGTCGGTGGCCTCGCCGTCGCTGGCTGCCGTCAGGTTCAGCGCCTCGATGGAGGCGCCGGCAATTTCGGCGCCACTGGCCGTCAGGCTGCCTTCGATGGCCGGCACGGCGAAAAGATCACGGACGGAAGCTTCAAGCCGTGCCTGATCGACACGGGTTCCATCAAGCCGGAAACTGGCCATGTCGGCCTCGACTGCGAGATCCTGCCGACCGTCCGGCGAGGATAGAACGACATCGGCAGTGAGCGAGCCGGAAGCTTCGACGAGGAACAAGGCGGCGGCAGTCGACACGTCCGGTGCGTCAATCGTGAGACGTCCCTCGAGAAGACCGGAAGCCACATCCTGTTCGATCGTACCCGTCGCGCGCGCGCCGCCGGCCGTGAAACTCAAATCGGTCAAGCGCCTGGCTTGATCGTCAAGCAGGACGTCGGCGGAGAGCTCTGCGCGCACGCCATCAAGGAAAGCGGTCCCCTGAATGCGGCCTTCGAAGGAGCCGTCTTCCAGGTTTCCGTCGAAGCCGAAGACAGCATCGTTCAGGCGCTGGCCGGCAAGCCTGCCGGAAGGGATCAGCACGGAGGTGTTGAGATTGATGACCCCGTCCTCGCCGAGTGCGCGGCCGCGTGCCGTCAGACGTCCGGAGGCGCCGGGGGCGACGAGACCGAGATCAGCGAGGCCGAACGCGTAGGTGAGGTCAGCCGCGCCGGTGGCGAAAGTGCCATCGGCGGTAAATTCGAGCTGCTCGTTGGCAACTCGGAATTCCTGTGCCGAAAGCCCTTCCGGCGTCCGGCCGAGGGTGCCGGTGATGCGGGTTTCCCCATCCATCAGATTGTCGATGGCGGGCGCGTCGATCCGCAATTCGCGCACCGTGCCGTCGAGCAGCAGCATGAATGCCCCGCTGACCGGCCAGATCTCGCCGCTGGCACGCAGATCAAGGGCGCCCGAAAGGTCGCGTTCGGCGAGCGCTGAGAAGGGAGCGATGCTGGAGGTGCGAACGCCGATCTCGCCGAGGAAGGCGAGATCCTCGAAAGCGCCGGTGAGCGAGATCTCCAGCGCCTGTGCCGACAGGAGCGCCTCCTCGATGAGCAACGGCTCCCCGGCATTCCATTCCCCTTCGACATCGAGGGCGATGCGGTCGCCCAAGGCCTCGCCGATTTCAGGGCTGGCCGGTGCGATGCCTTCAAGGGCGCCCTGGATTGCGAAGGTCAGGCGGCGTTCGAACGGATTGTCGATGTTCTCGGCCGTGCCGCCCAGCGTCAGCCGCGTTTCTTCCGCGCGGAATTCCGGCGTCTGCAGGCGTTCGATCACCAGCGCGCCGCTCCATTCCTCGCCAACCGCTTCGCCATAGGCGAGCGACAGGCGGGCGCGGTCCACCGTGGTCTGGCCGCCGGGCACGGGAAGGACTACGGGCGAGGGGGTGCCATCGTCGATGACGGCGCTCATCTCCAGGCGGCGCAGGAACCAGTCGCTGGTCGTTTCCGCCGTGGCCTGAAGCGACAGCGCGGCGCTGTCGATTTCCAGCGCCTCCAGCAGGAAACCACCTTCGTCGCGCACCAGGCCGCTTGCCTGCAGTGCCGTTTCATCGCCAAAGAAGGCGCGAAACTGTTGGGGGACCAGGCGCGCGATCGGCCCGCCAAGTCTCGTCTGGAAGGCCAGCCCCTCGACTTGCCTTCGCAACGTGGCGATGCCGGTCAGGATCCGCTCCTGGTCGGCATCAAGCGTCAGTTCGATGTCCAACTCGGCGATGGGGCCGGCGCCAGCTATCGTTAGGTCAATCGGCGGGCGCCCCTGAATATCCAACAAGGTGGCGACAACGCCATTTTCCGGCTCGGAAAGGGCGAAGTCGAGATCAAGGATTTCGGTCTCGTTCGAATACTGGGTGGCGAGCGACAACTGGCCGCCCGGGCCGTCGAGACGCACTATCTCCAGTGCCGTGTCGAGACTTCCATCCTCGAGCCGCAACCTGCCTTGCATGGAGAGCTCGGATTCCAGGCCGAAGACCGTCGGGCCAAATCGTGCCAGCTCGATCTCGAGGTTTTCGAGATTGATGGCAAGCGGCAGGTCGGGAACGGCGAAAGTGCGGGCCTCCGGGGAGGGCAGTTCTTCGGTAGGGACCGGCTGGCGAACAACCTCGATGCGTTCGGCGCTGAGCGTCTCGATCTCGAGCCGGCGCTGGAGAAGCAGAGCGCTGCGGCTCCAGACGATGGATGCGTTGACGATCCTGAGCCACACGCCGTCGCGATCGGCGACGGTGATCTGGCCGATGGTGGCATTGGACGAGAGGATGCCTTGGATATCGAAGATGCGGATATCGCGGTTGGGGCCTGATAACTGGTCCTCGACGAAGCCGATGAACCAGGTGCGCTCCTCTTCAGGCGTCTCGTCCTGAGCCATTGCCGGCAGGACCAGTCCGAACAGGAGGAGAAGGGCAGCGAGAATCTTCATCAGAAGGCCTGTCCGATGCCGACATAGAAGGCGGCGCGCGGATCGCCCGGCCGGCGGTTTATCGGTACCGCGACATCGAGCCGAATCGGTCCCAGTCCCGTTTGGTAGCGCAAACCGACGCCTGCGCCGAGCCTGAAACCTTCCGAAAAGTCGGGAACGGGGTCGGCGCCAACATGGCCGACATCGAGGAATCCGACCAGCCCGATCGTATCGGTGACACGCGCGCGCGCTTCGACCGAGGCTTCGACCAGCGATCGACCGCCAATGACCTGGTTGCCCTGCTGGACGCCGATGCTGCGGAAGGCATAGCCGCGAACGGATCCGCCGCCACCAGCCAGGAAAAGCTTGTCGGGAGGTGTCTCCGCAGCCGGGGCGCCGGCCAGTGTCCCGACGCGAGCGCGACCGGCCAGCACCAGGCGGTCGTCGCCGGTAAGGGCGAAATAGGCACGGCCTTCCGCCGTTGCGCGGATCGCGGTGTTGGAGAAGACGAACTCGTGGAAGGGCTGTGCGGTGATCTCGGCGAAAATGCCACGCGTCGCGTTGGCCGGGTCGTCACGGTCGTCATAGGTCAGAGCACCGTTCAGGCCGGCGGTGATGAATTCCCTGCGGGGAAAGGCAAAGCGTAGTCCGTCTTCGAAACGCGCTGCGCTGACATTGGCAAAAAGTCGCCCGGAAATGCGCGGATCGAAGATGTGGGTCAGTCCCGCCTCTGCCTCGACGCCGGTGCGCGAATAGGGATTGAGCACTTCGCGTTCCGCCACGATGCCGGCACTGAAGTCGGTGTCCGGCGTGTAGACGCCCGGTCGCACGAAACGTGCGCCAAGCCGGTAGGTCCAGTTGCGCGGCTGCCAGCTGCGGCCGATGCCGCCTACTCTGGCATCGAGGCGCAGCCGCTCCGCACGGCCGAACAGATTGCGATGAAGCCAGTAAGCCTCGGCGCCCAGCCCGTCGATCGTCGAGAAGGTGCCGCCCACGCCGATTCGGCGCGGCAGCCGTTCCTGCACCACCAGATCGATGGGTAGTATGCCGTCGGAGCCAATCTGGTCGGCTTCCTCGAATCGCGACGCGCGGAAGACGTCGAGACGCGCAAGCCGGGTCGCGGCGCGTTGCAGATCGCGCGGGTCGTAGACGCGACCGGGCTCGATGCCTGTCATCCAGGCGAGCCATTCAGGATCGAGCCTTTCTGCGCCACGCACGCCGACGGGGCCATAGCGGGCCAGTGGGCCGGGCTCTATGGTGACGGCTGCCTCGACCGTGTTCTGGTCGTGCAGCGCCTCGACACGACGCTCGGTGGCTTCGGCCTTCGCATGTCCGTGATGGCGCCAGGCTTCCACGGACAGGCGTTCGGCGCGCAAGATCGCCCCCGACCGGGCATCCTCGCCGACGGCAAAGCCCCGTTCGCGCGGGTCATCGACCTCATCGCGACGGTCTGCCGGCAGGGGCGGCGGCTCGTTGACGATATCGGCACGGGAGAACCGGAACAATGGGCCCGTATCGACGGACACCAGCACATTGGCCGTGGCTGGCAGAACCGCGTCAGGGGGGAGATCGTCGGCCTCGCGTCCCTCGATGCGGATGGAAATCGTGCCGCCATAGCGCGCCTCGGCATAGAGCGCTGCCAACAGCCGGCGATAGTCGCCTCGTGCCTTGGTGATCAAGCCGGCCGTGCCCGAAGAGGCGCGCTCCCGGTCGGCCCACAGGGTTGAGGAGGAACGCAGCCTTTCCTCAAGCTCCGGATCCCCAGTGACCACAAATTCGATCTGGTGGAATTGCGGCTCGCCGATAATGTCGTCCAGTTCTTCGGCTGGATCGCTGCCGAAAAGCCGAATGCCGAACAGTTCGAAGGCATGGGCCGGCTGCGCCGTGGAAGCGAGCATCGCACACAGCAACAGGGCCTTCACCAGACTGGGTGCGCCGCGTCTCAGGATCGGACCGTTCAACCTACTACTCACCAATGCGATGCTGTCCCATAATGGTGGCCTCCTCGAGCGGACTATCCGCCAGGGAGCCTGTCCACGGCCCCAGAGCGAGGCAAAATCCGCAAACAATTCAAAGGGCAGCGTCGTTCCCTTGCAGTCCCGGACTCTAGTGTCCACCCAACTTGTTGTCCAATCGTGAACGGGTTGGGAAAGGAATTGCACCTGCCGCGTGTGATTTGAGAGACACCGCAGGACCGGTCCGCCGCATGAATATGACGGATGACGTTGCGCCCCTGGACAATGGCGGCCACTATGGACACCCGGTCGATGAACGACCAATGCGTCAACAGAGTGGAGCGTGGAGATCATGTCATCCTGGGAGGAAAGACGGGGGACTGACATCGCCTCAGGAGACTGGCTGAATGGCGCGGCGATCTATCACGTTTACGTGCGGTCGTTCCAGGACAGTACCGGCAGCGGGACTGGAGACCTGCGCGGCGTGCTGGATCGGCTTCCCCACATCGTCTCTCTAGGCGCAGAGGCCATCTGGCTGTCGCCATTCTACGTGTCGCCCATGGAGGACATGGGGTACGACATTGCCGATCATTGCGATGTGGATCCTCTGTTCGGCACGCTGGACGATTTCGACGCGCTTGTGTCGGCCGCCCATGGCGCCGGTCTGAAGGTGATGACGGATCTCGTCTTTTCCCACACATCGGATCGGCATGCCTGGTTCCAGGAAAGCCGTAAGGATCGCAGCAACCCAAAGGCAGACTGGTATGTGTGGGCCGATCCCAAGCCGGACGGAACCCCGCCCAACAACTGGCTGTCTGTTTCCGGCAGTTCCGCATGGACTTGGGATCGCGATCGCGCCCAGTATTATCTGCACGACTTCCTGCCGTCGCAGCCCAGCCTCGATTTCTCGAAGGAGGCCGTCAGGAAGGCACTGCTCGACATCGCACGTTTCTGGGTCGAGCGCGGCGTGGACGCGTTCCGGCTCGATACACTGAACTCCTATTTTCACGATCGGGAATTGCGGGACAACCCGCCTTTGCCTGCCTCTGACAGGAGGCAGAAGCCCAAGCCCAATCCATTCTGGCAGCAGTTGCACCTTTACGATCGCGCACAGCGCGGGGACCTCGCTCCCCTGGAAAATTTCGTGGCGGCCGTGGAGACGCTCGGGGCTTCGACTGTTGTCGGCGAGATCGGGAACCGGCTGAAGGCGCGGGAAGGTCAGTTGCTCGCGCATTGCTACACCTATTGTCTGCCGCGCGCAGGCTTAGATGCCCGCGACATGGCCAAGCAGATCGATGATGCGGTTGACCAATCGCCTGACGGGCGGATCGCCTGGGCACTGTCCAACCACGATACGACGCGCCATGTGTCGCGATTTGGCGGTTTTGGTGACGAGGCAGAGGCGGTGGCGCGCCTTAGCGCGGCCCTGCTCACCTGCCTTCCCGGTGCCGTCGTGATCTACCAGGGTGAAGAACTGGGGCTGGAGGAAGCGGAGATTCCCCACAAGCTCTTGCGCGACCCGCTGGGGCTGGCGTTCTGGCCTGAACTCAAAGGTCGCGACGGTTGCCGCACGCCGATGCCCTGGGATGCAGATGCGGTGAACGGGGGCTTCTCAGACGGGGAGTGCTGGCTGCCTGTGCAACCAACTCATCTCGAGAAGTGCGTGGCACTACAGGTGGCGGACCCGGCATCCATGCTGGCATTCTACCGTGCGGCCTTTGCCTTCCGAAAAGAGAGTCCGGCATTGCGCGCGGGCAGTTTCGCTCTGCTCGACAGCGATGGAACCGTGTTTGCGTTCACACGAACAAGTGGCAGCGATCGCGCGATGGCGGTCTTCAACATGTCTCGCGAGAGTGCGTTTTTCGAACCGCCCGGTGGCATCGCCGCTTTCGAACCGCACAAGATACTCGATGGCTCGGCAATGCCCTCGGGGGCGCATTTCGAACTGCCGCCTTTCGGATACTTTGTCGGCCGGTCCTGAGACCGATCGCTCTGGGTAACGGACGTCAGGCGGCGTCGGCGTTGCCGATGCCAAGACTGTCGAGCGTTGACAGGAAATCGCGCTGCCAGGCTATGGCATCCCGGCGCCTGATCCGATCGAAGAGGACGGCATGACGACGCCGGCGTTCATCGAGCGGCATGGTCAGCGCCTGGTGGATGGCTTCCGCCATGGCGTCGATGTCATATGGATTGACGATCAGCGCATCCGTCAACTCCTCCGCGGCGCCGGCAAATTTGGACAGCACCAGCACGCCGGGGTCATCGGGATTCTGGGCCGCGACATATTCCTTGGCGACGAGGTTCATGCCATCTCGCAGAGGGGTGACGAGACCGACCCGGCTGACGCGGTACAGCGCCGCGAGCTTGTCGCGCGGAACCGAACGGTGAATGTAGCGGATCGGGGTCCAGTTGAAGTCGGCAAAGCGTCCGTTAGTGGCGCCTGAGAGCGATTCGAGTTCCTCGCGGATGTCTGAATAGGCATCGACGTCTTCGCGTGTCGGTGGCGCAATCTGGAGGAAACTGACCTTCTTCATGTGCTCTGGATGAAGCTCCAGCAAGCGTGCGAAGGCCTTCATTCGATCGGGAAGACCCTTGGAGTAGTCGAGCCGGTCGACGCCAATGATCTGTTGGCGGTCGAGAAGCGAGCGGCGCATGGCATCAATCTGCACATCGTCGGAATGCTGCGACGCAATCTCGACAAAGGCCTCCGTGTCGATGCCGATGGGAAACGCGTCCGCGCGGGTGGCGCGGTTTCGGAAGCGCAGGCTCCCATCGGGATGCAGATGTATCCCGACATGTTCCTCGGCATAGCGCTGGAAATTGCCTAGATCGGTCTGCGTCTGGAAGCCAACGAGATCGTAGCTGAGCAGGCTTTCGCCCAGCCATTTGTGGTCGGGTGCTGCAGCAAGAATGTCGGGTGGCGGGAATGGGATGTGGAGGAAATACCCGATGCGGTTGCGGCAGCCCCGCTTGCGCAATTCGGTCGCCAGTGGAATGAGGTGATAGTCGTGCACCCAGATCACGTCGTCCGGCTTGATGTACTCCAACACGAGATCGGCAAAGCGCTTGTTGACCCTTCGATAGCCCTCCAGATAGGCGCTTTCGAAGTGCACGAGGTCCAGCCGGTAATGGAAAAGAGGCCACAAGACGCTGTTGGAGAAACCCAGATAATATTCCTGGTAGTCTTCTGGTGTCAGCGGGACAGTGACGGTGGTGACCTTGCCAATCTCTTCGATGGTCGGGTCCCTGGCGGCAGCATCCTCCTTCGTGTCGCCGTCCCAACCAAGCCAAACACCGCCTCGGGCTCGCAGCGAGTCAGCCAGGGCAACGGCAAGTCCGCCTGACTGAACGTTCTTCTTCAGGTCGGCAACGCGGTTGGAGACGACGACAAGCCTGGTCATCGGCTTGACCTCCCTGGCCAACTTTGCCCGGCGACAGAGCCGCACGGCGAGGGGTCGTCGCCCGCCTGGTCCCGCAGCTCGTTGGGCATCTTCTCCTCCTTCTTTAGGCCTTCTCAGGACGCATAACCTGCGCGCGGATGCACCAGGGAACGTCAGTGGTCCTCAACGCCTTCAATATAGGCAGTGTTCCGACCTGGCCAAAAAGACTTCATCCTCATTCAATCCAGTTTCTCGGCCGCCCGCGCCAGCCAGTCACGAAACACATCGATGGTCGCGGCGCGGTAGCGGGCCGCCGTTTCCCCTTCGCCGACCTTGATCGATAGACCGTTCATCCGGTTGACGGCACGAAATGCATCCTCGTCGGTTACGTCGTCCCCGGCGAACAAGGCGAGGCGCCCGGCGAAGGGCGCTTCCGCCATGAAAGCCTCTACAGCGTCGCCTTTCGAAGCCCTTCCGGCCTTTACCTCCACCACCATCTTGCCGCGCACCATGTGCAGGGCCGGCAGGTCGCCCAGCGCATCCTCGATGAAACGGAGACATTCTGCCTCCGATCCCGGCGCACGACGATAGTGGAAGGCGACGGAACCCAGTTTTCTTTCGAGCAGGGTCCCTGGAAGTCGGCGGGCAAGTTCATCGAGCCTGCTTGTGATCTCGGCCAGAGCGTCCTGGTCCAATTCAGCCTTGACGATGTCTCCATTGCCGTCGCGACGGATCAGGCCGTGGACGCCGGCGACCGGCAGTTGAAGCGGCGCGAAATGGCGATCGATGTCATCCAATCCCCGGCCCGTGACAATGGCCACGGCTCCGCCAAGACTGTTGACGAGCTTCCCGAGCGCCCGGCGGGTCCCAGGGGGTAGGGCCACGTCGTCCGGATGCTGAGCTATGTCCGCCAGCGTGCCGTCGAAATCGACGAAAACAGCGCAGCGTTCGGGCTCCAGGATGGCAGGCAAGTCGGCGAGGTCAAGCGGAGCGCTCATGCTTCGATACCTGCCGACAGCAAAATTGGACCAAGCAAAGGTGAGCAGACGATTGCAGCCATATCAGCCTCCAGTATGTGGCGATGTGTCCAGCGGCTGAGAGTGGTTGGCAGAAACGGAGCGTGATCTGTTACTCGCAGGATGGTCGATACGATGCAGAAGCGCAACCTCCTGACCCAGCATTCGCAGGACTTGCTCTAGACGAATGGGCGAATTGGCTCGAACCGGCGCGGCAGTAGCCGGCCGAGATAATCGAGTGCGGGTCCGGCCAGACGATTCTCCTCCGGATCCAGAAAACTGTCGGGCATATGGCGCGTCTTGTGAGCGACAGCCGACAAGGGCACCAATGTCATTGAGGTCTTGCGCCCGTCCCATTGCAACGCCACCGACCCGTTGCCTCGCTCGATCGAGCGCAATGCAAAGGCCCCGGCCTCGTAGGCTTCTTTCTGATCTGTTTCGTTGATGGTGGCGATATTGCCGCGCGGCAGATAGCCAAGCGTGTCCACACGGGCGCGTTTTCCCGGCAGGTCTTCTGCCAGGATACGCTCGATCGCCTGGCCAAGGTCGGTACCGGAAAGCCGTAGATTGCCGTGTGCGTCGCGTTCCTGAAGTTCAGGCGGCACCAGTTCCTCGACCAGCGATCGGCCCGTTGGAGAGGAAATGCCTTCCGAGATAGCCGTTATACAGCGCCCGTGCCGGTCCATCGTACGCTTCACATCGTCGACAAAGCGGGCGCGCTCGAAAGGGCGTTCCGGCACGTAGACCAGATGCGGAGCGCTGTCCTCGTCAAGTTTCCAAGCGGCGGACGCTGCCGTCAGGAAGCCGGCATGCCGACCCATGACGATGCCACAATAGATGCCGGGCAAAGCGCGGAAATCGAGATCGACCGAAAGGAATGCTCCGGCGACGAATTCTGCCGCTGAGAGAAAGCCGGGGGTGTGGTCGTTTTCCATCAGATCGTTGTCGATCGTCTTGGGGGCATGAAGGAAGGTGATGCCGCCCTTGGAGGCATCCGCCAGAATCTGCTGGGTGCCTGAGGTGTCGTTCCCGCCAATATTGACATAGGCATCGGCGCCGACCGATTTCAGTCCCGCAAGAATTCTCTCGCAATAGGCTGCGTCCGGCTTGTCGCGTGTCGATCCGAGGGCGGCGCTCGGTGTCGCAGCGATGGCCATGACCAGATCTTCGGGCAGTTCCGACAGATCGACGAAATCGCCATCGACGATTCCCCGGACGCCGAAACGTGCTCCCAGAACCTGCGCGCCCGGGTAGCGTCGCCTTGCTTCCAGCGCCACGCCTGCAAGCGTCTGGTTAATCACGGCGGTCGGACCGCCGCCTTGCGATACGACGATAGTAATGCTCATGGCTTTCCTCGAAAATTTCAATCGATTAATGCCACGTCTGGATGGCAAGCGGAAGACATTCCCGCTCGATGCTTCTCGACAAGGCGGTTTTGCGCGATACTTCCCTTCGTCAAAAGAGGAGTGAACGGGTCACGACAAGATCTTCAATGGAGGTTGAGGAAAATGCGAATCCAAAAAGCCATCCTGGCAGCGATACTCGCCGTCATGGTTCCCGCCGCTTCGGCGGCCTTGGCGCAGTCGCGCCCGGACGCACGAACCATGTCATGTGCCCAGGCTCAGGCGTTTATCCAGAATTCGGGCGCGGTGGTGCTGACCACGGGCCGCCATACGTTCGATCGCTACGTGGCCGACAGCAGCTATTGTTCGTGGCCGGACACCTCGGTGCCTGCAACGATCCAGACCCGCGACGGCATGTGTACCGTGTTCCGCTGCGGTCGTCCGCTGTTTGAGAGGAACTAGCAGCGACGGGTATCGCCGACCGCGTTGTGCGTTTTCGGCATTCGGTGCTTCGAGCATTCAGTCCGTTGTCTTTCGCAGTGTCCGTCGGGTCGTTCCCAATCGCCGTGCGAAGCCGCCAATGCGGTTTGCGGCGTCGATGAGAACGCTCTCCGGCTGGCAAAGGCTGACGCGGATGTGGCCGCGCGCGGCCTGGCCGAAACTGGAGCCCGGCATCACGGCAATCTTTTCTTCGCGGAGCAGGCCCCACGCAAAGGCTTCGCAGTCGGGCTCTACAGCCGAAATGTCCAGCATGGTGTAGATGCCGCCTTCCGAACCTCGCGGCACGATTTCATCAAATTCTTCAATGGCTTGCGAGAATGCCTGTCTGCGGGTGGCATAGCGCGCGGCGATTTCATCGACACCATGATGGAGTTCGAGCGCGTCGCAGGCTGCCCGCCAGGTGAAATCGGCCAAACCATATGTGGTGACCATGTTGAGGCCGGTCAGCAGGCGGATCATGTGCGCAGGTGCCGTCAGCCAGCCGATGCGCCAGCCGGTCATCCCATGGCTCTTGGACATGGAATTGACCACCAGCGTTCGCTCGGCCATGCCAGGCAGGGCGCGCGGTGACAGATGGGGCGTGTTGCCCGTCAGGGACCAATAGACCTCGTCGGAGATCAGCCAGAGGTCGTGACGGCGGCAGATGTCGGCCAAGCCTTCGAGACTTTCGCGACTGTAGATCGCGCCGGTCGGATTGTTGGGTGAGTTGATCAGGATGGCGCGTGTGGTCGGTTCGACCGCAGCCTCGATGGCGGCGAGATCCGGCTGAAATCCGTCCTGTGCCCGGGCCTCGACTTCCGAGAAGCGGGCGCCGGCGGCGCGGAAGGTGCCGGGATAGGTCGCATAGTAGGGCGCCACCACGATTGCATGCGCGGCGGGGTCCAGCGTGGCCTGGATGGCTGCAAACAGCGCGAGCTGTCCGCCTGGCGTCGCCAGAACCTCCTCGGGCGCGGTGGTGACGCCGGTGCATCTGGTCGACACGTCAGCCATCGCCTGGCGCAGACGCGGAGCGCCGGCAAGGGGCGAGTAATGATGATGGCCGGCCAGCAAATGGCCGACGCAGGCGTCCACCGTTGGCCGTGGTGTCTCAAAGTCATGATCGCCAGCCGACAGCATGATTATGTCCTCGCCGGCCTGGCGTCGGTGCCACGCTTCGAAATGGACCTCCCATCCGTCCTTGCCGGACGGCACGATGGAGGAGATTCGGCTGCTGGGCTGCGGCATTTCAACGGGTTCTCACGGCACGGGGAGCTTTGCGGGTCATGGCTGCAATACATCCGGGCAAGGGGGCGGGATCAAGCCGGTCGGGTCCGCTGTGCCAAATGAATCGCTTGCGTGGCCAATCCCGCATGTGCGAAGGCAGTTACAGCGACGCGGGCCTTGATGGCCTGCCACCCAATCCACGACGTGGAAGGAAGGCAATGCTGGCGCCTGACGACAAGACGAAATACCGCGATGAAAGCGGGATCGTCGACGAAGCGATCACATCGCGCAGATCCGTTCGCGCCTTTCTCCCCACGCCTGTCGATGAGGACTTGATCCGCGACATCCTTGCGGTTGCCGCACGTGCGCCCTCAGGCACGAACATGCAGCCCTGGAAGGTCTACGTGGTGACCGGCCAGACCAAGGAACTCGTGTCAGAAGCCATTCTCAACTCCGGCATCCGCGCCGAGAAGGCGGATTGGGATGAATACAAATACTATCCCGACCACTTCTTCGAGCCCTATCTTTCGCGGCGGCGTGCCGTCGGTTTCGAGCTGTACGGGCTGCTGGGCATCGGCCGACGCGACGTCGAGCGGATGCGTGCCCAGCACGACCGCAATTTCGTGTTCTTCGATGCGCCTGTCGGCATGATCTTCACCATCGACCGCCGCCTCGAACTCGGCTCCTGGATCGATCACGGCATGTTCCTGCAGTCGATCATGATCGCGGCACGTGGCCGTGGACTGCACACCTGCCCGCAGGCGGCCTTCGCGCCCTATCACCGCCAGATCAGGCCGATCCTCCAGATACCCGACGAGGAGATGGTGGTTTGCGGCATGGCGCTCGGTTACGAAGACGTGTCGAAGCCGGAGAACCAGCTTCGCACGGAGCGCGAGCCGGTCGAGGCATTCGCTACCTTTCTGAAATAGGTCGCGGCCGCGACAAGGCGGCGAATGCCCGCGCAAAGCTGCGCAGATCGACAAACCGCGGCGCTTCGCTGCAGTAGCGGGCGAACGCCTCGCCATATTGCGAAAGCAGCCAGCGCTCCTCGTTGAGCGCGAACAGCGCATAGAGCACGAAAAGGCCGGCAGCAAAGGCCAGCGCCAGTGGCGACGCGAAGACCAGCGCCCAACCAAACCCTGCGGCGACAGAGGCGACATATTGAGGGTTGCGCGAATAGGCGTAGAGACCGCCTGTCACCAGACCCTCGGCACGGCCATAGGTGTTGGCGAGACCGAGGAAGCCGTAGCCGTAGAGCATCGTCGCGGTGCCAATGACGAGTAGCGGCAGGCCTACCGCCAAGCGGCTCCAGTGATCCCATCCGAGGACGTCGGGGTCGAGTGGTGCGATCAGGATCAGCGCACCGCAATAGACGCGGAACAGCGCCCAGAACAGGTTCTCCTGCCAGGTCCCGGCGGCCGGCGGTGGCCAGAACTGGAAGTCGCGGTGCACGAGGGAGGCGACCAGAAGCGCAGCCAGGAGAAGGGCGGTCGCGGCGCCGATGGCGGTGACGAGAAGAGCCAGCATCTGAGGAATCCCTGCAATGGATCAAACCAAAAGATGCAGGGAGACTAGCGCTGGCCCGTGACGTTCCAGCGACGATAGCCGGCTAGCGGATCTCGTAGCCGACCTCTTCACTTGCGTGTCCCAGCGCCGTCCAGAAGGCGCGCGCGAAAGATCGGAAGACAAAGATGTCGAAGGCGTCGTCGCCGATGCGCTGGATGTGGGCGAAGACGTCGTGATGGGCGGTAGCGCGCCCCGCTTCCACAGGAAACGCGGCCAGCGAGAAGTCGATGGCGAAGAGTTTGGCCAGCACCCATTCGCCCTTGGGACCCGAGATGCGGATCGCGGTGCGGCCATGCG
The DNA here is from genome assembly GCA_046297455.1 of Aliihoeflea sp. Taxonomy (GTDB): domain Bacteria; phylum Pseudomonadota; class Alphaproteobacteria; order Rhizobiales; family Rhizobiaceae; genus ZYF759. The sequence continues at coordinate 16,489 of JBKBIT010000019.1, forward strand.
AAAGGTCAGTCACAGTGCCGGTCTCGATGTCGATGACGGGTTCGAGACGGCCAGTCAATCCCTCGGCCTGATCGGTCAGGAGCCATAGGCCGGGCCCGATGCCGAAACCGGAACGGTGGCCCGACACCGCGCCGGCGCGCGGCAGATTGGCGATGGCAAGCCCGGTTGCTGACGAGATCGCGGCAAGCGCATCGCTCTCGCGACCCGGCCAGCATCCTACCTGAACGATGGAGCCTGGCCGCGTCTCGGTCAGCACAATGCCGGGCTCGCCTTCCGGATTGCCGTGGCGGCCGTGGCGATAGACAGGCTCAAGGGGCGAAAGCTGCTCAACCATGCATGCGGCTCCCGTCCGGGTCGACGAAATGGTGACTGACAATCTCGACCGGTCCAAATCGATTGCGCACCGGATCCGAGATGTAGGCGCGGGTGCCGTGGCGCTTCTTGCCTCCCTGAACCAGTGCCAGGCCGATATGCTTGCCGAGTTCGGGCGAGAAGCAGGCAGCCGTGACATGCCCGATCGAGCCACGCGGGTTTTCGGGATCTGCCTTTTCGACGATGTGGGCACCGCCGGCCAGCGCGCGGTTGTCGAGCGCGATCACGCCGACGAGCTTCAGCCGGTCCTTTGCAATCAAGCCGTCGCGATCCATCATGGCGGAGCCGATGAAGGGCTTCTTCTTCGACAGCATCCAGTCGAGACAGAGGTCGCGCGGGCCGGTGCGCCCGTCGATCTCTGCACCGGTGACGTGACCCTTTTCGATGCGCAGGGTGCCCAAGGCCTCCAATCCGTAGGGCACGATGCCGAAGGGCTCGCCGGCCGCGAGCAGATCCTTCCAGACGAACAGGCCATGGCCGGCGCCGCAATAGACCTCGTAGGCGAGTTCGCCGGAGAAGGAGAGCCGGCAGATGACAACCGGTGCGCCGGCAATCTCGCCACGCACGATACCCATGAAGGGCAACGACTTGTCGTCCACGGCCGCGCCCTGGACGCAGCGTTCCAGAACCTTGCGCGCGTTTGGCCCTGCGACCGCCGCGCCAGCCCACTGATCCGTGACCGAGGTGACTCGCACCCGCAGGTTCGGCCAGACGGTGTCTAGGTAGTATTCCAGATGCTGCATGACCTTGCCGGCATTGGCCGTGGTCGTCGTCATCAGGAAGTCGTGCTCTGCGAGCCGCCAGGTCGTGCCGTCGTCGAAGGCAATGCCTTCCTCGCGCAGCATCAGGCCGTAGCGGGCGCGGTTCACGGGTAGGGTGGAGAAGGTGTTGGTGTAGACCCGGTCGAGGAAATCGGCTGCATCCGGACCCTGCACGGCGATCTTGCCCAATGTCGAGACATCGACGATGCCGACGCTGGCGCGGACGGATCGGGCTTCGCGAACATAGGCCTGCTCGACCGTCTCTCCGGGCAGTCCATAGATCATCGGACGATGCCACAGGCCGGCGGCATAGATGCGCGCGCCGTTCTCGACATGCCAGTCGTGCATGGGTGTCAGCCGGTCGGGTTTGAGTTCGCCATGGCGTTCGGCCGCCAGCGCGCCCAACGAGACGGGCGAAAAGGGCGGACGGAAGCGGGTGGTGCCGACTTCGGGTATGGAGAGTCCCCGTGCAGCGGCCATGATGGCGAGGCCGGGCACGTTTGACGTGCGGCCCTGGTCCGTGGCCATGCCGAGCGTGGTGTAGCGCTTCATGTGCTCGACCGAGACGAAGCCTTCCCGGTGCGCCAACCGGATGTCGTCGGCGGTGACGTCGTGCTGCAGATCGACAAACGCCTTGCCGGGTGCCTGCACTTCAAGAACCGGGGCGGGCGTGACGTCCAGATCCGGTGCTTCGACCTGCGGCGGGGCCTCGCGCGGGGATGGCGCGCCGGCTGCAGCCGACCCGGCGGCGACGCCCTCGACAATGGCTTCCTGGGTGGTGAAGGCACCGGTGAAAGCGCCGGCACCATGCCATTTCTGATTGGGCTCGGGCGGCAAAAAGGCCTGCAGTCGGTCGTCCCATTTCGGAGCTGCGCCGGCCTGGCTTGCCAGGTGAATAGCCGGCGACCATCCGCCGGACACGGCAAGACAGTCCGTATCGATGGTGCGGAGCGTCCCAGACAGCTGGCCGGTTGCGGCATCGAACGGCTGGACACTGATCTGGCTGATCACGTGCCGGCCCCTTGTGGCGACGACGGCATGGCCGGTCAGAAGCTCGGCGCCCGATTTCTCGGCAAGATCGCGCGCGGCTGCGGAAACCTGCGGCCGGATATCGACGATCACCGCGATGTCGGCTCCGGCGCGTTCCAGGGCCAAAGCGGCGCGATAGGCCGAATCGTTGTTGGTGAAGAGCGCTATCCGGTTGCCGGGCAACACGCCGTAGTCGGCAGCGTAGCGTTCGGCCGCACCCGCCAGCATCACCCCGGGCCTGTCGTTTCCGGGGAATACAAGTGGTCGCTCGAAGGCGCCGGTGGCGAGCACCACGGCACCGGCGCGGATCGTCCAGTGACGGTGGCGGGGTTCGCCGGGGGCAGGCCGGGCTTTGTGGTCGGTCACGCGTTCGATCGCGGCAAGCGTGTTGTCGTCGTAGTAGCCCCAGACGGTCGCGCGCGGCAGGAGGTGGACATTGGGCATGGCCGCCAGTTCGGCAACGCTTTCGGCTACCCATTGCGAGGCAACCTGCGTGCCGATCGTCTCGCCACTCCAGCGTGCCGAGCCGCCCAATTGCGGTTCCTGTTCGGCCAGGATCACCTGCTCGCCGGCGTTGGCGGCGGTTCTTGCCGCCATCAGACCCGCGGGGCCGGAGCCGACGACGAGCACGTCGCAGAACGCGTTCATGCGCTCGTAGCGGGCAGGATCCGGTTCATAGCCAGCCTTGCCGAGGCCGGCAGCACGGCGGATGAACCACTCGCAGAACATCCAGAAACGTGTACCGCGCAGCGGGCCGAGAACCGGGCCCATGAAGGTCTTGTAGTAGAAACCGGCCGACAGAAGCGGGCCGGCAAGCTGGTTGGCGGCGCTGATGTCAAAGGCCAGGGAGGGAAAGCGGTTCTGGCTTTCGGCAACCAGGCCCTCGAACAGTTCGACCGAAGTTGCCGGGATGTTGGGTTCGCGCACCCCATCCTTCAGGACCGTGACCAGTGCGTTTGGCTCTTCGATGCCGGCCGAGAAGATGCCGCGCGGGCGGTGATACTTGAACGACCGACCGAGGAGGCTGACGCCGCCTGCCATCAGCGCGGAGGCCAAAGTGTCGCCCGGATGGCCGACCATGCGGCGGCCGTCGAAGGTGAAGCTCAGCTGGCGGGAGCGGTCGACATGGCCGCCGACGGGGGCACGCCGCGGGCTCATGTCGCGTCTCCCTTGCGGGTGGCGCGGGGTCTGCCCGGCGCTGCGGTTGCTGTCGGCTTTGCCGGTTTTGCAGCCGCCGTCTTGCGGGTTTTCGCTGGCCGGGGAGCCGTCTTTGAAGACGCGGTGCCCATGTGGCGGGCAAACGCGACATTGCCGATCTCATGCGTCAGCGTGTTGCGGTGAACGACCAGATGCGCGCGGCAGCCGCCCGTGTGCTGCCAGAATTCACGGTGCCATCCGGCCGGGTTGGGCCGCTGGTAGACCCAGGCGTACCATGCCGCCTCATCCGTCGACGCCGGGTCGGGACGCGTGCGCGTTGCATCGCCCTGATAGGTGAACTCCGACAGGTCTCTGGGACCGCAATAGGGACAGGGGATGATCATGGTGTCAGTGCCATTTCGGCGTTGCTCCCTGGCCCTTCTCGTCGATGAGGATGCCGCGCTGGAAACGGTTGAGCGTGAAGGGAGCATTGATCGGGTGGGCTTCGTCGCGGGCGATTGTCCAGGCGAAACACCAGCCGGAGCCCGGGGTCGCCTTGAAGCCGCCATAGCACCAGCCGCAGTTGAGATACATGCCGGGCAGGGGACCGGTCGCGATGATCGGGCTGCCGTCCATCGACATGTCCGCCAACCCTCCCCATGAACGCAAGAGGCGCACGCGGGCAAGGGCCGGGAACATCGCGACCATCTCGCTCATGACTTCCTCGACCAGCGGCAGGTTTCCGCGCTGGGCATAGGTGTTGTAGCCATCGAGATCGCCGCCGAAGACAAGGCCGCCCTTGTCTGACTGGGACATGTAGAGATGCCCGGCGCCGAACGTGACGACCTGGTGGACGAAGGGCTTCAGCGATTCCGAGACGAAGGCTTGCAGCACGTGGCTCTCGATCGGCATGTTGTCGATGCCGGCCAGCTTCATCACGCGGCCGGTCGATCCGGCCACGACGACCGCGACCTTGGGCGCGCGGATTTCGCCGCGCGTGGAGGTCACGCCAACGATGCGTTCGCCCTCGCGAAGGAAGCCGGTGACTTCGCAATTCTCGATGATGTCAACGCCGAGCCGGTCGGCAGCGCGGGCAAAGCCCCAGGCGACGGCGTCGTGGCGGGCCGTTCCGGCGCGCGGCTGCAGGAGGCCGCCGACGATCGGAAAACGGGCGGAGCCGGACGTATCGAGGCCGGGCACCATGCGCGCCACCTCCTCGCGGCCGAGCAGCACCGCATCGCCGCCTTCATGGCGCATGGCGTTGCCGCGCCTTGCATAATCGTCGAGCTGGGCCGGCGTATGGGCGAGATTGAGAACGCCGCGCTGCGAGAACATCACATTGTAGTTGAGTTCGTGAGAAAGCCCCTCCCACAGCTTCATCGAATGCTCGTAGAAGCGGATGTTTTCGGGAAGCATGTAGTTGGAGCGCACGATGGTGGTGTTGCGTCCGACATTGCCCGAGCCGATCCAGCCTCTTTCGAGCACCGCCACATTGGTGATGCCGTGTTCGCGGGCGAGGTAATAGGCGGTAGCGAGGCCATGGCCGCCCCCGCCGATGACGATCACGTCGTAGGAAGGACGCGGGTCGGGCTTGCGCCAGGCGGGTTTCCAGTCGCGATTGCCGGCAAGCGCGTTCCTGATGAGCGAGAAGACCGAATATTCAGCCATGAGGCGACAGCACCGGGTCCGTGAGCGTGGTCCAAGCTATAGGACAGCGGGCAGGCGGTGCGCAATCGGCCCGACCGGCTTTCGTCATGGCGGTGCGCGCAGGGCTATCGGGATGCGCGTCGCGGGCCGTTTTTCGCGTGTCGCAAACAGGCACAGGCGGTGATGACATGAAGTCATATTGTCCGGGGCAACAAGGCGGCCTCACAGGCACGAGCAATGGCTGCCGCAATTCTGTTGGGCGATTGGAGACGGCATGAAGACCGAGGCGCGCGCGGTTGTGATCGGGGGAGGCGTCGTGGGCGTTTCGACCCTCTATCACCTGGCAAGAAAGGGTTGGACGGATTCTGTCCTGATCGAGCGCAAGGAGCTGACATCCGGCTCGACCTGGCATGCCGCCGGCCTGCTGCCGCTGTTCAACATGAGCTACTCGGTCGGCCAGATCCACAAATACTCGGTGCGCTTCTACCAGGAGCTTCAGGAAGAAACCGGCATGAATGTCGGCTTCACCAACTGCACGAACATCCGGCTGGCCCGCACCAAGGATCGCTGGGACGAGTTCATGTATTATGCGGGCGTTGCCGAGACCATCGGCGTGCCGGTCAAGCTGCTGACGCCGGAAGAACTCAAGGAAGCCTGGCCGCTGTGCGAGACGGACGGCATTCTGGGCGCCATCCAGCATACGGACGATGGCTACATCCAGCCTGCCGATCTCACGCAGGCGCTGGCCAAGGGCGCCCGCGACCGCGGCGCGACGATCTACCGGAACACGACCGTGACGGCCATCGAGCAACAGGCCGACGGCAAGTGGCTGGTGAAGACCGACAAGGGCGACATCCTGGCCGAGCACATCGTCTCGGCGACCGGCAATTTTGCGCGCAAGACCGGCGAGATGGTGGGCCTCAACGTGCCGGTGATCCCGGTCGAGCACCAGTATATCGTCACCGAGCCGCACCCGGCGATCGTGGAACGCAAGCGCAAGGGTCTGCCCGAGATGGGTGTTCTGCGCGAGAGCGATTCGTCCTGGTACATGCGCGAGGAGAATGGCGGATTGCTGCTTGGCCCATACGAGAAGGGTGCGCCGGTCTGCTATGTGGACGGGCCGTCGGACGACAGCGAGTACGAGCTGTTCCAGGAAGATCTCGAACGGCTGATGCCGCATATCGAAACGGCGATCGCGCGCGTGCCGGCTTTCGGCGAGGTCGGCATCAAGAAGGTCTATAATGGCGCCATCGCCTACACGCCGGATGGCTCGCCGATCATCGGGCCTGCGCCGGGGCTGAAGAATTTCTGGCTCAACGAGGGGCATTCGTTCGGCGTCACGGCCGCTGGCGGTGCGGGCTGGCAGCTGGCCGAGTGGATCGTCGATGGCGAGCCGACCATCGACATGATGGGTGTCGACCCGCGTCGCTTCGGTCCCTATGCGACCGAGGGCTACCTCATCGAGAAGAACGAGGAGGCCTATGCCAATGTCTTTACCATGCACTACCCCGACGAGGAGCGCGCGGCGGGCAGGCCGCTGAAGACCACGCCGGTCTACGGACGGCTGAAGGCGCTCGGCGGCGTGTTCGGCTCGGTCTATGGTTGGGAGCGGGCAAACTGGTTTGCGCCAGAGGGCTATGAGGTGCCGGCCGATGAGATCGGGGTGGGCGTGGACGTGCTCACCAACGAGAACCATGCCCCGCCGCTGGAAGACGGGCGCATCGTGGAACGTTGGTCGTTCCGCCGGTCGAATTATTTCGAGCATGTCGGCGCCGAGGTGAAGAGCGTCCACGAGAATGTCGGCGTGCTCGACATGTCCGCCTTCGCCAAGATGGAGGTATCGGGCCCTGGTGCGCGTGCCTGGCTCGAAACGATTCTCGCTAATGCTCTGCCCAAGAAGCGCGGGCGGATCGCGCTCGCGCATCTGCTGACAAAGCATGGTGGCGTGAAGAGCGAGTTCACCGTCTATGAGTGGAAGCCGGGACGGTTCTATCTGGTGTCGGCTGGTGCTTACGAGGCGCATGACCATGACGTGCTGGCCAAGCTGGCGCCAACGGACGGTTCGGTGACGCTGACGCCGATCACCGCGCAGTATGGCGTGCTCGTGCTGGCTGGGCCGAAGAGCCGCGAGGTCTTGAAGAAGCTTACCCGCACCAGCCTTTCGAATGCGGATTTCCCCTGGCTGTCGGGCAAGCAGATCTCGGTGGGCACAGCGACTGCGCATGCGCTCCGTGTCAATTTCGTTGGTGAGCTGGGCTGGGAACTGCACCACCCGATCGAGCAGCAGAACGTGCTGTTCGACGCGCTGATGGAGGCGGGGGCGGAGTTCGGGATCAAGCCATTCGGCATACGCGCGATGACCGCCATGGCAATCGAGAAGAGTTATCGACTGATCCCGCGCGAGATGTCGATCGAATATTCGGCCTGGGAGAGCGGGCTGGACCGTTTCGTGCGGCTGGAGAAGGGCGACTTCCTGGGTCGCGAGGCGCTGTTGCGGCTGAAGGAGGAGGGGCCGCGCTGGACCTTCGTCACGCTTGAGGTCCATGGCGTCACCGATGCCGATGCCCGGGGCAACGAGGCGATCCACAAGGATGGTCGTCTGGTCGGGCGCGCCACCCATGGCGGGTTCGGCTGGCGCGTGGGCAAGAGCCTGGCGCTGGCAATGGTCGAGCCGGCCGTGGCAGCCGACGGCACCGAGATGGAAATCACCATCCTTGGAACCAAGCACAAGGCGACCGTCATCAGTGAAGGCCCCTACGATCCCGAGAACGCCGCATTGCGGGCCGATGGCTGAAGCCGGCTGATCGCGGACATGTGATGGGATTGTAATCCGATGTGTTTCCGCGCGGCCCCCGCCGCGCGGAAATCGGTCTACACTCGACCAATGATTGCACTCGGTCGTCCAGCAGCGGCGCTGGCTCTAGGTGCCGCCTTCGTCCTCTCCTCCGGTTGGTTTGCGCCGGAAGCCAGGGCCGAACCCGTCGATGTCGAACTCATCATTGGCGCCGACGTCTCGCTTTCCATGTCACCAGAGGAACTGCGCATCCAGCGTGAAGGCTATGTGGCCGCGCTGACGCATGAGTCGGTGATCAGCGCGATCCGGGATGGCATTCACGGGCGCATCGCCATCGCGATCTTCGAATGGGCAGGCGATACATCACAATTCCTGGTCGTGCCGTGGACGGTTATCGAGACGCTGGAAGATGCCGAGCGCGTGGTGGCGCGCATGTCGGAGACGCCACCGCGCAGCGCGCGCCGGACCTCGATCTCGGGCGCGATCCTGTTTGCCGGAGACTTGTTCGCCGAGAGCCACTTCACCGGCATGCGGCGTGTCCTGGATATTTCGGGGGACGGGCCGAACAATCACGGTGCGCCGGTCGTGCCTGCACGCGATGCTCTGGTGGCACAGGGTGTGACCATCAACGGTCTGCCTTTGATGACCAACATGGGGCCGGCCGGTCGCTTCGACATCGACGATCTCGACGACTACTACGCCAATTGCGTCATTGGAGGGCCGGGTGCCTTCTCGATCCCGGTGACTGACTGGAAGGACTTTCCCGAAGCGGTGCGGCGCAAGATCGTGCTTGAATTGTCAGGGCCTTGGTCGCCGACATGGCGGCGCTATGCAATCAACGATATGGCGCCGATCAGGGTGTCGATGGCGGAAGGCTACGATTGCATGATCGGGGAGCGGCGCTGGGGTGGGGAGGTGGCGCCCTGATCCGGCCTGCGGAGCAGGGCGCCACCCATTGGCTCAAGCGGCCATCATCTGCAGTTCTGCTGACTGGCTTGCCGGCAGGCAGCCCATGTCCACAAGGCTGGCGCGCACTGCCTCGGGCAGGGGTGTCCTCGGCTCATGTCCAAGAAGTTCCACCAGCCGCTGATTGTCAAAGCGCATCGGGTGGCGCCAGTAGGGGGCGATTTCCGAAGCCTCCCGCATGAAGCCGTTGAAGGGAGCCAGAAGCTTGATCGCCCACCAGGGAAAGGCCCGGACGCTGACATTGCGGCCGTTGACCTCGCGGATTGCCGCGACCAGTTGGCCACCGCTTTCGTCAAACAGGCCTTCGAATTGCAGGCGTTCGAAGGGGCGGAGCCTTTCGGGGCGGTCGAGCAGGAGCGCGAAGGTTTCGGCCAGGTCGGGCAGGTAGGCCCAGCTGTGTCCAGCGCCTCGCGCCGGGTTCATGATGCGCTTTACCGGCTTGCCGGGCGTGATCATGGCCTGGGCGAACCAACTCGAACGAACGCCGGGACCGAAAAAGTCGCCGGCGCGCAGGATGAGGGCGGGAACCGCCGGCGCAGCCTTTTCCAGCCGTTCTTCGAGCGCGACACGGATGGCGCCCTTGCGGCTTCGGGGGCGCTGGGGCGTCTGCGAGGAGACAAGGGGCGTTGTTGCGGGATCGTAATTGTAGACCGTTCCCGGCAGCACCACGCGGGCGCCGCCGACCGCGCGGGCGGCCGAAATGGTATTGTCGATCATCGGCAGCACCAGCCTGTCCCAATTGCGATAATGCGGCGGGTTTACCGCGTGAACGATGACGGAAGCGCCTTCCGCCGCGCGCTGGACATCTTCGCGGCGCATCGCATCGCCTGCGACCCATTCCATCATGGAGTTCTGATCCGGTAGCTGGCGTGCCATGCCGCGCACGTTCCATCCGTGCCTGACAAGTGCCTTGGCAATCGCGCCGCCAATGCCACCTGTTGCGCCCAGCACCAGGGCTTTCCTGTCTTCGGTCATTTTCTTCGCTCCTCAATTTTCGTGTCGAGCCAAGAATGGGATCGTCGCGCATGAAAGTGAATTGCAAACAATTCTGCATCTGCTAGTCATTTTTTTATGGGCACATCGGTCGAGTGGAACGATCAGCGCATCTTTCTGGCGGTGCTGGAGGAAGGCAGCCTTGCCGGCGCGGCGCGGCGGCTCGGCCTTTCGCACCCGACAGTCCGCTCACGGATCGAGGTACTCGAAAAGGCGCTTGGCACTCTGCTGTTTACCCGCTCGGCCAACGGCCTGACGCCTACCGAGACGGCCGAAGCGCTCAGGGAACCGGCCCGGGCGATGGCAATGGCTTCGGATTTCTTCGTAAGGCAGGCTTCTGCAGTGGGTGGCGCGATTGCTGGCACGGTTCGCATCAGCGTGCCGGAATTCATGGGCATTGAGGTTATACCTGAGATGCTGGCTCGGTTGCGGGAGACGCATCCATCGATCCGCATCGAGTTGTCGTTGAGCAATTTGCCTGCCGACCTGCTCGCCCGGGAGGTCGATGTCGCGGTGCGGACGGTTCAGCCCAAGCAGGATGCACTGGTTGCACGGAAGGTGGCGGCTATACCGCTGGGGCTTTTTGCTTCGCCTGTCTATCTGGCCCGGCGGGGGCAGCCACGGAAGGTGACGGATCTTGGCAGTCACGATTTCATCGGGCCGGATCGTAACCGCACCGATCTTGCCTTTGCAGAAGGCTTTGGCCTGATCCGCGATCAGCTCGTGCTGCGTACCGATAGCCACCCGGCCCAACTGGCGGCAGCACGCGCGGGAGTGGCGATCGCGCTTGCCCAGGTGCCCGTCGGCGAGCGCGATCCGAAGCTTGTGCGGCTGTTGCCCGATCTGGAAGCCGCGGTCATGGAGACCTGGATCGTCACCCACGAGAACCTGACCCGCGTACCGAGGGTAAGAGCCGTGTTCGACAGTCTGGTCGAATCCTTCAGGGCCATGATGCAGAGACCTTGACACAGGCCTTCGGCAGTCCGTGCAGATCTACTCGTTGTCGCGGCAGACGATGAGCCCGGGGTTTTCCCCGTTTTGGTTCGACCATTCGCTCAACGGGACCGCACGCAGAGTAAAGCTCACCTCACGTTCGTTGACCGTGCCGCGGCCGTTCAGGAGATTGAGGTCGCAATTGAGCGGATCCTCCTGCTGCAGCGTGTCGAAGGAATTGAAAGTGTAGCCGGCAACCACGAAACGCTCGTCGCGCCAGGCGACGGTGATGGTCGAGGTCCACCGATTGCGGCCGACGCTCCAGTTCTGCTCGGTAACGGCGAGAGAGCCGTTGCCTAGAGCCCGAAGCGAAGGCTCCTGACCGTAAAACCGGCGAGACCCGCCCGAACCCCAGAGCATGTCCGGTCCTGAAAAGGCAAGCGACAGGACACCGTCTTCGGCATCTTCGCGCAGATAGATGAAAAGGCTCGTGTCGCCATCCTCTCCATCCGATTGGGCCAGGATGGCGAGGTCCGGCTTGCCGTCGCGGTTCCAGTCACCGATGGCTGCGTCGAAGATTTCCTCGGGTGGAAATGTGAGGGTCTGGGCCATCGCGGTGGCTGCCACCAGCGACAGGGTGGCAGCGAGGAGAAAGTGGCGCATGGGGTCGTGGTCCTTCGCAAGGCGTGCAACAGGTCGATGGGGAACGGCGGCCTATCTGTCCGTGGTTCCCCCTTGTCGGCGATCTCAATCCTCGCCGAGGCCGGCCGACCATGCAGCATACCACTGCCGGAACAACTTGTACTGCGTCTCGGCATAGTTGCGCTGGGAATCGCTGAGTGCGTCGGTTTCGTAGAAATGGAGGGCGTAGTTGTCGTCTCCCGCGAGCACCATCAGATGCTTGTAGTAGAGCACCAGGTCGGGCCCCTCGTCGAAGGAGGAAAGGACCGCCAGCGCATCGTCCAGCTGCTTTGCCTGTTGCCGCGCGACGACGTCGCCCTGGGCTGCCTTCTTCGAAAGCTCGACCAGATGAAGGACTTCGCGCGGCAGCACGTTGCCGATGCCGGTGATGGCGCCGACCGCGCCGCAATTGACGAAACCGTGGAAGACATTCGTGTCGACGCCCACCAGCAGGGCCACGCGGTCGTCGCGCGAGGTGATGTGCTCGGCCGCGTAGCGCAGATCCGCCCCGCCACCGAATTCCTTGAAGCCGATGAGATTTGGGTGCTCGGCGCGAAGGGCGAAGAAGAGGTCGGCGCGCGTGGCAAAGCCGTAATAGGGGCTGTTGTAGATTACCGCAGGCAGATCGGGTGCAGCCGACAGGACCGCCTTGAAATGGTCCCGCTGCGCGGCGGCCGAGGAGCCACGCGACAAAACGCGGGGGATGACCATCAGACCCTGTGCGCCGACGCTTGCCGCGTGGGCTGCATGGGCAACTGCCTGTGTTGTGTTGACAGCGCCGGTGCCGACGACGGTGGGAATGCCAGCCTTCACCAGTCGCGCGACGCCTTCCATCCGCTGGTCGTCGGTCAGCAGGGGCCAGTCACCCATCGATCCGCAATAGACGACACCCGACATGCCCGCCTCGACCAGTTGCCTGCCCTTGGCCACCAGCGCGTCGAAATCTGGCGCGCGGGCCGGGGTGCACGGGGTCATCAAGGCAGGAATGGTGCCGTGGAAAATCTCTTGGTTCATGCTGGTCTCTCTTTGGATACTGAAAAGTCTATGCCGTGACCATCAATTTGCGGTCGGCACGCTCCTGCTGGGGCGAACGGGCATAAAGTTCACGGTAGCATTTGGAGAAGTGGGAGGCGGAAACAAAGCCGCAGGCCACCGCGACCTCGACCACCGGCATCGACGACTGCAGCAGGAGATGGCGGGCGCGGTCGAGCCGGATTTCGAGATAGTAGCGCGCCGGCGAGCGGCCCATCTCATGGCGGAACAGGCGTTCTATCTGGCGCCGGGAAAGGCCGACATGATCGGCAATCTCGACCAGGGAGAGCGGTTCGGCGAGATTTGCCTCCATCAGCTCGATGATCGACAGCACCTTGGAGTTCTGGACGCCGAGCCGTGCGCGCAGCGGCAGGCGCTGGCGGTCCGTCGGGCTGCGCACCCGGTCGGTCAGCATCTGCTCGCAGACACGGTTGACGAGATGGTCGTCGAAATCGTCGCCGATCAGCTTCAGCATCATGTCCATGGCTGCCGTTCCGCCGGCGCAGGTATAGACGTTCTGGTCGACCTCGAAGAGATCGGCAAATACCTGGACCTTGGGGAATTTCTCGGCAAACCCTGGCAGGTTTTCCCAGTGGATCGCGCAACGACGATTGGCGAGCAAGCCGGCCTGGGCGAGCACGTAGGCGCCGGTGCATAGACCGCCCACCGAGACGCCGCGATTATATTCCTCTCGAAGCCAGGCAAGAACCGTACGGGGTGCGTAGGTCTCCACGTTGAGGCCTGCGCATACAATGACCATGGAGGGGCGATCGACCCCGGTCATCTTGCGTCGCTCGTCCTCCAGCGACGTATCGACGGCGCATTCCACACCGTTGGAGGCGCGCACCGGTTTGCCATCGGCTGAGGCAAGACGCCAGTTATAGGCCTGGAAGCCGAGCATGCGGTTGGCCGAACGCAGCGGTTCGAGCGCCGTCGCAAAGGCAACCATGGTGAAATCTGGCACCAGGAAGAAGACGATCGAACGTCTGACGGGCTGCGCGCCTACCAAGTTTGCCTCTCGCCTGCGGGGACAAAAACCCGCGAACACATCATGTCGCGATCAGCAAAGGCTCATCAGGAAAGTGCTTGTCTGTCAATGGAATGTGCCGGTGCGGAATGGCAAATTTCCGCAGGTTACCGACACATCTTCAAAGCAGCCTGGAAGGAGGTTCAGACGAAGATGCCGTGGCGCGAGGCGGCCAGGGCGCCGGTCTGACCCGGCATTGTGGAAGCCAGCCTCTTGCGCTCCAGCACGGTGGTGGGATTCAGCGCGCGGCGGGTCTTCAGGAAGCGGAGGAAATTCACGACATACTCCATGCAGAAATCGGTTTCACACGGAGCGGCCTTCTGGCGAAGTAGGCTGCCGTAGATGGCGCACATATATGCCTGGTGCGGCGCCGCGAAAGAGACAAATGCGAAGTGGGCAGCACCAAATGCGACATCAAGTCAGGCCGCAAGCCCGCGTCTTGAAGTTTCCGTCGACGGGGCGCCCCTTGGCTCACTTTCGGGACGGCGGATGTCCAGCTGGATCTCAAGCGGCAGGCTCAAGATCTCCAGAGTCTGGGCATAGCGCTCGCGCCGTTGCCGCCTTTCGGCCAGACGGCGGCGAAGGGTGGAGAAGAAGGACATGACAATGTTTCCCTGCGGGTTGCTTCTGGCGCTCCGATCTTGTCGAGGCGCGGGTGTGGCGACACCCGAAACCGGCCGGGTGCGCCCTCTTCACGAAGTCTGGTGACATTTCCTGCCATTGCGCCTGCCGCCGCCTTCGTGGCGAAGACGTTGCGGCGGGTGTCCGGTTCGCGCATGCTCGTGGGCTTCGTCGAACTCGACCAGAAAGCGGCGGATCGCCGACAGGAGATGCCTCATTGCCCCGACCCAAAAGGCCTTACGCGCCGTGGGATTGGCGGCAATTCCTCCAGGCCGATATCGTGTCGGACATGCGGGGGCAGGTCGCGCAGGATGCGGTCGGTACGATGCCGCGTGTGGATCTTGCGCAGTCCATCCACGAGATGACCAAAGGCGGTTACGGTGAACATTGCGACGCTCCTTTCCTGTCGCTGCCGGACGACATGTCCTGGCTGATGACTTGACTATGGGGTAAGGCTGTCGTTCAATCCAACGAAATGGAATGATGTCTCTGTTCAGATAAATTGATGGAAGCCATGAACGCTCCGCTCAACCATCCGCTGCCTCTTCTCGATCTCGATCTGCTGCGTACCTTCGTGGCGATTGCCGAGACGGGAAGCTTCACAACTGCGGCGAACGCCGTGTTTCGCACGCCCTCAGCCGTCTCGATGCAGATCAAGCGCCTGGAGGAGTTGCTGGGGCGGGCGGTCTTCACGCGCGACGCGCGATCGGTCGCGCTGACGATCGACGGCGAGATGTTGCTCGGCTATGCGCGACGCATGCTGGCGCTCAATCGAGAGGCCGTCTCGAAATTCATCGTGCCGGACATCGCCGGCGTTGTCCGGCTTGGATCGCCGGATGACTTCGGCGAGCGTGTTTTGCCGCATGTGCTGAAGCGCTTTGCGATTTCCCATCCCTCGGTGGCGGTCGACGTGATCATTGATCAGAGTTCCAACCTGAAGCGCCGCCTGGCGGACCGGACGCTCGACATGGCGATCCTCACCTGCGCCGGCAGCACGCCGCCGCCGGGCGGTGAAATCCTGCTGACCGAACCGATCGTCTGGGCGGGGGCAAAGGGCGGTTGCGCCCATTTGCGCGCGCCGCTGCCGGTTTCGATCTGGGAGGAAGGCTGTGCCTGGCGCGAGGGTGCGCTGGCGGCCCTGGGCGGAGATGGGCGCGATTATCGCGTCGCCTATATGAGTGCCCACACGGCCGGGCAACGAGCAGCGATCCTGGCCGATCTCGCCATCGCCCCGCTGCCCAAATCCTTCATGGGGGATGAGCTCGTGGAACTCGGCGCCGAGGATGGCCTGCCCGAGATCGGCGTCTACAGCCTCGGCATGGTCGTGGCATCCGAACCTTCGGCGCCTGTTTGCGCGGCAGCCGACCACATGCGCGCCGCCTTCGAGGTGTTCAAGGAAACCGGCAGCTTCTAGCCGTGCCTGATCAGGCGCCCGCTGTCTCTCGCTTGTCGTCGGTCATTGCCGGACGAGGCGCCTTCACCCATTCGACGATCCGGTCTCTGGCCTGGCGTGCCTCTCGCATGTCGATGAGCGGCCAGACATGGAACATCCTGTCGCCGGTTTCCGTGGTGACGTCGACGCCGGCAGTCTTGGCCTTCTCAGCGAAGTCCAACGTGTCGGGATAGAGCATGTCGCGCGTGCCTGTGAACAGCAGGACAGGGGGCAGCACCGCCAGATTTCCGTAGATCGGGCTGATGCGCCAGTCCGAGAACTCCAGATCCGCCGCGAACTGCTCGAAGGCGTAGCGACCGCCGGGAATGTCGAGCCAAGGGTCGATGGCCGCGATTTCATGCGTCTTTGGGTTGGTGAGGGTCGCGTCCACTGCCGGCGACAGCAGCACCAGGCGAGATGCCCGTGCCCAGCCTTCGTGTGCCGCCATCATCGACAGCACCAGTGCCATCGTGCCTCCGGCTGAATCCCCCATGACGATCACCTCGTCATCGCGGGCAACGACATCGCGCCAGACGGCTCCTGCGAACGTATAGGCGTCGTGGAAATTATACTCCGGCGCAAGAGGATAGATCGGAACGCTCACATGAGCGTCCAGACGCTCGGCCATGTCGGCGATCAGTGACCAATGAAATGGCGTGAGCTCGAAACAGAACGCGCCGCCATGCAGGTAGAGGATCCGGCGAGATGGATCGGTTCCGCGCGGCCGCGCTTCATAGACTGGCCAGCCCGCGACTTCGCGGGTCTCGATATCCAGGCGGGCCGAAATCTTGGCGGGGGGGCGGTGATCCTGAATCTTGCGAGAGCTATCGATCAGAGCCTGCAAGCCTCCGGGGCTGCGAAATGCCTTCTTTCGCGTGTTGCGCAGAACGAAAGCAACGAGATGGGCTTTAAGGGAGGGCATGGGGCACTCTTGGAGGATGTGGCAGCTGCCGGCCGAGAACTGGCGGAGGAATGGGCTCTATATGGCTGGCGCGGCAGGCAATCGCAATGCCGGACGCCCCGGACTCTGCCTGGGACCGCTGAACGGGGAACCAATTCGACCGGAGCGGCTTAAACGCCAATGGGTTTTGTTTTTTGTGGGGAGTGAAGTGTCATGGCTGTCCGACCAGTTTGGAAGGGCCAGTTGCGGCTCTCGCTCGTATCGATACCGGTGGAGATGTATTCGGCGACGAACCGCTCCTCGACAATCTCTTTCCGGCAGATCCACAAGCCGTCTGGCAAACCTGTGCGCTACGAGAAGGTCGTGCCCGGCATCGGTCCGGTCG
Organism: Aliihoeflea sp.; assembly: GCA_046297455.1. Lineage (GTDB taxonomy): Bacteria > Pseudomonadota > Alphaproteobacteria > Rhizobiales > Rhizobiaceae > ZYF759. Next base: position 33,200 of record JBKBIT010000019.1, read on the forward strand.
ATGCCGACGACATCTGGAAGGGATATGAAGTCGAGAGCGACGAATATGTGCTGATTGAGCCGGAAGAGATCGACCGCATCAAGCTCGAGACGAAGAAGACGCTTGAACTGATCCAGTTCGTAGACATCACAGAAATCCCCCCGATATATTTCGACAAACCCTATTTCCTGGCCCCGACGGACGAACTCGCCGAGGATGCCTTCCGGGTGGTGCGCGACGCGCTCGGCCAGAGCCGCAAGGCAGGCCTCGGTCAGCTTGCCATGAGGGGCCGCGAACATCTGGTCGCGGTGCGGCCTTGCGGCAGCGGGCTGCTGCTCGAGACGCTGCACTATGAAGAGGAGATCAGGAAGACCGATCCGTTCTTCTCTTCCATTTCGAAGAAGAAGGCAGAGAAGGAATTGCTCGCGGTCGCTTCCGACCTGATCGAAAAGAAGACTGCGCCGTTTGACGCGGGCGCCTTCAAGGATCGCTATGCCGATGCGATCCGCAAACTGGTGGCCGACAAGTCGAAAGGCCGCAAGAGCAGGGTCGCGGTCGAGAGCGGAAGCAGCCGACCCAAGGGCGACAATGTGGTCGACCTCATGTCGGCACTGAAAAAGAGCCTGGAAGACAGCGGCGGCTCCAAGAAGCGTGGTGCCTCATCCAGCTCCTCGCGGCGCAAGAAGTCCGCCTGATGACGCCATGAGCAAGGGCGACACACTTCTTGAGGAATATCGTGAAAAGCGAGATTTCTCGCTCACCCCGGAGCCGGGCGCAGATGGGAAGCCGCGTACGGCGGGCGGCAAGTTGTCCTTCGTCGTCCAGAAACATGATGCCACGCGCCTTCATTTCGATTTCCGCTTGGAATGGGACGGGGTTCTCAAAAGCTGGGCGGTGACGCGCGGCCCGAGCCTCGACCCTTCGGAAAAGCGCCTGGCGGTCCGCACCGAGGACCACCCGCTCGCTTATGGCGAGTTCGAGGGTGTGATCCCGCCGAAGCAATATGGCGGCGGTACTGTGATGCTGTGGGACCGCGGTACTTGGGAGCCGGAGAACGATCCCGAAGAAGGTCTCAAGAACGGCAAGCTCGGCTTCACGCTGCACGGAGAGCGCATGAAGGGCAGCTGGGCGCTGGTGCGCATGAGGCCCCGAAAGGGCGAAAAGCGCGAGAACTGGCTGCTGATCAAGCACAAGGACGAGGTCGCGGCGGCGCGCGGCGACATCACCAAGAAACACGTGAAATCCGTCGTTTCTGACAGGACGATGACCCAGATCGCCAAGGGCGGACGGAAGCTGGCGGCAAGCGATCTGTCCAACAAGGTCGAGGACAAGCCTGCTACCAAGAAGGAGCCGGAGCGTAGGTTGGGAGGCAAGTCAGAAGCGCTTCCGCGCTGGCGCGAGCCGCAACTGGCAACGCTGGTCTCCGAGGCGCCGGAGGGTCGAGAATGGCTCTCCGAGCTCAAATATGACGGCTACCGGACCCTGATCGCCATTGCCGGCGGCAAGGCGCGCATCTTCACGCGCAACGGAAAGGACTGGACCGACAAGTTCCCCGGCATCGCCGAAGCCGCGGCTGCGCTCGACACGGACGGCACGCTGATCGACGGCGAGATCGTCGCCTTCGACGGCAAGGGCCGAACGGATTTTTCAACGCTGCAGAAGGCGATCAAGCAGGGCGGGGAAATGTCGTGTTTCGTGTTCGATCTCCTCATTGAAGGAGGGGAGGAGATCGCTGAATTGCCGCTCGTCGAGCGCAAGGAACGGCTGGAGAAGATCGTGGGGCGCGGGCAGGGCGCGCTGGTCTGTTCCGACCATGTGCGTGGCAGCGCGAACAAGGTCTTTGCTGAGATATGCCGGTCCGGCCACGAAGGCATCATCGCCAAACGTGCCGATGCACCCTATCGCTCGGGCCGGAGCAGGGACTGGCTGAAGGTCAAATGCACGCGGCGGCAGGAATTCGTGATCGGCGGCTATTCGCCGACGGACAAGAAGGCGCGGCCGTTCTCGTCCGTCCTGATCGGCGTGCAGGATAACGGCAAATTCGTCTATAAAGGACGTTTGGGCAGCTTCGCAGGCGGCACGCTGGAAGAACTCGGTGAGGCTCTCAAGGGCATTGAGCGCAAGACCTCGCCCTTCGCGTCGCTGCCGAGGGAGGCATCGCGTGATGCGAAATTCGTCACGCCGGAACTGGTGGTAGAGGTCGATTTCGCCGAATTCACTGCAGATGGCGTCGTGCGGCATGGCGTGGTGAAGGGCATTCGCGGCGACAAGGACGCCGCTGAGGTGGTTCTCGAAGAGGCCGGAGGACAGGCGATGGCGAGCCACGAGACCCGCGACCGGATCGCCGGCGTGAAATTGTCGAGCCCCGACAAGGTGCTGTTCGAGGAGCAGGGGGTGACGAAAGCCGATCTCGCCGCCCATTATGAGCGGGTGGCAGATCGCATGCTGCCGCTGGTCGAGGGGCGGCTGGTCAGCCTGGTTCGCTGTCCGCAAGGCGAGGGAGGGCAATGCTTCTTCCAGCGCCACGACCACAAGGGCTTTCCGGCCGCGATGAAGCGCCAGGAAATCACGGAGAAGGATGGCGGCAAGGCGACGTATCTCAGGCTCGACACGCTGTCCTCTCTGATCGCCGGCGTGCAGATGGGCACGCTCGAATTCCACATCTGGGGCTCGCGCGGCGACATGCTGGAAAAGCCCGACCGACTGGTCTTCGACCTCGACCCGGACGAGGGGTTGGATTTCGGCGACGTGAAGGAGGCGTCCTTCGACATCCGCGACCGGCTTGCCGAGCTGGGTCTGAAGACAGTTCCGCTGGTGACAGGCGGCAAGGGCGTGCACGTCATCGCGCCACTCACTCGCCGTGCGGAATGGCCGGAAGTGAAAGGTTTTGCGAGGGGCTTTGCGCGCATGCTCGCGGCCGAGGCGCCGGAACGCTATGTCGCCCAGGCCTCCAAGGCCAAGCGCAAGGGGCGAATCTTCGTCGACTGGCTGCGCAACGAGCGCGGGGCGACGGCTATCGCGCCCTATTCGACGCGTTCGCGGCAGGGCGCGCCGGTGGCGGTGCCGGTTTCCTGGGACGAACTGCAGGCGCTCGAGGCCGCAAACCAGTTCCGCATCACGGACATGGAGAAACGACTCAAGGCAGCCGATCCATGGGCCGATGCGGGGAGCTGGAGGCAATCGATCACCAACAAGATGCTCGATGCGGTGGATGCCGAGATCGACTGAGGGTTAATCGCGTGCCCTGCGCGCGGCGCGTTCCTCGCGCGAGCGGCGGCGCGGTGCCGCCTCGCCATTGGCGGTCGCCATGCGGCGCGCGGGCAAGGCAACCTCCGCGGCCAGATTCGGAAAGGGGTCGATACGGTTGGGGATTGCCATGGCATCGATGAACAGTTGCTGGAAGCGGGGCTCAAGTGCGGTCTCGATCTTCTCGATCCATTTCACCGTCGTCTCGATCTCGCGACGATACTCCCGGTTGAGCAGTGCCATCAGCGCCCCGGTGCCGGCCGCATTGCCCACGGCCTTGACCTCGGAGAGCGCGCAGTCCGGGATCAGGCCCAGCACCATCGCGTATTTGGGGTCGATGAAGGAGCCGAATGCGCCGGCAAAGCCGATCGTGTCGACATGGTCGATGCCCTGCTTCTCCATCAGGAGCCTGATGCCGGCATAGAGCGCGGCCTTGGCAAGCTGGATGGCGCGCACGTCGTTCTGGGTGATGTAGTGCTTCTGCTTGCCGTCATGCAGCAGGTAGGACCAGGTGCGTCCCGTCTGGACGATGCGGGGGGTGCGCGACGCCATCTCGCCGTCGACCACGCCGTCCTCGGAGATGATGCCCGCCAGATACATCTCGGCCACGACCTCGATGATGGCGGAGCCGCAGATGCCGGTGATGCCGAGTTTTTCGGCTGCTTCCTCGAAGCCCGGCTCGTCGGACCAGAGATCAGAACCGATGATCCTGAAGCGCGGCTCGAGCGTGGCAGGGTCGATGCGTACCCGCTCTATGGCACCGGGCGCGGCGCGCTGGCCGGCAGAAATCTCGGCCCCTTCAAAGGCGGGGCCTGTGGGCGAGGAGGCGGCGACCATGCGCCTGGAGTTGCCGAGCACGATCTCGGCATTGGTGCCGACATCGACCAGCAGCATCATCCTGTCCTGACGGTGCGGACCTTCTGAAAGCACGGCGCCGGCCGCATCGGCGCCGACATGGCCGGCGATGCAGGGCAGCACGTAGACGCGCGCGCCGACATTGATCGCCAGCCCGAGCTCGCTCGCCCATGTGTGGACCTCGCCGGAAACGGCGAGCGCGAAGGGGGCTTGGCCGAGTTCCGTCGGGTCGATGCCGAGGAAGAGATGATGCATGATCGGGTTGCCGACAAAGACTGCATCGAGGATGGAATCCGCTTCCACCTCGCCCTCGCGGCAGGCCTTGGCGACGAGATCGTTGATTGCCCCGCGCACGGCCTTCGTCATGGCCTCCCGGCCTTCGGGCTGCATCATGATGTAGGAGACCCGGCTCATCAGATCCTCGCCGAAGCGGATCTGTGGGTTCTGCGCGCCAACAGAAGCGGCGACGCGGCCGGACAGAAGCGAGACCAGATGCATGGCGACGGTGGTCGAACCGATGTCGCAGGCAATGCCATAGGCCTCGTTCTTGAGGCCTGGCCAGAGCGCGATGATGGTCGGTCGCGATGATTCGAGATCGCGATGGATGGCGGCGGTGACGCCCCAATTGCCCTTGCGCAGGATGGCCTGGACCTTCGGCAGAAGATGCTGGGAGACGAGCAGGTCTTCCCAGCCCCATTCAATCTCCAGCCGCAGCTTGAGCCGGTCGAGATCGCCCAACGGCTTGTGCATGTCGGGCTCGTCCACCTCGACATAGCAGAGCTGGACAGCGGGATTGCGCTCGATGACGCGCTCGATCGGCGACTTGCGCACGACCTGCGCGTTGATCTGGACATCCTGCGGCACGTCGATGACGAGGTCGCCTTCGATCGTGGCGGAGCAGGAAAGCCTGCGGCCAGGCGCCAGTTCCCGCTTTTCGGCATAGCGGCGTTCCTTGGCGCCGACGGGCGAGATGTGGTCGAGGGTGGAATTGATCTTGTGCTTGGCGAAGATGCCTTCCTGAACCTCGACCTGGCAGCGTCCGCATGTGGCGCGGCCGCCGCACACGGACTCGACATAGACGCCGAGTTCGCGCGCGGCCTCCAGGATGGGCGTGCCCTTCGGGAAGCGTCCGCGTTTGCCGGAGGGCATGAACAGGACGAGCGGGTCGAGCGTATGCGGGGGCGGGGTGGTCATGCAGTCTGCCTGTCGTGAGCCTTTCAGCCCCGTGCCATGCGCGCTTCGCGTCCACCCCTTCGCCGGCCACCGGCGGACTCTGCGGTAGACGTGAGCGGAACCGGCGCGGCGACGGCATGTTCGCCAGGCTTGTGGTCCTTGTAGGTGCGGATCCAGTTCATGCAGTCGCGATCCGTGCCGGCAAGCACATTGGCGCCGCGCACCATTTCCATTTCCTGCGGTCGGCAGGGGTTCATGATGGCCGACGTCATGCCGGCGCCGATGACCATGGGGATGAAGGCGGCATTAATACCGTGGCGGTGCGGCAGGCCGAAGGAAATGTTGGAGAGCCCGCAGGTCGTGTTGACCTTCAGTTCGTCGCGCAGGCGGCGAAGGAGCGCAAAGACCTGCTTTCCGGCGGTGCCCATCGCGCCGATCGGCATCACGAGCGGGTCGACCACGATGTCATGGGCGGGGATTCCGTAGTCGGCAGCGCGCTGGACGATCTTCTTCGCAACCTCGAAGCGCACATCCGGGTCTTCGGATATGCCGGTCTCGTCATTGGAGATGGCCACGACCGGCACGTCATATTTCTTCACAAGCGGCAGGATGGCCTCGAGCTTTTCCTCCTCGCCGGTGACCGAATTCACGAGTGGGCGGCCCTTGGCGACCTTCAATGCCGCCTCGATGGCGGCGGAGACCGAGGAGTCGATGGAAAGCGGTACGTCCACCAGGCCCTGCACGATCTCAAGTGTCTGGACGAGCAGGGCAGGTTCGGTGGCATTCGGGTCGACGGCGGTGACACCGGCATTGACGTCGAGGATATCGGCTCCCGCCGCCACCTGTTCGAGCGCGTCCTTGCGCACAGTGTCGAAATTGCCATCGACCATCTCGGCTGCAAGCTTCTTGCGGCCGGTCGGGTTGATGCGCTCGCCGATGACGCGGAAAGGCTGGTCGAAGCCGATGACGACCTCCCTGCGGGCTGAGGCGACGATGGTGCGGGTCATTGAAGTGTCTCCGTGAAAGGTGATGGCGGGCGGAAGTTGCCCAGCGTGTCAGTCGGTTTTGTGCAGGAGGCGGCCGAGGCGTTCTACGACGATGGCGTCATCCGGTCCGGCCTCGCGTTTCCAGGGCTTCCGGCCCTTGAGCACGCCCGATTCGGCGACGATTTCGGCTACGAATTCCTCCTGCCGATAGGCCATGACATGGATGCCGGAGACGCCCTCTATCTCCTTGACCTCGTTGATGATGTCGATGCAGAGGCGCTTGCCCTCGGCTTTCTGATCCTGTGCGCCTTCCAGGCGGGCAATCACTGCGTCTGGAATGTGCACGCCGGGCACGTTGGTTCGCATCCATTTGGCGGTGCGCGCAGAAGCGAGGGGACCGACGCCGACAAGGATGAAACACTCCTCGTGCAGGCCCATGTCGCGCACGCGCTTCATGTATTCGACGAGCATGGGCATGTCATAGCAGTACTGGCTCTGAACGAACTGGGCGCCGGCGGCGATCTTCTTGGCGAGCCTCAGCGCCCGGAATTCATGGGGCGGGGCGAAGGGGTTGATCGCCGCGCCGAGGAAGACATGCGGGGGAGAGGTGAGCTTGCGGCCGGACAGGAACTTCTGCTCGTCGCGCATGGTGCGGATGGTTTCCAGCAGCGACATGCAGTCGAGGTCGAAGACGGGTTTGGCGCCCGGCTGATCGCCGGCCTGCACCCCGTCGCCGGTCAGGCAGAGGATGTTGGCCACACCCATGGCGGCCGCGCCAAGCACGTCACCCTGAATGGCAATACGGTTCTTGTCGCGACAGGCGATCTGCATGATCGGCGCGTAGCCCATGCGGGTCAGGAGCGCGCAGATGCCGACAGAGGACATATGGCAATTGGCGCCGGAGGCATCGACGGCGTTGATGCCATCGACCCACCCGTCGAAGACGGAGGCTCGTTCGTAGACATCCTGCGGATTGGCGCTGTCGGGTGGGTTGAGTTCGGCGGTGACGGCGAATTCTCCGCGTCGCAGGATGCGCTCCAGCCGACCGCGCGAGGAATGGCCTGGCTCGGGCAGGGAGGGCGTCGAGATGGGTTGCTCGCCGGACTTCATCTTGTGCCGTCGCCTTGTTCGCGAGCGGATGCGGCCTGCGCTGTGACGCGCAGCCAAGCCGAGGTTTCCCGAAGCGACTGGTCGACCGGCTTCTGAACGGCAAGGATAGCGTCGCCCTTCTTCATGTTGCGCGAGCCTTCCCAGGCCTTGACCCATACGCAGGGCATGTCGGGCTCGACCTCGCAGTTGCCGTTAGCCCGGACTCCACCGCAAGGGCCGTTGCGCAACTGCTTGGGGCAGTTCATCGGGCAGGACATGCCGGTGGAAGAAAGGATACAGTGGCCGCACATGCGGCAATCGAACATGAGGCCCTTGACCCGCTTCTCGATGAACTTGACCGGCTTTTCTACGCGGCGATATCCGATGCCGTTCCAGACCGGGTGCAGCAGCAGGAAAAGATCGGCGAAGCGGGAATAGAACCATTCGAGGAAGCGCGAATGCCGTACCGACCACAGTCGCATCGTGTAGCGGCGCTGGACCCGGCGCTGAGGTGACGTGTCTGCCGGCTTGTAGGCGCTCTTCGGCTGCGCCTGGCGCACCAAGGTCGCCTGGGTCACATGACGCTCCGGTTCAGCCATTGTCCCAGCCCTCGGATTTGACCAGAGCCGCCAGCCGATCACGGTCGTAGGCCGCGTCGATCCGTGTGAAGGCGAGATCGGCTTCTGCCTCGAGGTCGTCGCCAACGCCTGAGGGATCACCCTTGCGCCATTCTGCGAGATAGGCGTCTGAATCGCGGGCACCGACGCGCATCGCGCACATATCGATCGCCTCAGTGAAGCGCAGCGGCAATTCGCGCTTGGCCGCGGCACGTCCCTTGCGGACGATGATCTGCGCGGGGATATCCCGCCAGTAGAGAATTGTCAGATCGGCCATGCGTCGCACCCGGGAGTGTCGTGATGATCGAGCATTGCCGCACATGCGGCTTGCCTGCTTGTTGCGGCACGACGTGGGGCACTTCAAAAGCGACGCGAAGTGTGGGGGCGCTGAAGAGCTAGCTGCCGAAAAGCATTCCGGCCACGACCCCTGCCGTGCCTACCACCACGCCGATGATGGCCAGCGCGGCGATGCCGATGCCGCACCCCACCGTCAGGCACACGCCGTCCCGCTCGCCAAGTCCCAGCGCGATGATTGCCACCGACAAGGATGGCAGCCAGTTGCCAAGCGGGATGGGCAGTGTCACGGCGATCGCCATGACCAGCACGATCATGCCGATCGGACGGTCGGCGGCGCCGTGCGCGAAGGGCCAGGAGCGCGGGCGGACGAAACGCTCGAGCCATTCGAACAGGGGGATCAAACGCTTGGCGGCCTTGCGAAAGCGTTCAACGGAAAGGGTCTTTTCGGTCAGCCATCTAGGCAGCCAGGGCGCCTCGTAGCCCACCACCATCTGCAGCGCGATCAACACCATCGGCGGCCCGAAGATCAGGGTCGTCCCGATCGGCAGCGGCAGCAGGTTAAGGGCGGCGAAAAGCAGGAGCAGAGCTGCGAAACTCCGGTCGCCCAAGGCGTCCCGGATCTCTCCGATGCTGATGGTGCCGCCATTGCGAGCCGACAACTCCGCGAACACCACCGACAGGCGTCGCGGGGGCGGAACCTGCTGGTCGAAGAGCGTGGGCAGCATCTGGTTCATGTTCGTCAACTTCTATTGCATGCTGTTAGACGAACGTGAAAATCAAGCGATTTGTTTGCCGTCTGGGTGTTTCCAGGCTCAAAACGGTCAAATTGGGCAATCGTTCGGCGCTGTGGTGCACATATGGAGTTAGCGAAGTTGAAGTCCAGCTTGCTGCAGCCAGCGCGACAGGTCGCCATAGCCCGTCGGTCTCCGTTCGTAGGCGAGGCCGAGCATGCTGGCGGCTTCCTCGGCCACCTGGTCGAGTTGGCTATCGTCGGTCTGGGCAAGATAGACCAGCTTCTCGTAGTGGGCGAAATAGCCGGCAGCCAGTTCGGGATGGCGATCAAGCCCAAGAGGCCGGATGAAGAAGGTTTCGAAATGCCGGCAGAGAAAGTCCGTCATGTAGAACGAGGTCATGTCGTCTTCGCCCGCGGCTTCGAAGCTTTCCAGTCCTTGATAGAAGGCAAAGCAATGCGGGCCGGCAATCCGCTGGACGCCATGCTTCTGGCAGACCTTGTCCAATTGTCCACCGGTTCCGCAGTCGGCATAACCGATCACGATATGCCGATAGCCCTCGGATCTGGCCTCCTCGATGGCGGCGTCCATGGCCGGAGCGATGCGGTCTGGATGGAAGTGGTATTCGGCGGGCAGGCAGGTCAGATCGAGATGGTCGAGGCCCAGGCGATCCTTCACGGCGAGCACCTCGCGGGCAAGCATGCCGCAAGCGATTACCCTGATCCTGTCCGTATGGTCCGCCATCAAGGGCAGGCCTCCTGAATGTGTCGATAGAACAGACATTCGGATATCAGCGGTTGCCTGTCGCGTACAATCGTATCATGACGCGCATCGTTGCGTATCCGTACAGGGACGAGAATGAGAGCCCCCGAACTATCCATCGTTTTGCCGACCTTCAACGAAGCCAAGAACATTCCCTTGATCGTCGACAAGATCACCGCCGCCATGGGGGACATTCCCTTCGAGATCATCGTGGTCGACGATGACAGCCCGGACGGCACCGTGTCGGTCACACGGGAACTGTCGCGCGACAAGCCACATGTGCGTTGCGTGCACCGCATCAATCGACGTGGCCTGTCCGGCGCGTGCATCGAAGGCATGATGGCGGCCAGCGCACCGGTGGTAGCGGTCATGGATGCCGACATGCAGCACGACGAAACGCGATTGCCGGTAATGCTGAACGAGATCCGCAACGGTGCCGATCTGGTGATCGGGAGCCGATATGTCGAGGGGCGCAAGGCAGTTTCGGGCTTTCACAAACAGAGCCGGGCGAGGGGCAGCGAGTTGGCAACCTCACTTGCGAACCAGATTACCGGGGCCTACACGACCGACCCGATGAGCGGCTTCTTCATGATGACGCGGCAGTTGGCAGACAGGGCAGCGCGCAGTGTGTCTCGCGAAGGCTTCAAGATCCTGTTCGATATCGTAAGCCGGTTCGGCCATGACATCAGGATCAAGGAGGTCCCTTTCCAGTTTCGCGAACGCATCGAAGGCGAGAGCAAGCTGGGCTTCCTCGTCACCCTCCAGTTCCTCGGGCTGCTGGTGTCGCGGTATACTGGCGGCATCGTTCCGGTGAAATTTCTGCTTTACGGCCTGGTGGGCTTTTCAGGCCTGTTCGTCCACATGGCCGCGCTCTTTGCCCTCAATTCGGGCTTTGACGTGCCTTTTGCATCGGCGCAGATCATCGCCACTTTCGTTGCCATGACCACCAACTTCGCCATCAACAACGAAGTGACCTACGCCCACCGCAAGCTCAAGGGCTGGAACTTCGTCACCGGCCTGATCACCTTCTACATCGTTTGCGGCATCGGGGCTCTCGCCAACGTCTCGATTGCGCTGCGGCTCTTCGAGTGGGACTGGTCGGTGGCCGTTGCCGGGTTTGCCGGCGCGCTGATGAGCGCGGTGTTCAACTATGCCGTGACGAAGCTGGTTACCTGGCGGGATGACTGATCAGCTTTCGGGCTCGACCGGGATAACGACGATCTCGAAGCGCGGGTGAGTGCCCGACATCTGGCGAAAAACCTGGGGCTCGCCGGTCGTGCGATAGTCTCCCGCCTCCAGCAGTCTCAGCATCTCGGCAATGACGGCGGTGCTGTCGCCGACGTCGGACGGATGGACTGCGATGGCAGAAGCATGTTCCAGCCTTTCCAGAAACTGGAAATGGCGGGGATCGTCCAGCGGCAGTATGGCGACACCGGGCCCGAGGGCGTGCCCCGCCTTTGCACCGGTCATCCAGTTGACCGTGACAACCGCATTTGGTGCGCCAAGTTCTTCCCAGCGATCGGCCAGCACGCTCCAGTGCTGCATCTGCCAGTTCAAATCCTGTTTTGGCGCGGCATCGAAGAAGGGGCGGGTGAAGACGGCATGGCTGGCTTGCAGGCCGACTCCCAGAGCCAGAAGCGGAATGCTGACAACGGATGCGCGCCAGGCCAAGTCTATCCATCGACGATATTTTTCGTACATCGCCTCGCACCACCGGCCCACCAGCGGGAAGCCGAACACAAAGCCGCTCATGGCCCAATGCGGAAGCGAGTTCGTACTGTTCAGCGCGATTGCCAGGAAGATGGCAACAGGCACGACGACGAACCACCCGAATATCCTGTCGGCGGCCGGCGTCGGCCGCAGAATGCCCCGAACCGACATCCACATCATCACCGCCCATGTGCCCGGGAGCAGGTAGACGATCTGTCCCAGTATCGTGACGATGAAGTTTGCCGGATGCAGATGCGTGCCTTCGTCGGTAGCGCGGCCGGCCTGGAAACCGAATGAGATCCAGTCTTGAGCGGCGTTCCAAGCCACCATCGGCATCAGTCCCAGGGCGCCGACGACCAGCGTCATCCACATGACGGGCGAAAGGAGTAACCGACGGTGCGGTGGGCTTGTCAACAGGAACAAGAGCGCGGAGGCACCGAACAGAACCGCCTGGTATTTTGATGCGAGCGCGACGGCGAAGCAAAAGCCAGCCGCCAGCCATCGCGCAACGCGCAACCCTTTGTCAGGAGACAGGAGGTCGGGCAGAACCAGTCGCAATGTCGCCAGAAGCGCCAGATTGAGCGGGCCGTCTGGCACGACGAAATGCCCCGACGAAATGAAGAAGAACGGCGCAACGCAAAACCATCCGAGCGCCCAGTAGGCCGCGCGTTGGCCATAGGCCAGGCGCGTGATGTCCCAGACGAGCCAGCTGCTTGCGGCTCCTGCGAGAATGAAAGGCAGGCGGATGACGAAGATGTTCGTCGACCCCGTCAGCCAGGCCATCGCCTGTGCGATGGTGAAGCCGAGTGGCGGATGATCGTAGTAGGACAGGGACCAGTCGCGCGACACGGCGATGGCATAGGCTTCATCGATCGTCGCGGGGAAAAACAGCGACACAACCAGGCGCAGGGCGAGGAACGCCAGAATAAGCGTCATCGCATCCCGAACGCCGCCATCTGGCCCGGGAGTGATCGTGGATCGAGTCGGCATGGCCAGACTTCAATCCTCTTCCACGGCCCGTGACAAGCGGTAATCCGGGAACGGGGCGTACGGAAACGGCCTCAGGTCGAGGCGCGCTGGTTGTGCTTGCGCTTCATGATGTCCTTGGCCGTCTCGACCGTCACGGCCGCGTCACGGCAATAGGCGTCGGCACCGACGGCCTTGCCGAACTCCTCGTTGAGGGGAGCGCCGCCCACGAGCACGACATAGTCGTCCCGGATGCCCTTTTCCTTCATCGCATCGATCACGACCTTCATGTAGGGCATGGTGGTGGTCAGAAGCGCCGACATGCCGACGATGTCGGGCTGGTGTTCCTCGATCGCGGCCAGATAGTTTTCGACCGGGTTATTGATGCCCAGGTCGATCACATCGAAGCCGGCGCCCTCCATCATCATGCCGACGAGGTTCTTGCCGATGTCGTGGATGTCGCCCTTGACGGTGCCGATGACCATCTTGCCCTGCTTCGGTGCGCCGGTTTCAGCCAGCAAAGGGCGCAGGATCGTCATGCCGGCCTTCATGGCATTGGCCGAGAGGAGAACTTCAGGCACGAACAGGATACCGTCGCGAAAATCCTCGCCGACGATGCGCATGCCCTCGACCAGCGCCTTGGTCAGGACATCGTAAGGCGTCCAGCCGCGGTCGAGGAGGATACGAGTTCCTTCCTCGATTTCCTCCTTCAGACCGTCATACAGATCATCATGCATTTGCTGCACGAGATCATCGTCGGCGAGTTCGGAGAGAATGATTTCATCGTCAGACATTGCGGGCTCCTGATGTCCGCGGGGGGCGGCCGGTGATATCCTTCATAATGCGGCGCCGCTGATCCGCATGGCCGGATTGCGACGTGGGTCGAAACAAAAAACGACTGGCCGACAGCACCTTGTTTGCGTGTCGATTTTGCGACATGTGCTGGCGTAAGCAAGCCGTTTCGCCCTTGATGCTCGGCTACGATCTGACAACTGCCCGTCGAGGCGGGCGAGGAACGATTCAGGGATTTGGCAGATGGACGAAGCAGCGGCAGCCGAACAGCAGGCGAGCAGCGGACGGCGTGGACGTGGAGCGGCCGGCGGTGCCGCCGCCCGTCGTGCAGCCCGTGGTGGCGGCGGACCAGGACTGTCGCTCACCTATATCCGCCGTGCGATCAAGCCCTATGAGGTATTGGACGAGGAAGGCCTGGCGCTGATCGAGGCAAATGCCGACAGGGTGCTCGAGGAAATCGGCATCGAGTTTCGCGACGATGCCGAGGCACTGGCCATGTGGAAGGAGGCCGGCGCAGAACTCAAGGGCGAGAGGGTGCATTTCCCCAAGGGCCTCTGCCGTGAACTCCTGAAGTCCGCGCCGGAACAGTTCACCCAGCATGCTCGCAATCCGGCCAAGTCGGTCGAGATCGGTGGCAACAACACCGTTTTTGCACCGGTCTACGGTCCGCCCTTCGTGCGCGATCTCGACGGCAACCGCCGCTATGCCACGCTGGAGGATTTCCGCAATTTCGTGAAGCTTGCCTACATGGCGCCTTCGATCCACCATTCAGGCGGTACTGTCTGCGAACCGGTGGATGTGCCGGTCAACAAGCGCCATCTCGACATGGTGTTTTCCCACATACGCTATTCCGACAAGCCGTTCATGGGTTCCGTCACCGCGCCGGAACGTGCCGAAGACACGGTCGAAATGTGCCGCATCCTGTTTGGCAGCGAGTTCGTCGACAGCAACACGGTCGTCATCAACCTGATCAACGCCAATTCTCCGATGGTCTTCGACGAGACGATGCTCGGCGCGGCCAAGGTCTATGCGCGCGCCAACCAGGCGACGATCATCACGCCGTTCATCCTGGCGGGCGCGATGAGCCCAGTCACGGTCGCCGGCACGCTGACACAGGTGCTGGCCGAAGTGCTGGCGGGGGCGGCCTTCACACAATTGGTGCGGCCTGGCGCGCCCGTCGTCTTCGGCACCTTTGCCTCGTCGATCTCGATGCAATCGGGCGCGCCGACCTTCGGGACGCCCGAGCCGACGCTGGTCTCCTACGGTGCCGCGCAACTGGCACGGCGGTTGAAATTGCCGTTCCGCACGGGCGGCTCGCTGTGCGCATCGAAGACTCCGGATGCCCAGGCGGCCTATGAAAGCGCCAACACGCTGTCGGGCACGGTGCTTGCGGGCACCAACTTCGTGCTGCATGCCGCAGGCTGGCTCGAGGGAGGATTGGCCGCCTGCTACGAGAAGTTCATGATGGATGTCGACCAGTGCGGCATGCAGCAGAAGCTGGCGGCGGGCGTCGACCTGTCGGAGAACGGCCAGGCCATGGATGCAATCGCCGAAGTAGGGCCGGGCAGCCACTATCTGGGTTGCGCTCATACCCAGGCCAATTTTCAGACTGCGTTCTATCGTTCCTCCATCGCTGACAACAATTCCTTCGAGCAGTGGCAGGCCGAAGGCGAGAAGCGCGCGGAAGAACGGGCCAACATGCTGGCGCGCAAATGGCTGGAGACCTATGAACCGCCGGATCTCGATCCCGGCATTCAGGATGGCTTGCGCGATTTCATTGCGACCAAGAAGGAATCCATGCCCGACGCCTTCACATGAAGGGAGCCCGTGTTAGGCCGGGCTAAAGTGGCCAACATCATTCACAAGGAAGTCTGGCGCTCGGCGTTTCGGGATCCGGACCCCAAACGCTGATGTCCGGCAGAGAGTTCGTTCGGCTGGGCGGGCTGGTTGAGCTTCTGGAGGAGCATGGCCTCACGATCCGCGGCGGTTTCAATCGTGCCGAGGAAGAGCAACTGCCAGCAGACGCAGGCCGGAATCCCACCAAATCCGTGTTGTTGATCGGCAATGCGGGCGACGGCTTCTGGCCCCGTTTTGTGGCTTGGCTGGACGGCCAGCCGGCCGATCTCAAGAATCCTCTCGACACTTGGTCCCGACATGTTCTCGACAAGGCAGCTGAAGCATTCGGTGCCCGCGTGGTCATGCCGAACGACAGGCCCTTTGCGCCTTTTCAGCAATGGGCGATGCGTGCCGAAGGGTTGAAGCCATCACCACTCGGGATACTGATGCACCCCGAGTTCGGATTGTGGCATGCCTATCGCGGCGCGTTGCTTTTCGACCGCAAGATTGCGGCTGAAGATCTGGGTGAACCTGCAGAAATGCCGATTCACCGTTGCGAACCATGTATCGAGAAACCTTGCCTGAACAGATGCCCGGTCGGCGCCTTTGGCAAGCAGTTCGACAGTGGAGCATGCTATTCCCACATCGCTTCTGCCGGAGGCCATGCCTGCATGGAAGGTGGATGTCTTGCGCGCAATGCATGTCCGCACGACAAGTTTCGCTATCGCGACGCCCTGCAGGCTTTCCTGATGGCATCCTTTCGGACTGCGCTCCACCCACAGTGAGTGGAACCCGGCGCCCCAACGGACGTTTGGCCACCAAGGCAAAGGGGAAGAATGTCCGAAAACACGGAACGTGCGGCGCGGGCCGCTCTCATCAGACTGGCGGATAGTGAAGGCGAGGAGCCCGTCATGGTCATGGCGGGGTCGGAGCAGGTTCCGCTCGTTTTCGATTCTCCTCACAGTGGCAGGTTCTATCCCGACGATTTTCGGTCGGTCATCAGCCGACGCACCTTGCAGGAATATGAGGACCGGTTTGTCGATCTGCTGATTGCCGACGGTGCCGATCACGGCGTGACGACGCTGGCGGCCAATTTTCCGCGCGCCTATATCGATCCGAACCGCGCGCCCGACGATATCGACGAAGACATGCTGGATGCCGTCTGGCCCGATCCGCTCACGCCGACCCGTCACTCCCAACAAGGCACCGGTCTGATCTTTCGCCACATGCCGGATGAGACGCCGATCTACGGGGAGAAGCTGACAGTCGAAGAGATCAATCGCAGGCTGGATTCGTGCTGGCGGCCCTATCATGCCGCTCTGGACGGAGCGATCGCCGGCGCGCGCGCCCGGCATGGCGCGGTCTGGCACGTGAACTGGCATTCCATGCGGCCGGTTGGTGAGGCGATGACCCCGGACCCCGGCGAGCAACGGGCGGATTTCGTGCTCGGCGATCGGCAGGGAACGAGTTGCGAGCCTGAATTCACGGCTTTCATCGCCGACAGCCTGCAGGCGATGGGCTACTCGGTTGCGGTCAATCATCCCTATCAGGGCGCCTATATCGTCGAGCGCCACGGTCATCCGCGCGAGGGCCGGCATAGCATCCAGATCGAGATCAATCGCGGCCTCTACATGGATATCGACACGCTTGAGAAGATCGCCCGCTTCGATGACGTCCGACAGGATATCGGTCGGCTGGCGGGCAAACTTGCCGAATGGAGCGCCGCGCGCGCTTCGGGCTGAAGGTTCAGCGCGTCAGCGCGCCGAAGACTGACCAGTCCATCTCTTCCGACAGGCGCGCCAAGGCTTCCGTGCCCAGCAGTGAGTTGCCGAATTCATCCAGCCCCGGCGCCCACACGCAGACGGAAGCCGTGTTGGGGACGACCGCCAGTATGCCGCCGCCCACGCCGCTCTTGGCCGGCAAACCAACGCGGTAGGCGAAATCGCCGGAACCGTCATACTGGCCGCAGGTCAGCATCAGCGCGTTGATCCGTCGCACGCGCCTGGCACGTTCGAGCGCGTCCTCGTCGTCGGGGTCAGCGCGCTCTACCATCAGATAGCGTCCCGCGCGGGCAAGCTGCTTGCAGGACATGGTAATGGCGCATTGCTGGACGTAGTCGGACAAGACGTCGTCGACGTCGTGCTCGAAATTGCCGAAATGCTTGGACAGGTTGGCCATGGCCCGGTTGGCGAAGTTGGATCCGCCTTCGGACTGCGCAACTTCATCGTCGATGCCAACCTCTTCCTCGTCGAGCAGGGCGTTCACGAGATCGCGGACATTGGTCTTGCCGTCATCGTCACGCGTTGCCTTGTGGAGCATGTCGTTGATGACCAGCGCACCGGGATTGATGAAAGGATTGCGCGGCATGCCCTCGTGTCGCTCAAGATCGACGATCGAGTTGTAGGGATCGCCCGACGGCTCCTTGCCGACACGATCCCAGACCTTCTCCCCGAACATTTCCAGTGCGAGGGTGAGCGAGAAGACCTTCGAGATGGACTGGATGGTGAAAGCCTCGTCAGCCTTGCCGGCCGAGACCGTGTTGCCATCGGAGGTGTGGATGGCAATCCCGAACTGGTGGGTATCGATGTCCTGCATCTTCGGCGCGAGAGAAGACGGATTGCCCCAATTGTCGCTTTGCATAAGGTCGGCGGCGATCGCGTCCGCTACCTTCGCAAGCTTCTCTGGATCGGTGTTCCTATTCGGTTCCGACATGTCGCCCCTTCCTGAACAGATAGCCGAGGCAGGCCCGGATACTCGGGATCGCGCTGGAAAGATCCGGGCCTGCCGGGCGGCCTGAAAACGCGGGCAGCTGTTAGCTTTCCGCTTGGCTCAAGGTCCGCCGCACCCATTAACCGCTCAGGCGGCGCAGAGTTCCACGGGGGGCGGGCCGTTATCTGCCACGGCGGCTGCGGCGAGGAGAACGTCCGCTGTCGCCGCCGCTTTCGGATGCCTGCTTGTTTCGCAGCGGTCCGATGCGCTCGACGATGTCCTCGACCGAGGGGCGGGGCCCCTGATGGTGGGTGTCCAGGGCAGAACGCATGGCCACCAGATGATCGCATGAGGTGCCACAGCAGCCACCTACGATCCGAGCACCCGCGTCCACTGCCAGCCGCACATAATCGGCCATCAGTTCCGGCGTTCCGGAATAGTGGATCTCGGTGCCGCGGAATTCGGGAATGCCGCAATTGCCCTTCACCACCATGATCGCGTCCGGACGGGCTTCCGACATATCGAGCAGCGACGACAGGATGTCGGAGGCGCCGACGCCGCAATTGGCGCCGACGGCGACGGGCGCTTCCGACAGGCCGTCGGCGACGCTGTGGATGTCGGCAGGGGCTAGCCCCATCATGGTGCGGCCGGCCGTGTCGAAGGAGCCAGTATAGACATAGGGCAAGCCGGCGGCGATGGCGGCTTCGGCGGCAGCGCGGATCTCGTCGGGTGCGGACATGGTCTCGATCCAGGCGATATCGGCGCCGCCTTCCTTCAATCCCTCGATCTGCTCGCGAAACGCCTCGACGGCTTCTTCGTAGGTAAGCGCGCCCAGAGGCTGCAGCAGTTCTCCCGTCGGGCCGACCGATCCGCCCACGATCACCGGCCGCCCGGCCGCTTCCGCCACGCTTCTGGCGATCTCAGCGGCCTTGCGGTTGAGCTCGTGAACCCGGTCCTGCGCATGATGGAGCTTGAGGCGGTGGCGCGTGCCGCCAAAGGAGTTGGTGAGAATGATGTCGGCGCCAGCGTCGACGAAACCCTGATGTAGAGCGACGATGCGGTCGGGGAACTCATCGTTCCAGAGTTCCGGTGCGTCGCCCGATTCCAGGCCCATCGAGAACAGCGTTGTGCCCGTGGCGCCGTCAGCCAGGAGCACCCGTCGTTCGGCGAGCAGCGCGGCAAGCGGGTTCGTCATGCAATGACCTTTCGCGTCGGTGGAGCCCGCAGATAGAGAGGGGCTTGCGGATCGTCAATCGGCACTCTGCGGCATGGCATCGGCCAGAGCGCGCGCATGCGCGGCAGCCTCATGCGCGTTGACGACGGCGGCTCGGATGAGATTGTCGAAATGACGGGTCATTGTGCGCACTGGCTCGGTGGCGTTGAGGACCAGGTACATCTCGCCGACATAGATGGCCGCCCTGATCTGCCCGAATATCGTGTAGGGTATCGAGTAGCGCGCCCGTCCGTCATAGAGGTAGAGCCTGAAGGACGGGTAGAGGTCTTCCAGAAGCCGCGCCATGTGTTCCAGTTGGCGGCGGCGGGTGCGAGCCGAAAGTCCGGACCAGACGCCGTTGCCACGCGCGAAGATTTCCAGCGTATGGACCGGCATGCAGACTTCCATGTCTGTCTCGGGCCGACGATTGTAGTCGATACGGTACTGTGCCTCGTCGAGTTCGGTGTCGCGGTCGCGGTTCGTGATGCCGGCCTCGTATTCGATGACGTCGCGCGTTCTCAATAGATCGGGGATGCCGGCCGGCACGTAGCGGATCTTGGTGCCGGCCGCCTCCGCGTGCCAGCGGGCAAGCAGCGTGCTGCCGGCGACACCCGATCCCTCCTCGAGCTCGAGCGTTCGGCGGATTTCCGCACTCAACCCTTCGTCCTGGGACAGGCCCAGAAGCCAATCGAGCGAGACGCTGTGCCGCTCGGCGATGGCCAACAGCGTCTCGACGCGCGGCAGGCGCGTACTTGCGCCGGAAAGGAGCTGCGAGAGGGCGGAGCGGTCGATGCCGACGCCGGCGGCGAAGGACGACTGGTTGTCGCCCGAGCGCTGGAGAATGGTCTTGAGCCGGTCACGAAACAGACCGGAGAGGTCGCGTTTATCCATCGGTTGATTACTATCGTAAGCAGTTGTCGAGTTTGAGTATCAGTATAAACATTTAATGCACATTGTCGCGTTGAAACCCTGCTGCCATCTGCTGACACTGAAGCTGAGGAATCAACGTTCGGGGGCGGACGACATGACGCTGGCAGAAGGGCACGGGCCAGGGCGTGCACCGAGACTGGAATGGCCAACCCTCGGGGTGATCGGGGCATGCTACGGCGGCTGGCTGGCTGCTGGACTCCTTTTGTGGCCAACCGCTCCGGTGCTTGCACTGGCCGTCATGACGCTGATGATTGCCTGGCAGTCGTCGCTGATGCACGAGGCAAGCCACGGTCATCCAACCCGCAGCGCGACGGTGAACGAGCTGCTGGTCGGGCTTCCGATTGGACTGGTCTGGCCTTATCGCAGGTTCAAGACGCTGCATCTGCGCCACCATGCCGACGAGCGGCTGACGGATCCCTTCGACGATCCGGAAAGCTATTACCGCGCTCTCTGGCAGTACCGGTCGCTGCCGGGCTGGCTGCAATTCCTCCTGCGCGTCAACAACACGATGGCGGGACGGCTCGTCATCGGCCCGCTCCTGGCCAATGCGGGCTTCCTGGCCGGCGAGGCGCGACTGATCAGGGCAGGGGACCGGCAGGTTGTCCGCGCCTGGCTGCACCATGTGGTGGGGCTGGCGGTGGTGGTGCCGATGATGGTCTACCTGTTCGACATGCCGGTCTGGCTCTACCTTCTGGTGCCGGCCTATCTGGGCCAGTCGCTGATTGCGGTTCGCACTTTCGCCGAGCATCAATGGTCGGAGCGTCCGGACGGCCGCACGATCATCGTGGAACGCTCGCCGCTGGCTCTACTCTTCCTCAACAACAATCTGCACCTCGTTCACCACAAGATGCCGAACGTGGCCTGGTATGATCTGCCGGCTCAGTTCCGCGCGCGGCGGGAGGAGTGGCTGCACATGAATGGGGGGTATGCCTATCCTGGCTATCTTGCCCTGCTGCGCGATTTCGCCTTTCGCGCCAAGGAACCGGTGGCGCACCCCGTGTTGCGGCGTGAGGCGGAACCCGGCCGGGCATTTCGCCCCCGCATGCGCTCGCGCGCCGTGCACGGGGCGGGGATGGCGCCGGTGCCCTCAAAGCCGCCCGAGGAATGACGGTTGCTTGTCGACTGGCGGCGGCGGTCGCATAAGGCGCCATGAGCGAATTCATTGCCGCACTGCCCATGTATGACTGGCCGGAAGTCGGGGAAGAGGTCGATGCCGAATGGGCGGTGATCCGCGACAGGCTGCGCGCCTCGGGTCTCGCCGCGCCTGAGCGCCTGACGCGGTGCAACGGGGACATGCCGCCCGTGCCGGGAGGTGTTCGCGATGGTTCAGGCCGATTGATCGCGCCAGATCCGGCGATCCTGCCGCCCGACGAATTCGATCTGCACACGCTGTGGCGGCACCCGAAACTGCTCCTCTCACAGACATGCTGGGGACCGCTTGAGACGTCCGATCTTGCCGAACATGTCCAGGTCATCGGCCAGCCGGACTATTCGGCCTTTCCGGGCGGGCAGGGGGCGTTCTATTCGAGCGTGATCGTGATGCGCACAGTTGATGGGCCAGAAGGCGCGGCAGGGGCGTCGCCTTCAGAAACGGGAACGGCCAGCCTGCCGCTCGATCTGCTGCGTGGCACGCGGCTTGCGTATAACGCGCCGGATTCCATGTCGGGCTATCTGGCGCTGAAGCGCGACCTCGAGGCCCTGAATGAAGGCATGGCCATCTTCTCGGCGCCCGTCGAAACGGGTTCGCACCGCGCCTCGGCGCTCGCCGTGGCTGATCGCGCGGCGGATGTCGCCGCGCTCGATTGTCGAAGCTGGAGTCTTTTCAGGCGCTTCTGCCCGGAGGCTCGGAAACTGAGTCCGGTCGGCTGGACGTCGCATCGCAAGGGGCTGCCCCATATCTGCGCCGCTGATCTGCCTCTCGAAATCGTCGCCAAGGTCAGGGCAGTTCTTGCTGGCTAGAATGCCAGCGCCTGACATCCTATTTCTCTCTGCCTCGGCTCTTGGCCGGTGTCTTGCGCCTGATGCGGGGCGACTCGCCTTCGGGGTGATCCACCTCGAAGGCACCGGTCTTGCGCACAAGGTCGCTCAACTTGCGGAAGCCGTAGGTGCGGGGATCGAAATCGGGTGCCAGATTGGCAAGCTGCGTGCCGACCAATCCCAGCCTTACCCAGCCCTCGTCAGTCTCGACGTTCTCCAGCACCTTGTTGAGGATCGGCACGGCAGCGCTCGGCGGCTCCAGCGACTTGGTTGCCGCGGTCGTGTCCTGGCTATCGGCGGCCGCACCCGGCAGCAGGTTTTCGGTGTAGATGAAGCGGCGGCAGGCGTGTCGGAAACTCTCGGGGGTCTTCTTTTCACCGAAACCGTAGACATCGACGCCCTGCTCGCGGATGCGGGCTGCAAGACGCGTGAAATCGCTGTCGGAGGAGACCAGGCAGAAGCCGTCGAAGCGGCCGCTATGCAGGAGGTCCATCGCATCGATGACCAGCGTGATGTCGGACGCATTCTTGCCGGTCGTATAGGCGAATTGCTGTTGCGGAATGATCGCGTGGCGGGCCAAAAGATCGGCCCAGCCCTTCGAGCGTGCGGTGGAGAAGTCGCCATAGATACGGCGAACGCTGGCCTCGCCAAGCTTGGCGACCTCCTCAAACAACCCGTCGGCGATCTTTGGCGATGCATTGTCGGCATCGATGAGCACGGCGAGCCGCGGCGATCTGTTTTCGAGTGACATGCCGGCCTTGTTTCACGGTGTGGGCAAATACGCCAGCCTTTCCTGGCCGCAGGATCAATCCACGTTCGACGCATCCTTGAACATCACCCGATGGCGGCGATTCTGGATCCAGTCTTCCAGTTCCGAATCGTTCATATGGTGGGCGGGGTCGAATCGGTTCCAGTTGGTTATGTCGGAAAGCTGCTTGCGCCAGCGCTTGTAGGGTTTTTTCGCGGGCGGGCCGAAGGCCATGATGTCGAGCACCGAGAGTTCGTCGGGAATGCCGAGAAGGGGCTTCATGGCGTCCTGCGCGGCTTCCTGGCCGATGGCTGTGATCCACCACACATTGTAGCCGAGTGCAGCGGCAGCGAGATGTGCCGACATGGTTGCAGCGGCAACGGACTGAAGCAGGATGCGCTCCGCGTTCTCCTTGTACATCCTGTTGAGGTCGCTCTCGTCGTCCTTCAGGACGGGGAAGGCGCTCACCCAGCGAAAATCCGTGGCCACGACGATGAAACCGGGAGCTGTCGCTAGCCCGCGATAATCCGGCGTCGGGAACTTCATCTTCAGTTTGGCACGGCGCCGCTGCTCTTCGACAAAATAGCTGGCAATGGTCTTTTTGAGTTCACTTTCGGTGACGACGATGAAGTGCCAGGGCTGCGCGTTGGCGCCTGAAGGACCGTGGCGAGCGGCTTCCAGGATCATTTCGAAATGCTCGCGTGGAACCTCGAAATCCGGGTCGAAGGCGCGCACGGTGACGCGGTTCTCGATCACCTTCATCAGCGCGTCGTAGCGTTCCCGGCGCCCGATGGGCGGCAGATCGACCGCAGCCTCGGCGTCTCCCAGATTTACCAGGGGTTCTGCGCTTGTGTGCTCGTTCATGACTTCCTCCCTTTTGCAGGGAGATTGACGCCGACGGGCGCCGCATTCAAGCCCGCATGCGTTCGCCAAAGGGATCGAAGGGCGGCTCGACATTGATGCGCGCCGGCCGCCGCTGGCCGAGAATTTCTATCTCGAACAGGCCTTCGCTCTCGTCATTGGCGAGTTCGGCCGGGACGTAGCCCTGCGCCATGGAATTCTCCACCCAGTGCGCGTAGCCGCCCGAGGTCACCCACCCGACCACCGCCCACTCGCCGTCACGGATGCCACGGACCGACGAGGCGCCGTGGTCGGCCTCCGACTTCAGGGTCTCCCGTCCATCCGGCCCGAAGCGCGGCGCACCGTAACCGTGGGGTTTTTCAACCGTACCGAAGTCGCGGTCACCGACGCGGGCCCAGATGGGTTCATCGCCCATCACATCGGCATCGGTTGACTCGACGAAGAAGGAGACCCGGCGAAGTTTCGGTCCGTTTGCGTGCTCGACCGCTGCGGCCTCGCGGCCGATGAAGTCGTTCTTTTCGAGCTTCACGAAACGGTCCATCGCGCCCTCGAACGGCCCGTAAATGGGGCGCAACTCGCGGAACCAGGTCGGAAAATTCTTTTCCAGCCGCATGGAGAGCAGGGCCCGCATGCCGAAGTCGACAATGCCGTGAGGTTCGCCCGCCTGCTTGATCGCCGCGTATACGAGGCGCTGATAGGCCGGCTGCATCCAGATCTCAAAGCCGAGATCGCCGGTATAGGAGATGCGGTTGACGATGCAGGGTGCGCCGCCAACCGCCATCTCCCGCACATCCATGAAACGGAAGGCGCTGGTCGAGACGTCCTCGTCGCACAGTCTCTCGAGCACGTCCTGGCTCTTCGGGCCGGCAATCGAAAGACCGACCATGGTCTGGTCGAAGCGGTGGATGTGGACCGACCCGTCCTTCGGCAGATGCTGCTCGAACCAGCGCATGTGGTATTTCTGCGCAGCCGAAGAGCCCCAGATCATGAAGCGGTCGCCGCTCATATTGGCAATGGTGAAATCGCCGATCAGCTTGCCCGCTTCGTTGAGCATCGGGGTCAGCACGATGCGGCCGGGTCTCGGCATGGTGTTTGTCATGAGACGATTCAGAAAATCGGCAGAACCGCTTCCCGTCACTTCATATTTGGCAAAGTTGGCGATCTCTGTGATGCCTACACGTTCACGCGTGGCACGCACCTCGTTGCCGACATGTTCGAAGTCGTTGGAGCGGTGGAAGGAGACGACGTCACGAGGCTCCACGCCCTGCGGCGCGAACCAGAGCGGGGTTTCCAGGCCCCAACTGTCGCCCATGACCGCGCCTTGCGCGAGCATGGTGTCGTAGAGGGGCGTCGTCTGGGCGGGACGGGCGGCGGGAAGCTCTTCATTTGGGAAACGGATCGAGAAGCGGCGCGAATAGTTCTCGCGTACCTTGGCGTTGGTGTAGCGCAGGCTCGCCCACTCGCCGAAGCGGGCGACGTCCATGCCCCAGACGTCGAAGCCCGGATCACCGTTCACCATCCAGTTGGACAGCGCCAGCCCGACCCCGCCTCCTTGGGAAAACCCCGCCATTACGGCGCAGGCACACCAGAAATTGGTCAGGCCCTGGACCGGGCCGACCAGCGGGTTGCCGTCGGGGGCAAAGGTGAAGGGGCCGTTGATCACCTGCTTGATGCCGGCGTCTGCGATGCCCGGAAAATGCTCGAAGCCGATCTCCAGCGAGGGCGAGATGCGGTCGATGTCCGGTGCCAGAAGCTCGTGGCCGAAATCCCATGGCGTCTTGACCGGCGACCAGGGTTTACACGCCTTCTCGTAGGTGCCGAGAAGCACCCCGTTGCGCTCCTGTCTTGTGTAGATCTCACCCTTGAAGTCGAGCACGCCGACCATCTCGCGGCCCGTTGCGGCGTTGAATTCCTCCACCGCGGGCATCGGCTCGGTCAGGAGATACATGTGCTCCATCGCCAGAAGCGGCAGTTCGAGACCCACCATGCGGCCGATCTCGCGCGCCCACAGCCCGCCGCAATTGACGACGTGCTCGGCCTGGACCGTGCCCTGTTCGGTGACCACGTTCCAGGTGCCGTCGATGGCTTGGGTGAGTTCGGTGACGCGGTTCCTGAGCACTATCTCGGCGCCGAGCTTGCGGGCAGCCTTGGCATAGGCATGGGTGGTGCCGGACGGATCGAGATGGCCCTCGACGGGATCCCACATGGCGCCGACGAATTTCGTCTCGTCCATCAGCGGGAACATGGCCCTGGCTTCCGAGGGGGTGATGAGTTCGGTGTCCATGCCGAGATAGCGCCCCTTCGCGTGGGCGAGGCGCAGGAAATCCATTCGCTCGGGTGAGTCCGCCAGCATGACGCCGCCTGTCAAATGCAGCGAGCAGGACTGGCCGGAAATCTCCTCCAGCTCCTTGTAGAGCGAGACCGTGTAGGCCTGGAGCTTGGCGACGTTGGGATCGCCGTTGAGCGTATGGAAACCACCGGCGGCGTGCCAGGAAGAGCCTGAGGTGAGTTCCGAGCGCTCGATCAGCAGGACATCAGTCCAGCCAGCGCGGGCGAGATGATACAGAACCGAACAGCCAACGACGCCGCCACCGATGACGACCGCGCGATAGTGGGATTTCATGAGCAAGGACCTGTGTCTGGGAATGGGGCAGGAGCAGTCATCGGTCAGAAATCCGTCGGCGCACCGCCTTCGACAGTGCGGCGGGTAACGAAGGCGTCGATTTCCTCGGCGATGGCGGGGTCCATGGCAGGTTTCTCGTATGCGGCAAGGCGCTCTTTCCAGAGGCGGTTGGCGCGTTCGAGCGCTGTGGGAGAGCCGGCAAGCTGCCAGGTCTCGAAATTGCGCCAGTCGGAGATGATGGGGGCGTAGAAGGCGTTCTTGTAGCGGGCCTGGGTGTGGGCGGCGCCGAAGAAGTGGCCGCCGGGGCCGACCTCTCGCATGGCATCCAAACCAAGCGCATCCTCCGACAGATCGAGCGGGGCCAGGAACTCCGCCACCATCTGCAGGAGGTCGATGTCGAGCATCATTTTTTCATAGGAGCAGCGTAGTCCTCCTTCCAACCAGCCGGCCGAATGCAGGATGAAGTTTGCGCCGCCCTGGATGGCGCCCCAGAGCGAGAAGACGCTTTCATAGGCGGCCTGTGCGTCGACCGTGTTGGCAGCGCAGACATTCGAGGTGCGGTAGGGAATGCCGTAGCGGCGCGCGAGCTGGCCGCCGATCAGCTGGGCCTTCATGTATTCCGGCGTGCCGAAGGCGGGCGCGCCGGACTTCATGTCGACATTGGAGGTGAAGCCGCCATAGCCGACGGGCGCACCTTTTCGCACCATCTGGGCGAAGGCGATCGCCGCCAGCGCTTCTGCGTTCTGCAGGACCAGCGCGCCGGCGATGGTGACGGGCGCCATCGCGCCGGCCAGCGTGAAGGGGGTGACGATGACAATCTGCCCGCGCGAAGCCATCTGGATGATGCCCTCCATCATCGGGATGTCGAGCTTGAGCGGCGAGTTGGTGTTGATGATCGAATAGACTGACGGCTCGCGGGAAAATTGCTCCTCCGAGACCCCGCGGGCGATACGGGCGATCTCCATACCGTCAAGATTGCGCTCGCGGCCCAGCGAATAGATGTGGAAGGGCTTGTCGGTGAGCGTCGCCAGGTCGCGAATGCATTCGAGGTGGCGGATGGAGGGATGGAGGTCCACAGGCTCGACGGGATAGCCGCCGGTACACTGCAGGATGTTGTGTACCTGCGCGAGCTTCACGAAATTGCGGAAATCCGCCTGGTTGCCAGGCCGGCGACCGCTGTCGAGGTCCGAACAGGTGGGGGCGGAGGCCATCTGCGCAAAAATCAGATTGGTGCCGCCGAAGTGCAGGTCGTTGGCGGGATTTCTGGCATGCAGCGTGAATTCGGAGGGGCAGTGCGCGACCCATTCCATCAGCATGTCGGGATCGAAGCGGACGCGCTCGCTGCCGGGCACGACCTTCGCGCCTGCTGCACGCATTGTCTCGCGGGCTTCGTCGTGCAGGACGTCTATGCCAATCTCCGACAGCATGCGCAGCGAGGCGAGGTGTATGGATTCGAGCTCGTCCTCCGAAACCACGCGCGTGGGCTCGAAGGGAATACGGAGCTTGCGGGCCGGGGGCTGCTCGAAGCCTGCCTGCTGCGCTTCGCGCTTGCCGGCGCGCCCACCGCGCCGGGCGCGTTCGGCCGGCTGGGTATCGAGGCTCTGGTCTGACATGGTGCCTCCGGTGCGGGCGGGTTTCAGCCCGTGTTGTGTTCCCCATCGGCAATCGAATAGGGATCGGGTGATTTGTCGAGTCAAATCGGATGGCGCAGCGGAGGAAAAATGCAGTTCGATGTCGCAGTGATCGGGTTGGGTGCAATGGGCTCGGCAGCGCTTTTCCATCTGGCGCGGCGTGGCCTGAAGGTGATCGGTTTGGAACGCTTCCGGCCCGGCCATGACAAGGGCTCTTCACATGGGGAAAGCCGGGCGATCAGGCTGGGCTATTTCGAGCATCCTTCCTATGTGCCGCTGGCCAGACGCGCCTACGAGAACTGGGCCGACCTGGAGCGCCTCACCGGGGAAACGGTGCTGACCAAGACCGGCGTACTCGAAATCGGCAAGCCGGGCAGCGTGATCTTCAACGGCTCGCTGGCGGCAAGCCGGCAGCACGGGCTGGAACACGAGGTGCTGGACGCGGCCGAAATGCGGCGCCGCCATCCGCAGTTCACCTTGCCTGACGACTACATGACGGTCTGGCAGCCCGATGGGGGTTTCGTGCGGCCGGAACTGGCGAACCGGCTGCATCTGGAACTGGCGCGGGAGCAGGGGGCTGATATACGCTTCGGGACGCATGTTCTCGGAATCGAGTCCTCCAGCGAAGGCGTCCGGCTGCGGACTGTCGATGGCGAGATCGCGGCAGGCCGTGTCGTGGTGTCGGCGGGCGGCTGGATGGCCGACCTCGTGCCGGAGCTAGGACCTCACCTCAGCCTTGCGCGGCAGGCACTTTGCTGGTTCGAACCAAAGGAGCAGGGGGTGTTGACGCTCGGCAAGCTGCCGGTCTTCATCATCGATGGCGAGGACGACATCGCCTATGGGTTTCCCGATATAGGGTCGGGCTTCAAATGCGCCTCGCATCTGGCGAGCGGGGTGCTCGGTCACGCCGACGAAGCGCGCCAGGATGGGGGGCCTGCCGACGAGGCGCGCATGCGGACATTCCTGGAGGCATATCTGCCGCTGGCGGCTGGCCCGGTTAGCGCCATGAAGACCTGCTTTTACACCAAGACACGAGACGAGGATTTCGTCATCGACCTGCATCCTGCAGACAGCCGCGTCGTGATCGCCTCGCCCTGCTCCGGCCACGGCTTCAAGTTTGCGAGTGTCATTGGCGAGGTGCTGGCGGACCTGGCGACCGAAGGCGGGACGGCGCTCGACATCTCCCGCTTCACAATGGCGAGGCTGAACGAGGAGAGACCGGCCGACATGGAAGGTTGAACTCCGGCATGACGCTCGGCTAGATTGGCAGCATGACGCTCTCGTCCATGCACATAGACTGCAACGGCGTCGCGGTTAAACCGTCGCCGCGAACCCGCCATGCCGAGCTTCTGCGGCTGTGTGCGCGCATCGGCTATTCGCCGCCGGCTGCTCCCTGCTGAATGCCGCCCGGCACCTGCCGGATCGATTCAACGGGAGACGACAACATAATGACTTATCAGAACTTTTCCCTGAAGCAGCTTCAGGACATCGACGCCGCTCATCACCTTCATCCCTTCACGGACCACAAGGATTTGCGCGCTGCCGGCAGCCGAATGATCACGCGTGCAGACGGCCCCTTCGTCTACGATTCGGAGGGCAACGAACTTCTCGACGGCATGGCCGGGCTATGGTGCGTCAATGTCGGCTATGGCCGCCACGAATTGGCCAAGGCAGCCTACGAACAGATGAAGGAGTTGCCCTACTATAACTCCTTCTTCCGCTGCACGACGCCCACGCCTGTGTTGCTGGCAGAAAAACTGGCGCAGATTTCGCCCGAAAACATCAGCCAGGTGTTTTATGGCTCGTCGGGATCGGAAGCCAACGATACGGCGCTCCGCCTCGTGCGCCACTACTGGGCGCTGGAGGGCAAGCCGGAGAAGAACCGCATCATCTCGCGCAAATGGGCCTATCATGGCTCGACTGTCGCCGGGACTTCTCTTGGGGGCATGTCGGCGATGCGCGAACAGCTCTATGGTGCGGTTCCCAACATCGATCACGTGATGCCGCCCTATGCGTTCGAACTGGCGGAACCGGGCGAAAGCGACCACGATTTCGGCCTGCGGGCCGCGCGTGCGGTGGAGGAGGCGATCCTTGCGGCCGGTGCGGAAAACGTTGCTGCCTTTATCGGTGAGCCGATCCAGGGTGCGGGCGGCGTCAAGATCCCGCCGGAGACCTACTGGCCAGAAATCCAGCGCATCTGCAGGAAATACGACGTGCTGTTGATGCTGGACGAGGTCATCACCGGCTATGGGCGCACGGGCGAATGGTTCGGCGCCCAGAGTCTGGGTATCGAGGCCGACACGATCACCACCGCGAAGGCGCTGACCTCCGGCTACCAGCCTCTGTCGGCTCTGCTCGTTGGCGACCGCATCGCGTCGACCCTTGTGGAAAAGGGCGGCGAATTCTACCACGGCTACACCTATTCGGGGCATCCCGTGGCCTGCGCTGTCGCGCTTGCCAATCTCGACATCATCGAAAAGGAAGGGCTGATTGACCGGGTGAGGGAGGACACGGGCCCATATCTGCGCAGGGCCTTGTTCGAGGCTCTGTCCGGTCATGGGATTGTTGGAGAGGTCCGTAGCTTTGGTCTCCTCGCCGGGATCGAACTCGTCAAGGACAAGCAGACCAGAGAGCGTTTCCCGGGCCATGGCGCGGCAGGCGTTGTGGTGCGCGATCATGCGATTGCCAACGGGATGATGATGCGGGCAGTGGGCGATACGATGATCCTGTCACCGCCTTTGATCTGGACCAGGGAAACGATCGACATGGCTGTCGAGCGTATCTCGAAGGCTCTCGACTTGGCCGAGGCCGATCTCAGGAAAGGTACGTCATGACCACCTCATCCATCGTCCCCCTGATCGAGATAGAGGATGCGTCGCCTGAGGTCCGTGCCGTTTACGACGACATCATGCAGACGCGCGGGACGGACTGGATCAACAATTTCTGGAAGGTGTTGGCGCACGACCCGAAGCTGTTGAAACGGACGTGGGAGAGCGTGCGCGAGGTGATGGCGCCCGGCGCGCTCGATCCGCTGACGAAGGAGCTCATCTACATCGCCGTCTCAGCCACCAACAATTGCGAGTATTGCACCGTCTCTCACACCGCCGCGGCGCGTGCGAAAGGCATGAGCGAGGCGCAACTTATGGAGGTCCTGGCCGTTGTCGGCATGGCCAACGAGACCAACCGGCTCGTCAATGGCCTGCGGCCTCCCGTCGACCCGCAGTTCCTTCCCAAATAGCCAGCGGCGCGGGCGTCTGGCCGGAGTACTGATCTTGGCCAGACGACCCTCCCGCAAGGCGCAGCGCAGCGCCACCAGTCTTATGCTCGTGCCGGCTGTCATGGCGATGCGTATGCCGCTTCTGCTCGCCGAAGCCCGGATGGACGCTGACGTCCAGAAGGAGACCATGCGAGCAGGAAGCGAGAAGGCGACGGCCTTCATCGAAGGGGCCATTGCCGCACAGATGAGCCTCTGCGGTTCGGCCATGCGTTTCTGGCCGGAAGCCATGTCCGGGCGCTTGCCATCGTTTCTGAACGGCGAAGCAGCGCGCCAGGCCATGGAGGCGGCCATGCATCCTTCAGGCAAGACCGTACGGGCAAATTTCAGGCGCCTGGGCCGCAAGGCTGGTTCCTGAAACGGCAAAAGCCGCGTGCTCCGAACAGGAGGACGCGGCCTTGCCGAAAATACGCCCGGCACTCGCTTACTGTTACGCTGCGAAATCTCGACCCCGGTACGCAAAACCTTTTCCGGAGCGGGGGGCGGCTGTGCCGGCCGCCTTGTTTTCGTTTCTAGCGGGACATCGTTACCGTGCGGTTATCAGGAGCTTAAGCAAATCTAAATCCGGCATTTTTTTGCGCTGTTCTCGTTACGCAGCGGCAGGCAGGTTCACCGATCTTCCTTGCCGCGCAGGAAATTGATGATGCCGGAGAAATCCTGGCCGCCCTGGCCCATCGCCTCGAAGAGCGCGTAGAGTTGTGTTGCCTCTGCGCCAAGCGGGGTGACCGCGCCGGCCGACTGTGCGGCTTCCTGGGCAAGGCGCAGGTCCTTCAACATCAGGGCAGCGGCAAAACCCGGCTTGTAGTCGCGGTTGGCGGGCGAATTGGGTACGGGACCCGGCACCGGGCAGTAGGAGGTCAGCGACCAGCACTGACCCGAGGAGGTCGAAGCGACGTCGAACAACGCCTGATAGGATAGCCCGAGCTTTTCGGCCAGCACGAAGGCCTCGCCGACGCCGATCATGGAAATGCCAAGGATCATGTTGTTGCAGATCTTGGCGGCCTGGCCGGCGCCTGCCTCGCCGCAATGGACAACCCGGCCAGCCATCGGCTCCAATACCATCTCCGCCTTTGCGAAAGCCTCCTGCGAGCCGCCGGCCATGAAAGTGAGCGTGCCGGCCTCGGCCCCGCCAACGCCCCCCGAGACAGGCGCGTCGATCGACAGCATGCGGGCCTCGGCAGCGATCCCATGGGCTTTGCGCGCCGATTCGACGTCGATGGTGGAGGAATCGATGAAAAGTGTTCCTTTGGCAGCAACAGGGACGATGTCGGCATAGACCGCAAGCACGTGCTTTCCCGCCGGCAGCATGGTGATGACGGTATCCGCACCATCGACGGCCGCGAGAGCATCTGTGGCGATCGTGACGCCGTTTGCTTCTGCTATGTCGAGGTTGGCCTTCACGAGGTCGAAGCCGCGCACCGTATGCCCCGCCTTGACGAGGTTTGCGGCCATGGGATTGCCCATGTTGCCCAAGCCGATGAATGCGATGGTGGCCATGTTTCCTCCCAGATGCCGCCGGCCGCGAATGCCGCCTACTTGCCGATCAGGTGTCGCGCGATGATGACGCGCATGATCTCGTTGGTGCCTTCGAGGATCTGATGCACGCGAAGATCCCGTACCAGCTTTTCGATGCCGTATTCGTGCAGGTAGCCGTAGCCACCATGGATCTGCAGCGCGTCGTTGGCGATGTCGAAGCAGCGATCGGTGACGAAGCGCTTGGCCATGGCCGACCATTTGGAGGCGTCGTGTGCCCTGGAATCCAGTCGCGCGGCAGCGCTGTACAGCAGCATGCGCGAGGCCTGGAGCTCGGTCTCCATATCGGCCAGCTTGAACTGGAGCGCCTGGAAACGGTCGATGGTCTGGCCGAAGGCCTGGCGCTCTCCGGCATAGGCCAGCGCCTTTTCGAAGGCGGATTGCGCGCCGCCCAGTGAGCAGGCGGCGATGTTGAGCCGTCCACCGTCGAGTCCCGCCATGGCGATGCGGAAGCCTGCCCCTTCGCCCGACAGCACGTTTTCGGCCGGTACCTTGCAGTCCTCAAAAATGACCTGGCGGGTGGACTGCATGTGCCAGCCCATCTTGTTTTCGATCGTGCCGAAGGAGAGACCCGGCGCATCCTTCGGCACGACGATGGTGGAAATGCCCTTCGGGCCATCCTCGCCGGTCCTGACCATGGTCACATAGACATCGGAATCGCCGCCGCCGGAGATGAACTGCTTGGCGCCGTTCAGCACATAGTCGCTGCCATTGCCGCCCGAGCGCGCGGCGCGCGTCTTGAGCGCGGCAGCATCCGAACCGGAGCCGGGCTCGGTCAGACAATAGCTCGCCAGCCATTCCATCGATGTCAGTCTTGGCAGGAGGCGCTGGCGCTGGGCCTCGTCGCCGAAGGTGTCGATCATCCAGGCGGCCATGTTGTGGATGGAGATGAAGGAGGAGAAGCCCGGGCAGGCGGCGGCCAGCGCTTCGAAGATCAGGACAGCATCGAGGCGTCCGAGGCCGGAGCCGCCGACATCCTCTCTCACATAGATGCCGCCGAACCCGAGCGGACCGGTCTCGCGGATCACGTCGGCCGGAAAGTGACGCTCGCGGTCCCATTCGAGCGCGAAGGGGGCGACGCGCTCGGCCGCGAAGCCGACGGTCATGTCGCGGATGGCGCGCTGGTCCTCGTTGAGATCGAACTGGCTCTCGGCGCGGTCTGCGATCGCGTCCATCTGATCCTCCCTGATGATCGGACCCAATCTAGCCCAAAGCGGGAGGTGCGCAACGCCCATGCAGGCACAGGCGGTGTGCGGCAGGTGCTATGCCTTCGGCCAATAGGTGCCGAAACACCAGACATTGCCGCCGGGATCGCGGCAGATGAATTCGCGGCTGCCATAGGGGCGCTCGGTCGGGGCCTGCTCGATGATAACGCCGGAGGCCTCGACCTTCGCGAAAAGCGCATCGACATCCTCGACCGCGACATAGGTGGCCTTACCGCCCTGATCGCCTGGCTGGCCGACAATGCCGCCGAAGAAGTCCTCGGCCGCTTCGCCCATCATGATCATCGAGGAGCCGAGGCTGAGTTCGGCATGGCCAAGCCGGTCGTTTTCGACATGTTTTTCGTGAACATGAAAGCCCAGCACATCCGTGAACCAGTCGAGGACGGAAAGCGCGTCCCTGTATCGGAAGGTGGGGTAGATGCGGGGCGGTTCGATGCGGTTGCTCATGGATATCTCCCTCGAAGGCATGGATGGTTCCGCCTTCTCGCATGGTCGGGCCTGCGCGATCTTGAAGGAATGTGACCTGTCGGCTCAGGCTGCGCCGGCAAGCCAGGCCGATGGCGTGACCCCCGCGAACTCGCGGAACTCGCGCGCCAGATGCGCCTGGTCGGCATAGCCGCATTCGGCCGCGATGCCGGCCCAGTCGTCGCCTTTGCGGGCCTTGTCCTGCGCCGCCATGAAGCGAGCGATGCGCGACACGGCTTTCGGTCCGAGCCCGATCTCGTCGTTGAATTTGCGGGCCAGGTGTTTTCGGCTCCAGTCCAGCCGCGCGGCGAGACGCGCGACGGAGATGCGGCCGCGGCTCTCGAGGATCGCCGCATAGGCGAAAGATGTGGCCGGCGAGGGGGCTTCCGCGCCGAGAATCCGGTGGGTGACGAAGGCTTCCGCGATGGCAAGGCGCCGCGTCCAGTTACGCTCGTTGCCGAGACGCTGGCGCAACAGGCTCAGCGAGCGGTCTTCCATATCGTCGAGCCGGATCATGCGCTCGGTCAGTTCGCTCATCGGCATGCCGAAGAAGCGGCGTGCGCCTAGCGGCGTCAGTGTGATCTCGAGGCAGGAGGAGCCGCCAGCGGAGTGGATCATCACTGGGTTAAGCGTCAGGCCGGCCGTGAAACTCTGGAAACCCTCGTCCGCGCGCGGCTCGCGGCCAAGCGCCATCTCGAACGGGTCGGCGAAGCCGATGAGGAGGGGCACGACCAGCGAGGCGGTCTCTGTCTGCCGGATCGGATTGGCCGAGAACTCCCGATAGAGCGCAAAGTCGTTCACGAGACCCGCAAGGCACGCAGGGGCCGGCATCTTGAGAAGCCGGAAGGCAGGTGTCGAGATGTCGATCGTGCCGGGGCGCGGTGGTGCGGCCGGCAGGTCCGGTTCGGATCGCATGGCCGCATCCTAGCGGAGGTGATCGCAATTGCGAAGGACGATCAGAAGCCGATCAGCAGGCGGAGGGGGTGATCCTGCTCCCACAGGAGGCGCACGGCGAGCGCGATGCAGGTTGCGACAAGCAGCGGCTTGATGAGGGCTGCGCCCTTCTTCATGGCGAGCGCTGCGCCAATCCGCGCGCCAACGAATTGGGCTGCGCCCATGACAAGTCCTATCTTCCAGGCCACGGCGCCGACAGCAGCAAAAAGCAGGAAGGCGCCGACATTGGAGCTGAAGTTCAGCAGTTTGGTATGGGCTGTTGCCTTGAGGACGCCGTAACCAGCAAGCCCCACAAACGCCAGCATGAAAAAGGAACCGGTACCGGGGCCGAAAACGCCATCATAGAACCCGATCAGCGGCACCACGGTCAGGCCGAAGACGAAAGGAGTGATGCGCTCGGTGCGGTCCACGTCGCCCAACTTGGGTTTGAATGCGAAATAGAGCGCGATGGCGACCAGCATGGGTGGCAGGACGAGGTGGAGAATATGCGATGGCAGGACCGTTGCCAGAAGCGCGCCAAGTATGGAGCCTAGAAGAGCCAGCGAAGCTGATGGCAATTGCCGCTTAAGGTCGACATGCCCATTCATGGCATAGGAAATCGTGGCCGACCCGGATCCGAACAGAGACTGGAGCTTGTTGGTGCCCAAGGCAACTACCGGTGGATAGCCTGCCAGCATCAGGGCCGGCACCGTGATCAGCCCGCCGCCACCGGCAATCGAATCGATGAATCCTGCCAAAAAGGCGGCCAGCGCCAGCAGAACGAGAAGTTCGAGCGTCAATTCGGGCATGCGATGGGGTGTCCAGCGAGAGATGTGCTTCGACCACAGGGACCCTGTTTGCGCAAGCCCGATTTGGGCGTAGTTTGATGCTGAGAACGCGAAGCCTGAAAGAGGCCTGTGCGACATTGAACCAGTATTGGAGGGGTTGCTTGAAGAACGCCAGCGAAGATCCGGCCATGGTTGCCGAACTTCTGATGCTGTTTCGCATGATCCTGGCAGATGGTGAGGTGAAGCCGCAGGAGCTGGCAACCTTGCGGCGGATCTGCCGGGACGAATTCGATGTCGAGGAGGCTGCCTTTCCTGCTCTCATGGATTTTGTGGATCGCATGGGTACGGGTGCCAGCGAACTGCAGTCGGTCAAGGTCTTTCGCGGTTTCGATCGTCCACGCCGCATCGCGCTCGCCCGGCGGCTGCTTGCCATCGCGCAGGCCGACGAACAGCTTCACCGCCACGAGGCCAGGTTCATGGTGCGCATGCTCGATATTCTGGATCTGGAACCGGCCGACCTTGCCGGAGCGGGAAACTAGAGCAAATCCTGCGAATGCTGGATCGCTCTGTTTCTCCGATGGCGAGACGATCCGCCAGGAAGGCTGCGCAGTCTCGATGTGGTGCATCGAGCAAGCAGTCTGACGCTGCGGGCGTCCGCCAGCGGGAAACCCATTCGGGCCGGGTGCATTTGCCCCAATTCCTTCGGGTTGCGTCTCGACCGTGGCACCACCACGCACTTCGCCGCAACCCTTGACCTTGCGCCAAATGCCCTCCGGCAGAGTGACCCAGCATTCGCAGGACTTGCTCTACATCGCGCTCGCTCGCCTTGCGAGCGCTCTTTGCAGGTCGGGAGCTGCCTCGACCAGGGCTTTGCCCGCTTCCGATTTCGGTGCGTCAAGAACGTCTCCAGTGCGCCCACGCTCGACGATCCGGCCGTCATGCATCACCATCACATTGTCGGTGATCGCGCGGGCGACCGTCAGATCGTGGGTGATGAACACGTAAGCGACGCCCAGACGATGATTCAGGTCGGCAAAAAGGTCGAGGATCTGGGCGCGGATCGAGACGTCGAGCGCCGAGACCGGTTCGTCGGCGACGATCAGCTTCGGCCGGGTGATGAGGGCACGCGCGATGGAGATCCGCTGGCGCTGGCCGCCCGAGAACTCATGCGGGTATTTGTCCATGTCGGCTGTGCGCAGGCCGACTTCGCCCAGCGCAGCCGCCACACGCTCGCGCCGTTCATTGCGCTCCACTGCCGTTTCAAGAAGGTGTAGAGGTTCGGACACCAGTCTTTCGACCTTGTGGCGCGGGTTGAAGGAGCCATAAGGATCCTGAAAGACAACCTGCATGTCTCTTCGGAGCGGTCTCAATGCCGGTTCGCTCTTGTCGGAGAGTTCTTCACCCATGAGGCGAATCGAGCCCGACGAAGGCCTGTCGAGGGCAAGGATCATGCGGGCGAGGGTGGACTTGCCGCAGCCTGACCGACCGACCAGGGCGACCGACTGTCCTTCGCGCAGATCGAAAGACACGCCGTCGACCGCACGGAATGGTTCGGCACGGCTGAAGAGGGAGGATCGCCGTCCGGGATAGTCCCTCACCACGTCGGTCACCGAGAGGAGGGGGACGTCCGGCGGGGGCGTGTCCGCCTGCGGCTGCGCTTCGACCTTCCCGGCAATCGAAGAGGAAAGGGAGCGGCGAACCTCCGGCACATGCGTCGAGGCGTGGGCCAGCTGCTTGGTGTACGGGTGCTTCTGCTCGGTCAGGATCGTTGCGGCGGGGCCTGTTTCGAGCACCTCACCGTAGCGCATGATGGTGAGACGATCCGACATCTCGGCCACGACGGCAAGGTCATGCGAGATCAGCATGAGCCCCATCCGTCGCTCGGACACGAGATCGCGCAGCAGGTCGAGAATCTGCGCCTGCAACACCACGTCGAGTGCTGTGGTCGGTTCGTCCGCGACGAGCAGCTTGGGTTGGAGGGCGCATGCAATGGCGATGACAACGCGCTGGCGCTGGCCACCCGACAATTCGTGGGGGTAGCGGGAGAGGGGGAATTTCGCCTGCGGCAGACCTACGCGATCGAGCATGGCGCGTGCGCGGTCCTCGGCGTTGGCGCGGCTTGCGCCGGTGTGCCAGCGAATGCCTTCGGCCACCTGCTCGCCGATCGTCTTGACCGGGTTGAGCGCCGTCATCGGCTCCTGGAAGACCATCCCGACCGCTTCGCCGCGCAAGCGGTTCATCGCAGTCTCTGGCGCGCCGAGTATGTCGATGCCGTCGAATTCGACACGTCCGGTGGCCCTCGCGCCCTCCGGCAGCAGTCGCATCAGCGTCATGGCAGTCATCGACTTGCCCGACCCCGATTCGCCCACGATCCCCATCACCTCGCCCTGGGCTATGGACAGATCGATACCCTTGAGGATCGGCACGCCACCGATGTCGAGGTGCAGATTCTCAATCTCGAGCAGGCTCATCGCTGGCGCCTCAATCTCGGATCGAGGATGTCGCGCAGCCCGTCGCCGAGCAGGTTGAGCCCGAGCACGGTGATGACAATCGCCATGCCAGGAAAGATGGCGAGATAGGGTGCGACCATCATGCGGGTCTGGGCATCGAAGAGCATGCGGCCCCAGGAAACCATGGGCGGCTGGGCGCCGAGCCCGATATAGGAAAGCGATGCCTCTGCCAGGATCCCGAGCGCGAACTGGATCGTGCCCTGAACCAGGAGGATCGAGGCGATGTTGGGCAATATGTGCTCGACCGTGATCAGGGTGGGGCCCTTGCCGGCGGCGCGGGCCGCCAGGATATATTCGCGAGGCCAGATCGACAGCGCTCCAGCGCGCGCCACGCGGGCGAAGACCGGTATGTTGAAAATACCGATTGCGATCATGGCGTTGATGGCGCCCGGCCCGAAGATCGCGGTGATCATGATCGCCGACAGCAGCGCCGGAAAGGCGAAGACGAGATCGTTGAAGCGCATCAGCCCCTCGTCGATCCAGCCGCCGCGCGCGGCCGCCCAGCACCCCAACGGGACGCCGATAGCCATGCCGATGCCAACGGCGATGAATGCCACGGCGATCGAGTTGCGCGCGCCGACCATGATCATCGACAGGATATCGCGCCCGAAATGATCGGTCCCGAGCCAGAACTCGGCAGATGGCGACTGCATGCGGTTGGCCACGACAAGGTGGGTGATGTCGTAAGGCGTCCAGATGAAAGACAGAAGCGCCATCGCGGCGATCAGGACAGTGACGGCAAGGCCGATCACGAAGGAGCGATTGCCAAATGCCAGACGCAGGAAGGCGCCAGCGCCTTCGGGGGGCAGATCTGCTTGCTGGGCGCTCATCGCGCCGACCTCAGCCGGGGGTCAACAATGGCATAGCAGATGTCGACCAGAAGGTTGATCAGGATGACGCTTGCAACCAGCAGCATGACAATGCCCTCGACGACGATCAGATCGCGCTGGGTGATGGCCTGGAAAACCAGGCGGCCAAGTCCAGGCAGGTAAAACACGTTCTCGATGATGATCGTGCCGGCGAGCAAAAAGGCGAATTGCAGGCCCATGATGGTGAGCACGGGTATCATCGCGTTTCTGAGCGCGTGGCGCCACAACACGTAGCGACGGGGCATGCCCTTGGCGCGCGCCGTACGGATATAGTCCTCGCCCAGAACCTCCAGCATGGCCGAGCGCGTGACGCGGGCCAGGATCGCAGCTTGCGGCAATGCAAGCGCGACCGCGGGCAAGATGAGGGCGCGAAGTCCCGGCCAGATGCCGTTACCCCAGCCGGGGAAGCCGCCTGCAGGAACAAGTTGCAGCCAGACGGCGAACACATAGACCAGCATCAGCGCGAACCAGAAATTAGGCACCGCCACACCTATCTGGGCCGCGCCCATGGAGACGGTGTCGCCCACTTTGCCCCGCCGGGCCGCGGCGAAGATGCCGACCGGTATGGCAATGATGGTCGACAGCAGGAGTGCGATGAGCGCGAGCGGAATCGAGACGACGGCGCGTTCGGCAATCAGGCTGATGACAGGGGCCGAATAGGTGAAGGAGCGACCGAAATCGCCGACCAGCATGCCGCCGACCCAGTTGAGGTAGCGGATCGCAATGGGATCATCGAGGCCCATCTGGGTGCGCAGCGCCGCAACCGCTTCAGCCGTCGCGTTCATGCCCAGCATCAGGCGCGCCGGATCGCCCGGCAGCAGTTCCATGACGGCGAACACCACCATGGAGGCCACGACGAGCGTCACGATGCCGATCAGCAAGCGCTTGAGCAGGAAGAGGGTCATCTTACCTTGCAGACGGGAGAAGGGCCGTTTGCGGGGCTCCTCCGGCCGAAAGCCGGAGGAGCGAAGCCTGGATCAGGCAGCAATGCCTATTCGGTCCAGCGAACCTGGCTGAGGTCGGAAACCGCCAGCGGCCAGTTCTCCCACATGCCTTCGATGCGGGCATCCCAGACGCCGATCTTGGGCATCTGATAGAGGAAGCCCACCGGGGCGTCCTCCGCCAGGATACGCTGCAATTCGCCGAAGATCTCGTTGCGGCGCGCCTCGTCGGCGGTCACCGTGAGCTCCTGGTAGAGCGCGTTGAACTCGGGGTTCTGGTACTGGAAATAGTAGTCCGGCCGGGAATAGATGCCGATATCCACGGGTTCGACATGGCTGATGATCGTCATGTCGAAATCCTTGTCGGTGAAGACCTGGGACAGCCATTCGGCCCATTCCACCGGGATGATTTCCAGTTCGATGCCCACCTGGCGCAATTGCGAGGCGATCACCTGTCCGCCGTCACGGGCATAAGGCGGTGGCGGCAGTCGCAGCGTTGCAGAGAAGCCGTCCGCGTGACCTGCCTCGGCCAGCAATTCGCGGGCGCGATCCGGATCGTGCGGATAGGTGTCGGTCAGGTCGACATAGGCGGGATGGTGAGGAGCAAAGTGCGAACCGATCGGCACGCCGAGACCTGACGATGCGGCCTCGATCACCTCGTCGCGATTGATGGCGTGGGCGATAGCCTGTCGAACGCGCAGATCATCAAAGGGCTCGCGCTGGTTGTTGATCGACAGGATCGTCTCGCCTTCGGTCGAGCCGATGACGACTTCAAAGCGTGGGTCGCTCTGGATCTGCGACAGCGCATCGCCTGCCGGCATGTTGGACATGGCGTGAATGTCACCGGACAACAGTGCCGGTATGGCTGCGGCAGCATCGGGGACGAAACGGAACTCGGCCCGCTCGAGATGGACGTCGTCTCCCCAATAGTCCGGGAAGCGCGACAGCGTCACGGCGGAACCGCGGGACCAGTTGTCGAACTTGAACGGTCCGGTGCCGATCGGGTTTTCCTGGTTGGTATCAGCCGAGGCAGGCGACACGATGGCTGCCTCGCCCCAAGCCATGTTGAAAAGGAAATTGCCCTGAGGCGCTGAAAGCGTGACCTCTACAGTGTTGTCGTCAATGACCTCGACGTTCTCGATGGCGGCAAAGAGACCCTTCTGCGGGTTCGTGGAATCCTCCGCGCGGGCACGGTCAAGCGAGAACTTGACGTCTTCCGCCGAAAAGGGCGTACCGTCATGGAAAGTGACGCCCTCGGCCAAGTGGAACGTGTAGACCGTTCCGTCCTCGGAGATATCCCAAGAGCGCGCCAGTCCCGGCAGGACCTCGCCACTGTCGTTCATCCGGGTCAGGCCTTCGAAAATGTTCTGGTAGCCGATCTCCTTGATGGCTGCCGCTGCGCCTGCAGTCGGGTCGAGATGCGGCGGCTCGAGAACCATGCCGATGATGATGTCGGTTCGCTGGGCGTTGGCTGCCGTGCCCATGGCAAGGGCAAGCGCCGTCGCCACGACGATGGACTTCAGAATTTTCATGACCTGATGACTCCCCACTGGATTTTGGTTGGCGCGATCAAAGCGCGAATTTAAGCTGGAGTAAATGCGGTTGTTTGCAACGGCTTGCTCATCCTTTTGCACCCCGCAGAAGTGCGTCCATGCCGATTGCCATGA
This sequence comes from Aliihoeflea sp., assembly GCA_046297455.1. Classification (GTDB taxonomy): domain Bacteria; phylum Pseudomonadota; class Alphaproteobacteria; order Rhizobiales; family Rhizobiaceae; genus ZYF759. The sequence continues at coordinate 75,134 of JBKBIT010000019.1, forward strand.
CCTTGGCAGATTCCACCATGTCGTCGATCCCGACCCACTCGTCCGGCCGATGAGCGAGGTCGAGAATGCCGGGACCATAGGCGATGCAATCGTGCAGATGGCCAATGCGGGCGACGTGTTTCTGGTCATAGGTACCGGGCGAGATGACATAGTCCGGTTCGCGCCCAAAAATCTCGCGAATGCCTTCGGCTACGGCCGTCACCACCGGCGCGTTTCTTTCCGTCATGGTCGGAAGCACCTCCATGACGTCGCGGATGTCGTACTGGAATTTCGGGCGGTCGCGGGTCAGGCGGTCCAGGATCGAGATGACCTCACCCTTCACCTCGTCCAGCGATTCCTCCAGCAGGAACCTGCGGTCAATCGTCATGCGGCAGGAATCTGGAACATTGGGCGAGGGCAGGCCGGGGCGGTAGTCCTCGGTCTGGCCGCCATGAACCGAATTGATGTTCATGGTGGAACGCCGCGCGCCCTCCGGCACCACCGGCATCTCGGTCTGCTTGCTGTCTAGAAGGGGAAACAGCTCTTCCTCGAAGGCATGCAGCACGGCGCCCATGTGGCGCACGGCGCAATCGCCCAGGAAGGGCATGGAGCCGTGGGCGATCTCGCCCTTGGTCTCGATCTCCGCCCACCAGACGCCGCGGTGGCCAAGGCAGATCCGGTCCTTGTTCAGCGGCTCGGGGATGATGACGTGATCGACGCGCGGCTTGGAGAAGAATCCGAGCCGCGCCAAATGGGCTACGCCGCCAAAACCGCCGGATTCCTCGTCGACCGTGCCCGATACCTCAATCGCGCCTGGAAAATCGGGATAGACTTGCAGGAAGGCTTCGACCGCGATGATGGATGCCGCCATGCCGCCCTTCATGTCGCAGGCGCCTCGACCGTAAACCTTGCCGTCCTTCACGACACCGGCGAACGGATCCACGGTCCATCCGTGACCCTCCTCCACGACATCGATGTGCGAATTGAAATGCACGACAGGGCCGGGCGAGCGTCCCTCGCGGCGGGCCACCACATTGGTGCGCGGGAATCGGTCGGTATCCCCTGGCGTGCCTTCACCGCGGATGAGCTGGGTCTGGAAGCCCAGCCGGCGCATATAGGTCGCGATGAACTCGGCGCAGGGCGTGTAGGCCTCGCCCGGCGGGTTGACGGTCGGAAAGCGGATCAGATCCTGTGTCAGGGAAACGACCGCCTGGCGGCGGTCTTCGACGGCGCGGAGAAGAGACTCATTCATTTGTGAAAATGAACAATCTTCATCAGCGCTTTGCAAGCGGTCCTCTCATGGCGGTGGCAACCGGTTGCATCACTGTTGTGCCAGTCTCGGAGAAGTCAAAACGAGACTTTGGGGCCGTTAAGCTTTTCTGTTCAGACTTCGTTCAAATCCGGTGAGTAGCATTTTCGTGTATTGCCGTTGCGTGAGCAGTGCGATTAGCTTTTCGCGGCGATGGGAAAAATGTGGGGATTCAGGCATGCGAAACTGGGTTTTGGCAGCGGGCTTGGCCGCGCTGATGATGGCAGGGCAGGCACAAGCAGCGACCCTGGTTGCCACTGTCGACATTTCCAACCAAACCATGACAGTGAAGCATCACGGCAAGATCATTCACGAATGGAAGGTCTCGACGGCGCGGGCCGGCTATCGCACCCCCACCGGTACGTTTCGTCCCTATCGTGTGCACCGCATCTGGCATTCCAGAACCTATGACAATGCGCCGATGCCGTTCGCGGTGTTCTACGACCGCGGTTGGGCCGTTCATGGCACGACTGCCGTGAGCCGTCTCGGTCAGCCTGCATCGCATGGCTGCGTGCGGCTGCACACCGACAATGCGCGCATCTTCTACGAACTCGTGCGCGAGATCGGCGCCGGCAACACCCGCATCGTGGTTACCGACGAGCCGGCCAGCCAGCTCTCGGCTGAATTGCGGCGCTGACGGGTTCGCGCCTGTCGGCGCTTATTCCCCATTTCATTCCGTTGCCGTCTTGGCTACCTCTTTGGAGAGGGAGGCGCCCATGAACGCGCGACCGCGAGTCGATCTTTCGAAACCCGTTTCTGACGAGGTCCGCAAGACCACCTGCTACATGTGCGCCTGTAGGTGCGGGATCGACGTCCATATCAAGGACGGCAAGGTCCGCTATATCGAGGGCAATCGCGACCATCCGGTCAATCGCGGGGTGCTATGCGCCAAGGGATCGGCGGGTATCATGACCCAATATGCGCCGGCACGCCTTAGCGAGCCCCTGAAGCGGGTGGGGCCGCGCGGGTCGGGCGAGTTCCAGGAGATTTCCTGGGAAGAGGCGCTGTCGCTGGCCGGTGATTGGCTGGGCGAGGTGCGCCGCACCGATCCCAGGAAGCTTGCCTTCTTCACCGGGCGCGACCAGTCGCAATCGTTGACGGGATTCTGGGCGCAGCAATTCGGCACGCCGAACTATGCCGCGCATGGCGGTTTCTGCTCGGTGAACATGGCCGCCGGCGGAATCATGACGATCGGCGGCGCCTTCTGGGAGTTCGGTTCTCCTGACTGGGAGCGCACCAAGCTCTTCGTGATGTTCGGGGTGGCCGAAGACCACGATTCCAATCCGATCAAGATGGGGCTGTCGAAGCTCAAGAAGCGGGGCGCGCGCTTCGTCTCGGTCAACCCGGTGCGCACCGGCTATTCGGCGATCGCCGACGACTGGATCGGCATCCGGCCCGGCACGGACGGGCTGCTGATCCTGTCGCTGGTTCATGAGTTGCTGAAAGCGCGCCGGATCGATGTCGACTACCTCGTGCGCTATTCCAATGCTGCCTGGCTAGTTATCGACGCGCCGGGGACGCAGGATCACGGCCTGTTCCTGCGTGACAGGGACGGCAAGCCACAGGTCTTCGAAACGGTGACCGAGAGGCCGGTGCCGTCTGGCACCAAGGGTGCGCGGGCGGCCCTGTCTGGACGCTTCGAGTTGGAAGACGGCCGTTTTGCCGTGCCGGTCTTCGAGCATCTCGCCAACGAATATCTGGACACGAAATACGCGCCCGAGGCGGTTGCTGCGGAGACGGGCGTCTCGGCCGATTCGATTCGGGGGTTGGCGGCCGAGATCGGCCGTGTGGCGTTCGAGGAAGCGATCGAGATCGACCAGCCCTGGACCGACATGAACGGCGAACGCCACCAGAGCTTCGTCGGACGGCCGGTGTCCTTCCATGCCATGCGTGGCATCTCGGCACATTCCAACGGGTTCCAGACGGCGCGCGCGCTGCACATGCTGCAGGTGCTGATCGGCGCTGTCGACTGTCCCGGCGGCTTCCGCTTCGAGCCGCCTTACCCCAAGCCGTTGGCTGCCCATCCGCGCCCGCATGGCAGGGCGGAGCATTTTGGCTCCAACCAGCCGCTTTCGGGACCGCATCTGGGCTTTCCGCGCGGGCCGGAAGACCTGCTCGTCGACGAGGAGGGGCGGCCGGCGCGGCTCGACAAGGCGTTTTCGTGGGATGCGCCGATCGCCGCTCACGGTCTGATGCACATGGTCATCGCCAACGCGCATGCCGGCGATCCGTATCCCATAGACGTGCTGTTCCTCTACATGGCCAACATGGCCTGGAACTCGTCGATGAACACGGCCGGCACGATTGCCATGCTGGAGGCCAAGGACGAGGCGACGGGGGAATATGTGATCCCGAAGATCATCGTGGCGGATGCCTATGCTTCCGAGACGGTCGCCTATGCCGATCTTGTGTTCCCGGACACGACCTATCTGGAGCGTCATGACTGCATATCGTTGCTCGACCGGCCGATCTCGGAGCCGGATTCGGTGAATGACGCGATCCGCTGGCCCGTGGTCGAGCCAGACCGGAACGTCCGACCTTTCCAGTCGATGCTGATCGATCTCGGCGCGCGACTGAAGCTGCCGGGCTTCGTCGACAACCGTGGCAACGCACTCTACGCCGACTATGCCGACTACATCGTAAATCACGAGCGGCGGCCGGGCATCGGGCCGCTGGCGGGCTTCCGCGGGCGCGACGGATCGCGCGCGGGCAGGGGAGCCGCCAATCCCGAGCAGCTTTCCCGCTACATCGAGAACGGCTCATTCTTCTCCGCGAAGATCCCGCCAGAAGCGCAGTTCTTCAAGCATGCCAATGCGGCCTATCAGGATTTTGCCGTGAGCATGGGGTTCTTTGACACGCCGCAGCCGGTCACCTTCCAGCTCTGGTCCGAAGAGTTGCAGAAATTCCAGCTCTCGGCCGAAGGGCTGCGCGAGCCGGTCGCGCCGGAGGCCTACCGGGCGCGGATATTGTCGGCCTTCACGCCGCTGCCATCCTGGTACCGTCCGCTCGAGGAGGCGGCCGTCGACCGCGACGCATTCCCGCTGCACGCGATCACCCAGCGGCCGATGGCGATGTACCATTCCTGGGGCTCGATGAACGCCTGGCTGCGGCAGATCCACACCGCCAATCGCATGTTCGTGCCCGCCGCCCTGTGCGATGAGCAGGGGCTGAAGGATGGCGACTGGGCGTGGATCGTGTCGCATCACGGCCGCATCAAGGTGCAGGTTGCGCGCACCGAAACGAGCAACCGCGACACGATGTGGACCTGGAACGCCATCGGCAAGCGCAAGGGAGCCTGGGGGCTGAAGGACGACGTGCCCGAGAGCCAGAAAGGCTTTCTCTTGAATCACCTGATCCACGAACTTCTTCCGCCTCGCGAGGACGGGATGCGCTGGTCGAACTCCGATCCGGTCACGGGCCAGGCGGCTTGGTACGATTTGCGTGTCCGGATCGAGCCGGCAGAGCCGGGCGATGCCAGCGAGCCGGCATTCCGGCCTGCGCGCGTTCCGGGCAGCGAGGCGCCGAGCGAACTGCGCTACGGGCAGGAGTGGAGCAGATGACCTCGCTTCCCTCCGCACCCACGCCGAAAAAGCTGGGTCTCGTCATCGACCTCGACGTCTGCGTCGGCTGCCATGCCTGTGTGATCTCCTGCAAGGAGTGGAATACGGGCGGATACGGCGCCGCGCTTTCCGATCAGGACGCTTATGGCGCCGAGGTCTCCGGCACTTTCCTCAACCGCGTCCATTCTTATGAGGTCCTGCCCGAGGGCGGCGAAGTGATTGGCGAACGCGGCGAGGCGCGGATCGTGCACTTCCCAAAATCCTGCCTGCATTGCGAGGATGCGCCCTGCGTGACCGTCTGCCCGACGGGCGCGTCCTACAAGCGCACCGATGACGGCATCGTGCTGGTCGACGAGGAGATGTGCATCGGTTGCGGGCTGTGCGCCTGGGCCTGCCCCTATGGCGCACGCGAGATGGACCTGGCAGCCGGCGTCATGAAGAAGTGCACGCTGTGCATCGACCGCATCTACAACGAGACCATTCCCGAAATCGACCGCGTCCCGTCCTGCGTACGGACCTGCCCGACAAATGCCCGCCATTTCGGCGATCTCGCCGATCCTGCTTCCGAAGTGTCAAAAATGGTCGCCGAACGCGGCGGCTTCGACCTGATGCCGGAGCAGGGCACGCGGCCGGTCAACAAGTACCTGCCGCCACGCCCGCGTCAGAATCTTGCTGCCAGCGCACCGTCGATGCGCGAAGATACGAGCGGCGCCAAGGGATTGCTCGCCTGGGTCGATTCCATGCTGGACCGGATCTGACATGCATCCCGCACTTTCCATCATCGTCTTCACGACGGCTTCCGGCCTTGGCTACGGCCTGGCGGCGGTGCTCGGGCTGGGGCTGCTCGATCCGGCGGTCTGGTCGACCAAGATCGCTCATTTGCTGGCGCTGGTCCTGATAGCCGGCGGGCTTGTCTCCTCGACGCTGCATCTGGGCAATCCGCAGCGTGCCTGGCGCGCGTTCAGCCAATGGCGCACGAGCTGGCTGTCGCGGGAAGGGGTGCTGGCGGTGGTTGCCTTCGTGCCGCTCACGGTCAACGCTTTCGCCGTCATCTTCCTCGACAGGCATCTTGCCTGGGCGGGGATCGCCGGCACGGTGCTGTCGGGCGTCACCGTCTATTGCACGGCGATGATTTATGCGTCGCTGAAGGCCGTGGATGCGTGGCACACGCCGCTGACACCCGCTTCCTATCTGCTTTTCGCGTCTGCCGGGGGAACGCTCGCCGCCGCCTTCTTTGCCGCGACAGGTAGCGGCGCCTGGGTTCCGATCGCCATCGCCGGCATGCTGCTCCTGGCAGCGGCGTGGGTGGTCAAGCTCGCCTGGCGCAACCGGCTTCAGCGAAGGCCGCGCTCCACGCCGGAGACCGCGACCGGCCTGGGCGCGATCGGCAAAGTGCGCCTTTTTGAGCCGCCGCATATCAACGACAACTACCTGACCAGCGAGATGGGTTTCCGCATCGCGCGAAAGCACGCCTCGAAGCTGTTCCGCATCGCATTCGGGGCCGGGCTGCTGGCACCGGTCATCCTCGCCGTCATCGCGCTGTTCCTGCCGGCGGGCGGTGCTGCCGTCATGCTGGCGCTGGCGGTCCTGGCATTCGGGGCTGGCGTGCTGGTCGAACGCTGGCTGTTCTTCGCCGAAGCCCGCCACGCTGTCATGAACTACTACTGAAGATCAGGCCGCCCACCTCTTGTGGAACCACATCCACTGAGCAGGGTTTTGACGCACCCAGCGTTCCACCACGTCGTTGAGCAGTTGCGCAGATGCCTTGACGTCCACGACGCCATCTGCCGTGCGAGGCAGGTCCAGTCTGTTCTCGACGATGAGCCGGAAACGGTTGCCGGGCAAACGGATCGTGTAGGCAGGGTACACGTCGCAATCGAACTGTCGGGCCAACTTGGGGAGGAGCGGGCTTGTCAGGCATTCTCGCCCAAAAAAGGTGGTCTTGATGCCCCGCTGGAATTTCTGGTCGACAAGAACGCCGATATTGCCGCCGCGCTGCAGGACGCCGGCCAACGCGAAGGCCGCTCCGGCCCGCGACGCCAATAATTCTCCCATCGCTTCCTTGCGCGTCGACAGGACATATTCTGCCAGGTAGGGATTGTTCGGGGCGCGGAAAAGCGCAGTCAGCGGGAGCTGGAACTGTGACGCGGCAACGGGTAGCAGTTCGAAATTGCCCATATGCGCGGTGAAGAAGATGTGCGGCTTCTTCTCTTCTCGAAGTCGCAGAAAGACTTCCTCGCCTTCGACCTCGATGCGACTGGTCGAAGGGTTCGACGGATCGAAGTCCATAAGGTCGGCGAGGTAGATATATTCGACCGCCAGCCGCGCCATATGGCCCCACATGTCCGATGCGATCTGCTGGATCTCTTCTTCCGACTTCTCCGGATAGGCCGATCGCAAGTTCGACAGCGCAACACGATGGCGTCCAAACAACGGTCCGATGCGTCGGGCAGCTCCATCGGCAATGGACAATGCGCGGTCGGCTGGCATGCGCCTGAACAGCCACAACAAACCCATTGCAATGCGCGCAACAATCCATTGCTCGATGCGCTTCAGTCCTCGCGCCACCTTGATGACCAACGGCCTGAGAACGGGCGCGCTGCGCGCCATCAGTCGAGCCTGAGCACGATCTTGCCGAAGACCTGACGGCTTTCCATGCGCTCCAGCGCTTCACCGATCCCGTCAAGTCCGACCTCACGGTCAATCACTGGATGAACCAACCCTTCCGCCATCTTGCGCATGGCGTTGATCATGTTCTGTTTCCGGCACCCGAAGGATCCGAAAATCTTGATCTGCTGCTGGAAGAGCTGCATCAGATTGATGTTGGTCGAGACGCCGGAGGTGGACCCGCAGGTGACAATGCGTCCGCCGCGCTTCAAGACCAGCATCGAGCCCGCCCATGTGTCGGCGCCGACATGCTCGAACACGACGTCGACGCCCTTCTTCCTGGTCAACTTGCGGGTAACGCCCTCGAAGCGGTCCTCGCGATAGTTGATGACGTGATCGGCACCGAGTGCCTTGGCCTTCTCGATCTTGTCGTCCGATCCAACAGTGGTGATGACAGTGCATCCCATGCGGCGGGCAAGTTGGATAGCCGCCGAGCCGATGCCGGAACCTCCTGCATGGACAAGTATCGTTTCGCCAGGTTCCAGCTTGGCATTGTCGAAGAGCATGTGTTCAACCGTGCCAAAGGTGATGGGAGCCACGGCTGCGGCAATCACGTCGATGCCGGGCGGGGCGGGCACGAGCTGCCGAGCGGGCAGGTTCATCTTTTCTTGGGCAAAGCCGTCGAGATGGAAGCCGTGCACGCCCTCGACATGTTCGCAAAGATTGTCGCGTCCCTCACGACAGGGACGGCAGCGTCCGCACACCCTGGCACCAAAGATCGATACGATCTGGCCGGGCACCAGGTCAGCCACGCCGGGTCCTATCGCCTCGACAACGCCCGACGCTTCGGCGCCGACGGTGAGCGGCATCTTGCGCTTGGCAAAGGCCATGCCGCGCCATCCCCAGACGTCGATATGGTTCAGGGCAACCGCGCCAATCCGGACGGTAACCTCGCCGTGACCCGGTGCATCCGGCTCCGGAAGGTCAACGACCTCCAGCCTTCGCTCTTCGACAAGCTGCAAAGCACGCATGGTTTTTCCTGTCTTATCGATTTCGAAGCGCGGGTTAGACCGGTTCGCGCGCCAAGACAAGGCAGGTGTTCTGCCCACCAAAGCCGAAAGAGTTCGACAACACGGACGATACCTGTGCCTTACGGGCTGTGTTCGGTACCACGTCCAGTTCGATGGCGGGGTCCGGATTGTCATAGTTGATGGTTGGCGGGATCACGCCCTCGCGCATGGTCATCAGCGAGAACACCGCCTCCACCGCGCCAGCGGCCGACAGGGTGTGGCCGATCATCGACTTGTTGGAAGAGACGGGCAGGCTGCGCATATGTTCGCCGAACACGGCGGAAAGCGACAGGTGCTCCATCTTGTCGTTCTCGGGCGTCGACGTGCCGTGGGCGTTCACATAAGCGATCTCATCGGGACGCATGCCGGCATCGCCGATGGCAGCCGTGACAGCGGCAATCGCGGGCGATCCGTCAGGCTTGGAGCGCGTCCGATGAAAATCGTCGGCGCGCTCGCCACAGCCACGGACGACACCCAGGATCTCGGCACCGCGGGACAAGGCGCTTTCCAGCGACTCCAGGACCAACGCCGCACCGCCTTCAGCCAGGACAAAGCCGTCACGGTCCTTCGAGAAGGGCTTCGATGCCTTCTCCGGTCGTTCGTTCTGGGTCGAGAGCGCAGAGAGTAGTGAGAAGCGAATCAACGCTTCCGCAGTTGCAGACCCATCGGCGCCGATTGCAAGCGCGCGGTCGCATTCGCCGCGACGGATCGCCTGGACACCGAGCTGGATGGCCGTGGCGCCAGAGGCACAGGCCGTCGACAAGGTGATAGGCAGGCCGCGCGTGCCGTGCTTCCGGGCCAATCGCTCCGCAATCGTGCCGAACTGCGAGTTCTCGAAAAGTGGCTGAGGCGTGGTTCGACGTGCGGCGTCCAGCAACCGCTCGCAGCCTTCGCCCTCGATACCCGCCTTATGCAGTTGAATGCGTTCGTGCCAGTCGATTTCCACAGGCGGGGAGGCAAGGAACAGAGGCCCTTCGAACCTGCCCCTGGCAAAGCCGGCTTGTTCGATAGCCTCCTCAACGGCGAGGTCGGCGAGCTGGAACGTGAGTGCGCTCGCCCCTTTGTCGCTGGCTTCAAGGAAATCGACCGTCCCGGCAATGGTGGTGGACAGGTGAGCGATCGGGAAGCGCGTAATCGGGTGGATACCCGACCGACCCGCCGACAAAGCCGCCCAGTTTTCTTGTTTCCCCTGGCCAAGCGAGGTCACGACCCCGGCTCCGGTTACCACGACCACAGGCCTGCCAAGGTGATCCGTCGTCTTCATGGCAACATACTCCGAAAACGATCAGGGGCGCGCCAGCAGCGCGGCGCCTTCCGAACGGTGATAGCCGACGGTCGTCGCCAACAACACGTCGGGCGCGGCATCGAAGGGTGCTTCCCGCTGATCATCAAGTGGGGGAATGGCCGCGCCATTGGCGATGCTGAGCGCGGCAAGCGCAACCGCAAGGGGGAACTGCGCTTCCTTGACGTGACCTGTCAGGGCCGAAAAGCCTCGGGCAGCGATGCCACGCTTTTCGAGCGTGGCCCATTCTTCCCGTGTCGGCTCATGCGCGCCGCTCGCGCCCGAAAGGGCGAGTATCGGTCGCGGCTCCTGGAGCAGAGCATCCAGCATGACGTCCAGATCGGCCGCAAGCGCGCCTGCCGTGCGGTCGGCATAGGCTGACACGACATCACGTATCACCGCGTAGGCCTTGCGGCCACGCGCCTGCGCGTGGCTCCGCGATTCCAGGACCAGAAAGACACCAGCCGATCCCGTGACGACACCGCCGCCCTGTTCCGGTTTCCGCTGCCAGAGCGGCCGCCAGCCCGCGCGGTCCAGGTGCCCGCCCAACTCATAGCCAAGCAGCATGTCGGGGTGTTCGGTCTGAAAAGACGCACCCACCAGAACATGCGTCGATTGACCTGATCTGATGCGGGCCGCTGCTGTCTGGATCGCGGCAATGCCTGCACCTTCCTCTCCCATGAAAGTGTGAGAGGAACCTGTAACCTTGTGAACGATGGAGATGTTGCCAGCCAGCAGATTGGAGAGCTGGGCCAGAAACAGGGTGGGGCGCAGCTCGGTCGTCAGCTTCTCGTTGAGAAGAACACCCAGATCCGTCCGTTCACGTGCTGCTTCCAGGATCGCGCTGTCGACGGCGACGTCACGTTCACCGCCGGCTGCCGCCACGATCATGTCCATGGTCGCGCAAGCCTGCTCGTCGTCCTTGAAGCCGGCATCGTCGAGGGCCATGCCGGCGGCATAGGTGCCCAGCCGCTGCCAGGTTTCCATCTGCCGCTGGTCGCCACGCTTCGGTATCTGCAGCCCCCAGTCCATCGCGGGGAGCGGATGGACCGCGTAAGGCTTGAAGCGTTCTGTCTCGAGAACCGGCTGCTGGTTGCCTGCCGCGATAGCAGTCCAATGGGCCTCCGGGCCTTCGCCGAGGCAAGAAACCAAGCCTATGCCGGTGATCAGGACATCGTGATCGCTCATCGGCGCCTCCCGGCTCGCTGACCTAGGCGGCCTTCTCGGCGACCAGTTCGTCGATCTTGGCGCAGAGGTTCTCCATCACGAAATATTCTTCAGTGGAGGCGTGGCCCTCATTGACCTGCTGGGTCCATTTCTCCAGCGGGATCTTGATCCCGAATTCCTTGTCGATGGCAAAGACGATGTCGAGGAAATCGAGGCTGTCGATGCCAAGATCGTCAATCGTATGGCTCTTGGGCGTGATGGTCTCGCGGTCGATCTCGCTGGTGTCGGCGATGATGTCGGCGACCCTGTCGAATGTGGCGGTCACGGGTGCTTCCCTCGGCGTATCTGTCTGTGTTCGAAGGGTTGACCGTCTAGTGCCTTTTCGCGTTCAGGAAAAGGCCACCCGGGAAAAAACACCGATCCTCCTGCCGGACCGTAGGGTGGGCAAATGGTTTCGGTGCTTCAGTTCAGGACCACGCGTCCGGTCACGCGCAATCCTTCCGCTTCCGGCACGACGATGATTGCCTCTCCCTCCCGCGAGCGGATACCTGCCCACGCGCTCACATTTTCGGGATGTGTCACCATGAAGAGATTACCTGAGCCGGTATAGCCGTTGATCAGCCCGAGTATGGTCTCGAACGCCTCCCGATCCTCTTGTTCTTCTCCGCTGATCAGATCGAGCGCCTCCAGGGTTTCGACGTTCTGTTCCCCGAAAACGAGGTTGGCAGTGTCGAGTGCGCGACAATAGCGGCTGGAATAGACTTCCTCCACCGGCGCCGAACGTGCTGCCAGCAAGGCGCCGATACGCCTGGCCTGATGGCGGCCTCTTTCCGACAGGTTGCGCTGCGTGCGGCAGATCTCGATGTCGAAATTGTCAGGATCACCTGTGCCGGGTGCATTGGCATGGTTGAGGAGCACCGTCTGCCCACCGTTGCGCAGAAGTGCCCACCCGGCTTCGGTGGCATTGGCGGGGACGGCAAGGCAGAGGAAAAGAAGGACAGAAGCTATGCGTTTCATCGAATATCCATTTGTTCGATGCGCATATAGGGAGGCGAAGTGAGGCAGAAAGGCAAGCCGGTCGCCCCAAATCGTCGCAACCTCTGCTTTCACTACTCCTTTACGGATTTCAAATAGCTGTAAGCCTTATGTGGGTCGATGGGGGTTCGGCTTGACGTTTTCGCCAGAATTGGACCAGCAGGAACGGATGCGGCCGGCAGCCCAAACCAGGCTTGCCAAGCGTCTGTTTGCGTTGAATCTGGCGGCCGTTCTTCTTGTTCTGCCCCTTTTGGCCCTCGTTCCCGCCGGCGACCGCCTGATCGTGGTCACGGCACCTTGGCATGTGGATCGTTCTGCTGCTGCAGTCATCCTGCAGGCAGGAGGCGAACTCGTGAGCAGCGACAGCCTCGGTAGAGAATGGATGGCCATCGGCCACAGCGACGACAAAGGGTTTGGGAGCCGCCTCATTGCGGCAGGGGCGCTGCTGGTTCTCAGCGGCGGATTTATCAACGGCTGTCTCAGCCGGGTTGGGGAGCAATCCAATGCAAGGCTTGGAATCGATACGCCATAAGGCGTCGATGGTTATCATCGTACTTGTCTGGCTGAATGCCATTCTGGCATCCGGCCGCGCCTTCTTCACGACGGAAGCAAGCGCGCTCGTCCTGATCGGCGGCAGTCTGCTTCTGGCTGGGTCGGTCACCGCGCTCTGGTTCATCGACCGGACCGGGCCCATGACGCGGGTCGCATCGGGCGCCGTTCAGGCCGTGCTGGTAGGACTCCTCGTCTACGGTTTCAGCGGTTCGCCGCTGCAGATCGACCTTCACATGTACTTCTTCGCGATGCTGGCAGTATTGGCGATCTGGGTCGATTGGCGGCCGATCGCCGCCTTCACGGTTGTGACGGCCGTACACCATCTCGCGCTCTACGTGGCCTTGCCGGCGGCCGTCTTCCCCGGAGAATCGGATTTCGGACGCGTCGTGCTTCATGCCGTCATTCTTCTCCTGGAAGCAGCTGTGCTGGTCGGTGTCTCCCGTATCGTACAGCAGGCGATCTTCAGCAGCGAAAGGTCGCTGACCGAGAGCCTCGAGGCGCGTTCGCGAGCCGATGACCTCGCCATGGTTGCCGACAAGGAGCGCAGCGAGAAGGAGCAAGAGCAGCATCGCCGTGCCATCAGCGAGGCGGAAAGTGCTGCCAAGACAAGAGAAGCTGTGAATGCGCTCGGCGACAGTCTCAAGAAGATCGCGGCCGGCGACCTCTCGGTGCGGATCGATAAGCCGTTTTCATCGGATCTCGACGTCGTGCGCACGGACTTCAACGAGGCGATCAAGCGCCTTGCCGACACGATCCGTCTGATTGGCGAGGCGTCGGGCCAGATCAACTCTGGCTCGAACGAGATCAAGATGGCCGCCGACGATCTGTCGCGGCGCGCCGAGCAGCAGGCCGCCGCGG
>JBKBIT010000020.1:0-75470 GCA_046297455.1 Aliihoeflea sp.
CCGTGCTGGCCCGATCGGGGCCGCGGGTTCGCCCACAAGCCGATCGCCCGGGTATCCCACGGAACTGCTGGATGCGACTTCGGTCGCGCCGCAGCCGATGCTGCCATGAAGGCCGGTAGTTCTTCGATGGCATACTCCCGAGCCTTCGGGCGAAGGAGCAAGGTCGAGGAGAGGTCATCCCCTCGGGGATTGGCGGAACCGAAGACCGGTCAGTTTCGATGTCCGATGCGGCGGACTGTCTTCGGGCAACTGACGAGCGGAGATCGAACTGAACAGGGAGGCACTGAGAGCAATCTCAGTGCTTTCCTTGTTTTTGGGATAGCCGATTGCGGCGTCAGGCGTCGTGGGCGTTTGAATCAGAATCGGACTGTGCCGAATGCCTGATGTGCAAATGCCGCATGCTGAGCGTTGACATGTCGATCGCCGTCAGAAACGGGCCGACCCCTTCGGCCTTCGGCATCAGCTTGGCTGCGTGGCTGGCCGCGCCAGCGTCAGTCCACTCGATATAGTCGATCCATCCGCCGGCTTCGTCGCGCATCAGATGCCTTGAAACGAAACCCGGTTGCTTTCGGCAGAACGCGTCCACCGGTTGGCTGCTGTCGAGAAAGTCGCTTTCGTTGACATCAGGCTTGAGATGAAAAGAAACAATCTCGGCAATATGCGACATGGAGCACCTCTCTTTCGAAGGAGGAGTGCCTTCTAGCCGCCTGCCACTGACAGCATGGTGTCACCTGACTGACACCGCCGCTACCACTGGACCAGAAGCCGCTCCAGCCCGTGGAAATGGTAGCTGTCGCGGTATCGCGGTTCTTCCGCCAGCTTCAGGCCCGGCAGGCGTTCGAACAGTACCCTCAGGGCGACCTGCATTTCGACGCGCGCCAGCGGCGCGCCAATGCAGAAATGGATGCCGGCGCCGAAGGTCACGTTCTTCTGGTCGGCGCGCCCTGGACGAAACTCCAGCGGTCCCTCGAAGGCGGACGCGTCGGTGTTGGCCGCGCCGATCAGAAGGCCGACAATATCACCTGGCTGAAGCACCACGCCCTCGGCAAGTTCTACGGTCTCATACGCAAAACGCGTAAACATGTGCAGCGGCGCGTCGATGCGCAGGCATTCCTCGACGGTTGCCGCCGTCGCGGCGTCGTCGGTGAAGAAGCGGCGCGGGTCTCCGCCCTGATGCAGGATCGTGCGCACCGCGTTGCCGGTCTGGTGCACCGTTGCCTCGTGCCCGGCATTCAGCAGCAGGATGGCGGAGGAAACCAACTCGTCCTCCGAAAGCCGGTCGCCGCTTTCATGAGCGGCAATCAGCACACTGAGCAGGTCGTCGCCCGGGTTCTTCCGCCGTTCTGCCGCATGGTGACGGATGAAGTCAGCGAAGGCAGCTGCAGAAGCGTTCGCCTGGTCTGCGTCTGCGCGCGTGGGGGCGTGCATGTACATGCGCACCATGTCATTCGACCAGTCGACGAGTTGCGGTCCCGTCTCCTCAGGAAGCCCCATCATCTGCGCAATCACGGTTGCTGGCAGAGGTGTCGCGAAGGCAGGCAAGAGATCCGCCTCGCCACGCTCCTCGAAACCGTCGATCAACTCGTTCGCAAGTGTCTCGATACGCGGCCGCAGCCGTTCGACCTGACGTGACACGAATGCGCGATTGACCAGCGTGCGCAGGCGGGTGTGCACCGGCGGCTCGAGCTCCAGCATCGACCCAGCTTCGACTGCGTCGAAGGCGGCCAGATGCGAACGGTCGCCGGTTGCGTTCACGGCCGCCATATAACCGCCAGGGCGTTCGCGACCGAACCGCTTGTCGCGGAACAGGCGGTTCACCTCATCGTATCCGGCCATGCACCAATGGCCGAAATCTTCCCAGAAGAAGACCGGCGCCTTCGTTTGAAGGAACCCATACGCTCTATTCGGTGTTTTTATTAAATGATCGTCGTGCGGATCGATCCGCACGCGGTTGCTGGAGGCCTCAAGGGAGAGGTAGTCAGGGGGAGTAGTGGACCGTGTCATGAGGGCTGCTTAGCGCGTCTTGCCCTGGATGATCCAGTAGCTAAGGTGCCGAAGATTGATGCGGAGCCAGACAATGAAGATCGCGATCTTGGGCGCCGGCATTGCCGGATTGTCGACAGCATGGTCCCTCGCCAGGCGCGGCCACGACGTGACACTGATCGAGCAGGGACCGATCCCCAATCCGCTTGCCGCCTCCGGAGATCATCACAGGATCATCCGACGCGCCTATGGGCCGGCGAGCGGCTATGGCCGGTTGATCACCGAAGCCTATGAAGCTTGGGACGAATTGTGGAGCGATCTCGATACCTCTCACTACGATCCGCGGGGCTTCATCTGTGTGTCTCGCGAACCGGGCGACGAGACCGATATCTATTTGGAAGGCATGCGCGCCGGTGGCTACCAACACAAGGTGTTCTCTCCGGCTGAGGCTATCAAACAGTGGCCGTTCCTCGACGAACACGCCATCCGCTATGTTCTTCATTCGCCCGAGGGCGGTGCGCTGCACTGCCGCAAGATTGCCGTCGATACTGTCCGATGGCTGCGAGACCGGGGCGCCGACGTTCGAGAAAACACCCGCGTGGAAGCCATCGAGTGCGAGGCCGGACGTGTCCGGCTTGCCGATGGCCAGGAGATCACGGCGGACAATATTGTCGTGACGGCGGGCGCCTGGGTTCCCAAACTCTTTCCCAAGATTAGCGGAACGCTGACAACTTACCGCACCGGCGTCGTCTATCTGGAGCCGCCAGCCGATCTGATGTCAGCCTGGGAAGACGCGCCGGTCATCCTGGACGTGGGCGGCAAGACCGACGGCTATATCATCCCGCCCTCCGGCGGCGCGGGACTGAAGTTTGGCTCTGGCCGGACCAAGCGGCCGACCGATGATGCCGATGCGGACCGTGTGCCGCTGGCCGGTGAGGGAGAGGCATTGCGCGACCTCTTTGCCGGGCCGATCGCCAGAATTGCCGAATATAGGGTCCACGAATTCGTGACCTGCGCTTACACATTCACAGTAGACGAAACCTTCCATTGCGAAGTGTCCGGCAAGGCCCTGGTCGTGTCTGCCTGTTCCGGCCATGGCTACAAGTTTGGTGCAGCAGTTGGGCGGCGGGTGGCGGACGCGGTCGAGACCCGTGACTTGGCGACGCTTGGCAGATGGCTGCGCGCTGAGAACGCATAGGCCTTGCGCAAGCCTGACTTGGCAACATATCTACGCTGCGAACGTCCAACGATTCCGTCATTCAGCCGCGAATCGCCTCCGAACAAGGGAATGCCCGATGAAGGATCCAGTCGAAACCGCCATGAACCTCGTCCCTATGGTGGTCGAGCAGACGAGTCGGGGCGAAAGAGCCTACGATATTTTCTCCCGCTTGCTGAAGGAGCGGATCATCTTCATCACTGGTCCGATTGAAGATGGCATGGCAACACTTGTATGCGCCCAGCTTCTGTTCCTCGAGGCGGAAAATCCCAAGAAGGAAATCGCGCTCTACATCAACTCACCCGGTGGCGTAGTGACAAGCGGGATGGCGATCTACGACACGATGCAGTTCATCAAGCCGGCGGTCTCCACGCTCTGCATCGGTCAGGCCGCCTCCATGGGCTCGCTGCTTCTGTGCGCGGGCGAAAAGGGCATGCGCTTTGCAACGCCCAACGCGCGGATCATGGTTCACCAGCCTTCTGGTGGTTTCCAGGGCCAGGCTTCGGACATCGAACGCCATGCCCAGGACATCATCAAGCTCAAGCGGCGCCTGAACGAGGTTTATGTCCAGCATACAGGCCAGGACTACGAGACCATCGAGCGGACGCTGGACCGAGACCATTTCATGACCTCGGAAGAAGCTCAGGGATTCGGCCTCGTCGACAAGGTGATCTCCAGCCGCGAGGCAATGGACGCTCCAGCGGCCGATTGATTGCGCTGCAGACGGCGACTGTGAACGATTTTTGACGTGGACGCGTCAATTCTGCCACAGTTGCCCCTTTCCAGTACGGCGTTTCGAACCTAGTTTCGAGTCAGTGTGACGGGGATAGGGTCCGGACAAGCACACCGACCTTGTGGAGATAGCGTTTCCTCCACACTCGCAGGTGTTTGGCCTGGATCTGTCGCCTTAAGCCTATTTTGATATTCAGCTGCCTAACTTCCGTATTGAAGAGTAGGTATGGCGAGATGCCCGGGACAGCTGGATATCGGAAGCGGTTGGCAGTGGTGGTTTCCCGCCCTAATGTGCCGGATGGTTGGCGTTCCATTGGAAGCGCTCGCCGTGAAGTGCCGAAAGGACATGAAATATGAGCAAGATCAGCAACGGCGGTGGCGATGCGAAGAACACGCTTTACTGCTCGTTTTGCGGCAAGAGCCAGCATGAGGTCCGCAAGCTGATCGCGGGGCCTACGGTCTTTATCTGCGACGAGTGCGTCGAACTCTGCATGGACATCATCCGCGAGGAAAACAAATCCTCAATGGTGAAGTCGCGCGAGGGCGTGCCCACCCCGCAGGAAATCCTGAAGGTTCTTGACGACTACGTGATCGGCCAGTCGCACGCCAAGCGGGTTCTCTCGGTTGCCGTGCACAATCACTACAAGCGCCTGGCGCATGCGACGAAGAATCAGGACGTCGAGCTGGCAAAGTCCAACATTCTGCTGATCGGCCCCACCGGCTGCGGCAAGACCCTGCTGGCGCAGACGCTTGCGCGCATCATCGACGTCCCGTTCACCATGGCGGACGCCACGACGCTGACGGAAGCCGGTTATGTCGGTGAGGATGTCGAGAACATAATCCTGAAACTGCTGCAGGCCGCTGACTACAATGTCGAGCGCGCCCAGCGGGGCATCGTCTATATCGACGAGATCGACAAGATTTCCCGCAAGTCCGACAACCCGTCGATCACACGTGATGTGTCGGGCGAGGGCGTGCAGCAGGCTTTGCTGAAGATCATGGAAGGCACAGTCGCCTCGGTACCGCCCCAGGGCGGCCGCAAGCATCCGCAGCAGGAATTCCTGCAGGTCGATACCTCCAACATCCTGTTCATCTGCGGTGGCGCATTTGCCGGGCTGGACCGGATCATCTCTGACCGCGGACGCAAGACGTCTATCGGCTTTGGCGCCAATGTGGCGTCGCCGGAAGACCGCAAGACGGGAGAACTCTTCCGCCGGGTGGAGCCTGAAGACCTGCTCAAATTCGGTCTGATCCCCGAATTCGTGGGCCGTCTGCCGGTGCTTGCCACGTTGGAGGACCTCGACGAGCCGGCCCTGATCCAGATCCTGACCGAGCCCAAGAATGCGCTCGTCAAGCAGTATCAGCGCCTCTTCGACATGGAGAACGTGGAGCTTACCTTCCACGAGAGCGCCATGTCGGCGATCGCCAAGAAGGCGATCGAACGCAAGACCGGCGCGCGCGGTCTCCGCTCCATCATGGAGGCGATCCTGCTTGACACGATGTTCGAACTTCCCGCGCTTGAGGGGGTTCGTGAGGTGGTCATCTCTGACGAGGTGGTTCAGGGCAATGCCCGTCCGCTCTACATCTATGCAGAGCGCGAGAAAGAAAAAGACAGCGCTGCCAGCGCTTGATGTCAGCCGGCCGGCATCGGTTTCGTTGCCGGCCGCATTCATTCCGGCCCTGCCGCAGCGTTGGCGCGGGGGCTTTCCATGCCCTTGATCTTTGGCATGCGTGACGCCAACTAATGATCAGGGCTGGGCGTAACAGATCCGTGCTGCGATCCTTGATTACCGACAATAGGCGGATGTGTTTCCAGCGGCTAGAATGAGATTCGCAGTTGGCCGACCGGCGGCTGCGCAACGAAAGGCTTGAAGATGAGCACACAATCCGTGACCCCTGGCGCATCGGGCACCTATCCGGTCCTTCCGCTGCGCGACATCGTCGTCTTCCCGCATATGATCGTGCCGCTGTTCGTCGGCCGCGAAAAGTCGATCAAGGCACTGGAAGAGGTGATGGGGTCCGACCGCCAGATCATGCTGGCGACCCAGAAGAACGCTGCCGACGATGATCCGGCGCCGGATGCCATCCACGAAGTGGGCACGCTTGCCAACGTTCTCCAACTGCTAAAGTTGCCGGATGGCACGGTCAAGGTGCTGGTCGAGGGCGCCGCGCGCGCACAGATCACCGGCTTCACGGAGAATGCCGATTTCCACGAGGCTCGCGCAGACGTTCTGGTGGAGCCCGAAGAGGACGAGGTCGAAATCGAGGCATTGGCGCGCTCGGTCGTCGCCGATTTCGAGAACTACGTAAAGCTCAACAAGAAGATTTCGCCCGAGGTTGTGGGTGCGGCCAGCCAGATCGATGACTATTCGAAGCTGGCTGACACAGTCGCCTCGCATCTGGCTGTCAAGATTGCTGACAAGCAGGAAATGCTGGGTACGCTTTCCGTGCGTGAGCGCCTCGAGAAGGCGATGGGTTACATGGAGTCCGAGATCTCGGTGCTCCAGGTGGAGAAGCGCATCCGCTCGCGCGTAAAGCGCCAGATGGAGAAGACGCAGCGCGAATATTACCTCAACGAGCAAATGAAGGCGATCCAGAAGGAGCTCGGCGAGGGCGAGGACGGTCGCGATGAAGCGGGCGAACTCGAGGAGCGGATCAAGAAGACCAAGCTCTCGAAGGAAGCTCGCGAAAAGGCAGATGCGGAGCTGAAGAAGCTGCGGACGATGTCGCCCATGTCGGCCGAGGCCACAGTGGTGCGCAATTATCTCGATTGGCTGCTGTCGATACCGTGGAACAAGCCCTCGAAGGTCAAGAAGGATCTCGGTTTCGCCCAGGATGTCCTGGACGCCGATCATTACGGCCTGGAAAAGGTCAAGGAGCGGATCGTCGAGTATCTGGCCGTGCAGACCCGCCAGCGCAAGATCAAGGGTCCGATCCTGTGCCTCGTCGGACCGCCCGGCGTCGGCAAGACATCGCTCGGCAAGTCGATCGCGAAGTCAACCGGTCGCGAATTCGTTCGCATGGCGCTTGGCGGCGTGCGCGACGAGGCCGAGATCCGTGGCCACCGGCGCACCTATATCGGTTCGATGCCCGGCAAGGTCATCCAGTCGATGAAGAAGGCGAAGAAGTCCAATCCGCTGTTCCTGCTCGACGAGATCGACAAGATGGGCATGGACTTCCGAGGCGACCCGTCGTCGGCGTTGCTCGAGGTGCTGGATCCCGAACAGAACGCCACCTTCATGGATCACTATCTGGAGGTCGAGTACGATCTCTCGAACGTGATGTTCGTCACGACGGCCAACACGCTGAACATCCCTGCGCCGCTCATGGACCGCATGGAGATCATTCGGATTGCGGGTTACACCGAGGATGAAAAGGTCGAGATCGCCAAGCGGCATCTGCTGCCGAAGGCGGTTCGCGATCACGCGCTGCAGCCGAAGGAGTTTGCCGTTACCGATGATGCGCTTCGCGCAGTCATCGGCACATATACCCGTGAGGCCGGCGTCCGAAGCCTCGAACGCGAGCTGATGAAGCTGGCGCGCAAGGCGGTGACCGAGATCCTGAAGACGGGCAAGAAGTCGGTCAAAGTCACCGAGAAGAACCTCTCCGATTATCTGGGTGTGCCACGCTACCGTGTGGGGCAGGCCGAGGGAGAGGATCAGATCGGCGTGGTGACCGGCCTGGCCTGGACCGAGGTTGGTGGTGAACTTCTGACCATCGAAGGCGTCATGATGCCGGGCAAGGGCAAGATGACCGTCACCGGCAATCTCAAGGACGTGATGAAGGAATCGATTTCGGCTGCTGCGTCTTATGTCCGCAGCCGGGCTGTCGATTTCGGGATCGAACCCCCCGTTTTCGAAAAGCGTGACATTCACGTACACGTTCCAGAGGGTGCGACGCCCAAGGACGGTCCTTCTGCGGGTACAGCGATGGCAACCGCGATCGTTTCGGTTCTGACAGGCATTCCAGTGCGCAAGGATGTCGCCATGACCGGCGAAATCACCCTCCGGGGCCGTGTGTTGCCGATCGGTGGATTGAAGGAAAAGTTGCTGGCCGCGTTGCGAGGCGGGATCAAGAAAGTGCTGATCCCGGAAGAAAACGCCAAGGATCTGGCGGAAATACCCGACAACGTGAAGAGCGGTCTGGAAATCGTGCCGGTAAGCCGGGTTGGAGAGGTGCTGCGCCATGCGCTCGTGCGCATGCCGGAACCGATCGAGTGGGTCGAGCCGGTGGAGACACCAGCCACCAAGCCCGGGGACGCCGCCCAGACGTCACTTGCCCATTGAAATCGGCAACCGACTGAAATACTCCGCGAGCCGGGCCGTTTGGCCCGGCTTTTTCGTTCGACTTGACCGGAAAACCGGGGATTTCCGGGCTTTCCAAGCAATTTCCTGCTTGGTTGGAAGCGGTTGCCTGCCTAGTATCCCGAACCTGCCGGTTGAGTCGTTCATTCCGGTCTTTCATAGCGAAGGGAAGTTTTGATGAACAAGAACGAGCTAGTGTCCGCTGTCGCCGACGAGGCGAAGATCTCCAAGGCCGACGCGCAATCGGCGGTTGACGCGGTGTTCTCCGTCATCGCGGGCGAGCTGAAGAAGGGCGGGGACGTGCGTCTCGTCGGATTTGGCAATTTTTCCGTTTCCCGTCGGGAAGCGTCGACCGGCCGCAATCCTCAGACTGGTGCGACTGTCCAGATTCCTGCACGCAACGTGCCAAAGTTCTCGGCTGGCAAGGGCCTGAAGGACGCTGTCAACTAGCATCCTCTTGGTCTGCACGGCAGAAACGGGTCGTTGGAGGCGGTCCGTTTCTGCCGTTCGTCATCGTGCTGTCTGCAGCATGGTGTCGATTGTGCTCAACAGAGCGGCATCCAGAGAGCGCCATTCCGCAAGCAGGTGCTCGGGAAAGCGATACAGGAGGCTGAGGCCTTCCCCGATGTTGAGATCGCGCTCGCAGGGGGCCAGTGATTCTGCCCCGAGCGGTCCCGCCAGGCAGCGCGCGACGAACGGCTCCACGGCGCCGTCCTCCCAGCCAACCACCAACACCTCATCAAGATAGCCGGCATTTGGCAGAAACGGTCTGATGTCCAAACCCGCGGGCCCCGGCGTTGGGGCCCTGTCGACCAGTGAAGTGTAGATGGGGAAGTAGCGACCGCTCATGTCACGTGACATCAAGCGCTTCTGGATGGAGACAAAGACGATGTTCCGTGAGCCGTCCACATGGTTGAAATCGTCCCGGTGTTCCTCACGATAGCCACCCATTTCGGGCCAGCGCAGATAGATGTCGAGCCGGTTCATGACGCTTGACCGACGTGCTTCCTCGAAGCGGATCATGTTTTCGGGGACGGAAAACACGTTGTTGCCAACGACGATTTCGTGAATCGTCGTGCTGTCGGAGTGTCCCGCAAGCGCGATGCGGCCGCCGATCCAGTGACCAGCCGCGCTGATGGCCGCCGACAACACCGCAAGTGCCAGGAAGCAGTAGAATACCCGGGCCATGAACAATGGCCTGACTTGCGGTTCAGTGTCTGCCGACGTCCCGTTCATCTGTTTCCTGTCATCGTGGCTCCGCCAAGCGGAAGCTCCGTGTCCAGAGTAGCGCAGCACGATTATGGTAAACGGCGGGTAAAGAATGCTGTGTTTGTCGCCCACGCTTGCCCCGCGAGCAGGGGCAAGCCTATCCTGATTCCAACTGGAAGCGCTTGAGGAAGACCATGCCCCTCTATGAAATCGACGGACTTGCCCCTGAGTTGGAGGATGAAGACGCAGTTTGGATCGCACCTGATGCGGTCGTCATTGGCCGGGTACGTCTTGGCAAGGACGTTGGCATCTGGTTTGGCTCGGTGTTGCGCGGGGACAACGAATTGATCGCGATCGGCGCTGGATCAAATGTGCAGGAGCATACCGTCATGCATACGGATCCAGGCTATCCGCTGTCGATCGGCGAGGGGTGCACGATCGGCCATCGGGCCATCCTTCATGGCTGCACCATAGGGGACAACAGCCTGATTGGCATGGGTGCCACCGTCCTCAATGGGGCGGTCATCGGCAAGAACTGTCTGGTGGGGGCGGGTGCCCTCGTGACGGAGGGCAAGACCTTTCCAGACAATTCGCTGATTGTCGGCACACCCGCAAAGGTGGTTCGTCCTCTCGACGAGGCCGGCGTAGAGCGGCTGAAGTGGTCGGCAGCGCATTATGTTGGGAACGCCAAACGCTTTCGCGACGGCTTGCGCCGGATCTAGACGGCAGAGGCGATTGCCTTTGTTCACAGCTCTGCCAAAAAAAGGCGGAGCCGACCCTGGGGAAGGGCCGGCTCCTGACCCGGTCGTGGGGACGGGGGAGGGTGGGGACTCGACCGGGTGTTCTGTCTGTCTTTAGCGGACGCTACCGACGACCACGTTGCGGTGGTCGTTGACACCGATCCACTGTCCCGCGTGGCGTTCGGACACGCGCTTGAGAACCTCGTATTCGGTTTCGTACCAACGCAGGACGCGTGGCTCGAGATTGTCGAGGATGAAGTCGCCCATACTCGTGTGAACGGTCAGCACGGCGTGGCCTTCTCCATTCTTCTGCCGGACGACTGTCATAAGAAGGCTGGCCGCCGGCACGCCTGCCTGGATCAGCATGCGGCGCTTTTCCAGCGCGTAAGCTTCGCAGTCGCCCAGACCATTGTGGGGGTAGGCCCAGTACTCCTCGACGCCCCACAGTTCCCAATCCGTACGCGGCGTTACCATCGTGTTCACGAGGTTGTTCACCTCGACGATCCTTGCCCATAGCTCGCGCGTCAGTTCCACCTGGGCGCCGGCAGGATTGGTTGGCCCGCATTCGCCAGGCTTGCGTTGGCAGAATTCGTAGTGACCGATCGGCTGGCTCGAAAGTCCAGTCGTCGGCATGAAGGCTTGAGCACTTGCAGAAGAAGCGCCGACAAGCAGAGAGCCGGCGGCCGCAAGCGCGACCAAAGTATTGTTGATACGTCCCATGTGTTAGTCTCCCCGTTTGAGGAGACATTGACACAGGCGGATTTACTTCACGCAAAAGAGGGGGCGAGTAATTGAAATGAATATATAGAAAACTTCAAAAGTACTTATATAAAATACAAAACGAATTGAAGAAAAACTTGAGACGATTTTTCAGTGAATTAGATTCAGATTTTATCGATTCGATCGGGAACGGCCCGTGGCGCCGCAGTGGAACTATCCGCGGGTCGCCGTCGGTGGAGCGTGCATCTGTTAAGTGATTTGTCTGGCAGCGAATCGCCGTGCAAGGCCAGCATGCGCGGGACGGCAATGTTTGACCGGTGACTGCCGGGCCGCAGGCGAAGGCCGTGAGAGGCCAGCTAGTGCTTCAAATGGAAGAGATCCCGACGTATCAGGCGCGGCGTCGGTTGAACTCAGCTTCGATCGACGTCTCGTCCTGAATGACGGCGAATTCGATCGCCACCCCGTCATCGAAATGGCGCACGACCACGCCCCTCATGGTGCCCAGCATCACCTGGACCCCAAGGGCAGGGCGGACCTCCGTTTCGACCGCAGCGCCGGAGAGCGAGAGGTCGATGATACGGCACTTGTACTGGCGCCCGTCTGCCAGTTGCATGACCGACATGGGATTGGAGGGGGCAATGCGCTCGTGGCGCCTGTCCTCCGGCAGGTCGAGTTCATGCTTGTTGGCCAACCAGGTCAATTGGGCGGCCAGTTTTTCGCGCTTGCGCTCGGAGGCAACCAGGGTCATGGCGAAACCGTCAGAAAACTGACGCGCGATAACACCTTCAATCCGTCCGATATGGTCGAGATAGGCAATCACCTTCTCGCCATGCTGGCCTTTGCGGTCGCAGCGCAGCGAGACATTTCCCGGTGACATGTCGATCACCTGGCAGGGATGCTCTGACCGATCCTGAAGCATATAGCGGCCATAGATCTTCACGCGTACACGCTGGAAAGTTCTTCTCTCCGGCGTGGACGACGTCAGGTCTGTCGCCGCTGCGTTCATCTGGTCGCGTCCCATGGGTCAATCGGTCGCCAAGCATGGCGTTGACGATATCGTTAGCGCGGAAGCAGTTAACATGACGTAAGTTGACGCGAAGGCTGCACGCCCCGGTGGTCGCTGGAGAATCAGATCGATCCGTTGTTGCGCCCTGTCCCGGCCTAGCGGGTGGCCTTCCCGCCTTCGATCACGACCAGGTGCCGGACGTGGCGTGTCACAGCCGGGTCAGCGAGGCCCGTAACGTCATTGTCGACCGCCCGCGGCATCGAAACGGCCGGCCGGTTCCGCAGGAACATGGGTTCGCGGTCGGGGTCGATCATTCGCAGTGTTTCCATGCGGTTTTCGACAATCGGGTCGGCGCCCAGCCAAAATGGCTTCTTGACCGGGACGGAGCATCCAAGCAGTCGTCCACTGGCACGTCCGCCATCGAGGGGCAACAGCAGCATCTCGAAGTGATTGGACCGCCCACCGCGGCTGATGCCGCTGAATGTGATCACGACGACGGAATTGTTGCGGAAAACATTGCCCACGAGGCGAGACATCATCGGCTGGTCGCGATCCGTCCAGATCGGCGTGAAGGCGTGTCCCTTGAGTTCACGGCCATGCGTTGCGCAGAGGCGCGTGCCCGCGAGCCGAAAGACTGCTTCAGACCGCACATCGAGTTCCAGTATGAATGTATCGGCCAGCAACTGCCTTATGTCGCCCGGTTCGATTTCGGTACGGCGGGGGGCAGGGCGCGATCCGCGCAGCCCGTTCCAATATTGGAACAGCGCCATTGTCCCTTCGTGGTTCATGCCAAAATATGCTCCGTCCCGTTTCCCTGTGAGGTGTGCCAACGTCGCACACCGGGCCGTCTCTCCAGGCAGCCTATTGGACCGGGATGCAGGTGGCGTGCCACCTGCTCTCAACGTTCTCAACGGGTTTCCGATTCGTTAAGGTTAACAAATGGTTTCGATTGCGCGGCGGCGTCGGCCATGGGAGACAAGCGCCATATCCGCAAAGGACACCTCGGCTTTCGGGGAACAGGGGGCTCGACGGGCCGGCCAGGAGAAAAAAACTCCGGCCGGCCTTTCGCTTTTCTTGTGCTGTGAAGGCTTGAAGCCGGCGGTCAGGCCATCCTATTTGCGTTGCGTCGCCAATAGCGGATGTCTTGATGAACCAACCCCTCCCAGCAGGCGACGATCGTCAGCCGCCTTTTCAGCCGCCACCGCACCAGCCCGTGTTCAATCTGCCAACGGTGGTCACTGCTCTGATCGCCATCTGTGCGGGTCTGCATCTGCTGCGCGCCTATATTCTCAGTCCGGCGCAGGAGATCGAACTGCTGGTGCGATTCGCGTTCATTCCGGTTCGCTATTCGGGTCAGTACATCATCGACATCTACGCTTGGGTGAGCCCCCTGACATACGCATTCCTGCATGGCGATGTGTTCCATCTCGCCGTCAACATGATCTGGCTGGCGGCTTTCGGCTCGCCTCTTGCCAACAGGATCGGTGGCGGCCGTTTCCTCGCATTCTGGGCCTTCACCAGTCTTGCGGCTGTGGGTCTGCACTATGTCCTGCATGCCTCCGATACCACGCCGCTGGTGGGAGCATCCGGTGCAATCTCGGGCATGATGGGAGCCGCCGCCCGCTTCGGCTTCCAGATCGACCGTTCGCGTAGGCGTGCATCCTTCAACGGTCCGGTCCTGTCGGTCGCCCAGGTCTTTGCCCGACGCATGACGGTGAGTTTCCTGGCGATCTGGTTCGCCATCAACTTTGCGATCGGTTTCGGTTTTGGTGGCCCAGGAATGGAGGGCAGGATAGCCTGGGAAGCGCATATTGGCGGCTTCCTCGCCGGCTTTCTGACGGTGTCGCTCTTCGATCGGGGAGGCGGTTCACCTCATCGGCGCCAACCATATTGAGCGTCGGGACTTGAAATGCGGCCGCTGGCGACGCACCATCAAGGTTATAGCGGGCGTTCCTGGATCTGGAGCGCTCGCCGCCTGCAGGGAGGTCCAGATGACAGTGCGCGAAATCCTCGCCGCCAAGGGAAACGATGTGGTCACGATCGGCCCCACGAGTTCTCTTCAAGATGCGGCACGAGCCCTTGCCCAACATCGTATCGGTGCTGTCGTGGTGACCGGCGCGGACGACAAGATCGTCGGCATCCTATCGGAGCGCGACATTGTCCGTGTGGTTGGCGAACAAGGCGCGGTTGCGCTTTCACAGCCGATATCAGAAGCCATGTCCACCAGCGTGAAGGTCTGTGGAGAGCATCACACCGTCAATGAGGTCATGGGCATCATGACACGCGGTCGCTTCCGTCATCTGCCGGTCGAACATGAAGGGAGGCTGGTCGGCATCGTGTCCATCGGCGATGTCGTCAAGCAGCGCATCGAGGATGTCGAGCGCGAAGCTGACGAAATCAGGAACTACATCGCCACCGCCTGACTATCGAATGGTGGCCGGCTGCACTTGATTTCGAACAATGCCACGCACGCTTGGCCCTGACAGGCTGTCATCTCACGTAGTCCATTGGAAAGCGGAGGTGATCCATGCCCATGACCATTATCGTACCGGTTGCGCTCGCGGAGGCGGAGAAAGCGCGCCCGATGATCGAAATCGCACAGAAGCTGGGCGGCGCCGACGCCGAGATCGTGCTGGTCACCGTGATCGAGGATGTGCCGGGTTACATTGCGGCCGAGTTGCCGCAGGGCCTGATGGAGGAGACCGCCGAGGAAGCGCGGTCACAGTTGCGCGAGATTGGGCGGAAGGCCGGTATGGAGGCCCCGGTCGAGGTGAGAAAGGGCCACGCTGCCACCGGCATCCTTGCCGTGGCGGATGAGCGTCGCGCCGATGTGATCGTGATCGCGTCGCACCGGCCAGGCCTCCAAGACTACTTCCTGGGATCGACGGCGGCCCGCGTGGTTCGTCATGCCAAATGCTCGGTTCATGTGATCAGATAGCGTCATTCAGCAAGGCGGCGGGCTGGCGGAGTGTCGCGGGGGCTTGAAAGCAAGACGACAGCGGCACATCCTTCGTTCATCATGAGCGACAAGAAAAGCCCGGCCCGCAGCGCCACCCCCAAAGACCTGACCGCGCCGCCAAGCGATTCGGCCAGTGTCGAGGCTTTCATCCGTCAGGCGCGCGCGGTTGCAGCCACGCGTACTCAGGGGCAGGGGGGCAAGGGGCGGATCGTGCTCGCCCTCGATGCCACGATGAGCAGGCAACCCACCTGGGATCTGGCCTGTTCGCTCCAGGCAGAGATGTTCGATGCCGTGGGGAAGAGTGGCGATCTCGAGGTACAACTCGTCTACTTCCGAGGATTCGACGAGTGCCGCGCCTCCAAATTCGTGTCTGACACCGCCTCGCTCAAATCGTTGATGACGAGAATCGATTGTCGTGGCGGACACACGCAGATCGGCAAGGTACTCTCGCATGCACTCAAAGTGACGGAGCGTGATCGGGTCAACGCGCTCGTCTATATCGGTGATGCCTTGGAAGAGAACGTCGATGACCTTGCGGACAAGGCGGGACGGCTCGGGCTGAAGGGTGTGCCGGTGTTTGTATTCCAGGAGGGGCGCGATCCGGTGGCGGAGCAAGGATTGAAGGAAATCGCTCGACTTTCCAAAGGAGCATGGTTCCGTTTTGATCAGTCTTCGGCCGCAACCCTGGCCAGACTTCTCTCGGCGGTGGCGGTCTATGCCACTGGTGGCCTGAAGGCACTCGCTGCCAGGGGGACGGCAGAGGACCGCCTGTTGATCGAAAACATGCGCGGCAAGGGCGGATGACAGCAATCTTCTATCTGGCGGCAGCTCTGATGCTCGTCGGGCTGGGCGGCTACTTGCTCCTGCGGATTGATGCGGCCCGGCTGGCAAACGGTTTGAGGCTGGCAGGTCCCGTGGTCCTGGCCCTTTTAGGGGGCGGCCTGATGCTGATCGGTCGAGTTGGTACGGGTTTGATGCTCGCGTCCGCTGCAGCCGCTTGGTATGGCTCCGCGCGCGCGCGTCGCCAGGCGAAACGCTCTCCCGGCTCTCGATCGACCGTGCGCACGGCTGCGCTCGAAATGGAACTGGACCACGACAGCGGCGAGTTGGAAGGCAGCGTGCTGGCAGGCAGTTTCGAGGGACGACGCCTGGGCGAACTGGAACTGCCGGATCTGCTGGACTTGGCGAGGGAACTGACCGCCGACGAGGAAAGTCTGCGTTTGCTAGAAACGTATCTCGACAGCAGATTTCCCATCTGGCGAGACCACATGGAGCCGGGGCCGGGCAATGGGGAGCGAAGCCCGCCTCGTTCTGGCGGCATGAGCAAGGAGGAGGCGTACGAGATCCTTGGTCTTGAAGCTGGGGCGAGCCCGGCCGACATCCGCAAGGCCCACCGCCGCCTTATGCAGCGCCTGCATCCCGATGTCGGAGGTTCGTCTTTTCTCGCGGCCCGCATCAACGAAGCCAAAGACGTTCTGCTGTCCACTCACCGTTAGCGCTCCTTCGACTGCATGACTTGACCAGAAGGGTGGGTTTTCATCAAAGCTCCGCCGCGAAGCAGTCGATACGTTTGCGCTTCAGCGCATTGCACGCATCCCATGCTTCCTTGCTGGAGGAAAAGCCTCCAAAGCGGGCACGAACGTAATCGACGCCGTTGCGTGTGAAGGGCTCTGTGAAGGGCGAGGCGCTGTTGAGGATGCCGCCTGCCTCCTTGACAATGCGCGTCATGAACGTCTGCGCTTCCTGCTCGCTTCCAAGCGATCCGACCTGCACGGCCCAGCCGCCTGCAGGACGTATGGAGTTGGTCGTCATCGTGTCCACGCCGGGACTGACAGCGGCCTGTGTGGCGGTGCCGCCTTCACTGCCACCGCCTACCGGCATCGGCGGGACGAATCGGGCTGCTGCAGGCGCGGCATAAGCCGTCTGAGCTGCTACGGCGGCAGGCGCCTGGGGCGTTGCCGCCTGAGCGACCACTTGAGGTGCAGCCGCAGGTGCGGTGGCCGCGACAACCTGCCCGCGGGGCCGGAATTCCGGGATCGGCATCCGTTCGGGCATCACTGATGCGACACGCACATTCGACGTAACCGGTGCGCCGCGTGCGACCAGAGGCTGGCTGGGCTGGCGGGTAGAAGCGCGCGGAAGATGCTCACGGATCAGCGCGGCCATATGATCGTCGCGGCTGGCGCCCGTCTGGCCGCCCATCACGACGGCCACGACGCTGCGGCCGCCTGTGCGGACCGACGTGACAAGGTTGAAGCCAGATGCACGAATGAAGCCGGTCTTGATGCCGTCAACGCCAGTCACACGGCCCAGAAGGCGATTGTGGTTGCCGATTCGCTGGCCTGCGAAGTTGAACTGCCGGGTGCCGAAATAGTGATAGTGATTGGGAAAATGCTCACGAACTGCCAGGCCGAGAATGGCCATGTCGCGAGCTGTCGTGACCTGGCGATTGTTGGGCAGGCCGTGCGCGTTCTGGAACGTCGTTGAGTTCATGCCCAGCTGGCGCGCCTTGGCAGTCATCATGCGGGCAAAATTTGCTTCGGATCCACCGAGGAATTCGCCCACGGCGGTCGCGACGTCGTTGGCAGAGCGGGTTACGAGGGCG
Organism: Aliihoeflea sp.; assembly: GCA_046297455.1. Classification (GTDB taxonomy): domain Bacteria; phylum Pseudomonadota; class Alphaproteobacteria; order Rhizobiales; family Rhizobiaceae; genus ZYF759. The sequence goes on from JBKBIT010000020.1 coordinate 17,475, forward strand.
AGAATCGCGTTCTCCACTGTGATGGTGGTCCCTGCACGCAGTCCAAGCTTTGAAGGAGGTTCAGCGGCAGCCTTGGCCGACACGGGTATGGGCGTGTTCTTGTTGATGCGACCCGCTTCCATCGCTTCGAATACGAGATAGAGCGTCATGACCTTGGTCAGCGAAGCCGGAAATCGTTGAGCGTCCGCGTTTCGCGAAAACAGGACCTGGCCGGTGTTCGTGTCCAGCACATAGGCCGCATATCGGGGATTTGCGGAAGCGGTCTGGACCGATGCCAGAATCAGCACGACGGCAAGGACAAGAAGCAGGACGGACTTTGTCTGAAAGCGTGCGTATTCACCCAGGACAATCGACGCCTGACGCATTGTTACACCTATTCTTGATCTTCTTACGCGTAATGGTGGCTTTCGAGGTCCACCCTTCCCGCCATCGTAGGCGCGGGTCGTTACCAATCCGTTTATGGTAATCGGAAGGTTGACGAATTTGCTCTAATCCCGCCTGAAGCCTACTCGCCCAGCGTGTGGTTTGGCAGCGGCTTGATTCGTGCTGCAATGCAATATATCCTCTCTGCAGTGCACAAATGCGCGGCAGATACGAGGATCATGATCATGGAACAATCGTTCGAGCAGGCCGGCAAGCTCGGCAAGGAATTTGTCGACACCGGCCTCCAGAGCTTTTCGGCAATGGCGAACGGCATGCAGGCCATCGCCTCCGAGGCAGCGGACTACTCCAAGAAGTCGTTCGAGGCAGGTTCGAAGACGCTGGAGCAGATGATGGCGGTCAAGTCGCCCGAGAAGGCTTTGGAGATCCAGGCGGAATACGCCAAGACCGCTTACCAGGGCTTTGTTGCTCAGGCGACTCGCATGAATGAGCTCTACGCTGAGTTGTCGAAAGGCATCTACAAGCCTATCGAGGGTATGGTCGCAAAGGCCAAGTGATCAGCCGGCAAAAGCGGCTGCAAACAAAAGGACCCGAACGCAGATGGCGTTCGGGTCCTTTTTGTTTCTGGAACAGCTGCAGGCTTCCAGGAGGATTCAAATTCATCGTGATTGCGCGACAGCCATATTGTCAGCACGAATGAAGGGCTTAAAATCGTGCTTCGGATGCCTACATGCAGGGTTCGATCAACGCGTCGAGATGACACCGGATTGGAACGAGCGACCCAAAGCAATGGCGGGGTACAGGGCAAGAATGCAGGGCGACGACGAGTCGGGCCGCACGGGCGGACGCGGTACAGCGGTCATTACCCGAACACGCACCAAGACGAAGAAGCCAAGCCTTTACCGCGTGCTTCTTCTCAACGACGACTACACACCGATGGAGTTCGTTATCCACGTGCTCGAACGCTTCTTTCAGAAGAATCGGGACGAGGCGACGCGCATCATGCTCCACGTTCACAACCATGGTGTTGGGGAATGTGGGATCTACACGTTCGAGGTGGCCGAGACCAAGGTGACGCAAGTCATGGATTTCGCGCGCCAACACCAGCATCCGCTGCAATGCGTGATGGAAAAGAAATGAGGAACCTCTAATGCCGGCATTCTCGCCAAGTCTCGAAAGGGCGCTCCATCAGGCGCTGACCCACGCAAACGAGCGTCGGCATGAATACGCCACGCTCGAGCATCTTCTGCTCGCTTTGATCGACGACCAGGACGCGGCCGCGGTCATGCGGGCCTGCAACGTCAATCTCGACGAACTGCGCCAGACGGTTCTCACCTACATCGATTCCGAACTCGACAACCTCGTCACCGGCTACGACGAGGATTCCAAGCCGACGGCCGGTTTCCAGCGCGTCATTCAGCGCGCCGTGATCCATGTGCAGTCGTCGGGACGGGAGGAGGTTTCAGGCGCCAACGTGCTGGTCGCGATCTTTGCCGAGCGCGAAAGCCACGCTGCCTATTTCCTCCAGGAACAGCAGATGACCCGCTACGACGCGGTCAATTATATCAGCCATGGCATCGCCAAGCGGCCGGGCGCGACGGAACCGCGTGCTCCGCGCGGCGCCGAGGAAGATGCCGCGCCGCAGCCAGGCGGCGGCGAGCAGGAAGAGGGCGGCGCCAAGAAGAAGCAGCAGCAGGACGCGCTGACCGCCTATTGCGTCAATCTCAACATCAAGGCGCGGGCCGGCAAGATCGACCCGCTGATCGGCCGCACGAACGAAATCAACCGCACGATCCAGGTCCTGTGCCGTCGATCCAAGAACAACCCGCTTTATGTGGGCGACCCCGGCGTCGGCAAGACCGCCATTGCCGAGGGCCTGGCAAAGCGGATCGTCGATGGCGACGTACCGGAAGTGTTGGCCGACGCGACCATCTTCGCGCTCGACATGGGCACGCTTCTGGCCGGTACCCGCTACCGTGGCGATTTCGAGGAACGCCTGAAGCAGGTCGTCAAGGAACTTGAGGACTACCCGGGCGCCGTGCTGTTCATCGACGAAATCCACACGGTGATCGGCGCAGGCGCCACGTCGGGCGGGGCGATGGACGCTTCGAACCTTCTCAAGCCTGCACTGTCTTCCGGCGCGATCCGCTGCATCGGCTCGACCACCTACAAGGAATTCCGTCAGTTCTTCGAGAAGGACCGGGCGCTGGTTCGCCGCTTCCAGAAGATCGACGTGGCCGAGCCGACCGTCGAGGACGCCATCGAGATCATGAAGGGGTTGAAGCCCTATTTCGAGAGCTTCCACAAGGTGAAGTACACCAACGACGCCATCAAGGCGGCGGTGGAACTGTCCTCGCGCTACATCAACGACCGGAAGCTGCCGGACAAGGCGATCGACGTGATCGACGAGACTGGTGCATCGCAGATGCTGCTGCCTGAGTCGCGGCGGCGCAAGACGATCAGCGTCAAGGAAATCGAGAACACCATCGCCACCATGGCGCGCATCCCACCCAAGACGGTTTCGGCCGACGACGAGAAGGTGCTCGTCAATCTGGAGGCCGAACTGAAGCGGGTGGTCTACGGACAGGACACAGCCATCGAAGCGTTGTCCTCCTCCATCAAGCTGGCACGTGCCGGCCTGCGCGAGCCGGAGAAGCCGATCGGATCCTACCTGTTCTCGGGCCCGACCGGCGTTGGCAAGACCGAAGTTGCCAAGCAACTCGCTGCCTCGCTAGGGGTCGAGCTGCTCCGTTTCGACATGTCCGAATATATGGAACGCCACACGGTCAGCCGTCTGATCGGCGCGCCGCCCGGATATGTCGGCTTCGACCAGGGTGGTCTTCTGACCGACGGTGTCGACCAGCATCCGCATTGCGTGCTGCTGCTCGACGAGATCGAGAAGGCGCATCCCGACCTGTTCAACATCCTGTTGCAGGTGATGGACCATGGCAAGCTGACCGATCACAACGGTAAGCGTATCGACTTCCGCAACGTGATCCTGATCATGACGACCAATGCGGGTGCCGCCGATCTTGCCAAGCCCGCCATCGGTTTCGGATCGTCCAAGCGCGACACAGACGACATGGAGGCCATCAACCGCCTCTTCTCACCGGAATTCCGCAACCGTCTCGACGCGATCATCCCGTTCGGCGCCTTGCCTGTGCCGGTGATCCATCAGGTGGTGCAGAAATTCGTCATGCAGCTTGAGGCCCAGCTTGCCGAACGCGGCGTGACCTTCGCGCTGATGGACGAGGCCGTCGAATGGCTGGCAGACAAGGGGTATGATGAGCGCATGGGCGCGCGCCCGCTTGGCCGCGTGATCCAGGAGCACATCAAGAAGCCGCTGGCCGACGAGGTTCTGTTTGGCAAGCTTCGAAAGGGCGGCACCGTCCGTGTCTCCGTCGAAAAGAAGGAGACCGGAGAAACCGGGCTGAAGCTGGAAGCACTTGCCGACGAATTGCCGGTGAAGCCGAAGAAGGAAGAGCCGGAAAAGCCAGTGGCGCGCAAGGCGCGGCCGAAGCCGGCAGCCAAGAAGGCAGAGCCCAAGCCGAAGCCGAAGCCCAAGGCGCCGCGCAGCGGAGGCGACGCGCAGAAGCGCTCCATCGTGCCCCAGCTTCCGCGCAAGAACTGAGTACCTTCTGCCGGGCATGCGTGCCCGGCATGGCACCCATGCGTCGCATCACGGCCCAGGCCGTGCTATGCGGCGCATGACATGACTTCACATCACGAAGCCGGACCCGAGTCCGGCCAAGAAACCGACCAACGCGGCAAGCTCTACTGGTACTGGCGTGGAGTAATCGCTGCCATTTCGCTGCCTGCCGTCATTCTTGGGGCGAGTTTCGTCGGCTTCGCAGCCCTGGCCCTGGAGGCCGGGGTCAGCATGGCCCATACGCTTTTTATGACCGCATTCGTCTGGGCGTTGCCATCAAAGGTCGTTCTTGTCGGCGCCATCATGGCCGGCAACGGGATCCTGGCTGCCGCTTTCGCGGTTGCGTTGTCCGCCGTCCGGCTCACGCCCATGGTGGTGGCGCTGGTGCCGGAGCTGCGCACGCCCACGACACGGCCCTGGGTGCTCTATTTCCTGTCGCATTTCGTGGCCGTCACCTCCTGGGTGCTGGCGCTCCAGACGCTTCGCGATGTCCCGCGGCAACGCCGTACGGTCTATTATGGCGGGCTCGGCTCGACGCTCGTCCTCATCAATATGTGCGTGGTCGCCGCAGTCTACCTCGTTGCGCGCGACTTGCCGCCGACTGCCTCGGCGGCGCTGTTGCTCATCACGCCGCTTTATTTCCTCACCTCGCTCTGGGGATCGGCGCGGGAGCGGGCAGGGCATGTAGCCATGGTCCTGGGATTGGTCATGGGCCCGTTGGTCCATCTGGTCTGGCCCGCAGCCAGCCTTCTGGCGACCGGCTTGATCGCAGGAGGTGCCGCCTATGGCTGGCACGTCTGGAAGAGGCGGGCGGCATGACTTTCGAAGCCTTCGAAGCCTGGTGGTGGCCTTATCTCTTCATCCTCATCGCCGGTGCGCTGGCAACCGATGCCTGGCGTTTTCTCGGGGTCTATCTGGCCGGCGGCATATCGGAGGATTCCGACCTTCTGGTGCTGGTACGATGCGTGGCGACCGCGCTGGTGGCGGCGGTCATTGCCAATCTGATCATATTTCCGTCGGGTGCGCTGGCAGAAACCCACGCCGCGCTTCGGATCGGCGCAGCGTTGTCAGGCTTCGCCGGCTACTTCCTGTTTCGCCGAAGCGTGTTGATGAGCATCGTAGTCGCCGAGGCGGTGTTGTTGACCGGAATGTTACTGTTCTAACCGCCGAGTGCGGCGCGCAGCTTCTCCGCGTTCGCGGCAAGCACCTCGGGCTTTTCCATGTCGCCCGTATGCGGCCTTAGCGTCACGCCAGCAAAGCGCGGGATGATGTGGACGTGGAGATGGAAAACCACCTGTCCGCCAGCCTGCTCGTTGAACTGCTGGATTGTGACGCCCGCGGCGCCGAAAGCCTGCATGGACGCCCTTGCAACCTTCTTCACCGTACGCATGACGGCGGCCAAGCTGTCGTCATCGACATCCAATACGTTGCGCGATGGCTTCTTGGGTATCACCAGCGCGTGGCCATCACCGCGCGGCATGATGTCCATGAAGGCGAAGGTCTCTTCGTCTTCGTAGATCTTGTGGCAGGGCAGTTCGCCACGCAGGATCTTGGCGAAGATGTTCTGGTCATCGTATGCGGCAGTCATCGGCCGATCTCTCCCGATCTTGTCGGCCCGTTTGTCGGCGAGGTCGCCCCTCTACGTCAAGCCACGCAGGCGCCAGCCTCCAGGATCATCTTCAGGTTTTCTCCCTCTTCGCGCATATGTCTTTCCACGGCCGCGAAGCCTGCCCTGTTCAACCGCTTGCCGATCGGTCCGATTCGTAGCTGCACCTCTTGCGTAAAGCGGCTCCGGCCATCCGGCGGCTCGATGATGAAGCTCACTCTGCGCAGAAAGAAGCGGATCAGTGCATTGTCCGGTTCGAACTCGATCAACCGGTTGGGTATCACCTTTGTATAGCGCATGGAGCGCTTCAGGTGCTGCCCATGGATACGCTCCTCGAAATAGAAGCGGTTGTCGACGGCCTGCCGCCCGTCCTGAAGCCAGCGGAAGGTGATATGGTCGGGATGCTAGCGCGTATAGTTGACCTCCATCCTGTCGAAGAAGGCGAAGATGCGTTCGGCCGGCGCGGCGATCATGGTCGTCTGGGAAAGGATCATGGCGAATACCACGTGAACTGGGCTACGGCTCCACGACATAAAGTTCATCGCGCCAGAATTCGCCCTCTCTACACGTTCTGGCAGACGGGGGCAGCAACCGGCCACAACCTTCAATGGTCGCAGAGCACTTGCAAACCTTTCGAAGTCAAGTGTAGGCGGGAGGTTGGCAACACGCGGAGGAGCATTATCAATGTCGTCGGCAAACCCACCCGATCGGCCGCACTTCATTCCCATGCCGGCTCCTGTCGGCTCAGCCCTGGAGGCAGGCGGCGTCGGAATCTGGCGTTGGCGAATCGGAAGCGACGAACTCGGTTGGACAGAAAACCTGGAAGCAATTCATCGTCTTCCGCCGGGAAGCTTCGATGGCACATTCAACTCTTTCTCGTCCGACATCCATGAAGACGATCTTCCCCTAGTCATGCAAGCCGTCGAAGCGGCGGTCCGCGATGGCGGCAGTTACGAGATCCGATATCGCAACCGGCCACGGGATGGCGGTGAGGCGATCTGGATCGAGGCTCGGGGACGCATCGTGCAGGAGGCGGACGGCAACCGCTACATGACGGGCATCTGCCAGAACGCAACCGAACGGATAAAGGCCGGCCGACAGCTCGAACGGCGGCTGGCCCAGCAGCAGGCTGTCTCTGCGCTCGGCAGCTATGCCCTGGCCGAGGAGGATCTAGGTCGCATTTTGCGGCGAGCGGTGGAGGTCGTCGCGGCCACGCTGGCGGTACCGATGGCCAAGATACTGGAATTCACTGCCCGCGCCGACACATTGCTTCTGGTCGAGGGCGTCGGCTGGCAGGAAGGGCTGGTTGGGCAGGCCTGCGTGGGTATCGACCAGGATTCGCAGGCTGGCTATACCTTGTTGAGCAGCGATCCGGTCATCGTCGATGACCTTTTCACCGAAACGCGCTTCAGCGGCCCGCCTCTGCTTGCCGAGCATGGGGTGCGGAGTGGCCTGAGCGTGGTGATCGCCGGAGAGGAGGGGCGGCCGTTCGGCGTCTTCGGCGTGCACACTACGGAGTTACGACGGTTCGACGCCTCGGATGCCGATTTCCTGCTGTCCGTCTCGAACATCGTGGCCAGCAGCGCTCGCCAGGCGCGCATCGGCGAACGCCGGCGCATTGTCATCCGCGAGATGGCACATCGGTCCGGCAACATGTTTCAGCTCGTCCAGTCACTCTTCAATCAGACCATCGGCTCCAAGGGCGAAGACCAGGCTGCGCAAGCCTTCCGGGCTCGCCTCGACGCCTTGGCGCGCACCAACTATCTGATCGCCCAGGACGGCTGGACGCAGACACGTCTGCGAACCTTGGCAGAAACTGCATTAGCGGGCTTTCGCGACAGTCTCGACATGTCCGGCCGCGACATTCTTCTCCCCGCAGCGCTTGCCTTCGACCTAGCGCTCATCCTGCACGAACTTGCAACGAACTCGGCAAAATATGGATCGCTGAGCGCCAAGGATGGGCGCTCACGGTTGTCGTGGCAGGTCGAACCGGAAGGTGAGACTGGAACCCTTGTCCTCGAATGGTTCGATGCGGGCGCGGGCGGACGCGAGCCATTCGAAGCCTCAGGCAGTGGTTTCGGACACCGGCTCATCTCGGGGCTGATTAAGCGCAAATGGAACGGGAGCATCAGCATAGACCGGGAACAAGGGTATCGCTTCGTCGCCAGAATGCCGATCCCGGCGACCGCGCCGGACGCCTTCGAGGAATGAGCAGACCTGAATCGCCTGCGCCAGAACCGCTTTTTTTTGAGGTCGATGGTGGGCGCGACAGGGATTGAACCTGTGACCCTTCGCGTGTGAAGCGAATGCTCTCCCGCTGAGCTACGCGCCCTTGGAGCCCGAGGGCCCGATTGCGCCGCGATATAAGGTGCGGGCCCGGGCCAAGTCAAGCTGGTCTCTTGCCACTTATCGTGCGGCGGCCGAGATCAGCCGCTCGGCGAGATCAAGCGTGAACTCGTCATAGTGCGAAATCACGTGGGACGGTTCGAATTCGCTGACATGGCGGTCTGTATAGCCAAAATCGACCGCTACCACCGGAATCCCCGCCGCTTTGGCGGTGTCGATGTCGGTCCTGGAATCTCCCACCATGATGGAGTTCTGCGGATTGCCGCCGGCCTTGAGGATCGTCTCCACCAGATGGCGCGGGTCGGGCTTGCGGAAGGCGAAGGTGTCGGCCCCGCACACGGCGCCGAAGCGCGGCGCGAGCTTGAGCGCGCCGATCAGCCCTTGTGACAGCCGCTCCAGCTTGTTGGTGCAGACCGCCATTCGGTAACCCGCCCCCTCGAACCGGTCGAGTGCCTCCAGGATGCCGGGGTAGGGCAGCGACCGACCGGGTATGCCGGCGGTGTAGTGTTCCAGAAAAATCTCCAGCAGCCTGTCGAGCATGCGCTCGTCGAGAGCGCGCCGATGAGCCGCATAGGCGCGTTGGATCATCACGCGCCCGCCCATGCCGACGAAACGGCGCAGTTCGTCGGCCTTGACCGGCTCCAGCCCCTCGCTGGCCAGACAATGGTTGAGACTGTCGAGCAGGTCCGGCGCAGTGTCGACGAGGGTGCCGTCGAGGTCGAAAACGATGGTGGGCGCGATCATGTGTTCATCCCGTTGGTGCGGCAAGGGCTCTATCGCCTGTCTTGCCCGGCGGCAAGCGGGCGCGGCGGCGACGACAAAAATGCGACTCGTTTGAAGGGAACCTTTTTAACGACTCGCCGCTATGTGTTTGTAAGACCTCGAAACAGTCAGTCCAGGACCGTCATGACTGCCAAGCCGACCCAGGATTTTGCCTCTTTGCTGGACGAGCTTATCGCGTCCGCAGGCGAGGAAACACGTATCCAGGCGTCGGCTCCGTCGCTGCGGGTCGATTTCCTCGATCAGCTGGAGCGGCTGCAGTCGAACAGCCCCTCGCTGGCCGGCGAACCGGCGATGAACGAGTACCTCGAAATAGCGCTGGCCATCGACGAACTCGCGCCAAGGATCGGGACGCCTGAGGTCCTGCCGCCGGTCGAACCCGAGGCGATCGCCCAGGAACTTGGCAAGCTGTCGGCGCTCAACGAAAAGCAGCTGGCCCATCTCAGGCGGGAGTTTGCCATGCGCAACCATCCCGACCGTGTATCGGGCGCATTGCGCGAGCGGGCAGAGCTGCGCATGCGGATTGCCAACATGATGATCGACGAGGCCAAGAGCGCACTCACGCGCCGCCGCCGCTGACGCCTGCCGACATCTCCATCCGGCCTGCAACGATCCTGTTTCCGAGACGTTGGTCTTCCCGTATCGGGCAGCGGTGCCTATAGACATCGCACTGCAGCCAACAAAAGATGGAGACTGAACTTGGCAATTTCCCGCAAGGAGGAAAAGCGCGCGCTCGACGCTGACGAATTCGAGCTGGTGGAAAAGTCGCACCACCCCCAGGTGGGAGAGCTTTCCGATTCCGAACTGTCCGACCTGATCCGTCTCGTGCGCGAGCGCCGCGACCGCGCCAAGACGCTGGCCAGCCGCCGCCGCCGCGAAATGCGCGGCAAGGCAGCCCCGCGTGGCGCAGAAGCATCCAAGCAGGACACCGGATCGCATCTCAAGACGGAAGTGCTGGCTATGGCCGTGCGCCGGCTCAATGCCGAGCGCAGCCGCCGCGCGGGAGAGTGAGGGCCACTCTCCCGGCTTGACCGGTTACCAGCTGCCGGTATTGGGCATGGAGGCCCAAGGCTCGGCCTTCGGCCGGGCCTCACCTTTTTGCAGAAGCTCGATCGAGATGCCGTCCGGCGACTTGATGAAGGCCATGTAGCCGTCGCGGGGAGGGCGGTTGATGGTCACGCCCTTGTCCATCAATTGCTGGCAGGTGGCGTAGATATCGTCGACCTCATAGGCGAGGTGACCGAAATTGCGCCCGCCCTGATAGTCCTCCGGGTCCCAGTTGTAAGTCAGTTCGACCAGCGGCGCGCGCGTGTCGCGGCCCGCGTCCTCGTCCTGGTCGGCAGCCAGGAAGATCAGGGTGAAACGTCCGGCCTCGTTGTCGATGCGCCGGACTTCCTTCATGCCGAGCTTGCCGCAATAGAAGTCGAGCGATTCGTCGATGTCTTTGACGCGCACCATCGTGTGCAGATAACGCATTGCGTGGTCTCCAGTGTTGACGAGCCGTACATATGGGGCCGATCCCTTCGCGGCAAGCGGAGTGGCGGCATGATGCCGGGAAGTTGGCGCACAGTATAATTGACGGTCTCCGTTGAAAAATGCGCGCTGGCTCTTGCTATGATCAGGAGGTGCGGTGTTATCCTGCAAGGAGAGAATCAGTTTCGTATCTCCAACAGAAGGTGCGTTCGGATGGGGGACAAAGCCTCGGCGGGGGGGCGCTTCGAGATCCTTGACGATGCCTTGTTACCCGACGACGGGAGCGAGGCTGAGCTTTTCGAGATTTCCGGCGCCATCAAGTGGTTTGACGTAGGCAAGGGCTTCGGCTTCGTGCTGCCGGACCATCGTGAATACGGTGATATCCTCATTCACGTGACCTGCCTGCGTCGCGATGGTTACCAGACCGCCATCGAAGGTGCCCGCGTGGTCTGCCTGGCGCGCAAGGGCGATCGCGGCCTGCAGGCCTTCCGCGTTGTCTCCATGGACAATTCGACTGCCGTTCATCCCGCCGAACAGCCCCATGCGCGCACCCATGTCAGCGTGACGCCGGAAAGCGGTCTCGAACGCGCGCTGGTCAAGTGGTTCAACCGCACCAAGGGCTTTGGCTTCCTGACCCGGGGTGAAGGCACCGAGGACATTTTCGTCCATATGGAAACGCTTCGCCGCTTTGGCCTGGCCGAATTGCGGCCCGGGCAGGTGGTTCTCGTTCGCTTCGGACGGGGCGACAAGGGCCTTATGGCTGCCGAAATCTACCCCGACATAGGCACCTTGCCGGTTTCGCACTGAAACCTTCGAACCGGAAGGGATACGCATGATCCGCGCCATCCGGCTGTCCGCCGGCCTCTTTGCGCTTTTTGCTGCAATCGTTCTGGCCTTCCAGATGGCGCTCGCCCAGCAGTCGGGCGAGCCGATGATCCTGCCGGTGGACGAAGCGCCGCTGGTGGTTCTCGGATCAGAGGAAGAGCATCGTTTCACGATCGAGATCGCCGAGACATCCGAACAGCAGGCGCGTGGCCTGATGTTCCGCGAGGAAATGGATGACGATCACGGCATGCTGTTCGTCTTCCCCGTCACACGGCCGGCCAGTTTCTGGATGCAGAACACGCCGATGCCGCTGGACCTGATCTTCATTGCCGAGGATGGGCGTGTGGTCTCGGTGGAACAGGGCGAACCCTTCTCGACAAGGCCCATCGGACCGCCCGATCCGGTGCGCTTCGTTCTTGAAATCAAGGCCGGCATCGCGCAAGAGACGGGCATCGAGCCCGGCACCCGGCTCAGCCATCCCCGCATCGAGGCTGTTGCCGGCGGGGACTAGCTCCTTCCATCGGCGGCACGGAATTCATCGACATGCAGACTTTCGAACATCAAGGGTTCGAACTCGCCTTTCTCGACAGCCCTGCAGAAGAGAACAGCGAAACGGTTCTGCTGGTGCACGGCTTTGCCTCGTCGGTTGCGGTCAACTGGGTGAATCCAGGCTGGATCAAAACCCTGAATGAAGCTGGCTACCGCGTCGTCGCCTTCGATCATCGCGGGCACGGAAAATCCACCAAGAGCCACGATCCCGCCGATTACACGCCTGCTGCAATGGCCGACGATGCAGCAGCGCTGCTCGACCATCTCGGCATCGAAAAGGCTCATGTGTTCGGCTATTCGATGGGCGCGCGCGTTTCCGCCTTCATGGCCCTGAACCATCCCGAACGTGTCGAGAGGCTCATCTTCGGCGGCCTCGGCATCGGCATGGTGGAAGGCGTGGGCGAATGGAACATCGTGGCCAATGCACTTCTGGCGGAAGATCCATCGACGATCGAGCATTCGCGCGGCAAGATGTTCCGGGCGTTTGCCGACCAGACCCGCAGCGACCGCAAGGCACTTGCCGCCTGCATCGAGACGTCTCGGGAATTGCTTCCCGAAGCTGATATCGCCCGGATAGCCCAGCCGACGCTGATCGGTGTCGGCACGCGCGACGAGATTGCCGGGTCGGCTGCAGAACTGGCTGCGCTGATGCCGAATGCACAGGCCTTCGAGATCGAGCGGCGCGATCACATGCAGTCGGTCGGCGACCGGACGTTCAAGGCACGTGTGCTGGAGTTTCTGAAGGACCACAGACTGTGAAACCAACGTCACTCGAATTCACTGGCGCCGAGGGCAACAGGCTTGTTGCCGATCTCTGGGACGGTCATGGCCACCCGGTGGTGCTGCTGCACGGGGGCGGCCAGACGCGACATGCCTGGGATGAAACAGCCCGGCGTATAGCGTCGGAAGGGATGCGGGCCGTCACGGTCGATCTGCGCGGCCATGGCGAGAGCGCCTGGGTCGAAAGCAAACGCTACGGCTTTGCCGATTTTGCCGAGGATGCGGCCGCCGTGTTCCGGCAGGTTGCCGACAAGTTCCATGCAGCACCTTCAGCCGTCGGTGCCTCGCTGGGCGGATTGTCGGCGATGACGGCCGAGGTCCGTTTCGGCCGGCTGCTGGAGACGCTGGTTCTGGTCGACGTGACGCCGCGTCTCGATCCGCAGGGCGTGGCGCGTGTCCAGGGCTTCATGAGCGAACATCTGTCCGATGGCTTTGCCTCGCTGGAGGAGGCCGCCGACGTCATCTCCGCCTACCTGCCGCACCGCAAGCGACCTTCGTCGCTCGAGGGTCTTCGCAAGAACCTGCGGCTTGGTGAGGATGGCCGCTATCGCTGGCATTGGGACCCGGCCATGTTTGCCGGCACCGGCGGCCTGAACAGCGACGGCGAGGCGACCCGTGACCTGCTGATGGCAGCGCTGCCGAACCTCAACCTGCCGATCCTGCTGGTACGCGGGATGCAATCCGAACTGGTGCATGAGGAATATGCGCGCGAATTCGTCGAACTGGCCCCCTCGGCGAGTTATGTCGATGTAGGCGGTGCGGGGCACATGGTGGCCGGCGACCGCAACGACGTGTTCTGCAAGGCGATCCTCGAATTCCTGACCGATCAGGAAGCGGCGTAGTCCCGCATCCAGTTGTCGGCAAAGGCGACCGTGGCCACCCCGGCGAAGCGGCGCATGCGATCCAGTTCCGCTTCCAGTCCGCGCAGAAGCGTGCCCGACAGCCGCACATTCTTCTCCGGCCAGAACGCGCGCACGAACAGCCGGTCGGTCTCGCGCTCGGCCTTCGCGTCCAGACGGCCGATCATCGCGTCGCCGCGCATGACGGGAAACACATAGTACCCGTAGCGCCTTTTCTCTTCCGGCACGAAAATCTCGATCCGATAGTCGAACCCGAACAGGCGCTCGGCACGCTTGCGGTCGCGCAACAGCGGGTCGAAGGGGCTGAGCACGCGCAGACGCGCCGGCGGTTCGGGTGGTTCGGCTTGTGGATCGAAGGCGGAAGCGAGCGCGAAGGACGGGCGCGGCCGCCCGCCATCGACGGGCTCGATTTCGAGCGGCAGCAGGTCGGCGCGGTTTTCGGCGAGCCAGGCTTCCACCTCCGCTGGCGTCAGCAGGTCCCAGAACGCGGCGATCTCGCCCCGCGTGGCAAAGCCGAGCCTTCTGAGCGCGCTGCGGCAGGCCCAGTCGACGAATTCGTGATGATCGACGCGGCGTGCGTAGTCGCAAGCCGGGATGACTCGCTCGGCAAGATCGTAGACCTTCTGAAAACCATCGCGCCGGCAAATCGCGAGGTCGCCCTTGCGCCACAGGAACTCCAGTGCGGCCTTGGACGGATGCCAGTCCCACCAGCCGGTGGAAGGTTTTTCGCGCGCCTCGAAGTCGCGCGCTCTCAGCGGTCCCTCTGCCGCGATGCGGTCGAGCACACGGCCCATCTCTGCCCGGCCGGCCTCCAGCCGCTCCTTCCACCAGCGCGTTTCCAGCCGCTGCCTGTCGCGGGCGAAGCGATGGCGCCAATAGGCAAAGAACTCGGTGGGGATGATCGAGGCATCATGGGTCCAGTGCTCGAAAAGCAGCCGGTCCTTCTCGATCAGATGATGCAGGTCGCGCTGGCGATAGGTCTGGTTGCGCGAGAACAGAATATGGTGATGGGCACGTTCGACCGTGCCGATACTGTCGACCTGGACGAAACCCAGATCGTGAACCGTGTCGCGCAAATCGGCCAGCGTCAGCGCCTTGCGCGGCGGGATGGCCAGTTGCTGGCGGGCGATGAAGTGTCGCCTTGCGAGACTGTTGGGAATGCGGATGGTCATGGCCTGCCGTTGATGGTGGTGTGACTTGCCGGTCGACCCCATCTGCGGTCCCGATGCAAGGGGCCGAGGGAAGGCTGCTGACAGCGCGCTGGCGGCATGATGTCAGGCACCCGTGAAACTGGGTGTGCGTCTCTCCTTGAAGGCGGCGCGGCCCTCTTCATAGTCGGCACTGGAAAAGGTGGCGTCGCCGAGCCGGATCGCCCGGACGACATCCGCTTCACCCCCCGACAGGACGGCCGCAATCGCTGCCTTCGATGCCCTCACCGACAAAGGCGCGTTGGCGGCGATGGTGGCGGCGATCTCGCCAGCACGTGCCAATGGCGCCTCGGCCAGTTCCAACAGGAAGCCGACCGCAAGCGCCCGCTCTGCACCGATGCTGGCGCCGGTGAAGGTCAGGTGGCGGGCCAGTTGCGGCCCGAGCGCATGAACGATGTCGGCCATCGCGTCGACGGGATAGGCAAGCCCCAGCCGTGCGGCGGGCACCGCAAAACGCGCATTGGCTGCGGCAATGCGCATGTCGCAAGCCGCTGCCAGGCCAAAGCCGCCGCCAAAACAGATGCCCGAAATGGCCGCGAGCGTGGGGAAGGGGGCGTCGCGAAGGGCGGCGAACGCGGCCGAGTTGGCGGCCTCGTAGGTGCGTGCGCTGTCGGGTTCGCCCCGCAGGCTGTCGAATTCGGCAATGTCGGCGCCGGCCGAGAAATCGGGCCCGGCCGACCCCAGAACGAGCGCCCGCACGGCGGCGTCGGCGGCCAGTTCGTCGACCATTTCCGCCAGCGAGCGCCACATCGCGAAATCGAGCGCGTTCTTCTTCTGGGGCCGGTCGATGAGGATGGTGACGACGCCGTTTTGCGCGCGCTCGAGCCGGATCGGATTGCCAGCCGCGTCTTGAAATCCCATCGATCCATTCCCATTGAAGGCAGGTTAAGAAAATTGCGGTTCATTCGGACCGCTTTTCGCGGTAGAAATCAACTCGCGGCGGGTTAGAACGCCGACGATGAGGAGGCGGATATGAACGACCGCAGCGCGCTTCGGGCAAGCAGCGTCCAGCCGATGGACCCGATCTGGTCCTCGATCCGCGAGGAGGCCGAGGCGGCAGTCGCGCGCGATCCGCTCCTGGCGGCGTTTCTCTATTCCACGATCCTCAATCACGATCGGCTCGAGGACGCGGTGATACACCGCCTGTCGGAGCGGCTCGACCATCCCGACATGAGCGCCGACCTGATCCGGCAGACCTACAAGGCGATGGTCGCCGCCAATCCGGACTGGAGCGCCATCGTGCGCGTCGACATCCAGGCCTATTACGACCGCGACCCGGCCTGCGACCGGTTCATGATGCCGGTGCTCTATTTCAAGGGCTTTCATGCCGTGCAGACGCACCGGCTGGCGCATTGGCTGTGGAACAATGGCAGGCGCGATTTCGCGCTCTATCTGCAGAGCCGTTCCTCGGCCATCTTCCAGACCGACATCCATCCCGGCTCGCGGATCGGCAAGGGCATCTTCATCGACCACGCCACCGGGCTGGTCGTCGGCGAGACGGCGGTGGTGGAGGACAATGTCTCCATGCTGCACGGGGTGACGCTGGGCGGCACCGGCAAGGCCGGCGGCGACCGCCATCCCAAGATCCGCCAGGGCGTGCTGATCGGCGCCGGCGCCAAGATCCTCGGCAATATCGAGATCGGCCACTGCACCAAGGTGGCGGCCGGTTCGGTGGTGCTGAAATCTGTGCCGCACAACAAGACGGTGGCGGGCGTGCCCGCACGCATCGTCGGCGAAGCCGGGTGCGACGAACCCTCGCGCGCCATGGACCAGCTTCTCAACGGCGAGAACTGATCTTCCCATCTGGAACCAATGCGCGGCCTGTGCCCTTTACAGGCCGGCGCCTGGCATGCCAGAAGCGCGCCCAAGCCAAATAACCCTCTCACCCACCGGAGAAGCCTCTTGAAGCCGGAAGAAATCCGCAAGCTCGAAGCCTATTTCAAGCGCACCTTCAACAATCCCGCATTGCAGGTGAAGGCACGCCCGCACAAGAAGGATTCGGCCGAACTCTATCTGGGCGAGGAGTTTTTGGGCGTCATCTTCCGCGACGACGAGGACGGCGAACTGTCCTACAATTTCTCGATGGCGATTCTCGACATCGATCTGGATTGAGGCTGCGCCTCAGCCAATGGCGGCGAGGTGACGCCTCGCCGCATACATGGCCACCGCCGCCGCGTTGGAGACGTTGAGCGAGCGGATTGCGCCATCGAGATCGAGCCGTGCCAGCCGATCCACCGTTTCCCGCGTCTTCTGCCTGAGACCCTTGCCCTCCGCGCCCAGCACCAGCGCGATGCGCTCGCCCGCAAGACTGTCTTCGAGCACGTCCGGCCCCTCCGAATCGAGACCGACGGTCTGGAATCCCGCCTCGCTCAACTCTCGCAGCGCATCGGCGAGGTTGCGCGCCTGCAGATGGTCGATGTGCTCCAGCGCCCCGGACGCTGCCTTGGCAAGCACGCCACTCTCCGACGGGCTGTGGCGGGCCGTCGTCACCAGCGCACCGGCACCGAAGGCGACGGCCGAGCGCATGATGGCGCCGACATTGTGCGGATCGGTTACCTGGTCGAGCACCAGGACCAGCCTTGTGTCGCCGAGCGCTGTCAGGCGCTTGGGCACCAGCGGTTCGGCTTCCGCCAGCACGCCCTGGTGGACGGCATCCGCACCCGTCAGGCGATCGATCTCTTTCGGCTCCACCATCTCGACGGGGAAGGGCAGGCCGCCCGCCTCGTCCAACTCCAGCCGGGCCAGCGCGTTGCGCGTCACCATCAGCCGGCGAATGCTGCGGCGTGGATTCTGGATAGCCGCGCGCACCGTGTGAAGGCCATAGAGATGGACCAGCCCCTCGTCCGGCCCGACCGCTTCGGCGGTGCGGTCGCGGTGCTGGCGGCGCAGCCGCGCGTAGTGACTGTCCTTGGGCGTATGGGTCGGCTTTTTCTGGCTCATGGCCCCCTATATCCCGTGTCGTCCCGCCCCGCCACGACTATCGCTGCGATTGCGGTTGACAGGCTCGGACCGGCCCGCCATAAGGCCCATCGCGGCGGCCGGGCTTATTCGGCAAATGGCCATCGCGAAGCTCGCACGTGCTCCGGCGACGGTTCAGGAGGGGTGTCCGAGTGGTTAAAGGAGACGGACTGTAAATCCGTTGGCTATGCCTACGCTGGTTCGAATCCAGCCCCCTCCACCACGACCGGCCCGGTAGCAAGGCGAGACAGGCGGCAGCGCCGCCCGAATCGGTGTTAATCTCATCATTTCAGGCTGTTAGTAGCGAAACTGCTCGCTGAGGATGCGCTCGTCCCAGGAGTGGCTGGCGTCGAACAGCAGCGTGACGGTCGGCTCCCTGACCTCGCGCACCGTCACCGAGACGACGGAGCGAACCTCGGAATGGTCGGCCACTGCATTGACCGGGCGCTTGTCGGTTTCGAGCACGTCGAAACGGACCTTCGAGGGATTGGGCAGGAGCGCGCCGCGCCAGCGGCGGGGACGGAACGGGCTGACCGGTGTCAGCGCCAGCAGCGGCGCGTCGATGGGCAGGATCGGCCCGTGCGCCGACAGATTATAGGCGGTGGATCCGGCAGGCGTCGCGACCATGACGCCGTCGCAGACGAGTTCCTCCAGCCGCATCTTGTCGTCGACGGAGATGCGGATCTTGGCCGCCTGTGCTGATTGGCGGAACAGGGCCACCTCGTTGATGGCCAGCATTGTCTCGGTGCTGCCGTCGGCACGCGTAGCCACCATTTCCAGCGGACGGATCGTTTCGGCAATGGCGTCGGCGATGCGTTCGCGCAGCCCTTCCTCGGCATATTCGTTCATCAGGAAGCCGGTCGAGCCACGGTTCATGCCGTAGATGCGCCGTCTCTTGCCCATGTTGCGGTGGATTGCCTGCAGCATGAAGCCGTCGCCACCGAGCGCGACGATCGTGTCTGCCTGGGAGACATCCGTCTGGCCGTAGAGCGCCGCCAGCCTGGCGGCAGCGGTCTGCGCGGCCTCGGTTTCTGCGGCGATGAAAGCGAGGGACTCCAAGGGCGGGCACTCTTTCGTTGGCGGTGCGTGGAGTTAGCACGCCGGACCGGACGCTGCAAAGGAGGGGGAGGGGCAGGTCTTCACGGTTTCGCCTGCCGGGGCATCCCGATGTTCGGATTTTTGTCGAACAGCCTGCCAAAGGCTGCAAGGAAGTCCTGAAGGCAGCCAATTCGAACATCTTTTTCAAGATTGGCGATCTGTCTGCATGAACGGTCATCAAGCCAGGCCGGCAGAAAAACTTCTTGCTTGGCAGGCAAGATCAGGCAGTGTTGATCCCGCAAGATACGCCGCTCAGTGCATCCCACATTCGAATTGTGAAACTGTCGGCCCGGCCGGCAGTGTTCTGCTGGAGGTAGCGACATGACGCCGATATTGCGTGCATCTTTCCTGATGATGGGTCTTTTGCTGGCTTTTGTCGGCGCTGGTCTGTCGCCCACTTATGCCCAAGGCACCGATGCCGAGGGCACAGGCGATCATCCGTTGCTGCCACGGGCAGCAGGCAGCTACATCCACGATGCCCGCAGCCTCGAATTCGCGTCAGTCGAACTGCCCGCCGGCCCCACCAGCAGAGAGGGAACACCCAAGAAGACCGTCGAAGGCGCCCATGACCGCCTCGTCTATCGTTTCGACGACCCCGAGACGAGCCTGCTCAGGCTCTATCGCAGCTATCTGCGCAATCTTGAGGACCGCGGATATGAGATCGTGTTCACCGGGACCGGTTCTGAATTCGCTGCCCAATCCTTCGGTTTCCTGACGCAGAACCGCGTGATCTCGGACTGCGACTGTCCGTTGAATGGCGAAACGCACTACATCCTCGCCCGATCGGAGTCCGAGAACGCAACCATCGCACTTACATTTCATGGCCGAGCGACCGTGGGCCAGGGGCGGCCGCCGGTCATGGTGGCAAATATCGTTGTCGAGGAAGACCCCGGCGATGCGGATCTGTTTTTCGTGGCGGCGCCCGAGCCCAAGGATGCCGAAACACTCGAATCGAGCCTTATTGCCGATGGTCGCGTGGTCGTCGACGCGATCCTGTTCGATTTCGGCAAGGCGGATATCCTGCCGGACTCGGCCACCGCACTAAGCATCGTCGCCGATCTTCTGGCGCAGCGTCCAGAATTGCGACTGATGGTGGTCGGGCACACCGACGCTGTCGGCGGTTTCGATTCGAACCTGAAATTGTCGCTCGACCGCGCTGTGGCCGTGGTTTCCTGGTTGCGTGACCGCCACGGCGTTTCGGCCGAGCGGTTGCTTCCCGCCGGAGCTGGACCGATGTCGCCGGTGACGACCAACCGCACCGACGAGGGTCGCGCCCGCAACCGGCGCGTGGAACTGGTCGAGATTGCAGGCTGAACACGGCGAGTGCTGCGCCCTGCCGTCATTGTTCGAGATCCTTCAACAGGCCGCGGGACCATGGTCGGCCCTCGTCGGTCGATTGATTGGCGCGCGTTCCTGTCGCCAAGGATCACAATGTCGAGATTGGCTGGTAGCGCGTTGAATTCAGAGACATTCCGCGCAGCGACGAGAACTTGAACAACTCGCAAGACCGGGTGATGCTATCACCAATCGGTCCTTGCCATGGGAATGTCAGATGAAGAGGCTCTCTGTTGCTGGCATGTGCACTGCAACCGTAATCTGGGCCGCCACATCCAATGTCATGGCCGATCCGGCCCTGAGCCTCGAATTCGATGGAAACACACTGAGCTTTGCACCCCAGATTGACGGGGCGCGAACAGGCTTCACGCGCTTCATGTCGGTCGATGCCGTCAGCATGGAGGGCAGGGACGGCGTGGCTGCGCTCGTGGTGGAACTTTCGCTGCCGCCTGGCGCGCGTACCGGCGACACGCCCCATGATGCGCGGATCAGCTATCGCCCGGATGGCTGGCGCAACTATTGGGTCTCGCCGCTCGATTTTCCCCAGGGCAGTGTCATCATCGATCATCTCGACCTGTCGGGCCAAACGCCCAGCATTTCGGGGAAATTTGCCGTTGCACTTTGCTTCGCAGCAACAGTCCTGCACGTTCCCGATGCAGACAACTGCCTACCGGCCTCGGGTCAATTCAACACAGTCCTGGTGCGCGACTGAATGATGTATCGGATGCGCCCGACGGGTGTTCCTGCGATGGGGGTGATCCGGTGACGTCAGAACATGGTCGTCACCGACCGCTTCGAGAGCGTTTCTTGCCGTTTTCTGCGCCGCACCATAGGCTCGCGCGGCGGCCCAACGAAGGGAGACACCGTGTCCAGAGAAGTCGTTGCCCAATTCTGGGAGGCCATGGCGTCGAACGATTTCGGCTTTGCCGCCAGGTGGCTTCATCCCGATTTCGAGCATTTTATGCCGCAGACACGCGAATACCTGAAAGGCCGAGAGAAATTCGCGGTTCTGAACCACGCCTATCCGGCGAAGGGCAGGTGGCTTTTCGACGTCCAGTCCATCGTCTCGGACGGACCGTCGGCCGTCTCTGATGTCGTGGTAACGGATGGAACGACAACCGCCAGGGCGATCACCTTCCACACGATCAAGGACGGCCTGATCCTTCGCCAGAAGGAATACTGGCCTGAAGACTATCCTGCGCCCGACTGGCGTAAACCCTGGGTGAAGCTTGTCGACCGCGATCCGTTCTAGAAGTGGGCGGCAGGCTTGCAAGGCCGCCGGCGGCTGCCAGCACGTGAGATCAGTCGAAGACCTTATGGTTGCCGATCAGAACCGGTCGCCGCGCACCACCTCGACCTCGCTCCGCGTCAGCATCAGCCCATGGCTGTCGAGCACGGGCTTCAGCGCCTCGATCAGCGCATCGGCCCTGCGCGGGCCGGTGACGGTGACGAACACGACCTTGGTCTGGGCGCCGGTCAACTGGTCCTCGCTCCAGCGTCCGCCGCGCCCTGAGCCGCCAATCGTGCGCATCAGCGTGTAGCCGGTCACGCCCACGCTTTCGGCGGCTTCAGTGATGCGGCGCACCAGCGGTGCGTCGACAAGGATCTCGATCCTGATCTTGGTGGTCGTGGTGGTCATGGCGAGATGATCCATTGCGCCAGGAAGGTGAATAGCGGGATGCCGACAACGATGTTGAACGGGAATGTGACGCCGAGCGACATCGACAGATAGAGGCCGGCATCCGCCTCCGGCAGGGCGAGACGCATGGCGGCCGGCACGGCGATGTAGGACGCGCTTGCAGCCAGTATGCCGAGCCCGGCCGTTGTGCCGGCATCAAGTCCGATCATCGCCCCGACCAGCACACCCACCGTGCCGTTGATGACGGGAAAGGTGACGCCAAGGAGGCCGAGCCGGAAGGTCAGGGAGCGCGATTCCATCAACCGTCGGGCGGCAACCAGCCCCATGTCGAGCAGGAACAGGCACAGCACGCCGCGAAAGGCCGTCTCGAAAACCGGCGCGATGGGCTCGAACCCGTCGCTGCCGGCCACCAGGCCGATGACGAAGCTGCCCAGGAGAAGCACGACCGACCCGTTGAGCAGCGTCTCGCGCAAGAGTTCGCCCTTGGGACGCGCGTCGCCGGTTGTGCCGCCCCGCGCCAGAAGCAGGCCGACGACAATGGCCGGCGTTTCCATGATGGCGAGCACGGCAACCAGATAACCGGCCGGCGGCAGGGCGGCGTTGTTGAGCACCTCCAGGCCGGTGACGAATGTGACGACGCTGACCGAGCCATAATGGGCGGCTACGGCGGCCGCATTGACCGTGTTGAGCCGGCCGAACTTCTTCAGGGCCAGAAAGACCGGTAGCGGGATCAGCACCGAGAGAACCAGGCCGGCCGCCGCCGCTGCCAGCATCTCGGTGGAGAAACCGGCTTCCGAGACCTGGACGCCGCCCTTCAGACCGATGGCGGCCATGAGATAGAGCGCCAGCCCCTTTCCGACCGCTTCCGGGATCGACAGGTCAGACCGCGCGAAGGCGGCAGCTGCGCCGAGCACGAAAAACAGGATGACGGGAGAAAGTAGCGTTTCCATGGAAGGCCCGGCTCGCGCCGACCGAAGCGCGGTCGGCGGTGCTCTTCAGATAGCCGGTCGGGCAGGCGCGTGCAATCGGCCGCGCGCTGTCAGTGCGCGTTATCAGTGCCTTGCGTGGGGCAGGGGCGTATAGCCGCCATCATCGGTGCGCTCGAAAAACTCGCCCAGTTGCGGATGCCGCAGCGGCTGGCCCGAACTGTCCTCGAGCAGGTTCTGCTCCGAGACATAGGCGACGTACTCGGTCTCCTCGTTCTCGGCCAGAAGATGATAGAAGGGCTGGTCCTTGCGCGGACGCACCTCGGCGGGAATGGCTTCGTACCATTCGTCCGTGTTGTTGAAGACGGGATCGACGTCGAAGATCACGCCGCGGAAGGGAAACAGCCGATGGCGAACGACCTGGCCGATCCTGAACTTCGCTTCTCTGATTTCCGGCATGGCCTGCTTGCTTGATGCTTCGTCTTGGTGCCTATTTGGACCAGCGAAGCCCGCAATTCAATCCCGGCGGCTCTTGACCGGTTAACGGCGCTGCCATAGCGCGCTCCGCATGCCTTGCCAGTCGGGAACCCAATGACGGATATAGTCGGCCTCGTCCTGCCCTTTTTCGGGATGATCTTCCTGGGTGCGGCGGTGGCCCGCATCACGCGCCAGCCGATCGAGGCGCTGGGCTGGATGAACACCTTCGTCATCTATGTCGCGCTGCCCGCGCTGTTCTTCCAGCTGATCGCCCGCACGCCCGTCGAGGAACTGACGGAGTGGAGCTACATCTTCGGCGTGGTTCTGTCGGCCTATATCGTTTTTGCGCTGATGTTCGTCTTCTCGATCGTCTTTTCGGGCGGGTTGATCAGCGAAAGCACCATCAAGGGGCTGGCGGCGGCCTATGGCAATATCGGCTATATGGGGCCGGGCTTGGCCTTGCTGACCTTCGGCGAGGCGGCGGCGGTGCCGGTCGCGCTGATCTTCTGCTTCGAGAACATCATGCATTTTGCGGTCGCGCCGACGATGATGGCGCTGTCGGGCGAGGAGAAGGCATCGCGCTGGAAGGTGGCGCTGAAAGTGATGCGCCAGATCGCTTTCCACCCCTTCATCATCGCCACGGCGGCCGGCGTGCTGGCGGCCTGGCTGCAGTTCCAGCCGCCCATGGCGATCGACCGCCTGCTGCAATATCTGGCCCAGGCGGCAGCACCTTGCGCGCTGTTTGCCATGGGCGTGACGCTGGCGCTGAGGCCCCTCAAGCGGGTGCCCAAGGAACTGGGTCTGATCGCCGCTCTGAAGCTCGTGATCCACCCGCTGATCGTCTATGTCGTGCTGAGCGCCATCGGCGACTTCCCCGACATTTGGGTCTACACGGCGGTGTTGATGGCCGCGCTGCCGACGGCAACCAACGTCTTCGTCATAGGCCAGCAATACGGCGTGTGGGTCGAGCGCGCTTCGGCCTCGATCCTGCTGACGACGGTGATCTCCGTCGTCACGCTGACCGCGCTGCTTTATGCGATCACGTCGGGGATGCTACCGCCCAACCTCTTCCGCTGAGCGGGAGAAGAGGCCGCGCAGGCCGCTGCCCGGACGCATGCCCTCGCGCATGGCGAAGGCGCGCAGCGGTGCGATTGCATCGACAATGCCGAGGCCCGCGCTGCGGGCGAGCTGCCAGGGCAGGAAATCCGACAGGAGCGAGCGGTTGAGCATCGCCACCGCTCCGGTTCGCGCCACGACATCCGGCCGGCGCCTGATGTCGTAGGCGCTCATGGCCGCCGGCGCGCCGGGATCTGCCGGATGCCTGCCGACGATTTCGACGACGGCCTCGACGTCGCGGATGCCGAGATTGAGCCCCTGTGCCCCGATCGGGGCGAAGACATGGGCCGCCTCGCCGACCAGCATGATGCGGCGCGCGGCGTAGCGGTGCGGCAGGATGGAGGCCAGCGGATAGATCTGCCGGCCGGCCTCGACCGTGACGCGGCCAAGCATGGAGGCCATGCGCTGCTCGATGCGCGCCGAGAGGGCGTCGTCGTCAAGCGCGATCAGCTCTTCGGCCGTTTCCGGCCGCACGACCCAGACCAGGCTCGAGCGGCGCCCGGGCAGGGGAACCTGCGTGAACGGTCCGGTCTCGGTGTGGAACTCGGTCGAGATGTCGTGGTGATCGCGGGCATGGGCGAAATTGAGCACCAGGGCCGATTGTGGCAGGTCGCGCCGCCATGTGCCGATGCCGGCGGCCTCGCGGGCGGGCGAATTGCGCCCGTCGGCGGCAACTGCAAGGCTCGCATCGAGGCTTGTGCCATTGTCGAGCAGGGCGGTCACGCGATCTGCGGAAGGCGCCCAGCCGGCGATCAACGATTCATGGCGCACGATGAGCGGATCGCGGGCGACCGCCGCCTCGAGCACCGCATTCATGTGGGCATTGGGAATGTTGAGCCCGAAGCGGTCTTCGCCGATCTCCGAGGCACGGAAGGAAACGGTGGGTGCCCGTACCAGCCGCGCGGTGGCGTCGATCATGCGCATGGTGCGCAGTGGCGCGGCAGCTGCCGCGAGTTCGTCGGCGACCCCAAGCTTTTCGAGAAAGGCAAGCGAAGGACCCATCAGCGCCGTGGTCCGGCGGTCCTCGTCCGTGCGTACCTTCGGCCCGGCTAGCGCCACGTTATGGCCGTGGTGGGCCAGGGCGAGGGCGGCGATCAGGCCGGCGGGGCCGGTGCCAGCCACGAGGATCGGCATTGCATCAGTGTCTGCCATGGTCGCTCTTCCGCTTTCAATGCGATTGCGTGTCCACATTCACCTAGGCCTGCGAAAGCGATTGATCAACGTGTCGAATTGGCCCATTCGGAGGTGATGAACAGGGAGGATCACCGCTTCGACCATCTGGACCGCGCCGGCCTGGCCATGGCGCGGCTGGCGCTCGGCCATCGGCAAGTGGTCTTTGCCGCCATTTCGCTGGCGGTGCTGTTGTCCTGGGTCACGCTTGCGGTGATGGCCGCAGCCACCGCCCAGCGCGGCCTGGCTGCCGAGATCGGCCCGGGCGGCGGATTGCTGCAAAACCTGCCGGATCTGCCGCTGCCATCCATGCTCGAGGCTTTCGTGGCGCTTTGCCTGACGCCGGCTCCGCCGGGTGCACTTTCGCTGCCGGTCTTCGCCGCGCTGTGGGGCATGTGGATGCTGATGGCGCTGGCGATGATGCTGCCGGCCGCTGCGCCGCTACTGCGCACCTATTGCGAGATCGCCGACACCGCACGCGCCGCCGGACGCCATGTGGTGCATCCGCTGGTTCTTGCTGCCGGCCATGTCTTCGTCTGGGCGGTTGCCTCGGCTGGATTTGCGGCGGCCGCGCTCGCACTGCAGGCGGTCTCCGCTTCATCCTCCGCGCTGGCGCCGGTCACCGGCCTGGCGGGCGCCGCCGCACTTGCGATTGCCGGGCTCTACCAGTTCTCCGGCCTCAAGGAGGCGTGTCTGGAAAAGTGCCGCAACCCGTTCTCGATCCTGTTTTCGAACTGGAGCGACCGCAGCTGGCCCATCTTCCGGCTGGGCATGCGCCATGGCCTGTGGTGCCTCGGCTGTTGCTGGGCGCTGATGCTGGTCATGTTCGCCGTCGGTGTGATGAACGTGTTCTGGATGGCTTTGCTCGCCTTGGTTGCTTTGGCCGAGCGACAATTGCCCGGAAAGGCTGTTGCGAATGTGGGCGGGGCGATACTGCTTGTGTGGGCGGGTGTGCTTCTATTAGTTTCGAGCTGATCCGGCGGGGAGAGAACGAGTATGCGTGAGACCGAGTGGGCATTGAAAGGGGAGCTGGTGCTGTCGTGCAACTGCACCGTTTTCTGCCCCTGCGTGCTGTCGCTTGGCCAGCATCCGCCGACCGAAGGGTACTGCCAGACATGGGCCGGTTTTCGCATCGATGCCGGTCATTACGGCGATGTCGATCTGTCGGGAATCAATCTCGGCCTGGTGATGGAGATCCCGGGCTACATGAGCAGGGGCAACTGGACGGCCGGGCTGTTTCTCGACAAGCGCGCCTCGATCTATGCCGAAAAGGCGATCGGCAAGATCTTCTCTGGCAAGGCCGGCGGCTCGACCGGCCTGTTGTCGATCTTGGTCGGCAACTTTCTCGGCATCGAGCGCCAGCCCATCACCTACGAAGTCGAGGACAAGACCCGCATCTTCCAGATCCCGAAGATCATCGATGGCGCGGTCACCCCGATCCGCGGCAAGGACCGCGATGGCGACACGGTGATCAGCAATTCCGAATACTGGATCGCGCCCGAAATCATCGTCGCCAAATCCGACAGGAGCCGCATGCGAGCCTTTGGCCGTAACTGGAATTTTGAAGGCCGCTCTGCCGAAATCTGCAAGCTCGACTGGCGCGGCCCGTGAGCAAAGATCCTCTTAGCAAGAATCTCCTCGGCACTTGGCTTGTCGAGCGCATGCCGCGCCCGGCCAAGAAGATCACCTGGCCGCAGACCAGGGCCTTCTCCGTGCATCTTTTGACGGCGTCGGGCTCGTTTCTGGCGTTTCTGTCGCTTGTGGCTGCGGCCGAACAGCAATGGACGGCCATGTTCCTGTGGCTGGGTCTGGCGCTGTTTGTCGACGGCATCGATGGACCGATCGCCCGCAAGCTTCAGGTCAAGGAAGTCCTGCCGACATGGTCCGGCGAGCTTCTGGACAACATCATCGACTATGTGACCTACGTCCTGATTCCCGCTTTCGCGCTGTATCAGGCCGGTTTCATGGGGCCGGTGCTGTCCTTCCTGTCGGCGGCCATCATCGTCATTTCCAGCGCCATCTACTATGCCGACACGGGCATGAAGACGAAGGAGAACTTCTTCAAGGGCTTCCCTGTGGTCTGGAACATGGTGGTGTTTACCCTGTTCGTCACCTCGGCCGGTGAATGGGTCGCCTTCGCCACCGTCCTCGTCTGCGCCGTCCTGACCTTCATGCCGATCAGTTTCCTGCATCCGGTGCGTGTCAGGCGATTGCGGCCGCTCAACCTGACCATCTTCCTTGGCTGGTGCGTGTTCGGCATTCTCGCTCTCGTGCAGGACATGCAGCCTGGGCCCGTGGTGCAGTTGGGCATTACGGTGACGGGCATTTATCTCTTTTGTATTGGCGGCATCATGCAGATGTGGCCCGAACTGGGACGACGGGAGGCAAGCAATGGCTAGGGCTATCCGGATTCACGAGCATGGCGGGCCCGAGAAGCTGGTCTTCGAAGAAGTCGATCCAGGCAGTCCGGGCGCAGGCGAGGCGCTGGTTCGTCACACGGCGATCGGCCTAAACTTCATCGACGTCTATTTCCGCACCGGTCTCTACCCGTCGCCCTCGGGTCTGCCGCTGACGCTTGGCAACGAAGCGGCCGGTGTGGTCGAGGCGCTGGGCGAGGGGGTTGACTGGCTGAAGGTGGGCGACCGCGTGGCCTATGCCGGACCGATGGGCGCCTATTCCACACAGCGCGTGGTGCCGGCCGACCGGCTTGTCATCGTGCCGGAGGGCATCGGCGACGAGGAGGCCGCGGCAATGATGCTGAAAGGCATGACGGCCGAATATCTTCTGCGCCGGACCTACCCTGTGAAGAAGGGCGATATCGTGCTGAACCATGCTGCTGCCGGCGGCGTGGGGTTGATCCTGGGCCAATGGGCCGCCCATCTCGGCGCGACGGTTATCGGCACGGCAGGTTCGCCCGAGAAGGTCGAACTGGCCAAGGCCCACGGCTACCATCACGTGATCGACTATTCGAAGGACGATTTCGTCAAGGAAGTCGATCGCATCACCGAAGGCCGCAAATGCGACGTCGTCTACGATTCTGTCGGCAATGACACGTTTCCGGGTTCGCTCGACTGCCTCAGGCCCCGTGGCATGTTCGCCAGCTTCGGCAATGCGTCGGGACCGGTGCCGCCATTCTCCCTGGGCCTCCTGTCGCAGAAGGGCTCGCTCTTTGCCACGCGGCCGACGCTCTTCACCTACATTGCCAAGCGTGAGGAACTCGAGGAATCGGCCAACGCATTGTTTGACTTGGTGAAGAAGGGCATTGTCGGCATCCGAGTGAACCAGCGTTATCCGCTGGAAGAGGCCGCACGCGCCCACGCCGACCTAGAAGGCCGCAAGACGACCGGGGCAACCGTCCTCATTCCCTGAGTTGTTGGTGCAAGCCCACAAGGCTTGTTCGATCTCCTGACAGCAGGCTGGCAGGACCGGGCTGGTATCTGGCCTGGACACTCAGGAGAACCCGAACATGCTGAAATTTTATCACGCCCCCTGGACCCGCGGCACCGCCGTCTTCTGGCTCTTGGAGGAGTTGGGCGTCGACTACGAAATGGTCGAGATCGACATCCGCGCAGAGGGCGGCGTTCCGGAAAGCTATCGCGCGATCCAGCCCAGCAAGAAGGTGCCCGCGATCGAACTGGACGGCATGGTCGTCACGGAACGGGCGGCAATTACCATCTTCCTGGCCGAGCGCTTTCCCGAGGCCGGGCTTTCGCCGGCAATCGGCGATGTGGACCGCGCAGCCTATCTCACCATGCTCGCCTATTGCGATGCCGTCATCGACCCCTGCGTGGCCGCGCGCTTCCATGGGCTCGACTATGCGAGCAACGACTATTCCTTCGGCCTGTTCGACGACATGGTCGCCTATCTCGAACGCGTGCTGACCGAGCGCCCGTTCGCGGCGGGTCAACGCTTCACTGCCGCCGATACCCAACTGGCGAGCACCATCGCCTTTACCATGAACCAGTTGAAGGTGCTGCCGGAACGTTCGGTTTTCGTGGACTATCTGGCGCGCATCGCCGAGCGGCCGGCCTACCAGCGCGTTCAGCAGAAGGATAGCGAGATGGCGATGGCCACACCGTTCTTTCAGAAGCAGTTCGCGCGTGGGGAAGCCTGAGCCTGACTACACCGCCATGCCGTGAAGATCATAGGCTTCGGCACCGTTGATCTTGACCGTCACGACATCGCCGACGCGCAAGGGACGCCGCGAGGTCACGCGTACCACGCCGTCGATCTCGGGTGCATCGTATCTGGTACGGCCAGTGGCCTCGTTTCCATTGGCCTGGTCGATGATGACGGGAAGCCGCTTGCCCACCTTCTTCTTCATCTCGCGCGCCGAGATCGCCTGCTGGCGCTCCATGAAGCGGCGCCAGCGGGCCTCCTTGATCTCCTCTGGAACCGCCGGAAGGCCCAGTTCCTCGGAGCGTGCGCCCTTGACCGGCTCGTACTTGAAGCAGCCGGCACGCTCGATCCGGGCCTCGTCGAGCCAGTCGAGCAGGATCTGGAAGTCCTCTTCCGTCTCGCCCGGATAGCCGACGATGAAGGTCGATCGCAGGGCAAGATCCGGGCAGATTTCTCGCCAGCGCGCGATGCGGTCGAGCGTCTTTTCGGCATGTGCCGGCCGGCGCATGGTCTTCAACACGTTCGGCGAGGCGTGCTGGAACGGGATGTCGAGATAGGGCAGTACCTTGCCCTCGGCCATCAGCGGGATGACCTCGTCCACATGGGGGTAGGGATAGACGTAGTGCAGCCGTACCCAGGCGCCGAGTTCGCCGAGTTCGCGCGTCAGGTCGAGGAATTTGGCGCGCACCTCGCGTTCCTGCCAGGTGCTCGGCGCATATTTGATATCGACGCCATAGGCGCTGGTATCCTGGGATATGACCAGCAGTTCCTTCACCCCGGCCTTGACCAGCTTCTCCGCCTCGCGCAGCACGTCTGCGGCCGGCCGCGAGACGAGATCGCCACGCAGGGCCGGGATGATGCAGAAGGAGCAGCGGTTATTGCAGCCTTCCGAGATCTTGAGATAGGCGTAGTGGCGCGGCGTCAGCTTCACGCCCTGCGGCGGAATAAGATCGACAAAGGGCTCGTGCGCCGGTGGCACGGCCTCGTGCACCGCCTCCATCACGCTCTCATAAGCCTGAGGCCCGGTGATTGCCAGCACGCCCGGATGGCGCTCGCGGATCACCTCGGGCTCGGCGCCGAGACATCCTGTGACGATGACCTTGCCGTTCTCGGCCAGGGCCGAGCCGATCGCGTCCAGCGATTCGTCGCGCGCCGAATCGAGAAAGCCGCAGGTATTGACGACCACCAGGTCGGCGCCATCATGCTTGCGCGCAATCTCGTAACCCTCGGCGCGCAGACGCGTGACGATGCGCTCCGAATCGACGAGAGCCTTGGGGCAGCCGAGGCTGACGAAGCTGACGCGGGGTGCCGACATGTGTGATCTATTCCCGTCCTGAAAGCGGTTTTCGGCGCGCCCATAACACGATTGGCCCAAACGGGTAAGCCCGCCGGCCCGCAAGTGCCGTCCATGGTTCGCGGGCGCTCATTGCTGCTTGTCTCGCGGTGCGGGAAAGGCAGCAGACATCCGTTAATTCCCTGCGATCATTTGATTTTTCTTTGGCCATTGGCCGGGTGACAAAAGCGTGAGGTCGCCATGCTTTGTGCTTGTGCGGTCACCAAGCCCCGAATATATAGGCGCCGGGCGCCGAGCTATGTGGGGTGAGTCTTATGACCGATTTCATCGATGCCGAATATGTCCCTTCCGAGGACGAGCCCTTCATGAATGAGCGCCAGAAGGCCTATTTCCGGGCCAAGCTGGTCTCATGGAAGAGCGACATCCTGCGTGAAGCACGCGAAACGCTCGAAATCCTGCAGCAGGAAAACGCGAACCACCCGGATCTGGCCGACCGTGCCTCCTCCGAGACGGACCGTGCCATCGAGTTGCGGGCGCGTGATCGCCAGCGCAAGCTGATTGCCAAGATCGACGCCGCGCTGCTTCGCATCGACGAAGGCACCTATGGCTATTGCGAGGAGACTGGCGAGCCGATCGCGCTCAAGCGTCTCGATGCCCGGCCGATCGCAACCTTGTCGATCGAGGCGCAGGAACGCCATGAACGTCGCGAGAAAGTCTATCGCGACGATTGAGGCGGAAGGGGCGGCCTGCGGGCCGCTTTTTTTTTCGGATTGTTTCCGCGGTCAGGGCGGTTGGGAGACATCTGTCTCCGAACCTTCGAAACTCCTGGAAAGGCTCCGGCTAGCGCTTTTCGCCGGAGAGCTCGCCCAGTAGACGGTCCATGTCTTCGTCGAGATTCAGGTCGGCTCGCGAACCGGAAGCCTGCGCTGCAGCCGGTTCGCGCCTGTCGGTTTCCAGGCTCAGTTCCAGTTCCTGCAACAGGGCATCGTCGATGTCCGGCACCGAGGCTGGGGCCGGCTCCGGCTTCGTCGGCGCGACTGCTGGTGCCGAAACGGCGCTCGCCGCCGCGGCTGGTGCGGCCGACCGAGGCTCTGGCACCGAAGGACGCGCGGGCGGCTGCTGAGCAGGGGTGGCAGCCTGCCAGGAGGGTTCCTGACGTCCAACAGCCGGATCCGGCGCGCGCTGGGGCGGTGCAACCGTTGCGGCAATGGGTGAGGGGGCAGCAGGCCGGGGTGCGGGCGGCACGGGTGCCGGCGGGGCCATTGCAGGCTCCTCGCGCGGCGCGGTCACGGGCGCCGTTCGTTCTGGCGGCGTGGGAACCGCGGGCCTGACCGGCTGCGCGGGCGCGGACGGGCGGCTGGCGACAGGTGGCGGCGTGACGACGGGTTCAGCGACAGCAGGCGGTGCAGGAACCTGCCGTTCCGGTGCCGCGTGGGGCGAATCGAGCCGAGGCTCCTCTGTTTCGATCTTGATCGAGCTCTCGACCACGACGTCGTTGGAGCCTCCGATCAGAATCAGGTGCTCCACATTGTCGCGGCGCACCAGCACCAGCCGGCGCTGGCTGTCGACCGCCGTCGCATCGAGCACGGCAAGTCTGGCCTTGCGGGCCCGGCCCCCGGCAATGAAGGTTCCAAATGTGAGGCTGCGAAACACCTTGATCGCGACAAACAGCACGACCAGTGCCAGAAGCGCGAGGGCGGTCCACATCAGCGCTGGCGCGAAGGCCGGTCCGGCCACGGTTTCAAACCACTCCAGCATGTCCCCAACTCCTGTCACAATGCCGAATTCCACTACAGACTCTTTTCTAGAGGAAAGGTTCCCGATTGGAAACATAGTGTATACCAGCCGGGCCGATAGCGCCGGAAAGCCGGGGCTTCAGCCAAGGTTTGACTTGCGTCCCGACTTGGGCTGCGCTAACCCTCGCCGCGTTGCAACATGACCTTGCCGCGATGCCGTCGCGACCGAACCTGTACCGGTTTTGCCAGACGGCGCGGCAACCTCATTCAAGGCCGCGTCGCGGCCGTCGGAACAGCTATGGCGAGTGAACTTCTTCAGGACTATCTGCCGATCGTGATCTTCGTGATGGTGGCGGCCGGCATCGGCATTGCCCTTGTCGCGGCGCCCTTCCTGGTGGCCTACCGAAATCCGGATCCCGAGAAGCTGTCGGCCTATGAATGCGGCTTCAACGCTTTCGACGATGCGCGCATGAAGTTCGATATCCGCTTCTACCTTGTCGCCATCCTGTTCATCATCTTCGATCTCGAAGTCGCCTTCCTGTTTCCCTGGGCGGTGTCGTTCTCGGAGATTGGCTGGCTGGGTTTCTCGTCGATGATGGTGTTTCTGGGCGTGCTGACCATCGGCTTTATCTATGAGTGGAAGAAGGGAGCGCTGGAATGGGATTGAGCGACCGCTCCGAGACGCTGGTTTCCCCGCAGCCCAAGGGCATTATCGACCCCAATACCGGTCGACCGGTGGGCGAGAACGATGCCTTTTTCGGCGACATCAATGCAGAGCTGTCCGACAAGGGCTTTCTGGTCACCTCGTCCGAGGCGCTGATCACCTGGGCGCGCACCGGCTCGCTGATGTGGATGACGTTCGGCCTGGCCTGCTGTGCGGTCGAGATGATGCACACGTCCATGCCGCGCTATGACAGCGAACGCTTCGGCTTTGCACCGCGCGCCTCACCGCGCCAGTCGGATGTGATGATCGTCGCCGGTACGCTGACCAACAAGATGGCGCCGGCGCTGCGCAAGGTCTATGACCAGATGCCGGAGCCGCGCTACGTCATCTCCATGGGTTCCTGCGCCAATGGCGGCGGCTACTATCACTATTCCTATTCGGTGGTGCGCGGCTGCGATCGCATCGTTCCCGTCGACATCTATGTACCGGGCTGCCCGCCCACGGCCGAGGCGCTGCTCTACGGCATTCTTCTCCTGCAGAAGAAGATTCGCCGCACCGGCACGATCGAGCGCTAGGAGAAGGCCATGAACGAAGAGGCGCTCAAGGACCTGGCTGCCTATGTCAAGGAGAAGCTGGACGCCCAGATTCAGGACGCCCGCATCGCTTTCGGCGATCTGACGCTCTTCGTCGAGCCGGGCGACATCATCGATGTCTTGACGTTCCTGCGCGACGACGTCCAGTGCCGCTTCATCTCCTTCATCGATGTTTGCGGCGCCGACTACCCGATGCGCGAGAAGCGCTTCGAGGTCGTCTATCACCTGATGTCGCCTTATCAGAACCAGCGCGTGCGCATTAAGCTGTCGACCGACGAGGATACGCCTGTTCCCTCGGTCACGTCGGTTTTCCCGGGCGCCGACTGGTTCGAGCGCGAGGCCTACGATCTGTACGGCATCCTGTTCACCGGACACCCCGAACTTCGCCGCATCCTCACCGACTACGGTTTCGAGGGGCATCCGCTGCGCAAGGACTTTCCGCTCACCGGCTATGTCGAGGTGCGCTACGACGACGAGCTGAAGCGCGTGGTCTACGAGCCGGTCGAGTTGAAGCAGGAATTCCGCGATTTCGACTTTCTCTCTCCTTGGGAAGGCACGGACTATGTCCTGCCGGGCGACGAGAAGGCGAAGCAGTGAGCGGAGCCGTGACGAGCGATGGTGCGATTTCTCTTCCTGGCCGCATTGGTGGCCATTGCGGCTGGGGCGATCGCCTGGGTGGCCGGGCGCGTCTCCGGGCGGCCGGTGGTCAACGATACCGTCGGGAAGATTCTCGTCGCGCTGGTTGTGGCTGGTCTGGCGCTGGTCTTGTTCGGCGGCGGCTGGCTGTGGAATTGAGCGGCGCGACACGCGCATTGGGCAGGGCAGATGGCTGAACTCAACGTCCGCAACTTCAACATCAACTTCGGGCCGCAGCACCCTGCGGCACACGGGGTCTTGCGTCTCGTTCTGGAACTGGACGGCGAGGTCGTGGAGCGCGTCGATCCGCATATCGGGCTTCTGCATCGCGGCACCGAGAAGCTGATCGAGCAGAAGACCTACCTTCAGGCCGTGCCCTATTTCGACCGGCTCGATTATGTCGCGCCGATGAACCAGGAGCATGCGTTTGCGCTGGCCGTGGAGCGGTTGCTCGGCATCGAGGTGCCGATCAGGGGGCAGTTGATCCGGGTGCTCT
Organism: Aliihoeflea sp.; assembly: GCA_046297455.1. GTDB lineage: Bacteria > Pseudomonadota > Alphaproteobacteria > Rhizobiales > Rhizobiaceae > ZYF759. The sequence continues at coordinate 52,189 of JBKBIT010000020.1, forward strand.
ATTCCGAGATCGGCCGCATCCTGAACCATCTGCTCAACATCACCACGCAGGCGCTGGACGTCGGCGCGCTCACCCCGCCGCTGTGGGGTTTCGAGGAGCGCGAGAAACTGATGGTGTTTTACGAGCGGGCCTGCGGCGCGCGCATGCATGCGGCCTATTTCCGGCCGGGCGGCGTGCACCAGGATCTGCCCGAGAAGCTGATCGAGGATATCGGCAACTGGATCGAACCGTTCCACAAGACGCTGGACGATCTCGACAACCTGATGACGGGCAACCGCATCTTCAAGCAGCGCAACGTCGATATCGGCGTCGTCACGCTCGAAGAGGCCTGGGCCTGGGGTTTTTCGGGCGTGATGGTGCGTGGCTCGGGCGCGGCATGGGATTTGCGCAAGTCGCAGCCCTATGAGTGCTACAACGAGATGGAATTCGACATTCCGATCGGCAAGAACGGCGACTGCTACGACCGCTACCTGATCCGCATGGAAGAAATGCGCCAGTCGGCGAAGATCATGCGGCAGTGCGTCGACCGGCTGCTGGGCAAGCAGAAGGACGGCCCGGTCTCGGCCACCGACGGAAAGGTCGTGCCGCCCAAGCGCGCCGCCATGAAGCGGTCGATGGAAGCGCTGATCCACCACTTCAAGCTCTACACCGAGGGCTATCGCGTGCCGGAAGGCGAGGTCTATGCCGCCGTCGAGGCGCCCAAGGGCGAGTTCGGCGTCTATCTGGTCTCCGACGGCACCAACAAGCCCTATCGCTGCAAGCTGCGCGCGCCGGGCTTTGCGCATCTGCAGGCGATGGACTTCATCTGCCGGGGCCACATGCTGGCCGACGTCGCCGCCATCCTTGGCTCGCTCGATATCGTGTTCGGAGAGGTCGACCGCTGATGAGCACGCTGGCAGGGGCAGGGGCAGGCGCTGGCGACATCGTCGTCGACACGCGCAGCGGCGCGGTCGAGGGCGCATCGGCGCATGAGCGTCTTGCGATCGCGGGCCTGCAAACAGCCACCGCCATCCTGCGTCCGGTACACGAATTCGGATATTCCTATGTCGCGCGCCTGATCAGGCTTCTGCTGCCCAGCCGCAAGTCGCTGGTCCTCAGGCTCGATGACGACAGCATGATGCGGGTCGGCTATTGCGACGGCTACTGGTCGACGATGCTGCTCAAGGGCTATCGCTACGAGCCCTGGACCAAGGCGCTGCTGGTCGACTCGGCCGATGTGAAATGCGGCTTCATCGATTGCGGCGCCAATTTCGGCTTCTGGTCGATCTATGCCAGCAGCAAGGCCGCCGGCTCGAAGCCCACGGTTGGCATCGAGGCGGCATCCGACACCTTTGCCCGGCTTGACGACAACCGCCTTCTCAATGGCGATCGCTATGTTGCGCTCAACAAGGCAATCGGCGCCAAGAGCGGCGAGCGCGTGCGCATCTACGGCGTCAAGCACGAGGCTCGAACGACAGTTGCCCCGTCGGCCGATGCCAAGCCGATCCTTGACTGCGAGACGATCACCATCGACGACGTGGCCGCCATGCCGGTCTTTGCCGGCATCGACAAGTTCATCGTCAAGCTGGACGTTGAAGGGGTCGAGATTCCGGCCTTTGACGGTGCCACCAGGTTGCTTGCCGGGGATGGCGCCTTTGTCTATGAGGAGCACGGCTCCGATCCGACGCATGAGACAACGCGTCACGTGCTCGAGAATCTGAAGCTGCGGGTATTCTGGCTGGGCGATAACCAGCGTGGCGAAATCCATTCGATCGACCAGTTGGCAGGCATCAAGAAGTCGCGTCGCTATGGCTACGACATGGTCGCCAGCGCCAGCCCGTTCTGGATCGCCCGGCTCGAACGCCTTGTCGGCACGTCTCCGGCAGCGCGGTGATCGCGCGGGAGCTTGAGGAAACAGGATGTCAGTTCGCAGACTAGCCGCAACCGAAGTTCAGCCCGAAGGCTTCGCCTTCAACCGGGCCAATGCCAGCTGGGCCAAGCAGGCGATCAAGAAATACCCCAAGGGGCGCGAGCACTCGGCCGTCATCCCGCTGTTGATGCGTGCACAGGAGCAGGAAGGCTGGGTCACCAAGGCCGCCATCGAGCATGTCGCCGACATGATCGGCATGCCCTATATCCGCGCGCTGGAAGTGGCGACTTTCTACACCCAGTTCCAGCTGGCGCCGGTTGGCACCAAGGCCCATGTCCAGGTCTGCGGCACCACGCCCTGCATGCTGCGCGGCTCCGAGGAACTGATCGCGCTTTGCAAGAAGAAGATTCATCCCGAGCCTTTCCACACCAACGAGGCGGGCACGCTGTCCTGGGAAGAGGTGGAATGCCAGGGCGCCTGCGTGAACGCGCCGATGGTGATGATCTTCAAGGATACCTACGAGGATCTGACCGCCGAAAGGCTTGAAGAGATCATCGACGCCTTCGAGGCGGGCAAGGGGTCGATCGTGAAGCCCGGTCCGCAGGTCGACCGCATCTATGCCGCGCCGCAGACGGGGCTGACGAGCCTGACCGAAGAAGTGCTGCCAAATGGCGGCGCCAAGCCCAAGGCTGCCAAGGCGACCGCGAAGGCCGCCGCGCCGGTGCCGCCCTCGCGCGCAGCCAAGCCGAAGACCGCGGCTGCCGAGACCGATCCGGCTCTCAAGTCGCCTTCCGAGGTGAAGGCTACCCGGAACGCGGAAAAGGCTGCCAGCGCCCAGGCGCCGAAGGCTGACAAGAAGGCGGCCGACCTGACCGATCCGGCCGTGGAAGGCGAGGCGCGGCCAAGAACGCATTCCGGCAAGCGGGCGACAACCGCCAAGGCGGGCAAGAACGACAAGAGCGGAGCCGAGTGATGCTTCAGGACAAGGACCGCATCTTTACCAATATCTACGGGCAGTTCGACCGCTCGCTGAAGGGCGCAATGCGCCGTGGCCATTGGGACGGGACCAAAGGCCTCATCGAGAAGGGGCGCGACTGGATCATCCAGGAGATGAAGGATTCGGGTCTGCGCGGCCGTGGCGGCGCCGGCTTCCCCACCGGCCTGAAATGGTCCTTCATGCCGAAGGAAGTGGGCGAACGCCCACATTATCTCGTGGTCAATGCCGACGAGTCGGAGCCCGGCACCTGCAAGGACCGCGAGATCATGCGCCATGATCCGCACACGCTGATCGAGGGCTGCCTGATCGCCGGTTTCGCGATGCGCGCGCACACCGCCTATATCTATGTGCGCGGCGAATTCATCCGCGAGCGCGAGGCGCTGCAGGCCGCAATCGACGAGTGCTATGATGCCGGATTGTTGGGCAAGAACAACAAGAACGGCTGGGATTTTGACGTTTTCGTTCATCACGGCGCAGGCGCCTATATCTGCGGCGAGGAAACCGCGCTGCTGGAAAGTCTCGAGGGCAAGAAGGGTCAGCCGCGCCTGAAGCCGCCATTCCCGGCCAATGTCGGCCTCTATGGCTGCCCGACGACGGTCAACAACGTCGAATCGATCGCGGTCGCGCCGACGATTCTCAGGCGCGGCGCCGGCTGGTTCGCCTCCTTCGGCCGTCCCAACAATCTCGGCACCAAGCTCTTCTGCATCTCGGGCCATGTGAACACGCCCTGTACCGTTGAAGAGGCGATGTCGATCACTTTCCGCGAGTTGATCGAGCGCCATTGCGGCGGCATCCGCGGAGGCTGGGACAATCTTCTGGCGGTCATTCCCGGCGGTTCGTCGGTGCCGTTGGTACCGGCGAACGAGATCATCGACACGCCGATGGATTTCGATTCGCTGCGCGATCTGAAATCCGGGCTCGGAACGGCAGCCGTCATCGTGATGGACAAGTCGACCGACATCGTGAAGGCGATCGCCAGGCTGTCCTATTTCTACAAGCACGAAAGCTGCGGCCAGTGCACGCCCTGCCGCGAAGGCACGGGCTGGATGTGGCGGGTGATGGAGCGTCTGGTGCGCGGCGAGGCGCAGAAGCGCGAGATCGACATGCTGCTGGAAGTCACCAAGCAGGTCGAGGGACACACGATCTGCGCGCTTGGCGACGCGGCGGCCTGGCCGATCCAGGGCCTGATCCGCCATTTCCGGCCGGAGATCGAGCGTCGCATCGACGAGTTCACGCGCAATGCGCATCGCGCCGAACCGGCGCTGGCGGCGGCGGAATAGGCAACAGGGAAGAAGCGAAAGGGAGGGGCAGGCACCGACGCTAAGGAGATACCGATGGCGAAAATGACCATGCCCAAAACCGGAATGACCCAGCAAGACCCCATCGGGGATATGGCCAGGACTTACGAAGCGATGCTGCCCAGGCAATTTGGCGGCGCGGTGAACCTGTTCATTCACCCGATGGCCGGCGCAGCCGCCATGTCGGCGCTCGGCTTCGGCGTTGCCAGCCATGCGGTCGGTCTGTGGATGGGCGCCGTGGCTGGAGCCGCCGACGCGCAGCGTCGCATGCTCGCAAGCGCAGCAGAGGTTGGTACAGAACCCAAGCCCGCGCCCAAGCCCGGGCCCAAGTCCGCCCCGAAGCCGCGCAAGGCGGCCAAGCTCGAACTGGTGTCCTCCAATCCGGCTCCCGCTTCCGCCGCAGCCATGCTAAGTGCGGCTGCCGATGCCGAGACGGTGGCGGTCAATGCTGCCCGCACGGCCAGGAAGGTTGCAGAACAGGCCACCGAAGAGGCAAACCGCGCGACCGACGTTGCCGTGGAGATCGCCGAGGCCGCCGCCACGCCTGATGGCCCGACCAAGCCCAAGGGGATGGAGCGGCCGGCGAAGGTGGACGACCTGAGGGCGATTTCGGGTGTCGGACCGAAACTGGAACAGGTGCTCAACAGGCTGGGCATATGGACCTATTCGCAGATCGCGGAGCTGACGGATGGCGAGATTGCCTGGCTCGACCAGGAACTGGGTTTTTCCGGCCGTATCGGCCGCGACGACTGGACGGGACAGGCACAGGCGCTCGCGAACGCTGGTGGCCGCTGATGGAGATGGACATCCACCATACCCGTGACAAGCTCGATGTTCGCGATGCGTCGGTGGCCAATTCGCATTTCGACGATGTGAACCTGTCGAATACGCGGTTTCACAACGTGAACCTGTCGGCATCCACGTTTGAGAATGTGCTTTTGAGCAACGCTCGCATAGCGGATGCAAATCTTTCGGGCATGGTCTTTTCCGACGTGAATCTGAGCAACGTGAAAATCGAGAACGCGCAACTCGCTGGAATGACGATCAATGGCGTCGCCGTCAGTGATTTGCTTGCTACTTACGAGGCGGCCAGGTCCGCTGGGGGCGAATGATGGCGATACTCAAGGTCGACGGCAACGAGATCGAGGTTCCCGATCACTACACGCTGCTGCAGGCGGCGGAGGAGGCGGGTGCCGAGGTACCACGCTTCTGCTTCCACGAGCGCTTGTCGATCGCGGGCAATTGCCGCATGTGCCTCGTCGAAGTGAAGGGCGGGCCGCCCAAGCCGGCGGCATCCTGCGCCATGGGCGTTCGTGACCTGCGTCCGGGCCCGAATGGCGAGCCGCCGGAAATCTTCACCAACACGCCGATGGTGCGCAAGGCGCGCGAAGGCGTGATGGAGTTCCTGCTCATCAACCATCCGCTCGATTGTCCGATCTGTGACCAGGGCGGCGAGTGCGATCTGCAGGATCAGGCGATGGCCTTTGGCGTCGACGCCTCGCGCTATCACGAGAACAAGCGCGCCGTGGAAGACAAATATATCGGCCCGCTGGTCAAGACGATCATGACGCGCTGCATCCACTGCACGCGTTGCGTCCGCTTCACCACCGAGGTGGCGGGCATCTCCGAACTCGGCGCCACCGGGCGCGGCGAAGACATGGAGATCACCACCTATCTCGAACAGGCGATGACCTCGGAACTTCAGGGCAATGTCATCGATCTCTGCCCGGTCGGTGCGCTGACCTCGAAACCCTATGCCTTCCAGGCCCGCCCCTGGGAACTGACCAAGACGGAATCGATCGACGTCATGGATGCCGTCGGCTCGGCTATCCGCGTCGACACGCGCGGCCGTGAGGTCATGCGCATCCTGCCGCGCATCAACGACGCCGTGAACGAGGAGTGGATATCCGACAAGACCCGCTTCGTGTGGGACGGCCTGCGCACCCAGCGTCTCGACCGGCCCTATGTGCGCCGGCGCGGCAAGCTGCAGCCGGCCAGCTGGTCGGAAGCCTTCGAGGCAATCAGGGTCGCCGTGTCCAAGGCCCAACCGGACCGCATCGGCGCGATTGCCGGCGATCTGGCGAGCGTGGAAGAGATGTTTGCGCTCAAGCAGCTGATGGCTTCCCTCGGCTCGGCCAATATGGACTGCCGCCAGGATGGCGCTGTCCTCGATCCGGCATTTGGACGCGCGAGCTACATCTTCAACCCGACCATCGAAGGCATCGAGGAAGCCGACGCCCTTTTGATCGTCGGTTCCAACCCGCGCTTCGAGGCCTCCGTCCTCAACGCCCGCATTCGCAAGCGTTGGCGCATGGGCGGGTTCCCCGTCGGCGTGATCGGCGAGATGGGCGACCTGCGCTATGACGCGGAAATGCTGGGCGCCGGTCCCGACACCCTGAAGGAGCTGGCCGACGGCACCCACAAATTCATGTCGGTACTGAAAAAGGCGAAGCGCCCGATGGTCATCGTCGGCCAGGGAGCGCTGGCCCGCACCGATGGCGCTGCAATCCTGGCGCTGGCAGCCAAGGTCGCCGTCGCATGCCAGGCGGCCGGCGCCGATTGGAACGGTTTTGGCGTCCTGCACACGGCCGCCGCCCGCGTGGGTGGCCTCGACATCGGCTTCGTGCCGGGCGAGGGCGGCAAGAATGTCGCTGCGATGATGGGGGGACTGGATGTCGCTTTCCTGCTCGGCGCCGACGAACTCGACATGAACGCGCTGGGTGGCGATACCTTCACCGTCTATATCGGCACCCACGGCGATGCCGGCGCCCACCGGGCCGATGTGATTCTGCCCGGCGCCACCTATACGGAAAAGTCCGGGAGCTATGTGAACACGGAAGGCCGCGTGCAGATGACGAACCGTGCCGGCTTCGCGCCTGGCGACGCCCGCGAAGACTGGGCGATCCTGCGCGCGCTGTCGGATGTGCTCGGCCACAAGCTGCCGTTTGATTCGCTGAAGCAATTGCGCGCCGCGCTCTATGCTGCGCACCCGCACATGGCCCGGATCGACGAGATCGAGGCTGGCGATAGTGCGGCGATCACGACTTTGGCGGGCAAGAACGGACGCACCAACAAGGCTGCGTTTGCATCGTCGGTCAAAGACTTCTATCTGACGAACCCGATTGCACGGGCATCCGCCGTGATGGCCGAGTGTTCCGCGCTGGCGCGCGGCGGGTTCAAGCAGGCGGCCGAGTAGGGGACAGGCACGAACCGATGGATTCTTTCTTCTCCATATATGTCTGGCCGGGGCTGGTGATCCTCTTCCAGTCGGTGCTGCTGCTGATTGTGCTGCTGGTGCTGATCGCCTTCCTGCTCTATGCCGACCGCAAGGTGTGGGCAGCGGTTCAGCTGCGCCGTGGCCCCAACGTGGTCGGCCCCTGGGGACTGTTCCAGTCCTTCGCCGACCTTTTGAAATTTGTGTTCAAGGAACCGGTGATTCCCTCCGGCGCCAACAAGGGCGTGTTCTTGCTGGCCCCGCTTGTGGCCGCCGTGCTGGCCATGGCGACCTGGGCCGTCATTCCGGTGGATTATGGCTGGGTCATCGCCGACATCAATGTCGGCATCCTGTTCATCTTCGCCATCGCCTCGCTCGAGGTCTATGGCGTGCTGATGGGCGGCTGGGCATCGAACTCCAAGTATCCATTCCTGGGCGCGCTGCGTTCGGCCGCGCAGATGGTGTCCTACGAAGTCTCCATCGGCTTTGTCATCATCACCGTGCTTCTGTGCGTCGGATCGCTGAACCTGACCCATATCGTGCTGGCCCAGGAGACGGGCATCGGCACCTGGCTCGGCCTGCCTGCCTCTTTCCTGGACTGGCATTGGCTGGGCTTGTTCCCGATGTTCATCGTGTTCTTCATCTCGGCCCTGGCCGAGACGAACCGGCCGCCCTTCGATCTGGTCGAGGCCGAATCGGAACTCGTCGCCGGTCACATGATCGAGTATTCCTCGACGCCGTTCCTGCTGTTCTTCCTCGGCGAATATGTCGCCATCGTGCTCATGTGCGCGCTGACGACGATCCTGTTCCTGGGTGGCTGGCTGCCGCCGATCGACATCGCGCCCTTCAACTGGATCCCGGGCGTGTTCTGGTTCGTCTTCAAGGTCGTCATGGTGTTCTTCATGTTCGCCCTGGTGAAGGCGTTCGTGCCGCGCTTCCGCTACGACCAGCTGATGCGCCTGGGCTGGAAGGTGTTCCTGCCGCTGTCGCTGTTCATGGTCGTGGCCACCGCCACCGTCCTCAAGCTGTGGGAGCTGATGGTCGCATGAGCGCGGGCTTGATCGGAGCACTGATCGGCATGGTCGTCGCTGTCGTCGACTTCTTGCTGCTGCGCCTACTGGCGACCCGCGTGTCGTTGCCCGAGACGCGAAAGGTGCTCAATGTGGCCGGTCTCAGCCAGCTTCTGCTGCTGCCGGTCGGCGGTTTTCTGCTCGGCCACTACGTATTTGGAGATTGACGATGTCTGCTCTCGCACAGGCTGCGAAATCGCTTCTGCTGATCGAGTTCGTCAAGGCGACCGGGTTGGCGCTGCGCCAGATGTTCGCGCCGAAATACACGGTCAACTATCCGCACGAGAAAGGCCCGCTCAGCCCGCGCTTCCGCGGCGAGCACGCGCTCAGGCGCTATCCCAACGGCGAAGAGCGCTGCATTGCCTGCAAATTGTGCGAGGCGATCTGCCCCGCCCAGGCGATCACGATCGAGGCCGGCCCGCGCCGCAATGACGGCACGCGCCGCACGGTGCGCTACGACATCGACATGGTGAAATGCATCTATTGCGGCTTCTGCCAGGAAGCCTGTCCGGTCGATGCCATCGTCGAGGGGCCGAATTTCGAATTCGCGACGGAAACGCGCGAGGAACTCTACTACGACAAGGCAAAATTGCTGGCCAATGGCGACCGCTGGGAGCGTGAGCTGGCCCGCAATCTGGAGATGGATTCGCCCTACCGCTAGGGGACGGGCGAGATTGTGGACGCGGCCGCGGGCCTCGTCTAAAGGACACGCGGTCGTGATCGCCCCGGGGGGCGGCACGGCCGGATAAGGCGGGACGCGAGACGTCCGGCCGGAGCAAACCGGGGGAACCCATGCTGACAGGACTAGAGGCGATCTTCTTCTATCTGTTCGCCTTTGTCGCGGTCGGGGCGGCATTTATGGTGATTGCGTCGCGCAATCCCGTGCATTCGGTGCTGTACCTGATCCTGACCTTTTTCAACGCCGCCGCCTTGTTCCTGATGACGGGGGCGGAGTTCCTGGCGCTAATCCTGATCGTCGTTTATGTCGGCGCAGTGGCAGTGCTGTTCCTGTTCGTGGTCATGATGCTCGACGTGGACTTTGCCGGTCTGAAGACGGGTGCCCTGCAATATGCGCCTGTCGGCGCGCTGGTCGGCATCATCCTGGCGGCGGAACTGATCATCGTCCTTGGCGGCTACACTTTCGCGCCTGAACTGGCGAGCGAGGTGGCGCGGCCGACGCCGCCGGCGGCCGAACGTCACAACACCGCAGCGCTCGGCGACATCCTCTATACGGACTACATCTACTTCTTCCAGATTGCCGGACTGATCCTGCTTGTCGCGATGATCGGTGCCATCGTGCTGACGCTGCATCACAAGCCCGGCGTCAAGCGCCAGGACATCGCAGCCCAGGTGCGGCGCACGCCCGAAACGGCCATCGAGGTCCGCAAGGTCGAATCGGGCAAGGGACTTTGAGCATGCTGACAGTCGGTATCTCCCACTATCTCACCGTTTCGGCGCTACTGTTTACGATCGGCGTGTTCGGGATCTTCCTCAACCGCCGCAACGTGATCGTCATCCTGATGTCGATCGAGCTGATCCTTCTGGCGGTGAACCTGAATTTCGTGGCGTTCTCGGCCGCGCTGGGCGATCTGGTCGGCCAGGTCTTCGCGCTGTTCGTGCTCACCGTTGCAGCCGCCGAAGCTGCTATCGGACTTGCGATCCTCGTCGTCTTCTTCCGCAACCGCGGGTCGATCGCTGTCGAAGACGTCAACATGATGAAGGGCTAGAGGGCAGCCATGTACCACGCCATCGTCTTCCTCCCCCTTCTGGGCTTCCTGATCGCGGGCCTGTTTGGCCGCTCGATCGGTGCAAAGGCGTCGGAATACGTGACCTCGGGCCTGATGGTGATCGTCGCCATCCTGTCCTGGATCGCCTTCTTCTCCGTTGCCTTCGCCGATACGCAGGCCTTTTCCGTACCTGTGATGCGCTTCATCGAATCGGGCGACCTGCAGGCCGCATGGGCGCTGCGCATCGACACGCTGACCGTGGTCATGCTGGTCGTGGTCAACTCGGTCTCGGCCTTGGTGCATATCTATTCGATCGGCTACATGCACCACGATCCGCATCGGCCGCGCTTCTTCGCCTATCTGTCGCTGTTCACCTTCGCCATGCTGATGCTGGTGACGTCCGACAACCTCGTCCAGCTCTTCTTTGGCTGGGAGGGCGTGGGCCTCGCCTCCTATCTGCTGATCGGCTTCTGGTACAAGAAGCCGTCCGCCAATGCCGCTGCGATGAAGGCCTTCATCGTCAATCGTGTCGGCGATTTCGGCTTCGCGCTCGGCATTTTCGGCGTCTACGTGATGTTCGGCTCGGTCAAGTTCGACGTCATCTTCGCCGAGGCCGGCGCGCTTGCCGCGACCTTTGCCGAGGGCGGCAATGGCGAGATCGTCATGAACTTCCTCGGCATGGCGCTCGACCAGTCGGGGGCGATGACTGCGATCTGCCTGCTGCTCTTGCTCGGCGCCATGGGCAAGTCGGCCCAGGTGCCGCTGCACACCTGGCTCCCCGACGCGATGGAAGGCCCGACCCCGGTTTCCGCGCTGATCCATGCTGCCACCATGGTGACTGCGGGCGTGTTCATGCTGGCCCGGCTGTCGCCGATCTTCGAACTTTCTGCCACTGCACTGATGGTTGTCGTCTTTGTGGGCGCCATCACCGCCATTTTCGCCGCCAGTGTCGGCCTGGTCCAGAACGACATCAAGCGCGTCATCGCCTATTCGACCTGCTCCCAGCTTGGCTTCATGTTCGTGGCACTGGGCACCGGTTTTTATGCGGCGGCGATCTTCCACCTGTTCACCCATGCCTTCTTCAAGGCGCTTCTGTTCCTTGGCGCCGGCTCGGTGATCCATGCCGTCTCCGACGAGCAGGACATGCGCCGCATGGGCGGGTTGCGCACGCTAATCCCCCGAACCTACTGGATGATGATCATCGGCACGATCGCGCTGACCGGCGTCGGCATTCCGCTGACCGTCATCGGCACCTCGGGCTTCTTCTCCAAGGACGCCATCGTGGAGGGCGCATTCGCCGCCGGCACCGGGATGGCAACCTTCGCCTTCGTCCTTCTGGTCGTGGCGGCCATCTTCACCAGCTTCTATTCCTGGCGGCTGATCTTCATGACCTTCCACGGCAAGCCGCGTGCCTCGGCCGACGTCATGCATCACGTGCATGAATCGCCACCGGTCATGTTGGTGCCGCTCTACGTCCTGGCCGTGGGCTCGCTGTTCGCCGGCTTTGTCTTCAAGGATTTTTTCGTCGGCTACTACTATGACAGCTTCTGGAGCGGGGCGCTGTTCACGCTGCCGGATAACACCATCCTGGCCGAGTTCCACTATGTGCCGGTCTGGGTTGCGGCTTCGCCTTTTGCGGCCATGCTGGTCGGCTTCGCGCTGGCCTACGAATTCTACATCCGCAATCCGGAGCGGCCGAAGCGCCTGGCTCAGCAGCATCGCGGGCTTTATGCCTTCCTGCTCAACAAGTGGTATTTCGACGAGCTCTACGACTTCCTGTTCGTGCGGCCGGCGATGCGCCTTGGCCGGTTCCTGTGGAAGCAGGGCGATGGCTGGCTGATCGACGGGTTTGGCCCGGACGGCGTCTCGGCGCGCGTCCTCGACATGACCAACCGCATCGTCAAGCTGCAGACCGGTTATCTCTATCACTATGCATTCGCGATGCTGATCGGCGTTGCCGCGCTCGTGACGTGGATGATGCTTGGGGGATTCTTTTAGACCATGACCGATTGGCCCATTCTTTCCACGGTCACGTTCCTGCCGCTGGTCGGCGCGTTCCTGATCCTTCTGATCCGGGACGACGGACCGGCCGCGCGCCGCAACATCCGCAATGTCGCGCTGCTGACGACCGCCTTCACCTTCGTGCTGTCGCTCTTCATCTGGATCGGCTTCGACAACAACTATGCCGGTTTCCAGTTCGTGGAGAAGGTGGCCTGGCTCGACTCCGGCATCTCCTACCACATGGGTGTGGACGGCATTTCGATGCTGTTCGTCATTCTGACGACCTTCCTGATGCCGCTCTGCGTGCTTGCTTCGTGGGAGTCGGTGCAGACCCGCGTCAAGGAATACATGATCGCGTTCCTGATCCTGGAAACGCTCATGATCGGCGTCTTCTGCGCGCTCGACATCGTCCTCTTCTACGTGTTCTTCGAGGCCGGCCTCATCCCGATGTTCATCATCATCGGCGTGTGGGGCGGCAAGCGGCGCGTCTACGCCTCGTTCAAGTTCTTCCTCTACACGCTGCTCGGTTCGGTGCTGATGCTGCTCGCCATGATGGCGATGTTCTGGCAGGCCGGCACGACCGATATCCCGACCCTGCTGACGCATGATTTCCCGCAGGGCATGCAGTACTGGCTGTGGCTGGCCTTCTTCGCCTCCTTCGCCGTGAAGATGCCGATGTGGCCGGTCCATACCTGGCTGCCCGACGCCCACGTTGAGGCGCCGACGGCGGGTTCGGTGGTGCTCGCGGCGGTTCTTCTGAAGATGGGCGGCTACGGCTTCCTGCGCTTCTCTCTGCCAATGTTCCCGGACGCGTCGCTGTTCTTCCAGCCGCTGGTCTTTGCCCTGTCTGCAATCGCCATCGTCTACACCTCGCTGGTGGCGCTGATGCAGGAGGACATCAAGAAGCTGATCGCCTATTCGTCGGTCGCCCATATGGGCTTCGTGACCATGGGTATCTTTGCGCTCAACGTCGAGGGCATCCAGGGCGGCATCTTTCAGATGCTCTCCCACGGGCTGATCTCGGGCGCGCTGTTCCTGTGTGTTGGCGTCGTCTACGACCGCATGCACACCCGCGAGATCTCCGCCTATGGCGGCCTCGTCAACAACATGCCGATCTATGCCGTGGTCTTCCTGATCTTCACCATGGCCAATGTCGGCCTGCCGGGCACCTCGGGCTTCGTGGGCGAGTTCCTGACGCTGGTTGCCGTCTTCAAGGTCAATACCTGGGTGGCGCTGGTCGCCACCACGGGCGTCATCCTCTCGGCGGCTTACGCGCTCTGGCTCTACCGCCGCGTGGTCTTCGGCCCCCTGGTCAAGGAGGGGCTGAAGGGCCTCGCAGACCTCAACACGCGCGAAAAGGCCATCATCTATCCGCTGGTCCTGTTCGTGATCTTCTTCGGTGTCTACCCCGCGCCCGTCCTCGACGTGACGGCGGCCTCGGTGGACGCGCTGGTCAACAATGTGACGCTGTCGCTGGAAGGCGCCCGTAGCGCCGCCGTGCAGCCTTAGGATCGGTCTCATGACGACGGCAGAACTCCAATCGAGCCTGATACTGGCGACGCCCGAACTCATCCTGGCAGTTGCCTCGATGGTCTTGCTGATGGTCGGCGTCTTCTCCGGCAAGCGCGCCAACACACTGGTTACCGGGTTGGCGGTTGCCGTACTGATCGGCACCGGCGCCTGGGTGCTGCTCCTGTCCGGCGACGGTCAGGCTTTCGGCGGCGCCTTCGTCAACGATCCTTTCGCCAGGCTGTTCAAGGTGCTGGTGCTGATCGGATCGGTGGTGACGCTCGTCATGTCGGTCGGCTTTGCCAAGGCGGAGAAATTCGACAAGTTCGAGTACCCGGTCCTGATCATGCTCGCCACGCTCGGCATGCTGTTGATGATCTCGGCCAACGACATGATCTCGCTCTATCTCGGGCTCGAACTGTCGTCGCTCGCGCTCTACGTCGTGGCCGCCATCAATCGTGACAATGTCCGCTCCACCGAAGCGGGCCTGAAATACTTCATCCTCGGTGCGCTCTCCTCGGGCATGATGCTCTACGGCATGTCGCTGGTCTACGGCTTCACCGGCAACACCGGCTTCGATGCCATCGCGGCCGCGCTCACCGGTGGGGAGCGTCAGCTCGGTCTCGTGTTCGGTCTGGTCTTCGTGATTGCCGGCCTTGCCTTCAAGATTTCGGCGGTGCCGTTCCACATGTGGACGCCAGACGTCTATGAAGGCGCGCCGACGCCTGTGACCGCCTTCTTCGCCGCAGCACCCAAGCTGGCGGCCATGGCGCTGCTGGTCCGTGTCACGATGGGCGCGTTCGAGCCGATCACACCCGACTGGCAGCAGATCGTGGTCTTCATCTCGATTGCCTCGATGATCCTCGGTGCCTTCGCCGCCATCGGTCAGACCAACATCAAGCGGCTGATGGCCTACTCGTCGATCGCGCATATGGGCTTTGCGCTGGTCGGCCTTGCGGCCGGCACCCAGGAAGGTGTGCGCGGCGTCATCATCTACATGCTGATCTACCTGGCCATGACGCTCGGTACCTTTGCCGTCATCCTGGCGATGCGCCGGCGCGAGGGCAATGTCGAGCAGATCGACGATCTGTCGGGCCTGGCCGAGACCAGCCCAATGATGGCGACGCTGATGACGGTGCTGATGTTCTCGCTGGCCGGCATTCCGCCGCTCGCCGGTTTCTGGGGAAAGTGGTACGTCTTCCTCGCCGCGATCAACGCGGAGCTCTACGCGCTCGCCATCATCGGCGTTCTCGCCTCCGTGGTCGGCGCCTACTACTATCTGCGCATCATCAAGATTATGTGGTTCGACAAGCCCGCAGTCGCCTTCGAGCCGATGGCGGGCGAACTGCGCCTCGTTCTTGGCGCCTCCGGCATCTTCGTGCTCTTCTACGTGCTGGTGGGCGGTCCGATCGCCGCGATTGCGGAAACCGCTGCCCGAACCTTCTTCTGACGCGGCGCGATGGGGTTTTCACTAGCGCTGCGCGCCATCCAGCAGGGATATGCCCTTCAAGCCTTTGACGCGGTTGGTTCGACCAATGCCGTAGCCCTGGAGCAGGCCGGCGCTGGCACCGAGGAACCGTGCTGGTTCGTCACCGACAACCAGACCGAGGGCAGGGGGCGGCGCGGCCGGGCCTGGCAGGATGGCAATGGAAATCTGGCCGCCACGCTTCTCCTTGTAACCGACGAAAAGCCGGGTCGGGCTGCCACGCTCGGTTTCGTGGCCGGCGTGGCGCTGGCCGAGGCGCTGGCGGCGCTTATGCCCGAGGGAGGCATAAGGGTCGGCGTTGACGGCGCCGACATTGCGGACGGTGGGCGACTGGTTCTGAAATGGCCCAACGATCTGCTGTTCGATGGCGGCAAATTGTCGGGAATTCTGCTCGAATCGCGCCTGATGTCCGATGGCAGGCTTGCACTCGCCATCGGCATCGGCGTCAATGTGGTCAGCCATCCGGAAGGGCTGCCCTATCCGGCAACATCGCTGCGGCGTCTTGGCGCGGCCTGCAGTGCGGCTGATGTGTTCCTGGCGCTTTCGGATGCTTGGGCCTCGGCCTATGAGGTCTGGAAGTCGCCTGGAGGCGTTGCCGAGATCAGGCGGCGTTGGCTGGCCGGAGCGGCGGCGGCGGGCACGCCCGTGGCCGTCAATCTGGGCGGACGCGTGCTGAACGGTACGTTTGAGACGATCGATGCGGACTGCCGCTTTGTCATCCGTACTGCGGATGGGTCGATCGAGACGATTGCGGTCGGCGATGTGCATTTCGGCGCCGTCGCGACTGCAGCCGCGGTCTGAAGGAAAGCGAGGGACGATGTCGCGCAAGGACGATTCACAGCTGGTGTTCTGCCCATTGGGCGGTGTCGGCGAGATCGGGATGAATTTCGCGCTCTACGGCTTCGGCCCGGCTCATTCGCGGACCTGGATGATCGTCGATTGCGGCGTGACCTTTCCCGATCTGACCCTGCCGGGCGTCGATCTCGTCCTGCCCGATACCCGCTTCATCGAGGAGCATCTGGACAAGCTCGCCGGCATCGTCATCACGCATGCCCACGAAGACCATTATGGTGCGTTGTTGGACCTGTGGCCGCGGCTGAAAGCGCCCGTCTGGATGACGCCGTTCGCCGCCGGCATGCTCGCCTCCAAGCGTGAGGGCGAGGCCGGTGCACCGAAAGTCCCGGTCAATATCTACAAGGCCGGCGACCGTTTCTCCGTGGGGCCTTTCGAGATAGAGGCGATTGCAGTCACGCACTCCATCCCCGAGCCCGTTTCGCTCGCGATCCGAACCCCGCTGGGCACGCTGCTGCATACCGGGGACTGGAAGATAGATCCCGAGCCCGAGATCGGGCCGTTGACCGACGAGGCAAGGTTCCGCGCCATCGGCGACGAGGGCGTGCTGGCAATGATGTGCGATTCGACCAATGCGCTCCGCGAAGGCGAGTCGCCATCGGAAATGGCGGTCAGCCGCGGTCTGCGCGAAGTCATCGAGGCGGCGAAACACCGCGTTGTGGTCACGACCTTTTCGTCCAATGTCGGGCGTATCCGCTCCATCGCCGAGGCCGCGCGGGATGCGGGACGCCAGGTGCTGGTGCTGGGCCGCTCCATGCATCGTGTCATCGCGGTGGCGGAGGAGCTCGGCTATCTCGAAGACCTGCCGCCTTTCCTGGCAGAGTCCGATTACGGCTACATTCCGCGCGAGAATGTTGTCGTGCTGTGCACCGGCAGCCAGGGTGAGGGCAGGGCGGCGCTTGCCAAGCTGGCCCGCGACGAGATGCGCGACATTGCACTGGCGGCAGGCGATACGGTCGTCTTTTCCTCGCGTGTCATCCCCGGCAACGAGACCGCGATCCTCGACATCAAGAACCGGCTGATCGACCGCGAAATCAACGTCATAGAGGACACAGACGCCCTTATTCACGTCTCAGGCCATCCCCGCAGGATCGAACTCAAGCAGATGTATGAATGGGTGCGCCCGCATGTTCTGGTGCCGGTTCATGGCGAGGCTGCCCATCTGGCCGGCCAGGCGGAGTTGGCGCGCCAATGCGGCATTCCTCGCCCGATCCAGGTTCGCAACGGCGACATGCTGTTGCTGGCGCCCGGCGATCCGCGCATCCTCGATCAGGTTCCCTTCGGCCGCATCTTCAAGGACGGCAAGCTGATCGGGACGGACGAGGCAATCGGTGTGCGCGACCGCCGACGGCTGTCCTTTGCCGGCCATGTTGCCGTCAATGTCGTGCTCGATGATCGCTACCAGCTTGAAGGCGATCCTGATCTGGTCGCCATCGGGCTGCCCAGTGTCGATGAGCGCGGCGAGGATCTGGAAGATCTCATGCTGGAAGCAGCCATTGGCGCTGTAGAGAGCATTCCCCGCGCGCGGCGCAAGGACCTGGACCTCGTGTCGGAAGCGGTCCGTCGCGCCGTGCGGGCTGCTGCAAACGACGCCTGGGGCAAGAAACCCATCGTGACGGTTTTCGTCACCTGATCAGGAGGGACGCATGCTCGGCCGGTTGAATCATGTGGCAATCGCCGTACCGGATCTTGAGGCGGCAACGGCGATCTATCGCGACACGCTGGCTGCACGCGTCTCTCAGCCGCAGGCCTTGCCCGAACATGGCGTCACGGTTGTCTTTGTCGAGCTCGACAACACCAAGATCGAGCTTCTCGAACCGCTGGGCGAGGATTCGCCGATCACGTCCTTCCTCGCAAAGAATCCATCGGGTGGCATGCACCATCTGTGCTACGAGGTGGCGGATATCGTAGCGTCCGCCGAGCGCCTGAAGGCACAAGGCGCGCGTGTGCTGGGGGACGGGAACCCCAGGATCGGCGCCCATGGCAAGCCGGTGCTGTTCCTTCATCCCAAGGATTTTGCCGGCACGCTGGTCGAACTCGAACAGGTCTGAACGAGGTTACGCAATCATGTTGAACGCCCTATCGGCATTTGCCGTGTTTTTCGTGGTCTGGTGGCTGGTACTGTTTGCCGTGCTGCCGTTCGGCGTGCGTACTCAGGAAGAAAGCAGCGATGTGACGCTTGGCACGACCGAGAGCGCACCGAGCCTTCCACGGATGGGGCGGGCGCTTCTGGTCACCACACTGATCAGCCTGGCTCTGGTCGGTGTCTATTACGGGATCACGTCGGGCCTTGGCTACGATTTCGACGACATTCCCGTCTTCGTGCCGGACTTCCGCTGACCATCAATCCGTCCGGAGGGAGTGTCCCAGACGCCCTGCAAGGTCCTGGACATACTGCCAGGCCACGCGCCCCGAGCGACTGCCGCGCGTCGTTGCCCATTCGAGCGCGTCGCGGCGAAGTTCTTCGGCCTCGACCTTGATCCGATAGTGGCGCGCATAGGCCTCGACGATTTCCAGAAAGTCGTCCTGGGAGCATTTGTGGAACCCGAGCCAGAGGCCGAAACGGTCCGACAACGACACCTTTTCCTCAACCGCTTCGGAAGGGTTGATTGCCGTCGAGCGCTCGTTCTCGATCATGTCGCGCGGCAGAAGGTGCCGCCGGTTGGATGTGGCATAGAAGATCACGTTCTCCGGCCGGCCTTCGACCCCTCCCTCCAGCGCCGCCTTGAGAGACTTGTAGGACGTGTCGTCCTGATCGAAGGACAGGTCGTCGCAAAACAGAATAAAGCGGAATTCCGCCTTCTTCAGGATGGTCAGAAGCGCGGGCAGGGTGTGGATGTCCTCGCGGTGAATCTCGACCAGCTTGAGAGGCGCCCGTCCTTCTTCCTGCTTTGCGTTGACCGCTGCATGCGCCGCCTTGACGAGGCTCGATTTACCCATCCCGCGCGCGCCCCATAAAAGCGCGTTGTTGGCCGGCAGTCCGTCGGCAAAACGTCTGGTGTTGTCGAGCAGTATGTCACGAACCCGGTCGATACCCTTTATCAGTTCGAAGGCTACTCGATTGACTTTCGGTACCGGCGTAAGGGTGGCGGTCTCCGCGGCCCACACGAAGCAATCGGCTGCGTCGAGATCGCTGGCTGGCTGCTGTGGCGGCGACAGCTTCGTCACCGCCTCGATCAGCCGTTCGAGCTTGTCGTTCAGGGCCTCGATGGCTGCGGCATCATTCATCGCCCAAAATCTCCTCTCACCGGTCAGCCCAGCGCTCTAACACGGTCGATTGTGGCCGAAAAGCGTCGCTGTCGCGGTTGCATTGGGGGGCCAACTGCTTATATTCCGCCGAACTTTGGCCGACGCGGCCATCGCCGCTAGATCATGCCCATTTCCAGGAGAATTCCATGTTCGTGACACCCGCTTATGCACAGACCGGCGGCGGTTCGGAAGTATTCATCAGCCTTCTGCCCTTCGTCCTCATCTTCGTGATCATGTATTTCCTGCTTATCAGGCCGCAGCGTCAGCAGATGAAGCGGCGCCAGGAAATGATCGCAGCCATTCGGCGCGGCGACACGGTCGTGACGGGCGGCGGCCTGATTGGCAAGGTGACGCGGGTGATCGACGACAACGAACTTGAGATTGATCTCGGTGGCGGCAACAAGGTCACCTCGATCCGTGGCATGATCGCCGACGTGCGGGTGAAGGGCGAACCGGTTGCCAACGAGAACACCAAGCCGGAGCCTGAGGCAAAGCCGGCGGCAAAGACGACCGCGCGTCGTTCGACCCGGTCGACTTCCAAGCCCACCGCCAAGAAATAAACGCATTCGAGGCGGAACTGAATTGGGAGAAGCCCGTGGCCTCAGCCATCGGGCTCTCCGGATAGACGAGACAAGATGCTCTATTTTTCGCCCTGGAAGTCCGTGACCATTTGGCTGATCGTTCTGATCGGCATCGTTTTCGCGGCCCCGAACCTTATCAACCAGTCGACATTGGCCGGCCTCCCTGACTGGATGCCGAAGCGCCAGATGACGCTCGGCCTTGATCTTCAGGGCGGCTCTCACATCCTGCTGGAAATCGACCGCAACGAGTTGATCGAGGATCGGCTCGATTCGGCCCGCGACGAAGTGCGTGTGGTCCTGCGCGACGCCCGCATTGGCTACACGGGGCTTTCCGAAAGCGGTCGCACAGTTCAGGTGCGGGTGCGCGACGAGGAGGCGATTGCCCAGGCGCGTGAGGTCCTAGCCGCACTGACCGAGCCGGTTTCCTCCGGCATGTTCGGCACCGGTGTTGTCACGGAACTGGCAATGTCCGAGCCAGAACCCGGGCTGTTCCGGTTTACGCTGACGGAAGAGGGCATCAACTATCGCATCAACACGGCGCTTTCGCAGTCGATCGAGGTCGTTGGCCGCCGCGTCAACGAACTCGGCACAACCGAGCCCATCATCCAGCGTCAGGGCACCGACCGCATACTGGTCCAGGTGCCCGGCCTCGGCGATCCCGAGCGCCTGAAAGAGATCATCGGCCAGACCGCGCAGCTGACCTTCCAGATGGTCGACCAGTCGGTGCCGGTTCAGGAGGCGATCGACACCCGCCCACCGCCCGGAACCCGGGTTCTCTATTCGACCGACGAGTTTCCGGTCCCCTATCTGATCGAGAACCGTGTCATCGTGTCGGGCGAGAACCTCGTCGACGCGCAGGCAACTTTCGACCAGCGCACCAATGAACCGGTCGTCTCCTTCCGCTTCGACAGTCAGGGTGCGACCCGCTTCGGCCAGGCCACACAGCAGAATGTCGGTCGGCTGTTCGCCATCATTCTCGACAACCAGGTCATTTCCGCACCGCAGATCCGCGAGCCGATCCTTGGTGGTACCGGCCAGATCTCCGGGAATTTCACGGTCCAGTCGGCCAATGACCTGGCGGTGCTGCTGCGTGCGGGCGCTCTGCCTGCCGATCTCACCATCATCGAGGAACGCACTGTCGGTCCGAGCCTTGGTGCCGATTCGGTCGCTGCCGGCCAGATCGCTGCGATGATCGCAGCCGTTCTTGTGCTCGCCTTCATGATGATCGCCTATGGCACGTTGGGCATCATCGCCAATATCGCGCTCATCGCGAACATGGCGTTGATCGTGGCGATACTGTCTGGACTAGGCGCCACGCTTACCCTGCCGGGCATAGCCGGCATCGTGCTCACCATGGGTATGGCGGTCGATTCCAACATTATCATCTTCGAGCGCGTCAGAGAGGAGAGGGCGCAAGGACGCTCCATGATCCAGTCGCTGGATTCGGGCTTCCGCAACGCAATCTCGACCATCGTCGACGCCAATGTGACGACCTTCATCGTCGCCGCGATCATGTTCTATCTCGGTTCGGGCCCGATCCGCGGCTTTGCCGTCACGCTCGCCATCGGCATCATCACCACCGTCTTCACCGCCTTCCTGGTGACGCGTTGGCTGATAGCGTTCTGGCTGCGCTACCGCAAGCCGAAGGAACTGCCTCGTGGTATCGTCAAGTTCATCCCGGAGGTTACCTCCTTCCGCTTCATGTGGGCGCGCCGCTGGTCCTTCTCGCTGTCGGCGATCGTCTCCGTGCTGGCCATAGTCCTGTTCTTCACCATGAACATGAACCTTGGCATCGATTTCCGCGGTGGATCGATGATGGAAGTCCAGGCACGCGCAGCGCAGGCGGATGTTGCCGATGTGCGAACGCGGCTCACCGAGCTGAATTTCGGCGAAGTCCAGGTCCAGGAATTTGGCAGTCCGCGGGAATTGCTGATCCGCATCGGCGCGCAAGGTGACGAGGCGGCAGAACAGCAGGTCATCCAGCAGGTTCGCACCGTTCTGGAGGCCGACTACGAGTTCCGCCGTGTCGAGGTCGTCGGGCCGACAATCTCGGCCGAACTGGCGAGAGCCGGTACGATTGCCGTCATCGCCGCCCTTCTGGCCATGCTGGTCTACATCTGGCTGCGCTTCGAATGGCAGTTCGCGCTGGGCGCGGTGGTTGCCACCTTGCACGACGTGGTCTGGGTGATCGGCTTCTATGTGATCCTCGGGCTGGAATTCAATCTGGCCAGTATCGCGGCAGTGCTGACCGTGGTCGGCTATTCGATCAACGATACCGTCGTGGTGTATGACCGCGTTCGTGAGAATCTTCGAAAATACAAGAAGATGCCGATCGACACGCTGATCGATCTCACCGTGAACCAGACCCTGTCGCGCACCATCCTGACCGGTGTGACGACACTGCTGGCCCTGATCGCGTTGTACATGTTCGGTGGCGAGGTCATTGCGTCCTTCACGCTCGCCATGATCTTCGGCATCATTGTCGGCACCTATTCGTCGATCTACGTTGCCGGACCGCTCCTGATCCTCTTCAATCTTCGCCCGGGTAAGCTGGGCGAAGACATGGACAAGGCGGCAGCGGACGCGGCGGCAGTGCCGGCCGAGCCGACCAAGGCCTGAGCCGCGGATGGCGGGCAGGGGCATGATCGTCCGCGAGGCCCATTTCCCGGGGCGGGCGCCGCTTGATGCCTATGGCAATGGCGGCTTCCGTTTCGCGGACATGTCGCATCGCGGGTCTATATTGTGCCTGCCGTCCGGCATTCATGGCTGGGAGCCGGCCAACCCTTCCGCGTTGTCCCTGGAGGATTTCGCCCGCGTGATCAGCGAGGCGAAATCGATCGACATCCTGCTCGTCGGCACGGGTCCGGAACTTCGCCCGCTTGGCCCGGAGATCAGGGCCGCGATGCGCGAAGCCGGCATTTCAGCCGATCCGATGTCGACCGGCACGGCGGCGCGCACCTACAACGTGCTCCTGGCAGAAGACAGGCAGGTGGCGGCGGCGCTCGTCGCGGTCGACTGACATGGATAACGATGCCCATGTGGCCGACCTTGTCAGGCAGGGCGATCCTGACCGGTACCTGTCCGCACTCTACGCCCCGCCCGCAAAACGCGCCGCGCTAATGTCGCTCTATGCCTTCGCGCTCGAAACGGCCGTCATCCGCGACCGCGTGCGCGAGCCCATGGCAGGTGAGATCAGGCTGCAATGGTGGCGCGACGCCATTTCCTCCGGCAGCGGGCAGGGCAGCCCCGTGGCAGAAGCGCTGGTCGGCACGATTGCATCGCACAATCTGCCGCGTCAGACATTTCTAGATCTGCTGGAAGCACGCACATTCGATCTCTATGACGATCCTATGCCGAGCAGGAACGATCTCGAAGGCTATTGCGGCGAGACCTCCTCGGCCGTTTTCCATCTGGCGGCACTGATCCTTGAACCGTCTTCTGCCCGGGAG
>JBKBIT010000021.1:0-66753 GCA_046297455.1 Aliihoeflea sp.
TCTGGCTTCTTGTTCAGTTGGGAAGCGGGGCGCGTTGTCCGTGCCACTCTATTTTATTTTAAGGCGCGTCCACCGCGCCCCGCCGGTGCTTTCGCCCCGGATGGGTGGGCCGGGCTCGTCCGGAAGGTTCTTTGCCGCATTTGCGCGAGCCAAAACCCTCCGGCCTTACCGGCCAGACCTTCACCGAGGCCCGGACCTGTGGTGGGTCGGTTCCCACCAAGCCACGCTACCGTTTGCGCGACCGACCCGGACACCGTCACCCTCCCCGAATGCCCGGTGCGCATCCGGGTTCCCGCGAGGGCGATGGGTGGATTATGGGGCAGGCGGCAGGGGGCGTGGATAAAATGACGGAAAAGACTGCTGACAGATGCTGACAGAAGGGAAATTCGATACGTCTTGCAGATCCGTTGGCGTGAACGACCCTGAAGCGTGTCGCGATCTTTCAGATTCGCTCTCGACGCTCTAGCTCTTCGTTTTGTCGCATGTCGTTGTCCCGAAACCGGTGCCCACTTTCGGGCGACATGCTTTAGTGCAGCGTCCGGCTGAACCGCGCTTCTGCTGGATGCCCGGACGGGCGGTCGACGACTGACACAAGGACCGGCGCGGGAATGGGCCGCATCACCATTCGCATGGCCTTGAGCGTCAATGCGAAATCGCCGGCTGCCAGCCCCGCTTCGCTTCGCCGCTTTAGGCAACACAGCCGCTCCAGGCAGAAGGTCGTCGCCGCCTCGTCACAGTTCTGGATGCCCGAGATCAGCCCCATCACCAGGGTTTCATCGCGACAGATTTGCGGGGCGCCCGAATGAAACATCCGTAACGGGCAGGCCGCGCACTGGCCCAGCGTCTTGATGAACCCTGCCAGTGCAACGATGGCTTGAAAGGCATCCTCATCTCCGAGCAGGCTGCGATACAGAAGCTGGGCCTCCGTCCACGGCTCCGTCGAGCGCATGAAGAAGCCTCGGGTCCAGCATCGGTAGCCCTCGAGAACCAGTTTTTCAGCAGGAAGCTCGAAATAGGCTGAAGCACCTGTATCGAAATCAACTGAGCGCACCATCACCGTCTCCGCTACACAGAAGCGTTCAATGCAAATGCGCCAGCGCATCCGGCGCGGCGCGGATGACGTCGTCATCGAGCCCCTCTGACGGCGCCCGAAAGAGCCTTCTCCCCAAACCCGAGTTGAGAAGGATAAAAAGTTGATAACAAGAGTCAAGTTAATAAATCCGGGCGTCAGGGGGGCGAGACTGCCGGGCTGGGGTTCGAACGCCCGCAGGATGCGGTCTGCTCTATGACGGGGGAGCCTCACCGTGCCGGGTGTCCTGGCTCGCCAGAAATGCGGCCGCGATCGTGCCCAGCGCGCAAAGCAGGGCGGCGAAGAAGAACACATAGCTGCTGCTGATCGGGTAGAGATACGCGCCCGCCATGATGGCCAAAGCGGCGATCAGCCCGGCCGCGGCATAGTAGACACCGGTCGCGCTGGACAGGAACTCGGGCGCGATATTGTGCCGGATATAGGCCGCGACGCCGACCTGGGCGAGGCCGAGCGTGGCCCCTTGCAGGAACTGGACGACGAGTGTCGGCGCCAGTGCCGCGGACAGGCCGAACAGCCCCCAGCGCAGGATGCCGGCCACGCAGGCAATCAGGATGATCCGTCCCGGCGAAAGGCGCGCGGCGATGTGCCTGCCGAACACGAAGGCGAGGATTTCCATGCCCACGCCAAGGCTCCAGAAGATGCCGATGGCCGAGGTCGAATGGCCCGCCTCCAGCCAGCGGAACGTGCTGAAGGCATAGAAGACGCCATGACAGGCCTGCGAGATCGCAGCGCTTCCCAGCAGCAGCAGGAAGCCCCGATTGCGCAGGGCACGCAGGATGACGGCAGTCGTGATGGCCGGCTGGCCGCTTCGCGCCCTGGCCGGGAGGCCGTTCGAGGTGACGATCTTTGCCAGCAGGATCGCAAGCAGGAGATAGAGGATCGCCCGCGTGTCGAACCAGTCGACCAGGAACCCGCAAAGCAGGGTCGTGGCCACGACGGACGCCGACCCCCAGGCGCGAACCTGGCCGAAATCCAGCCGGTAGGCGGTCAGATTTGCGATCAGGATCGATTCGGCCAGTGGCACGAGCGGCGAAATCAGCGCCCGGTAGACGAGGTAGACGGCAGCGACCAGAAGGATGCCGCTGGTGGCACTCAGCACCAGCATTGCAAGCGACGCGCAGACGATGAGCGTGACGAGGATCGCCTTGTTCAGACGCGTGCGGTCGGCGACGGTGCCCACGACCGGGTTGACGACAACGGTGATGATGGCCGCCGCCGCCATGCACAGGCCGACCATCGCCTCGCTGAGCCCCTGCGCCTTCAGCCAGAGGGGCATGAAGGTGATGCCGATCGCGATCTGCGCGTAGAGCGCTACATAGAATGCATAGAACGCCACGCCCGCCCTTCCCGTCCGGTAATTGCTGCCCGCGGGGTGTCGGCCATCTGAGGAGAAAAGGGAAGGGCCGCCTGGCCGCATTCCATCCTGCCAGACAGGGCCGGCAAGAAGCGGACAGGCGGCACGAGGTCAGCCGAAATCCACCTTGCTCTGCCGGGTCTGGGCCAACCAGGTGATTACGGCGGCAATTGCCGTCCAGACCGCCAGTACCGCCAGATACCGCTCCGGCAGGCTGCGGCCGTCGAGGGCTGCCCAGGCCAGTTCCCCCATCGCACGGGTCGGCGTCCAGACCGAGATCGCCGCGACGGTCTCGGGCAGAAGTTGAGGCGGCATCCACAGCCCGCCCAGATAGGCCAGCGGCAGGAAAACCAGATTGGCAAGCGGCGCAGCCGCCCTTTCAGAGGCGAGCGAGCCCAGCGCCGTGCCCATCAGAGTCGCAGGCAGGGCAGCCATCAGGGCTATGGCGACAAGGCGCAGCCAGGCGCCCGCATCCGAAAGGACCACGCCGCCCAGCACCTTGCCCAGGAGCAGCACCAGCGCCATCGCGACAGCCGAAAACCCGATGCCGGCGGCAACCCGTGCCACCCAGGGCGCAACCGCTGAACCGGGCAGCAGCCGCTGCCAGCGGATGAAGGGATCTGCCCGGTCCTGCGCCACGGTAACGCCGAACTGGTAGAACCCGACGCCCAGCACCGCATAGATCGCGAAGGAGGCCATGGCGTAGCCTGCCGCCGGCCCCGTGCCGGCAAGGCCGGCGCCGAAAAACGCATAGAGCATGGCCGGAAACAGGACGGTCGGCACCCAGAACCCCGGTTGACGGAGCAGCACCCGCAAAACGAGGCGCAGTTCTGCAACAAGCTGGCGAGCGGTCATGGTCGTTCCTCCGGTCGGATGCGAGCGATGATGTCCTGAAGTGCCAGAGGCTCGATCGTCAGCCCGGAAAAGCCGATCCCTTCCTCGACCATGCGGCGCAGGCAGGCGTCGCTGTCGTCGCTCTCGATGTGCCAGTGGTCGCCGTGGCGCACCGCCTGCAGCCAGTCGGGCGGCCGTTGGCCTTCGGGCAGCGCGAAGCTGATGCGCCGCGCCTGCATCCTTGCACGGATGTCGGCGAGCGTGCCGTCCATCACCTTGCGTCCCTTGTCGATCATGGTGATCCGGTCGCAGACGGCCTCGATCTCGTCCCAGTGATGGGACGTCAGGACCAGCGCGCCGCCTTCGACGACATAGTCGCGGGCGATGGCCCGGAATGCCTGTTGCGCATCGGCATCGAGGCCGGCGGTCGGCTCGTCCAGAAACACCAGACCGGGACGACCCAGAAAAGCCAACGCCAGCGCCACCCGGCGCACCTCGCCGCCCGAGAACCCCGCCATGCGGCGATCGATCAGGGGGGCCAGCCCGAAGGCGGCAACGACGTCGTCGAACGGCACACGCTCGGCGCGCCGCGCGCTGGCATAGGCCAGCACCTCGCGCGGTGTCAGCTGTTCCGGGAAACCCGCCGCCTGTGGGGTGACGCCCATCATGGCGCGTGCGGCGGCGCTGGCGGGCCGGTGCCCGAACAATCGCACCTCGCCAGTATCTGGGGCGCGCAGCCCCATCAGCATCGCCAGTGCGGTCGATTTGCCGGCGCCGTTCGGGCCGAGCAGCCCCAGCGCCTCGCCGCGCTCCAGATGCAGCGACAGCCGGTCTATGGCTGTCACCGCACCAAACCGCTTGCCGAGCCCGTTTGCTTCGACGGGTCTGTCCAGACTGGCATTCATCCTGTCACGCTCATGTTGTCACACCCATGTTTCCCTGACAGAAATGCAGGTAAAAGAACGGGGTGGACGGTTGAAGGACGGTTTCGTGAAACAGCCCGGATTTCGCGCGAAACTGGCCGAATGGCGGTTCACGCTTCGCGAAATGACTGCGGACATGCGCGACCGCCGGGTCTGGGCCGTCATTCTGGGGCTGGTGCTTCTGGTCGCGGTGGCTGGTCCCTTCTACACCCTCGACAATCTCAGCCTGGCGGGACGGATTATCTACTGGGGTCTGGTCGGCGTGCCGGCAACGCTGATGATGTGGGCGATCAACCGTCTGGTCGCCATCTTCTGCCCGCAGCACTGGCCGGGCGCGGCCATTGGCGCGATCGCGGGCGTGCTGGGCATCTTGCCGCTGATGCTGCTGGTGACGGCCAGCATGTGGATGGCCGGGCTGAGCCTGCCGGCATCCGGGTTCCTCGGCCTGTTGCCCTACGTGGCGCCGACGGTGATCGGGATCAGCGTCCTGGTCCACCTGCTGCTGCCGACCCCCGACAGGAAGCAGCCACCCGCCGGGCAGGCCTCGGCGACGGGACTGTTCGCCCGCCTGCCGCCCGAACTGGGCCGCGACATCATCGCAGTGCAGGCGCAGGACCACTATGTCAGCGTCTCGACGACGAAGGGCAGCAGCCTGATCCTGATGCGCATGAGCGACGCGACCGAAGACCTCGCCCAACTGGACGGGATGCAGATCCACCGGTCATGGTGGGTCAATATGAGGCACGTGACCGGCCTGGAGAAACCGGAAACGGGAACGACGAAGCTGATCCTGCGCAATGGCGCGCGCGTCCCGGTACCGAAAGCGCGGCTTGCCGAAGTGAAGCGGGCCATCGCCGCTCACGCGTTGGACACGACCGCGAAGGTCTGACCGGGATCTCCCACCGCAGCCATCGGGGCGGGACGGCCATGACCGAAGGTCACCCGAAAATCCGGTCGCCCTGTTCGTCGATCACCTGCTTGGCCTTGCGGATGGTGGTCTCGGTGGCGTCGTCGAGGCCGGGGAAGCGGTCGGCGCGGATGAAGCGGTGCGATTTGATCTCGCCGTCGACCTCGCGCGTGATCACGCCGCAGGTCTGGTACTGACCGCCTTCCTGGAAGGGCGTGGCGGTGATCACATAATCCTTGTAGTGGATCGGTTCGGACTGGGCCGTCGGTGCCGTTGCGTCGCCGCCGCCACCACCGAACAGCTTCTTCCAGAAGGACATGCGCTTCTCCTCGTCATGCAGATTCAGGCGAGATGTAGCACGATTTCACGCCGGTGGGGCGCATCTCGATGCTCGAAGAGATAAAGCCCCTGCCAGGTGCCGAGCATCGGCTTTCCGCGTGAAACGGGGATCGAGACCGACACCGCGGTGAGCGCCGACTTGATATGCGCCGGCATGTCGTCGGGTCCTTCGGTCGTGTGGACCACCCAGGACATTGACGGGTCGTCGGATGGCGGCACCAGACGGGCGAAGAAGGCGTCGAGATCGCGCCGCACGTCGGGATCGGCGTTCTCCTGGATCAGCAGCGAACAGGAGGTGTGGCGCACGAAGACGGTCAGGAGCCCGGTCTCCACGCCCGCGCCGCGCACGAAGGCAACCGCCCGGTCGGTGAATTCGTAGAGGCCGGGGCCGGTGGTCGAAACTGTCAGCACGGTCTGGTGATGCATGTCGCTCCTCAGATGCGCCGTACCGGCTGGCGCAGCACGGTCTTCAGTTTTTCGGCCGCCGTCTTGCGCGGATCGGAGAGATAGATCTCGTGATGGTGGCCGGTCTCGACCAGCCCGTTTTGTGGCAGGAATTGCTCGTGCAGCCGCGAGATGACCGGCCCCTCATCGTCATAGGGACCGATATGCATGATCTGCACCGACAGGCCTTCATCGTAGGTCTCGAGCCGCAGGCTGGGCGGCACCTCGCCGAGCTTCTTGCCCGCCTTTTCGATCGCCGCCGAGAACATCTCCGGCGTGATCCAGTCCGGCTGCATGATCATCATGATCCATGACCAGGCCGCCTTGTCGCGCGTGAGGAAGGTGCCCATGTCCTCGGCCCACCACAGCCCCTCCAGCGGCGGCACGGTGTAGTCGCGTCCAAACTCCTGCTTCGACACGAATTTCAGCCCGTAGCTCACAGAATAGAGCCACTGCACGGCGTTCTGGTAGTCTGGCGAGACATTGGGATCGCCCCTGCCGTCGACCATGGCGAACTGCATGGAAGGCACCTCGACGATCGAAAACCGGTCGGCGGGCGGCTGGTAGAGCGCCTTCATCGTCTTCTTGAAGTCGATCTTTTCCATAGTCGGGGCCCAGCGCGCGGTTTGCTCAGATCTGGCGCAGCCCCAGGCGCGCGAAGCAGTACCCGATCTCGGGCCGGCGCACGCAGACGACTTCTTCATCGGGCCCCACGGCGAAGGCCTCGGCATAACCTTCGGCACCGAGGCGGCGGTAGACATGGGTGATCAGGCTCCGCGCCTCGATCACCCAGACCTCGGGAATGCCGAAGGCGGCATAGACGCCGAGCTTGCGCCCGCGGTCATAGGCGAGACTGGTGTCGGCAATTTCCACCGCAAGCAGGACATCGTGACCACGCATGTCGCCGGGAAATATCTCGCGGGGAAAGACGCAGAAATCGGGCTCGAGAAAGCTCTTCGGATCGAGGCGCAGCGTGGTTTCCGGCGCGATCGTCAGGTCGTCCGGCACGGACTTCTGGAAATGCCGGTTCAATTCGACCTTCACCATCTCGTGGCGTCCGCCCTTGGGCAGCATCGGCACCACCTCCCCGCCGATCAGTTCGAACCGCTCGTCTTCGTCGATGATGCCAGCCGCAACCATCGCCTCGATCTCGGCCACCGTCCACGGCCGGCGCGGCAGCCCCTCGGCGGCCTGCGTGGTCGCCGGCATGGGCGGGAAGTCTGCAACGTGCTCGTTCATGATGGGATCATAGCACGAAGCTTGGGGGCTTGCAGCGGGTGGATCAGCTTGGCCGACCGCAAGAAAAAAACCCGGCTCAAGGCCGGGTTTTTGGTTCGTCAGCTGTCCAAGAAGCTTCGCAGCTTCCTCGATCTCGACGGATGCTTGAGCTTGCGCAGCGCCTTCGCCTCGATCTGGCGGATACGCTCGCGGGTGACCGAGAATTGCTGGCCCACTTCCTCAAGCGTGTGGTCGGTGTTCATGCCGATGCCGAAGCGCATGCGCAGGACGCGTTCCTCACGGGGCGTCAGAGAGGCGAGCACGCGGGTCGTGGTCTCGCGCAAATTGGCCTGGATCGCGGCGTCGATCGGCAGGATCGCCGACTTGTCCTCGATGAAATCGCCCAGATAGCTGTCTTCCTCGTCGCCGACCGGCGTTTCGAGGCTGATCGGCTCCTTGGCAATCTTCAGGACCTTGCGCACCTTTTCCAGCGGCATGGCCAGCTTTTCGGCCAGTTCTTCCGGTGTCGGTTCACGGCCGATCTCGTGCAGCATCTGCCGCGAGGTCCGCACGATCTTGTTGATCGTCTCGATCATGTGGACCGGGATGCGGATGGTACGCGCCTGATCGGCGATCGAGCGGGTAATCGCCTGCCTGATCCACCAGGTGGCATAGGTCGAGAACTTGTAGCCGCGGCGATACTCGAACTTGTCCACCGCCTTCATCAGGCCGATATTGCCTTCCTGGATCAGGTCCAGGAACTGCAGCCCGCGATTGGTGTATTTCTTGGCGATCGAGATCACGAGGCGCAGATTGGCCTCGACCATTTCCTTCTTGGCGATCGCCGCTTCGCGCTCGCCCTTCTGGACCTGGTTCACGATACGACGGAATTCGAGGATCGAGATGCCGGTCTCGGTGGCCAGATTCTGGATCTCCGAGCGCAGGTCGCGGATCGTGTCCTTCTCGTTCTTGGTGAACTCCTTCCAGCCCGAGGCCGACAGGTTGGAGATGCGCTTCATCCAGTTGGGATCGAGCTCGGAGCCCTGATACTCCTTCAGGAACTCGTCGCGCTTGACCTTGTAGCTTTCGGCGAGCCTCAGCAGGCGGCCTTCATTCTGCACGAGGCGCTTGTTGATGTCGTAAAGCTGCTCGACCAGCGCCTCGATACGGGCATTGGCCAGCGACAGCGATTTCACTGCGGTGATCAGCTCGTCTTTGAGCTGCTTGTAGCGGCGCTCCTGGCTGGGCGAGAGCGTGCCGGCGGCAGCCAGACGGTTCTCGACCTGCTGGTCCTGCAGCTTGCGCAGCTTCTTGTAGGTGTCGGCGATCAGGTCGAGCGTGGCCATGACCTGCGGACGCAGTTCGGCTTCCATTGCCGCCAGCGACAGATTGGCTTCGTCCTCGTCGTCCTCGTCATCGTCGGACTGGCTCTCGCCGCCGACATTGGTGATGTCGTCATCGTCGCGGCCGCCACGGCGGGGACGTTCCTCCGCCTTGGGCTTCTCGTCTTCGGAAGGACGCTCGACCACCGGCGCCTGCTTTGCTTCCGGCCCGGCATAGGTGGCCTCGAGATCGATGATCTCACGCAGCAGGATCGAGCCCTCGTTGAGCTCGTCGCGCCAGATGATGATGGCCTGGAAGGTCAGCGGGCTTTCGCACAAACCCGCGATCATGGTCTCGCGACCGGCCTCGATGCGCTTGGCGATGGCGATCTCGCCTTCGCGCGACAGAAGCTCCACCGTACCCATCTCGCGCAGATACATGCGCACGGGGTCGTCTGTGCGGTCGGTCGGCTCGCGCTTGGTCGTCGTCTGTGCGACAGCGGTGCCCTGCTGTTCGGCAAGTTCGGTGGACTCTTCCTCGGACGAGGAATCGCCTTCTTCGGCAGCCTCTTCGTCCTCGACGACGTTGATCCCCATGTCGGAGAGCATCGCCATCGTGTCCTCGATCTGCTCGGAGGTCACCTCTTCGGACGGCAGAACCGAGTTCAGCTCGTCCATCGTCACGTAGCCGCGCTTCTTGGCGGCCTTGATCATCTTCTTGACCGCGTCGTCGGAAAGGTCGAGCAGAGGGCCGTCAGTGCCGCTTTCGCGCTCCGTTTCGACCTCTTCCTTTTCCTTGGTTGTCATATAGTCATATCTCCAAGCGACCGGAGTCCTGTTCAGCGCGCGAGGCGGCGCATGTTCGCGGAAGGCTGAAGCCGCGCAACCGTCGGACCTTTGACGACAACCGGCATTCGCTCCATTTCACCTTGGCATATATGGCGTTTTTCCCCCGACGCCAGCATGCCCAGCCAAATGACGCGGCAATTTCTCCGCACGTAAAACGAGACCTCTTTCCGCCATTTGGGCGGAACGTCAAGCGCCTCTGCCACGATTCGCGGCAAAAAAGCGAATCAATTTCGGGGTTTGCGTGCCCAATCAGCCCCGCGCCACCTTTCCCGATCCGATCCCGAAACCCTCGATCAGGGCTTCCGTCGCCTGCAGGCTGCGCAGTTGCGACTGAATTTCCACCAGATGCCGGTAGTTTTCATCGGTCGGCTCGCTCGCAAGAGCGCTTTCGGCCGCCCGAAGCTCCTTATTTAGAAAATGGGCCGCGTGCTGCAAGTGCAGCGCCTGGCGAAAGGCGTCGCGGGCGTCGTCGGCCGCGGCCCCTTCCAGAAGCGGCCACAGCCGCGCCCGCCTGGTCAGCTCGACCGCGCGCTCCCAGACCGCATCTAGGCCTGCTTCCGCGATGGCGGCCAGCAATTGCTCGCGCTCATGGGCGCGGTCATGCGCGACGGCGTCGACCAGCACGGAGAGCATGCGGCGCAGTTCGGCGCTCGCCAGACCGACACGTTCGACCGTCTCGAAATGCTCGTCCAGAAGGAAGGGGTGATTGACCAGCGCCACCACGATGCCCGCCTCGCGCAGCGGCAGAATCCCGCCCTGACCCTTCACCATCGCCGAGCGCGACAGGCTTTCGGAGACAGCAAGCCGGCCGCGCGCCTGCGACCCCGGCCGCGCCTGGGCATCCTTGTTGCGGAAGGTTCCGCGCTCGCCGCCGCGCGCGGCACCGAAAAAGGCCTGGCTGCGCTCACGAAATTCCTGGGCGTAGTGCCGGCGCACGCTCTCGTCGCGGATCCTGTTGGCCAGTTCGCGCAGCCGCTGCTCAAGATCGGCCCGGCGTTCGGGCGTGTCGAAGACGCCACCGGCCGTCTCGCGCGCCCAGAGGAGATCGGCCAGGGGCCGGGCATCGGCAATGAGCCCGCGCATGGCCTCGGCACCTTCGTCGCGCACCACGTCGTCGGGATCCCGGCCCTCCGGTAG
The DNA here is from genome assembly GCA_046297455.1 of Aliihoeflea sp. Lineage (GTDB taxonomy): Bacteria > Pseudomonadota > Alphaproteobacteria > Rhizobiales > Rhizobiaceae > ZYF759. Next base: position 10,418 of record JBKBIT010000021.1, read on the forward strand.
GATGGCAAACCGCAACGTCTTGCCGGGTCCGACCATCGGCAGGGCAAGTTCGGCCGCGCGCCAGGCCGCGCGCAGCCCGGCCTCGTCGCCGTCAAAGCACAGCACCGGCTCGCCCGACATGCGCCACAGGAGCTCGAGCTGGTTTTCCGTCAGCGCGGTGCCGAGCGGCGCGACCGAGGAGTCGATGCCAGCCTGGGCAAGCGCGATCACGTCCATGTAGCCTTCGACGGCGATCACCTTACCGTCTCGGCCCATCGCCTTGCGGGCACGCGCGAAATTGTAGAGCACGTTGCCTTTGTGGAAGAGCTCGGTGTCGTTGGAGTTGAGATATTTCGCCGGCTGGTCGGGGGACATGGCGCGCCCGCCAAAGGCAATGACCCTGCCCCGGCTGTCCTCGATCGGGAACATGATCCTGTTGCGGAAACGGTCATAGGACACCGCAATGTCGGGTCCGTGCACAACCAGCCCGCAAGCCTCGATCTGCGCCTTGTCGACGCCCTTCGAGGCGAGGAACGATTTCAGCGCATTGCGGCTTTCGGGCGCAAAGCCGAGCCGGAATTCCTGCTGGGTGGCCGCCGACAGGCCACGCTCGCGCAGATAGGCGCGGGCCTTCGCGCCCTCGGCCGACTGCAGCGCCTCCTGGAAGAAGCGTGTGGCCAGTTCCATCACGTCGGTAAGGCTGGCCTTTTCCTTTTCGCGCTGATCGGCCTGGGGATCGCGCGCAGGCATCGGCACGCCGGCCATCTCGGCCACGCGCTCGACGGCTTCCGGAAAGCTCAACCCGTCATGCTCGGTCAGGAAGCGGAAATGGTCGCCCGACGCCCCGCAGCCGAAGCAGTGATAGCGGCCCTTCTTGTCCTCGCAGTGGAAGGAGGGCGATTTTTCGCCGTGAAAGGGGCAACAGGCCCAGTAGTCGCCGCGCGAGGCATTGGTCTTCCTGCGGTCCCACGTCACCCGCGCGCCGATCAGCGAGGAGATCGGCACACGGTCTCGTATCTCGTCGAGAAATGAGTTGGAAAAGCGCATCTTGGGTGGTCCTGTCAGGCATCCATATAAGCACCCTCGCCCGATGGCGCGAGGTGCGATTGCGGATGCACCCGCGATTCACAGGCCAGGAACGCTCACAACAGCCCGTCGAGGAAGCCCAGCGCCACGAAGCCCGACAGGACGAAGAGGTAGATCGCGAAGACCTTGAGCTGGGCGCGGTAGAGCAGCACCAGGACAAGCCGCAGCGCGATCGTGCCGACCACGGCCGAGACCACGAACCCGACCAGAAGCGGCATGTAGCCGAGCGCGGCGACGGCCGCCGGCTCGACCTCCCGCAGGCCCTGCAGCACGGTGGCGGCGAGAATGGTGGGGATCGCGATCAGGAACGAATATTCCGCTGCCCAGCGCCGCTTCAGCCCGGCAAACAGGCCGGCGATTATGGTGATGCCGCTGCGGCTTATGCCTGGCACCAGCGCTGCCGCCTGGGCGATGCCGATGATGATCGCGATCTTGAAGCCGAGCGACTTCAGTCCCACCGGGCGCGGCCCCAGCCTGTCTGTCAGCCACAGCAGCGCGCCGGTCGTCGCCAGCGTTATGGCAACGATCTGCGGCGCGCCGAACACGGTCTCGATCCGATCCTTGAACAGAAGCCCCAGCCCGCCCGTCACGAAGACCGTGGTCGCGCCCAGGATCATCAGCCGCATCACCGGCCCCATCGCGCCCCATCCGCCGGGGGCCCGCGCATAAGCGGCGAGATCGCGGAAGGTACAGATCGCGAGATATTTCAGGCTGCCCCAGAAGACGATGGCGATCGAGACCAGTGTGCCCACATGCACGATCAGGTCGAACAGGATCATCTCCGGGCTTTCGGGCGGCGGCAGGCTGGAGCCCATGCTGATCATCAGATGCTGGGTGATGACGAGATGTGCCGTCGAACTGACCGGCACGAACATGAACACGCCCTGGACGATGCCCAGAATGAACGCTTCGAGTATCGTCACTGTCTGCCTGCTCCTACGCGATCCTGTCGGCGATTCGCCCGCCGGCACATCGATAGGCGTTGGGCGGGAAGGGCGGAACCGTGCATTGCGCGTTTTCGATGGCAAGCCTACGGCATGCGCCGGCCCGATTTGCCCTTGATTGCCGCCAATAGATTACCCGACTAATAAAATTTTACTTGGAACCGTGGTGGTTTGGGTTCATTCTAGACCTCATGTCGAAAGTCATTGTCTGCGTGGCGCCGCTGATGGTCGCGCCTTAAGGAAATATTGCCTGAATGTCCGGTTCCCTCGTTCTTCTGCATCTTGCAGGCGCGATCGCACTGCTGCTCTACGCCACCCGCATGGTGCGCACCGGGGTCGAACGCGCCTATGGCGATGTGTTGCGGCGGCGGCTGCGCGCAACTCTTCGCAACCCGTTTGCAGCAATCCTGGCGGGCACGGGTCTTGCCGTCGTGCTGCAGAGCGCGACCGCCGTCAGCCTGCTGGTCGGCTCCTTCGTGGCATCCGGCATCGTCGGCGGCGCGGCGGGACTGATCGCGGTGCTCGGCGCGGATCTGGGCTCCGCGCTCGTCGTCAAGATCCTGACCTTCGACCTGACCATCGTGGCCCCGGTCTGCCTGTTCTTGGGCACGGCGATCTTTCTTGCCACCGAGCGGCGCGAGTGGCGCCAGTTCGGCCGCATCCTGGTCGGCATCGGACTGCTCATCCTGTCTCTGCAACTGATCGGCGAGGCATCCGAACCGCTGCGCGAAAGCGCGCTGCTGCCGGTCATCGTCAACTACTTGGCCGGCGATCCGGTCTCCGCCTTCCTGCTGGCGGCCGTGGTGACCTGGCTGTTTCATTCCAGCGTGGCGGCGATCCTGCTTCTGGTCGCCTTGTCGGCGCGCGGCCTGATCCCGGCCGAACTTGGCATCGTCATGGTTCTGGGTGCCAATCTCGGCGGCGGGCTGATCGCGGCCATGTTGTCGCGCACCATGGCCCCGGCAGCCCGCACCGTGCCCTTCGGCAACCTCGTTTTGCGTGGAGCCGGTGCCATACTGGCCCTGTCGGGACTGATGATCTTCGCCCCGCCGCTCACCGCACTTGGCGCAACAGCGCCCTTGCAGATCGTCAACGCGCATATCGCCTTCAACCTGGCGCTGGTCGTCTTGGGCGTGCCGCTGGCGGGCCTTGTCTACCGCTTCGTTGAATCCGTGATGGCAAGCTTCGCCACACCCACCTCTCCCGAGGCGATCGCCGCCGAGGCGAGCGCGCTCGACCCGACGGTTCTCGACCACCCGCCGCTGGCGCTGGCCAATGCGACGCGCGAGGTCGTCGGCATCTGCGAGACGGTCGAGGTGATGCTCAAAGGCGTCATGGAGGTCTATGAAGATCCCGACCGCGCAAAGATCTCGGCCCTTGCCGCACTCGACGACCGGGTCGACCGGCGCCACGCCCAGATCAAGCTCTATCTTGCCCGCATCGCGCCCAACGGCATGAGCGAGGAGAACGCCTTGCGCACGCAGGAACTGCTGGGCGCCTGCGTCAAGCTGGAACAGGTTGGCGACATCATCGTGCGCAATCTGCTGGTGCATGTCCGCAAGAAGCTCGACCGCGGACTGGACTTCACCCCGGAAGGCTGGCGCGAATTGCGCGCGCTGCATGCCAGCGTGCTGTCGAATGCGCGGCTTGCCTTCAATGTCCTGGTGAGCCGCGACCGCGATACCGCGCGCCAGCTCGTCGTGGAAAAGGACCGGCTTCGCGACATGGAGCGCGAAACCAGCCGGCTGCATTTCGAGCGCCTGCGGGAAGGCACGATCCGCAGTGTGGAGACTTCCTCGCTGCATCTCGACACGATACGCGACCTGAAACAGATCAACTCGCTGCTGGCCTCGATCGCCTATCCGGTACTCGAGGAACAGGGGCTGTTGCGCGGTTCCCGATTGCGGGCGAGCTAGACGACTTACCTACGGTAGGCCCGCCCAAGGCGATTTTGTCTGGCCATCGGCAGCCATTTGGGCCATGCAGTATGTATCAATCCCTTTGCGCCCGCCTCGTCATGCCCATCTCCAAGTCCGCCTTCACCCGCTTGACCGCCATCCTGCTGCTCGTCGGCCTGGCGGCGCTCGTTGCGATCGTGGGCACCTCATTCTGGCTGGTGGAACGCACCCAGGTCTATTTCGAGGAAGTCGTCGAGGCGCGGGAGGGTCGTGCCGCAACCACCGACCTTCGCAACGCGATGCAGGAGATCGACGCCGGCCAACGCGGCTACCTGCTGACCGGGGAGGAACGTCACCTCAACAATTTCTACGCCGCACGCGAAGCGATCGATGCCTATTTCGATCGCCTCGCCGAAGAATTGCAACCATACCCCCAAGCCACTGCCCCACTGGAGCAGTTGCGCGCTGCGCTTGACCACAAGGTGGAAGCGTCGTCACGTTCGATCGAACTCAGGCGCCAGGGAAATCTGGCAGAGGCCATCGCGATTTTTGCCGAAGGCATGGACCGCGATATGCTGGGCGAGGCACGCGACTTCATGAATACCATCATCGCTGCTGCGGATGACCGGCTTGCCGAGGGTATCGAGGATCAACGCCAGACGGCGAATCTCCTGCGGCTTGTTACCGTCATCGGTGGCATCATCGTCATCGCGGTGATGGGGATCTCGGTGTGGACGGCGCTTAACTTCACCCGCGACCTCGTTGCTGCCCATGAAGAGGTGGAAGCCCTCAACGCCGATCTCGAGGAACGAGTTGCCGAGCGGACCGAGGAACTTGTTCGCGCGAATGAGGAAATCCAGCGCTTCGCCTATATCGTCACCCACGATTTGCGCGCGCCACTGGTCAACATCATGGGCTTCACCAGCGAACTCGACGAAACCATGCGCTCGATTCAGAAATATGTTCTTGCTGAAGGTGAGCCGCTGGAAGAGCACGAGATTCATGAAGCCCGGCTGGCGGCCAGCGAGGATCTTCCCGAAGCAATTGGCTTCATCCGCTCGTCAACCAAGAAAATGGACAGCCTCATCAACGCGATCCTGAAGATTTCGCGCGACGGCCGCCGGCCGCTGAAGCCGGAAAAGATCGACCTGAAGGAACTCCTTCAGGCCACCGCTGACACGGTGAACCACCAGGTAAGCGAGACGGAAGGCGAGATCACGGTGGAGGCAGACGTGGCGCCGATCATTTCGGATCGTCTGTCGCTCGACCAGGCATTCGGCAATCTTCTTGACAATGCGGTCAAGTATCGGGCGAAGGATCGACCGCTTCATGTGCAGATAAAGACCCGCTCGCTGCCCGGCCGACGTGTTGCGGTGGACGTTACCGACAACGGCCGCGGGATTGCGCCCCAGGACCATCAGCGTGTATTTGATTTGTTCAGACGTGCCGGATCACAAGACCAGCCCGGGGAAGGGATCGGACTGGCTCATGTGCGAACGCTCGTGCGCGGCTTGGGCGGCGATGTGCTGTTGGCCTCCGAACCGGACAAAGGCACCACGTTCACGGTAATCCTTCCCGAGGACTCCCGGAACGTCATCAGGAGTAAAGCGAGTTGAACAAGGACGGAAAGCCGGTCACGATCATCATGATCGAGGATGACGAGGGCCACGCGCGGCTCATCGAGAAGAACATCCGTCGCGCCGGCGTCAACAACCAGATCATTCCCTTCACCAACGGCACTGACGCCATGCAGTATCTCATGGGGTCGGATGGCTCGGGCGAGGTCAGCGCCGGGCGCCACCTTCTGGTGCTTTTGGACTTGAACCTGCCGGACATGACGGGCGTCGACATCCTGGAGAAGGTCAAGACCAACGCCCACACGAAGCGCTCTCCGGTCGTGGTGCTAACGACGACCGACGACGAACGCGAGATACAGCGCTGCTACGACCTTGGCGCCAATGTCTACATCACCAAGCCGGTCGAGTATGAGAGCTTCGCCAACGCCATCCGGCAGTTGGGCCTCTTCTTCTCGGTCATCCAGGTGCCGGAGACCGACTAGGTGACCGAAAGCTCCGTCCGCGTTCTCCACGTTGATGACGATCTGGCTCTGGCCAGGCTGCTCGAGAGGGCGCTGGGGCGTCGCGGCTTCGTGCTCGAAAACGTGGCCGACATCGAGATCGCTGCCGCGCGCATCGAAGCGGGCGAGGTCGATGTCGTGGTGCTGGACCACTATCTCGCCGGCCAGACGGGCCTTGAACTCCTGGAACGGCTGGGACAGACCCCTGCCCCGCCGCCGGTCGTCTATGTCACGGGCTCTTCCGACGCGAACATCGCCATCGATGCCCTCAAGGCGGGTGCGGCAGATTACGTGCTGAAGACCGTCGGCGAAGAGTTCGTCATGCTCTTGGCTAGCGCGATCGAGCAGTCGCTTCACAAATCCCGGCTGCAGCGTGCCAAGGAGCAGGCAGAAGCCGAGGTGCGCGCAGCGCGCGACCGGGCCGAATTGCTGCTCACCGAAGTCAACCACCGCGTCGCCAATTCGCTGGCGCTTGTCGCCGCTTTGGTGCGCATGCAGGCCGGCTCGATCAAGGATCCCGGCGCCAAGGACGCGCTGGCCGAAACAGAAGCGCGCATCTCCGCCATCGCCGGACTGCACCGCAAGCTCTACACATCCAGCGACGTTCGCTCGGTGGCGCTGGACGAGTATCTCTCCGCCCTTGTCGCCGAACTCGATAATTCGATGCGCGCGGCAGGTCATCGCAGCCGGACCAGGCTCTGCCTTGAGCGCGTGGACGTGTCGCCGGACAAGGCGGTTTCCATCGGCATGATCGTCACCGAGCTTTTGACCAACGCCTATAAATACGCCTATCCGGACGGACGCGAGGGCGAAGTCCGCGTCATCGTGCGGCGCGAGACCCACACCGAGGCGGAACTGGTGGTGGAAGATGACGGCGTTGGCTGGTCCGGTGACGGAAAGCCCCAGGGCACTGGCCTTGGCACCCGTATCGTGCGGTCGATGGCAGTCAATCTCGGCACTGAGATCGTCTACCGATCCGACCGTCCGGGCACAGTGATATCTCTGAGGCTTACTGTCGACGAATTGGGGCTCAACGCCTAGGGCAAACTCTGCGAGCGCGGGGTCACGCTAGCGCAGCAAAGTCTTGACGATGCCGCTGGCCTTGGAGAAATCCATCTTGCCGGGGTATTTTTCCTTCAGCGCGTTCATGCAGCGGCCCATGTCGCGCAAGCCGTCGGCGCCGACCTCGTCGACAACCTGGGCACAGACACGGCGCACCTCTTCCTCGCCCAGTTGCTTGGGCATGAAGGCACGGATGATCTCGATCTCCTCGCGCTCCTGCTCGGCGAGTTCCAGCCGGCTACCTTCCTCGAAGGCCTTGGCAGATTCCTCGCGCTGCTTGACCATTTTCGACAGGATGGCGAGGATCTCCTCGTCACTGACGGGATCCTTCCCGGCGCCGCGATTGGCGATGTCGCGATCGGTGATGGCGGCCTGAATCAGCCTGAGCGTCGACACGCAACGCTTGCGTCCATCCTTGATCGCTTCCTTGAGTGCCTCGGCGATTTTGTCGCGCATTGGCCTGAGTCTCCCGTCGCAGGGTCGAACAATAGCTCTACAGCAACAGCCTTGCAAACCGTTTCTTTGGCAGTAAGGCGTTGATTTAGCTTTACAAATCTGTTGATCGGCACGGCGAATTGGGGCGTTGACCCTTGCTTCCGCCTGGCCTATTGTCCGCCGCCTGCTCGACCTGCTTGAATGTTTCGGGATTGCGTTTTCAAGGCGCATTTCCCACTTCAGGCGTGGCATGTGGCCCAGGTCCCTCGTCGAATCAAGGGCCGGCCGCTCACATTACGGAGACCTCGAATGGCCGACGCACCAGCCCCTTGGGCACCCATCACCGCGACTGCCTTGCTGGTTCTGGCCGATGGAACGGTCATTGAAGGCCAGGGACTTGGCGCAACGGGCGAAGCAACCGGCGAGGTCTGCTTCAACACCGCGCTGACAGGCTACCAGGAAATCCTGACCGACCCGTCCTATGCCTCGCAGATCGTGACCTTCACCTTCCCGCATATCGGCAATGTCGGCGCCAACGACGAAGACATCGAGGACCTGAACCCGGCAGCCCGCACCGGCGCGGTGGGCGCGGTGTTCCGTTCCGAGGTGACCAACCCATCCAATTACCGTTCGGCCGACCATCTCGACCAGTGGCTCAAGCAGCGCGGCATGGTTGCCATCTTCGGCGTCGATACGCGTGCGCTGGCTGCGCTGATTCGCGAAGGCGGCATGCCGAACGCCGTCATTGCGCATGAGCCCTCGGGGCGCTTCGACATCGAGGCGCTGAAGAAGAAGGCGCGCGAATGGCCGGGCCTGGTCGGCCTCGACCTCGCCGACGCCGCCAGCTCGGGGCAGTCATCGGTCTGGACCGAAACGCCCTGGGTGTGGAACGAGGGCAGCGGCACGCAGTCTGAACCGACGATGCATATCGTGGCGATCGATTACGGCGTGAAGCGCAACATCCTGCGCCTGTTGGCCGGCCTTGGCGCCAAGGTCACGATCGTGCCCGCGCGCATGCCGGCCGAGGACATCCTGGCGCTGAGGCCCGACGGCATCTTTCTCTCCAACGGCCCGGGCGACCCGGCCGCGACCGGCGAGTACGCGGTTCCGATCATCCGCAAGCTGGTCGATTCGGGCATCCCGGTCTTTGGCATCTGCCTTGGCCACCAGCTTCTCGCGCTGGCGCTGGGCGCGCGCACGACCAAGATGCATCAAGGCCATCATGGTGCAAATCACCCGGTCAAGGATCACACCACCGGCAAGGTTGAGATCGTCTCGATGAATCACGGTTTTGCCGTCGATTCCAGTTCGCTTCCCGCGGGTGTCGAGGAAACGCACGTGTCGCTCTTCGATGGCACCAACTGCGGCATCATGCTTGCCGGCAAGCCGGTGTTCTCGGTTCAGCACCACCCCGAGGCCTCGCCCGGCCCGCAGGATTCGCATTATCTCTTCCGGCGTTTTGCCAACCTCATCCGCGAGCGCCGCGGCGAACCGGCACTGGCCGAACGCTGAGCGCTCAACGACTCGTTACCGGAACAATCGGCTCCGCAACGCATTGGTCCCATGGAAGGGATCGTTCACCGCACTGAGAAATTGGTGCGTGAAACCAATGAGTTGATGGAGTTGAAGCATGAAACGACTGACATCCTATCTGTGTGCCGCGGCCATGGCCGTGAGCGCCGCCGGCTTCGGCGTGGTGGGCGCCAACGCCCAGCCTCTACCGATTCCCACCAACATCCAGGCGCCGGGCGCGCTTAGCGACGTCATTCAGGTGCAGCGCCGCGGCGAACAGCACCGTAGTCAGCGCGGCTTCCATCGGCGCGGCGACCGGGCCTATTACCGCGGTCATCGCGGCCATCGTCAGGCGCGGCCGGGCTGGCGCCAGCATCAGGGCTGGTGGTTCCCGCCGGCTGCCTTTGTAGCCGGCGCCATCATCGGCGGCGCGATCGCACAGCCGCAGCAGCACAGGGCGCCGCAGCCTCGGCGCGGCGGCATGAGCCAGGCGCATGTCAGCTGGTGCTACGACCGCTATCGCTCCTACCGCGCGTCGGACAATACGTTCCAGCCCTACCAGGGGCCGCGTCGGGCATGTCGTTCGCCCTACGGCTGACAGACGGACTGGCGGCTTCGACCGAAGTTCAGGCTTGCGGGCGGCGTTCTGGCCGCCCGCAACGCGTATATGGCCAAGCCTAGTAAGGTTCACGTAAGAAGTTTTGCGTAGCTTTCCTGTCGAGGCCATACTGCATTGCAGTGATTCGTTTTGGCCTCTTCGTGGGGCCGCTCCCCAGGTTTGGTTCCTTGTCCCGCGTTTCCGCAACGGCACCACGGGGTGCCCCCGTTTTGCCCGAATCGAGGGTGAAGAGAAAACGATGCACGCTTCCAATGACGACTACGGAAAACGCCGACTGGTCGACCGCGACGAAATCAGGATCGCTGTCCGCCTGCTACTGCAACACGGATACGACGACTCCGACATCGCGCCCAAGCTCTCGCGCCACTATTACGTCGATATCGACGCGCTGAACGAGGAACTCGCCGTCTTGATGTCCGGCTCGCTGGCCGACCATCATGCCGACATGCGGAAGGTCGCCTGACCGGCGACCGCCGCCATCCCGCAATCAGATGCGGCGCCCTGTCGATGGGTCGAAAAGATGCGACATGCCGGGATTGATCGCCAGCGGCAGGACGTCGCCTTCGGCGATCCGGGCATTGCCCGGCAGACGCGCGATGATCTTCTCTGCATGACCGTTCGATCCGGCCAGGACACCATGCGCCATTGTGTCCGCGCCTAGCGTCTCCACGCCGACCACCGACAGTTCCAGGTCCGCATTGCCGCCATTGACCAGCGTCATGTGCTCCGGGCGTACCCCAAGCAAGACTTCCCGTCCGGTATCTGGCATCGCGGCGTCGCGGGGCTTGACCATCTGGCCGCCCGCAAGGCTGACGCCCTTGGTGCCTGCCGAAGCGCCCTTGAGAAGGTTCATCGCGGGTGAACCGATGAAGCTGGCGACGAAGGTCGTCGCAGGCTTCTCGTAGACGTTGATCGGCGTATCGATCTGTTCAGCAACGCCGGCATTCATCACAACCAGCTTATCGGCCAGCGTCATCGCCTCGACCTGATCGTGGGTGACGTAGACGCTGGTGACGCCGAGCGAGCGCTGCAGGTGCTTGATCTCGACGCGCATGTGCACGCGCAGCTTTGCGTCGAGATTGGACAGCGGCTCGTCGAACAGGAACGCCTTGGGGTGCCGCACGATGGCGCGGCCCATGGCGACGCGCTGGCGCTGCCCGCCAGACAGTTCGCGCGGCTTGCGCTCGAGAAGCTCGCCTAGTTCGAGGATCCGGGCGGCTTCGCGCACACGCCGATCAATCTCTTCCTTCGACTGGCCGCGGTTGCGCAGCCCGTAGGCCATGTTGTCGTAGACCTTCATATGCGGGTAGAGCGCATAGTTCTGGAACACCATGGCGATGTCGCGCTCGGCAGGCTCCAGCTTGTTTACCACGCGACCATCGATCGAGATCTCGCCATCGGTGATGACCTCCAAACCCGCGATCATGCGCAGCAGCGTGGACTTGCCGCAGCCGGAAGGCCCCACCAGCACGCAGAGCTGGCCATCCTCGATATCGATGGAAACGCCCTTCACGGCCTCCACGCCGCCGGCATACACCTTGCGGACACCATCAAGCTTGACGGTTGCCATACCTATTTCTCCGTTTCGGTGAGGCCCTTCACGAAGAGCCTTTGCATGAACAGGATCACCAGCACCGGCGGCAGCGCGGCCAGAACGACCGTGGCCATGACCAGATGCCAGAGAGGTTCGGAATCACCGCCCGTGACCATGCGCTGGATACCCATGACGATGGTGTAATATTCCGGGTCGGTGGTGATCAGCAGCGGCCAGAGATACTGGTTCCAGCCATAGATGAACATGATCACGAACAGCGCCGCGATATTGGTGACCGAGAGCGGCAGCAGGATGTCCTTGAAGAACTTCATCGGTCCGGCGCCGTCGACGCGCGCTGCCTCCATCAATTCCTCCGGCACGGTCATGAAGAACTGCCGGAACAGGAAGGTGGCGGTGGCCGACGCAATGAGCGGAATGGACAGACCCGCGAAGCTGTTGAGCATCCCGAGATTTGCCACGACCTCGAAGGTCGGCACGATGCGCACTTCCACCGGCAGCATCAGCGTCAGGAAGATGACCCAGAAGAAGAAGATGCGGAATGGAAAACGGAAATAAACGATCGCGAAGGCCGACAGGATCGAGATCGACAATTTGCCGATCGTGATGGCCATCGCCATGATGAAGCTGTTCCACATCATGCCGCCAATCGGCGGCGTGCCGGCGCGCGAGCGACCTTCGTTGATGACCGTCATGTAGTTTTCCCAGCCATGCGTGCCGGGCCAAAGCGGCATGACGCCACGCACGAAAGTGCCGGGTGGATGGGTCGACGCGATCAGGGCCACATAGACCGGAAAGACGACGATCGCGACGCCGAAGATCAGAACGAGATGGGCGAATATGTTGCCCCAGCGATTATTCTCGACCATGTCTCGCCCCTCAGTAGTTCACGCGCCGCTCGATATAGCGGAACTGGATCACGGTCAGGATAATGACGATCGACATCAGGATCACCGACTGGGCCGCGGATGAGCCAATGTTCAGATTGACGAAGCCGTCGCGATAGACCTTGTAGACCAGGATGTTGGTCGCCTGGGCCGGTCCGCCTTCGGTCGTGGCGTGGATGACGCCGAACGTGTCGAACATGGCATAGACGATGTTGACCACCAGCAGGAAGAAGGTGATCGGCGACAGAAGCGGGAACACGATCGTCCAGAACCGCTTCATACGGCTGGCGCCATCGATGGCAGCCGCCTCGAGCAACGAATTCGGTATCGATTGCAGTCCTGCCAGGAAGAACAGGAAATTGTAGCTGATCTGCTTCCACGCGGCGGCGATGATGACCATTATCATCGCATCCGAGCTGCTGCGGCGATGGTTCCAGTTATAGCCCATCATGTCGAGAACATAGGGAAGGATGCCCAGCGTCGGATTGAAGATGAACCACCACAAGACGCCAGCGATCGCGGGAGCTACGGCGTAGGGCCAGACCAGCAAGGTCGTGTAGCTGTCGCGCGAGCGGATCATCCGGTTGACCATCACCGCGAAGAGCAGCGCGATACCCATCGAGAGAAGCGTGGTGCCGACAGAAAAGATGAAGGTGACCTGCAGCGAGTTCAGATAGAGCGGGTCGGATAGAAGCGTCTGGAAGTTCTGGAACCATACGAAGGTCGGCGGCCTGATCCCGAACGCATCGCCCTGGCGGTAGACAGACTGCAGAAGCGCCTGACTTGCCGGCCAGATGAAGAAGATCAGGGTGATGATCACTTGCGGAGCCAGCAGCGCATAGGGCAGCCACCAGCTGACGAAGGTAGTTCGTTTGGTTTGCATAGCGTCCGGTCCGCCAAAAGGAAACGACCCGCCCGAGATTGATCTTCGGGCGGGTCGTACTGTCGGAATTTAGTTCATGGAGGCTTCGAACTCGCGCAGCAGGGCGTTGCCGCGACGCACCGCGTCATCGGCGGCCTGCTGGCCGGTCTTGCTGCCTGCCATGACCGCTTCCATCTCTTCGGAGATGACGTCACGGATCTGGACGAAGTTGCCGAAGCGCAGACCACGGGAATTCTCGGTCGGCGGGTTCAGCGTCATCTGACGGATCGAGGTATCAGCACCCGGGTTCTCGTCATAGTAACCCTGTTCGCGGGTCAGGTCGAACGAGGCCTGGGTGATCGGCAGGTAGCCGGTGTCCTGATGCCACTGCGCCTGGACCTCGGGCTGCGAGAGATACTCGAAGAACGCTGCGACGGCCTCATACTCCTCGTCGGAATGACCCGTCAGGACCCAGAGCGTGGCGCCACCGATGATGGTGTTCTGCGGCGCGCCTTCGATGTCGTCGTAGTGCGGCTGGAAGCCATAGCCGACTTCGAAATCGGAGTTACGCAGAACGCCGGCGCGGCTGGCCGAAGAACCGAACACGAAGCCGCACTCGGCAGCATAGAAAGCCGGGAAGGCGTCTGGGCCAGGTCCGGGGCCGCCCCAGCGGAACAGGTTATCGTCCTGCCAGCTGGCCAGGTTGTCCCAATGACGGGCAACATGCTCGTTGTTGAACACGAACTCGGTCTCAAAACCTTCGAAGCCGTTGGCCAGGGTGCCGAGCGGAATGTTGTGCCAAGCAGAGAAATTCTCCAGCATGACCCAGCTCGGCCATGAGGTGGTGAAACCGCAAGGAGCGGCACCCGATTCCACGATAGCGCGAGCTGCCTCTTCGGCCTCGGCCCAGGTTGCGGGCGGCGTCTCGGGATCAAGCCCGGCTGCCTCGAAGATCTCCTTGTTGTAGTACATGATCGGAGTCGAGGAGTTGAACGGGAACGACAGCATGTTGCCATCGGGATCCGTGTAGTAGCTGACGACGGTGTCGAGATAGGCGTCGGGATCGAACTGCTTTCCGGTATCGGCCATAAGCTGGTAGATCGGGTAGATCGCGCCTTCGGCTGCCATCATGGTGCCGGTCCCGACCTCGAAGACCTGCAGGATGTGCGGCTGTTCGCCGGCGCGGAAGGCGGCGATGGCGCCGGTCATCGTCTCGGTATAGGTACCGCGATAGCTCGGCACGACGCGATAATCTTCCTGGCTCTCGTTGAAGGCCTCTGCAACGCCCTCGAGCAGTTCGCCCAGTTCGCCACCCATCGCGTGCCACCACGTAACGGTGGTCTGCGCGCTGGCCATCGTCGCCATTGCGGGCAGCATCAGCGCCGCAACGCTGGTCGCGGTCAGCAGTTTGCGCAACTTCATGATCGTATCTCCCTTGTTGCCACCGGTTGGTCGGTGGTCGTTCTTCTGACCAGTAATTGTAACGGGCGCATGACAGCACCGCTACAAACGAATGTCGAGACCGTATTCGTACACCGGCGAACACTTTCGTTTTGCCGGCGTATGAAACGATATCGAAAACGGAAATGCCGACAAATGACGAAAAAAGCAAATGAATTGCTCAATCATGCCGTCAACTGTCCACATACGGCCGCTGGCAGAGCCCGGAAAACCAATCAGGGGGAGCGCCGTCAGGCGACCATCGGGCAGTAGCCCGGCAGGGCACGAATGCTCTCCAGCCACCGAGATGTCGCTGGAAAGTCGCCAAGGTCGAAACCGCCATCGCCGGCGCAATGGGTGTAGGCATAAAGCGCGACATCGGCCACGCTTGGCTGCTCGCCAGCCAGATAGGGCGAAGAAGACAGTCGCTGTTCGACCACACCAAGGGCACGGTTGCCCTCTTTCAGGAGGGCGCTCAGCCGCTCGGGCGTCGTATCGGCCGCCAGAAGTGGATAGCGCAAGAGTGAGCGTCGCACGGCCACATAGGGCTCGTGACTGTATTGTTCGAAGAACATCCACTGAAAAGCGACGGCGCGTTCGTATCGATCTGTGGGCAGGAAGCGCGTACCGTCGGCAAGATAGCAGAGGATCGCATTCGACTCCGCCAGCAGGCGACCGTCTTCCAGCTCAAGGAGAGGTACCTTGCCGTTGGGGTTCTTCTGGCGGAAGGCCGGATCGCGCGTGCCGCCGTCTTGCGTGCTCACCTCGACATGACGAAAGGGGATGCCAAGCAAGGACAGCAGCAGCCGCGGCTTGTAGCAATTGCCGCTGTCAGTCATCCCGTAGACAATCATCATGATCATGGCCCCTTCGCGAGCAGCTATATTGAGGCCCCCGCTCGCCCGGCGCCAGTCAGAATGCTTGATGGCAGGGATCAGCAAAGCTGCTGAATGGCATCAGCCGGTCAGCCTGATAATCGTCGCTTGCGATGCAACGCTGGCAGCCACCGGCTGCGGGCCCTGGCGGTGGCACCGGGCAATGCCGGCAGCAAAGGCCGGCGCGATGAACGGTCCACAGGCCAGTCCGATGCCGGCGCGTTGCGCAATCTCCAGTTCGCCTTCTCTGGCAACGCCCTCGATCATCACGGTGATCTCCTGCTGGCGCAGAAGGCCAACAAGGCTGCCCAGCAACCGACCCGCTGGATCGATGCCGGCCGCACGACGCAGCCAGCCGATGCCGAACTGGACGAAAGCGGGACGCACAACCTCGATCAAAGAACTGGCCGCGGTCGCATCACCGAAATCGGTGAGGCAGAGCGCGATGCCTGATCCGCGGAGCCTCTCGGCAATCACACCATTGTGTCGGACCTCATCGCTTGCCGACAGCTCGAACACCAGCTGACCCGGATCCACCATGCCGTCAGCGAACTCTTCCTCAAGCCGGCTCATGAAGACATCGAACAACGCCTCAGGCGCGGCGAGATGGCCCAGTTGCAGCCTCGAGCCGGCATCTTCGGTCAGGGCAAAATTGTGGATATGCGCGAGCGCGCAGGCAAGGTCGAAGGCCGGATCGCCGCTCGCAAGAGTGGTCCGGCCATCGGGGCACCGTATCGGTTGGCCGGCCAAGGTGCATTCGGTTCGTGCCTTGAGTGCGACCTGACCAAAGCTGTCGCGACCAAGAGCCACGACAGGTTCGAACGCGGTCCGGGCGGTGATGCTTCCGCGCCTGACATGACAAAGGCCGATCTCATCGGCCGTCATGGCCGGCAACGAGGCGTGCTCGGTCATGACGTCAGCCTCCGAACCGACGACCGAATTGCGTCTGCTGCCTGCGCTTTCGGGAGAGCGGAGACGCGACTGCCGGCTGCGGGGTGGGACCTGGATTGCCTTTCTTCGGGGCGTCCTGCGCATCGGTGTGTTCACTCACGGCGAAGCTCGTGGGCGCCAGTTCGGGCCGGCCGAGGACAAATCCCTGGATCATGTCCGCGCCGACCGCTTCGGCGACTTCCAGCTGCCAGCCTTCCTCGAGACCTTCGAAAACGATGCCGATGCCACGTTCATGGAACTGCTTGACCATGACGGACAGCAGCGCCTTGCCCGGTTCGGTATCCATCAGACGGTTCGCCCATGAAGCATCGAACTTCACGATATCGGGGCGCAGCGCCATCACCCGCTCCATGTCGGAGTCCTCGGCGCCGTAGTCGTCGACAGCGATTGCAAATCCGTGGTTCCGGCAGGCATCGACGAACTGGCGCAGTGCCTCCTGGAAGACCGACTTCTGTTCGGTGACCTCGCACACGATGCGCGAGGCTTCCAGCCGCGCCTCGTGCAGAACCAGGCGCATGTCGCGCAGCACCGCATCGATCAACTGGCGGTCGCCGAACAGAGACGGATCGAAATTGACGAATATCCTCTTGTCCTGCGGCAGAAAGGCACCCGCATTGAGCAGATGAAGCGTGCGGGCCAGGGTCTCGACGTGAAAACGGTCGGCGGCAGGCACCTGCAAAAAGAAATCCTGCGGCCGTTGCGGCAGCGCGCTCCGAAACGGACGCAACAATCCCTCAAAAGCGGCGACGGACAGCTTGCCGTCGGAAAAAGCGTAGATTGGCTGGAACGCGCTCTTCAACACATAAGGACCCCACACGCCTTCGGACGTGCCGTCCTGAAGACGTACTATATGGGCCAGCCCTATGCTGCGCGGCACTGTTCGAACCCCTGCACGCGGGTTTGTGTTCTTGACGGTTCAAGACAGCGTGAAGCCCAATTGGTTTATTTGACGTTAAGGTTTGTACCCTGCGCAGTGGCGCGATGCCATGACAGCCCTTGCGGAGCGCGCGCCGATCGGACAATAGAGCACTCGCCTTTTCCGTTCACCTTCGGGAGCCGACATCATGGCCTTTCTCGCCGATGCCCTGTCACGCATCAAGCCGTCCGCCACAATCGCCGTGCAGCAGAAGGCGCGGGAACTGAAAGCCGCCGGACGCGACGTCATCGGCCTGGGCGCGGGCGAGCCCGATTTCGACACACCGGACAACATCAAGCAGGCCGCTGTCGAAGCGATCAAGCGCGGCGAGACCAAGTATCCGCCCGTCTCCGGCATCGCGCCCCTGCGCGAAGCGATCGCCGCCAAGTTCAAGCGCGAGAACGGTCTCGACTACAAGCCCGAGCAGACCATCGTCGGCACGGGCGGCAAGCAGATTCTGTTCAACGCCTTCATGGCCACGCTCAACCCGGGTGATGAAGTCATCATCCCGACACCCTACTGGGTCAGCTATCCGGAGATGGTGGCGCTTTGCGGCGGCACACCCGTCTTTGCCGAAACCACCATCGAGAACGGTTTCAAGCTGACGGCCGAGGCTCTGGAGAAGGCAATCACGCCGAAGACCAAGTGGCTGATCATGAACTCGCCGTCCAACCCGTCGGGCGCTGCCTACACGGAAGCCGAGTTGCGCGCTCTGGCCGACGTGCTGATGCGGCACGACCATGTCTGGACGCTGACCGACGACATGTATGAGCACCTGACCTATGGCGACTTCGTCTTCACGACGCTGGCCCAGGTCGAGCCGGGGCTCTACGAGCGCACGCTGACCATGAATGGCGTATCGAAGGCCTATGCCATGACCGGCTGGCGCATCGGCTATGCGGCCGGACCGCTGCAACTCATCAAGGCGATGGACACGATCCAGGGCCAGCAGACCTCGGGCGCGTGCACCATTGCCCAGTGGGCGGCGGTTGAAGCGCTCAATGGCCCGCAGGACTTCGTGACCAGGAACAAGACCATATTCCAGGGTCGGCGCGACCTCGTCGTTTCCATGCTCAACCAGGCAACAGGCATCGAATGCCCGGTCCCGGAAGGCGCCTTCTATGTCTACCCCTCTTGTGCGGGACTGATCGGCAAGAAGGGACCATCGGGCAAGACGATCGAAAACGACGCGGACTTCGTCACCGAATTGCTGGAGGCCGAAAGCGTGGCTGTCGTGCACGGATCGGCTTTCGGGCTTGGGCCGAACTTCCGCATTTCCTATGCGACTTCGGAAGAACTGCTCGAGGAGGCCTGCGGCCGCATCCAGCGTTTTGCCGCATCGCTTCGCTAGGACAACTAGCCGCCTCTCTGCGCGGAAATCATGGAACTCGACAAGAGGTCGGGCGCTGAGCGCCCGGCCGCACGGGATTTCGGCAACCACTTGCCGAAATGCTAAAGCCATGTGACGATGCCTGCGTGCCGCCGAAGGGAGGAGACCGTCGGCGCTCGCGACGGCCGCCAGGGCCGGCCGCCGCTCATGTTGGTCAGCGTGAGAGGGAGGTCGGAAGATCATGGGAAACCGTGCGGGCAAAAGAGCCACGGGACCGAAATGCGTCGCCATTGTCGGTCCCTTCGCAAGCGGCAAGACAACCCTGCTGGAGGCCATCCTGGCCCGAACCGGCGCTATCCCCCGACAGAACCCCGTCTCTTCCGGCAACACGGTCGGCGACCATTCGCCCGAAGCGCGCGCCCACGCGATGAGCGTCGAGGCAAGTTTCGCCACCGTCGACTTCATGGGCGAAAGCATCACCTTCGTCGACTGCCCGGGATCGATCGAGTTTGCCTTTGAAGCGATGCCGGTGCTGGCCGCCTGCGACATGGCAATTGTTGTTGCCGAAGCCGACGACAAGAAACTGCCGGCCCTGCAACTGATCATGCGCGAACTCGACCGCCAGGGCATCCCGCGCATGATGTTCCTCAACAAGGTCGACAAATCGACCGAAGGCGTGCGCGACACGCTGAAGATGCTGCAGCCGGCGAGTTCCACCCCCCTGCTTCTGAGGCAGATCCCGCTTCGCCAGGACGGCATCGTGATCGGCTCGATCGACCTCGCGCTAGAGCGGGCCTATGTCTACCGCGAACATGCCCCCAGCGAGATTGCCGAAATCCCCGACGACGAGAAGGCACGCGAGGTAGAGGCGCGGTTCTCGATGCTGGAGACGCTGGCCGATCACGACGACGCGCTGATGGAACAATTGCTGGAGGAGATAGAGCCGCCGCGCGACACCATCTTCGACGATCTGGCAGCAGACCTGCGCGAGGGCACCGTGACGCCGGTTCTGATCGGCGCCGCGGAAAAGGGCAACGGCGTGCTGCGTCTGTTGAAGGCAATCCGCCATGACGCGCCTGACATCGCCGCCACGAGGCGACGGCTCTCACTGGAACAGGGAGACCGGACGCTGTTTCAGGTGATGAAGACGATCCATACACCACATGGCGGCAAGCTGTCGGTCGCGCGCGTGCTCTCCGGCTCCGTTGCCGATGCAGCCGACATTATGAGCGCGGGCGGCGCCAGCGGCCGGGTATCCGGCCTGTACCGATTGATGGGCAGGGATCAGACCAAGCTGGCCAAGGCCGATGCGGGCGACACGGTGGCGCTCGGCAAGCTGGACGATGTCGCGACCGGCGACACACTCTCGACCGCCAAGGATCAGGCCACCGCGCTGGCCGAGCGGGAGTTGCCGCCACCGGTCTACGCCGTCGCGCTGCGACCCCGCGAACGCAAGGACGAGGTCAAGTTGTCAACCTCGCTGCAGCGGCTTGCAGAGGAAGACCCCTCGCTGAGGATCGAGCACAATCAGGAGACAGGCGAGACGCTGCTTTCCGGCAACGGCGAGATGCATTTGCGTGTCGCGATCGAGAGACTGGAGAGCAAGTACCAGATCACGGTCGAGTCACATCGCCCGAACATTCCCTATGCCGAGACGATCCGGAAATCGGTGACCCAGCGCGGGCGCCACAAGAAACAGTCCGGCGGCCACGGTCAGTTTGGCGACGTGGTTCTCGACATAAAGCCCCTGCCCCGCGGCACCGGCTTCGAGTTCACCGATACAATCACCGGCGGCGTGGTGCCGAAGCAGTATATTCCTTCGGTGGAAACCGGCGTCCGGGAATATCTGAAATCGGGTCCCCTGGGCTTTCCCGTTGTCGACATCGCCGTCAACCTGGCCGACGGCTCCTATCATTCGGTCGATTCCTCGGACATGGCGTTCCAGCTTGCCGCGCGCCTGGGCATGAAGGAGGGCATGGCGGCGTGCTCGCCGGTCCTTCTCGAGCCCATCCTGAAGGTAGAAGTGTATACACCGTCCGATGCGACAGCCCGCATCACGGCCATCATCTCTCAGCGCCGGGGACAGATCCTGGGCTTCGATGCAAGATCGGGCTGGCCCGGCTGGGACGTTGTCGAGGCGATGATGCCGCAAGCCGAGATCGGCGACCTGATCATCGAGCTGCGATCTGCAACGGCGGGAGTTGCATCCTACACCGCGCGTTTCGACCATCTTTCGGAACTGACCGGGCGCCTCGCCGACGATGTGCTGAACAGCCACGGCAAGGCCGCCTGAGCCGGCAGCCGGGCGACCAAAAAAAAAGCCGGATCAAGTGATCCGGCTAGTTAATGGAAGTGCCCGTTAAGGCTGAACCTCCAGAGGGGAACACTCAAGGGCGCCAATGGGAGGAGAAATGCGCCCCGGAGATGTTCAACATATGGGCGAAGACTGCCCGTTTAACAAGCACCAGGCCATGCAATCCTGCCATGCGATTCTGCATGGCACAGGAATTGCGCATTATCTGCGTTTTCCTGTGGCAATTATGGAACAGCATTAGGCAATCTTTCGGTCGCCCGGGCGAATCCGAAACGCCACAAGTCGATCAAATAAAGCGAATCACTTGGAAAAGACGAATCGGATCGATCGTTCTTCAGAACGACCAACCTCTTGCCTTGGACAGTAGAAAATCCCGAAACGCATTTAGCCGCGCCTGGTTCTTCATCGAAGTCGGATAGCAGAAATAGGTATCGAAAGACGGAACTTCGAGGTCCGGCATCACCTGAACGAGGCCCGACTGTTTCTCGACGACGTAGTCGGGAAGCATTGCGATCCCCGCACCTTGCTGAACAGCCCGCTTGATCGACAGAATATTATTGATCTGCAAGGTCGCCAGGCGCTTTGTTCCATCGGGCATGGCTGCCGTCTCCAGCCAGTTCATGTCCGCCAGGTGGCTGGGCACGAATTCGCCGAAGGTGACCAGCCGATGATTGTCCAGCTCATCGATCGACGCCGGCTTGCCGTAGCGACCGACATAGCCTGGTGAGGCGTAGAGATGGAAATGCACGGTAAAGAGCTTGCGCTGGATGAGATCCGGCTGCTGCGGCTGGCGGAAGCGGATCGCACAGTCGGCCTGGCGTGGGGTCAACTCCAATTCCTCGTTGGTGAGGATCAGCTGGAGCTGAATATCCGGATAAAGATCGAGGAATTCCGGAATCCTGTCGGTGAGCCAGCCCGAGCCGAGACCGACGGTCGTCGTCACCCGAAGCAGCCCGGATGGACGGTCCTTCGTCTCTGTCAATCGCAGCCTGACGGTCTCCAGCTTCATCAGCACGTCGTTGGCTGTCTGGAACAGGATCTCGCCCTGCTCCGTCATTTCCAGCCCGCGCGCGTGGCGGTGAAACAGCGGCACGCCGACTTCCTGCTCCAGCGCGCTCACCTGACGTGAAATGGCCGACTGCGAAAGACGCAGCTTTTCGGCGGCGTGGGTGAAGGAGCCGGCCTCGGCGGCGGCCTGGAAGACCCGCAGCTTGTCCCAGTCGAGTGCAGTGTTGGAACGTCCGGTGACCGGCACTATAGGGCCCCTTATTCTGCCGCTTGCCGGTGCAGGGCGGATTCGGCGATGTAGCGTTCCGCCTCCAGTGCTGCCATGCAGCCGAGCCCCGCAGCCGTCACTGCTTGACGGTAGACATCATCGGTCACGTCGCCAGCGGCAAAGACGCCGGGAATGCTGGTGCGGGTGGAATCCGCCTCTGTCCAAATATAGCCGCCCGCCTTCTGCCTGAGCTTGCCAGCGAACAGCTCTACGGCGGGCGCATGACCGATGGCAACGAAGACGCCATCGGTCGTCATGTCGGTCACTTCGCCCGACTTCACGTTGCGGATCTTCAATCCGGTAACCGACGGCGGCAACGGCGCCTTGCCAGCCTCGCCGACGATCTCGTCCACGACATGGTCCCAGATCACCTTCACGTTTTCCTTGGCCGACAGCCGCTCCCGCAGGATGCGCTCGGCGCGGAACTCATCCCGCCGATGGATCACGGTGACGCTGCGCGCCAGATTGGACAGGTACAGCGCCTCTTCCACTGCGGTGTTGCCGCCGCCAACCACGACCACGTCCTTGCCGCGATAGAAGAAACCATCGCAGGTCGCACAGGCCGATACGCCAAAGCCCATGAAGCTCTGTTCGCTCGACAGCCCCAGCCACTTGGCCTGGGCGCCTGTCGCGATGATCAGGGCATCGGCGCTGTATACAGCTCCCGAATCCGTGATCACCCTGAACGGCGAGGCGCCAAGCTCGACCTCGGTGACGATGTCATTGACGATCGTCGTGCCGACATGTTCGGCCTGCTTGAGCATCTGCTCCATCAGCCAGGGACCCTGTATAGGGTCGGCGAATCCCGGATAGTTTTCCACGTCCGTCGTGATCGTCAGCTGGCCGCCCTGCTGCAGGCCCGCGATCAGAATGGGATCGAGCATGGCGCGCGCGGCATAGATGGCGGCGGTATAGCCGGCCGGCCCCGAACCGATGATGAGGACCGGGGCGTGGGTGACGGTCATGGGATGGCCCTTTCCTGAAAAGCTTCCGGCGCAGCACAAGGCTTGCTCGCGCCGCTTCTAATCTAGGTGTCGACCCGCCTGTCGTGCAAGGCTCGCAGGGCGCTGGCGCACAGGTTAAACGGTCGCGGGTCCGCAATGACGGTCCGGTGGCGCGGGATTGGGCAGGTTGCCTGACAAAGAGCCGCGGCTTCAGCGTGTGGCACCGGGCTGCTTCTCATCCCCCGCCACGACGAAGATCAACATGCCGAGATAGACGCCGAACTGCAGGATAGTCGAGGCATGCGCGAACATCACCGATGTCACGCCGTAGATCAGCTGCGCGCCAACCACCCACATCACCGCCAGCGCCCAGATGTGATGAGCCGGGTTTGCCAGCCGCTTGACGGCCAACCACAATGCGACGACCATCGGCGCGTAGAAGAGTACGAAGCCGACGAGCCCCGTCTTGAGCAGAAGATCGAGATACTCGTTGTGAATGTGGCCGTAATACAGAAGCCGCGACCCCTCGGGCAGGCCCGCCGCCGGATGGCGCAGGACTTCCGGCATGGACGAGATCCCGTGTCCAAACAGCAGCTGCTCGGGTATCAGGCTGATGGCCGCCGCCCATAGCTCGTATCGGACGCTCGTGCCGCTGTAATACTGCAACTCGTCCGGATCGCCGAAGAGATAGCCCCAGAGGGTCGTCCACATGTGCGGATCGCGACCAAACACGGCATAGGCCGACGCCAGGAGAAGCACCCCGCCGACCGCGGCGATGCCGAGGCTCCATTTAAGCCCGATACGCATCCACAGGAGCGCAAAGACCAGCAAGACCAAGAGCGGCATTGTGATCAGTGTTCCCCTGCTGCCACTGATCGTGGCTGCAAGCGTCGTGGCGCCGAGCACGATGACGATGCCGGTCAGGGGCAGCCTTTTCGCCTCCGGCCTGATTCGATCCGCGAGGGTCAGCGTGAGGATGCCGGCCGACGTGATGAACAGCATCGAATAGGAGATCGGACTTGTGTTGCCGCCGACCCGTCCGCCGACGATCGACAGCTGTTGGAAATCGACACCGGCATGGATCGTGTAGGCTACGGCGACGGCCCAATGGGCACCGGCAACAAGAACGATCAGGCGGAACAGAGCCTGCCGGTCCTGACCAACCAGATGGTAAAAAAAGAGCCCGTTGATCAGTCCGATGAGAAAGCGGGCCGCATATTCGATCGTGCCGGTCGATGCGCCGCGGAACCAGACATGCACGATGCACATGACCAGGAACCCGACATAGAGCGCTGCATACAGGCTGATCGCCCGAGGCAGCGTCGTGTTCCAGGGCTTCATGGCCAGCAGCAGCGGCGTTCCAACGATTATCGAGGCGACATAGAAATATCCGGCCTCAGCACTCGTTCCCCAAAGGCCCATGCCGATCAGGAAGCAGAGTGTGGCGATAAAGGCCGCGCCCGAAAAGAGCTTGCCGGGGCAAGGCGAACGCAGACGTCCGGACATCAGGCCAAAAGTATCCGGAAATGAGGGGAAACTACTCATGGGCAAAAAACAGGACGTTCTTCGACGAAACCGGCAGGCCGGCTCGCAGATGCCCAAGCGCATCGACCAATCCGTCATCGGACAAGATGCGGGCCTGATACCCGTATTGAAGACAAAGTTCCTGCACGACCCTTGCAGGGTTTTCATAAAGACCGGCGAGGATTTCCACCATCGGCAGGGGCCGGTCGCGCTTTATGGTTTCGCGCGCGCCTTCCAGCACCTCGACTTCGGTGCCATCGACGCCGACCGTCACCTTGCCGCGTGAAGATAACAATTCAGGGAGTATATCGATTTCCGGCTCACCCTTTCGGGCTTCCGATGCAAGTTTTCGCCTGCAGTAAATCCAACCAGGTATCAGAAAAAACTTGAGCCTGTCTTCCCACGTTAGTGTCACGGGTGTGTCTCGATGCTCTCTGGAATTGACGGCTATTTTGCAAATTGCCATTTATTCAAGGTCGACGCAAACCAGCCGATAAGATCTGGCACATGGCAAGGCGCACGCCTCAGGAGCAAGCGCCCCAACGCCCTGCACAAGCGAGCGCGCGGCCTGTCGATCTACAGTGGCCGGTTGGCGAAAGAAAGCCCCCGCCACCTTACCCATTCGCATTTCCATCGCCCGCAGAAAGACACTAGTGTCAAAACGCCCTTCGATTCGGATATATGGACGCGCATGGCGATTGATGTCGAACTAGATGCGATCGACTGGAAGATCCTGCGGGAACTCCAGGACGAAGGCCGCATGACCAATGTCGAGCTGTCGCGACGTGTCGGCATCTCGGCGCCCCCTTGCCTGCGCCGCGTCAAGCGCCTCGAGGAAGCCGGCATCATCAAGGGCTACCGGGCATTGCTCAACACGCAGCAGCTTGGATTTCCCGTCGTCGCCTTCTGCCTGATCGGCCTGCAGCACCAGTCGGACGCCGAGTTGAAGTCATTTGCCGAAAAGGCGAAGACGTGGAGCATCGTCAGGCGTGCCTGGATGGTGTCGGGAGAAACCGATTTCCTGTTGCACTGCGTCGCGCGCGATCTCACCACGTTTCAGACCTTCGTTATCGAGCAACTGACCTCGACGCCCAATGTCGACACGGTGCGCACCGCGCTGACCATCCGCCAAATCAAGGACGAGGGCCTGGTGGCGATCGGAGAACGGAATGGCTCGGGATAGCCATGTTGTTCGACAGCCGCGGCTGAGCGGCATCGTCATCACCAAGGACGAGGCCCGCAATCTCGAGGCTTGTCTCGCGAGCATGTCGTTTTGCGACGAGATCATTGTTGTCGACAGCGGCAGCACGGACGGAACCCAGGACATCGCAAGGCGCTGCGGGGCCAGGCTGATCGAGCGTGAATGGCCGGGCTATGGCCCGCAGAAGGAATTCGCCCGCACGCAGGCGACCGGGGAATGGATCCTGTCGCTGGACGCCGACGAACGCATCACGCCGCAATTGCGAACCGAGATAGAAGCAGCCATCGCAGATCCCGCCGCGGATGCCTATGAAATGCCGCGCCTCTCGACCTTTCTGGGTCGGGAGATGCGGCACTCAGGCTGGTGGCCCGATCACTGTCTGCGTCTGTTCCGCAAGGACACGGCGAGCTTTTCCACCGATCTCGTTCATGAGAGCGCAAAGACCCAAGCCAGCATCGCGCGTTTTCAGGGCCATATCGAACACCACCCCATTCGCGACCTGACGACCCTTATACGCAAGATCGACCAATATTCGGCTCTCGGCGGGCGCATGACCGCCGCCGGCAACAAACCTGTCAGCGCGCTCACACCTCTCCTGCGCGGCGGCTTCGCCTTTTTCAAGACCTATGTCATGAAACGGGGGTTTCTCGATGGTCCCGAAGGGCTGTTGAACGCCGCCGCGCATTCCCAGACCGTGTTCTGGAAATACGCTAGAGCGTGGGAAGCACGACGCTCCCCTCAGGCGGATCGACCTGACAGCAACGATTCGTAGAGCGCTTCATGGGCGTGCGTGACAGCTGACGGCGAAAACAGGGTTCTGGCTCGCTTGCGGCCCGCATCCCCAATCGAGACTCGCCGTTCGGGATTGGCGATCAGCCCGGCAAGATTCTCGGACAGAGACGACGGCTCCCCAACAGGGGACAGCAAGCCGGTGACGCCCTCGTCAATGGCCTCGGGGATGCCGCCAGCGCGCGTGGCCACCACGGGTTTGCCCGCCGCTTGCGCCTCGCAGAGACTCGACCCCAATCCCTCGCTGCGCGACGAAAGGACAACGACGTCCGCCCCCTTGATCAAGGCCGGCACATCCTCGCGCCACCCGAGAAAACGGACCCGCTGGAGTCCCAGCGAAGCGGATAATTCGCGCAACTCCGATTCAAGCGGTCCGGTGCCGGCAAGGTGAAGCCACGCTTCCCCACACCGGGCTTCGACTTGCTGCCATGCTGCCAGCAACGTTCGATGGTCTTTCTCGGCCGAAAAGGCGGCCACGCACAGCACCACGATGTCGCTGGGATCTGCTTCCAGCCGCTCCGGCTGGCTGCTGTCGAGCGCATCGAGATCGACCGCATCCGGGACAATGGCAAGCCGCTCTTCGGCAACCCCGGCCCGGGCCAATTCCCGCGCTGCGGCTTCCGATACACAGAAAAAGGCATCGGCCGCGCGATACTTCCAGCCCGAGCGTATCGCGTACGCATTGCGCCTGGACGCCACCACCCTGGCCTTTGTAAGCATTCGAATGGAAAGCGCGGTCGAAAGCGCATGGCTGTCATGGGCATGGATCAGTTTGAAGCCGTGTTGCACGATGAGTTGGCGGGCTCTGGCGATCGAGCCGAAGTCGAGAAGACCGTTGCAGCGCATCGGATGAGCCGGCAACACACCCGCCATGCGTTGCATCAACTGGGATCCCGGCGGTGCGCCCAGATGCCCCCGCCAGGAGGGCGCAAGATGCGTCGCCAGCAGGCGGAACTGATTTTCGCCCCCACGCCATCCCGACGAATGCCACAGATGAAGCACGGTCACGGTTGGGACACCCCGAGAATGGCTACCGCGCGCCTGCGGAAACCATCATCGATCTCCTCGAAACGCGCGCGCGCGGCAGCCCCGAGTCGCTGCTTTCCAGCCTCGGGCATTGCAATCGCCTTTTCGATTGCTGCTTCGAGTACCGCCAGATCGACATGGAAATTCGTGCCCAGATGGCGCGGTTGGCTTGTGGCGACGGCGACGGGCAGGCCACAGTCGGCATCGACATGCTCGTTCATCGGTGGGGCGTCGGTGGCGATGACGAGCGCGCCAACCGACAGCGCCTCAACGATGTGATGGCCCCAGCCTTCCGAACGCGATGGACAGAGATGAACACCGCATGCGTTTTGAAGGCGCTGCAACTCCTCATCCGACATGAAGCCGGAATGCAAGGTGACATTCGCCGGCACCTCTTTCGGCGCATTTTCGGCTTTCTGAATCAGCACCAGTTCCGGCCACTCGGGATGCCTTTGCCAAAGCGCCAGGACGTCTTCCGTGCCTTTCAGCGTGCTGGCGCCGGCGAGATGCAGGAACCGCCGCCAGTCTTTTTTCACCGAGCGGTCGAGCCGGTCCGGCGAGGTGAAGCCCAAATAATCCACGGCGACACCGAGTTCGGAGAAGATTTCCTCGGCGTGCCGCGTCTTGGCCAGCACCCGATCGATGTGCCTCAGATGGCGGACATATCTTCGGGGGAACCGTTCCTGATTGGGAATGAGCCAGTTCTCGTCTGAAGCCGAGAACCAGGCGGGAAAGGCGCGTTCGACATGAAGGATACGCTTGGCCCGACGGCGCCCGACAAGCCGCTCCACAAGGCCACGCGAACGCCGCTCGGCGAAAGCGCAATCCTTTCCAGCCGCCTCAATGGCGGCGGCGAGTATGGCGGCATCCTGCGTGAGGCCGTAATTGTTGGAGCGGGCAACCAGAAGCCAGTCGATCATCCCGGCTCCCTGGCCCAAAGCCCTTCGTAAACGGAAGCAAGCTCATCGGCTTCGCGCTGCAAGGGGAAATGTCGCCTGACATGGGCGATGCCTGCTCGGCCATGGGCCCGGGCAAGAGCCGAGTCGGACAGGTAGCGGCCAATGGCCTCGGTAAGCGCCGGCCCATCGCCGGCCGGCACCACCGATCCGGTCTCTCCCTCGGCGACAAGTTCCGCATAGGCGCCTGCATCGCTGGCCACCACGGCAGCACCCGAGGCCATCGCCTCCAGCGGGGTCAGGCCGAAACCTTCGTTGCGCGACGGCGCCACGCAGAGTGCCACACGCCTGTACCAGATGCGGATGTCGGGCACCTCGCCCATGAACAGGACGCGGTCCGAAAGCCCTGCCTGCCGGACCTTTTCCTTGAGTGAAGTGGCGAAATCGGCATGCGGACCGGTCGTGCGGCCGGTGATGATGGCGGTCCATTCAGGAAAACGCGGCAACAGCGCAATCATGGCATCGACGAAGAGATCGGTGCCTTTCTGATGCCGGATGCGCCCGAAACACCCCACCGCATAGCGCCCGGGCAGGCCCGAGGCCTCGAAAGCGTCCTCGGGCACCCGAGGCGGATGGAAGCGCTCGAGATCGATGCCATGCATGACCACCTTGTGGGGCACCTCAAGGAAAGACCCGGATACGCCGCTGGTCGCCACCACGGCATCCATCCGGCGGATCAGCCATTTTGTGAACGGCTTGTGGTGGCGCTGGGCGGCGGAGGTGAAGACAAGGCGGAGCGGCATCCGCAGGATGTCGCGCAGAAGAAGACCGGCAACCATCTCGTTGTTGCGCCTGGCGTGCCAGATCCGGAAGGGCCGGGAAACAGGGCGCCGGTAGAGCTGCGGCAACTGGCGCCAGCGCAATGCCGGCAACGTTTCCGGCAGACCCGGGCCCAAAGTCGCGATCCCGAGGCTGCGCGCCTGTTGCGGCACAAGTTGCACGATGGTGCTGGTCACGCCCGACAGCCGCCGCTTGAAATTCGGCGCGATGACCTCGATCCGCGAGGGGTCCACGACAGAACCGGAAACCTGAACGGACGACGCCGGCCGCGATGGGGCTTGCGCCTCGTCCGACACCGCGGTCAGGCCCAGCTGACTTTGACCACCTCGTAGCCGCGCGCGCCACCGGGCGCGTTGACCTCGATCTCGTCGCCAACCTGCTTGCCGATCAGGGCACGTGCGATGGGCGAGGAAATGGAGATCCTGCCCGACTTCACGTCGGCCTCCTGATCGCCAACGATCTGGTAGGTCTTTTCTTCTTCCGTGTCCTCGTCGACGAGCACCACGGTCGCGCCGAACTTAATCGTGTCGCCCGACATCTTGGTGATGTCGATGACGTCCGCACGCGCGACCAGATCCTCGAGCTCCTGAACCCGGCCTTCGTTGAGCGCCTGCGCTTCCTTGGCGGCATGGTACTCGGCATTCTCCGACAGATCGCCGTGGGCGCGCGCCTCCGAAATCGCCTCGATGATGCGCGGCCGCTCTTCCTGCTGGCGCCAGCGCAGTTCTTCCTTCAGCGCTTCGTAGCCGGAAACGGTCATCGGGACCTTGTTCATGTCGCAACCCTCAAAATCAATGGTCTGCCTGTCACCGAAAATGGACAGGATTCGACAAAAAAATGAATGGTCCGGAAGCCATGGCCCACGAACCGTCCAACCCTCTTCGCCGGTCAATATAGTAATCGGCGGCCGGATTTTCACCTGCTTTTTTTGCCGGGCATCTTTCTCAAGCTCGAAAGATCAGCGCCGCACCTGCCGCGATAAGGGCAAACCCGGCAAGGTGATTCCAGGTCAGAGCCTCTTTCAGATAAACCACCGAGAAGATCGCAAATACCGACAGCGTGATCACCTCCTGGATCGTCTTCAGCTCGGCTGCCGAATAGACCTGGTGGCCGACTCGATTGGCCGGCACCGCGAGCCAATATTCGAAGAAGGCGATGCCCCAGCTGATCATGACGACCGCCAGAAGCGGCGCCGACTTGAAATTGAGATGCCCATACCAGGCGAGCGTCATGAAGAGGTTCGAACCGACCAGGAGCAGGATGGGCAGAACGTAGGGAGAAACCAGGAACGACATGGAAGGATCCGCGCAGGAGGAAGTCGGCCATTAGAGCCGGCGGGTGCAACGTGGCAACGACAATCGATGCGCCTCGGACTTTGTGCCGGTTCCTCTTGCCGTACGACGGATTTGGTTAGATCATCCGACAGGCCCAGACAGGATGACAAGCCATGAAGAATGAGCCGGAAAAGGAATGGAGCCTGGCGATCGATCCCGACACCGTACGGATGTTCGTCCTCAAGGCTCGGGCCGTCAGCGCGGCGATCAATGACGATTACGCAAGCGGCCATGAACATGAGGTCGAGCTCGACGACCAGTCGAGAGACTCCCACGCCCATGACGGTCTGGCCGAGGAGGAGGCCGACGACATGACCTCCGAGGAGCTGGTCGAATTGATCGGCGACCTGAATGTAGATGAGGCTGCCGAACTCGTTGCTTTGGCGTGGATCGGCCGCGGTGACTTCGAAGCCGGCGAATGGGAAACGGCTGTCGCCGAAGCAAAGGCGCGCGGCAACAAGAGAACCGCGCAATATCTGATGGGCATGCCAATGCTGGGTGACTGGCTCGAGGAAGGCCTGGAAGCGATCGGCGCCTGAAGCCAGCCCGGCGCGGCTTGATCCTTAACGAAGCGCTAAAGAAGCCTTTACAATTTGCCCCTAGGCTGAGCCGAGTTCTGGTTCGGGTTCGGTCATGGCTTCTGTATTGCGTGCCATGGGGCGACGAACGTTTGCCCTGTTTGGAAAATCATCTGGACGGACAATGTCCTGCGCCGCAGTGCTGGCGTTGACGGCGCTATCGTTCTCCTCGTGTACGGCCAGCAGCGTTCTGTCGCCGCAGCCGCGGGCGGAAGTCGGCGGGCAATCCAATGCGCGCGGACTGCAGCGCCTGGTGCCCTCCAATCCCTTCGTCGTCGGCTACCCACGCGTCGACTTCTCTTCTCGTGCTCCCGGCGCAGCCATGCCGGCCCACGAGGTGGAGTGCCGCCAGCGACTGCGCCGCCTTGGCGTGACCTGGCGTGATCTGGCGCCCATCAACGATGGTGGCTCTTGCCGTATCGACCACCCTGTTCAGGTCACCAGCTTGGCGGGCAACACCCAGATGAAGCCTGCGGCGACGCTGAGCTGCGAGATGGCGGCGACCTTCGCCGAGTGGACACGCAACGAATTGCAGCCGGCGGCGCGCTGGCGCTACCTGTCGGGCGTCGGGGTCATCAACCAGGGCTCGAGCTATTCCTGCCGACGCATCGCAGGCTCCTCGACCCCATCGCAGCATTCACGCGGCAACGCGCTCGATGTGATGAGCTTCACCCTTCGCAATGGCCGCGACATCGACGTCAGGGAACCGGGCTGGTTCTCATTCCGCCAGCGCGCCCTGCTCAACAACGTGCGCAGCGGCGGATGCCGATATTTCACGACCGTGCTTGGGCCGGGCTACAATGCGGCGCACGCCGATCACTTCCACTTCGACATCCAGGATCGCAATGGACGCGTCGCCTGCCGCTGAAGGCGCGCGTTGAACCTGTCACGGACGACCGCTATAGAGGCGTTTCATCCTCCGACGGGCGACGGAACCGGTCCGAATGCTCTATGTTGAAATCGCCATCGTCGCCACGTTGATCCTGGTCAACGGGCTGTTGGCGATGTCCGAGATCGCCGTCGTCTCCTCGCGGCCTGCGCGGCTGAAGGCGATGGAGGAGCGCGGCGTGACCGGAGCGCGACGCGCGCGTGCCCTGGCTGCCGATCCGGGACGGTTCCTGTCCACGGTACAGATCGGCATCACCTTGGTTGGCGTCCTGTCTGGAGCCTTCTCGGGTACGACGCTTGGCGTCCGCCTGGGCGACATCCTTCTCGATCTCGGGGTTCCGGACCCGCTTGCCAGCGCCCTCGGGGTCGTCTCGGTGGTGGCCGCCATCACCTATTGCGCGCTGATCGTTGGCGAACTTGTGCCCAAGCAGATCGCGCTTCGCGACCCGGAAGGCATTTCCGTCCGGATCGCCCCGCTTATGTCTACGCTATCGCGGGTGGCCGCGCCCATCGTTTGGGTGCTCAACCATTCCGGCAAGGGCCTTCTTCGCTTGCTGGGCCAGAACACCGCGAGCGTGACGCGGGTCACTGACGAGGAGATCGCGGCGCTGATCGCCGAAGCCGAGCATTCCGGCGTCATCGCCCCCGACGAAAGGCGCCTCCTCATGGGTGTCATGCGGCTTGCGGACCGGACGGTACGATCCATCATGAGCCCGCGAAGCGATGTCGACTGGATCGATGTGGCGGCCGATCCGGACGAGATCCGGCAGGCCTTGATCCGCACCCGCCATTCGCATCTGCCTGCCGGCGAAGGCACGGTCGAACGCATGGTGGGGGTCGTACGCACCCGCGACCTTCTGTCTGCCATCCTCGCCGACCGCTCACTGGATCCGCGCGGCATGGTGCTTCCGGCCCCGGTGATCCACGAACACGCCGACGCATTGAAAGTCCTGTCCACCTTGCGTGAATCCGACGTGCCGCTGGCGCTTGTCCACGACGAGTACGGAAATTTCGAGGGCGTGGTCAGCCCGACCGACATTCTGGAAGCGATCGCCGGTGTCTTTCGTTACGAAGAGCTTCAAACGGAACCGCACGCTGTCCGACGCGAGGATGGGACATGGCTGCTGGCAGGCTCAATGCCGGCCGACAACATGGCGGAAACCCTGGGGTTCGAACTGCCAGATCGGCGAGGATATGAAACCGTTGCCGGTTTCGTCCTGTCCTACCTCGACCATCTCCCGGTGACCGGCGAGTGCGTCGACGATTTCGGGTGGCGGTTCGAAGTGGTCGACATGGACGGCAGGCGCGTCGACAAGATTCTTGCCACGCGCCTGCCAGATATCGGACGACCCAGCTAGGCCGTCTCCAGTGCCTCAGGCGCTCTTCGCGCGAGCAGCGTTTAGAGCGTTGGTCCACCAGGAAAGCTGGTCGAGCATGCCCTTTGCCGTATCGTTGAGGAAATCGAACTCTTCGAGCTTCTTTTCGCCCTTTGCGACAGGCTCGTAGACTGCCCACTGAATGTGGACGCCAGAGCGGATCGGCGCCATCTGCAGTTCGATCGCGATAAGACGCAGCTGCTCGATGGACCGTGCACCGCCCGCACTGCCATAGCCGACAAATGCGACCGGCTTGTTGTTCCACTCGTTGTAGGCATAGTCGAGGGCGTTCTTCAGAACGCCGGTCGGCGCGCGGTTGTACTCGGCGGCGATCACGATGAAGCCGTCGAGGCTGTCGATCTTCTTCTGCCAGCGCTGTGCCGTCTCATCCTTGGACGGCGCCCAGGCTGGAGAGGCGGGCTCGTCGAAGAAGGGCATGGGATAGTCGCGAAGGTCGATCAGCTCGACGTCGAAAGCGCCATGCTTCTCGGCCTGCGCCTTGATCCACTGTGCCGGATGGTCGGCGAACCGGCCCTCGCGCGTGGAGCCGATGATGATTCCAATCTTCGGTTTGCTCATAATTCTCCGTCCTTCATTCGTCCCGGTTAGCCATTGGGAGGCGGTTTGATACCCCCAGCAT
Source organism: Aliihoeflea sp. (assembly GCA_046297455.1). Classification (GTDB taxonomy): domain Bacteria; phylum Pseudomonadota; class Alphaproteobacteria; order Rhizobiales; family Rhizobiaceae; genus ZYF759. The sequence goes on from JBKBIT010000021.1 coordinate 44,469, forward strand.
ATCGAGCGACCCGCCGCCGAGGACAATGTCGATTTCTGTAAACGGTGAGTCGCCGTAGCCGATACGTGCGCTTGACGCCGCCCGATTGCTCATGGCTTATGAAACGCGCTGCGTCGCAGTGTCCCGGTGCCAAAAAGGCGCCAAGGACATGACCGGCAGACTGAAAACGGAGACGGGTGTTTTGGACGAGGGGCCTAGTCGCTCGACCACGTGGCGGTTTCACGTGGTCGTCGCTTTAGTCAATCAAACTGCGATCCACAGGCACGCTCCCGTCCGGAAGTTCTGATCCGGCGGGTCCGTCGCCCACGGCGCGCGACGGAGAACCGAATGGACAACGATACGCTCGAATTTGACCTCGAAACCCTTGTACAGCAGGGGCAGATGGACACGATTCGGGAGCGTTTCGACCAGCTTCATCCTGCCGACATCGCTGCCATGATCAACGAGCTGGATGCCCGTGAGGGCTGGTCCGCGCTCGAACTGCTGCCGCTCGACAAGAAGGCCGACACGTTCGGCTATCTCGACCACGAATTCCAGGTCGAACTCGCCACTGTGGCACCACGTGCCCGGCTGGCCGCCATCGTTGTGCAGATGAACGCCGACGAACGGGCCGACCTTTACAACGAGCTTTCCGACGACCAGCGCGAGGCCTTGATGCCGGCGCTCGTCCAGGCCGAACGCGAAGACATCCGCAAGTTGGCCGCCTATGAAGAGGGCACCGCGGGCGCCATCATGACGTCGGACTATGCGACGCTGACCGCCGATCTGACAGGTACCCAGGCGCTGACCAAGCTTCGGCGCGAGGCTCCCGACAAGGAAACCATCTACCGCGCCTATGTGGTCGACGAGGACCGCAAGCTGATCGGCTCGGTGCGCCTGCAGGATCTCATCACCGCGCCGGCCCGCGCCAAGGTCGGCGGCATCATGGAAACCAACACGCTGGCCGTTCAGGTGGGCGACGACCAGGAGGATGTCGCGCGCAAGATCGCACGCTATGACATTCTCGCGCTGCCAGTCGTCGATGCCGATGGCCGCATCGTCGGCATCGTCACGCACGACGACGCGCTGGACGTTATCGAGGAAGAGACGACCGACGACTTCCACCGCGTCGGCACGGTTACAAACCTTGCTTCCAGTGTCGGTGAAGCGACGATCCTGATGCTCTATCGTGCGCGCATCGTCTGGCTGGTGCTGCTCGTATTCGGCAACATTTTTTCGGGTGCCGGCATCGCCTATTTCGAGGACACCATCGCCGCCCATCTGGCGCTGATGTTCTTCCTCCCGATGCTGATCGCGTCGGGGGGTAATGCCGGCTCGCAGGCCGCAACGCTGATGGTGCGCGCGCTCGCCACCGGCGATGTCGAGTTCCGCGACTGGGGCTATCTGCTGCTGCGAGAACTCGCCGTCGCGCTGGCGCTCGGACTCACAATGGCGGTGGCCGTCTCCTTCCTGGGCTTCTGGCGCGGGGATGCGAGCCTGGCGGCGACTGTCTCGCTGTCCATGGTTTGCATCGTCGTGATCGGAAGCCTGATCGGCATGTCGCTGCCCTTCGCGCTGGCAAGGTTCAACCTGGACCCCGCCACCGCCTCGGCACCGCTGGTGACGTCGATTGCCGATGTCGTCGGCGTTCTGATCTACTTCTCGATCGCCACCAGCTTCCTGAGCCTGCCGTCATAGCAAGGTCGCCCGCCGACATATCGACGGCGGGCTGGACCCGTCAGGACCTGCTGCGGGGAACGGTTTCGCTCTGGTACATCGAGATCAGATGGCCGTCCGGATCGGCGAACTCGGACGACCAGCCGCCGGGCGCATGACTGACCGGGGTCACGATCGTTGCCCCCCTCTCGGCAAGGCCCGCCACGACATCGTCGATGCCGCCTTCGGCGAGGTCGAACACTATGATCGGCGAATTGCCGGGCCGGCATTCGGCCTTGAAGAAGATGAGTTCGACATTGTTGGCGATGGCCGCCAGCAGCCACGGCCCACCGCTGCCGTCATCATCCATGCGCTGGACATCGAGCCCGATCACGTCCCTGTAGAAACGCTCGGTACGGTCGATGTCGGTGACGTAGTAGCAGATATTCCCGATGCGGGATTTGGACAGCATGTGATGCTCCTGTGGTTGTTCACGTGCCCTGGTTGCCGCGGACCCCGGTTTCGTGAGGTCATCTCGTCGAAAAACCGAAGGCAATCGGATGACCGTCCGGATCGTGGCTGGCAAAATGCGCACAGCCGGCCCGCATCAACGGCAGAAGCGAGCGCCGGATCGAGCCGAAGGCAAGACTCTCCCCCAGCGCCACGAAATCGCCGGGGCTGCTTCCCCCTCTCTCCGACCAGATGCGGCGGATGCCGGAAATCCGCTGGCGCAGCGCGGTGTCGGAGATTCGCAGCAAATGCCTGATCTCTGCGCGATTGTGGCCGGACAGCACGAGGGCCGCCACGATGCGCAGCGCAGGCGCAAGCTCTTCCAGCGCAGGCATGGCGGGCGCTTCCGACGAAGTGTCGACCGGTCGACCCGTGTGCGCGTGCTCTTCACGCCGCCGCCGCCGCGCGGCAGTGCGGGCCGCCATGGCGGCGAGGTTGCGCATCGTGCCGGCCAGCCAGGCCCGATTGCGAGAGTCGGGGTCGCGTCCCGCTATCAGGGCGGCCGCGAGCGCGTCGTGCAGCAGATCGTCGGCTTCGATACCGGGACGTGCATGCCGGCGCGCGATCGCCAGCAACTCCCTGTAGGCTGGCTGCGTCAGCACGCCCGCCACTTCCTTGCCTTCAGCCTTCTTCGGCCGGGATCGGCGTAGGCTTCCCTTCGCCGTCCAGTGCCACCATCACGAAATCCGCATATGTAACGCGCTCCATCACGTCGGAGAGATAGCGCTGCGCCCATGCTTCGACCGACAGCGTCATGGACGTCCGGCCGACCCGGGCAATGTCGATATAGATGCAGAGTGTGTCCCCGATCTTCATCGGTTTGGCGAAGGACATTTCCTTGACGGCTGCCGTGACCACACGGCCCTTTGCCCGCTCGGCCGCGCGGATGCCGCAGGCCAGATCCATCTGCGCCATCACCCAGCCGCCAAAGATATCTCCGGCGGCATTGGCGTCGGCAGGCATGGCCAATGTCCTGAGGGTCAGTTCGCCGACGGGGCGGGCACTATCTCGGTTCATGTCCGGTCTCCGTGAAACGGCCCATCGCTACCCATGAACGGACCTACGGTCAACGCATGCGCAAGAGGCTTGCAAGCCGGGAGCCAGACGACATAGCGTGGCGTACGGTCAACACAGGAGCGCCCGTGCCCACAATCAAAGCCGCCGTCTGCCGCAAGTTCGGCAAACCGCTGACGATCGAGCACTTGCAACTGGATGAGCCAGGTGCCGACGAGATCATGGTCGACATCAAGGCCTGCGCCATCTGCCATTCGGATATTTCCTATGCCGAGGGCATCTGGGGCGGGGCGTTGCCGGCCGTATACGGCCATGAGGCGGCCGGCATCGTTTCGGGCGTCGGCCCTGGCGTTACCGATCTTGCGCCAGGCGACCACGTCGTCATCACCCTCATTCGCTTTTGCGGCCATTGCCGCTACTGCGACCGAGGTCAGGCCATCACCTGTGAAGAGGTGTTCCCGCGCGACGCAAATGGCCCGATAACCGATGCCGAAGGATCACTGGTTTTCCAGGCGCTGCGCACAGGCGCCTTTGCGGACAAGGCGGTCGTGCATCGCAGCCAGGCGGTAAAGGTGCCGGCAGACATTTCCTTCCCCGTGGCCTCGCTGCTCGCCTGCGGCGTGATCACCGGTTTCGGCGCCGTCTCCAACACAGCTCGCGTGGGCGCAGGTGAATCGGTGGCCGTGATCGGCTGTGGCGGTGTCGGACTCAACTCGATCCAGGGCGCACGCGTCGCAGGGGCGGAGCCGATCATCGCCCTCGACATCGACGATGGCAAACTCGAGGCTGCGCGCCGCTTTGGCGCGACTCACACGGTCAATCCCGCTTCCTCCGACGCCACCGCCGCCATCAGCGAACTGACCGGAGGGCGCGGGATCGACCATGTCTTCGTTACCGTCGGCGCCAAGAGGGCCTTTGACGGTGCGATCCCCTGGCTTGGCCGGTCAGGCCAACTTGTCGTCGTCGGCATGCCGCCCTCGGGGGTGATGGCCGAGTACGATCCCGGCACGCTGGCCGGGCTCAACCAGCGTGTGCTCGGCTCCAAGATGGGCGAGGCGACCATCGCCCGTGACATTCCCGCCTTGGTCGAGCTTTACCGATCGGGAGAACTGTTGCTCGACGAGTTGGTGACGGCCACCTACCCGCTCGAGGAAATCAACGAGGCGATCGCGGCGGTCAACCACGGCAAGGCACTGCGCAACGTGATCGTCTTCGACTGAAACGGGCACCCGGAGAGAGCAGCATGAAGATCACGGACGTGAAGACCTGGGTCGTGGGCAATCCGCCGCCGGGCATTGGCGGGCGCTACTTCATCTTCGTGCGGCTGACGACCGATGGTGGCGTGTCCGGTTATGGTGAGGCCTACAGCGCGACCTTCGATCCGCATCTGACCTCCCGCATGATCGAGGACGTGGCGGCGCGCTATCTTGTCGGCCAAGACCCGCATGACGTCGAGAACTTCTTCCGGCGCGCCTATTCTTCGGGCTTCTCGCAGCGCCCCGACATCACCATGATGGGCTGCATATCCGCGCTCGAGATCGCCTGCTGGGACATTATCGGCAAGGAAGCGGGCAAGCCGGTTCACAAGCTGATCGGGGGACGCGTGCACGAGACGCTGCGCTCCTACACCTATCTTTACCCGACTTCAGGCAGTGCCTTCGTGGACGAGGTCGAGGACCCGGAGCGCAACGTCTACAACGATCCCGAACTCGCCGCCCAGTGTGCGCTCGACTATGTCGCGCAGGGTTTCGATGCAGTGAAGCTCGATCCCGCCGGCCCCTACACGGCCTTCGACGGGCACCAGCCACGCCTCGTCGACATCGACCTGTCGGCGCGCATGGTGGCCGCCATCCGCGAGGCGGTCGGCACACGCTGCGACATCCTCTTCGGCACCCATGGCCAGTTCACGCCGGGCGGCGCGCTGCGCATGGCGCGCGCGATCGAGCCCTACGACCCGCTATGGTTCGAGGAACCGGTACCACCCGACATGCCGGAAGAGATGGCGCTGGTCGCGCGCGGCACGTCGATTCCGGTCGCCACCGGCGAAAGGCTGACGACCAAATGGGAGTTCGCCCGCGTCATCGAGAACCGTGCCGCTTCCATCCTGCAGCCAGATCTGGGACGCTCGGGCGGGATACTGGAAACGAAGAAAATCGCGGCCATGGCCGAGGCGCATCATATCCAGATTGCCCCGCACTGCTATTGCGGGCCGATCGTCGGGGCGGCAAACATCCAGCTGGCGGCAACGCTGCCGAACTTCCTGATCCTGGAATCGCTGAAGCAGTGGGATGGCTTCCACGGACAGCTTCTGAAGCGGAAGATCGAATGGCAGGACGGGCATGTCATCCTGTCCGACGAACCCGGGCTCGGGGTCGAACTCGACGAAGAGGTCTGCGACGCACACCCCTGGGCCGGCCCGCAGCTTCACCTCGAAATGGCTGATCGGCCGCTGAATCCCTGACCTGAAACCATAACGGTCGGCCCCCTTTCGGGGACCGACCGCCAAAGAGAACGATCACGCCTCAGAGAGCCTGAACGTCGGTAGCTTCCATCGTCGTGTCGTCATAGACGATACGCACCTGGCTGCCCGGCATGAGACCGTCGACGTCGACACCTTCCTGGGCGACGAATGTCTCGCCGGTCTCCAGCATGATTGTGCTGGTCTCCAAATCGACCGAAGCCACGGTGCCCTCGACTTCACCAGCGTAAGCGAAACCGATCATGGCCACGGAGGCCGCAAGCGTTGCGAGGATCTTCTTCATCTTGGGTTGCTCCCTTGCTTGTTGTCGTCCCGAGCCGATGCTGTTTGGGATGGCGGATCGGCGGCGAGACCACACCGATGTAGCTGTCGAAAGCCGCCACGCCAAATCACGGATGGTGAATTAATTCAACAAAATCAGCGGCTTGGTTTTGCCACAATTCTGGCGAAGCCAGCCGGCGAAGCAGCCGCACAACGTTGCTGGTCAAGTGGCGCCGAGGGCACCCGCGCCCCCATCGAGCCACAATCGCGCTGGCTTCTCACGCCTTCGTGTTCACGAAATCAACGTGAGAGGGCCGGGCCCCATCACTTCTTCTAACCCTGCGTAAAACGACCCTGCTTCGGACAAAATTTCGCCCTTCACTGCACGGAAGTTCACGCTCGAAGGTGACGGAAACGCATGAACTGGAGAACACATGCGCCTTGTAACGACTTTGGGTGTGAGTGCGTTTATCGCCTTTTCGGGCCCGGCGGCGGCACAGATGGCTGACGGCCAGCGCGCCGTTTGCCCCCTCCTCTACAAGCCGGTTTGCGCCGAGCGCGACGGCAACGAACAGACATTCCCCAACGCCTGCCGAGCGCAGGCAGCCGGCTACGCCATCATTTCCCAAGGCGCCTGCGACGGCGCCGGCAAGCCCATGGCGCCTCAGTGATGGAAATTGCTGCGCGCAGCCTCCCCAAGCATATATCGGCCCGACTCAAATCGTGATGCAGGCGGCTGCCGATTTTGCCTGATTTCCCCGTATCATGGTCACGTTGCGGAACCATGGCCTTCACCAGAAGGGGCCGCCGTGACATGGAAGGAGGAAATCATGATCGCCGCCACGCGAGACAAATGTCTGCCTGACGACTTCGGTGCGACTGAACGTGCCGAGATGAAGCTGGCAATCGACGCGGTCTGCGCCGAACTCGGGCTCAAGAAGAGCGAGATGGAAAGACGGCACGCTGTCAAGCAGCGGGTGATCGATGCCTATCGCAACGGTCGGCGCCACCCGCTGAATCTCGTCGACGCCGGCCTGGGTCACTGATCCAGCCTCGATAAGAGGCTCCGAAAGGCGGTGCTCCGCGTGCCGCCCTGCTGTCATTTGCGGTTATCCGCACTCCAGCACATGGTCAGAAATCAAACACCTGCTGCCCGGGCAGTGCAGGCGCCGTATCGGCGCGCTCATGCATGAGAAGCCGCGCCTTTGTCATGTTGCCGCCTGGTGCAGAAAACCCGCCAAGCCTCCCGCCAGCGGCCAGTATCCTGTGGCAGGGCACGACCAGCGGCACGGGATTGCGCCCGAGCGCGGCACCAACGGCACGCGCCTTGCCTTCATGGCCGGCCAGCAGCGCGAGCCCGCCATAGGTGGTGACCTCGCCATGACCGAGCGTTCGGGCGGTTCGCCAGATGGCGATGTCGAATCCCTCTGCCAGACCGAAATCGACCGGCACGTCGGAAAAATCCACCCGCTCGCCCTTGGCATAGCCGACGATCGACGCCGCCAGATCCTCAACCCAGTCGGGGGGACGACCGTCCTCGATCCCACCAAGCCGAGCGCGGGCTGCATCCTCATCCCGTTCCGGCAGCACCAGGCGGGAAAGTCCTGCTTCTCCCCAGACCAGCGCGAAGACACCGAGACGGGTGGGAAAAACGTGCCTCATTCGCATCGCTGACCCCATTCATATATGTCCAACATACGCCAAATGGAACCAAACGGGAACATCCCCAGGCGCAAAAGTCTGTTGCCCCGGAAGGGCTATTCGGCTAAGCGAAATCAGGGCGGGGAATTGCGAAATCGAGCGAGGGGGACAGCCTTGTCCGCGACACGCATTCTGGCCGGACCGGTCATTTTGGCATTTTCGATGGCTCTTGCAGCCTGCTCAACGAGCGGCATCAACATGGCCGCCGAGCTGGAAGCCGTCTCTCAGAAGACCAGCGAAGCCACGCAGTCCGACGACAACGTGACCGCTGCCGACGAGCAGGCTTCAGCTGCCCCGGCAACGGCCGAGGCCGCTGTCGAGGAGAAGGCACCGGCACCTGCCACCGACACCACCGCCCGACCCTCTTTCATCGCAGCCGCCTATGCTGGTCCCTCGCCGACCAGCAGTGTTCAGGCGCTTGCGTCTGCTGCCGGTGCGGCAGTCTCTTCGGCACCCCGTGTGAGGCTCATCCACCCGGTCTCGAACATAGCCCCACGCGAGGTTGCCGCTCGCAGTCCCGAACTGGATGCGCTGATCGCCAAATATGCCGCGCATTACGAGTTGCCGGTCGAAATGGTTCGCCGACTGGCGCACAAGGAAAGCACGCTCAACCCGGCGGCACGCAACCGCATCTATTGGGGTCTGCTGCAGATCCGCCACGATACGGCGCAGAGCATGGGCTATCGCGGGCCGGCAGAAGGCCTGCTCGATGCCGAGACGAACCTCAACTATGCGGTACGCTATCTGCGCGGCGCCTACCTCACCGCCGATTTCGACCAGGACCGCGCCATCCGGCTCTACCAGCGTGGCTATTATTTCGATGCACGCCGCAAAGGCCTGCTGCACGAAACAGGTCTGCGTCCCAACAGATAGCCGCCAGCGCCGCCGCTCAGTCACGGTACCCGCGCAAGGCAGTTTCCATCCGCCCTTGCATCGCCGCATTGACGGCGAAATACTTGCCGTTCTCCGATCGGCTTGGCGGGAAAGATGATCGCAACGAACTTGCCATCACGCGTGCGCCTGGCTCGTCTTGCCTGGGCAGTACTGCTGCTGGTGCTGGTCTCGACCCATGCCGCGCGCGCCGAGCCACTGCGCGGCGTGGCGCTTCTGATCGGCAATTCCGACTACGTGGACATAGCGCCCCTGGCCAACCCTGCCAACGATGCGCGAGCCATGGAATCGCTGCTGGCAGCGCTCGGCTTCGAGACGACGCTGGCGCTTGACCGGGACGCGCGGCGTCTTTCGCGCGATCTGCGCGATTTCGCGGAGGATGCCGACGGCGCCGATGTTGCGGTGCTGTTTTATGCAGGGCATGGCATCGAGGCCGGCGGCGAGAATTTTCTTGTGCCGGTCGATGCCGGCCCAGCGGCACTGGACGCTGCCGGTGAGCGCCTGGTGCCGCTGTCAGCGATCGTCGCCGAATTGCAGACCACCGTGCCGGTGACGATCCTGATGCTCGATGCCTGCCGCGACAATCCTTTTCCACGCGGTGCCACGCTTCGGCTGACGGCCGATGCAGCGCCCGCGCCCGTCTCCGCAAACGGTCTCGGCGAGACCCGAGGCGTCGCCCGGATGTCCCGGCCTGCGCGCGCTTTGGAGGATTTCGGTACCGTCATCGCCTTCGCGGCCGCGCCGGGCCAGGCAGCTCTCGATGGCCCCCAGGGCGGCAATAGCCCCTATACCACTGCCCTTCTGCGCCATTTCGACACCATGGCCGGCACGGAATTCGGCATCGTGATGCGCATGGTGGCCGAGGAGGTCTATCTGAAGACCAGCGGCCGCCAGCGTCCATGGGTCAACGAGAACCTGCGCCGGCGCCTCTATCTGGGCGCCACACCAGCGCCGGCAGAAGGTCCGGAAGGTAGCATCCTGAGCGAGAGGCGCCGACTGCTCCTGACCATCGCCGACCTGCCCGACATCGATCGCCTGCAGGTCGAGCGCGTCGCCGTCTCCGGCGGAGTCCCGATGGACGCAGTCTTTGCCATCCTGGACGCGATGGGTGCCGAGGCTCCTGAAGATCCTGTGGCGCTCGACAGACTCCTGCGGACCCAGGCAGCGAACCTGCGAGACATGATGGCGTTTCGCGCTGTGCTGACCTCGGCCGACCCGGAACTGACGCGTCTTTCCAACCTTGCCGCCCTCGCCATCTCCGAAGGGGCACTGTCGGCGGCGATCGATCTCAACGAACAGGCCAAGGCCCATGTGAACACGCTGGCCCGGGAGGTCGACACGGCCGAGGACGCCATCCGTGCGCGCCGCATCGAATTCGCGGCCATACACGCCGAGAGCGCGGCAACCTACGAACTGGTCTTTGACCATGCCAGCGCCGCTGACGACTACGAGGCAGCCTACCGCCAGGTCGAGCGGTGGGACGACGCGCTTGCCTGGGACTATTTGCGCCGCACGGTGATCGCCACCTATCGACATGGCGAGTATCGTCGCGACCGCGCCGCGCTGGAGAGGGTGCTGGCGCGAAGCGACGAGATCATTCTCGTCGCCGCACGCACCCGGTCGAGAATGGCGCGCGCCGAGGCCCATCTCCAGATCGGCAACAGTCAGTATATGCTCGCCCGCCAGCGCGCCTCCGCCGCGCTGTACGAGGAGGCAGCGATCCGGTTTCAAGAGGCCATTGCGCTTTTCGAGGAGGAAGGCGATCGCCATGGCCTCGCCCGCGCGAGGAACAATCTGGCCAATGTTCTGTCGGCGCTGGGCGGGTTCGAAGGTGGCTCGGAGCGCATCGAGGAAGCGGTGTCCATTCTTGCCGAACTGGTTGCGGAAACGCCGGACGACGCAGCACCGGCAGACTGGATGGCGGCACGATTGAACCTCGCCTCCGCTCTGGCCACGCTTGGCGAGCGTAGCGGGGACACGAGCCTGATGCGCCGCGCCATGGCGCTGCTGGTCGAGACAGGGCAACGCCATGGAGCAGAAGTCGAGCCGCTCCTTTGGGGCATGAACCAGTCGATCCTCGTCGGTGCGATGCGCTTCATCGCAGAACGCGACGGCGATCTCGAGATGCTGGAACAGGCCGTGGCGACGGGCGAACCACTGCTTGAGCATTGGACGGAAGATCGTTTTCCACTGCTTGGCGCATCGATGCGCAACGATCTGGCCAATGTTCATCAGGTGCTGGGTCAGAGGACTGCCGAGGAGGCGCATGCCACAGCAGCGATTGCGCTCTATGACGAGGCGCTGGCGGTCTGGACCCGCGAAACGGTGCCCGGCGACTGGGCGATGGCCACAAGCAATCGGGCCAACACGCTGAAGCTGCTCTCACGGCTGCGCGAGGATGATGCCCTGCTGGTGCAGGCCATCGCTGCCTATCGCGACGTGATGGAAGTCTGGACTCGCGCGGACATGCCGCTCCAATGGGGCACGGCACAGAACAATCTCGGCGATGCGCTGGCGAGCCTAGGTACCTTGCGGATGGACGCCGATCTCCTCGCCGAGGCGGTAGCCGCCTTTGACGCCGCCCTCGAGGAATGGACCTTGGAACGCGTGCCCTATGACTGGGCCACGGCCACCGACAATCGCGGCGGCGCGAAAGTGACGCTGGGAGCGTTCATGCTGGATGCCGCAGTGATCCGCGATGGGATCGCCGACATCGAAGTGGCCTGGAGCTTCAGCCGCGATAGCGGCGTGGACGATTGGGACGACTACTACCAACACAGGCTCGCACGAGCCCGGGAACTGCTGGGGATGATCGAGACCGCCGAATAGGGGGCTGCCGCCTATTCCTCCGGTTCGGTGGTGAAGAGCAGCGGAAAGCCGGCCTCGCGACCGGCATCGGTCGCCCGCGTTGCCTTGGTCTCGGCCACATCCTTGGGAAACACCGCCACCACGCAGGCTCCGCGCCTGTGGGCCGTGATCATGATCTTGTAGGCCATATCCTCGCCAACCGAAAACTCAGCCTTCAGCACCCGCAAGACGAATTCGCGCGGGGTGAAGTCGTCATTGACGAGAATGACCTTGTGCAACTTGGGTCGCAGCGTCTTGCGCTTCGCTTCGACGCGGGGCCGCGTGTTGTTCTCGCTCATGCCTCATTGTCGCATGGACAAGACGACACGGAAAGAACCTGCCCGACTTGGAAGGGACGATACAGGTCGGGCAGGCCCTTCATGACGATGCGCCAGCTGACTTGCGCGAATGCTATCAAACGCAATTCATTGGCCCCGGGTTCCTCGTTCCCACGGTCAACGTCGCATGCCCCCATGGGCATTGTTCATCAAAATATCACCACAAAAGACCTGTTCAGACGCCTCTGGATTGGTCGGGCCGGCAGCGGATGCTGCACCGACGCGTCAGTTTCACGAAAGACAGGTTAAGCCTTGCAACTCTCTCTTCTCTCCCGTCGTGGAACGGGGCGCGTGTCCTTGCACGTCCTCGTGGCCGCAGTGGCGTTGATCATCGCCGTTCTGGCCACCAACACGGCAAACGCCAACGACCGATATGCAGCCTATGTCTGGGACACGAATACCGGCGAAGTGCTCTTTGCGCGCAACGATGCAGAGCCGCGCTTTCCTGCCTCGCTGACCAAGATCATGACGCTATACATGGTCTTCGAGGCATTGGAGGCAGGTCGCATCAGTCTCGGGTCTCCGGTTCCAGTGTCCGAGAAAGCGGCGGCCGAAGTGCCGTCCAAGCTCGGCATGCGGGCTGGCAGCCTGATCACGGTCGAAAACGCCATCCGCTCGCTCGTGACCCGCTCGGCCAACGACATGGCCACGGCGCTGGGCGAGATACTTGGCGGCACGGAAGAGAATTTCGCCCGGCTCATGACCGCCCGGGCGCGCCAGCTCGGCATGAACGACACCGTCTTCCACAACGCCCATGGCCTGCCGGACGAGCGTCAGGTCACCACAGCTCACGACATGGCAGTGCTGGGCTATGCGATCCGCGAACATTTTCCCGACCGCTATCACTACTTCCAGACGCGCGAGTTCAATTTCGCCGGCCAGACCATCGGCAACCACAACCGTCTGCTCGGCCGCGTCGACGGCGTGGACGGGATCAAGACTGGTTTCACCCGCGCCTCGGGATTCAACCTGGTCACGTCGGTACGGTTGAATGGCCGCAGCATCGTCGCCGTTGTCATGGGCGGCCAATCCGGTGCCAGCCGCGACGACCATATGGAAAGCCTCATCCACGATCATTTGCCGCGTGCCTCGACAGTCAAGTCCGCGGACATCATGGTGAAGCGGCCGGCCTTTTCGCGCCGGGTAGCCAAGATCCTTGTCATGCCGGAGGTAATGGAAGTCCCGCAGTTCCGTGAACAGTTCGAGGCGCCGTCGCTGGCCTCAAAACCTGTCCCGGCCACCCCTGCAAACACCGTGGATGTCACCACGACGGATACGGGTTATGCTTGGCCGCCGGAGGGTCGCGGGACGTCGCTACCGAGCGAACAGATCGTCCGTGACGCTCTAGGCAGGCGCTGAGGGATGGCAGGATCTAGCGCGCGAAGACCGCGTTGCGCACCGGATGACGTCCGTCAAACAGGATCGGCACCGCCTCACCGGTCAGGACGCTGCCGGTTCCTTCCAACACGGCGTGGATATGCAGATGCGGCTCGGTCGTATTGCCCGAGTTGCCGACCGCGCCCACCGCCTGGCCAACCGTTACCGCCTCGCCTGTTTCTACCGCCACCGAGCCCACGCGCAAATGGACGAGCAGCACAAGCAGCCCGTTGCAGGCGACCACCACGTGGTTGCCTGCAGGGTTCTCCGGCTCAGCCTCCGGCGGGGTTAGATCCGGCAGGCCGTCGACCGCTTCCGCCACTCCGCCGGCAAATGGAGCCAAACGCCCTCGCCGGAAGCTGGCTCCTTACGTTTCGGAATGGGAATTTGCCTGGCACGCTTTCTGTTGTAGCCTCAGTTCCTCTCGACCCTTGGGGCGTGCTCATGATCGGCCGATCGTGCAGACAAGTACTGACAGCCCTGATGGTTCTGGCGGGCAGCGCCCTGCCGGCGCTCGCAGACTCCGCCGCCGTTTGTGCCTACCGACCCGCCTTGCTCGCATCGGTGGATATGCTCCTCGCCGAACCGGTCGAAAAACCCAATTTCTGGCGCGACCAGCATGGCGACGACGCTGCCTATCTGGCGATCCACCACCGCGGTATGGACGCCACCGCGGCCGAAGAGTTCTTGACGGCGCTGGAAGCCCGCACGCCACCGCCACAGCGCATTCGCGAACTGGCGCTTGCCCATGCCAGCACGTCTGAGCGCCTCGCCAGGATCGCCGATCTGGCGCAGGAAAAAGCCGCTGGCTCGATCCTTCCCGACCTCGGCCGGTCGGTGCTGCGGGCACTCGTCGAGCATGATGGAGGCGACTGGCTGATCGGCGAGATGGCGCGCTGGCAGGCGGCCGATGCAGAGGCATTTGGCCGCTCCGGCATCGCCCATCAGGTGGCACTGCTCGTTGCCGGGCTCGATGACACCGTCAAGGAGGTATTGGCCGCCAAGGCCGAGCAGGCCGGGATGTGGCAGCTTGCCATGACAGTCACGGCGATGCGTGAGGATCTCTCCGCCCTGCTGGACCGCATCGCTCGCCTGCCGCGCGAGCATTGGCTGGCGGAGGAGGAGACCGAGCACCGCAGGCGTGCGATCGCCACCTCTCTCGGCCTTGCCGGTCTGAACCCGCGCTTCGACATCGAGACACAACCCTACGAGGTGCGCCAGGTCGATGCCGGTCGCGAGGCCGGCGCCGCCATGCGCGCCATCGTGCGGCTCGCGGCCCTGCATCCAGACGCCGTTCTGCTGATGACGGCGATGAACCTAACTGGCGAGATGGTGATCGGCACCGTGGTGGCCGAAACCGTCCTCGGCATGGTCGAGCGCGGCGAGGTGGATCCGGTGGCCGACCCGGACTCCATCACGGTGCGAATAATAACCGGGATCGACGTCACGCTTGGCCGCGCGCGCCGCGAGAGAATGCTGGGGGGCTTCCACCTCGTCTCCCCTTCCGGCAGCCAGGGCGACCGTGCCGATCATCATGTCGACCGCATTCTTGCTCGTGCCGCGCTTGCGCCCTTGCTGCGCGGCGAGGCAGCAGGTGCGCCGGGCCGCCCGCCCGCGCTGACCGCCGGCCATGACTGGGATCGCGCGCTTGCCGTCGCCATGGCGCTTTCACGGGGCGATGCACCGGCCGAGGATGACCAGCTTATTGCGGCTGATCTACTTGCCGGGGCAGGCCGGTTCGACGAGGCATTGGTGCTACTGGCCGGAGCCGCTGACTGGCGTTCGGCGCGAACGCGCACGCATGAACTCATGCTCGACGTAGACCGCCGCTGCGGACATTTGTTGGCGCCAGTGCTGCCAATGATGGAGCACATCTACCGCTTCGACGCGGGGTAGCGGACGGAACGCCCTTTCCTACTCCGCCACCAGTCGCGCGGCGTGGTCCGGCATGATGGCGCAGCCGATTCTGGTCTCGACCAGCGTGCCGGGGGAAAGCATGTGTCGGGCAATCCTCCCCGGCGCCAGCGTCTCGTAGCTTTCGTCGCCCGCCATGGCCTCCGCAAAGGTCGCCCCGACCTGGCTCTCGAATTCGTCCTCGCCGATGCCCGAGAGCATGGTGTCGATCCTTAGTTCGATATCGATGGTCTCCCTGAGCAGCGTCGGGATGCGGTACTTGAAGTCGCTCGCGGTTCGGTTTTCCACGAACAGCGCCTTGGGCTCGCCCGACATCTCGGCCGGCTGGCCGCAGGGACCGGGCAGAAGGCGGGGCAGCAGGCCGTCGCCGATCAGATCTGCGGCGAGCGAAGTGACACCGGGCACGATCGCCTCCAGCCGCGCGAGGCTGGCCGCAATCGTCTCGCGCCGGTGCCATGTGTCGGCGGGAAATGCGTCCCTCAGCCCGCCGACGATCTCTTCCAGCGGCGCGCGGGCGACCATGTAGTCGGCCAGCACCGCCAGCCTGAACTGGAACCAGGCATAGTTCATCAACCCGACACCTGCATAGAGATCGTCGAGATCGACCAGCCGTCGATGCGCCATGCCGGCATCAAAACCCGCCGGCACGCCGGCCAGGATAAAGGCAAGGTCCGGGCGCTCGGCCCTCACATAGGCAGCGAGGAAGATATTGGCGATCAGTTCCTCGACGAAATGGTTGCCGGAGCGAATGCCCAGCCTGTGCGCCGCGATGTGGCCGATCTCGTGGAAGGTCAGAGCTTCGTTAAGCGCACGCGGTTCAAATCCCCATCGATCGGATCCGGGAAAACTCTCGATCGAATCCGGCATCACCACCACGTCCCACAGCAATTGGGCGTAGGGCACGGGATAAGGGACGACCGACAGCGCCTCCCAATCCTGCCGGTCGAGCACGGCGACGGCAATCTCGCGGTCCCAGTCGAGCCGGGCGCGATACCAGTCAACTGCCGCGCTCATGTTTTCGGCAAGCTGGCTTGCCCCTGCACCGGCCGACGGCGAATGATAGAGCCTCAGCGTTCCGGTATCCACCACAGGCAGGCCGTATTCCGCAAGCGTGCTTTCACCAAACCCATACGGTGAGGGTTGAGCCTTGGCGTGCTGGGGTCCCGAAAACAGTGCCACGGCAAGCCACAACATAAGCCATGCGCGCCCATTTCGTGAACGCCCTGACGCCTTCATGTCGGAATCCCCCGATTGTGGTGCAGGCGGGGTTCCATCGCCCGAAACCATACAATATAAGGCGCGCCTAGCCTCAACGTTGAACTGCACGCACCCGACTGGCTGCCCGTAGCGGCCCGGTCGGGATCGGCCAGCCTGAAAGCGGATATTCATGCCCAAGCGCACCGATATCAAGTCGATCCTCATCATCGGGGCCGGCCCCATCGTCATCGGCCAGGCCTGCGAATTCGACTATTCGGGAACCCAGGCCTGCAAGGCGCTGAAGGCGGAAGGCTACCGCATCATTCTGGTCAATTCGAATCCGGCCACGATCATGACCGACCCGGAGCTGGCGGACGCGACCTATATCGAGCCGATCACGCCCGAAGTCGTGGCCAAGATCATCGCCAAGGAGCGGCCCGACGCGCTTCTGCCCACCATGGGCGGCCAGACTGCGCTCAATACCGCGCTTTCGCTGCGCCGCATGGGCGTGCTGGAGCGCTACAATGTCGAGATGATCGGCGCCAACGCCGAGGCCATCGACAAGGCCGAAGACCGTTCGCTGTTCCGCGAGGCGATGGCGAAGATCGGGCTCGAGACGCCGAAATCGATGCTCGCCAACGCATCCGAGGTCAAGGATGCCGACCGCAAGATGCATGAGGCGCGCCGCGCCGAAGTGAAGGCCTCCAACCCCGCCGATCTCGACGCTGCGCTCGACGCGCTGGAGACCGAATGGAACCTCGGCGAAGGCGACCGCAAGCAGCGCTACATGGCGCATGCCATGGGCATTGCCGCCCAGGCGCTGGACGAGATCGGCCTGCCGGCCATCATCCGCCCCTCCTTCACCATGGGCGGCACCGGCGGCGGCATCGCCTATAACCGCGCCGAATTCTTCGACATCGTTCAGTCGGGCCTCGACGCCTCGCCGACGACCGAGGTCCTCATCGAGGAAAGCGTGCTCGGCTGGAAGGAATACGAGATGGAGGTGGTTCGCGACAAAGCGGACAACTGCATCATCGTCTGCTCCATCGAGAACGTCGACCCGATGGGCGTGCACACAGGCGATTCCATCACGGTAGCGCCTGCGCTGACCTTGACCGACAAGGAATACCAGATGATGCGCAACGCCTCGATCGCGGTCCTGCGCGAGATCGGGGTGGAGACCGGCGGCTCCAACGTGCAGTTCGCCGTCAATCCGGAGACCGGGCGCCTCGTCGTCATCGAGATGAACCCGCGCGTGTCGCGCTCCTCCGCGCTCGCATCCAAGGCGACCGGCTTCCCGATTGCCAAGGTCGCTGCACGGCTCGCCGTCGGCTATACGCTGGACGAGCTCGACAACGACATCACCGGCGGCGCGACGCCCGCTTCTTTCGAGCCGTCAATCGACTATGTCGTGACAAAGATCCCGCGCTTCGCCTTCGAAAAGTTCCCCGGCGCCGAGCCGACGCTGACCACTGCGATGAAGTCGGTGGGCGAGGTCATGGCCATCGGCCGCACCTTCGCCGAATCGCTGCAAAAGGCGCTGCGGGGGCTTGAGACCGGTCTCACCGGCCTCGACGAGATCGAGATTCCCGGCCTCGGTTCCGGCGACGACAAGAACGCCATCCGTGCAGCCCTTGGCACGCCCACGCCAGACCGGCTGCGCATGGTCGCCCAGGCAATCCGCATGGGCACGCCGCTGTCGGAAGTGCACGCCATGTGCAAGATCGACCCGTGGTTCCTGGAGCAGATCGAGGCCATCATCGCCATGGAAGCGCGCGTGCGCGCCCACGGCCTGCCCGCCGACGCACAGAACATGCGGCTCTTGAAGACCATGGGCTTTTCGGATGCCCGCCTCGGCTCGCTGTCGGGCACCTCGGGCGAGGCGGTGGCGAAGCTGCGCCGCGATCTGGACGTCCATCCGGTCTACAAGCGCATCGACACCTGTGCTGCCGAGTTCGCTTCGCCGACCGCCTATATGTACTCCACCTACGAGACGCCGTTCGCCGGCATGCTCGCCGACGAGGCGCAGGTCTCTTCCGCCAAGAAGGTCGTCATCCTCGGCGGCGGGCCGAACCGCATCGGCCAGGGCATCGAGTTCGACTATTGCTGCTGCCACGCCGCGTTCGCGCTGGCCGAAGCCGGCTACGAGTCGATCATGGTCAACTGCAACCCCGAGACCGTCTCGACCGACTACGACACGTCCGACCGGCTCTATTTCGAGCCGCTCACCGATGAGGACGTGCTGGAGATCCTGCGCGCCGAGCAGGCCGCCGGTACGCTTGTCGGCGTCATCGTGCAGTTCGGCGGCCAGACGCCGCTAAAGCTCGCCGACGCGCTTGAAAAGGCCGGCATCCCTATCCTGGGCACCGCGCCCGACATGATCGATCTGGCCGAAGACCGCGACCGCTTCCAGAAGCTGCTCGTCAAACTCGGCCTCAAGCAGCCGAAGAACGGCATCGCCTATTCGGTCGAACAGGCGCGCGTGGTGGCCGGCGAGCTCGGCTTCCCGCTTGTCGTGCGCCCGTCCTACGTGCTCGGCGGCCGCGCCATGCAGATCATCCATGACGAGACCATGCTGCAGACCTATCTGCTCGACGTCGTGCCGGGCCTGGTGCCTGAGGAGATCCGCCAGAAATACCCGGCCGACAAGACCGGCCAGATCAACACGCTGCTCTCCAAGAACCCGCTGCTCTTCGACACCTATCTGACGGAAGCGACCGAGGTCGATGTCGACGCGCTGTGCGACGGGACCGACGTCCACGTCTCCGGCATCATGGAGCATATCGAGGAGGCCGGCATCCATTCGGGCGACAGCGCCTGCTCGCTGCCCGCCCATTCGCTGCCGGCCGATCTCGTCGCCGAACTGGAGCGCCAGACGGCCGCACTCGCCAGGGCGCTTCATGTCGGCGGGCTGATGAACGTGCAATACGCCGTCAAGGATGGCGAGGTTTACGTGCTGGAAGTCAACCCGCGTGCGTCCCGCACCGTGCCCTTCGTGGCCAAGACCATCGGCCGGCCGATCGCCAAGATCGCGGCGCGCATCATGGCCGGCGAGAAGCTCGATGCCGCCTGGAGCCATTATGGCGACCGGCCGGACGTCAAGGATCTTGGCCACATCGCGGTCAAGGAAGCCGTCTTCCCCTTTGCCCGCTTCCCCGGCGTCGACACGCTGCTCGGCCCGGAGATGAAGTCGACCGGCGAGGTGATGGGCCTCGACCGCGATTTCGCGCTCGCCTTCGCCAAGGCACAGTTGGGCGCGGGCGTCGACTTGCCGCGTTCGGGCACCGTCTTCGTGTCGGTGCGCGACGAGGACAAGAAGGGCGTCCTGCCTGCTGTCCAGGTGCTGGCCGATATCGGCTTCCGCGTAGTTGCCACCAGCGGCACCCAGCGCTTCCTGGCCGAAAACGGCATTGTCGCCGAGAAGGTCAACAAGGTGCTGGAAGGCCGTCCCCACATCGAGGACGCGATCCGCAACCGCCAGGTCCAGCTCGTCTTCAACACCACCGACGGCCAGAAAGCGGTTTCCGACTCCAAGTCACTCCGCCGCGCCGCTTTGATGCAGAAAGTGCCCTACTACACCACGCTGTCGGGCATGAAAGCCGTCGCCCAGGCCATAACGGCACTCAAGGCGGGTAGCCTCGAAGTCCGCCCGCTGCAGAGCTATTTCGCGTAGGCGGAACGTTGCCGCATCCCCCTCCTCTCCCCCTTCCGGGGGGAGAGGTGTCGAGGCGCAGCCGAGACGGTGAGGGGGATGAGGAGCGGTCGGCCGAAGGCCGATCAATCGACAACGATTTGTCGATTGAAGTGACGAACGCCCGAAGCCAAAGCGGAGGGCAGGCCGGCAGGACAGAGGTGGCGAGATGGCCACCTACGCCTATCTCCCTTGTAGAAGGGAGATAGCGATTATTAGCAACTTGGCGATACTGGACCCTAGCCGTGGCGTAAAGTAACTACTAGCATTCGCAACATTGGCCGTAAGCTCGTTATTGGAGGGCTTCGATGAGCACGTCCTGCCTGCCCGTGAATCTCCGGCCCTCCCGCAAAGACGGCACGTTCACCGTTCACACGTCGCGGCGTTGCGCGCGGATACCCAAGGCGCCAAAACCCGAACTTTGGAACTTTCAGCTCAATCGCGTTGGGGTCGACGCCCTAGCCTCAACGCAACCACTCGGTACTTGCAGCATTTGTTGGGGGGCAGATGCGCGCAGGACTGCCGGCGATTGGAGACGCCGCTTTGAGGAAGTCAAACTGGCCAGCCTTCGAACATGACCCACTACATCGCCCTCATCCACAAGGAGCCGGACAGCGGCTACGGCGTGTCCTTCCCTGACGTTCCCTGACGTACCCGGCGTGATCGCCGTGGCCGACACGCTCGACGAGGCATTGCGTGAGGCCGGCATAGCGCTCGGCTTCGCCTTCGAGGACTGGCCGGGCGAGCATCCAAAGCCGCGCTCGCTGGACGATCTGCGGGCGCACCTGCATTTCCGGGAAGAAGCCGCCGACGCTGTGGTCGCGGCGATCGCGCCGGCGGGAATGGCGCAAGCCGCGTAGAATGGCTGCAACATCCCGACGAGAAAATGCCCAAACGGCCTAGCGTCCGCCGAACTCCCAATACAGGGGGACGTAGAGCCCCGCCCTACCCGTCAGCGCCGCTAGCTACCCACTCCCGATACTCCTCCACCAGTCGCGCATACTCCTCCATCGCCGGAAACTCGGCAAAACTCCGCACCGCGCCCGTCTCCGCAAAGGGCAGCCTGGTGCTGGTGTATGTCTCCATGAAGGGGCGGAACCGGCCGGCGTCATCGAGCATGGTCGGCCGCACATTGACGAACGGCATCCCCTCGGGCCGGGTAAACATCCAGCTCATGCAGTGCTGGCAGAAATAGTGGTGTATATCCGGCCCGTGCAGCCCGCCGATCACCGGCTCGCCCTTCGTCACTTCGAACCCATCGGCCGGGATCATCGCGGTCAGCGAATAGGCGCTGGCCGACATCTTCTGGCAGCCGCGGCAGTGGCAGGCGCTGGTGGCGATCGGCGGCTTCGAGACGCGGATCTCGACCCGGCCGCAGCGGCACGAGCCGGAAAGGGGAAAGGATGGTGGCATGATTGTCTCCTGTACTGTCGCCACCCTAGCGCGATTCCCGCACCCACCCCACCTTCGTCGTCTGAGCGCCAAGCCGGAGCGTCAGCGAAGTCGCAGACCCTGAAATCGCAGCCCTGGCCAGCCGGTACATCCCGGAAACCAAAAAAGCCACGCTCCCGGAGGACGTGGCTTCAGCTAAGCTGCTGGAATATCTATGAATTCTTGGTTGCGGGGGCAGGATTTGAACCTGCGACCTTCAGGTTATGAGCCAGATTCACCACAACATCTAGAGCCTTGATTGTTGACGCGTTTTCCGGCCTAGTCTCCTAGACGGCTGTTTTATTGTAGCTATTTGGCGCGACCGCCTGTTACTCGCTGCCAGCGAACGACAAAAGCAGCCATATGATGTGTTGACACAGTGTTGACACGGGGAGGCTGGAATGACCGAGAAACTGACCGAAGCCGCCGCCCGGAAGGCGCTGCCGCCCGTGCGCGGGCAGAGCATGCTGTGGGACGCGGAGGTGAAGGGGTTCGCCCTGCGGGTGACGCCCGGCGGTGCCAAGTCCTTCGTCCTGGATTATCGCGCCGAGGGGCGGCAGCGCCGGATCACCATTGGCGCATGGCCCGACTGGACCGTGGCCGCCGCACGCCAGACCGCGAAGGACATGAAGCGCGAGGTCGATCTGGGCACCGACCCGATGGGCGAGCGGCAGGCGCAGCGCGAGGCGCCGACCGTGCAGGAGATGTGGGAGCGCTACGCGCGCGAGCACCTGCCGAAGAAGGCCGAGCGCAGTCAGGCCGACGAGCGCATGATGTGGGAGAAGATCATCCTGCCGCGCTTCGGCAAGACGAAGGTCGCCCAGATCAGCCATGACGATGTGGACGCGCTCCACCGCGACATCACCGATATCCGGGGGACGCCGGTGCGCGCCAACCGAACCGTCGAGGTGCTGCGCAAGGCGTTCAACCTCGCGATCCGCTGGAAATGGCGCGACGACAATCCCGCCTCTGGCGTGCGCCGCAATCAGGAGGAGAAGC
>JBKBIT010000022.1:0-65378 GCA_046297455.1 Aliihoeflea sp.
GGGCGCCGACGCTGGCGGTCGAGCGCCTGGTGGCCCGCAGCAGCCGAGATGACGCGGGCATCGACTGAATGCGGAAGTGACCGCACCACCCAGGGACTTCCGAACAAGGTAATCGCATGGCACCATTGCACGTACTGGTAGCAGACGCGGCTGCGGTCGCACAACGCAACATTGCAAGTGAGGTACTGAATCATGTTCGGATTGAAGACAGCCGTCGCGCCCGTCGCGGCACCATCCACCACCCAGCCCGACCGGGCTGCAGCTCTTCCCGAGGAGGCCAAGCGTCGTCTCGGCTGGCTCGATCAGCGCGCTGAGGAACTGGCCGACGCAGCCGAAGGCGCGCACGGCGCATCTGAGCAGGCCAACAATCGCTTCCGCGATGCGCGTGCCCTCGTGGAGACCATGAAGGAGCGCATGGCCGACGAAGGCAAGAAGGCGACCCCGGCAACCTTGGCCTCGCTCTCGGACGCCGAAGCGGCTCTGGTACGGGCACGCCGCAGTCATGAACGTGCCATGCAGCACTCTCGCGATACAATCGCCCAGCTGCAGGCGACCCGTGACCTTCAGACGGCCCTGCAGCGATACATCGGCGGGAACACTGCGGGCACCCTGGTCGACGCCCGGCCAGACCTGAAGCCCGGCACAGACGGCTACGCGGGCCTCGTGGAGCGATATAGAGGAGAGGCCCGGCGCCTGGAAGCGGAGCGGCAGGAGGTGCAGCTTGCGCCGATGACGGCCGAAGAGGTCAAGCGCAAGGTGCTGATTGAGATTGAGGAGCTTGCCGCGCGCGGCGCCCCATACGTTGCTGGTGCGGCAGAGCCTTATGTCGACCACGGTGGTGGCCGAGTTCAGGCGCCCCGCATCGGCATCGGATGGCCGACGCAGCGCCTGACCGGGCTGGAGCCCTCGGCCGACGCCCCAGGCCGCACGCCCAGCGTGGTTGATACAGCGGCGCTGACCGCATGGCTCTTCAAGGACAAGCTCATCGAGGCCTTAGAGGCCGATATCGACGCAGCCTACGAGACCACCGATGGCATCGACACGCACGAGCGCGGCAAGCGCATCCGCGCGCTGAGCCGTCAGGTTGCCCAGGCGGAGCGCTTGGAAGCTGAAGCAACCTGGAAGGCCATCGAGGCTGGCGAGAGCGTCGAGTGGCGATTGCTTCCGGCCTCTGCAGTCTTGGGCGTGAAGGTCGACGCCACACTGGCCCAGCAGCAGCCCAAGGTCAGCGGCGCCGGGCGGCAGGAGACCACCGGGCGATAGCAGAATTCCTCGCAGGGACTGCCCTGCGAGGGATATCGGACGGTCGGGCCAGAACCTGACCGTCCACCACATGCGCGGCGCTCGCTGGGGGTATCTTAACACGAACCGCTGATGCGCGCGCATATGAGCCCGGCCGGGCGGGGTTCTTCTCCTTCTCCCCTGTCCGGCCGGGAAGAATAGACGAGCCTCGGGAACAGGCGAGTCTCCTTGTGGCCGGGACTATGTGTCCTCGTGGTCCCGGCCACTCCTCATCAACGTCAACACCAAGGAGCGCCATCATGCGTAACGAACTACTCCTCAACATCACCGGCCTCGCCACCAGCGGCCCGGTCGCGGTATTCCCTGAGAGCGCGGCCGAGGCCTTCCTCGACGAAATCGGAGAGCTGGCAGCTGACCTCCCCGAGGACGCGACATCCGCCCAGGCCGCAGCTCGCCAGGAGGCAATCATGGCCTCCTATAACCGGCTCGCGGACTCAGGCTCGACGGCCGACGCGGCCAGCCTGGCCCATCTGCAGGTCTCGGCGGACGGGCGTCACCTGGAGCCTGTGCGGGCCAAGACGATGGCGCAGCTGGCTGACCGCTACTGGGCGCAGCATGGCACCCGCCAGGTTGACGAGGACGATGGCATCGACCGCTCGGTCGCTGGCCACGGACCCGGCTACGAGGTGGTCAAGCGCATCGTAGGCGCGGGGCCTCGTCCTGCGGGGCGCTGAGCGCAGAGGCCGGGCAGGCGGTCAGTGCTGCTCGGCCTCTGAGGCGGTGGGGCGACGTCCACCACCTGCCCGCATTCCGCTGCATCCACCATCCCCCGACCGCTGCTGTGCAGCGTGTGCAGCGTTAAAGCACACTCCGGTTGGCGTATTGAAGGCTCTAAGATATTGTTTCTATCCTGATAAGCCTATTACACGCGGACGCGAGGAGGTAGTATTAGAGGATGTTGAGTTACTTAGAGTTTATATCTGCTCGGTATACGTGAACTGGAGTGTGCTTTAACGCTGCACACTCTGCACAGCCAGCTCGACCAGGCGGGATGGTGGTGGCGCACGATAGCCGCTGGGGGACGAGCCCAAGGGCCTGAGTATCATCCCGGCCGATGGTGGACCACGGCCGCAACGAGGTAAGGCCTGCGAGGCCAGGGCCGCGACGACCACATCGAGCAGAGGCCTCTGACGTCGCGAATTCACCATCCCCCTGGACCGCTGCTGTGCTGGCTGTGCACGCACAACCCTTTCCGCCTATAGGCCTCTAGTTATTCTTTATCTCAATCTACCTACGCATGAGCTTCTGGTTTCTAAGGGAGGATAGGAGAGTAAGCTGATAGTTTAGTGGCCTCCAATAGTGGAAAGGGTTGTGCGTGCACAGCCAGCACAGCCAGCACAGCCCTGACTCGACCAGGCGGGATGGTGATGGTGGTCGAGCCCGGCGCAGCGGCCTCAGAGCCAATCATCTTCTAGCAGGCGGGACCATGGCGGACGTCAAGGGCGTGACGCTTCGGCGGGTTCGGGGCAGTGCCAGGCAGGCGAATGATGCTGCTGGACTACCTATCCGCTAACCGTGTAAAATGCTCTCGTCGTTGCCGCAGACGACGTCCTGGTAATCTAACCCCGGAGACGACTGTGGCAATACCTCCCCAAGACCAATGGCACCTGCTGCCCAAGACGCGCGCCGAAGCGAAGCGGCTGGGCATCAACTGGTTCTTTACAGGCGAGGAGTGCAAGTATGAGCACATCGCACCGCGCGCTGCGTGCAGCGGACACTGCACCGCCTGCCGACGTGAGCGGAGTCGCGAACGGTATCGCAATGAGCGGGATGATGGCGTCCGGGAGCTTGGCACGGACGGGTACTACTCCCCACGCAGAGCGTACGTCCGGGACCTGCCGAGCCGGAGTCCTGAGGTACAGCGTGTGAGAGATGCGCTGCGGCGGGAGCGGCGTCGTGACGCCAAATCGCTAAGGGTCGACCGTCGCCCGCCGAACCAATCGAAGGAAGAGCGCAAGGCCATCAAGGCCTTTGAGGACGAGGTGAGGGCACGGGGCAATCAGCCGGACCACATCGTTGCATTCTTCGACCCCCAGCTGCGTGGCCTGCATACGCTGGCGAACCTTCAGGAGGTCACACCGCGAGGTAACCTCGTCAAGGGATTCATAGGGGAGTACACGCCCGAGCAGATTGAGGAGTTCATCCAGCGAGGGATGGCGGTTCTCCCAGAGGACGTGGACGAGGATTACGAACACACGAGCACGCCGGGCAAGGTCGATTGGAGCAAGTACCCGCAGCACTGCAACGATGAAGATGCCTAGGCCGGATAGGTGTCGTGGCGCTGCGAAGGCCTTCGAGGCTGAGCGGCCACCCCGGCCGAGACCCTCGTCTGTTCTGGGGCCCTCGACGGCCATGGACCCAAGAGGGGCAGCCGAGGCCCCGATACGTCCCCCGCTGCAGGATAATAGTTACGCAAACAACATGAGGCCTTCCGACTATAGGACAGTATGGCTGTCCTATCAGCCTCATCGCCCAGCGGCACCCAGGCCTCAGGTGCTGCTATCGATGCTGTCCGCCTGGATGTCCGAATACCCGCAACCGCCCAGCCGCTGCGGCCTCGTCTGAATCGCACTACGTTGTGTGAGCTGTCGGGCCTTCAAGGCGATGCAGGCCAATAATGATATATCACGGCAGGCGCAGCCCGAGACAACGTCCGCCGCGCGTAGAGGGCCACGCCTTCGGGCACACGCGGCCACACGGGCGATATCAGTCGGTGGTGGGGCTGCGGGGCGATATGGCGTTGCGACGACCGATACGCGGGAGGTGGCGGGCGCTCGCTCATTGGAACCTCGTCCGAGGAATCTGTCTGCGCCCTTCTTCTACTTCATTACCCACTGGACCAGTCGGCCGGACCACGGCCACCGCGCCCGGACCATGGGACCCCCTCAAGGGGGCCCTTGGTCCGGGGCACAGCGTGGGAGCCCTGAGTACCGTGGTCCCACCGTGGTCCGACCGTGGTCCGCCCAGAGTTCCGGGCTTTCTGCAATCCTGGTCCACCGTGGTCCGCTTTGCCCAAACAGGCCCAAATCGGACCAGACCACGGTACCGGACCACGGTAAAGCGGACCACGGTGAGAACCGCGCAACTCCGGGGTTCTGCTATTCCCGGAGACGAGGGAATCTGAAGGTCGACAGGCGTCGGTTCGGCCTCGCGCTGCAGGGGGGTATATCGTGGTTCACCCTCGGGCCATGCCAATGCAGCCATGCCAGGGGACGCGCGCCCATGCCAACTGGTGGGCCTTTAGGTCCCACCGTTGGCATGGGGGCTGCAGCAGGCCCGGAGACCGTTGGCATCGTATTGGCACCACCGTTGGCATTCCCAGTATTCCGGGCTTCTTCGAACTCATTGGCATGCCAACGGTGCTGTTGGCATAAGTGCCAATATTGCCGTGCCAATCGGGCAATGCCAACGGTAAACGTGCCAACCGTCAACCCCGCAGGAAACGGGCATTCCGATGTTCCTCTGAGACGAGGGATTCTCAGCAGCTCGCAGCTACCTGCCAACATGATTGGAGTGGAAACCATCCCGGCTTCAAGGGAGACTTCTCCTCGACCCTGGACGAGGCAAACCCTATGGACACCAAGCACCTCCTGGCCCGAGCGGCCGACGCCGACCAGACCGCGCCTGAGCGCGCCGCTGCCCTCTCAGCCTCAGCACGCACAGCCGCACCCGACCACACCTGGCCCTCGCCTCCATCGGGCTGGGCATGGTGCGACGGCCGCGTCGTCTGCGAGACCTCCAGCATCCCGCCGCTCAAGGTGCGGGCGCATCAGGCCTTCGAGGAGGAGGAGCCTATCGCGGAGGAGCCCGAGCCCATGGCCGAGGAGCCCGCCCAGGCCTCAGAGCGCTCGCCCAAGCCGGGTTCCTCCGCCGCGCGCGTCATCGAGATGTTGCAACGCCCTGGAGGCGCCTCAGTCGAGGAGATGATGACCGCGCTGGGATGCAAGCGAGTTAGCGTCAGAGCCCTAGTCAGCATCCAGAGCCGCCGCATCGGCGCCAAGGTGACTCTCGCTGATGGGCGATACCGACTCGTTGGGGGCACGCCGTCGCTGGAGGGCATCCCCGCCCAGGCCGAGGGGATGGTCGGCTCTGAGGCTCAGCGCGTCAGCCTGCCCTTGCCCAAGCCGGGCTCTAAAGCCGCTCGGCTCCTCGACATGCTACGGCGACCCGAGGGTGTCTCGGTGACCGAAGCCGTGGAGGAGCTGGGCTGCAAGCCGATTTCCATCAAGGGGATGGTGAGCATCTACTCGCGCCGCATCGGCGCCACGGCCGTGCTCGACAATGGTCGGTACAAGCTGGTCGAGGCTCGCTACCGTCGCGCGGGCAGCGAGATGGTAAGGGTCGGTATCGAGGCAGCCTAAGAAGCCCGCACCTGCGCGGTCGCGCCCAGTATCGCTAATTTGCGCATCCACCACCCCACTCTGGATGCGGGCGTCCCGATACTGCCCCCTCAACCGCCCTGTTTCTGGGGGTCGAAATCAGCCAGATGTGGGCTACTGCCACTTCCCGCGACGTCGGGCCAAGTGCGGCCCGCGTAGCGCCGTATCCCGCATGGGCGGACGGTGGTGGGTCGAGGAAGAGATGCGGCCGTGTGGACGCGACAAGGCCGGGAAGTGCTCCCGGCCTTGTGTCATGATGCGCCCGTCCTAGGCCTCGCGGTAGTACCTGCCATCGCGGCAGACGACCTTCCATCCGCGCTTTCCCCTGAGCTGAGTGGTCACCAACGCGCGGGCGCTGTGCGGCAGCACGCCTAGGGCTTCTACAATCTCGTCCAGCGAGGCGCCGTCCGGCTGTTCGACCATGGCAGCGACCCGGTCGCCCTGTGTTGGCTCGCCAGCCACGTGCGTGCGTGGAGGCAGCTTGCGGCTGGAGGCCTTGCGCTCCTTCTTAGGGGCGTCGGGCGTGGCGGGCACCTTGGTGACCTTCGCATCGACGCCCAGCGTCCCTTCGACTCGGTATCCCTTGGGCGCCTTGGGCCAGTCGACGCGGCTGACGTCGAGGCCGTGCTTGACGATGATGTCGGAGGCGGTCTGCAGGGCCGAAGCGGACTCGCCAGCCGTACAGCCGTTGGCCTCAATCTTTGCGACGAGGGCGCGGACCTTGCGGTAGGTGTTCGAGGTGGTCATGGTCATCTCCTGCTTGGTGATTGCGGTATTCCAGTACCGCTTACTCTCAGGAGAAACGCCAATCCGAAGTTCGCCCGTGATGCTAGGTTGGTCGTCTAGGTTAATGCTTCGTCCGATTGTCACGACCTTGTCGCTTGACGTCTGGACGTCAAACTCACACGGTGCGGCGACAAGGGGAACTGATTCGCATGCGCCATCCGCCAGGGGTTATTCGAGATTCAATCGTGCAGTATCTCGAAGCGCTGGAAGGCGATGCATCCATCTCTGAGATAGCGACGGCAGTCAATGCCCGTCTCGGATGTGTCGCACCATCCTCGGTGCGCTCCTACCTTAACATCAACAGCGGCAAGCTCTTCCGGCGCACACGTCGAGGCCGTTACCAGATACAGGTCGTCAACGGTCACCTCAACGGCTCGGCCGTCGCGGCACTGACGCGCAGCACCCAGGTCGGCAAGGCCACGCTCTACCAGGCGGATTGCTTCGACTGGCTGTCGAGTCAGACACCATCCTCGGTGCATGCGGTCGTCACCGACCCACCTTATGGGCTGGTCGAGTACTCTGAGGTCGAGAAGCAGAAACTCCGCAGCGGCCGGGGAGGCATCTGGCGCCTTCCCCCATCATACGACGGGCATCAGCGCGCGCCGCTACCACGCTTCACGGTGCTGACAGATGCTGACCGCAAGGAGCTGCACGTCTTCTTCAAGCGCTTCGGGACGCTGGTCCTTCGGGCGGCGGTGCCAGGTGCCAACGTCCTGGTCGCCTCCAATCCGCTGCTTGCCCACATCGTGGCGGGCGCGATGGTCGAGGCAGGCCTGGAGCTGCGCGGGTATATTGCGCGCCAGGTTATGACCATGCGCGGTGGTGACCGGCCGAAGAACGCGCACGATGAGTTCGAGGATGTCTCGGTGATGCCTCGCTCGCAGTGGGAACCGTGGGTGATGTTGCGGACCCCGCTCGAAGGGCGGGTCCAGGATAACCTGCGGAAGTGGGGCACAGGCGGCTTCAGGCGATTGTCGAAGGAGCAGCCCTTCGGAGACGTCATCCGGTCACATCCCACGCCCGTCCAAGAGCGTCGTATCGCGCCCCACCCGTCTCTGAAGCCTCAGGCGTTCATGCGCCACCTCGTCCGCGCGGTGCTGCCGCTGGGAAGGGGCGTCGTCCTCGACCCGTTCATGGGCGGAGGGTCGACCATGGCTGCGGCCAACGCGGTCGGCTACGAGAGCATAGGCGTGGAGCTTGATGAGCGCTACTTCGAGCTGGCACAAGAGGCCGTCCCGCTGCTGACCGACCTACGTCCTCGTCCGCCAGTATCCTAGCTCTTGCTGCGCTTGGAGCCGGTCGCCTTGGCGGTCTTCGGCAACATGTAGACGGTGCCCTTGCGCAGCTTCTGCAGCCCATCGCGATGCAGCGTCGAGGTCCTCGTACCCAGAGTGCCACGATTGTTATGGCGGAAGTCAGCCTCGGCCACTTCGGCCAGATAGACCTCCACGAACCTCATCGGTTCCTGCTCGTGCGCGGGCTTGTTCTCATCGTAGAAGGTCTCGTAGACGAACACGCACATCCACTGGTCCCTTCCGCCATGCGTGTCGACCGC
Organism: Aliihoeflea sp.; assembly: GCA_046297455.1. Lineage (GTDB taxonomy): Bacteria > Pseudomonadota > Alphaproteobacteria > Rhizobiales > Rhizobiaceae > ZYF759. The sequence continues at coordinate 8,023 of JBKBIT010000022.1, forward strand.
CCCTCCCCGCTTGACCGTCGACTTCACCTCCACGCCCTCCCTACCAGATGGCGTTGCATCGCCGGGATACTTGCCTCGGACGAGGAGGTCCGGGTGGCCGTTGAAGTGCTTGTTCTCAACGAGGGTCCGCGACTGGCGCGCGAGCGAGGCCGTCAGCATGTCCGATATCATGCCGCTCATGGCAGCGGGCCTCAACATGTCGTCGAGCCGTTGGAGGCCCTTCCGAATGAGCATCGAGTTCACGTCGTGGAAGAAGTCGTAGACATCTTCCATCGCTGACTGGAGGTGCCTGATGCGCAGGTCGAACGGGAGGGCGCTGTCGATGTCCTTGTTGAAGGCCTCCTGTACGATGTCGGCCTTCTTCGGTTCCGGCTCGCTGCTCATGTAGAATCCCCTCGCCACGTTGCGGGGCAGACTATCAGCAGTTGCAGTCGACGCAACACCTTCGGCCGGGTGGCCAGTATCGCAACGAGAAGGGCTCCCAGCTGGGAGCCCCTACCGATACTGGCCCGTGGCGCGGCCGGTCAGCCGGGGAAGCGGATGGTGATGGCCTCGCCCTGCGCAAGCATCAGGCGCTCGACCTCAGCCTCATCGCCTTCGAGCGCAGCGGCCTCGATGAGCGCATCCCAGTGCGCGTAGAAGGCCTCGTCGTCCATCGGCCGGGCATCCGTCGCCCAGCGGATGTCCCGCAGCGACTTGGCGCCTGTATCCCGAGCGGCCTGCCAGCCATCGAGGACGTTGGCCGTCTGCTCGGCCGTGAGGCCGTTGTCGCGGCACCACTCATGGACCTCGGCCATGGTCGCCCTTCCGGTCATCTGGAGTCGTGCGCCTGCCTTGTGGTGGTGGGTTGGGATGGTCATCGGTCTGGCTCCTTTGCTGAAGCCAGTAAGGCTTGGTCTCCCCTGCCCTAGCCAGTACAATCGGGGTCGGATTCGCATGTTGCTCCAGAGAGTTAGCAACGAGGTAACGACCTGGTGCGGGCGGGCTGCACTACTGCTCCTACTCCTACGTGCCGTCCTACGTGGTGGTGAAGTTGCCCGGTCAAGTCCGCAGGAACTGGCGATAGCTTCCTGACCCCCTCTCCGCCAATTTCCGGGGGTCCTGATCCCTCGATCGGCAAGACACTGACTTTCCTGTCCTTTTCGCCGCGAAGGCTCCTGAAGAAGGAGCTCGAAAAGTGGACGACTGGCAGGATGTATCGCTCGATGTATCGTCGAAGGTATCGCTGGAGGTAGCGCGGGCAGACAGCGCTATGGCCCCTCCCCCGCCGCCCGCCGCAGAAGCGCCGGCTTTGCAGGCCAATCGCGAGGAAGAGCGCTCGGCGCCGGGGCGCTATCTGGTCCGGTCAGGCTCCGTTTACCTGTTTCAGATCAGGATGCCGCGCGAGCCCGCGGGCGAGCGATGCCGGACGGTGCGCCTCAGCCTTGGCCCATTGACGGCACGAGAGGCGCGGCGGCAGGCCGACCTGCTCGGCGCGCTGGCGAGAAACAGGTTCGAGCAGCTAAGGGTCCAGAGGATGGAACGGCAGCCAGGCGAAAACGATTGCGACGATCACCTGCTGTTTGACGGCGGAACGCCCGAGATGACGGCGGCCGAGATCAAGGGCTACCTGAAGGCCATGCAGCAGGTCATCGCGCAGCCCGCTCCGCCGACTCCGCCTCACCAGGTGCCGGTCTTCGCCGGGCTCAAGGGTCTTGTTGAGATCAACCGCGAGTTGGCGAAGGGATCGGCTGGCAATCCCCTCATCGTCGACAATGCCGAGATGCTGAAGGCCCAGTCGATCGCCAGGATCACGGGCGAGGCTACGTCCACGCCAGGAGAAGCGCCCGGGCAAAAGCGTCCGGCCGCGCCGATGCGCCCCGATCCCTCGCCCGCAGCCGTTCCCTCGCCCGAGGAGAAAGCGCACGACGCTGAGGGAGGGACCGACGCGCCCCGCCCATCCGCTGGCACCGATGTCTCCTCCGGCGGAGTTCGGGTACCAGCCTTCAAGCTCGACCGGCGCCACGTCCCGCGCAAGGCTTCCGACAAGCCACTCTTCAGCGAGGTGGCGGAGGAATATTTTGCGGAGCGGGAGGCCGCCAGCGGCGAGAAGAACAAGGACATCGGCACTGCCCGGTTTCGTGCCAACCTGTTTGTCGAACTGATCGGCGACCATCCGATCGACACCTATACGGCAGCCGACCTTCAGGCCTTCATCTACCTTCTGACCCACTGGCCCGCCTCCACCAAGGACAGGCCGGCGGGCAAGTCCGCGCGCGAGATCCTGGCCGACAATGCCGACCTGACGGCAAAGCCTCTGACGCTCAACGCCCTTCGGAACGGCTATGTGGCGATCGTGAAGTCCATCGTGAACTCGCGCACTGCGGCCTACGAATACGACTACCCCCTCACTAGCTCGGCTGGAGTGGTGTTCCCATGCCGGGCTTCCAGGAGGCCCGAGTGCAATTGCGGCCGTTCACTGCGTCAGCTGACCCCATACCCTGGCGGCAATGAGACGCCACCTTGGGACGCAAAAAGACGATAGCTTGCTCATGGTCTGCTGCACGGCCTTCAAGGCCCTCAGCATGTACTCACGCCTCAGCCTCACATGGTTTCAGGTGTTGACGATGGCAGCGACAGTTGGTCGATCCCGATATGAAGCCACTTCATTCGCCTCGCCATCCAGCCCCTAGGCACTCCGCAAAGGCGTTTGCACAGATGCGAGAAGCCGCCAGATTTCATTCGCGGTCGCAAGGTCCTGGGCCGCCGTTCCCAGCGACTTGTATATCGTGATCTCATCTGCTGTCCGGCGACCATCGAGGTGGCCATCATACACCGCACCGATTTCCCCCACGATGTGACCCTTATCAACCTTCCCGGCATGGATCGCTGCCAAAAGTTCCCCTGCCTGGCTTGCAGCTGCCAGGCTCGAATCGACAAAGAAGCGCCCGCGCGCCACACCCTCAATGTCCATCTCGCGCGCCGAGGCGACGCTCGCCCCCACGAGACTGACATGCTGTCCGGGTTCCAGCCATGCGCCTTCCAATATTGGCTCGGGCGAGGCTGTGACGGTGACGATGACATCGGCCCCGGCCACCGCCTCGCGGGCCGAAGGCCTGGTCTCCAGCGAGGGCGCGATGTTCGCGTGGCGGTCGACGAATGCCCGGGCATGCGCCGGCGTTCTCGACCACACGCGCACCTTCTCGAATGACCGAACCTCCAGAAGCCCCGGCAGATGATGCGCGGCCTGTTCGCCGGAGCCCAGAATGGCAAGGACGCGCGCATCCTTGCGCGCGAGCGCCCTGGTTGCGGCGGCAGAGGCCGCTGCAGTGCGTTGAGCCGTCAGCGCCGAGGCATCCAGAATAGCGATCGGGGTGCCGGTTTCGCTTGCAAACAGCACCATCACGCCCTGGTGGCTCGACAGCCCGCGCGCAGGATTGTCCGGATAAAGGCTGATGAGCTTGACCCCATGGATGGCGGGCGAGTTCATCGCTCCTGGCATGATCCCCATGGCGTTGCCCTGGCCAAGCGGCATTATCCACCGGTCCGGTTGCAGGGTGGTGCCGCGTGAGAGTTCACGCATCGCCTTCTCCACCACCTCGATGCATTCGGCCATCGGCAAGGTGCGGTAGATGTCTTCAGCGCTGATGTGGAGCATGTTCACCGGAATTCGTTGCCAGCGGGCCGCCGACGAGGCGGGCGGCGAGATGGATGAGAAGAATAGCGCAGCAGGTGGGAATCGCGGCCGCCACGAAGGCAAGGTTGATCCCGAGACCCGGGCTGGTGCGAGCGGAACTGCGCATCATGAAGCCCCGGGAGAAATCGAATCCCGGGGCGAAGAGCGAGTAATAGAGGATCGGGGCGATGAAGATGAGCGTCGTGGCCGCAATGGCGAGCTTGGCCGCAAGAGCCACGGTCGATCCATCGGTCTCCACAGGTGAGGCGATGACCGGGTCGGCACCGCGCCGAAACGCCAATGTGGCGCCGAGCAACCCACCCCAGACCATGAGGTAGCGTGCCAGTTCCTCCGTCCAGACTGGTGGCGCGCGAAGTCCGTAACGGGCCACGATCTGCAGGGTGACGACCAGAACCATCCCGATGAGTGCCGCCTTCGCAAGAAAGCGGCACCCCCGGTCCAGTCCGGCACTGACACCCAGCAGGATCGAGGCCGCTCTCGTCACTGGCGCGTCTGCTCCGCCGCGTCGATGAACATCTGCAAGGCTTCATCATTGAGGAGCCGCGGCCAGGACGCCTGCGAGCGCTCGACGAACTCCGCGCGTGCCTCCGGTGTCAGTTCGGTCACCGTGACCCCGAGTTCCCGGAGCTGGTCGAGTTCCCGGTCCGCTGCGGCAAAGGTCAGTTCACGATTGCGATTATTGGCAAAGTCGATCGCTGCATCGACCTTGGCCCGGTCCTCATCCGAAAGATCGTCGTACCAATCATTTGACATCAGTACCGAGCGAACCGGCATGCCAGCCTCGGCATGGGTGTAATAAGGCAGGAACTCAGTGTGCTGGAACATCAGCGGCACCATGGGCGGATTGACATATCCGTCGGCGATACCTTGCTGAACGCTCGTAGCGAATTCGGACATGTCGATGACGACGCTGGAGGCGCCCCATTCATCAAGGACCGCGACTTGCGTCGCGTCGATGGCGCGAAGGCGCAGGCCATCGAGATCAGCGGGAGACTCGACCGGTCTTTGGTTGTTGAAGATACCGATCGGGCCCCCGAACCCGATCAGGGAAGCAATCTTGATTCCCTGTGCCTGCATGCTGTCATCCAGCGAGGCGACGATGTCGGTTTCGTCGAGAGCGCGGAACAGATGCTCAAGCGAGTCGAACATGTAAGGAGCGATGAAGCCTCTGACTCTCGCGTCCACTTCGGCGATCATCACGAAATTGGTAAGCCCCACCTGCAGCAGGCCTTGGGCAAGCTGGTCGACCACTTCGGGGTCGCGCCCCAGTGCGCCGCCTACATAGATTTGGGTCTCCAGGCCTGCCTCGTTCAGATGCCCGGCGAAGTCCTCGGCCCAGACCCAGTCCGTGCAGGCTTCCACCGCCGGGCAGCCGACGGCAATGCGGATTTCGTCAGCCGTGGCACCACCTGTCCAGGACATTGCTGCCAGTGTGGCGCCGGCGGCCAGAATTGTCAGTCTCTTCGTCAACATGGTGTTTCCCCTTTTTGAATGGTCTTCTTCGTTTGCAAAGTCCGTCAGCCGACAAGACCGGTCAGTCGCGGCAGGAAAAGCGTGATCTCTGGAATCCACAAAAGCAGAATGAGGATCCCGACCTGGATAAGGAACAGCGGCAGGATGGCGCGCGCCAGTTGCAGGTATGGCACGCCGCTGGTCGCCGAGACGACCATCAGGCAGCCGCCAAATGGGGGCGAGATCAGCCCCATCGTGAGATTGAGGCAGACCATTACCCCGACATGAACCGGATCGGCTCCGGCCGCGATCGCGGCTGGAACGAGCAGTGGCACAAGAAGGACCAACGCCATCATGGCATCCATCATCATGCCGGCGATCAGCAAGACGAGCATGATGAGCAACAGATACTGAAACGGTTCCAGATCGGCTGATCGCACCCACGTGTCGATAGCTTGCGGAACGTTCTCGATAGCAATCAGATAGCCAAAGATGGCGGCCGCGAAGAGAATGACGAAGATGGCGCCCGTCAGGATGACGGCGCGCTCGAGCGCGGCATTGAATTGCACTTTCACGGTCTGGAAAGCCGACCTCCAACTCGCGCCAGGCGCGAACGCGCAATAGATGAAGCTCACAGCAATGGCGACAAGCACGGTCAGCGCGGCGGCCTCTGTCGGTGTGACCACTCCAAATACGATGCCGCCCACCACGATAATTGGAACCAACAAGGCTGGACCTGCTCGCAGGAGGGTTGGCACCACAGGCGGCATCTCCACGTCGCTCCCTCCGGGATGGTCGTAGCGGTGCGCTGCATAGGCATTGTAGGCAAAAAGCCCGGCTGCCACGCACAGCCCGGGCAAGATACCGGCCGCGAACAAGGCGCCGACCGAGACGTTCATCAACGCGCCATAGAAGATCATGACGATCGAAGGAGGAATGATCGGACCGATGACGGCCGACGCAGCCGTCAGCGCGGCAGCATAAGTCACGGGATAGCCGCGCCGCTTCATTTCCGGGACCAGCGCGCTCGTCGTCGCCACAGCATCGGCGACCGCCGAACCGGAGATGCCGGCCATGAAGATGCTGGTCGATACATTGACGTGCCCCAGCCCGCCCTTCAGCCGCCCGACAGCGATCATGGCCAGGTCGATCAATGAACGCGTGATCCCGCCACGACTCATCAATTCTCCGGCAAGTATGAATAGCGGCATGGCCATGAAGGTGAAGACGTCGAGTTGGCTGAGAATGCGTTGCGGCAGAATGGCCAGATGCCGCGCCTGATCGACTGCAAAGAAGCTCAGGACCGCAGTCGCGCCTGTCACATAGGCAATCGCCGCTCCCCCTGCGAGAGAGCCCAGTGCGACCAAGGCGATGAGTATCCATGCCATACGGGATCCAACAACAGCTCGGCCCCACTGTTTTCCTATCGGAAAGCTTTGTCAAATCGATTTTCCGATGTTATCGCTTTCTCCGAATTCTCAGAGTATGGAGATCGGCTTGGCAGTGGCGCGGCGCGAAGAGGCAAAATCAGGGACCGAGTTCGGCCTCAGGCTCCGCCGCCTGAGGCAGGGCGCAGGCATGACATTGAAGGAGTTGGCCACCCGAGCCGATCTTGCCACATCGACGATTTCGAAGATCGAGAACGACCGGATGTCGCCAACCTACGACGTGCTCCTCAAACTGGCAGGAGCGCTGGAGATGGACCTTTCGAAGGTACTCGAAGGTCCGGCGCCAGCCAGTGCAGCCCAACCGATGGGGAGGCTCGACGTCACGCGCGCGGCCGAGCGGCAGCGGCTGCCCTCCGGGGTCTACGAATATCAGCCCTTTGCGACCGGACTGACCCGCAAGGTGATGGATCCGACATTCGTCACGGTGAAGGCCCGCGACATCTCGGAGTTTCCGAACCTTGTCAGCCATCCGGGCGAAGAGCTGGTGTTCGTGGTGTCAGGCGCGGTCGAGCTGCATTCCGAGTTCTATGCCCCCATCCGCCTCGAAGCCGGCGACAGCGTCTACTACGACGCGCGCATGGGACATGCCTATGTTTCGGTCGGTCCGGGTGACGCGACTATGATTAACATCTGCGCCGCTGAAGGTGCGGAACCGCTGGCCAGTCTGCTTGGAGCAAAGAAATGATGTCACCTTCCGAGTGGGAAGCCCACGACATGACAGGTCTGGCCGCGCTCGTCCAAAAGGGCGAGATTGCGCCACGCGAACTGACGGAGACCGCGATCGCCCGCATCGAGGCGCTCAATCCCATCGTCAATGCAGTCGTCATTCGTGCTTTCGAGGAGGCGCTTGATGAGCTTTCGCGGCGAACCGACCGGCCACCCTTCCTCGGCATGCCCTATCTCGTGAAGGATCTCTACGCGCCGGTGCGCGGCCTGCCACTGACGAATGGCAGTCGCATGTTCGAGAAGATGACGCCGGATTTCGACTCGACGTTGATCGCGAGGCTGCGAGCAGCTGGTTTCGTCTTTCCGGCCCGCACCAATTCGCCGGAATTTGGCCTCAGCGCGTCGACCGAACCATATCGATACGGACCAACACGCAATCCGTGGAACCTGGAACACATTGCAGGCGGCTCCAGCGGCGGCGCGGGTGCTGCGGTCGCGAGCGGGATGGTTCCTGTCGCGCATGCCACCGACAGCGCCGGCTCGATCCGCATCCCGGCATCCTGCAACGGCCTTGTCGGTCTCAAGCCCACCCGCGGCCTCAATCCGTTTGGGCCGCATCGCGGCGACGCCGCGCATGGCATCAGTCACGAAAATGCCGTGACACGCAGTGTCCGAGATACAGCCGCTCTGCTCGATATAACGGCTGGGCCCGATGCCGGGGCGCCCTATTTCTCGTTGCCTCCAGAAGGCGGCTTTGCGGCCATGTTGACGCGCGCGCCTTCTACGTTGAAGATCGGCTTCACCACCGAGACCTTTGCCGGCCGAAAAGTCGATCCTGAATGCGCCGAGGGCGTGCTGTCGACAGCGCGGCTGCTTGAGGGACTCGGCCACAGCGTCGAGGAATCGCGCCCCGAGTTCGATGTCGAGCGCATGGTCGACAATATGATGACCGTGCTGATCGGCAGCCTGACGCCGATGATCAATGCCTGGGAAAGGCAGCTGGGGCGGCCATTCGGTCCCGATGACGTCGAACCGCAGGCTCATGGCGCATTCGCCAAGGCACGCTCGACCGATCTCGATGCCTATCTGACCGCGCTTGCTGCGATGCAGCTGGAAGTCCGCAGGATGGGGCGCTTCTTCGAGACCCATGACATTCTGATCACGCCGACGCTGTCCTCTCCGCCGCCCAGGCTGGGTTGCCTGCCGACTTCAATCAGCAATGTCGACGAGTTCATGGAAAGGCTCTTTGCCCTCTGTCCATTCACCGCACCCTTCAATGCTTCCGGTCAACCGGCCGCAAGTCTGCCCCTGCACTGGACTTCGAGCGGACTTCCGATCGGCATCCAGTTCGTTGCCGGCTACGGCCAGGATGCAAGACTGCTGCAGCTTGCCGCCCAGGTCGAGCAGGCAGCTCCCTGGTTCGCGCGGAGACCGCTGCTCGCGAGCTAGGCTGGCCGTCGAAGGTGCAGGTCGGCTAAGCAGAACGCTGCAGCTGGCGTTTCTCCAAATAGAGTTCACTGGTTGGTGACGGATGTGCGTCTCGGGGCCAAGCCGAACTACCTCCTTTCAGCTGAACAGCTCATACTCCGATTTGCAAACCGCCCTTGGTTTTACAATCGGCTTTCGAAGCACCCCGTCGTGCAGATTTGAAAGTCGCAACCTCGTCCTGCGGTTTCACTGAGCAATAGCAGTTTCGGGTCGTGGAAAGGCGTCCCCCAAGGCCGCGATGAGGGCGCGTTGCCGTCGTCCGGACCACCACCTTCCAATCCCTTGGGCAGACTTTTCCTACAGCAGTTCCGGGGCCGTCTGCTGCCTGTCCGGTTCTGGCGGAAAAACCAAGTAAGCCGCCGTTCGGCTGACGACCTCAGCCACCTCCAGGTGCCGACCGCCAATACTGCCATCGGCGTCGATGATGGGCGGCCACCGGCGCCAAATGAAGGTGGAGTAGCGCGCCGTCCGGCACCGCAGGGCGAACGAGATCATTGTCGCTCTGTCCGTGGCGCCGCCCGATACGAACGACGAATAGAGGCCCGAGTCCGACCGCATCGTCTGCCTCAGCCACCTGCCGAGCTTCCGTGCGATCAGCCTCGTACTGATCGTGGTCAATAGGGTCGCGCCCTGGTGCTTGGAGGGAGGCCGCATCCGACAAACGTGTGGACGCCGAGCGAGTTTGTAAGCGTTTTGAGTTCGACATCGTCCAGCGTTTCCTTTTCGAGTAGTCGGCGGGCAGTGGTCTCCAGAATCGCGCGCCGTTCGGTCAAGAGCTTGACCGAACGATCGAATGCCTTCTCGACGATGCCGCGCACCTCCGCGTCGATCCTGTCGGCGGTCGCCTCGCCGTAGTCTCGCTGCTGTGGGTAGCCGGCCACCTGATTTGGATCGAGGAAGCTGCGCTGATCCTTTTCCAGTGCCACATGACCGAGCTTTTCGGACATCCCGTAACGCGTCACCATCGCACGCGCGATGCCAGTCACCTTGGTGAGGTCGTCTGCGGCGCCCGTCGACAGATGCTTGAACACGATCCATTCGGCCGCCCGGCCGCCGAGCAGCACCGTCATCTTGTTTTCCAGTTCCTCGCGCGTCATCAAGAAGCGGTCTTCCGTTGGTCGCTGGATGGTGTAGCCGAGCGCGCCAACTCCGCGCGGGATGATCGAGACTTTGTGTATGATGTCGGACCCAGGCAGTGACATGGCGACCAGAGCATGACCCATCTCGTGATAGGCAACCACCTCGCGCTCCTTGGGATTGAGCAGGCGGTTGCGCTTTTCAAGCCCTGCCACGATGCGTTCGATGGCGTTGTTGAAATCCTCCATCGTGACGCTGTCGCCCCGGCGTCGCGTCGCCAGCAGCGTGGCCTCGTTGACGAGGTTGGCCAGATCCGCGCCGGTGAAACCGGGCGTAAGTGCGGCGACCTTTTCGGCATCCACATCGACGCCGAGCCTGGCTTTTTTCATGTGCACCTGGAGGATCTGGATGCGGCCATGCTTGTCAGGCCTATCGACCAAGACCTGCCGGTCGAAGCGTCCGGCGCGCAGCAGCGCGGGGTCGAGGATCTCGGGCCGGTTGGTGGCGGCCAGCAGCACCACGCCCGTGGACGGATCGAAACCGTCCAGCTCGGACAGCAGTTGGTTCAGCGTCTGCTCTTTTTCATCATTGCCGCCCATGACGGGTCCGATGCCGCGAGCGCGGCCTAGCGCATCGAGTTCGTCGATGAAGATCATGGCCGGAGCACGTGCTCGAGCCTGTTCGAAGAGGTCGCGCACGCGCGCGGCACCTACGCCAACGAACATTTCGACGAACTCCGAACCGGAGATCGAGAAGAACGGGACCTTGGCCTCACCGGCAACCGCTCTTGCAATCAGCGTCTTGCCGGTTCCGGGCGGCCCAACCAGGAGTACGCCCTTCGGCATGCGGCCGCCGAGCCGGCCATAGTCCTCGGGGTTCTTCAGAAACTCGATGATCTCCTGCAGTTCTTCCTTTGCTTCGTCCACACCGGCGACATCGTCGAAGGTGACCTTGATGTCGGTCTCGACGTAGATCTTGGCCTTACTCTTGCCAATCTGCATGAGGCCGCCACCTGCGCCCGCACCCATTCGTCGTAGCACGAAAACCCACACACCGATGAAGATCGCCAGTGGAAACAGCCAGGAGAGAAGGTCTCGAAGGAAGGTGTTCTCGATCTCGCCCGTGACAACGACATTGTATTGCCTGAGCTCTTCGGCGAAGGCCGGCTCGACGCGCGTGGTGATGAAGCGGGTTTGCCCACTCTCCTGCGGGCGCGAAAACGTACCCTGGAGGAAGCGGTCGGAGACCTGCACCTCCGCGATCCTGCCAGCCTGGAGATGGCTTTCGAACTCGCTGTAGGAGATTTGCGCCACCTGCTGTGTGGTGGTGAAAACATACTGAAAGATCATCAGAACGAGAAATGCCGCGATCCAGTACCAGATGTTGAACTGCGTCTTTCCGTTCATATCCGCAAACCCCGAGGCGCCTGTGTACGCACGAATTCCTACGCGGCGCGGTCATGAAGCGACTTGCTCTGAATCAATTCGGCATCACTCAAATACCTCTATCAAGGAGAATGAGGGGCCTCGCTTCCCAGCGGCTCTTGAGCGACATGCAAGGGAGAGACGCCATGAGCGACACTTCAGAAGCAGTCAAACGCCGCAGTTTTCGCTTTCCAACGGCGTTTACCATCCTGTTCGGTCTTATTGTCTTTGTCGCGGTGCTCACGTGGATCATCCCCGCCGGGCAGTACGAGCGCGTTTCCAATCCCGAACTGGGCCGAGACGTTCCGGTGGCAGGCACGTATGCCGAGACCGACTCCAATCCACAGGGGATCTTCGACGTCATAATGGCACCCATCGCCGGATTGTACGATCCCGCCACCAATCAGGCCAATGCGATCGACGTGGCGCTGTTCGTACTTATCATTGGCGGCTTCATCGGCGTCGTGGCCTCGACCGGTGCCATTAATGCAGGCATCGGCAGAGCCATGACAAGGATGCGTGGTCGTGAGAAATGGATGATCCCAGCCCTTATGGGACTCTTTGCCTTTGGCGGCACCACTTACGGCATGGCTGAGGAAACGCTTGCATTTTATATGCTCCTCATTCCCGTGATGATTGCGGCGCGCTACGATGCGCTCACGGCAGTCGCGATCATCCTGCTTGGAGCCGGCGTCGGCGTGCTGGGTTCGACGGTCAACGCCTTTGCGACCGTGATCGCATCGGACGCGGCCGGCGTTCCTTTTACGCAAGGCATCGTGTTGCGTCTTGTCATTCTGGGCCTGTGTTGGCTTGCCTGCGTGATTTACGTCATGCGTTATGCTGAACGCGTTCGGCTCGATCCCACACAATCGCTGGTCTATGACCGCAAGGCAGCAAACGAGGCGCATTTCCTCTCCGCCGATCAGGATCAGCAGGTCGAATTCACCTCCCTGCACAAGATCGTTCTCATCATCTTCGCACTCACCTTCGGCGTTATGGTGTGGGGCGTGCTCATGGGCGGCTGGTGGATGGGAGAGATGTCGGGCCTGTTCCTCGCTTCAGCCATTCTTGTCGGCCTCGTCGCCTGGCAGGGGGAAGCGAAATTCGTCGATGCATTCGTTGGCGGCGCTCGCGACCTTCTCGGCGTGGCGCTGATTATCGGGCTGGCGCGCGGCATCGTGGTGATCATGGATGCCGGAATGATCACCGACACCATTCTGCACTGGGCGGAACGCTCCGTCGCCGGCCTCGGCGAGATCGCCTTCATCAACGTCATGTACTGGATCCAGGTGATGATGTCCTTCTTCGTTCCGTCCTCGTCGGGTCTGGCCGTTCTTTCAATGCCGATCATGGCCCCTGTCGCTGATTTCGCCGGGGTCGGACGCGACTTGGTTGTCACCGCCTACCAATCGGCAAACGGTCTCGTGAATCTGATCAACCCGACTTTCGCCGTGGTGATGGGTGCGCTGGCCATTGGACGGGTTCCCTACGAGCGGTGGCTACGGTTCATGTGGCCGCTTCTGCTCATTCTCACCGCGATCATCATGGCCAGCCTGAGCATCGCGACCCTGATTTCTTGAGGAGGACGACATGACAATGACCTATGGCGTCCACTCCGAGGTGGGTAAGCTTCGCCGAGTGCTGGTCGACAGGCCCGGCGCAGCGCTTGCAAGGCTCACACCATCGAACTGCCACGAACTGCTGTTTGACGACGTGATTTGGGTCAAGCAGGCTCGCGTCGAGCACATGACCTTTGTCGATGCGATGCGATTTCGTGGGGCGGAGGTCGTCTTCCTGCGCGAGATGCTGGCCGAGACCATAAAGGATGTCGAAGCCCGCCGGTGGCTCCTGGAACGAAGGGTCAACGACAACACGGTTGGTGTCGGCATTGCCCAGGATCTCAGAGCCATGCTGATGGAGGTCGACGCCGATGCGCTCTCGGCCATCCTTATGGGGGGAATGAGCAAGGCGGAACTGCCAATCAAGGAAAGGGGAGTTGTCGCGCCGGTACTCAGACCGGAGGATTTCATCCTGCCGCCGCTGCCCAATCATCTCTTCACCCGTGACACAACCTGCTGGATCTATGGCGGGGTGACACTGAATCCGATGCGCTGGAACGCCCGCAAGCTGGAGACGGTCAACATCGCTGCCGTCTACAAATTCCATCCCGATTTCAAGGACGCCGGCTTCCCGATCTGGTGGGGAGATCCAGACACGGATTTTGGTCTGGCGACCTTGGAGGGGGGCGATGTCATGCCAATCGGTAACGGCATCGTACTGGTCGGCATGGGCGAGCGCACCACGCCGCACGCCATTGGCCAGTTGGCGCGGTCTCTATTCGCTCAAGGAGCTGCGGAGCGCGTGATCGCCTGCAAGCTTCCAACCGAACGCGCCAGCATGCATCTCGACACCGTCTTCACATTCTGCGACCGCGATATCGTCACGATTTTCGCAACCGTCGTCGACTCGATCAAAACCTACTCCTTGCGCCCCGGCGGGAAGGAGCAGGAGATCGATGTCCGCGAGGAAGATAGGTCATTGCCGGAAGTGGCGGCCGAAGCTCTCGGGCTCAAAGAACTGCGCATCGTCCAGACCGGAGGTGACGCCTATATCGCGGAGCGTGAGCAGTGGGATGACGGCAACAATGTCATCGCTCTCGAGCCCGGCGTGGTCGTAGCCTACGACCGCAACACCTACACCAACACCCAACTCCGCAAGGCCGGCGTCGAAGTGATCACCATTCCGGGCGCTGAGCTCGGGCGCGGGCGCGGCGGTGGCCACTGCATGACCTGCCCGCTGATCCGTGACCCGGTCTGACGAAGGAGGACACCGATGCCTGTCAATCTGCATGGCCGCAGCTTCCTCAAGCTGCTGGACTTCACACCCACCGAGATCCGCTTCCTGCTGCGCCTTTCGGCCGCGCTCAAGCAAGCGAAATATGGGGGCTACGAGGTGCAGAAGCTGAAGGGTAAGAACATTGCTCTGATCTTCGAGAAGGATTCCACCCGCACCCGAACGGGTTTCGAAGTTGCTGCCTATGATCAGGGAGCACATGTCACCTATCTTGGACCATCCGGCACGCAGATCGGAAAGAAGGAGACCATGAAAGATACAGCCCGCGTGCTCGGCAGGATCTATGACGGGATCGAGTATCGCGGGTTCGGGCAGGAACTGGCCGAAACCCTAGCCAAACATGCTGGCGTGCCCGTCTTCAACGGTCTCACCGAAGAATTCCACCCCACCCAGATTCTGGCCGACTTCCTGACAATGCGCGAGTACTCGCGCAAGCACCTTTCCGCGTTGTCGTTCTGCTTCCTCGGAGATGCAGGCAACAACATGGGCAACTCGCTGCTGGTCGGCGCGGCGCTGATCGGCATGGACGTCCGACTTGGCGCGCCAAAAGCCTGCTGGCCGGACTCGACACTTGTCGCCCAGTGCCGAGAGATTGCGAGCAGAACCGGAGCCAGGATCAAGCTGACCGAGGATCCGGTCGAGGCCGCAAAAGGCTGCGACTTCGTCTACACCGATGTGTGGGTTTCGATGGGCGAGCCGGATTCGGTATGGGAACAGCGTATCAAGCAACTCACGCCTTATCGTGTGACGCCCGAGATCATGGCGGCAACGGAAAACCCCCACGTCAAGTTCATGCATTGCCTGCCGGCCTTTCACAATTCCGAGACCGAAATAGGTAAGACGATCTTCGAGAAATTCGGGATAGAAAGCATGGAGGTAACGGACGAGGTTTTCGAGTCGGAAGCCTCGGTCGTGTTTGACCAGGCGGAAAACCGCATGCACACGATCAAGGCCCTGCTTGTCTCGACGTTGGGCAACTGAGATGCGCGTCGTCGTGGCACTTGGCGGAAACGCCCTCTTGAAGCGGGGCGAATCGATGACCGCCGAGGTGCAGCGTGCCAATGTACGAACCGCAGCCATCGCGCTAGCCGACCTTGCGCGCGATCACGACATTGTCGTTGCGCACGGAAACGGGCCGCAGGTCGGCTTGTTGGCACTTCAGGCTGCAGCTTACAAGGAGGTGTCGCCTTATCCGTTGGACATTCTCGGAGCCGAGAGTGTCGGGATGATCGGCTATCTCGTCGAGCAGGAATTGGCCAACGCGCTTCCCCAAGGCGCGCGATTGGCCACGCTGCTTACCCAGATCGAGGTCGACCGCGACGACCCCGCTTTCGATCTTCCGGAAAAGCCGATTGGCCCGGTCTATGAGGCAGCCGAGGCCGCAAAGGCCAAGCAGGCGCATTGCTGGCCAATGGTTGAAGAGGCCGTCGGCAAATGGCGCCGAGTGGTGCCCTCGCCGCTACCCAAGCGCATCACTCAGCTCGAAGCCATCCGTCTGCTGATCGATGCGGGCGTGATCACAATCTGCGCAGGCGGTGGCGGCATTCCGGTGTTGCGCACGCCGGAGGGATATCTGGAGGGAGTCGAGGCCGTGATCGACAAGGATCGCGCTGCTGGGCTGCTCGCCGAACAGATCGACGCCGACGCCTTCCTCATGCTGACTGATGTCGAGGCGGTGTATGAAGGCTGGGGAACTGACAGGCAAAAACCGATCCGAAAGGCACGTCCGGAAGACCTCGCCGAAATCTCTTTTGCGGCCGGATCGATGGGACCTAAGGTCGAGGCCGCCTGCGCCTTTGCGGAGAAGCTGGGAGGAATGGCCGGCATTGGCAAACTGGAGGATGCCCGCGCCATCCTGGAAGGCAGGGCCGGCACGGTCATTCGCCGGTGAAGGCTATCCGCAAGAGCCTCTGGCTGAGGTTCTTTTCCTTCAAAGTGGCGCGAATGAGGGGCCCTTGCAGGCCAGGCTGCGGCCCATCTGAAAATTCATTATCTTCGTTCATCCAAGCGCAGGGGCCTCAGCCAACGCACGAATTGCTGTAATCGTAAATCAGACTCCTGAATGCCGTCGGACGGCAATCCGCGCCGAAGCTGGAAATGACACCAAGATTCCTCTGAAGGCTTCTTGGCGTTCGTGGTGGATTGGGCGCCGAAGTATCTGGGCTATGCCGCGCCCTGTCACCCCGTCGCCAGATCGAAACGGGGTTGCCATCGCTCTACCATTCAGCCGTGTTGAGCGCTTGCGGTCTGCCGCGACTTTGCGCATCTGGGAGTGGCATTCTGCCGTACGCTGAGCTCTGGAAGGGCTCGTACGCATTGGCGCGGGCCGGGAAGTCGCGGTATCCATCAATGTCTAAGAGGCGTGTATCGGTAGGTTCACTCTTTGCCCCCGCCCATCCAGCTCTTGCTGCTTAACCCGATGATCAGTCCCGCCGCAATCAGCATCATGAGAGGTAAGATCGCCGTTGCAGCCGGGCATTGAAGCTCTCGATGTAGCCGTTCTCCCATAGGCTGCGAAGATGGATGGCCCCACCGTCTGGGCGCCGCTCCACCAAGGACGTCCCTTTGCCGCGATAGTCAGCTGGCGAGCGAAAAACCCCAATTGCGCAGCAGATCCTGGCTCGCCTTGAGCTTCTGCGCGAGGGCATCGATCAGAGCGTTGTCCGGCACGGGCCAATCGGATCCCGGTTCCTGGATTTGCGCAGTGGCTTGCTGTCCCAAGAGCGTTTCGCGCAAATACTCGGCCTGATAGGCGCCCACCGTCAGTTGCAGGACACCGCCGTCGCTGTGATGGCGGATCGCGGCCCGCGCCGCCATGCCCCGAAGACGCTGTCCGATGGCCTGCACTTCCCAGGCGCCCTGATACGGCGTGTTCAGGCAAATCTCGGCCTGGTAGCGTGCTTCATCGATCTGGAAGCCGAGCTGGAGTGCACGCGCGACACTGCGCAGGCCGGAGGGGGCAATGGTGAGCACGTCCTCCACAGGCAATGGGCCGGCATGCGCTGGCGCCCGCGCTTCGCCCCGGAGGTCGCCGCGATTGGCGAGAGAGACGAGGCCGGGAAGCTGCGCCGACACGGGGCGGCGTTCAACCACGGCGCCGTCGTCGCGGGCGGTACAGTTCATTGTGTCGTGGACACACTGGACCTGAAGATTGGTCGCGCTGTGAAAAGCTGCATGGTCGATTGAATCAAGAGGCAGATCGCGCAGAGCGGCGACTTTCTTTTCGTAGACGGTCTCGAGCACGCGATCACGGACGGCCACGTAGGACCAGGACGTGCGCCCGGCACACTCTACGATGGTGTCGACCACCGTCGCGTAACCGGCGTCATCATTCGGCTCGACCAGCACCGGCCGTCCCGCAAAGGTAACCGGGCGGATTGCGTCGACGCCTGCAAATGATGCCGACTCCCCGGGTTGCGCGCCGGTGATCCGCGCAAAAGCTTCTCTCAGGTCCGACTCCGGATCGTACGGTCGCGCCCGATTCTGGTCGAATATCAAACGGCTCACCGGGTTGCGGACATAAACCACCCGTGGATCGATCTCGGCCCAACGACGCGCCAGCGAGTCGGAGAAGATGTCGGAATAGTCGAACTGGAGACGCTGGGTGAGTGACCGGTCGACAAAGGGCTCGAGTTCTCGCGGCAGCGCCGCCGACGCGTGGGGCCCGGTGAGCACGAGGTCGATGTCGGCAGCGACGTCGACAAAATCGGAATGGCCCTTGCGCGCGAAAAAGACGAGATCGGCGAAGCCGAAACGCGCCCCGACCGGTAGCCAGACCGGTTGGCCAGGGCCGTCCTGCTCGAAGCTATCGGTCCCGCTCACGGCGCCACTTCGACACCGCCAACGCCGTATAGAAGCGTGGCGATGGCGAAACCGGTCGCGACGGCGGAGACGGCGCAGACAATCATTGGCAAGAAGAAGCTGTGGTTGAGAACGAGCTTTCCGATTTTCGTGGTTCCGGTCTGATCAAGGTTGATGGTGGCGATCTGGCTGCCATTGGCCGGAAAGAAATATATACCGATGACCGCCGGCCACATCGCGATCAGATATTGCGGCGGGACACCGAGGGTGAGACCGATCGGGATGATGGCCAGCGTCGTGCTAGACTGACTGGTGGTCAACGCGGCGACTGCAAACAACGCAAAAGCGATGGCTACCGGATATTGAGCCGCCATGCTCCCAAGCCCGGCGACGATGATTTCACGGTGGGCGCCGATAAACGTGTTCGCCATCCACGCGATACCAAACAACGCGACCACGGAAACCACGCCGCTGATGAATATCTTCGAGCCGGGGATCAGGGCCGGAGAAGCCTTGCACAACATCACGATCGCGACTGCGGCAGTAAACATGACGACCTGGATCAACTCGGTCATGGCCATGGACGCCGCCACACCCTCGGCGTCGACATAGGTGGGTCGCAAGCCTGGAAACACGCCGAATATGACGATGGCAACGACGCCGGCGATGAAGATCCACGCGGATCGGCGTGCTGCGGGGCTCAGCGCCTCCGGCGACTCCTCGACCGGGTCCGGTGGCGTGATTTCGCCAGCCGCCAGGCGACGCTGGTATTCCTCGTCCTCCTCAAGTGGCTTGCCAACGAAGGTCATGACCAGAGCGCCGCAGAAAATGGCTACTATTGTTGCGGGAACGACAATGGCGAGGATGTCGGTGATGCTGAATCCGAACGGCGCCATCAGCCCGACCATGACCGCCATAGCGGCAGAGACCGGGCTTGATGTGATGCCCATTTGCGAAGCCACCGGAGAAATCGCCAACGGTTTTTCGGGCCGTACCTTGTTGTTGTAGGAGACTTCGTAAATCACCGGAAGCAGGGAATAGTAGACGTTTCCCGTTCCGGCACCGAGCGTAAAAATCCAGGAAACGTATGGCGCGATGAAGGTGACCCGCTTCGGATCAGCACGGATAATCCTTTGGGCGATGCTGACCAGATACTGAACCCCGCCAGCAACCTGCATTGCACCGGCCGCTGCCACCACAGCGAGGATGATCAGCATGGCGGAAATCGGTACGGCTCCTGGTTCCAAACCGAACACAGCGACCAGCACGAGTACGCCAACGCCGCCCCAGAGACCGATCGAAATGCCGCCCGTGCGTACGCCGAGCGAGATAAACCCCAGGACCAAGAGCCCCTGTACGAGCATGAGCCACAGATCGGTGTTCACAATCTTCGCCCCTCAACAGTAGAGATCTCATTTAACCGATTCAAACGCGCGCGAAGCCAAACAGTGAGCAACTACTTCCGCCTGTGGAAGGTCGGAAGCTCCAGCCAAAAAAATCGCCAGACGCTAGGATGGACCAAGGGTCCGGCGACCGTTCCATCAAGGAACAAACAACAGCACCCGGGGGATGCTGCCTGACCTGCTTCTCTCCTTGGGAACAGTGAAGATCGAAGCCGGACGCTATTTGATAGCCTGCCGCCACCGCCAAGACATTGACTGATGTCAAACTGACGCGGGTGCCCATGGAACCAGGAGCTGGCAATGGCAGCTATCAGGCCGTGGCAAGAGCCTGCCCAACGGCTGAATGGGGGCGCTTAGCTGCCCTTCGCTGAGATTGCGACGTCCAGCAGGCTTATTGTCTGTCGAAGAAATCATTTCCTTATCCAGGCAGCCACCGGGGAGATTTCGGGATGTGCCCGGGTGTGCATCATTAAGCTTTTTGATGAACACTTGCGCCGTGTGCAGCAAAGAAATAATTGATGCACACAGGCCGAGGAATGAAGAGCCATGGAAATCGCTGCCCACAGCCGCCCAGCAGTCGTCGCCTACCAGGATCTCCTGCGGCTTCATCTCGATGAGCGGGCTTCCAGCCTGATTGGCACGATCGAGGAACGTCATCGCAATGGACGGACATATCTTTACGAGCGCTTCCGGATCGGCGTCGAGATGATGAGCCGTTATCTGGGCGAGGACAGGCCCGAACTTCGCGAACGCCTGGAGCGTGCGCAGGAACTGAAGGCCGACGCCGAAGCACGGAGGCAGCGGATGACCAGGCTTGCCAGAACGCTGAGGGCCGAGGGCTTAATCACAACAGATCGTGAGACCGGTTCGCTGCTTCTCGCCTTTTCCCGGGCCGGCGTGTTCCGGCTCGGCGGCACCCTCGTGGGCACCGGAGCCTATGGCCTCTATCAGGGCGATCTGGGCGTGCGCATGGACTTCGAGGAACTGGCGCAGACCGGCGACATCGATGTCGCCAGTTTCGAACGGCTGTCGGTCGCTCTCGAAGACACGGTTGAAGAGAACCCGGACGAGATCCTCCGATTACTCAAATTCGACCCGGTCCCCGGCATTGGAGACCGGCAGATCTGGAGATGGCGCCAGAGCCGTTCCGAGGCGATGGTCGAGTTCCTCACTCCTGCCTTCGGCCATGAGATGGTCAGGCCCCTGCCCGCATTGGGGGTAAGCGCCCAGGCTCTGAACTATCTCAACTTCCTCATTGCCGATCCGATTCACGCGGTGGCTCTTTATCGTTCCGGCGTTCTCGTCCAGGTACCCCGCCCCGAGCGTTTTGCGATCCACAAGCTGATCGTGGCCGATCGGCGCCAAGGCGGGCCGGAACGGCTTAAGGCAAGGAAAGACCGGGCCCAGGCCGCGTTCCTCGTAGCGGTTCTTTCTCAAGACCGCCCGGACGAACTGGCGCAGGCCTATGAGGACGCGCTGTCGCGCGGACCCCGCTGGCGCGAGCGGATCGAGTCCAGCCTGAAACGGATGCCCGAGACTGCGGAACTGCTATCGGCGCTGGTTTGATTCTTTGAAGAGGCTGCTACCCATCCTGCGGCGCTTAACCCACTGACTGACGTGTCCGAAGGATCTCGCACGCGGAGCCCGACACGTCCTGCCCGCTAGAAATCATCTGCCGACTTCGCCGTCGTCACCATGCAGCGTGACGCGAGATCGGCCGGCCGGCCCAGAATGGCAGGAAGCCACTCGCATCGGCTTTGCTGTCAGGACTGCATAATCCGGGCTCTCAAGCCGATTGTATCGTGCTAGGTTTCGTCAATAGTATCGCTGATGCCGGGCCTTCTCCGTGAAGGGCCGGGAAAGCCTTGTTCTGTGAATCAGAAATGAAGGTTGACCCCTTCCCGTATGGAAACAAATGCCTGATTTTACTGGCAAATTCGCTACGAACGTCGGCGCCGATCGTTACCCTGCCCAATCTCCAATTAGACTAACTAGATCAACGGCTTGAGCGACTCTTGCGCGGGGTCATCCTTCGGAGCCGATTCACATTCGGCCGCATGGGCGGTGAAGAATTCCTCCTCTTCCTGCCCAATTGCTCAGTCGCCGACGCCACCCATCGCCTTCAGAAGATACTGGACGACGTCAAGAGCATCCGGTTCGGCGAGGCGACCGGGTATTCCTGCAGCTTTTCGGCGGGGTTGTGCGAGGTTCAGCCCGACAAGACACTGGATGAAACGCTCAGCCTGGCAAACAAATACCTGTACGCGGCAAAGGCAGCCGGCCGACAATTCATCGTGTCTGGCCCGGCATCGATGTCGTGCATCCCGAGCAGAAGCGCCGTCGATTCTGCTTGCGGGTGACGCAACCCCAGCCGTCGCTCGCCCTTGGCAAACGATTATGGTGTCAGTCCGCCTCGCGGAAAATCTGGCCTCGGGCAGCAACAGGCTTCAGCAAATCCCAATCAGATGTTTCAACCTCATATCCTGATGGAAACGGAGCGCGTTCCTCCATGCCCAGCGAAGCCAATACCCGCGCGTCCCGGTAGTAGGCCCGCGACACGATTGCCTCCGCGACCGCAAATCGACCTGGATCCTCAGTTCTGAGACTTGCCAGCAATTCTCGTTGCCGCTCTGGGGGCAATTGAGCAAGCGAGCCGCCGGCGGCATCGTCTACTGCACGAAGCACGAGCACCAGGGCCGAATGATCGCGGCCAACGGCCAACCCCATGCACTGAACAATCGCAGCGTCATTTCCGCCTGGCAGCGCCAATTCAACACTCGCCGGGATCATGTATCCAGCGATGCAACTCAAACAGGCCAATTCCGAAGCAGACAGGCGTGACGCTGGTCCGCCCCCGACTGACTCCGTTTCAGTCAAAGAGTTCATATATCCGCTCCTTGATCTGATCAGCGACATGGAGGGCAATGGCCTGAATGGTCGATGTCGGGTTGACGCCGCCTGAGGTTACAAACACGCTGCCGTCGATAATGAACAGGTTCTTTACGTCGTGACTGCGTCCCCACGAATTCACAACGGATGTTTTCGGGTCGTTACCCATCCGTGCGGTTCCCAGTAGATGCCAGCCCGCATAGGAGAGAGGTGAGCGCGTCACAATATCGCTTGCTCCAGCGGCTTTCAGGATTTCGATGCCGCGATCGATTGAATGGGCAAGCATTTTTTTGGTATTGTCGCCAAGGCGGTAATCGATCCTCGGCGCCGGGATTCCATTGCTGTCCTTCAGTCTCTCGTCGAGCGTAACCCGATTGATTTCCTCTGGAAGATCCTCGCAGATCGAAACCATTCCGGCTTGGCGATCAAAGAGACGACGATACGCTTCGTGATGACCTTCGCCCCATGGTACGAGGCCATCAGCCATACCATTGACGGCCGTCATGACCGGACCGAAACCCCGGGTGAATTGGTAACAATAGCCTCTAACGAAATCGTGCGTGGGATCAGTTTCATAGAACTCCATGCTCCACATGAAGACACGCGGACCGCGATAGCCATCCTGTGGTTCATCGAATCGACCGCGGACAAGGCCATAGGGATGGAACATCAGGTTGCGGCCAACGAGACCGCTGGAGTTGGCAAGTCCATTAGGAAAGCGTTCCGATGCCGAGTTCAGCAGCAGGCGCGGTGTGCCTATCCCGTTGCAAGCCAGGATTACGATTTCGGCAGGCTGGAAAACCTCCTCGCCATTTGGATCGAAATACCAGACGCCGGTTGCCATGCGATCTTCGTTGGTTTCGATGCGGCGTGCTCTGCATCGCGTCCGCACTTCAACCCGATCACGCGTCGCTTGCTGCCAATAGGTGATATCGGTGCTGGCCTTCGCTCCTTGGGTGCAGCCATGGCCGCAATGGCCGAGATTGATACACGGCGCCCTTCCCTCATATTCCGTCGAAGCGATAGCGCTGTCGCAGGGCCACCAGTGCCACCCCAACTCATTCATGGCACGCCCAAGACGGGCTCCTGTTCGGCCAAGCGGCAAAGGCGGCATCACCGCCTCTTTGGGCGGATAGGCGGGATCCCCTTCGAGCGAGGCCACGCCCATCATGCGGTCATTAAGCTGATAGAACGGTTCGAGCGTGCGATAGTCGATTGGCCAATCGTCGGCCACACCGTCCAACGTGCGGACCCGGAAATCCGACGGGTGCATACGGGGAAAATGCCCCGCATAAAGCACCGTTCCTCCGCCGACCCCGTTGAAGTTGGCAATCTTTATCGGAGAGTTGTCGTCGTTGATGGGGTAGTCAGCAGTCAATCCCCGCCGATTGGGACTGATTGCATAGTCCCCGACTTGCCTGCTCTCCCAGTCGGTGAAGTTGCTGGGAAAGTCTTGGGATTGTGGCCAGTCACCCTGTTCAAGACACACAATGCGCATCTTCGTGTCGGCGAGGCTCCAGGCAAAAGCCGCAGCGGAGGCGCCGCCACCGATGATCAGCACATCGACCGGATCATTCATGGCAAAACCGCTTTCAAGGTGTCATGGACGTTGGCTTGAGACCGCAAGGCGTGGCACGGGGGTCCGATGGATCATGCCCGCTGTGGGTAGAGGCGGATATTTTTGCAGCGCGGCCTCAACGGGTTCGGTTCCCCAACCCGGGCGATCGGGAAGAATGAGATAGCCATCCCGGTATTCAGGCGCGTGCGTGAAGACTTCCGTGTCCCATGCAATCCGGTCAATGTCGGTTTCCATGATGCGCATGTTGGGGACGACTGCGCTGAAATGGGCGTTCATCATTGTGCAGAGGTGACCATAGAAATTGTGCGGCGCAACGCTCACTTCGTAGGCCTCTGCGGCCGCTGCAATCTTAAGCGACTGCCAGACACCGTTCCACGGCGTGTCGATGATCGCTACGTCGACCGACTGGTTCTCGAAATAGGGTAGGAATTGCTGCAACCCGATCAACGTCTCGCATGAGGAGATTGGGTGCGGGCTGTTGGCGCGGATATGGCCGAGCGCGCGCGGATCAAGAGTGTCCAGTTCAACCCAGAAGAGGTCAAGATCACTGGTTTCACGAAGGATCTTCAGGAAGCCCTCCGTGCGAGCATTGAAATTCAGATCAAGCAGAATATCGATGTCCGGGCCCGCTGCATCGCGCATCATCTCAAGATGTTTGCGCAAGTTCTTCAGCGTCTTGCGCTCCACGTTGCGTGACGGATCGTAGGGACGGCCAAACCCTGGCGCCCACGCTTCGATCCGATCGTGCTCGTCGTACTCAAAGATGTTGGTCTTGAGCGCGGTGTAGCCATTGTCTCCTACCTCGCGCGCAATCTGGCGAACACCGCTGGCGTCCACAATGCCGGGAGAGAAATGTTCGGTGCGCATGCGGTAGGCGACGCAATGCGACCAGTAGACCCGGATTTTGTCACGGACCTTCCCCCCAAGCAGCACATGGCACGGTATGTCGAGAATCTTGGCTTTCGCATCAAGAAGTGCGTTTTCGATCGCGCCAAGCGCCTGCCCGACCACGCCGCCAGAGGCCGGGCGCGTGACATTGCGAAGATCCTCGCGGATGTGTTCGTGCAGCATGACGCTTTGGCCAATGAGGCGATGACTGATCTGAGCGATTACAACGGCGACGCCCGGCGAGCCGAAATTTTCGTCGAATTCGCTCCACCCAATTGTCCCATCTTCGGTAGTGATCTTTAGAAAATGGTAATTCCGAAAAGAATTGCTGCATGACAGTGTCTTCACTTCGGCAATAGCTGATTTGTTGTACATCGCTCTCTCTCGGCAAACCTGATATCGTGTCGCTGCTGGCGACATGCCAACAAGTGATTTTGATCTTGCTCCGCCGGCTCTCAGACCGACAGAATCGTCCCTTGTTCAGCCCCAGCCTGATATTGATTTGAGGTCGAGGAACTCTTCGATTCCCCAGACTCCGCCTTCCCTTGCGCGGCCTGAAGCTTTGATGCCGCCGAATGGCGAGCCGGGGCCTCGTGGCTGGCCATTCATCTCGACCATGCCGGAGCGCAGCTGTCGGGCAACGCGGTTTCGGCGTTCCCCATTTCGGGACTGCACGTAGTTGGTCAGGCCGTAAGGAGTATCGTTGGCAATTGCGATTGCTTCATCCTCGCCGTCGAACGGAATGATGGATAACACTGGCCCAAATATCTCCTCGCGAGCGATCGTCATGTCGTTGGAGACATCTGCGAACACCGTCGGCTGGACGAAGAAGCCGCGGTTGAAACCCGGCGGGCGGCCCGTACCACCAGCGACCACTCTTGCACCTTCTTTGATCCCTTGCTCGATCAGGCCCTGGATGCGATCAAACTGGACCGCCGATACCACCGGGCCCATGTGATCGCCGCTCTGGCTCGGCATTCCGACTTTGATCGATCGCGCAGTCTCGGCCGCTATCTCCACGGCCTGCCCGTAGATCGAACGTCCCACCAGCATCCGTGACGGGGCGTTGCAGTTCTGGCCGCTATTGACGAAGCACTGGCGTACACCCCGCTCGACGGCTGACTCATCGGCATCCGCGAACACGATATTTGCTCCTTTTCCGCCAAGCTCCAGGGCGACGCGCTTGAGTGTGCACGCAGCCGTCTTGGTGATGGATATCCCGGCACGCGTCGAACCAGTGAAGCTGACCATGTCGACGTCAGGATGCGCGACCAGTCCGTGTCCTACACCAACACCGTCTCCGTGGATCAGATTGAAGACGCCCGGGGGCAGTCCTGTCGCATCCATGATCTCGGCGAACATGGAGGCTGACATAGGCGCGATTTCCGACGGTTTCAGGATTACCGTGCACCCGGCAATCAATGCGGCCGCTACCTTCAGTGTGATCTGACTGATCGGCCAGTTCCACGGCGTTATGAGGGCCACGACGCCGACGGGCTCAAATGCGATACGGTCATTCGGAGCATGGTCGCCAAGCGGTCGCAGGAGCTCCATTTCTCTCGCGGCATTGATGAAATTCGTCAGATGCCGGGGACCCGCGCCTGCTTGTGCCCGGAGCGCTAGATCGATCGGGGCTCCCATTTCGCGTGAGATCGCATGCGCCACATCGTTCATCCGGGCCAGAAATGCGCCGTGCATCTTCTCGACAAGTTGCATTCTTTCGGCCAAACCGGTCGAGGACCACGATGGAAAAGCAGCCTTCGCAGATGCGACAGCGGCCTCTATATCCTCGGAATTGCCAAGGGCGACGACGCCGAATGGCTCCTCGCTTGCGGCGTCCACCAACATTTTCTGATCGGACGAACGTGCGTCGACCCAATTCCCGTTGATGTAGAAGTGGCTTAGCCTGATCATTTGGTCGTCTGGTTTCTTCAACATCTTGGTTCCCTTTGCAAAGAGGACTTTGGCGGGCGCCTTCCAGGCGTCATGCGCCGGACTCCATCCTCTTTCCCGTCTGCCCATCGAAGACGTGGAGATCTTCCGGTCGAACGGTGAGATGGACAGTCTCTCCCGGCTTGACCTCGGTTCTTCCCCTGATCAGCACGCGGACCAAATGTTCACCCAACCGCGCTGTAATCTGCGTCTCCGACCCGGTTGGTTCGATGACAGAGACCGTTGCCGGCCAGCCTTTGTCCCCCAATGCGAGATGTTCGGGACGGAAACCAAGAGTGACGTCTGCTCCTTCTGGGACGGTAATTGGCAACAGGATCGACGTCCCGTCGTCGAGAGCGAGGCAGTCTCCGCTCGCTATCGTGCCCTCGAAGAGATTCATCGGCGGTGAACCGATGAACGCTGCAACAAAAAGGCTTTGTGGTGTATCGTAGAGTTCGAGAGGCGGTCCCATCTGCTCAATGATCCCGCCATTCATGACGACTACTCGGTCGGCCAGCGTCATGGCTTCGATCTGATCATGCGTCACGTAGACCGTCGTCACGCCGAGACGCTGGTGAAGCTCCTTCAGCTCCGAACGCATTTGAACGCGCAGCTTGGCATCCAGGTTGGAAAGCGGCTCATCGAAGAGGAATACATTCGGATCCCGCACGATGGCGCGTCCCATGGCAACGCGTTGGCGCTGCCCTCCCGACAAGGCACGCGGCTTGCGATCAAGCAACTGTTCAAGTCCGAGTATGCGTGCGGCATCGTTAACTCGCCGATCGATCTCGGGGCGCGGAATGCCGCGTTGGCGGAGTGCGAAACCCATATTCTGCTTGACGTTCATGTGAGGGTAGAGCGCGTAGTTCTGAAAGACCATCGCAATGTCCCGATCCTTGGGCGCAACGTCGTTGACCACGCGCTCGCCGATGGCGATCTCGCCTCCGCTTATGTCCTCAAGGCCGGCAATCATCCTGAGCAGCGTTGACTTTCCGCACCCCGAAGGCCCGACAAGGGCAACGAACTCGCCATCGGGAATGTCGAACGAAACCCCGTGGACGACTTCCAACTGGCCATACGACTTCCGGACATTCCTGATGTGTACGGTACTCATGGACTTGCCGATCCTCCCCTAAGTTACGCGTGCCGCCTTGGTGACCGACCAAAGTCGATGGACTTGCCGGACAAGGGCCTGATCATTGCTCGTTCAAATGCTAGAGAGCTTCCTCGAAGCGCCCTGCTCGATCTGTCTCCAGCTCTTTCGCCAAGGCTTCACAAGCCGACAACTCATGCTGTTTAACCAGGGCGGCTGCATGAGTGTGATTGCCTTCGCGCAAGGCGTCCACGATGCCTCGGTGCTCGATGAGCGACTCCGCCATGCGCTCAGGCTTGATTGTGAAGCCATAGTGGACTGCGGTTAGGGCGCTCAGATTGGTCAGCAAACGCAAGCACCACTGCGATTGCGGCGTGTCATAGAGGAGAGAGTGGAACTGCTGATTGAGTTCCTTATACCCTTGAACATCTCCCTGACCGACCACGACGGCCGATGCATCGATATTGGCATCAAGCTCTTCAAGAAGCCGTTCGTCGTAGTTCGACGCGCCCAGTTCCACCGCTAATGCGCCAATGAGGCCACGCAGGGCATAGATCTCTTGCAGTTGATCGCGGCCCGCACTTGCAACCACGGCACCAACATGAGGCTGAATATCCAACCACCCTTCAGCGGCCAGGCTTCTCATTGCCTCGCGGATCGGCGTTTCACTTATTCCCATCGCATCGGAGATCTCACGCGTGGTGATGCGATCACCGGGCTTGATGGTCCGTGAGAGGATCAAGCCTTCAATGTGCCGACGCGCAAGATCGGCCTTCGACAGATAAATCGTAGCAGGGGGCATTATCGGGTCCACTCATTGATCTCGGATGGCTTCATCATTGCTGTCTCATCCCTTAGTTGCACCATCAGCCAGCCCCTTGATCAGCCATTTCTGGACAAGGAGGGCAAAAACCACGACGGGGATGACAGTGATTGTTCCCACTGCGGTCAGAGCTCCCCAATTGGCACCATCGACCGTGTCACCCGCAATACCGGCGATAGCGACGGGAATCGTGGAAGCGTGGCGGTTGGTCAGTACAAGCGCAAAGAGCAGCTCTTCCCACGCCAGTATCATGCTGAAGATCAGCGTTGACAGAAGGCCAGGTATGGAGATCGGGACAATGATCTTGAAGAAAGCCCCAAACCTCGTGCATCCGTCGATCATGGCCGACTCTTCGAGTTCCCTCGGAAGCGCTAGGAAAAACCCTCTCATCAGCCACATGACATAGGGGATCAGAAACGTGCAGTAGGCGAGTATCAGCGTTATGTGCTGGTCGGTCACACCGAGAGAGCGCGCCACAAGAAACATTGGCACTGCAAGTGCAATGGGCGGAACGCCACGAGACAGGAGGATCAGCACCCCAATCGTTGCTGCGCCGCGTAGCCTTATGCGGGCAAGGGCATAACCTGCCATGGCACCTGCAATGATCGAAAGGACCCCCGATCCGACAGCCACGATGACGGTGTTTATCAGTCGCCGGTTGATGTCGGCGCGCTGCATGTAGCTGATGTACGTGTCGAGCGTTGGCGTGAAGAACAAGGTGGGAGGTATCGTGAAGATATCTCGCTGGGCCTTGAAGGAACTCAATACCATCCAGAAAACAGGGAACAGGAATATCAAACAGATGACTACACCCGCCACGATGCGCACATGGCGACCAAGCTGTGATCTGCGGCGGGGCGTGAAAGAGGACTCGGCCATGGTCAATACCTGTTTTCCAGCCTTCGGCTACCGATGAGGAAGATCCCTGTCAGTATCATCGTCAAAACCAGGATGATCACAGCCATAGCCGCCGATTCTGCGAAGCGCAGAGACCGAAAGGCTTCTTCATAGATGAAGAGATTAATGACGTTGGTGGCACCTCCTGGCCCGCCGTAGGTGGATGCCAGCGCGATGTCGAACATCTTCACAGCACCAAGCCAGCGAACGATGAAGGTAGCGGCGATTATTGGTACGAGCAGTGGCAGTGTGATAGACCACAACATGGACCACCATCCTGCGCCATCTATCTCCGCAGCTTCGAAAATGTCGCGCGGCAACGCCAGGATCGCTGCAGTGGCGATCAGCACAACAAATGGAGTCCAGCGCCAAGTATCGATGATGATGATCGCTGCCATGGCGAGATTCGGATCGCCGAACCAGTCAAGTGGCGCAAAACCGAACAGTCCAATGGCCCAGTTCATTATGCCCCAGAGGGGGTCCAGGATCATGCGGAAGATACCGCCAGCCACAACGGGCGCGACCACCATGGGGATCAGGAACAAGGCGCGCATCAGTCCACGCCCCCCCCATTCCGCATTGATGAGATATGCGATCCCGAAGCCTAACACGATCTGGATCGGCAATGCCCAAGCGAGGTATATCAGCGTCACCCGCATGGAAGACCAGAAACGGTAATCACCGAGCACTTCTGAATAGTTTCTCCACCCGATCCACTCCACAGCACTGAATGTCATGAGATCGAAGCGGGCGAAGCTGATCTGGATCGTGTAGAAAATCGGGTAGGCAAGCATCGCTCCGAGAATGATGGCCGCTGGCGCCATGAAGGTCCAGCGAGAGGCTGCGTCCGCCAGTTTGGACCAGGTACGGCTGTGCGCTTGAGGCATGCCAGCGACCATCATCGTACTCATTGCGATGCCCTCCCTTCAGGCGCTAGTCGAGGACACGTTCAATCTTCTCGGCAGCCAGATCGAGCGCTTCTTGCGCGCTGATTTGCCCGGCCATCACCCGCGCGACTTCATCAGCCAAAATCTGCTGGGCAGCGTCCGACCGCGGATGACGAATTCGCCACATCTCCCCAGCCGCCGCAGAATCGTACGCTAGTTGCAAAGCCTCAAACACAGGCTCGAGCCACTCTTCTTCCGGTGTGGAGGCAAGGGTCGATTTGCGAGCGGGGAACACTCCCAGCTTTGCAGAATGCCAAGCTTCGCCTTCTTTCGACGTGAGCCACTGCAGAACAGCCCAAGCGGCCTGCGGGTTCTCACTCTTGGAAGAGACTGCGCCGTTCCAGATCCCCCGGTGTGCGCCCGGACCTACAGAACCTGCCGGCAGTACCTGGATGCCGACCTCCTCGCGCGTGAGCGTCGTCGTCGTCTCGTCGATCGCAGAACCCTTATATACGCTGCCCCAATTGAACATCGTCGCGACGAGCCCCTGACGAAAGGCCTGGAGCGATTCCGAGAAGCCATGACTGACAGCCCCTGTCGGCGCATAGTCGAGCAACTTCTTATGGGTTTCCAATGCAGCGACGCCAATGGCATCATTAAACGCCGGCTTGCCGTCGTCATCGAGAAGGCGTCCGCCGTTTGAATTCATTATGGTTTGCCATATCGTCGGCGTCAGCGGCTCGCGGACGAAATAAGTGCCAATTGCCCAGGAATCGACACGTCCATCACCACTGGTATCCTGGACCAGTTGCGGTGCCTGCTCGAGATACTCTTCCCAAGTGAGCTCGGGTGTCGGGGTCGGAAGACCGGCCTTTTCATACAGCGTCTTGTTGACGAACATCATGAGCATGTTCGACCGGACGGGCACACCATACTGGACGCCTCGCCATTCACCGGCGGCAAGCGGAGCTTCGTTGAAGTCGTCCCAGTCGTAGCCGGCATCGGTCCAATCCGCGACTTCCTCACTCTTGAGATCGAGAAGGACGCCGATCTCGGCAAGCTGGGGAATCCAAGGGTCATCGGCGATAATGATGTCGTAGGTTGGACTGGGTCCGGTTGCGTCAAGCATGCTCTTTGCCAGCAACTCGACGTAGGGGACGCCATCGATAATAACGCGGATGTTGGGATAGCTCTTGTTGAACTCTGGCACCATCTGCGTCTGCCATTGGTTCGCAAACGCCTCGTTGGCAATCATGCGAACCTCGATGGGCGCATCGGGCGTGCCGAGGCCCTCTTCCGCGTGAGCCACACCGACAACCGTGGCAATTGAGGTGAGGGACGCCGTGGCCGCCACCAAGAGGGCACGCCGCGAAATCCCGGAAAGTTCCCGAGTCGTCTTCATGAAATTCCTCCCTGTAGGACGAATGCGACAAGCCGAACCCGTCCAATTTCTCCAACCCTGCATTCTATAGAATCTAGAATACAGGGTTTGGATAAGTGATGATGGATGGGTTGTCAACGGCGGTAGCTGACGTCCTTACGAGGCAACAGGTTCACCCTGGCAAACCCAATTGCGTCGGAAGTGCGCAGCATAGACGATTTGAATCCTCTCCAGAGAGGAGCGCGCCAACCGATGTATTCCAAGTTCCGAACGCCTGGTGGCAGCACTTCAGTTTGTGGTGCTCCGGAATTGAGCGGCCGAGCAGAGCGCTGTCATCGCAACGTAGATCCGGTTTGATGAAAGCGGCGCTCAGATATCCACCCAGCAAACCCAAACGGGATGCGCTCGCTCAGAAATCATTTCTGCAACGAGCGACCGCCATTTGGTCGCGCTGGTCGACGGCATGGCGCAGCCGACCAGCTGCGCGGAATTTGCCATATCGCAGGCACTTAAGAATCCGGGCTCTCAAGCCTCCGGTATCGTGCTAGGTATCGTTTGATGTATCGCTGCAGCCGGGCCTTCACCGTGAGGGGCCGGGAAAGCCTTGTTTTGCCTGATAGCGGGGTAGAGTCCCCCCCTCTCCGCCAAATCTTATTGATTTCATTGTCTTTTTGCCATTCAGGCAAGTTTGGACACCGAATCTACCCACAAACGGTTCACCACAGGAAGCGGCTGTGTTCCTGTATGACAGACTGGCGAACCATGTCTTCGGCTTCCGCCGAGCGCGCATCAGCATCTTTCACCACCAGATTCGCCTCAGTGACCGGTGAACCGCGAGCCAATGCCGCGCGGGAAATCGTGCGGCGTTCGTGTCATGGATTGACGCTCTGGACCGTGATCTAGTCGCGGGCGGCGGATTGGACCAAGGTGCTTGCCAACCGGGAGAGCCGCAGGGCCAAGGCACCCCGACAGAACTCAGCTCTGGTGTCGCCCGGCGCGCAGCCAGCGACGCAGAAGCATGCTCCCCAAAAGTGAGGGTATGAGCGCCGCAGCGCCGATGCACCCGATGACGAACGGCACAGCCCAGAGGCTCTCGAAATTGTTCAGCCTCACATTCCCCTTGCCGTTCGGGTCGAGCAGGACGTGATGGTGCTCCCCACCGGCGTTGGAAAGCAGACCGATCCAATACATCTGGAACATGTTCGGGGCGACATATTTCTCGCCACCGGGATTGAACAGGATGTCGTGATGCGACCCGACGGGGAAATTCCAGTTCGGTGAGGACATTCCGGTGCTGGCGTCTGTCATCTCACCGTCCGAAAACCGATACCGGAAGACAGGGCTGTAGTCGGCGGTGCTCCCGTTCCAGGGATTCCAGCCTTCCCATTCATAGACCCTCACGACCTCGCCCCTGGCTGGCTCGGCAATGGTCAAAAAAAGCCGGCTGAGCGATGCCTCCATACCGGCGGCGACAAAAAACAGGGCGGGGAGGAGGTAGATCAAAAGCCACATGCGCCAGGATGCCTCGCGCGTGCCGTCCGGTCGGGTACGCAACAGCCAGTGCCCCACCGGCAGATAGAAGAACCTCATCCCACCTCCGGTTGGACGCCATGTCCGATCTTCGCCTTGAGCGACCTTGTCACCAAATGAAACAACAGACCCGCGGCAAGGAAGAAGAATGCCAGACCCATGGAAATGTAAACGCCACCGCGGGCGCGGTTTCGGTCGATATCGTTGAACTCGGGGTTTGGCGCGTAGTAGCGGACGGGAATCGTCTCGCCCGGTTCTATGGTCTTGTAGAAATCTTCGTCGACCGTTCGTTCGAAACTGTAGTGTGTTCCGTCAACCTCGAACTGGTAGGTGACATAGTAATCCGTCCGCCTTTCGGCCCGGACCAACTGGCCGCCGGGCGCGTAGTTGGACCTGACGGCAGTATAGCTGTTCTCACGCATATTGGTGACGGATGCCCGACCGTCGCTTCCCGCCAATGCGAGTCGTGCCTCGTGAAAGGCCATATAGGCGGAAATTGCCAGAACGAGCCCACCAAAGACATACAGCGCGGCGAAGAACCAGGTCAGAACCCTTACGCCTTGGGCCTGCGCGATGGTATCCGGCGCTGCTTCATTCACCGGTTGCCCCCGCGGGATCGGGGCCAAAGCGGTTTTCCCCCGACGTTCCCTTCATGAAGCCGAGTTCGACGATCATCCAGAGGCCGACGGCCATCGCGACGTATTGCACGATCAGTCCTGCCACGCCGGGCACCGCGAGCGGAATTTCCCCGACATTGATCATGGTGTAGCCGATCTCGAAATTCTGCATCAGCGCCATCAGGACGCCCGGTCCGATGAAGATGATGGCATATGGAATTGCCGGCTTGTCGCGATCGTGCAAGCGTTTGACGACAATTGCCGCCCAGACAAACATCACCGCCGCCAGTCCGATGACGCGGGCCGCGGTCAAAACGGCGCCGTCCGGAAGGATGGAAGCCAGGCCGACGCCGAGGGCGATTGCGCCGGCCGCGATCGCAAGAAGGCCAAGCCAGAAGGTCTTGCGCGTAATGCGACCGTCAAACCGAGTGAACAGTTCCATTTTTCCCCTCGCCGATTGTTCGAAGAATATCTGCCACGGACAGTAGTCCCGCAGTTTCCGCAGCGCATCACACGGACATCGTATGCGGCTTCAATCCTGTTCCAATAAGGTGTCCAGAGAGCCAGGCGCCGGTCCGGCTGCCGCCACCTCAGGAGCAGGCCTTGAATTCCAGCGTGAATGTCCATGCAAGGCCGGATTTGAGGCGAAGCCAGCTAACGCATCTGGCGGCAGGCCTGTTCATGTTTTCGATCCCGCTGGTGCTCATTGCCCTGCCGCTGGTCGTTCTCGTCCTCCATGAGGGCAAGGCCGCACGTCTCATCGAACGCGAGGGCCACGACGCTGAAGCAACCATCGAGCGGATGTGGACGACACGGAAGCGCCGCAACGGTGTTGGCTCGACGGGCTCCCCTGTCGAATACCATCTGCGCTATCGCTTCCAGACGCAGGCCGGCGACGAAATGACGTCCTCGACGACGGTAACCCTGGGGTTCTATTCGAGGGTCGGCGCCCGTATCGAGTTCAGAAAAGCCACGGACCCAGTGCCGACATTTCCTGTTCGCTACGCGATCAGCAATCCCAAGATCAACGAGATCG
The DNA here is from genome assembly GCA_046297455.1 of Aliihoeflea sp. Lineage (GTDB taxonomy): Bacteria > Pseudomonadota > Alphaproteobacteria > Rhizobiales > Rhizobiaceae > ZYF759. Next base: position 42,863 of record JBKBIT010000022.1, read on the forward strand.
AACCCGGCGCTCTTAGCTCGGGCTCACGATCCAGCATTTTGGCTGCCGGGATCATCGCCTTCGTGTGTCTGTCTCTCATGGCCTGGTGGGTACGCGGGGGACTGAGAGCGATGCGCCGGGCAAGACCTGTTTGGACGACACGATGAGACCAAGGGAGAACAGACGATGCGGGAACAGGTTACACGGGTAACGCGGCAATCCTGGGGGAGCCGTCTGGGCACGGCCATCGCGGGGATCGGCGGCGGATTCCTGCTGGTGATCGCGGCGATCGCGGGGCTGGGCTGGAACGAGAACCGCGCTGTCGAGACGTCCCGCTCGCTCAGCGAGGGAGCCGGCAGCGTGGTCGAACTGGATCAATCGGGCACAGCCCGCGATCCGGCCGGCGCGGTTCTCGATACGGCCGGCATGCTCGTGCATGTTTCGGGCAACCTGGCAGGCCCCGTGCCGGTCGATACCCAGCTGGGCGGACCCGCTGTCCCGGTCGACACGACCCGCCTGACGCGCGTCGTCGAGATGTATCAATGGAAGGAGGAGCGGCGCAGCGAAACGCGCAACAAGGTTGGCGGCGGAACCGAGACCGTCACCCGCTACACCTATTCGACGGAATGGAGCGCGCAGCAGATCGATTCCGGCCGCTTTGCCGAACCGTCCGGACGCGAGAATCCGCCAATGCCCGTCAGAGGCGGCAGCTTCGCCGTGGATCGTGTGCTCGATGTCGGGGACAGGCGATGGACCGTGCCTGCCGCGTATGTCTCGCGGATCGGCGAAGAGCGCGCGCTTTCCCTTTCCGACAGCGATGGCGCAGCGATTGCGCAGATAATCGGCGCGGGCGGGCCAGCGTCCGTGGCGCAGGGCGTCGCCTATTTCGGAGCAGATCCAATGCGACCGGAGGTCGGCGACGTCCGCATTTCCTACAGCGCCAGAACAGCCGACAACGCGTCGGTCGTGGCCAGTGACGGCGGTGACACGCTCAAGCCGTGGACCAGTTCCAACGGCCGCGAGATCTTCCTCATTCGCGAAGGCAACGTGGCGGCCGCCGCCATGTTCGAAGAAGAACAGCAGGCAAATGTCGTCATGACCTGGGGGCTGCGCCTGGCGGGATTTGTGGCGATGTTTGTCGGCTTTCGCATGATGTTCGGCATCGTCGGTGTGATCGGCGACGTCATTCCCTTTGTCGGGAGCCTGGCGCGGTTTGCCACCGGCGTGGTCGCATTCGCGCTGACCATGGTGCTGGCGCCGGTGACGATCGGCATTGCCTGGCTCGCCGTCCGTCCACTGCTTGGCGCCGTCATCGTCGCTGCGGGTCTGGCGGCTGCCGCCGGAGCCTGGTTCATTGCCGGACGAAGAAACGGCAAGAAGGCAGCAGTCGAAGACACTGTGCCAGCGGCGACCGGCTGAGTGCGCCGACATCGGATGAGCTGACGGCGCTTTGCCAACAGGCTGTCACCTGGACAGTGGCCCGGGAGGTGACCTTGAACGCAGACTTCGTCGACGAGGCCGTCTCGCGGATCCATGACTGCGCAATCGAACCGGATCGTTGGGAAGCTGGGCTTGAGCAAATAGGGGAGCGGCGCGACATGGAGCTTCCTGCCATACATTTCGTCTCGTTCGCGCAGGAGGGAGCAGGAAAGGTGGACGAACGACAGTAAGTATTGCTCGATATTTCTTCGTAAGTATCGCTGGAGATAGCGCGATCAGACGGCATCTTTGGCACATGGTGGATATTGGCCGGCTGGATGGCTCTGATCATCCTCGGCAGCACGGCGATCTCGATCTTCGCCGCCTCGAAAATCATCAGGCCGCTGCAACTGCTGGAAGACGCCATCGGTCGCATCGGAGCGGATGGCGTGCTGCCCCCGATTCCCGAAACCGGCTCCGGCGAGGTTCGCGTCACCGCTCAGGCGCTCAACACGCTCTCGAGCCGGCTGAAGACGGCCATGGAGAGCCGGATGCGGCTCGTCGCGGCCGCAGGGCACGACCTGCGCACGCCGATGACGCGCATGCGGCTGCGGGCGGAGTTCATCGCGGACGACGAAGAGCGCCAGAAATGGTTCGACGATCTGGAAGAGCTCGACGCGATCGCCGACAGCGCCATCCGGATCGTAAGGGAGGAAGCTGATGATAACAATCGCGAGACCGTCCACCTTGGCGCACTGGTTCATGAAATCGTCGATGAACTCGGCCATCTCGGCTACAACGTCGCTCTTGCCTCGTCGGCTTCCCTGCCGGTGGCCGCCGGTCCGTTCGCGCTGAAGCGTGCGCTGCGCAACCTCGTCATCAATGCGGCCACGCATGGAGGCGGAGCAACGGTCGAACTTGCCCGTGAAGGCGGGGAGGCGGTCGTGAAAATCCGCGACAAGGGACCGGGTATCCCAGAAGATCTGATCGCGCACGTGTTCGAGCCCTTCTTCCGGGTTGACGCTGTCCGCCGCAAGACCATGCCGGGCGCGGGCCTCGGCCTCGCCATCGCAAAGGAGATCATCGAGCGATTTGGCGGGACCATTGCGATTGCAAACAGCGCAACGCCAAAAGGCCTTATCCAGACCGTCAGACTGCCAATAGCCGAGAGCAGAGAGAGCGTTTGACCTGATACTCGGGCAAAAAACTTCCGTACGGCGGAAGGACAAAGTCCGACTGCCGTCGATCTACAGTGAGACCCTCAGCTTCATCTCACGGTCTGGACTTCAGATCGCACCATATCAGGCGATCCGGATGATGCTGCACGACCGGTCCGATGCGTCGCTCGAGTTGCAGCACCAGAACATCGGCGTGGCGCTCAAGGGCCTCGGAGAGGAGTGGACCCCGGCAAAAAAACCGGCCCTTCAGCCCAGTGTTGCCAGCACCTGCCTTGCCACGTCTTCGCCAGATAGCCGCGCCCCGGCGCAGGTCTGCTTCAGGGAGCCAGCCAGATGCTCGCCGGCAAAATAGAGCCGCTCGCCGACAGGGCGACCGGCCAGCGCCCGCGCGGCCGCCTTGCCCGGGCGGGCCACGGCGTAGGCGCCGCGTACCCACCGGTCCGAGGACCAGTCGGTCATCCGTCCACCTGCCACATGCCGGCGCAGGTCGCTGCCGAAGATATCTGCCAGCCGGTTGGTGGCGAAATCGACCGCCGCCGCCTCTCCCGCCGCCTCCATCTCCCAGGCGAAGTCGCCGCCGACAAAGCCGACCATCAGGTCCAGATCGAACGGAAAGGACAGAAAGAAGATGTCATGCAGCGCATGGCGTTCGATCAAAAGATCGTCGAAGGGCCGAAGGCCAAGGCGCGTGCCCGAGATCTGCAGCGGGATCTTGGTCAGAAGACCCATCGGCAGGTCGAACCAGCTTTCCACCTGATCGTCCGGCAAGGCGGGGGTGAAACGGATCTCGTCGAAGGCCAGCACGGCGGGCGAGGCGGTACAGATGCAGGCCGTCGCCCTGAGCCAGCCCCAGTCGCCCGAAAGCTCCACCCCCTGGCCCGACCAGTCCACCCGCCGCACCGCATGGTTCAACCGCACCGGCACGTCGCCGCCCCAGCGCGCGACCAGCGCCCCAAAACCCTGGCGGGTGAAGTAATTGGGTTCAAGGTCGGCTGCCGCCTTGTAGTCCTCGATCGAGATCTCGTCGTCGTCCTTGCCAAAGTCCATCGGCCCCGAAAAGGTCGAATGCGCCCGCAGGCAGTGGCAATCGGCAATCAGCGAAGACAGCCGGTCGTCGGGCCCGTCATGGGCCTCGATGCAGGCCGCCAGCGCCGCCTCGGCCTCGCGCACACGGGCCATCTCTTCGGCAGACGCCTTGCGCGCCCCGAAATACAGGTGATCCAGCGCCATGTCGTGGTGATAAAGGTCCCATCCGGCGGCCTGCGCCTCAGGAAAAAAGGGGTTGCGGTCGGCGGCGTGCAGCCAGGCGCAACCGATATCGAAGGGCAGGCCGAACCAGTCCTCGCTGGTCCAGGCGCGGCCGCCGATGCGGGTGCCGGCCTCCAGCACCACAACCTTCATTCCCGCTGCAATCAGCTGCCTGGCAGCCCCCAGTCCCGCTGCACCCGCACCGATGATGGCGACATCGAAATCGGACATGACACACCCCCGCTGCGTGGAATTGCAGCGAGGGTATGTGCGATCCAAAAAACCGCAAAGCGGATTCTCCCGACATGCTTCTGGTGACGCTCTTGCAGGTTTCCGGCGAGAAGTGACCCCGGGTTCAATCTATGTGAATGTCGAGTGGCCGAACGGAGGGCAGTGATGCAGGTCCGCCGCCCGCTCGGGGCCACCGGGAAATGCCTCGCACCTGCCTCAAGGCACCCCGTCAGTGCTCGCGCACCAGTGCGCCCAACAGCTGTGCCAGTGACCCGTCCTCGGTTCGGCGATGGCGAAAGTTCAGCGTTTCCAGCATCGCATAGGACATCGTCCCGACCAGATCACGGGCATGGGTAAACGGAACATGGACCCCGGCGACCTGGCTGACGGTCACCAGAATGCGCTCCCCCTGCGGCGGAAAGGCGCCGGCGATGCGAAGAAGGACGGGACCGACGCCATTGGCGTCGTTGTAGACGGCGATCAGTTCCATGGCCGGGTGCCGGCCAACACTGCCCGCAATCGTGCCAAGCACCCTGAGTTCCGGCAGATCGCCCAACATGGGCAGGATTTCATTCTGCAGCATGTTGACCAGAGACTCCTCGCGCTCCTTGAGCCTACCGGCAGGAACCGACGCATCCAGAATCTGCGTTCTCTCGGCGGTGTAGCCCTCAGGCGTGCGGAATATGATCGTGGCGTAGAGATTGGGGTTCGAGGTGTCGATCTCCACATTGACCAGACCTTCGGCATGGGGAACCTGCAATTCGAAGTGCAGCGGCAGCGAACGGCCGGTCTCCTGTTCCAATGCCTCGCCGACAACCAATGGTCGGGGTTCGGCCTGCTGGAGAACCGCGTGATGGTCGAACCCGGAAATCGATTGAGCCGATGCCGCTTGTGTCAGCGCGAACATCAATGCCACGACGGCCAGTCTGGTGAAGTGCATGGAAATCTCCGTGTTCCAGATACGATGCGTAGTTGCGTTGTTCCGGACCATCGGCAGGTCCCGACATGTCCGACATCTTCACGGCGGACGCCTGGAACCGATACATCCGACCCAATACGGCCGAACGGTTCAGTCGCCCGCCTCGTCGGCTGAGAACGTAACCCGCGATTCTGGCCGCGTCATACTCAGTATGGTGTATGACGCGCTCTCTTCGGCCTTCTATTCTGGCGATCGACTTGCACATCGATCGCATGGACGCGGATGTACTTGGACATCGCGCGGCATGGGGCATCTGTCGCGGCATCGATCCGAACAAGGTCGGGGGATGTCACCATCTTGCCCCAGCAGGCCCCGATCGCCTGGAAAACAACGGCATGGCCCGAAGACCGTGGAGGCCGGCTGGTCCGATCAGACGAGGAGCCACGCATGAAAGGCGGGACAACGCGAGCATCGCGCAGCAGGAAACCGCAGAAGAGCATCGTCGCCACGCTCCTTCTGACTGCGGTTGTTGGCGTCTTCGTTGTCCTGGCAACAGCTGCCGTTTGGGAACTTGCGGCCCGCATCGCGCCGGTGCATGTGGAAACGGTTACCGTCGTGGATAGGAAAAGAGTGGTCGGGGCGGGCGCAAGACGCATTTCCAGACCCTTTTACGGAGCCCAAGCTCGAACGAACTATCGCCTCACCCTGGCGCCCGTCGATGGTGGCGCGTTCGATGTAGACGTACCGAGGGAACTGTACGAGCTGGCGAGTCCCCGGCGGGTGGAAAGCCGCTCGGTCAGTGTCCAGCGCTCGGTACTTTTCGGCAAGCCGAGGATCATCGAGATATTTGAGGTCGCCGGTCCGGCTCCAACCGACACCTCGGCGGACCAGGAACCGTCCAGCGAGGCAAATGAAAACCCGGCAGCGGTCGCAGCCTTCGATCTGAGCATGCCGCTCGTCTTCGCTGCCGGCGTCTTTGCGCTGCTCGCAATCACGGTCTGGACTGTGATCAGGATGCCGCGCAGGCATCTGATCATGGGGCGGCTGTTCAGCGGCGGCATGCTGCTTTCATTCGCGCTCGGCACGTGGTGGTGGGCGGCATGGGTATAGGGATGGCGTCGGCCGATGCAGGCGCAGCAGTTTGACGTTCAGGGCAAATCTGATCGGGCGATCCGTCCAGCAGCCAAGCAGTCTGGCAGCGGGTAGGAGAGCGCGATGCTGAAGGGCAAGACGAAAAGGCGATAGCATTGATGAAGCCAGCTGCAAGCCGGAGCGACCGATGAAGGTCAAGGTAGCGAAGAACACGCCCGATCACCTGTTCATCGTGCTGAAGCCCTATGGCAGGTTTCTCTTCGTTCCTGTCGCGGTGCTCTTTGGAGCGGTGGCGGCCATCGCCATCTGGTCGATGGGCAGCATCTACTCGCTCAGCGTGGCAGACGGCGTGCTTCACTATGAACAGCGCTTTCTCGGCGGACGCCCGACCTATGTGTTTTCGACACCGGTAGAAGCCGTGAGAGAGATCGACATCGTGGTGGAAACCACCCTCGGCTTCATTTCAACCAACCAGATCCGTGTGCGCACGGACTCGGAAGACATATTGCTCAGACTGCCGTCGGATGGACAGCAGAAGCGCCTTCTCGCGGATGAACTGGCGCCGGCGGTCGCAACCGGCGCGGACGCTGCGGTCAGCGGTGTCGTGTTGGACCATGAGGAAGATGGCACCGGCGGCGCCTATATCCTTGCGGGCATATGCCTGATTGCCGCGCTCCGCGCGCTGTGGGCGCTGCAAACGATCTCGGTCGTGGGCGATGCAAAGCGCGCGCGCCTCGTGCTCACGAAGCGCAGAACGCTCTCGCCATGGGGCTCGCGGACGCAGACCTCGCTTGCCGAGATAGACGGGATCGACGTTGCACCCTTCACGCTGACCACCGCGAAGGGTCAAACGACGACAAGCTACGATGTGAACCTGCGCATGCGCTCCGGAGCCGCTGTGTCGATCGCCTTTGGCCCGATGTTCACCGCGGAGTCTTCCGAGGAGACCAGGACGCTGATCGACGGTTGGCTTTCACGGCAGCCCCGATCCGGCCATTCGTGACGCGAAGGGCTTTCAGATTCAACAGGTCGGCAAGGTAGCCGAATTGGAGGACAAATGAAAAACATATTTATTGTAATGGCTCTGCTCGGCGCAATATCGGTGGCGCACCCGGCGCGGACCCAGAACCTGTCAAGTCCCTATATCTTCACTTGCAGCGACTATATCGCGGCACAACAAGGTCAGGAGCGCGGGCAGGCAAACGCGATGGCCTACTGGGCGGTCGGCTATCTCCAGGCGCGGCTTGCTCCCTTGCCGGAGACGACCTTCGATGCCGAGACATTTTCTCAGGACATCCGGGACGTTCATGTGGCGCTGATGCGAATCTGCCCCAACGTCCTCGACCTCGTCATCGCCGAATTCATGAGCAATCTTGCTGACGATTTCGAGAGATCTGCCAAGCCTCAGCAATAGAACGGGCGATGCTTGCGATTCTGCCCTGCCGGGGACAGGCAGCGGGGCGCACCCGGCACGTGCGCCTTGAAGCCTGATCGGCGGTCGATCCCGCCTTGGTTTGACCGCCCGAAGGCGCAATCGGGTTTTCAAGCGGTGGGGGCGGACGCCAGCCCCAGTTCGCGGGCCATGGTGTCGCGCATGATGAATTTCTGCGGCTTGCCGGTCACCGTCATCGGCAGATCGGAGCGGAAGCTGACATAGCGCGGCACCTTGTAATGGGCGATCTGGCCGCGGCAGAACTCGCGGATCTCGTCTTCGCTCGCCTCCTGGCCGGGATGCAGCACGATCCAGGCGGCGATCTCCTCGCCATAGCGGGGATCGGGCACGCCGAACACCTGGACCTCGCGCACCTTGGGGTGGCGGTAGAGAAACTCCTCGATCTCGCGCGGATAGACGTTCTCGCCGCCGCGGATGACCATGTCCTTCACCCGGCCCACGATGTTGCAGTAGCCGTCGGCATCGATGGTGGCGAGATCGCCGGTGTGCATCCAGCCCGCGTCGTCGACCGCCTCGGCGGTGCGCTCCGGTTCGTCCCAATAGCCCTTCATGACCGAATAGCCGCGGGTACAGAGTTGTCCCGGCGAGCCGACCGGCACGATCCGGCCCTCCTCGTCGACGATCTTGACCTCGACATGGGGATGCACGCGCCCGACCGTCGCCACCCGCCGCTCCAGCGGATCGTCGACATGGCTCTGGAAGGAGACGGGGCTGGTCTCCGTCATGCCGTAGGCGATCGTGACTTCGGGCATGTGAAGCTGCGTGACCACACGCTTCATCACCTCGATGGGGCAAGGCGCACCCGCCATGATACCGGTGCGCAGGCTGCTGACATCGGTGCCCGCGAAATCCGGATGATCGAGCATCGCCACATACATGGTCGGCACGCCGTAGAAGGCGGTACAGCGCTGACCGGCGATGGCCTGCAGCGAGGTCGCGGGGTCGAAGCCCTCGCCGGGGAAAACCATGGTGGCGCCCTTGGTCACGCAGCCGAGCGTGCCCATCACCATGCCGAAGCAGTGATAGAGCGGGACCGGAATGCAGAGCCTGTCGGTCGCGGTAAGGGCAATCGTGGCGGTGACGAATTCGGCATTGTTGAGGATGTTGTAGTGGGTCAGCGTGGCGCCCTTCGGCGCGCCCGTGGTGCCGCTGGTGAACTGGATGTTGATGGCCTCGTCGGGATCAAGTTCGGCCGACAAGGCGTCCAGGCGTCCCAGATGGGCAGGGCCGGCGAGCCGCATCACCGCGTCGAAAGCGAGCATGCCGGCGGGGACCTCGCTGCCCATGCCGATCACCGCGCGCAACCCGGGTAAGCGCGCGCTGTCGAGCGCGCCCGGCGTCGCCTCGTCCAGCTCGGGCGCCAGTTCCCGGATCATGCCGAAATAGTCGCTCGACTTGAAGCGGGACGCCGTGACAAGGGCGCGGCAATCGACCTTGTTGAGCGCGTATTCCACCTCGGACAGGCGATAGGCCGGGTTGATCGTGACCAGCACCAGACCGATGCGCGCGGTGGCGAACTGGGCGATCAGCCATTCGGGCCGGTTGGGCGACCAGATGCCGACGCGGTCGCCCTTCTTCAGCCCGAGGGCGAGGAAGCCGGCGGCCAGCGCATCGACCTCGCGGGCCAGATCGTACCAGCTGTAACTGCGCTGCGCCTCGACGAAAACCGCCGCCATATGGGAACCGCGATCGCGAACGGTCTGCGCGAATACTGCCGGGATGGTGGCATGGCGCAGCGGCCGGGAGCAGTCCCCGCTGACATAGGACCTGCCGTCGCGCGGCGCCAGCGACGCTGGGGCGCCAGTTTCTTCGCGACCACCAAGGAGACTTTGCGAGAGCGCACCTCCCAACGGTTGAGACAGCCGGTCCATGATTTCCTCCCGGGCTACATCGCCCGCCAGTCGCCCGAGCGTTCGAAGGCGGCCGCGGCACGATAGATCGTGCTTTCGTCGTAATGCTTGCCGATCAGCATCATACCGATGGGAAGCCCCTCGGAAAGCCCGCAAGGGATACTCATGGCCGGGTGGCCGGTCGCATCAAAGGGCGCCGTGTTGCCGATCATCTCGAAGGCGCGCTGGATATAGAGCGACAGCGGCGCATCCGGCGGCGGTATCTGCTGCGACTTGAGCGGCATCGTTGGCATCAGAAGCAGATCGTACCGCGCCAACGCCTCGTCATAGGCAGCCCGGAGGCGTCGGCTCAGATTCTGCGCCTTGGCATAATAGTGCCCCCGATAATGCCGCTGCATGTATTCGCCGACGAACATCGACACTTTCAGGGTCTTCGACAACTCGTCGGCGCGCGAGCGCCAGTTGGCATGATAGTCGAGCAGGCTGGTCACGTAGAGACCGCGCCAGCCGGTGCCGAATCCGTTGCCGTGCATCATGATGTCGGTCAGGCCCTCCAGCGCGATCGGCGTCCAGATGGCCCCGCCCTGCAGATGCATGGGAACGGATACTTCCTCCACAAAGGCGCCCAGTTCGCGCAGGCGGTCGGCGCCGCGCCTTACCTTCTCGTCGACATCCGGCTCGGAATTGGCGAGGCCGAAGCCTTCCCGTACCACACCGATGCGCATGCCGGAGACACCGCGGCCGAGCGCCTGGGTGTAGCGGTCGACGCGCGGCGCGTATTGGCGGGGGTCGAGCCCGTCATCGCCGGCGATGACCTCCAGCAGCAATGCATTATCGGCAACGTTCTGCGTGATCGGCCCGGCGTGGTCGATGGTCGGCTCGATCGGCATGATGCCGGTATAGGGCACCAGACCGTGGGTCGGCTTCATGCCATAGGCGCCGCAGAAGGAGGCCGGCATGCGGATCGAGCCGCCCTGGTCGCCGCCGATCGCCATGTCGACTTCGCCAGCCCCCACCAGCGCCGCCGATCCCGACGACGAACCGCCCGCCATGTAGCCCATCTTGAAGGGATTGTGGACCGGCCCGGTCGCGTTGGTATGGCTGCCGCCCGACAGGCAGAAATACTCGCAATGCGCCTTGCCAACGATGATGCCGCCGGCATCGAGGATGCGGGTGACGACGGTGGCATCGACGTCCGGGGTATAGCCCTCCAGCGTCGAGGCGCCGTTCATCATCGGCACGCCGGCAAGGCAGACATTGTCCTTCAAGACGATGGTACGGCCCGCCAGCGGCCCAGTCGGGACACCCCTCACCTCGGATTTCACATACCAGGCGTTGAGCGGGTTGTCGGCGGGCGCGGGTCGATAGCCGGGCGTTCGCGGATATTTGACCTGGGGCAGGTTGTCGGGCAGCTGGTCGATCAGGTCATAGGCCTGAAAGCTGTCTTCCATCAGGCTCATATAGTCGAGGATTTCCCGGTCGCTCATCGACATGCCGAGACCACCGACCAGCTTGCGCATCTGGTCGAGACTGGGACGCGTCACACTCATGTAGATCTCCCTGATGGCAGCCCTGGCGGGCGGCTCGGCCGAGGCGGCAGTGGCATGGATGCGCGCCGGCGGCGCGGCGGCAAGAGGTGTCGTCGCGATGGCGGCGGGTCTGTGCGGGGCAGAGGCGGGCGCGGCCTGCGAGCGGCGCAGGCGACCGAAGCCCAGAAATTCCTCGACCTTGCCAGGCTGCACCAGATCGGCGGCCGAAAGCTCTCCCGATACACGGCCGCGCTCCAGCACCAGCACACGGTCGGAAAGCGAGGCGATGAAGTCGAAATTCTGCTCGACAAGGACGATGGTGAGCCCGCGCGAGCGGCGCAGCCGCTGCAGCGTCTCGGCGATCTCGTCCACGATCGACGGCTGGATTCCCTCGGTCGGCTCATCGAGCAGCAACAGCCACGGATCGGCCATCAGGCAACGGGCGAGCGCCAGCAACTGCTGTTCGCCACCCGACAAGGCACCGCCTTCGCGCTGGAGCAGACGTTCGACGCGGGGGAAGTCCTGGAGCACGCGGTCGAGCGTGCCGGCCTCGTCGGCTCCGCCCGTCTCCTGGAACGCGATGCGCAGATTTTCCTCGACCGAAAGCCTAGGAAAGATGCCCCTGCCCTGCGGCACATAGCCCATGCCGAGACGCGCCCGCTCGTGGACCTTGAGCCGCGTCACATCCTGGCCGGCAAACCGGATCGTGCCCGCATTGGCCGGCAGGAACCCCAAGATTGCCTTGAGCAGCGTCGACTTGCCCATGCCGTTGTGGCCGAGGATGCCGACGATCTCATCGGCCGACACCTCCAGGCTCACGCCGTGCAGGATGGGAATGCGGCCATAGCCGGCATTCAGGCCCTTGACCTCGAGCGCAGGATCCGATCCGCTCATCACCTAGACCTTCTTCCCCAGATACACGTCACGGACCCGCGGATCGGCCATCACCGCCTCGACATCGTCCTCCATCAATATCTTGCCCTGCACGAAGACGGTGACACGGGCAGCGATGGAACGGATGAACTGCATGTCGTGCTCGACGACGATGAGCGCGGCATCGCGGTTGATCTCGCGGATGATGTCGGCCATGCGCTCGACCTCCTCGCCGGTCATGCCGGCGGCGGGTTCGTCGAGAAGCACCAGCCAGGGACGCGAGGCCAGCACGATGCCGAGTTCCACCCGCTGACGTTCGCCATGCGCCAGCTGACCGACGGTGGCGCGGGCGATGTCGCCGAGACCCAGCCTCTCGATCGCCTCGGCGGCAAGCCTGTCGGCCTCCCGCCGGCCGGCGACGCGGTAGGCTGCAAGCCAGATGTTCTCGCGCACGCTGAGACCGTCCATCACGCTCGGCACTTGCGTCTTGATGCCGACACCGAGCCGGGCGATGAACTGCGAATCCCAGCCCGTCGTCTCCTCGCCGTCGATGAACACCTCGCCGTCACTGGGACGCAGCATGCCGGTGAGACACTTGAAGAATGTCGTCTTGCCGGCGCCGTTGGGACCGATCAGGCAGCGCAGTTCGCGGCGCGCCAGCTTGAAGTTGACATTGTCGACCGCGGTAACGCCGCCAAAGCGCCTCGAGAGGCCGCGGGTCTCGAGGACGGTCTCAGCCATCGGTGTTCTCCCGGCGGGGCGGACGGTTTCTCCTGGGCGCGGCGCGCGAGCGGGTGCGGACGCGCGCGAAGGCGCTCATCAGCGACGGGACCACGCCCCGCGGCAGGAGCAGGACGACGAGAACCAGGATCACACCCATGACCAGCATGTTGTCGACCATGTGCTGCTGGCCGAGCGCGAATTTGAGGTAGCCGAGGAAGGCGGCGCCGAGGATCGGGCCGACCAGCGTGCCGAGGCCACCGACAATGCACCAGATGATGATCTCGGCCGACTGGCCGAGCGAAAACAGGCCCGGCGTGACGATTTCGGCCCATGAGGCGTAGAGCGCACCCGCAAGCCCGGCAATGCCGCCGCCGATCCCGAACAGGACCGTCTTTCGCAGGCGCGCATCGTAGCCCATCAGTTCGACGCGCTGCTCGTTCTCGCGGATCGCCACCGCCACCCGGCCGAAGGGGCTGGCCAGCAGCAGGCGCACCAGCACGTAGATGGCGAGCAGGATGACGAAGCAGAGATAATAGAGGCTGGCGTCGTAGATATAGGCATTGGGGTTGCCCGGCACGTTGAGGGTCTGGAAACCGGGAATGCCGTTGAAGCCGCCGAGCCGAGCGCGGCCGATCGTGTATTCCGGGCCGGCGGTCGAGTTCATGAAGCGGAACAGGATCAGGGTCACGACCAGCGTGATGACGCCGAGATAGACGTCCGACAGGCGGCCGTAGAACATCATCGCGCCCAGCGCGGCGGCGAAGGCGGCCGGCAGGAGGATCGCCAGGATCATCGGCACCGTGCTCTCGCCGATATTGATGGCCGCCACCGCGTAGACATAGGCGCCGAGCCCGTAGAAGGCGGCCTGGCCGAAGCATAATATGCCGCCGAAACCCCAGACCAGGCCGAGGCTGAGCGCCAGGAGACCATAGATGATGAGCAGCGTCAGCGTGTAGTAGTTGAGCATCAGCGGCGCGGCCAGCATCACCACGATGCCGGCAGCCACGACCCAGGCCACCTGGCGAGCATCGACACTGTTCATCACAGGCGCCCCCGGAAGAAGTAGCCGGTAATGCCTTGAGGCAGGAGCCGAAGCAGGACGATGGCAGTGACGAGAAGCGCCACCTCGCCGATGACCGGCCCCGACAGGAAGGTGAAGGTCTGCGAAACGACGCCCAGCACGGTGGCGCTGGAAAACAGGCCGAAGACGATCGAGGCCCCGCCCGAGATCACGGTGATGAAGGCCTTGGCGATGTAGGCGGTGCCCCATGTCGGCATCAGCCCGACAAGCGGCGCCATGACCCCGCCGGCAAGCCCGGCGAGCGCCGAACCGACGAAGAAGGTCGACATGTAGACGCGGTCCGGGCTGTAGCCGAGCGCCGATGCCATGTCGGCGCTCTGCATGGTGCCGCGCGCGACCAGCCCGACGCGGGTGGCCCTTAGCACGATGTAGCCGCCGACCAGAAGCAGCGTGGCCACGACGATGATGAAGAAGTTGTAGCCGCTGACCTGGAACCGGCCGAGCGTGAAGCCGGCAATCGGCGTCGACACGCCGGTGGTGGTGTTGCCGAAGATCATGACGGCCAGACCGATGAAGGCCAGGCTGAGCCCCCACGTGGCCAGAAGCGTGTCGACCAGCCTGCCGTAGAGATGCCGGATCACCAGCCGCTCGACGATCAGGCCGATGATCCCGACCACGAGCGGCGCGACCACCAGCATGGCGACGAAGATATTGATGCCGGCCTGGACGGCAACAATGGTGGCATAGCCGCCCATCATCATGAACTCGCCATGGGCGAGATTGATGACCCGCATCATGCCGAAGACGACCGCCAGACCCGCGCTGATGAGCACGAGCACCGCGATCGAATAGAGGATCTCGATGGTGAAGACTGCCGCGAGATCCATGTGCCGGGCTCGTTTTCCTGGGATTGCGCGAGAGGGAATGGTGGGCGCGGCGACCGGCTGGCGGCCGCCGCGCGATCGAGGATCAGATGTCGATCTCGTAGTGCATGTTGTCGTCCGGATTGGCGATCAGGTCGCAGACGAGCTGGGTGTCGATCGGCTCGCGGGAAGCGAAGCTTTCGAGCACATCCAGCCGCTGCTCCCGCATCTCCATGATGTGGACGTCGAGCGTGGCGTGATGGGTCTGCGGGTCGATGGAGACCTTGCCGGCCGGACCCTCAAGCTCCAGACCGCCTTCCAGCGCATCGATGACGGCATCGCGGTCGGGCGTGCCGGCGGCCTTGACCGCTTCCGCCCACAGCATGACGCCCTGGTAGTTGGACACCGCCAGCTCGTGGATTTGCGGCACGGTGTTGGCGCCGTGCATCTCGGCCCAGGCCGCCTTGAACTGGTTGTTCGCCGGCGTGTCGAGTTCTGGCGAGTAGTTGTAGCAAACGATGATGCCGTTGCCTTCCTCCGGTGTCAGCACCAGATGCTCGGAACCGACGCCGAGCGTGGTGGAGGCGATCGGGATGCGGTCCTTCATGCCGGCCGCTGCCCATTGGCGGTAGAACGACATGTGAGGACCGCCGACCAGCGCCGAATAGACCATGTCGGGTCCGGCCGCCTGGATGTTGGTGATGGTGGAGCCGAAATCGGAGACGTCGAGCGGGAAGAACTCGATGGCTAGCGTCTCGCCGCCATTGTCGCCAACATATTTCTGGATCCAGCGCGCCATCAGCTGTCCGTAATTATAGTCGGCGGCGAGGATGTAGACGGTCTTGCCCCACTTCTCCATCGTGTGCGGGATCTGCACCTCGGTCGTCTGCGCCGGCGTGACGCCGGTGACGAAGCAGTTGCGGTCGCAGACGCCGCCTTCATACTGGATGTTGTAGAAATAGAGCGTGTTGGCCCGCCGCAGCGTCTGCCGGATCGCCTCGCGCGAGGCCGACAGGATGCCGCCATGGACGACGTCGACATTGTCCTGGCGCGTCAGCTGCTGGGCGTACTGGGTGTAGAGCGCCATGTCGGACTGGGTGTCGTAGCTGATGTGCTCGACAGGCCGGCCGAGCAGGCCGCCCGCATCGTTGATCTGCTTGACCGCCAACCGCACGGCCATGTCGATCGGCCTGCCATAGGCATCGAAAATGCCGGTGATGTCGAACACCGTTCCCATCTTGATCGGGGTTTCGGCAAAGGCATTGCGGATGAAGGGCGGCGCGGCCAGCGCCGAAACGGCCGCGGCTCCCTTGAGCATGGTACGTCTGTTGATCGCCATCTTGGTTCCCCTTCATGTTGCCGCGCCGAGGCGCGCCTGAGTGCCCGGGACGTCAGTCCTTCTTCTTGGGCGGTGTCCGATTGATCGCGTCGAGCGCGCGGGCGCCGAGATTGGCGTCCATCTCGACGCCAAGCTCCTCGCCGAACTTCTTGAGTGCGGGAAAGCCCACCGCCATGCCCATGATCGAATCGAGCGCCGACTGGAATCCGCCGGCCTGTTCGCCGGAGCCGGCAGTCCCGCCGCCAAAACCCAGGCCCGACAGCTGGTTGATGCGGATCGAATCGATCTTCTCGACCGGCTTCATCATCTGGGCGGTGATCTCCGGCAGACGGTCGAGCTTGTGCATCTCCAGCCGCAGGCGCAGGATCGCCTCGCTCTGGGCGTTCTCGGCCTCGATCAGGGCTGCCTTGCCCTCGGATTCGGCGATCAGGCGGTGGCGTTCGGCCTCGGCGCGCAGCTGGCTGGCATCACCTTCGGCCTTGGCCAGCGAAATGATCGTGTCGACCTGAGCGCGGATCTTGTGTTCCTCGACCTCGCTCTCCTCGGCCACCTTGAGCAGCGCCAGTTGCCGTGACCGCTCGGCGGCCGCCATGTCCTTGGCCGTCTGTACCGACTCCTGCGCCTTGACGAGCCCCGACCTGCCGATTTCCAGCTCGGCTTCCGCGACCTGCTCCTCGCCGCGCTTGGCGGCCAGGCGGATCGAATTGTCGATCTTTGCGGTCTCCACCGCCAACAGGGCCTCGATCTCGCGCTGGCGCAGTACGAGGTCGCGCTCGATCTCCGCCCGCTTGATCTCGCCCGCGCGCTGGATGCGGGCGGCTTCGGCAATCTTCTCGGCTTCCGTGCGCGCCTTTTCGATCTCGGTATCGGTATCGATGCGGCGTTTTTCGAGATCGAGGCGCTTGGCGTATTCCGCCTCCTCCTGCTCGCGCTCCATCGCCAGCCGCTGCTTCGACTGCTCCAGCTGTCGACGTCGGATCTCGATGTCCGTCTCGGTCTCTATCTGCACGCGAGCGCGCCGGTTCGCGCTGATCGTCTCGGCCAGGCGACGCATGCCTACGGCATTGAAGGCGTTGTCTTCATCGAGAGCGCGAAACGGGGTCTGGTCGAGCTTGGTCAGCGACGCCGAATCGAGCATCAGGCCGGAGCGAGCCAGGTTGGATGTCAGCCGCTCGGCCACCGCGCTGACGAAGGCCTCACGGTTTTCATGAAGCGTGTCCATGGTGCGGGTTGCGATGGCCGACTGCATGGCGTCCATCAGCTTGCCCTCGATGAGACCCTGCATGTCCTCGTCGCGGAACGTGCTCGCACCCAGCGCCTGCGCGGCCGTGGCGATACCCTCCTCGCCGGGCTCCACGCGAACGTGGAATTCCATCGCCACGTCGACGCGCAGACGATCCTCGGAAATAAGCGAGCGTTCGCCCGTGCATTCAACCTTGAGCCGGATCGTGCGCATGTTGACGCGTTCGACCCTGTGCAGGATGGGCAGCGCCAGCGCGCCGCCATCCATGAGGATACGGCGGCCACCCAGCCCCGTGCGCACGAGCGCCGTCTCGCGGGTGGATTTGACATAGAACCGATTGAGGAAGAGCACGCCCAGGACGATCGCCACGATCGCCGCCAAAAGCACCAGAAACAGCGCCACGTCATACCTCCGTCTCGTCTTCGCCCAGGCTCGCAAAGGGAAGCGCGAAGGCCTGATCCGAAGCGGATGCTAGACCGGCTTTGATTTCCAATTCAAGTAATTTGTTTTCCGTTTCAATAAATTTCCGGGTGCAGGCCAATCCGCCGAACGGTCGAGCCGGCCGGGCTGCAAACATGCGACAAGGGCATGGGGCCTCAAGCCAGGCGTTCGAGAACGCTGAATTGGTGGCCTTCCGCTCGGGCCAGGTAGATGGGCAGTTGCTTTTGCTGATTGCTCAGGAAGAGGCCGCCGCGCGCGCTGCGATAGCTGAGCGGTGCCAGGCTGTCGCGGGTCGGTTCGGACAGAGCGGCGAGAAAATGCATGCCTTCGTAAATTGACTGCCCAAGTGCGTTCAGCACGGGGCCGCGCCCGCCATGCAGCGCGTGATACCGTTCGACGAAGGACATGTTGGCCGCCGTTCGCAGGGCGGCGAAATAGGATGAAGCGCCGAACAGCCGCTTGGTGCCGCTCTCACCGGTGGCGAGCAGCACGTTCTCCTCGATCGCGGTGGAAAGCCGTATCATCGAACGATCGAGGTCCATCGAACCGAATACCCGGTTGAACTCGACCGCGTCCTGCCCGACGAGCGACAGAAGAATGGCGTCCGGCCGGTTGTCAGCCATCCGTTCGACGAGCTCATACGGCTCCTCGGTGCCGAAAGGCACATATTCCTCGAACACGATCTGGCCGCCATTGAGCGCGATATATTGCCGGGCAAGGGAATGGGACACGCGGGGCCAGACATAATCGTTGCCGACCAAAGCCCAGCGCCGGGCGCCGAACATCTCGCTCAGTCGCGCTATCGCCGGGGCCAGTTGCTCGGCCGGCGTCTCGCCGATGGCATAGCAGCTGGGGGCCTGCTCGCCACCTTCATAGAGCGGTGTGTAGACATAGGGGATGCGGCCGCGCAGCACCGTGTTGAGCTTCTGGCGCACGGAGCTGACATGCATGCCCACGATGGCCGCCACGCCGCCATCCTCAAGCAGAAGCTTCAGTATCTCCAGCGTATGGTCGATCGCCGAATCGTCGGCATCGAGATAGATCGGCTCGACCTCACGACCGGCGATTCCCGATCCCTGGTTGATTTCCGCGATGGCGAGCTGCGCACAGGAAATGCAGGACGGACCCCAGATGCCTGCCGATCCGCTTCTCGGGACCATGACCGCCACGCGCATCGGCCCCGCCCGGAATCTTCGCGGGAGGCCGTGCGTGTTCAGACGCGGCAGGCCCAGTCTTGCAGGAGGGCCTGACCGGCCCAAGGCAAGGTATTCGACGGTCACTCTTTCGCGCCTCGCATTCCCCTACGATTGTTTTTATTTTCCGAATAAAATATCTGAGGAGTCGGCCGGTGGCAATTGGCATCGGCCGGAGGAAACAAAAGGGAAGCTGCGGTGTCGGAGAAACACATCAGCGACTATCTGGCCTACCTCGTTGCGCATGCGCATCGGAAGCTTCATGGCCAGCTGGAGCGCAGCCTGCAGGCCGAATCCGTGTCCGTCGAACAGTGGCGGATGCTTGAGATATTGAGTGACGGCGAAGGACGTTCGATGGGCGAGATCGCCGATCTCGCGCTGATGAACCACCCTGCCCTGACCAAGATGACCGACCGCATGGTCGCCCGGGGCCTGGTCCACCGGGCACCTGACGCCTCGGACCAGCGCCGCGTGCTGGTGTTCCTGACCGACCGCGGCACCGAGACGGTCAAGCGCGTCAGGGCGCATGTCGAAAGCCACAATGCCGAAATAGAAGAGCATCTCGGACCACGCGAGACCGCAAGGCTGCGCAAGCTTCTCGACAGCGTGATCAGCCACGACATCGCGTCCGAGTAATCGCTGCCGGCGGCCTGTGGCTGCAAGCCCGGATGGAAAGGGGCCAGCCCCAAGGTGGCCGCTAGCGCCGGGTGTCGGAAATCCCCGCCACGAAAATCTCTATCGAGCGTTGCAAAAGCGCTCCATCGAAGCCGCAGTCCTTTTGCCCATCGAGCATGGCTCGTCGTAGAGGCGGCAGAAGGACAAGCGCCAGGAATATTTGCGCGTCCAGTTCCAGTGCCTCCGGCGGACGATCCCGATACGGAGGGAAACCGCGCAAAATCGCAACAACCATAGAAAGCGCCCTGACACCGATCTCCCGGTAGACACGAGCCGCCAGTTGCGGAAACTGATGGGCTTCGCCTGTAATGACGCGCTCCAAGGCGATGACGTCCGGCTGGATCATGATGGAGAGCGTGCCTTCGGCAAGCCCCCGCAGCTGATCCTCGAGACTGCCTTCGGTAAAGGGAACGCGTTCCAGTTCGTCCAGCCTGCCCTGGTGGAAGGCGACGACGACATCGGCGAACAGCTCAGCCTTGCCCGGATGATGCGCATACAACGTGCGTTTTGAGACCTGTGCCTCCGAAGCGATCAGATCCATCGAGGTTTTTTCGAAGCCATCGCGGAGGAACAATCTGGTGGCAGTGGCAATTATCCGCTTCGGGATGGCCTGCGCCCGATCTTTTGTCGGGCGGCCGCGCCTGATCTCGGTCTGTCGGTTCTGCCCTGCCGAAGTCATTTCGCGATGCTCGCCCCTTGAAACGCCGATAGGGCATTTATATAAACTATACCGTTCCGTTTCAATAGAGATGGACTGGCATACCCCAAACGAAGCCCTGCGGCGCGTCCTCGTGAAGACATGCATATCCGGTGCGGTCGCGATCCTTCGAAGAGTTTTCACCGGTGCAGGAAAGCGATCCGATGCGTTCGAAAATCTTCAACTCCACCACCCTCGTCTTTCTCGCCATCGTTGCGCTGATTGTCGTGTGGATCGGTGGTGGCATGATCTCGCGCGAGCCCCCCCCGCCCGCGCAGCAATTGGCCCCACGCGTTCCGACCGTCGCGGCAAGCTGGAGTGATGCCGAGGACGTCGTCCGCGAATTCGTGCTGTATGGAGATGTCGAGCCGGTGCAGGTCTCGACGCTGCGCGCGCGAACCGATGGTCTCGTCGAGGAAGTCGCCCGGCAAGGCACGCAGGTGCAGGCCGGCGATGAACTGGTGCAGCTGTCGACGGACGATCGCGAGGCCAGGCTGGCGCGTGCGCAAGCCCAGGTGGCTTCCGCCGAGCGCGACTACCAGGCGGCCCGCCAGCTCGCCGACCGGGACGTGGGTCCCGAGGCAGAGGCCGAGGCCAGGCGCGCGCAGCTCGAGGCTGCACGGGCAGACCTGCGCGCCGTCGAGCTTGAAATCGCCAACACCACCCTGCGTGCGCCGATCGGCGGCACGATCAGCGAAGTGCTCGCCGATGTCGGCTCCTATGTCGCGGTGGGCGGCGAAGTGCTGGAAATCGTCGACAACGATCCGTTGATTGCCGTCGTGCGGATGCAACAGGCCGCAATCGGCAATGTACGGGCCGGCATGCCGGCGCAGGTGCGCTTCATCGGCGGGGAGGAACGCGACGGCAGCATCCGCTTCGTCTCGCCGATAGCCGATGCAGCCACGCGGACATTTCGCGTCGAGGTCGAGATCGCCAATCCCGATGGCGAGCTTCCCGCCGGGCTGAGCGCGGAAGTGGTCATCCCCTTCGCCACCGAAAAGGCGCATCGTGTCTCGGCCGCCCTCGGCCGCCTCGACGAGCAGGGTCGGATCGGGCTTCACGTGATCGACGAGGACGACCGCATTGCCTTTCTGCCCGTCGAGATCATCCGGGCAAGAGCGGATGGCGTCTGGGTCACGGGGCTGCCGGAGCGGGCGCGGATCGTCACGATCAGCCAGGGGTCGCTGTCACCCGGCCAGCGTGTCGAGGTGCGCGAAACGCCGGAGGAATATCTGACATGGTCGGGGCCGGTGGGCGCCGCCATCCAGGCAGCGGAAGACCTTCTGGAGGAGGAAGCGCCCGCCGATGACGCCGTGCCCGGCGCCGGGGAGGCGCGCTGATGCACGCGATCATCGCCGCGGCCTTCGCCCGGACCCGCACGACGCTGGTCGTGCTCGTTCTCATACTGGTGGCAGGCGCGTTCTCCTACATCACCATTGCCAAGGAGGCCGCGCCCGAGATCGACATACCGATCTTCATCGTCAACGTGAACTATTCCGGCATCTCCGCGGAAGACAGCGCCCGGCTGCTGGTCGAACCCCTCGAAAGGCGCATGCAGTCGATCCAGGGGCTGCGCCAGATGACGGGTCAGGCAGGCGAAGGCTTTGCCACCATGATCCTGGAATTCCGGCCAGGCTTCGACCAGCAGACCGCCTTGCAGAGCGTGCGCGACGAAACAGACAACGCCAGCGCCGACTTGCCCGACGGGGCAGACCAGCCCACGGTGCGCGAGATCGACATGTCGATCTTCCCGATCATCACCGTGGCGCTGTCTGGCAGTGTGCCGGAGCGCGAACTGATCGGCATGGCGCGGGGGCTTCAGACCCGGCTGGAAGGCATCTCGGGCGTCCTGGAAGCCAGTCTTTCAGGCGACAGGGATGACCTGCTCGAGATCGTCATCGACCCGCTCGCGATGCAGTCCTACGGCATTTCCTCGCAGGAGATCGCCCAGGCCGTGCGGGCCAACAACCAGCTCGTGGCCGCCGGCGCGTTCGATACCGGCGCCGGCCGCATCGGCGTATCCATTCCCGGTACGGTACAGTCAATCGGCGATGTGCTGGCGATGCCCGTCCAGGTCGACGGCCAGACCGTCGTGCGCGTGCAGGACGTGGCGCGGGTGCGTCAGACCTACCGGGATCCCATGAGCTTCGCGCGCATCGACGGCCAGCCGACCATCGCACTGGACATTTCCAAGACCGCGGGAGCCAACGTCATCGACACGGTGGCCGCCGTCCAGGCAGCGGTGGCCGAGACAAGCGCGGACTGGAGCGACGCGGTGCGCGTCGACTACATGCAGAACCAGGCCGACGACATCGAGGGCCTGCTTGGCGATCTCGAGAACAACGTCATCGCCGCCATCCTGCTCGTCATGCTGACGACAATCCTGGCGCTGGGCCTGCGCGCGTCGCTGCTTGTCGCCATTGCCATACCCGGTTCCTCTCATGTTCGTTTGTCAAGATTTTCGCGCGATGATCTGAACCGGCGCGATCTCCGCCGCCGGGTTGTTGTACTTGAGCGGCGCGCGTGGCTGGGGGCAGAGCCTTCAAGACG
>JBKBIT010000023.1:0-61563 GCA_046297455.1 Aliihoeflea sp.
CAAGGCGGGACCGGCGGGACGAGTCCGGCCCACCCATCCGGGGCGAAAGCATCGGCGGGGCGCGGTGGACGCGCCAAATTTTACTTAGTGAGGTGCGACTGCCGCGCCCCGCTTCCCACGGGAGGGATCAATGGCCAGACCGGCAACGGGGCGTGGCAGGGATGAAACGCGCCGGTACGTCAGGAATGGAGGAAAGAAGGCAATGCCGCGTCCTTCACGCCCCCCTCTGCCTTGCCAGGCATCTCCCCCCACACGGGGGGAGATTTGAGGCTTCGCCCATGCCGCCCTTCCTGCAACGTCCGCGATTGGCGAAACCCGCCGTGACGGCCAATCTCCCCCCTTGAGGGGGGAGAGGTGCGGTCGGCCGCAGGCCGGCTGGAAGCCAACGATTTGGCTTCCAGAGCGACGAACGCCCGAAGCCATAGCGGAGGGCCGGCATCCGGCAGGACAGAGGGCGGCGCGGTGCGTGAGACTCCGGCGACTGGCCTCACCCCGCCTTTCTCCCCCGCATCTCGCGCAACCGCGCCAGGAGCTCTCTGATCTCGTCCTCCGAGAGCAGGCCGATCTCCGCGCTCAGCAGGTTGGCGAGTTCGGTTGCCGCGGGTGGTAGGCCGGCCGTGTCGATCACGACGCGGGGATGGGAAGCGAAGGCGAGCTTCTGAAGTTCTTCGGCCTCGTCCCAGATGATGTTGAAGAAGCCGATGATCGCCTGCACGGTCGCCCAACTCGGTACGCCGCGCCGGCCATGTTCCAGCGCTGACAGATATGCCGCACTCACCCCGATGGCCTCGGCCATGTCCTTTTGCGTGACGCCACGCTGCCGGCGCAGTTCGCGCAGCCTGGCCCCGAACGGCGTCATTCCGGGCTGCCCTTCGGCCGCCGCAGCCGCACATAAAGGGCCCCGCTGCCGCCATGACCCCGGCTCGCATCCTCGAAACCCGAGACCAGGCCCCGGAAGGAAGCGGTCGCCAGCCATTGCGGCACGGCACGGCGCAGTACGCCTTCGCTGCCCAGCGAAGCGCCCTTGCCCGTCACCACCAGCACCACGCGCCGGCCATCCGCATGCGCCCTGCCGAGAAAGGACAGGAGCAGGTCATGTGCCTCGCGCTGGGTCAGCCCGTGCAAATCCACCTTGCCTTCGATCGGCACCCTCCCCTTGGCGATCTTGCGGTGCGTTGCCCGATCGATGCCGCCTGGCGCCGTCGGTTTCGGCGCTGGCGGCTTCGGACCGGCGACGTTCGGCTTGCGCGATGGCAATTCTGGTTTTTCCTCCGCAGCGGCGGGCGGCACTGGCACGGCCGGCACCGAGCGGCCCGGTAATGGCGTCACCGAGCCGGCAACCCGGCTCCACAGGATGCGATCTTCGAAATTCAGCGAACGGCCGCGATCCTTGCTCATGGGCGTGGCCTGTCCACGAGCGCCTTCGGCACCAGCAGGAAGAAATCTGCCGCGTGCTTGACCCATCCGGCGATCTCGCCAGCGGCGTCGCCGGAACCGAAAAAGATGTCGCCCCGCGCCGGCCCGACAATGGCCGAACCGGTGTCCTGCGCCACCATCAGCCGGCGGAACGGCGCCCCGTCGACCTTCAGTTCCTCTGCCGAGACGAAGATCGGGCTGCCGAACAGGTGCAGCAGCCGGTCGACGGCCAGCGAGCGGCCAGCCTGTAACGGCACCTTGGCAGCCGCGACCGGGCCAAGCGCTTCCGCCGCGACCGGCGCCTCGCGAAAGAAGATAAAGGAGCGGTTTTGATGCAGGATTTCGTCGACGCGACGGGGATTGGCCCTGAACCAGGCCCGGATCGTCTGCATGGTCACGTCCTCGCGCGGGATCTCGCCCCTGTCGGCCAGAATCCTCCCCGGGCCGGTGAAGGAATGACCCGTCTTGGCCGCATAGGTGATGCGCATGGTCGAACCGTCGGCAAATTGCAGCCGTGCGGCCCCCTGGACATGAATGAAAAAGGCATCGACCCGGTCATTCAGCCAGGCGATCTCCAGTCCGCGCCCTTCAAGGGCGCCCCGCTCGATCTGTGCGCGATCGGCATATTCCCGGATTCCGTCCGGTGTTGGGCACCCAAAAGCGAAGGCGGGATCGAAACCCGGCGGCCGGTTGTCATCGGTGACCTTCACCAGATCGTCTGGCCTGGCGTAGATAGGCACGGGGAATTCCGGGTCTGGCTGGCGCCGGGCTGCGACGATCGGCTCGTAATAGCCGGTCACGAAACCGCGAGACGACGGCCCGGGATCGATGCGGCAGGGAACGAAGTGTTCTTCGAAGAAGGCTCTCGCGTCGTCGGCCTGACCGGAAGCAGCGGCCTCAAAACTGTCGGCCAGGGCATCGAAGGAAAGACCCAACTCTCCAGAACGATAGCGGCGGCGCGATGCCTCCCTTGCCGTGCGGGAAAAAGCCGAGAAGGCCGCGCCAAGATCGTCCCCTGCCCAGCCGGGCAGGTCGGCGAAGCTGACTTTCTGGAGAAGTGGCGACAGCGACACCGGCGCGGCTCCCGGCCGGCCGCGGCCGGCTCAGTCCTCGGCTTCGGTCGCCACCAGCTTCCAGTTCGGATCGCTGGTGCGGGTGTCGCGCGCGAAAGTCCAGACGTCCTTGACCTCGGCGACGGTTTCCGGGTCGCCATCGACGACTTCCCCGGCCGAATTGCGCGTGGCCGAGATCAGCTCGCTGACGATACGCAGGGTGAGATGCGCCTCCGTCCCCTTCATCTCGGCAATGATGATGTCGATCTTGTCGATGCCCACGAAGGACGATTCGATTTTCTCGTTCTGCTTCTCGCGGTCGTCGATCGCGGCAACGAACCCGTCATAAACCTCCTTGGACAGGAGATTGCGCAGCGTCTGCCTGTCGCCGTCGGCATAGGCCATCACGATCATCTCGTAAGCCATCTTGGCACCTTCGACGAAGCCCCGTGGATCGAACGATGGGTCGGCATCGTGGATCGCGCGCAGACCCGTGTTGAGTTCGCTGCCCGCGGGCGCAAACGAATCTATGGCGGCGTAATCCACCGCCTGGGGCGCGGCATCACGGCGCTTGGGCAACGGCACGACATTGTCGGCTGCTGGCTCCTTCTCGCCCGTGCGCGTCGCCGTATAGGGATCGAACGGCGGACGTTCATGCCCGGTGCGGCGGCCAAGAACGTTGCGCAGCTGGTAAAAGATTACCACCGCAGCCACGAGGAAAAATATTGTCCCTAGATCGAAGAATTCCATATCGTCCGCCAAAAGATCATTCTTTGAGCCCTGCGGCAAGCTTGCGGGGCGCGAATGAGGAACGTGTTCTGGGCCAAGGGCCGTTGGGGATGCATATAGACCGCATCCCCTCATCATTCAAATCAAGCCGGCGAATTCCTATGTCAAGGTTGATCTGCATCTTCGCCGCTCCCATTCACCCCCCTCGATCGGTCAAAGCATCGTGAACTTCGCTCTCGTTCCTTTCCTTCTTCTCGCCGTGCCATTGGCCGAGATTGCCGTGTTCGTGCTGATCGGCGGGCAGATCGGTGTTCTTGCAACGCTCGGTCTGGTCCTGGTTACCGCCATCGCCGGCGCCTTCCTGCTCAGAATCCAGGGTTTTGGCGTCATGCAGCGGATCCGCCAGACCATGGAAGCCAATGAAATCCCCGGCCGCGATCTCGTTCACGGTCTCATGATCATGATAGCGGGCATCCTGCTGATGACGCCTGGTTTCGTGACCGATGCGCTCGGCTTCCTTCTCTTCGTGCCGGCGATTCGCGATATGGGCTGGCGCTTCGTGCGGGAGCGGATCGTAGTGCAGACGGTGCATGCGCGGCGTCCCGGCGCCGATGGCGGCCCCGCTCGGGGACCCACGATCGACCTCGACGAGGAAGATTATTCCCGCGATCGGCCCCAGGAGCATGAACGCGGCAACTCGCCTTGGCTCAAGAAGGAGGATTGAGCCTGCCCGAACCGGTCTGTACCGCGCCAAGCTTGTCTTGCTTGGCCCTCCATGATAGCCAACCGGCCAATCCGTCCCAGGGGCCCGAAGCGGCCGAAAGATGATGAGGAAGACCGCCTGATGGCCAAGGAACCGACCGATACCCCCAACGTCAACCCAGCGGCGAGCAATGGCAACGGCGCACAGGCCGGTCAGGCGCAGCCGATGCTGAACGTCCTGGCTCAGTACGTGAAGGACCTCTCCTTCGAGAACCCCGGCGCTCCCACCTCCCTGCGTACCCGGGAGAAGCAGCCGCAGATCAACATCAACGTGAACGTCAATGCCAATCCGATTGCGGACAAGGAATTCGACTGCACGCTGACGCTGAACGCCAAGGCCGACATCGATGGCGCCGTCCTGTTCAACGTCGAACTGGTCTATGGCGGCGTCTTCCGCATTGACGGTTTTCCGCAGGAACACATGCTGCCGGTCCTGTTCATCGAGTGCCCCCGGCTTCTCTTCCCCTTCGCGCGGCAGATTGTCGCCGAAGCAACGCGCCAGGGTGGATTCCCCCCTCTGATGATCGACCCGATCGATTTCGCGCACATGTTCCAGCAGCGCATGGCGCAGGAACAGGCCAAGGCCAAGTCGGGCCAGGGTGGCCCGCAGGTTCAGACAAGCTAAGCTTTCCAGTTGGTCGCCGGCCTCGCCGACGACTTGACTGCCGGCAGGCTTTTCAGGCGCCCGCTCCGGTTTCGGCGCGGGCGTTTACCTCCAGCCAGATCGCCTTTTCGCCGAGCCGCGCCACCAATGCCGCGTGTGCCTGGGCTTCATCCTCAGTCAATCGAGACGGCAGCGGCTTCGGCCGCCGATAATCCGTCTGAACCGAGGCGATCATGACATCGCTCTCGACTGCTGTTGTTTCCTCGACATCAAGCACGAGCGCGGCCTGCTTGCCCCCGATCAGCTCGATATAGACCTCTGCCAGCAGTTCGGAGTCCAGAAGCGCGCCGTGCTTCGTCCGTCTTGAATTGTCGATGCCGTAGCGTCGGCAGAGCGCATCGAGCGAGTTGGGTCCCATCGGGTGCTTGCGGCGGGCTATGGCCAGCGTGTCGATCACGCGATCGGCCGTGATCGGGGCCAGCGATAGCCTGGCAAGCTCGGCATTCAGGAAACCCATGTCGAAGCCGGCGTTGTGCGCCACCAGAATCCCGCCATCCAGAAACGCCATCAGTTCCGGCGCCTTGTCGGCGAATGTCGGCTTGTCTGCCAGGAAGGCATCGCTGAGTCCGTGCACCTCAAGCGCTTCCGGATGGACTTGTCGCCCTGCCGGATCGAAATAGGCATGGTAGCTGCGCCCGGTTGGAAAACGGTTCACGAGCTCGACGGCTCCGAATTCCACAATCCGGTCGCTCGAAGAATCGAGCCCTGTCGTTTCGGTATCGAAAATGATCTCACGCATCGATTCGGCCTCTTGATAGCGCATCCTGGCCCGATTGCTTCTCGAGACTCAAGGGCTCAGCCGGCACGGTCCCCACGCAATGTCGCGATCAGCGCGCGCACCGCATCTCGCGTAGCGTCCATGCCATTGCTGGTATCGATCACATGATCGGCAAGACGGCGTTTCTCCGCATCGGGAACCTGGCGTGCCAGGATGGATTGGAATTTCTGCTCCGTCATGCCCGGTCGTGCCATTACCCTTTCACGCTGGATTTCCGGCGGAGCCGACACCACCAATATCCGGTCTACCCGATCCCCACCGCCCGTTTCGAACAAAAGCGGGATGTCCAGAACCACCAAAGGTTCTCCTGCCTTGCTTGCGTTCTCGACAAAGGCGTCGGCATCGGCCCGCACAAGCGGATGCACGATGCGCTCGAGGCGTTGCAGTGCTTCAGCGTTTCCCAGCACCTTTGCCGCCAGCTTTTCACGGTCGACGGTGCCGTCAACCACGGTTCCGGGAAAGGCTTCCTCGACCATAGGCGCTGCCGCGCCCGAGTAGATCCGGTGGACGGCCTGATCCGCGTCGTGGACGGGAATGTTTTCGTCCCGGAACATGGCGGCGGTGGTGCTCTTGCCCATGCCGATCGATCCGGTGAGGCCCAGCACGATCATTTGCTCTTTTCCATGTCGGCGAGCAAATGGTCGCGCAAGGCCGGGGTTACCACTGGCCTTTTGCCAAACCATTTCTCGAATCCAGGAACGGCCTGGTGCAACAGCATGCCGAGCCCGTCGACCGTTTTCAAACCCTCGCGCTCGGCCTGTGACAACAGCGGCGTACGAAGCGGCGTGTAGACAATATCGGTCACGATCGCGTCGGCCGACAGACACCCAAGAGGCAGGACCGGGAATTCCATGCCGCCCATTCCCAGCGACGTGGTGTTGATCAGAAGATCGACGCCATCAAGAGCACTATCGACGGCCGACCAGCCCAAAGGGCGAAGTTTTGGCCCAAAAGCCTCGGACAGGTATCGGGCACGGTCCAGATTGCGGTTGATGACGATGATCTCTTCGAATCCCGCTTGGATCAGCGCATAGACAATGGCTCGGGCAGCGCCGCCGGCGCCCAGAACGCAGGCTCGTGTACCGTTGCGCCATTGGGGCACATTGTCATCGAGATTTGCCGAGAAACCAAATGCATCGGTGTTGCTGCCGATCAGCCGGCCATCCTTTGTCCAGATCGTGTTGATCGCACCGATTGCTTTTGCGGCTTCGTCTCGCTCACCAATGGCCGCAAATGCTGTTTCCTTGTGGGGAATAGTCACATTGCCGCCGGCGAAGCCCTGCTCGACCAGCGATGCAAGAAAGGAAGCAAAATCATCCGGCGCGACATCGACCCGTTGGTAGGAGCCGTTCAAACCATGTTCGGCCAACCAGTAATTGTGAATCAAAGGGGACCTGGAATGGGCCACGGGGTGACCGACAACGAAGGCCTTCGGTCCGGCCTCAACCATCGATCTGGCCCCGCTCGCGGAGGAAGGCCAGAAGTGGCAGCAGCGGCAGACCGATGATCGTGAAATGATCTCCGTCGATCCGATCGAAAAGCTGCACGCCTTCGCCTTCGATCTGGTAGGCACCCACCGATCCCAGCACCTTTTCTCCGGTACGTGCAAGGTGACGGCCTATATAGGCTGGTTCCAGCCGCCGCATCGTCATGTTGGCGGTCGAGACGTGACGCCATGCGGTCACCCCATCGATCACCGCCACGATGGCGCTATGTAGCTGGTGGGTTCGTCCCGACAGGGCCAGCAACCGGCGGCGCGCCTGCTCCATGTCGCTGCATTTGTGAAGAATCTCTCCGTCGAGCGCGAGCACCTGGTCACAGCCGATCACCAGCCGGCCTGAATTTCTTTCCGAAACATCGATGGCTTTTGCTTCTGCCAGGATCGTGGCGATTTCGGCCGGCTCCAGGCCGGCGCCCTCGATACCCGCCTCGACGGCGCGTTCGTTCGTCTGCGCTTTCTGGACCTCGAACTCGAGGCCGGCACTGACAAGCATGTCGCGACGAAAAGGACTCGCTGAAGCCAGTATGAAGGGCTCTGACATGATCTTCTTCCCCCGATTGGGTGCCGCAAAACGGTGGGCTTGGTGGGAGCCCTAGAGGGTCTTGTTGCGCAAGGCAAGGATCGCGGCGGCGGTCTCTTCGATGGATCGCCGGCTCACGTCGATGGTCGGCCAACCGTGCCGTTTGCAGAGAGTGCGCGCATAGGTGAGTTCCTGCAATATGGTCGAGCGGTCAACATAGGCACCGGCATCATAGCCAGCGCCCAGGATCCGGTTTTCCCGAACCTGAGAGACCCGTTCGGCCGATGCAAGCAGACCTATGATCAATGGGCGCTTTGCTGTCGTCAGTTCTGGCGGAATCGGGACATCGAGAACGATGGGGACATTGGCGGTCTTGATGCCACGATTGGCGAGGTAGATGCTGGTCGGGGTCTTTGAGGTTCGGGATATACCGACTAGCACGATATCGGCCTCCTCTATGTCCTCCGGTAGCTGTCCGTCATCATGTTCCATGGTGAAGTTGAGCGCGTCGATCCGGCGGAAATAGTCGGCATCCAGAACATGTTGGGCGCCGACCCGGCGGCCTGCCGGCGTTCCGAGATAGGATTGGAAGACAGCCAAAACGGGTTCGATCACCGACACGCAAGGAAGACCGAGAATGGCGCAGCGCTCGTCGATCCGGCGGGCGAGGTCCTGGTCAACAATCGTGTAGAGGACGATCCCCGGAGCTTCCTCGATATCTTCGAAGACCTTCATCAATTGCCGCTCGGTTCGGATCAGCGGATAGATGTGTTCGATCGCCCGCGCGTCCTTGTATTGGGCGGCGGCGGCTCGACCCGCCGCCAGCAGGGTTTCCCCTGTGGCGTCCGAAATCAGGTGCAGATGAAAGAAACTCTGATTGTTCACGGCTCTATCCCGGAGGCTGTGGGCAAGTGTGCATAAAGGCGGCCTCCGGAGGGACCGGTTCCAGGAGCACTGTATCAGATGGCGATCTGTCCACAATTTGGCTCAGTGGGAAAGAGCCAGGGGGCTGTTGGGAATTGTGGGATGTCCACCGACGGGAGAATGGCGATCAAGCGGATACCGACGAACACGACGGCTAGATATCTGATTCTAAAGGTCGATTTCTTGTTTTCCCCGTAATTCGTCTTTTGCCTTGCCGTTTGATCCACACCCAATAAGTTAGCGGTCTGGGAGGGGGAGGCGTGGACAACTCGGCCTAACCGATTCCAACAGACTCAAAGAATCAGAATAACGATTCTTTCGAATCTCTATTTTGTTTTAAGAAGGGATAGAGGCGGCGAATGACCTCTGATCGGATCGTTCTTGAAGTCCTGAAGGGCAAGACGCACACCCCTCCCCCGATGTGGCTGATGCGGCAAGCAGGGCGCTATCTTCCGGAGTACCGCGAAACTCGCAAAACGGCCGGCAGCTTTCTGGATCTTTGCTACAACCCTGATTTTGCCGTCGAAGTGACGCTGCAGCCCATACGCCGCTTCGGGTTTGACGCCTCCATTCTCTTCTCGGACATTCTGGTCGTGCCGCACGCGCTGGGTCGGAAACTGGAGTTCCACGAAGGGCGTGGACCGGTGATGGAGCCATTGCCCATGGACCAGGTCGACCGGTTGAATGTCGACGGCTTCCATGAGCATCTGGCGCCGGTCTACGAGACGGTGCGGCGACTGAGAGCCGAATTGCCAGCTGAAACGACGCTACTTGGCTTTTGCGGTGCGCCCTGGACCGTGGCGACCTACATGATTGCCGGCCACGGCACACCCGATCAGGCGCCGGCCCGGCTGGCCACTTTCCGCAACCCGGTCGAAATGGGCCGGCTGCTCGATATTGTGGCCGACCGCTCGGCCGAATATCTGATCAGGCAGATCGAGGCTGGCGCCGACGCGGTGCAGATCTTCGATTCATGGTCGGGAGTGCTGGACGAGGCAGCTTTTGAATTCTGCTGCGTGGCTCCGGTGCGCAAGATCGTCGAACGGGTCCGAGCAGTCCATCCCGACACGCCCATTATCGGTTTCCCGAAAGGGGCCGGTGCGCTCTACGACACCTACCGCGAAAAGACCGGGGTGACGGGGCTTGGCCTGGATTGGTCCGTACCGCTCAGCCAAGCCCAACGGCTGCAGAAGCAAGGTGCCGTCCAGGGCAATCTCGATCCGCTTCGCCTGGTTGCCGGCGGCAAGGCGCTGGAAGAGGGCATTGACCGCATTGTGGAAGGTCTGGGCGACGGGCCGCTGATCTTCAATCTGGGCCATGGGATCACGCCGGAGGCGCCGATTGCCCATGTCGAAGCGATGGTAAAGCGGGTTCGGTCCGCACGCGGGGGCTGAAGGCCATGGCTGTTGCCGAAAGTGGCAATCAGGCGATGATACGCCGGATTGTTCTGGTTGCCGTTGCCGCCGTGTCGGTGGGCATATTCTTCGTGCTGCCCGATGGTTTTTATTTGTGGGCCAAGGCGGTGCACATCATGGCGGTCATCTCTTGGATGGCGGCGATGCTCTATCTGCCGCGGCTGTTCGTCTATCACACGGAAGCCGGCATTGGCTCGCCGCAGGCCGAAACCTTCAAGGTGATGGAACGGCGCCTGTTGCGGGCGATCATGACGCCGGCGATGCTGGTCTCGTGGTATTTCGGCCTGTGGCTGGCCTGGAAGGGTTTCGGTTTCTCCGGTGGCTGGTTGCACGCGAAGATCGCGGCGGTGGTGATCCTGTCGGGACTGCACGGCTATTTCGCCGCTGGCGTCCGGCGCTTTGCCGAGGACCGTGAGCCAAAGTCCTCCCGGCACTGGCGCGTGATGAATGAAATGCCGGCGCTGCTGATGGTCGTGATCGTGATCCTTGTCGTGATCAAGCCCTGGTGATATTCAAGCTGTCCGGAACTGCTTGCGCTTGGCGGGATGGAAGGCTAATAGACAGTCCTTCCCTTTGCGATAGGCGCTGATCCGCAATCCGGCTGCAGCCGTAAGCGCCCGCCCCGTCGAAATCCTTTCACATTCCATTCGTGCCCAGAGGGCAAATCATGCAGGAAATGAAACTCCAGGACCTCAAGAGCAAGAGTCCGACCGATCTGATCGGGTTTGCCGAATCGCTCGAGGTCGAGAATGCGAGCATCATGCGCAAGCAGGAGCTCATGTTCGCGATCCTCAAGAAGCTTTCGATGCAGGACATCGAGATCATCGGAGAGGGCGTGGTCGAAGTTCTGCAGGATGGCTTCGGCTTCCTGCGTTCGGCCAGTGCGAATTACCTGCCGGGCCCGGATGATATCTACATCTCGCCCTCACAGATCAGGCGTTTCTCACTGAAGACGGGTGACACGGTCGAGGGACCGATCCGCAGCCCCAAGGAAGGTGAACGCTATTTCGCGCTCTTGAAGGTCAACACGATCAATTTTGACGATCCCGACAAGATCCGTCACAAGATCCATTTCGACAATCTGACGCCGCTCTATCCCGACACGCGGCTGAACATGGAAACGGAAAACCCGACCGGCAAAGATCTTTCGGCACGGGTGATCGACCTGGTCGCGCCACTTGGCAAGGGTCAGCGCGGTCTGATCGTTGCTCCCCCGCGCACGGGTAAGACAGTCCTTCTGCAGAACATCGCTCATTCGGTGGCGACAAACCATCCGGAAGCCTATCTGATCGTCCTTCTGATCGACGAGCGGCCGGAAGAAGTGACCGACATGCAGCGGTCGGTGAAGGGCGAAGTGGTGTCCTCGACCTTTGACGAACCGGCCGTCCGTCACGTGCAGGTCGCCGAAATGGTGATCGAGAAGGCCAAACGCCTTGTCGAACATGGTCGCGACGTCGTTATTCTGCTCGATTCCATCACCCGTCTCGGCCGGGCCTATAACACCGTCGTGCCTTCCTCGGGCAAGGTGTTGACTGGTGGCGTCGATGCCAACGCATTGCAGCGCCCGAAGCGCTTCTTCGGCGCCGCGCGCAACATCGAAGAAGGCGGATCGCTCACGATCATCGCCACGGCGCTGATCGATACCGGCAGCCGCATGGACGAAGTCATTTTCGAAGAGTTCAAGGGCACCGGCAATTCGGAAATCGTCCTTGACCGGAAGGTCGCCGACAAGCGCATCTTCCCGGCGATGGACATCCTCAAGTCGGGCACCCGCAAGGAAGACCTTCTCGTCCAGCGCCAGGACCTCCAGAAAATATTCGTTCTGCGGCGCATTCTTGCTCCGATGGGAACCACCGATGCGATCGAGTTCCTGATCGACAAGCTGAAGCAGACCAAGACGAATTCGGACTTTTTCGATTCGATGAATACCTGATCGATTCGATTCCGAAATCGTTCTTGCTTGGACGCGGTCGAGTCGGAAACGAAACAAAATGATCCTGCCGGCAGGCGCGGTGCTTGATGGCTTCGACTGACACCATATATGCGCTGTCCAGTGGCGGCCTTCCTTCAGGCGTTGCCGTCATTCGTCTGTCTGGACCCGAAAGCGCCGCTGTTGTTCGGCGGCTGACAGGTGATCTGCCGGCACCACGGCAGATGACACTGGCAGTCCTGCGCGACGGAGACGGCGCAATCCTTGATCGTGGACTTGTCGCGTTCTTCGCAGGCCCTGCCAGCTTTACCGGCGAGGATTGCTGCGAACTCCACGTTCACGGTGGTAGAGCATCCGTTGCCGCGCTCCTGCGAACCCTGTCCGCCATACCAGGTATGCGACCGGCTGATGCCGGAGAGTTCACCAGGCGCGCATTTGCCAATGGCAAGCTCGACTTGACCCGGGCCGAAGGCCTGGCGGACCTCATTTCGGCGGAAACCGAACAAGAGCGTCGTCTGGCGATCGCCACCAGCGGAGGGACGCAGGAGCGCCTCTATTCACAATGGCGCAGGCGACTGCTCCATGCCCGCGCCATGATCGAAGCGGAACTGGACTTCTCGGACGAATCCGATGTGGGCGGATCGGTAGCCGACCAGATCTGGCCTGATCTTCACACCATGATCGCAGAAATCACCGAACATACGTCAGGATATCGTACAGCGGAGATGATCCGCGATGGCTACAGGGTGGCCATCATGGGCGCGCCGAATGTCGGCAAGTCCTCCTTGCTGAATGCCATTGCCGGGCGAGAAGCGGCGATCGTCACGCCAATCCCGGGGACCACGCGGGATATCGTTCAAGTGATGATCGACCTCAATGGCAAACGGGTGATCTTCAGCGATACGGCCGGGCTGCGATCTACTGAAGACGTCGTCGAATCCATTGGGATCAACCGTGCCTATGGCGAAGCCGAGAAATCCAATCTCATCCTTTATGTTTCGGATGACCCGTCCTGGCCCGCAAACGTTACGCTTCCGGAGGACGTGGAGACGATACGGGTCTTGTCGAAGGCTGACCTTCTCTCCGACCGGCCTCCAGTAGATGATTGCCTTGTGTTGTCGACTGTATGGGGAACAGGTCTTTCGGAGCTGCTTTCCAATATCGAAACCCGCGCTTCAAGGGTGATGCAAACGGGTGATGGCGCAATTCCCACTCGTCTGAGGCATGTGGCCCAGCTTCGTCTGTGCCTCGAGAACTTGCAGGCGGCATTGGTCCACGATAGATCCGAACTCGAAATCGTTGCGGAAGAGTTGAGACGGGCCGCCGAAGCACTCGGCCGGCTAACGGGCGCAGTGGATGTCGAGGAGATCCTGGGCGCCATTTTCTCCACCTTCTGTATAGGGAAGTGATTCACGTGAAACACGGTGAGGGATGAGGTAGATTTCTCATCGCCCGTTTCACGTGAAACGACAGGATCCACCCATGACCGGGAAATATGATGTCATCGTCGTCGGAGGCGGCCATGCAGGTTGCGAGGCAGCCGCCGCCGCCGCGCGTTGTGGCGCGCGGACAGTGCTGGTCACCCTTTCTTCCGCCACAATTGGCGCCATGTCGTGCAACCCTGCAATTGGTGGCTTGGGGAAGGGGCACCTGGTTCGCGAAATTGATGCTCTTGACGGTCTGATGGGACGTATCGCCGATGCTGGCGGAATCCAGTTTCGGTTGCTCAATCGCCGCAAAGGCCCCGCAGTACGCGGACCGCGCACGCAGGCCGACCGCAAGTTGTACAAGCAGGCAATGCAGTCCGCTATTGCGGCGCTCTCGAACCTGGAGATTGTCGAAGGCGAAGTAGCGGACATCCTGATGGACGGCGATGCCGTCACGGGTATCGGTCTTTGTGATGGACGTCAGCTCGAAGCGCCGAGCCTTGTGCTCACCACGGGAACGTTCCTTGGCGGCTTGATCCATATGGGCGAGAAGCGCTTTGCGGCCGGACGTATGCACGAACCTGCAAGCATTGCGCTTGCCCAAAAGCTAAAGGCCACCGGCTTGGCAATGGGCCGGCTCAAGACGGGTACCCCGCCGCGGTTGGATGGCAAAACGATTGACTGGGCGTCACTCGAGATGCAGCCGGCCGACGAGAAGCCGGTTCCTTTCTCCCTACTGACGGATCGGATCCGTAACCCCCAGATCGAGTGCGGTATCACACGCACAACAAAGATGACCCATGAGATCATCGAGGCCAATCTCGGCCGCTCCGCCATGTATTCGGGGGCGATAGAAGGTGTCGGTCCTCGGTATTGTCCTTCGATCGAGGACAAGATCGTTCGTTTCGGGGACCGGGAAAGCCATCAGATCTTTCTTGAACCCGAAGGGCTGGATGACAGCACGGTCTATCCCAATGGCATTTCGACATCTTTGCCAGAGGATGTCCAGGCCGCCTTCATCGCAACGATGCCGGGCCTGGAGAAGGCGCGGATTTTGCAGCCCGGCTATGCCATCGAATATGATCATGTCGATCCCCGGGAACTGAAACCCAGCCTGGAGACCAAACGCATCGCAGGGCTCTTTCTGGCGGGCCAGATCAACGGGACGACGGGCTATGAGGAGGCAGCTGCCCAGGGGCTTGTGGCTGGCTTGAATGCGGCGCGTAAGGCAGGCGGCAGTGATCCCTTCCTCGTTGGACGCAGCGACGCCTATATCGGTGTCATGATAGACGATCTCACTACTCGAGGCGTTAGTGAACCCTATCGCATGTTCACGTCCCGCGCGGAATTCCGCCTTTCTCTGCGGGCGGACAACGCTGATCTGCGACTGACTCCAATCGGCATCGAGTTGGGGCTGGTTGGTGGGGAGCGGCATCGGGTCTTTGCAAAGCTCAAGAATGAGTTGGATCAGGCACGTGTTGCGGTTAGCAATCTCGCACTAACGCCGAACGAGGCGCGGCAACAGGGCATTACTCGTTCCATGGACGGCGTTCGCCGCAATGGATATCAACTTCTTGCTGATCCTGAAGTTACGGTTTCGCGCCTTGCGAATATCTGGCCGCAGCTTTCACAAATAGGGGAGAATGTGGCCGAGCTCCTAGAAACAGAAGCCCGCTATGCGGTCTACATGGATCGGCAGGCTGCGGATATCGCACAATTGCGCAAGGAAGAGCATCTGGTCATCCCCAGAGATTTTGAATTTGACGATTTGCCCGGACTTTCCAATGAGTTGCGGGAAAAACTGAGGCGCGTGAGACCGGAAACGATTGCCCGAGCCCAACGGATTGAGGGCATGACCCCAGCGGCGTTGGCAATTATCGTTGCCCGTTTGCAGGCAGCCGGTCGTGAGAAGCGGGTAGGCGCAGCGTGACCCGGACAGTTGGCGATCTTTCGGATATCGTTGGACCCGTTTCACGTGAAACAGAGTCTCGGCTGAATCAATATGCAGAGCGTCTTGTACGGTGGACAAAAACATCCAATCTCGTTGCCCCATCCACGATTGACGATTTGTGGACCAGGCATATTCTCGACAGTGCGCAGCTCGTTTCGCTCAAACCCGACGCGACGCGTTGGGTTGATCTAGGTTCGGGCGGCGGCTTGCCGGGCATCGTGATCGCCATATTGCAGGCCGACAATGAGAAAACGTTCGTTCATCTTGTCGAAAGCAACGCGAAGAAGGCGGCGTTCCTGCTCAGCACGATTGCCGAGTTGAAAATCCCCGCCAGGGTTCACAGGCGCCGGATAGAGGATGCGTGGGACCACGTTGGCGCCGTAGATGTGGTGACAGCACGTGCACTCGCGCCATTGAACGCTCTGCTGGGGCTGGCCAGGCCCTGGCTAGAACGCGGCGCAACCGGACTATTTCCAAAAGGGCGAGACTTCATTGGAGAACTTGCCAAAAGCCGTGGCGACTGGGGTTTCGACCTGATAGAACATCCTAGTGTGATCGATCCGGAATCCCGCATCCTTGAAATAGGTGGATTGCGATCGCGATAAGGTCGATAGAATGCACGCAAGCGGCAGGACCAGTCCCGAAATGGCACGCATCATTACAGTAGCAAACCAGAAAGGCGGCGTCGGGAAGACCACGACAGCCATCAATCTGGCCACCGCACTTGCCGCCATTGGCGAAAGAGTGCTCATCATCGATCTTGATCCGCAGGGCAACGCCAGTACAGGTCTGGGTATCGATCGCCAGGCACGAGAGGTTTCGTCCTACGATCTCCTGAAGGGCGAAGCCTCGCTGGAGTCAGCGGCCGTCAAGACCGCTGTTCCAGGTTTGTCGATCGTTCCTTCCACCCTGGATCTGCTGGGATTGGAAATGGAGATCGCGGCCGCGCCCGACCGCGTCTTGAGGCTGCGGCATGCTCTTCAGAATGGCGGCGGTTCGGCCTATGGGTATGTGCTGATCGACTGCCCACCGTCGCTGAATCTTCTGACCCTGAATGCCATGGCGGCGGCCGATTCGGTGCTTGTTCCGCTTCAGTGCGAGTTCTTTGCGCTTGAAGGGTTGAGTCAGTTGCTTCAGACGGTCGATCAGATCAGGGCTACGATCAATCCTGCGTTGACCATTCAGGGCATCGTCCTGACGATGTATGACGGTCGCAACAATCTTGCCAATCAGGTGGTCGAGGATGTGCGCGCACATATGGGCGAAGCCGTCTACGAGACTGTCATCCCGCGGAACGTTCGGGTATCCGAAGCGCCTTCTTACGGGAAGCCGGCCATCCTCTACGACCTGAAATGCAGTGGAAGCCAGGCCTATCTGCAGCTCGCATCGGAAGTTATCCGGCGCGAGCGCAGTCTGCGTGCCGCGTGAAGTTCTGTCAGGAGCCAGCATGAACCAGGATCCTTCCCGCAAGCGCCTGGGGCGCGGTCTGGCCGCGCTCATCGGTGAAATGGACAAGCCTGTCGAGCATGCGCGCCCCGCCATCGGCGCTGACGGCAAGCTGGCGATCGACCTGATCGACGCCAATCCCCGCAATCCGCGCCGCGCCTTTGCCGAAGAGGAGCTGACGGATCTCGCACAGTCGATCCGCGAGCACGGCATCGTGCAGCCGGTCGTCGTCAGGCCATCACCGAAAGCCGGTCGGTACGAGATCATTGCGGGCGAACGCCGCTGGCGGGCCGCGCAGCGCGCCGGACTGACCGAGGTTCCGATCATCATTCGGGAGGTGAGCGATCGCGTCGCCCTCGAACTGGCGATCGTGGAAAACGTTCAGCGGGCCGACCTCAATCCGATCGAGGAAGCTGCCGGCTACCAGCAATTGATCGATGAGCACAGCTACA
The DNA here is from genome assembly GCA_046297455.1 of Aliihoeflea sp. Taxonomy (GTDB): domain Bacteria; phylum Pseudomonadota; class Alphaproteobacteria; order Rhizobiales; family Rhizobiaceae; genus ZYF759. Next base: position 16,968 of record JBKBIT010000023.1, read on the forward strand.
CGCAGTCCGACCTCGGGCAGGTGATCGGCAAGAGCCGCAGCCATGTCGCCAACACGCTGCGTCTTCTGAAACTCCCGGAAGCCGTTCGCGACATGCTGGTGGACGGGGCCTTGTCGGCCGGCCACGCGCGCGCCTTGATCACCGCACCCGATCCGGAAGGGCTGGCGCGTCGGATCGTTGACGACAATCTCTCGGTCCGGCAGGCGGAATCGCTGGCCCAGCAGCCCCGACAGGAGGAATCGGGCGGCAGCGCCGCGCAACGGCCAGCCGAGAAGGACGCCGATACGCTGGCGCTCGAAAAGATGCTTTCGGACGCCACCGGCGTGAACGTCGCCATATCGCACAAGGCCAAGGGCGGCGAAATCAGGATCGCCTACAAATCCCTCGAACAGCTTGACGATATCTGTCGGCGGCTCCAAAGGGGCTAGCGGCAGCGCATGGCCCGGACCTGTTTCGGAGGAATTCGGTGCCGGATCGTAACCGGTTCTTTCGAAAATTGTGTTTTCCTGCGGTCTTGTTCGATGGATGAGACTGGCTGGGTGCGAAGCATCGCATCCCGCAAATCATGGATATCTTCATGAGCAAGAAATATTTCGGAACAGACGGCATCCGGGGGAAGGCCAATTCCTTTCCGATGACGGCCGACATCGCCATGAAGGTCGGCATGGCCGCGGGCATGTCGTTCCAGCGCGGCAATCACCGCCATCGGGTCGTTCTTGGCAAGGACACGCGGCTGTCCGGCTACATGATCGAGAACGCCATGGTGTCGGGTTTCTGTGCCTCCGGGATGGATGTGTTCCTCTTGGGCCCGATCCCGACGCCGGCGGTCGCCATGCTCGTGCGTTCCCTGCGGGCGGATATCGGAGTCATGATATCGGCCTCACACAACCAGTATTTCGATAATGGAATCAAGCTGTTCGGCCCGGATGGCTACAAGCTCTCCGACGAGATCGAACGCCGCATCGAAAAGATCCTCGACGGCGAGGTCGGCATCAAGCTGGCGGATTCCGCCGCTTTGGGTCGGGCGAAGAGAGTGGACGGTGTCCATGACCGCTATATCGAATTCGCCAAGCGCACATTGCCGCGCGCGCTCTCACTGTCCGGCATGCGCATCGTGATCGACTGCGCCAACGGTGCCGCCTACAAGGTCGCGCCTGCAGCGCTTTGGGAACTGGGTGCGGAGGTCATCGCGATCGGCGACGAGCCCAACGGCCTCAACATCAACGAAGGATGCGGCTCCACCAGCCCGCAGGCCCTGATCAACAAGGTTCTCGAGGTTCGGGCCGATATCGGCATTGCGCTCGATGGCGATGCCGATCGTGTCGTGCTGGTCGATGAGACGGGCACTGTCGTCGACGGCGATCAGATGATGGCTGCCATCGGCGAGTCCTGGCATCGCGCTGGACGACTGGCAGGAGATGGGATCGTGGCCACCGTCATGTCGAATCTAGGCCTGGAGCGTTTCATCGGCGATCTCGGGTTGAAACTGCACCGGACCAAGGTCGGCGACCGCTATGTGGTGGAACATATGAGAGCCCATGGCCTCAATGTCGGCGGAGAGCAATCCGGCCATGTCGTGCTGTCGGATTACTCGACAACGGGCGACGGGTTGGTCTCGGCGCTTCAGGTTCTCGCCTGCATCCGCCGTGCCAACAAGCCGGCCAGCGAGGTGCTGCGGAAGTTCGAACCTGTTCCACAGTTGCTGCGCAACGTGAAGTTTGCCGGCAAATCTCCGCTTAACGAAACCGAGGTGCAGCAGGCGATTGCCGATGCCGAGAGCATGCTTGGCACTTCCGGTCGTCTGGTCATCCGCCCCTCGGGCACGGAACCGCTTATCCGTGTGATGGCGGAGGCCGATGACGGTGCCCTCGTCGAGAAGATCGTCGACGACCTCGTTTCCGTCATTTCAGCCGTAAGGACAGCCGCCTGATTGCAGGCAATCCGCTCCATAAAGAGCAAGGCCGGCCCTTGTGGCCGGCCTTTTCGTCATCAACCCGTTTCTGATCAGCTGGCGATGTCGAAGCGCAACGGCTTGGCCGAATCGATCTTCGGATCGGCTTTCAATTCATCGAGCACGTGGGCCGGAAACGGCGCGTCGAGATAGAGCAGCGCAATCGCGTCCCCGCCTGGCCGATTTCGTCCGAGCTGGAAATTGGCGATATTCACGTTGTTCTTGCCGCAGATCGTGCCGAGGAGACCGATAATGCCGGGCGCGTCGGCGTTGGTCGTGTAGAGCATGTGCTCGCCGACCTCCGCATCGAGATTGATGCCCTTGATCTGGATGAAGCGCGGCTTGCCATCGGAGAAACAGGTACCGGCAATGGTGCGGGTGCGGCTCGGCGTCTTCACCGATAGGCGGATATAGCCATCGAAGATGCCCGACTTGTCGCGCTTGACCTCGGAAACGATCATGCCCCGTTCCTTGGCCATGATCGGAGCCGATACCATGTTCACATCCGCCACCTGCGGACGGATCAAGCCCGCGAGGGCAGCGCTGATGAGGGCCCGCGTGTTCATTGCCGCCGTTGCGCCGTCAAACAGGATCTCAACCTCCTGGATCGGCTCGTCGGTCACCTGGCCGACAAAGGTCCCGAGCACTTCGGCCAGCTTGATGAAGGGCTTCAGCCTGGGTGCCTCTTCCGCCGTGATCGAAGGCATGTTGATGGCGTTCGAGACCGCGCCCTTTGTCAGATAGTCGGCCATCTGCTCGGCGATCTGAATGGCGACGTTCTCCTGCGCTTCCGAAGTCGATGCGCCCAGATGGGGCGTGCACACCACGTTCGGCATGTTGAAAAGCTCGTTTTCCGTTGCCGGTTCGACCTCGAAGACGTCGATGCCCGCACCGGCCACCTTGCCCGACTTCAGACCTGCCACCAAGGCAGGTTCGTCGATCAGGCCGCCGCGGGCGCAATTGATGATGCGGACCCCGTCCTTCATCGCAGCGATGGCGTCGGCATTGATGACCCCGCGGGTCCGATCGGTGAGGGGCGTATGCAGGGTGATGAAGTCGGCACGGGCGAAAAGTTGTGCGAGCTCAACCTTCTCCACACCCAGTTCGGATGCTCGCGCTTCAGACAGGAACGGGTCGTAGGCAATGACATGCATCTTGAGGCCGACACCACGCATGGCGACGATCGAGCCGATATTGCCGCAACCGATAATGCCGAGCGTCTTTCCGGTGATCTCGACACCCATGAACCGGTTCTTCTCCCATTTCCCGGCATGGGTCGAGGCATTTGCCTCGGGGATCTGACGCGCAAGCGCGAACATCAGTGCAACGGCATGTTCCGCCGTCGTGATCGAATTGCCGAAAGGCGTGTTCATCACGATGATACCGCGGCGCGAGGCAGCTTGGATATCGACATTGTCGACGCCGATACCGGCGCGGCCGACCACTTTCAGCCTGGAGGCTGCAGCAATCAGCTTCTCGGTAACCTTGGTGGCCGACCGGATCGCGAGGCCGTCATAATCGCCGATGACGGCCAGCAGCGCTTCCTTGTCCTTGCCGAGATCGGGAAGGTAGTCGACCTCCACGCCGCGATCCTTGAAGATCTGGACGGCCGTAGGAGAAAGCTTGTCGGATACGAGAACACGGGGCATGGGATCCCTCTCATCAAAAGTGGAGAATACGTTTCGGTCCCGTTTCTATCCCTGGTTTTCAGGATCGGGGGTGAAGAGCGGCAGGAACAGGGGGATTGTCAGGCAGCGTTGGCCAGTGCAGTGCGTGCCGATTGGTAGGCCCAGTCCAGCCACGGCATCAGCGCCTCGAGATCGGATGTCTCGACCGTCCCGCCGGTCCAGATGCGCAGACCAGGAGGTGCATCTCGATAGGCGCCGATGTCGAACGCAACCCCTTCCTTGTCGAGCAAGGACACGAGCGCCTTGGCGAAAGCGGCCTGCGCGTCCCGGTCGAGCGCGGTGATATGCGGATCGACAATCGACAGACAGACCGACGTGTTGGAGCGCGTCTCCGGCTCCCGGGCCAGATGCCCCAGCCAGTCGCTCTTGCCGACAAACGCGTCGACAACGGCAAAATTGGCATTGGCCCGCGCCATCAGGGCATCAAGGCCACCCAGGCTCTTGGCCCAGCGCAAGGCATCCAGATAGTCCTCGACTGCAAGCATCGAGGGTGTGTTGATGGTTTCACCGGCAAAAATACCGTCGATCAGCTTTCCACCCTTGGTCATGCGGAAGATCTTGGGCATCGGCCAAGAGGGAGTATAGGTCTCAAGCCGCTCGACGGCGCGCGGCGACAGGATCAGCATGCCGTGCGCGGCTTCACCGCCCAGAACCTTCTGCCAGGAGAAAGTCACCACATCCAGCTTGTCGAATTCTAGCGGCTGTGCAAAGGCGGCAGATGTCGCGTCGCAGATGGTCAGGCCGGCACGGTCCTGTGGAATGAAGTCGCCATTCGGCACCCGCACGCCCGATGTCGTGCCATTCCAGGTGAAGACGACATCCCGGTCGAAATCGATCTGGCCAAGGTCAGGCAGCTCGCCATAGTCTGCCTCGATGCGCCGCACGTCGGGCAGGCGCAACTGCTTGACCACGTCCGTGACCCAGCCTGCGCCGAACGATTCCCACGCCACCATGTCGACGCCTCGGGCGCCAAGCAGAGACCACAGGGCCATTTCCACGGCGCCTGTGTCGGATGCGGGAACGATACCAATTCGATAGTCGTCGGGCACGCGCAGTACGTCACGTGTCAGCGCTATTGCCTCGGCAAGCTTGGCTTTGCCGGGTTTAGCACGATGCGAACGGCCAAGGGCGGCGTCTCTCAGCGCTTCCAGCGACCAGCCGGGTCGCTTGGCACAGGGTCCGGACGAAAAATGGGGATTGGCCGGGCGCACTGCCGGCGTCGGTAGAGTCGTCATCGTGGCTATCCTTCCAGATAGAAGCCCCTCGTTGGGGAGGGGTGTCCCACGGCGGCAATTATCGGAACTCGCTTCGGCATGCAAGGGGCTTGTCGCCCCACCGAAAATGAAAAAGGCGGGGAGGTCCCCGCCTTCGCAGATAATGATCTTGTCCAGTCTACCAGAGATCGTAGCGCAAGCCGACGCGGACCTGGTGATGGCTGACCCCGTGCCGGTCCAATCCCGCGGCGACGTCGTGATAGCGCATCTGGGGAGAGCTCAGGAACTGGTAGCCAGCATCGAGCGAAAGATTGTCCGTCATGCGATAGGCCAGGCCGGCATTGAGCGAGTAGGCAAAGCGGACCTGGTGCTCGTTACGGTCGTGAATACCGGCAAAATCGATCCGATCACGCGAATAGGCGACGCCTGCACCAGCGCCGACATAAGGTGTGAAGCCGGCTATCGTACCCAGATCGAGATAGGCATTGATCATGCCGGTCCAAAGAGTGTGATCCAGCGTCGAAGGACCAGCCCGAAAATAGTCCATCGCCACCAGATTGATCGTGGCGTCGGCGCGGAACAGGTCGCTGAAATGATAGCCAATGCCTCCGCCTCCGCCAAATCGTTGATTGTTGGCGCTGACTGCCCCCATGGTGAAGCGATAAGTCGGGTTCTGGACGCTGTAGGAGACGTCGCCGCGCAGATACCAGCCCGATCCCACTTCAACTGGCACATAATCCGGCATCTTCTCCACGAAGATGGGCGGATCGTATTCGTACTGGTAGTCGGCGGCGGTCGCTGGCGCTATCGCGGCGGCGAGCGCGGCCGCCGAGACGGACAGGGCTGGGAAAAGCTTCATGATCGGGGCTCCGCGTATACGGGCGGCACCTTTGCCGCTGGTTGGAGCCATTGTTAACCATGATGGTTAAATCGGCGTTAAGGCTGACAAATCCTTACCGGGGGCGTTGTCCCTCGCCGCACAAACGAAAAAGCCCGGCTCCATGGCCGGGCTCTTGAGTTCCTGAGGTCGACGAAGATCAGTGCAGGCTGTAGCGCAAGCCCACTTTCAGATCGTGCGAATGCAGGTCGCGGAAGGTGAACGGCTGATAGGACTGCATGTCGTTCGAGGTAATCGCGCCCGTGCGGCCGTTGCCAAGATGGGTGAAGCTGTAGCCCACATCCAGCGTGGCACGGTCGTTGAGTTCGACGCCAATGCCGGCATGCAGGGCCCAGGCAAACTGCCATTGGGAATGCGTGGCTCCAGAGAGACTCACCCCTGTCTGGGGGTTATGGTCGACAAAGCCAGAGATCGTGTTGCGGCTGGCACCGATGCCGGCGCCGACATAGGGCGTGATCCCGTGATACTTGCCAAGATCGGCATAGGCATTCGCGAGAAACAGAAGCTCGGACTTCCTGGCCCGATAATCGTTCACATTGACCTGGCCCGAGCCCTGGTTGATGAACGTATCGAGCGCCGTAAACTTCGACGGCATCCGGTATTCGAACGAGACGTCGCCGCGCAGCCAATGGTTGAGCTGGTAGCCGACACCGCCGCCGATCAGACCTGAAGAGCTGAACGATCCACGGTCCAGCCACCGATATTCCATTGCAGGCGTGTTGATGGCGTTCCGAATCTCGGCTGAGTCGAGACCTCGGTAACGCTGGTTGGTGAGACCGATATGGCCGCGCAGGTACCAGCCGCCATAGCTGACGGGCTCCGGGGGTTCGTACTTGTAGACCGGCGGATCATAGATGATGTCTGCTGCGTTGGCCGGCATGGCGGCTACGGAGATCAGCGCGGCACCGGCAATCGCCGGCAGAATTTTCCTGTGCATGGTCCATCCTCGCAATAGAGCAGGCGTTAGCGCGGGTGTGCCTCACTTCGCCGAACAACTCCGGAAGAGAATGAACATGAATAGTTAAATCGGCGTTAACCGTGCCAGTTAACTACATCGAGCTCTATTTCATTGATGAAATCTTAATAACAGTGACCGACCGGCAAATGTCAGGACGATGTTTTCTTGCCAGGCGTGAGCGGGGTTTGATCGAAACCTCACGGGAAAATCGTTGCCATCGCGTCGCGCTCGGCACCACAGGATGCCACGGCTGGGCTGATCTGCGGCTGTCAGAAGTCGGTGGCGATCCCTTTGACTTCCCAGTCCCCATAGCGCGCGGGATCCGCCCCGCCACGGCCGCCGATCTCCTTGGGTGTCTCGGTCTGGTCTTTTGCCGCTGCGGCGCGTCTTTCCTTCGCCTCGGCCAGCGCCCGTTGCGCGGCAGGGCTGAGCTGCTTTGGCGCGGTTATGGCGGTTTCGTCGGATTGATTGGTCATCGCTTTGTCCCGGTGGCCGTCGATATTGAAACCGACCTGTTCTGTTCCCATCATATATGGCCATCACGGCGGGTTTCTAACCCACGAACTCCAATGGATTGTGCCATGAACCTCATTCGCACTGCCATGCTGCTGGCACTCATGACCGCGCTCTTCATGGGCGTCGGCTACCTGATCGGGGGCGAGAGCGGCATGATGATCGCTCTGGTCATCGCTGCGGGGACGAACGTGTTCGCCTATTGGAACTCTGACAAGATGGTTCTGCGCATGCACAATGCGCGGGAAGTCGACGAGCGTTCGGCGCCGGAATTCTACCGCATGGTGCGGGATCTGGCAGCACGAGCAGAGTTGCCCATGCCCAAGGTCTTCATCATCGAAGAGGCGCAGCCCAACGCCTTTGCTACCGGTCGCAACCCGCAGAACGCGGCGGTGGCCGCGACAACCGGGTTGCTTCGCAGCCTGACTCCTGAAGAAGTTGCGGCTGTCATGGCACACGAACTCGCACATGTGCAGAATCGCGATACGCTGATCATGACGATCACGGCCACGCTTGCGGGCGCGATTGCGATGCTGGGTAATTTCGCGTTCTTCTTCCGGGGCGGAAACAACAACAACCCGCTCGGCATCATTGGCGTGCTGGTCGCGATCATCGTGGCGCCGATGGCTGCGATGCTGGTGCAGATGGCGATCAGCCGGACCCGCGAATATGCGGCCGACCGCCGCGGCGCTGAAATCTGCGGCAATCCGCTCTGGCTGTCATCGGCGCTGCGCAAGATCGCGAGCTCCGCCGGCAGGATGCGCAACGACAATGCCGAGCGCAACCCCGCCACCGCGCATATGTTCATCATCAACCCGCTGTCGGGCGAGCGCATGGACAATCTGTTCTCGACCCATCCCAACACCGAGAACCGGATCGCGGCGCTGGAAGGCATGGCCGGTGGACGCGCCGCGTCGCCGGCCGGTGACGGTCCGTGGGGCGGCAATCCGGGGCAGCGGGGTCCCTGGTCGTGAGGTCGGCGCCGCCGGCCGCAGGTAGACCCAAACGCAAGCGTGTCCCGCAATCGACCGATGCCCAGGCGCCATCGACTTTCGACAAGCCCGGCCTCGCCGTGCGCAAGGCCGCCGCGCGGCTGCTGTCGGCGATCGTCGACCGCCACACGCCGCTTGACGGGCTGACCGACGAGAAAGGCGGCAATCCCGCTTATCTGGCACTCGACGAGCGCGACCGGATGCTGGTTCGCGCGATCCTCAATGCCGGCCTGCGTCACCGGCGCACGATCGAGGCGCTGATCGCCGCCCGGCTGGAGCGCCCGTTGCCAGCCAAGGCTCATGCGCTGTCGCATCTCCTCCACGTTGCCGCCGCGCAGATCCTGTTTCTGGACATCCCCGACAGCGCCGCCGTCGATCTGGCCGTCACCCATGCGGGCGAGGACCCGCGTACGGCCCGTTTCACCGGCCTCGTCAACGGCGTCTTGCGCGAGATCGTGCGGCGCAAGGCGCGCGCGCTGCCGGCCGTGCTCCAGGCCACAAAAGATGCGCCCGACTGGCTGATCGAGCGGCTCGAAGCCGATTACGGTCCGGACCATGCGCGGGCGATCCTGGAAGCCCATCGCCGGGAGCCGCCGACCGATTTCACGGTGAAATCGGATGCGCCCGGCTGGGCCGAAAGGCTCGGCGGTCTTGTCCTGCCCACCGGCTCTGTGCGGGTCGGCCGGCTTTCCATGCCGGTCTCGCGCCTGCCGGGTTTCGAGGAAGGCGCCTGGTGGGTCCAGGACGCGGCCGCAAGCCTGCCGGCGCGCCTCCTTGGCGATATTGAAGGGCGCCGGGTGGTGGATCTGTGTGCCGCCCCCGGTGGCAAGACGGCCCAACTCGTCCTGTCGGGCGCCCATGTGACGGCAATCGAGAAATCGCCCAGCAGATCCCGCCGGCTCAAGGAGAACCTGACCCGGCTCAACCTCGACGCAACGATCGTCCAGTCAGACCTGTTCGATCTCGATCCCGCCGCGCCGTTCGACGCCGTGCTGCTCGACGCTCCCTGTTCCTCGACCGGAACGATAAGGCGCCATCCCGACGTGGCATGGACCAAGACCCCGGAGGACATCGAGAAGCTGGCCGATCTCCAGTACCGGATGGCTGATTTCGCGTTGCGGCTTCTTCGTCCCGGCGGACGCATGGTCTTTTCCAACTGTTCGCTGGCGAGATCGGAGGGCGAGGAGGTGGTGGCCCGGCTCCTGCGGGAACATGCCGACATTGAAATCGACCCAGTGTCCCCCGGCGAACTGCCGGGCATCGCCGATTTCGTGACAGAAGAGGGTTATCTGCGCACCACGCCAGCCGGCCTGCCGCTGGCGCAACCCGAACTCTCGGGCCTCGATGGTTTCTTCGCCGCGCGGCTGCGCCGATTGGGCTGAACGAGACTTTTTTCTTTCTTCCAAGCCTTTGAATCATCTAGTCTCGAATGGGGACCATCGCCTGGCGCGATGAGGAGGGAGCCGCTTGGCGCTGGTTGGAACGGATATCGGCAGCAAATGGAGTCTCGTGGCCGCGGCGATCTGGCGCCGCGTGCGGCGCCGGCTTCGCGCGGGCCCCATCTACAGGTGGCGCTTCAGCGGTCGCACGCCGGAGCGCGTCCTCATCGCTCCCCCCGATCTCAGGCTTGCGGACCCCCAGATAGCGGTCGACATCTATCATGCCCGCTACCCGCTCGAAGGCCATATGGTCGAAACCGGAGGGCAGTCGCCATTCCGGTTCGACACGGTGAACGTCAAATGGAAGGCGGCACTGCATGGGTTTCGCTGGTTGCGGCACATGCGGGCGGCGGGAACCGATCTGGCATCAGCAAATGCGCGGGCGCTGGTAACCGAGTGGATGAATGGGCCGGGCCGGCGCATCTCGGGTCTGGCCTGGGATCCCGACGTCACCGCCAGGCGGATCATCTCCTGGCTGCAGCACTCGTCTGTCGTGCTGCAGGGTGCCGACTATGCGTTCTACCGGGCCTATCTCAAGTCACTGTCGCTCCAGATACGTTATCTGAGGACGATGGCGCCGGAGATGCCCGATGGCGAAGCCAGGCTGCGTGCCCGCATCGCACTTGCCTTTGCCTGCCTGTCCCTGCCGGTTGCCGCCAGCTCGGTCAGGAACGCGACCCGCAACCTGGCGGAAGAGCTGGACCGCCAAATCCTGCCGGATGGCGGTCATATTTCCCGTAATCCGGCAACGCTGATGGAGCTCCTCGCGGATTTGCTGCCGCTGCGCTACACCTACTCCAATCAGGCCGAGGCGCCGCCCGAGGCTCTCATCGGCGCCGTCGAACGCATGCTGCCGGCGCTGCGCTTCTTTCGTCACGGAGACGGAACACTGGCGCGGTTCAACGGCATGGGCGCCACGATCCATGATCGGGTGGCAGCCATTCTCCACCACGACGACACCGCCGGCGAACCGCTCCTGCACGCGCCCTATTCCGGCTATGAGCGCATGTGCGTGGATGGCGTGGTGTTGTTGGCCGATACAGGGGCGCCGCCGCCAGCAGCGGTATCGCAGGACGCACAGGCCGGCTGCCTGTCCTTCGAAATGTCCTCGACGCGCAACCAGTTCATCGTCAATTGCGGCATGGATTTGCAGGGCGCCGATGATTTCCGTCCGCTGGCGCGCGCGACTGCGGCCCATTCGACCGCCGTCGTCAACGACACGTCTTCGGCGCGGTTCAGCATCTCGACGCGGCTGTCGCGGCTCATCGGCTCGCCCATCGTTGCTGGTCCGACACGTGTGAACAGCAACCGGACCGACACCGATTCATCGCAGGGTTTTGTTGCCAGCCATGATGGCTACCTGTCTCGATTTGGCGTGATCCACGAACGCGAGCTGTCTCTGTTGTCGGGCGGCCTGCTGCATGGTGCCGACAGATTTGCCGCCGCCGACGGATTGCCGGCGGCAGCCGGCATTCGCGTCGACCTCCGCTTCCATGTCCATCCCGACATCGGCATCTTTCGGGATGCAAGCGACAATCTGGTTCTTGCTGCCCGTGACGGCGAAACCTGGACCTTCGTTTGTGGTGGGATGGAGCCGCAAGTCGAGGAATCGATCTTCTTTGCGGGACTGAGCGGCCCCCGCCGTTCCTGTCAGATCGTTATCAGCTTCGAACCATCGGCACATCCGGAGGTGGAATGGCGGCTGGTGAGAGGCAATCGCCGGCATTGATCCGTTTGTCGACCAGACGACCTGCATTCGCGATCGTTTGCAATCTTGACCGGCTGTGTTAGTGCCGCCACATCCTCGCTCAAGTCCATCCGGAGTTCGCCCATGGCCGTCGTGTCCAAGCATCATGCCGTGCCTGACCTTGTACCCGTGCGGCGGGCCCTGCTGTCGGTATCCGACAAGACCGGCCTTATCGATTTGGCACGAGGCCTGGCTGCATCGGGCGTCGAGCTCGTATCGACGGGGGGCACGGCAAGGTCTGTTTCGGAAGCAGGCCTCGCGGTGCAGGACGTCTCGGACATAACCGGTTTCCCGGAGATCATGGACGGCCGGGTCAAGACTCTGCATCCGTCGGTTCATGGGGCGCTTCTGGCCATCCGTGATGACGAGGAGCATGCCGCCGCCATGGAGACGCACGGTATCGGCGCGATCGACCTGGCGATCATCAATCTCTATCCCTTCGAAGAGGTTCGCGCTGCCGGTGGCGACTACGACACTGTCGTGGAGAATATCGATATTGGCGGCCCGGCAATGATCCGGGCGGCGGCCAAGAACCACGCCTATGTCGCGGTTGTTGTCGATCCGCAGGACTATGCCGAGCTGCTGGAAAAGCTGGCTACGCATGAAGGCGCGCTACCTTACGCCTTTCGTCAGCGGCTTGCCGCGAAAGCCTATGGCAGGACGGCTGCCTACGACGCCGCGATTTCTGGTTGGTTTGCAGACCGTCTGGGCATTGATGATCCGCAATGGCGTGGATTTGGCGGCCAGTTGCGGGAAAGCCTGCGTTACGGCGAGAATCCGCATCAGCAGGCGGGGTTCTACCTGACCGGCGAAGCCCGATTCGGTGTCGCGTCTGCGCACCAGCTACAGGGCAAGCAACTGTCCTACAACAACATCAACGACACCGATGCCGCCTTCGAGCTCGTTTCGGAATTCGATCCGGACAAGTCTGCAGCAGTCGCCATCATCAAGCATGCCAATCCCTGCGGTGTCGCACAGGCCGGTTCACTCCAGGAAGCCTATCGGAAGGCGCTTGCCTGTGACCCCGTTTCGGCATTCGGGGGCATCGTCGCCCTCAACCGTACGCTCGATGCGGATGCCGCGCAGGAGATCGTGGAACTGTTCACGGAAGTGATCATCGCGCCCGATGCGACGGCGGAAGCGCAGCAACTGGTGGCCGCAAAGAAGAACCTTCGCTTGCTCGTCACCGGTGGGCTGGCGGATCCCCGGGCCGGCGGAATGCTGGTGAAATCGGTCGCTGGCGGTCTCCTGGTGCAAGGCCGCGATAATCTCGTTGTCGACGACTTGTCCTTGAAGGTGGTTACGCGGCGGGCGCCGAGCGAGGCGGAAATGGCCAATCTGGCATTCGCTTTCCGGGTCGCCAAGCATGTGAAGTCCAACGCAATCGTCTATGCGCGCGACGGGGCGACGGTGGGTATTGGTGCCGGGCAGATGAGTCGTGTCGATTCGTCTCGCATTGCGGCACGAAAGGCCGAGGACGCGGCTCGGGCCGCAGGTGCTGCCGAACCGCTGACGAAAGGATCGGTGGTTGCCTCGGATGCATTCTTCCCGTTTGCCGATGGGCTGCTCTCGGCAATCGAGGCAGGGGCGACGGCGGTCATCCAGCCAGGTGGGTCTATGCGCGACGACGAGGTGATTGCCGCAGCCGACCAGCATGGTATCGCCATGGTATTCACGGGCGCGCGCCATTTCCGTCACTGACGGGCATTCGGCTGACCGCGTGCCTCAGGGGAGCGGCGGCAGCTCGTCGGTTTCCTGCCTTGTGATGCGTGCCGCGGCCGGCTCCGGCAAGCGACGCCACACGAGCCAGCATATGATCGTTGCCAGCCCCATCGTGGGGATGACGGTGGCGAAGGCCACCTGCGGATCGCCCATCATCCCGGCAATGATGCCGCCGAGTAGGCCGGTCACCATCTGAAGAAATCCACCCAGGGACGCCGCCGCTCCTGCCATTGTCGGAAATGGCCCAAGCGCTGCGGTCGAAATCGTCGGCAGGAAGAAGGCGACGCCCACGCTGTAGACCGCAACCGGACCCATCACGGCAAGGACGCTGGGTTCGTGGTCCAGCAATATAGGCAGGGGCATCAGGAATGTGGCTACCAGAACGAGAGCCAATCCGAAGGGGATCAGACGGCTCGAGTGGAAGCGGTGCATGCCCTGGCGCATCAGGACGTTTCCAAGAAGAAACGAGCCGGACTGCATCATCATGGCGAAGCCGAACATCACGGGCGAAAGCCCGACCCGGTTCATCAGGATGAAGGGCAGGACGGTTGCCAGTGCATAGATGGCGCCGATGGCGAAGGCCGGGATCATGCTGGCCGACATGAAATAGAGATTGCCGAGCAAGAGGCGGTAGGATGTCGCCAAAGCGCGAGGCTGGATCCGCGACAGGTCGCGCGACACGGTCTCCACCATCAGGAAGCGCGTCACCAGAAGGATGACGACGGCCATCGCGAGCATCACGATGAATATGGCCTGCCAACCGGCCATCTCGGTAGAAAGCCCGCCGATCAGCGGCGAAAGCGACGGTCCGATGCTCAGCATCATGATGATCAGGTTCATGATCCGCACGGCGCTTTCGGTGGTGTAGAGGTCCCGCACGATCGCCCGTGCCATGGCCAGGCCGACGCCAGCGCCAAGGCCTTGCACGAAGCGCGCGGCAATCACCCATTCGATGGTAGGCGCCACCAACCCGACAATCGTCGCGGCCAGGTAGATGCCCATGAAACCATAGACGGTGGGCTTGCGTCCAAGTCCGTCGGAAAGCGGCCCGCAAAGCAGTTGGGATATGGCGAAGCCCGCGAAATAGAAGGACAAGGTCAGCTTGACCATGGCTTCCGTCGTGCCGAAAGCATTGACCATCTCCGGCATGGCCGGCGTGAAGATCATCATCGACACCGGACCCACCATGGTCAGGATGCCGCCAACGACCGCGACCCGTCTTTCGCTCATCAGCGGTTTGGCTGGGGTTGGTGAGGTCGGCTGCAGGTTCATGCAGCCGGCCTCGTGCGCGCCGCTTCTTGGCGGCGTTCGCAAAGATCCAGCCGGAGCTGCTGCAGCGTTTCCAGAAATATCACCCAGTGAGCCGGATCGATGCCTTCCTGCACCTCGCTGTGTATCGTTGCTCCCACCTGGCGGATCAGGCGCAGGACCGTTTCCGCTTCCGGTGTCACCCGAACAAGCTTGGCGCGTCGATCGCTTGGATCCTGCTCACGTGCCACAAGTCCGTGTTCCTCTAGGCGGTCGAGATAGGTCGACAGGGTCATCGCCTCCAGCCCCATCCTTTCGGCCAGCAGGGTTTGGCGAATGGGACCGGCATGCGCGGCTTGGACCAACGCGCGCGCTTCGCCGGGTGTGACACCGATATTTTCGGCCGCGATAAGCCGGTCGAACTCGGCCCGCAGGAGACGGGCCGTGTCGGTGATCAGGAAGCCAAACGGGACATCAAGGGTTTTTGGCGTCAATTACTAAGTCTCTCTTATTATAAGTATGACTTACTTAATCTGTCACGTGGCGTCAATCGCCGCCGCCAAGGGCCTGTCCTGGTTGATACGGGCAGCAGCCACGCCTAATTGGAGGGAGCCATATTTCTGCTTCTCCTTGCCAAGGTCCCGCCATGTCTGCTGCTTCCACTTCACTCGACATTGCCGCCCAACCCCTGACCGACTGGGCCGGTAGCCATGGGCTGCCTGATTTCGACAGGATTGACGAGGCGGATTTCGAGCCGGTTTTCGACGCGGCCCTTGAAGCACATAGTCGCGATATAGAGGCCATAGCGGACAATCCCGAGGCGCCTACCGTGGAGAACACGCTTGCCGCGATGGAGCTGTCCGGCAAGCCCTTGGCCCGGGTCTCTTCCATTTTCTGGGTGCTGGCGGGAGCCCATACGAGCGATGTCATCCAGGCGCTGGAGCGCAAGATGGCGCCGCGCATGTCGAGGCATTTCTCGGCAATCCACATGAACGAGAAGCTGTTTGCCCGCGTCGACGCGCTGTATCGCGATCGCGACAGGCTCGGTCTCGATGTCGAGACAATGCGAGTGCTGGAAAAGACCTGGAAGCGCTTCGTCAAGGCTGGAGCGCAGCTGGGTGCCGAGGACAAGGAGCGGCTGGCCGCAATTAACGAGGAGCTGGCCGGACTGGGAACCCGCTTCGGGCAGAACGTGCTTGCCGACGAGAAGGAATGGGTACTGTTCATTTCAGAGAGCGATCTCGACGGCTTGCCGGAATTCCTGCGCGATGCGATGGCGGAGGCGGCGGCGTCGCGTGGCAGACAGGGCAGCTATGCCGTCACGCTGTCGCGTTCGATCTACGAGCCTTTCATGGCGTTTTCGACGCGGTCCGATCTGCGCGAGAAGGCCTTTGCCGGTTTCACGGGCCGCGGCCGCAATGGCGGCGACAGCGACAATGCGCAGGTCGTGGCGCGCACGCTTGCCCTCAGGGCGGAGAAGGCGCGGCTGCTGGGATACCGGACCTATGCCGAATTCAAGTTAGACGACACCATGGCCAAGACGCCGGAGGCCGTGATGCGCCTCCTCGAACCGGTCTGGGAAAAGGCCGTGGCTCGTGTCGCGGCCGATGCCAGCGAGATGCGAGCCATCGCCGCAGAGGAAGGCAGCAACCGCGACATTGATGCGTGGGACTGGCGTCACTATGCGGAGAAGCTTCGTCTCCGGAAGCATGATTTCGATGAAGCGCAGCTCAAGCCCTATCTTCAGCTAGACAGGATTGTCGCAGCAAGTTTCGACGTGGCTAACCGGCTCTTCGGGCTCAACTTTGAGGAATTGTCCAGCATATCAGCCTGGCACGAGGATGTCCGGGTTTTCGAGGTAAAGAACGCCGATGGCAGCCACCGCGCCATATTCCTCGCGGACTATTTCAACCGGCCGACCAAGCGCTCGGGTGCTTGGATGACCGGCTTGCAATCCGGCTACCGGCTAGGCGGCGGGCAAACCCCTGTCATTGTCAATGTCATGAACTTCGCTAAGCCGGCAAAGGGTCAACCCGCGCTCCTCTCCATGGACGAGGCTCGGACGCTCTTCCACGAGTTTGGCCACGCGCTTCATGGAATGCTGTCGGATGTCACCTGGCCATCGATTTCCGGGACGTCGGTGGCTCGCGATTTCGTCGAACTGCCATCTCAGCTTTACGAGCACTGGCTGACAGTGCCTCAGATCATCCGCAAACATGCAGTTCACTATCGCACCGGCGAACCGATGCCCGAAGCCCTTCTGGAGAAGATGCTGGCGGCACGAAACTCGGATGCCGGCTTTGCGACCGTCGAATTCGCTTCGTCGGCGCTGGTCGACATGGCCTACCATTCGGAGCCGGAAGCGCCAGAGGATCCGCTGAGTTTCGAGGCCCAGACGCTCGATAGGCTGGGAATGCCGAAGGCGATTGCCATGCGCCATGCAACGCCGCATTTCCTGCATGTCTTTTCGGGCGACGGATATTCAGCCGGTTACTATTCCTACATGTGGTCGGAAGTGCTCGATGCTGACGCTTTCGCCGCCTTCGAGGAAACGGGCGATCATTTCAACGCCGAACTGGCCGAAAAGTTGCGGCGACACATCTATGCGGCGGGCGGATCTCGCGACCCGGAGGAGCTCTACACCGCCTTCCGGGGACGGTTGCCGAGCCCCGACGCCATGATGGAGAAGCGCGGGCTCGTCTGAGCCCGTGCCTTCAGCGTTCTACATGTGGAGCGGCTTGAAGAAGGTCGCCAGAGCGGCTTCCTTCACCGCTTCCGACAGCGTCGGATGGGCGTGGCAGGTACGTGCCAGGTCTTCGGAAGAGCCACCGAACTCCATCAGCACCGCCGCCTCGTGGATCATCTCGCCGGCCCCGAAACCGACAATGTGAACGCCAAGAACGCGGTCCGTCTTCTTGTCTGCCAGAACCTTAACGAAACCGTCTGTCTGCAGCATGGCGCGAGCGCGGCCATTGGCTGAGAAGGGGAACTTGCCGGCCGAATACTCGATGCCGTCGGCCTTCAGCTGTTCCTCCGTCTTACCGACGGAAGCGACCTCCGGGCTGGTATAAACCACGCTCGGAATGACGTTGTAGTTCACGTGGCCTTCCTGTCCGGCGATGATCTCGGCGACCGCGACGCCCTCGTCCTCCGCCTTGTGCGCCAGCATGGGGCCTGCAATCACGTCGCCGATGGCATAGATGCCCGGTATCGACGTGCGGAAATAATTGTCCGTTTGCACGCGGCCACGTTCGTCGAGTGCCACGCCCGCCTTGTCGAGACCGAGGCTGTCAACATACGGTTTGCGGCCGGTGGCCACGAGCACGACATCGGCTTCGATGGTCTCCGCATCACCGCCTTTGACCGGTTGAAACGTCACCTTGGCACCCGACTTCGCCTTCTCGACACCGGTCACCTTGGCACCCAGCTTGAACTCGAGGCCCTGCTTGCCAAGGATACGCTGAAACTGCTTTGCGACGTCACCGTCCATGCCGCCAAGGATGGTGTCGAGATACTCGACGACCGTTACCTTTGCGCCGAGCCGGGCCCACACAGAACCAAGCTCAAGGCCGATCACGCCACCCCCGACGACCACCATGTGGGTGGGGACTTTTTCGAGATCCAGCGCCCCGGTTGAGGAGACGATTACCTTCTCGTCAAACTCGACATCGACACCGGGAATGCCGGCCACGTCGGAGCCGGTGGCGATCACGATGTTCTTCGTTTCGATCTCGCGGCTTTGCCCATCCTTGTCCTGGACCGAAATCTTGCCCGCGCCTTCGACCGTGCCGGTGCCCTCAATCCAGTCGATCTTGTTCTTCTTGATGAGAAACTGGAGGCCCTTGACGTTGGAATCGACCGTGGCGTCCTTGTGGCCGAGCATTCCCTTGAGGTCGAGCTTGGGCTTGCCGACCTCAATGCCCATCGCCGCGAAATTATGTCCTGCCTCAGCGAACATTTCCGAAGCGTGAAGCAGGGCCTTCGAGGGAATGCAGCCAATGTTGATGCAGGTACCGCCGGGGGTGGCGCGCTTTTCGACGAGGCCGACTTTCAGGCCGAGTTGCGCGGCCTTGATCGCGCAAACATAACCCCCCGGGCCTGCTCCGATAACGACGACGTCGTAGCTCATGTCTTTTCCTTCCAGATATCTGCTAGCAAGGGCGCTTGACCCCTCAACGTGTGACGATGCCTGTCTTCTTCCAATGGAGCGCGGTCAATACCATCGCTTCATTCTGCGCATCCCGTTCTTTGAAAGAGTTCGAAGGGCAGGTTCTCCGGCTCTGTGGCGGTAAACGTTTCACTGTAGGAGAGCTGCCAGGGCAAACCCGGGAACAACAACCGCTCGGCGGCAATGTCGTTCGCACCGGGCAGGAAGCCAACGTCGCCGTTCGAGCCGACGGAATAGACAGTCCCTTGCCAGAGGGTACAGGTGTCAAGCTGGTCTGCGGTCGCTCCGTCCGGGCACTCGTCGAGAAGTACGGCCTGAGGACGCTGCACGCCACCGCTCCACATGACGATGCCCTGGAGGGCTGTCTCGCCGATAAGCATGTCGAAGCTGTTGGCGACACCAGGAGCCTCGACAAAGGCCTGGCTGAAAGAAATTACCGCGTTGCTATGGAGATCGGCATATAACGCATCCGCCTGGAGGCACTCTCCTTCCGCAAGTGCCGGGCCGGCCAAAAGCAGAGCGAGCCCCGTCAGGCGCAGGGCGCGATATGCCTCGCAGCTTCGGGTCCTGCCCTGCATTTCGGTTTTCATGCCAACTCCGCTTGCAGCTGTATCCGTTGCCGGAAAGTTTCCCGATCAGAGATCGAGAACCAGCCGCTCCGGATCTTCCAGCACTTCCTTGACACGTACGAGGAAGGTGACGGCTTCCTTGCCGTCGACGATGCGGTGATCATAGGAAAGCGCGAGGTACATCATTGGACGGATAACGATCTGTCCATCCACGACGACAGGTCGTTCCTGGATCTTGTGCATGCCGAGGATGCCCGACTGAGGCGCATTCAGAATAGGGGTCGACATCAGAGAGCCGTAGACGCCACCATTCGAAATGGTGAAGGTACCGCCTTGCATGTCTGCCATCGAGAGCTTGCCATCACGGGCGGAAAGGCCAAGCCGGCCAATTTCGGCCTCGATCTCGGCGATCGACATCTGGTCGGCATCGCGAACGACCGGCACAACCAAGCCTTTGTCGGTGCCCACGGCGACACCGATATGGGCATAGTTCTTGTAAATGATGTCGTTCCCGTCGATCTCGGCATTGACGGCCGGGATTTCCTTCAGCGCCTGACAAACGGCCTTGGTGAAAAAACCCATGAAGCCGAGCTTCACGCCATGCTTCTTCTCGAACAGGTCCTTGTATTTCTTGCGCATATCCATGACCGGCTTCATGTCCACCTCGTTGAAGGTGGTCAGCATGGCGGCAGTGTTCTGCGCATCCTTGAGACGGCGCGCGATGGTCTGGCGCAACCGGGTCATCTTGACCCGTTCCTCACGCGATTCGTCGTCCGTGCTGGACGGCGCACGGGCAGCCTTCGGAGCCTCGGCCGCCGGTGATGACGTGCCCTTGGCCACAGCCGCGATCACGTCTTCCTTAAGGATCTGGCCGCGCTTGCCCGACCCCTCGACCTGATCGGCCGAAACGTCCTTTTCAGCCATCATCTTTGCAGCTGAGGGTGCAGGAGGCATTTCGCCCGACTTGGAGGGAGCATCTGCACCGGCCGTGGTCGAAGCGGCTTTCCCATCGTCCTTTGTGGCGGGCTTTTCTGCCTTCGGCTCGCTGCTCTTGGCAGCGCCAGCGCCTGCCGCAATCGAGCCCAACAACGCGCCAACCTCGACGGTCTCGCCTTCCTTGACCGTGATCTCGGCCAATGTGCCGGCAGACGGCGCGGGCACCTCAACGGTCACTTTGTCAGTTTCGAGCTCAACAATCGGTTCGTCGGCCTTGATCGCCTCGCCAGCCTGCTTAAACCATTTTCCGACGGTCGCTTCCGTCACGGATTCGCCCAATGTGGGGACGCGGATTTCGGTTGCCATTTTTTCCTGTTCCGTTGCCTGTGTTCGCCGTCGGTTGCTCAGTTCTCGCCCAACGCATCTTCGAGGAACGCCTCGAGTTGCGCCACATGCTTCGACATCAATCCCGTTGCGGTCGAGGCTGATGCAGGCCGGCCCGCGTAGCGCACACGCTTGCTCTTGGCGTCGATATGGGAAAGCACCCATTCGAGATAGGGCTCGATGAAGGTCCAAGAACCCATGTTCTTGGGTTCTTCCTGGCACCAAACCATATCTGCGTTCTTGAATCGTGATAGTTCGTTGATCAGCGCCTTTGCCGGGAACGGATAAAGCTGTTCGACCCTCAGCAGGTAGATGTCATTCACGCCGCGTTTCTGACGTTCTTCATAGAGATCGTAATAGACCTTGCCCGAACAAAGCACGACGCGACGGATCTTCGAGTCCTTGACCAGGCTGATTTCCTGATCCTTCAGGTATTCGGCATCGTCCCACAGCAGGCGGTGGAAGGAGCTTTCGCCTGACATTTCAGCGAGTGTTGAAACAGCACGCTTGTGACGCAAAAGCGACTTTGGCGTCATCAAGATCAATGGTTTGCGGAAGTCGCGCTTCAGCTGACGACGCAGGATATGAAAATAGTTTGCCGGCGTGGTGACGTTGGCAACCTGCATGTTGTCTTCGGCACACATCTGCAGGAACCGCTCGAGCCTTGCAGAAGAGTGTTCCGGACCCTGCCCTTCGTAGCCGTGCGGCAAAAGGCACACGAGGCCGGACATGCGAAGCCACTTGCGCTCGCCAGATGAGATGAACTGGTCGAACAGCACCTGGGCGCCATTGGCGAAGTCGCCGAACTGGGCTTCCCACAGCGTCAGTGCGCGCGGTTCCGACAGCGAAAAGCCGTATTCGAAGCCAAGCACGGCTTCCTCCGAGAGCATCGAATTGATGACCTCGTAGTGGGCCTGCTGCGGACCGAGATTATTGAGGGGAATGAAGCGGCTCTCGTCGCGCTGATCATAAAGTACCGAGTGGCGCTGCGAGAACGTGCCGCGCTCGGAGTCCTGTCCCGACAGGCGGATCGGATTCCCTTCCATCAGGATGGAACCGAATGCCAATGCTTCGGCCGTGGCCCAGTCGATACCCTCGCCCGATTCGATCGCCTTGCGCCGGTTGTCCATGAAGCGCTGGATCGTACGGTGGATCTCAAAACCCTCCGGAACCTCAGCGAGCTTCTTTCCGATTTCCTTCAGCGACTTGACGGGAACAGCCGTCTTGCCGCGGCGCTGCTCGTCTTGATTGTCGGCAGTGCGAAGTCCCGACCACGCTCCGTCAAGCCAATCCGCCTTGTTGGGGCGGTAGTTCTGTCCGGCTTCGAACTCGGCCTCAAGGTGAGCCCGCCATTCGGCTCTCATGCCCTCGACCTCATCCTCGGTCAGCAAGCCCTCTTCAATCAGCTTCTTCGAATAGAGTTGGACCGTGGTCGGATGGGACCGGATGTTGCGATACATGATCGGCTGGGTGAACGCGGGCTCATCGCCTTCGTTGTGGCCGAAACGCCGGTAGCAGAACATGTCGATGACGACCGGCTTGTGGAACTTCATCCGGAACTCGGTAGCAACCTTCGCCGCGTACACGACAGCTTCCGGATCATCGCCGTTCACATGGAAGATCGGCGCTTCGATCATCTTCGCTACATCCGACGGATAGGGCGAGGAGCGTGAAAAGCGCGGATTGGTGGTGAAGCCGATCTGGTTGTTGATGATGAAGTGCAGGGATCCAGCCACGCGGTGGCCGCGCAGCCCAGACAGGCCGAAGCACTCGGCTACCACGCCCTGACCGGCAAAAGCGGCATCACCATGAATGAGCAGCGGCAGAACCTTCGCGCGTTCATCGATTGGCACGACGTCTTCGCGCTTGCGCCCGAAAATCTGGTCCTGCTTGGCGCGGGCCTTTCCCATGACGACCGGGTTCACGATCTCCAGATGCGAAGGGTTGGCCGTCAACGACAAATGGACATTGTTGCCGTCGAACTCACGATCCGACGAGGCACCAAGATGGTACTTCACGTCGCCCGAGCCTTCCACGTCGTCAGGCGCGAAGGATCCGCCCTTGAACTCATGGAAGATGGCGCGGTGAGGCTTGGCCATCACCTGGGAAAGAACGTTCAGCCGCCCGCGATGGGCCATGCCAAGGACAATTTCCTTCATACCCAGCGCGCCGCCGCGCTTGATGATCTGCTCAAGAGCCGGAATGAGAGCCTCGCCGCCATCAAGGCCGAAACGTTTGGTACCCTTGTACTTCACGTCGATGAATTGCTCGAAGCCTTCGGCCTCGACCAGCTTCTGCAGGATCGCCTTCTTGCCGTTTGGCGTGAATTCGATAGCCTTGTCCGGTCCTTCGATCCGCTCCTGTATCCATGCCTTCTCCTCGGGGTTGGAGATGTGCATGAACTCGACGCCCAACGTCGAACAATAGGTGCGTCGCAGAATGTCCAGCATCTCGCGGACAGTCGCGAATTCCAGACCGAGAACGTGATCGATGAAGATCGGACGGTCGTAGTCGGCCTCGGTGAAGCCGTAAGCTTCCGGGGAGAGCTCGTTATAGTCTTCGTTCTCTTCCGCAAGGCCCAGAGGGTCGAGATCGGCATGCAGATGGCCGCGCATGCGGAAGGCGCGGATCATCATGATCGCACGAACCGAATCGCGCGTTGCGCGCAGCACGTCCTCGCCTGAAACCGCCAGACCGTTCGTCTTGGCCTTTTCCTTGACCTTGGTGGCGATGTGCTTTTCGACCGCAGCCCAGTTGCCGTCCAGCGCAGACACCAGTTCGCCATTGGCAGCCTGTGGCCAATTAGGCTTTTTCCAGGAAGCGCCGCGGGCGTTGCGGGTCACATCCTCGGCGTCATCCTTGAGAGCCGAGAAGAAGTCGCGCCATTCGTTGCCGACTGATGCCGGCTCTTCCTGCCATTGGGCGTAGAGTTCCTCGATGTACCCGGCGTTGCCGCCGTAGAGGAAGGATGTCAGCGAGAACTGGTCGTTGGCCTGGTCCTGTCGTGCCATGTCGTGTTCGGGGCGCCGCGCCCCGTCTCCTGCGGTTGTAGCGGGAGCGGCCGAGGCCTCTCCCGCATCTCGGTTCCCCGTTAGAGGCGATGGCGCCTCTTGTTTCCTCCGATTGTGCCGCTCCGATGGCGGAGTGGCGAAAATCGGTTACCTTAGCCCTTGATGGCCTCTACCAGCGTCTTGCCCAGTCTGGCCGGCGAAGGAGAGACCCTGATACCAGCCGATTCCATCGCTTCGATCTTGTCCTCTGCGCCGCCTTTGCCACCGGAGATGACTGCGCCGGCATGGCCCATCGTGCGTCCGGGAGGGGCGGTGCGGCCCGCGATGAAGCCCGCCATCGGCTTCGCACGGCCCTTCTTCGCCTCGTCCTTGATGAACTGCGCAGCATCCTCCTCGGCCGAGCCGCCGATTTCGCCGATCATAATGATTGATTCGGTCGCGTCGTCGGCCAGGAACATCTCGAGGATGTCGATGAACTCGGTTCCCTTGACCGGGTCGCCGCCGATGCCGACGGCGGTCGTCTGGCCCAGACCTTCGTTGGAGGTCTGGAATACCGCCTCATAGGTTAGCGTGCCGGAACGCGAGACGACGCCGACCGAACCCTTGCGGAAAATCGAGCCCGGCATGATGCCGATCTTGCATTCGTCGGGTGTCACGAGGCCGGGGCAGTTGGGGCCGATCAGGCGCGAACTGGACTTGTCGAGCCTGGCCTTCACCTTGACCATATCCATTACCGGGATGCCCTCGGTGATGCAGACGATCAGTTCCATCTCGGCCTCGATCGCCTCGATGATGGCGTCGGCTGCGCCTGCTGGCGGCACATAGACAACCGACGCCGTCGCACCGGTGCGGTCGCGGCCTTCGGCCACGGATGAAAAAATCGGCAGAGACTCGCCCTTGGAGCCGGTCCAGTTCTCGCCACCCTTCTTGGGGTGGATGCCACCAACCATCTGGGTGCCGTGATAGGCGAGTGCCTGTTCGGTGTGAAACGTGCCGGTCTTGCCGGTCAGGCCCTGAACCAGAACCTTGGTGTTCTTGTCGATGAGGATGGACATCAATACTGACCCTTCAGGTTCCGTTAGCCTTCGATCGCCGCAACGATCTTCTTCGCCGCGTCGTCGAGATCGTCGGCGGCGGTGATCGCCAGGCCGGACTCGTTGAGGATCTTCTTGCCAAGCTCGACATTGGTACCCTCGAGGCGCACGACCAGAGGCACCTTGAGGCCCACTTCCTTGACGGCGGCGACCACACCCTCGGCGATGACGTCGCACTTCATGATGCCGCCGAAGATGTTGACCAGGATGCCTTCGACACGTGGGTCGGCCGTGATGATCTTGAACGCCGCCGCGACCTTCTCCTTGGAGGCGCCGCCGCCGACATCGCAGAAATTGGCCGGCTCCTTGCCGTAGAGCTTGATGATGTCCATCGTTGCCATCGCCAGGCCGGCGCCGTTCACCATGCAGCCGATATTGCCGTCGAGCGCGACATAGGCGAGGTCCCACTTCGAGGCCTCGATCTCCTTGGCATCTTCTTCAGTCTCGTCGCGCAGTGACCTGATGTCGTCATGGCGGAACAGCGCATTGCCGTCGAATGAAACCTTGGCGTCGAGCACGCGCAGGCGTCCGTTTTTCATCACGATCAGCGGGTTCACTTCCAGAAGGCTCATGTCCTTTTCGACAAAGGCCTTGTACAGCACCGGGAACAACGACTTGCCGTCTTCGGCGGCGTCGCCATCGAGCTTCAGCGCCTGATTCAGCTGCGCCACGTCGTCAGCGGTCACGCCCTTGCCGGGATCGATCGCCACGGTGATGATCTTCTCAGGCGTTTCCTCTGCAACGGCTTCGATGTCCATACCGCCCTCCGTAGAGACCACGAAGGCAACCCGACCGACCGTGCGGTCAACGAGGATCGACAGATAGAGCTCGCGGTCAATGTCCGCGCCATCCTCGATATAGAGGCGGTTTACCTGCTTGCCGGCCTCGCCGGTCTGCTTGGTGACGAGCGTGTTGCCGAGCATCTCGCGCGAATGGGAAACGGCCTCCTCGACCGATTTCGCCAGCCGAACGCCGCCTTTCGCATCCGGGCCGAGTTCTTTGAACTTGCCCTTGCCGCGGCCGCCGGCATGAATCTGGCTCTTGACCACATAAAGGGGCCCGGGAAGCGATTTCGCCGCGTTTTCAGCTTCGTCGGCGCTCATGATCGCGACTCCGTCGGCAACCGGCGCACCAAAGCCCTTCAGAAGCTGCTTGGCCTGGTATTCGTGAATGTTCATCGGTCTGTGGTTCCTTACTTGTCGAGCTGCGGCGCGATGGCCACGCAGGCTTCGCACAGCCCCTTCACGGAAGAGACCGACTTGTCGAACATCTTCTGCTCGGTGCGGTTCAGATCGATCTCAATGACACGCTCGACGCCGCCGGCGCCGATGATTGTCGGCACGCCGACATACATGTCCTTGACGCCGTACTGGCCAGACAGGTGCGCCGCGCAGGGCAGCACCCGCTTCTTGTCCTTGAGGTAGGAGTCGGCCATCTCGATCGCAGAAGCCGCCGGGGCGTAATAAGCCGAACCCGTCTTCAAAAGACTGACGACCTCAGCACCGCCATCGCGCGTGCGCTGGACGATCTGGTCCAGCTTTTCCTTGGAGGTCCAGCCCATCTTCACGAGATCGGGCAGCGGGATGCCGGCAACGGTGGAATAGCGGGTCAAGGGCACCATGGTGTCGCCATGGCCGCCGAGTACGAAAGCGGTGACGTCCTCGACCGAAACCTTGAACTCCTCGGCCAGGAAGTAGCGGAAGCGGGACGAGTCGAGCACTCCGGCCATGCCCACCACCATGTTCTTGGGCAAGCCCGAGAACTTCTGCAGTGCCCAGACCATGGCATCGAGTGGGTTGGTGATGCAGATGACGAAGGCGTTCGGTGCATATTTGCGGATGCCTGCACCAACCTGCTCCATCACCTTGAGGTTGATGCCGAGCAGGTCGTCGCGGCTCATGCCTGGCTTGCGTGGCACGCCCGCCGTCACGATGCAGACATCGGCGCCTTCGATGGCCGAGTATTCATTGGTTCCCACCAGTCGGGAGTCAAACCCCTCGACAGGCGACGATTGCGCGATGTCGAGCGCTTTGCCCTGAGGCGTGCCCTCGGCAATGTCGAACAGCACCACGTCGCCCATTTCCTTCAGTCCCGCCAGATGAGCGAGTGTTCCGCCGATCATACCGGACCCGATGAGGGCAATCTTGTTGCGAGCCATGTCGATGAATGTCCCCTTTGAAGTGGCGCTCCAATCCGATCTGGCAGAGCGCGCGCGGCCTAATCTTGTTGGGCCAGATGGCCCATAATTTCCGGCCACGCATAGACTTACAACGCGAGAAAAACAACCGATTCTTTCGATGCAAATAAATTCAAACGGTTAGATCATCGTGGATTTACGTAAACGTAAGATTAATCCTTTGTGAACGACAAATGCCTTGCCGTTGACGCGCTGTCCGAGGTGCCCGGGCGGGGAACGAACTGCCCCCAATTCGTCAGCGAGTGAGACGTGTTGGGCGCTGACACGGTTCCCATGATCATGACCCGGCATCGGTGTTCGGACGAGCCAATGCCTGCCAATCACGGCTCTGCATTTCGATCAGACGCGAGGCCGTGCGTTCGAATTCAAACATTTCCCTCCCGGTGCCAGCCGGGTAGAGGCCTGCCGGCGCAGCCTCGGCACTCGCGAAGAGACGCACCCGCTTGTCATACAGCGTGTCGACCAGAAGGATCAGTCGCTTTGCCTCATTGCGCTGTTCCGGCTGGAGGACCGGGATGTCGTCAACGAAGATCGTGTCGAAGGTTTCCGCGATCGCCAGGTAGTCGCGGGCTGCCAGTGGCTTGCTGCACAGATCCGCAAATCCGAAGCGAGCTGATCGACCATTCGCCCGTGGGACAGGGATTTCCCGTCCCTTCACCTTCACAGCAGTCGCTTTCTCCTCGTGGCCGGAAATGGCTGCATTCCAGGCTTCGTCCATGCGCTTGCGGGCCAGATCGTCGTTTGGCGTCAAATAAACCGGAATTTCGGAAAGCTTGAGTTGCCGGTAGTCGGTATCACCATTCAGTGCCAGCACTGTCGTATGCTGCTTCAGCACTGCGATAAACGGCTCGAACAATCCGCGGTTCAGCCCGTCGCGATAGAGATCGTCGGGAGCCACGTTGGAGGTGGCCACGACCACTACCCCGTGCGCGAACAAGGCAGAGAAAAGGCGCGACAATATCATCGCGTCGGCAATATCCGTGACGGAAAACTCATCGAAACACAGAACCCACGCCTCATCAGCCAGCGATCTGGCAACGGGCGGAAGCGGGTCCTTGTCCTTGGTTTCCCCCTGCTTCAGCGCCTGGCGTTGGCGCTGGATGCGGTCGTGCACGTCGGCCATGAAGTCGTTGAAGTGAACCCGCCGCTTGCGCCGCACCGGAACGAGTTCAAAGAACATGTCCATGAGCATGGTCTTGCCGCGACCAACGCCGCCATGGATGTAGAGGCCTCTGACCGGCTCGCGCGCCTCGCGCCTCTTGCCAAACAGCCAACCAAGAGCGCTTGATTTCGCGGCAAGGCGCTTGGTGCCCAATTCACCAATCAGGCGATCGAGCTCCTCTGCAGCAATTTGCTGCAGCGGATCCGCGGTGATCCTGCCGGTTTCTGCCAGCTGGTCGTATCGATGACGTACCGACCGGAAAATCGGGGTGTCCGCAAGAGGAGCCGATCCTCCCTTGGCGGCATTCGGCCTCGCGGACACGGTCGGCGGTCCTAAGCGTCAGCGAACGAGGGAGACCGCCTGACCGGTCGTGGTCTGTCCCTCGAAACGACCATCGGCGGAAGAGAACAGACGTGCCAGCGTCGATCCGTTCTCGTCATAAAGCATCAGCTGTGAACCTGATACGTTCCAAGATTTGACCTGGTCGAGCGGTGCAGGGCAGCGCAAGGGACCAGCGCGAAAGCCTTCGCCGAAACGGGTCTGAGGCGTAGCTATGCGGCAACCCTGTCCGGCAACCGTTGCATTCCACACGCCGGCAACGCTTCCGGCAGTGATCTCTCTGGCACCCTGGGGAGGCAGCGACGCGACCTGCGTGCCTCCATTCTCGTCATCGCCGAACCGACCGAATTCGCTGTCTTCTTGCCCGGGCGGGGCAGGAAACTGCGAGGCATCGGTGGTACCCGGCTGAACCGGTGGGGGGAGTTGTCCCGTCTGAACCGGACCTGTCGGCGCGGCCATCAGGGGTGCTGGCGCGCGGGTGTCGACGCGGGAGAATCTTTCGCTTGTGCAGCCGGCAAGAACGAGGGCGACCAGCGCCGCTGTCAGAATGCCGATTCCTGGAAATTTCATTGTCACCTCCGGCGAAGCAACGAGATTGCTGCTCGCTGGTTCCGTCTAGCGTCCCTTGCATCACCAGAATAGTGGCGAAGTTTGGGAGAATCCAACCACTGCATGGTTAATTTTCGGTGTCGAGGGATGTCGGTTCCCAACAAACGTGGAACCCAAACGGTGCCGTCCCGTTCTTTCTGGGTATTTCCATGAAATTTGCGAGAGGCATTTCAAATGCTCGAATGGATTCTCATCTTGCTCGTCGTTGCCGCTGTCGCCGGCCTTCTCGGGCTGAACACCATCTCCGGCGTGGCTCTGACCGGAGCTAAGGTGCTCATTGGCATCGTCTTGGTTATATTCCTTCTCGTGCTGCTCGGCGTCTGGGTGCTCTAAGGGGCGCCTTCGTCTGGTAATTTGACGCCCGATCCGCCATATAGGCCGGAAATGAAGGCCCAAAAGGCGGAGCGTCATGGCTGGCTCAGTGCCATTCGCAAAGATGAACGGTCTCGGTAACCGGATATTGGTTGCCGACATGCGTGGTCGTGCGGATGTCGTGACGGCAGATGCGGCGGTTGCGCTGGCTACAGATTCGGTCACCCGTTTCGACCAGATCATGGCAATCCACGATCCCCGCACGCCTGGAACGGCGAGCTTCGTGCGTATCCTAAATGCTGATGGTTCGCAGGCAGGTGCATGCGGAAACGGCATGCGCTGCGTGGTGCAGGCGCTGGCCGCTGAGACTGGGCAGCAGGCGTTTACGTTCGAGACGATTGCCGGCATTTTGAACGCCGAGGAGCACGCCGACGGCACCGTATCCGTCGACATGGGCCAGCCGCGCTTCGGCTGGCAGGAGATACCGCTGGCTGAAGAGTTCCGCGACACACGCATGATCGAGTTGCAGATCGGACCGATAGATGCCCCCGTTCTGCATTCGCCTTCGGTTGTTTCCATGGGCAATCCGCACGCCATTTTCTGGGTCGACGACGATGTCTGGTCCTACGATCTTGAGCGTTTCGGGCCGATGCTCGAACACCATCCGATCTTTCCCGAGAGGGCCAATATCACGATCGCCAAGGTGACCGGACCCGCAGCAGTAACCATACGGACCTGGGAGCGCGGTGCGGGACTGACTTTGGCCTGCGGCACTGCGGCCTGTGCTGCTGCGGTTTCGGCTGCCCGTACGGGCCGGACGGGCCGTGAGGTGACCGTCACCGTGCCCGGTGGCGATCTTCATATCAACTGGCGCGATGACAACCACGTCATCATGACCGGCCCAGCCGAATGGGAATTTTCTGGGACACTCGATCCAGCCAACGGTGCCTGGCAGCTCGACGTCGAGAGCGTGGCCTCCTGATGGCGGTTGAGATCGTCACCTTCGGCTGCCGGTTGAACGCCTATGAATCCGAGGTCATGCGCGGTGAGGCCGAAAAGGCCGGGCTGGGGGAGCTCGCCGGGGGTGCGATCCTCGTCAATACCTGTGCGGTAACCGGCGAGGCCGTACGCCAGGCGCGCCAAGCCATTCGCAAGGCGCGACGTGAAAACCCCGAAGCGCGCATCATTGTCACCGGTTGCGCAGCCCAGACCGAGGCCGCCACCTTCACCGAGATGGAGGAAGTTGATCTGGTCCTCGGCAACGAGGAAAAGCTTCAGGCCAATAACTACCGCGCATTGCCGGATTTTGGCGTGAACCAGTTCGAAAAGGCCCGCGTCAACGACATCATGTCGGTGACCGAGACTGCGGGCCATCTGGTCGATGCGCTAGAGGGCCGTGCTCGCGCCTTCGTGCAGGTCCAGAACGGCTGTGATCATCGTTGCACCTTCTGCATCATCCCTTTTGGGCGTGGCAACTCGCGCTCGGTGCCGATGGGCGCAGTGGTGGAACAGGTGCGTCGGCTCGTTGGAAACGGTTATTCGGAAGTCGTTCTTTCCGGCGTCGACCTGACCAGCTACGGATCCGATCTGCCGGGCAACCCCAAGCTCGGTCGTCTGGTCAAGACGATCCTCCGTCAGGTTCCAGACCTGGCTCGTCTCAGGCTCTCCTCAATTGATTCCATCGAAGCCGATCCGGAACTCATCGAGGCCATCGGTTTCGAGCCACGATTGATGCCGCATCTGCATCTGTCTTTGCAGCATGGCGACGACTTGATCCTAAAGCGTATGAAGCGCCGTCATCTCCGCGACGATGCCATCCGCTTTTGCCAAGACATACGCCAGCAGAGGCCCGACATCGTTTTCGGCGCTGACATCATTGCCGGTTTCCCAACCGAAACGGAACCGATGTTCGAAAACTCTCTGAATATCGTGGAGCAATGCGGCCTGACCCATCTGCATGTCTTCCCCTTTTCGCCGCGCGAGGGCACGCCAGCTGCCCGCATGCCGCAGCTTCCGCGCAAATTGGTCAAGGAGCGCGCTGCCAGGTTGCGTGCCGTAGGAGATGCGGCTCATCGTCGTCATCTCGACATGTTGCCGGGAACGCATCAGCGGATCCTGATCGAGCGCGAAGGGCTTGGACGGACGGAGGGGTTCACCCTGACCACGCTTGAGACCGGCAAGCCCGGCGAGATCGTGGAGGCTGCCATTATCGGGCATGATGGTGAGCGGCTTCGTGCGACCCCTCTGCAGGCAGAGGCGGCCTGATGGCGTTCGGTTTCATCAAGAAAGTCTTCTCCTTCGGCAGAAAGGAATCCGACGAGGTTCCGGCCGATGCCCTGCAGCCCGCGCATCAGGAGACCGCAGGGCCGGATACTGCCGACGTCTCGACAGTTGCAGCGGAAACCGCTGCGGTGCCATCGGCCGAAGAGCCGCGCCAAGGCGAGGAGCCGCCGCCCGCCGTCCAGGGTCCTGTTCCCGAATTCCTGGTGGCCGATCGTTCGGATACTAATGTAGCCGAGCCTGCCGATCGGGATGATGTCCCTCCAGCTGCACAGGTTGATGAAACGCCGCCGCCGCCTGTCGAGCCTGTTCCTTCTGCCGAGATCCCGCCGCCCTTGCGGCAGGTCGAGCCGATCCATGCCGATCCGCTGCGCGAGGAAGTGGCGCCCGAGCCTTCACCTATCCCCGAACCTCCGGTTCAGGACGCCGGTCGTATTCGTATCGGCAAGTCAGTCGAGAGGGCCGAGGCGCCCACGCCTCAGCCCGTGCCCACGACTTCCCCGATACCCAGGAAGCCATGGTTCCAGCGTTTGCGCGAGGGCCTTTCGCGCTCCTCACGCGAATTGGGCGACCAGATTGCCGGCGTGTTCAACAAGCGCAAGCTGGACGAGGACACGCTTCAGGATCTCGAAGATGTCCTCATCCGCGCCGATCTCGGCATCGACACGGCGATGCGTGTGACCGATGCGCTTTCGTCGGGGCGGTATGGCAAGGACGTGTCGGATTCCGAAGTGCGCGCCATCATGGCCGCTGAGGTCGAGAAGGTGCTGACCCCGGTTGCGCTCCCGCTGGAGTTGGACCTGTCGCACAAGCCGCATGTCATCCTCGTGGTTGGGGTCAACGGCACCGGCAAGACAACGACGATCGGCAAGTTGGCGGCAAAGCTGACAGCCGGTGGACTGTCGGTGATGCTGGCGGCCGGCGATACGTTCCGTGCGGCGGCAATCGAGCAGCTCAAGATCTGGGGCGAGCGTACCAATTCGCCGGTCGTCGCTTCCAAACACGGCGCCGATGCCGCAGGCCTGGCCTACGATGCCTTCGAGAAGGCGCGAGCGGCGGGCTCCGACGTTCTCATCATTGACACGGCCGGCCGGCTGCAGAACAAGGCCGAGCTGATGGCAGAGTTGGAGAAGATCGTGCGGGTGCTTGGCAAGCACGATCCCGAGGCTCCGCACACGGTTTTGCAGACGGTCGATGCAACCACCGGGCAGAATGCCCTTAATCAGGTCGAAATCTTCAAGAATGTTGCTGGGGTGAACGGGCTTGTCATCACCAAGCTTGACGGCACGGCGCGAGGCGGCATCCTCGTTGCAATCTCCGCCAAGCACAAGCTGCCCGTCTACTTCATCGGCGTCGGCGAGCAGGTCGACGACCTCGAACCCTTCTCGGCAAGCGATTTCGCCAAGGCGATCGCAGGAGTGGCTGAATGAGCGAACGCATCCTCGAGCGGGATCCGAGCGATCCGAAGAAGAAGGAAGACATCAATCCGGTGCTCAAGCTGGCGCTGGAACTTGGTCCGCTGATGGTCTTCTTTTTCGCCAATGCGCGCGGTGAATGGCTGGCCGAGCGGTTCCCGGTCCTCGGCGATCTGGGAGGTCCGATCTTCATCGCCACAGCGCTGTTCATGGTCGCAATGGCAATCTCGTTGTCGATCTCGTGGCTGCTGTTGCGCACGCTGCCCATCATGCCGCTTGTCTCGGGCGTGGTTGTCTTCGTGTTCGGTGCACTGACGCTCTATCTGCAGGACGAGATCTTCATCAAGATGAAGCCGACCATCGTGAATTCGATGTTCGGTGCGGTCCTGCTCGGCGGACTCGTCTTCGGCAAGTCGCTTCTGGGCTATGTCTTCGACAGTGCTTTCAAGCTTGACGCCGAGGGCTGGCGCAAGCTGACGCTGCGCTGGGGGTGGTTCTTCTTCTTCCTGGCGCTCCTGAACGAGGTGGTGTGGCGTGGCTTCTCCACCGACTTCTGGGTCGCGTTTAAGGTGTGGGGGACAATGCCGATTACAATCGCCTTTACGATGGCGCAGATGCCTCTCATCATGCGCCACGCGCTGGACGAAGAGAAGCAGCCAGCCGAATAGGAGTGAATGTGGACTTCATCGTTAGCCGGGAAGAGCTTCGAACCCATTACGGAGCCACGCACGACATTGCGTTGAAAAAACAGCTTCCAGCGCTCGATATGCATGCCAAGGCCTTCATTGCGCGAAGTCCCTTCGTGCTGATCGGCTCTTCGGATCGGCAGGGAAATGCCGACGTGACCCCCAAGGGCGACAAGCCGGGCTTCGTGGCAATTCTCGATGACACCACGATTGCTATCCCAGACCGTCCGGGAAACAATCGGCTCGACACGTATGAGAACCTGATCGACAATCCCGCGGTCGGTCTGCTTTTCGTCGTTCCCGGCATGAACGAGACGCTAAGGGTCAACGGGCTGGGTCGCATCACGGCCGATAGCGGCTTGCGGCAGCGCTTCGCCATCGACAACCGGGTGCCGGCGACTTTGCTCGTGGTGGAGATCAGGGCTTGCTACATGCATTGTGCCAAGGCCTTCATGCGGTCGAAGCTATGGGCACCGGAAAGCTGGCCGCCGCGCGACTCCATGCCGACACTCGGCCAGATCCTGCGCGATCAGGTGGCGCTGTCGGAATCGGCCCAGCAGCTGGATGACGGACTCGACAAGGCCTACGCCAAGTCCATGTGGTAGGCTGCTTCAGCCTTCCCAGGCGATCCAGCGCCCGTGAAAATCCACCCGCGCAAGGCGGCGCGCCGTTCCGTCCGGCCATATGGTCAGCGACAACACGGCATGGCCGCTTTCTCCTGGGGCAGGCTCCATGCGCAGATGGGCGATCGGCGCTCGTGTCGTCGCCTCGGCGCCATGGCGCTCCAGCGTTGCTGCGATACGCGCCTTGGTCGCCTCGGGCAGATATTGCCACATGATGGAATGCATCAGCACATAGGCCGCATTGTCGGGGCGGCTCGCCAGTTCGCCGTCGACGAAATCCGCCGCATCTTCTTGCGTCAGCCAGAACGGGTGGGCGTTCGCCACCGCCATCGCCGCCTCGAGTCGCTCCATGCGATGGGGCTGGTCTGGCCACACATAGGATTTCAGCCGCAGGCGCTGGTTCGGGTTCGAGATCTCGACCGGCATCCGGTCGCAACCCGCACGTGAGACGATCTCCAGGATTGCCTCCAGAGGCGGCGGGTCGCCTTCCACCTGAGGAGACAATTTCACCGGCGAGGCCGCGTCGCCCCATTGCCGGTTCTCATAGATGTAGTGAAAGCGATCCAGATTGAGGTTGAGGCCGGCGCTCGCGCCGATCTCACCCAGTGCAAGCGGCAGTTCGGTCTCGCGCGCGACCAGAAGCAGACCCGGCAGCAGCATCGCCGAACGGGCGATCTCGTTGGTCTGCGGTGGCGAGTCAATGAAATCGACGATGAAGGGATCCTGGCGCGCGATCGCTTCGGCAACCGCCTCCTGTAGCGCGCCCTCGCGCTGCTTGTACGGGGGATAGCTGTCCGCCAGTGCCGGTTCCATCCCGGAGAGCACCAGCGCGTGAAGCGCACCGCATAGTCTCAGCGCCAGCGCATCTGAGCCCGGATCGCCGGGCCATTTCAGCACTTTTCGGCCGGTCGCTGTGTGTGTGTCCAGCAGCTTCGGAAGCTGGCGGCACAGAATAGCGGTAAACGGAGACCCCAGGCGATGGCAGGACTCCGCCTGGGCCTCGAAATGCGCCCGGATCTCGGTTTCGGTCATGCAGACTTTCTCCAGATCAGACTATCGTCGCGTGTTGGCGCGACCAGATGCGCCAATGCCCGACACAATGACAGTCTGCTGCGACGGGTGAACTCGAAAGGGCTGATCGTCAATCACTGCGAGACAGCATTCGACCGATGCATCAAGCAGGGTCGACGACGGATTCATGCCCATCGGTTGGTATCTGCGATCGGTAAAGCTGTTGCAGATCCCGCGCGACAACCTTGGCCGAGAAGTGTCTGGAAATTCGTTCCCGTGCCGCTTCCCCCATGGCGCCAAGCCGCTGGGCGTCTTGGGCGAGGTCCAGGATGGCAAGAGCCCATGCCGTGCGATCCATGGGTAGGGCGAGGCCAGATACGCCGTGTTCAATGATCTCGGCCGTACCTCCAAAATTCATCGTCAGAACTGGCACCCCTTGTGACATCGCCTCGGCGGGCGCAATGCCGAAAGATTCCCCCGGCAGCCTGGTTGGTGTCACGAAGAGATCGAATGCGCCCATCATCTGCCATGCGTCAGGGATCCGCCCGAGCAAGTGCACTGACTGACCGCCGGCCTCTCGAAGCTGTCTCAGCTCAGATTCCTTGCCGCTGCCAACGACAGCGAACAGAGGCGAAAATGGCATTTTCGAGATGACTTCCGCCACAAATGGCAGGTTCTTGATGGCCCTTACGGTGCAAACGGTTCCGACAATAAAGCCACTTTCTGGCAGCCCCAGTTCCCGCCTTATGGCCAGCTTGCGTTCCTGGGATATGGGTTCGGGAACCTCCACCGGGATCGGGAGTACTGCGCACCTGTCCGGACCGATCAGCCGTTGAAAACCTGGACGACGCAGCCAACTGTTGACGACGGCCCTCGTTGGCACGATCAGCTTGGCGATACGTCGATTGAAGAACGTGGCATGGTCAATCGGGTTCAGAATGTTCAGTCCATCGATTGCGCCATGCTCCAGCAGGATGGGCCTCTTCCGGTTTCCTGCCATGGCTCTCAATGTGGCAAGCGTGCTTGCTCTGCCGGGCGACAGGTGAATGATGTCAGGCCGGAATCGGTCCACGGCCTCCCGGATACGCAAGACCGGTTCCTTGGACGTGTAGGCCGCCAGCTTTCTGTTGCCAAAGCGGCCTCGCGTGCCGCTTCTCAAGTCTTCCAGAAAAAGATGCTCGAATACGAATCCACTCGATTCGAGCACCAACTGCGCGGGGTCATAGGCCCGCCAGGAGCTGGAAGTGATGGTCAGGATCCGGCAAGCGTCCACTAGACGCGCCGTTCGACCATCATCTTCTTGATCTCGGCGATGGCTTTCGCTGGATTGAGGCCCTTAGGGCATGACTGCGCGCAGTTCATGATCGTATGGCAGCGATAAAGCCTGAACGGGTCCTCGAGGTTGTCGAGCCGCTCGCCGGTGTTCTCATCGCGTGAATCGATCAGCCAACGATAGGCCTGAAGCAGCACGGCCGGCCCCAAATAGCGCTCGCCATTCCACCAGTATGATGGACAAGAGGTCTGACAGCAAAAGCACAGAATGCACTCGTACAGACCATCCAGCTTGGCGCGGTCGTCGCGGCTCTGGCGCCACTCCTTGGCAGGCTCCGGGGACACAGTCTGCAGCCAGGGTTGGATTGACGAAAGCTGCGCATAGGGCACGGTCAGATCGGGAACCAGATCCTTCACCACCGGCATATGCGGGAGCGGGTAGATCTTGACCGCACCGGACACCTCGTCTGCGCCCTTCGTGCAGGCCAGCGTGTTGGTGCCGTCGATGTTCATCGAGCACGAACCGCAGATGCCCTCGCGGCAGGAACGCCGGAAGGTCAGCGTGGGATCGATCTTGTTCTTGATCCAGATAAGAGCGTCGAGGATCATCGGTCCGCAATCGTCGGCATCCACGTAGTAGGTGTCGACGCGCGGGTTCTCCTCGTCGTCCGGCGACCAGCGGTAGATCTTGTATTCGCGCAGATTGGTAGCGCCCTCCGGCTTCGGCCAGACCTTGCCGTCACGGATCTGCGAGTTCTTGGGAAGAGTGAGCTGAACCATGTGTCCTCGCGATCAGTAGACGCGCTTCTGCGGTGCGATCTTGGCCGGGTCGATACCACCCTCGTTGTGGCCGAGCATAGGCTCGGTGTGCACCGGACGATAATCGAGCCTCACCTTCCCCGTCTCGTCGACCCAGGAAAGCGTGTGCTTGCGCCAGTTGACGTCGTCGCGCTCGGTGAAGTCCTCGCGAGCATGCGCGCCACGGCTCTCCTTGCGGGCTTCCGCCGCATAGACAGTGGTGACGGCATTGGCCATCAGGTTTTCGAGCTCAAGAGTCTCAACCAGGTCGGAGTTCCAGATAATGGAGCGATCGTGAACCTTGATGTCGCCCATACCCTTCCAGATCTCCGATACGCGCTCGCAGCCCTGTGCCAGCGATTCCTGCGTACGGAACACGGCGGCATCGTCCTGCATCGCCTTTTGCATGCGATCGCGCAGTTCCGCCGTCGGCGTGCCGCCATTGGCATGCCGCAAGCGATCGAAGCGATCCATGATGCGTTCGCAGGAGATTTCGTTGACCGGCGGTACCTTGGAATCGCGGTCCACGACCTGGCCGGCCTTGATGGCTGCGGCCCGGCCGAACACGACGAGATCGATCAGCGAATTTGAGCCCAGACGGTTGGCGCCGTGTACGGAGGCGCAGGCCGCCTCGCCGACGGCCATCAGCCCCGGAGCGACCCGGTCCGGATCGTCCTTCGTCGGCGCCAGCACCTCGCCCCAGTAGTTCGTGGGAATCCCGCCCATATTGTAATGGACCGTCGGCAGCACGGGTATCGGCTCGCGGGTCACGTCGACTCCCGCGAAGATTTTCGCCGATTCGGCGATACCGGGGAGCCGCTCGTGAATGACGGCCGGGTCGAGATGGTCGAGGTGAAGGAAGATGTGATCCTTGCCCTTGCCCACGCCGCGACCCTCGCGGATTTCCATTGTCATGCAGCGCGAGACCACGTCGCGTGACGCAAGATCCTTCGCCGAGGGTGCGTAGCGTTCCATGAAGCGCTCGCCCTCGGAATTGACCAGATATCCGCCTTCGCCACGTACGCCTTCGGTGATGAGGCAACCCGCACCGTAGATACCGGTCGGATGGAACTGGACGAACTCCATGTCCTGGAGCGGCAGGCCAGCACGCGCAATCATTCCGTTGCCATCGCCTGTGCAAGTATGCGCGGAGGTACAGGAGAAATAGGCGCGGCCATAACCTCCCGTCGCCAGGACGACCATCTTGGCCGAGAAGCGATGGATGGTGCCGTCATCGAGGTTCCACGCCACGACACCGGTGCAGACTCCGTCATCGCTCATGATCAGGTCGAGAGCGAAGTATTCGACGAAGAACTGGGCGTTGTTGCGAACCGACTGGCCATAGAGCGTGTGCAGGATGGCATGGCCGGTGCGATCGGCAGCCGCACAGGTGCGCTGGACGGGCGGGCCGGCGCCGAAATTCTGCATGTGGCCGCCAAAGGGGCGCTGGTAGATCCTGCCATCCTCGGTGCGGCTGAAGGGCACGCCGTAATGTTCGAGTTCGTAGACAGCAGCCGGCGCTTCTCGGGCCAGATATTCCATGGCGTCGACGTCGCCCAGCCAGTCCGACCCTTTCACGGTGTCGTACATGTGCCACTGCCAGGAATCGGGACCCATGTTCTGCAGCGAGGCGGCAATGCCGCCCTGTGCCGCGACCGTATGTGACCGGGTCGGGAATACCTTGGTGATACAGGCTGTCTTCAGGCCCTGCTCTGCCATGCCGAGCGTTGCGCGTAGACCGGCACCACCCGCGCCCACGACCACCACATCATAGGCATGGTCCACCGTGCGATAGGCTTTGCCGTTGAGACCCGGAGCAGCTCCGTTTGTGCCGTTTTCAGCCACGAATTAGCCTCCGAACGAGATTTTGAGCAGGGCGAATGCAGAGACAACGCCCAGAACGATGGGGAAGAAAGTGTTGAGCATGACCAGGACAGTCCGCATCGGCTCGGAATGCACATAGTCTTCGATGATGACCTGCATGCCGAGCTTCATGTGGTAGAGGGCCGACGCAAGGACCAGAAGCAGCACCAGGGCCACGAAGGGATTAGCCAGCGTCGACCGGACTTGCTCATAAGAGGCGCCGTTCAAGGCGACGACCAGGCCGACAAAGAACAAAAGAAGCGGAATATTTGCGATTGCGGTCAGCCGCTGGCGCCAGAAATGCTCTGTACCATCCTTTGCCGAGCCGAGCCCGCGAACGCGAGCCAGAGGTGTCCGAAAATCAGCCATGATCAAGCTCCCCTGGCCAGGTAACCTGCGATCCAGATCAGGATCGTCAAGATGATCGATCCGGCGAGCGTGGCCCATGCGAGCCTGGTCGACGTCTCTTTCTGCATGGCGTGGCCGGTATCCCAGACGAGGTGTCGAATGCCACCCAGCATGTGGTGCATCAGTGCCCAGGTGTAGCCGAACAACACCAGCCGCCCCAGCCACGTGCCGAGGGCCCAGGTCACCGTATCGAACTGGCTCGGCGACATGGAGGCAGCAACCACCCACCAAACGACAATGAGGGTGCCGAAATACAATGCCGCTCCCGTGATGCGGTGAACGATGGACATCAGCATGGTCGGGATCAGGCGATAGACCTGAAGGTGCGGAGAAAGTGGCCTAGCGCGGCCGGCGATGGGTTTGGACATTTTTTCCCCGGTTAGCTGACCGACGAGCTGTAGACCCGACGGCTGGCGAGACGGCGCAAGGCCGCCAGTGAACTGCTGGGGTTTTTAGTGCGCATTTTGCAGCGCGTCAAAGCCCGAAAATCTCGCCGTCACAGTCGTTTGATCCTTCAAACGATTGAAGAAGGCTGGCTGCGACGCAATGCCATCCAGGATCAGCGGCTGCAAGTCATCGGCGGTTCACCGGCCTTCATCCAGAGCGCCTCCCGCTCGTGGAGAACGAGGGCATGGCCCTGGGCATCATATCGAGCCGTCTGTCCAGGTGGCGATGCCTGGAGCACGATCTGCGTGTCCTGCGAGTCAGTGGCCAGCAATTCGTTGCTGTTGCCCGCAAGCAGCAGAACTTCACCCTCTTCGCAATCGAAGCGCATTTCGACCATGCGTACATCATAGCTCGCTTCCGGTGCCACCACGGAAGCGGCATTGGGCGCATCGCTGACACATCCCGATAGCGCGACGGCGCCAACAAAGGCTGCCGCCAGGCCACGGAACCTTCTTCTGCTTGACCTGTCAGCTGCCATCGAAGCGGATCACATAGCTGGTCCAATCAGCAGGGACAGCGATCTGTTCATAGAGCTTGCGACCGTCTTCCGGTTGACGCGGCGCATTGAGCGCCAGGCGTACCCATCCGCGCGAATCCGCTTCGTCCGCCAGCAGGTCGATCAGCGACCGGCCAATGCCCTTGTTGCGATGGTCATGATGCACATAGAGGTGGTCCACGACCCCGATTCGCAGTCCTGAGACCGGATCAGGCAGATCGTGAAATATCGCGAAGCCGACAAGAGCGTCATCCAACCGCGCCCCAAGGACGTTGACTGTCGCATCCTGAAGGATCGTCTCCGCATAGAATTCGTCAGGCCGCCGCGGCGCTCCGCGCTTCAGGGCTTGGGCATAGGCCGCAAGAAGCGGGGCGAATTCATGCGCCTCACGAAGGCCGAGCAGTGAAATATCGATGCTGTGCTGTTCGCTCATGCCCGTTTGGAGAGCGCAAACGGAAACGGTTGTCAATTGCCGGCATCATGCGAGCCGGGCGAAAATTTGTTAACCATGTCTACCATTTGCCGCCAAATTGACCGCCGATCCGGTCGCGCGCCCCGTGACAAAGGTTAAGAAAGCGTTAACTTCAAGGTCACTTGGAGGCGCTGGATGCCACGGAGGCTTGGAATGAAACTCGCCATGACGCAGCTAGCGGCACTCGCTGCAGCGTTCTGCATGATCATCGGGCTGTCGGCTCCGGTGTTTGCCGGCGCGAACCAGACGGCACAGGATCGCGTTCATGCCGATGCCTACGGCAACCTCGTGATCCATTCCGCCGCGGGCTTCAAGCGCATCCTCGTCGGTCAGGGCCATCTCCTGCACGACGACGCTGATGCACTGCATGGACCGCGTGTCGTCTATCTGGAAGACGAGCCCTTCCAGGTGCGAAACGTCTATCGCTGCATTCCCCAACCGGCGATCGTTCACGGCCGCAGCTACATGTATGGACTTCCCGATGGCGTGGTGCCGGTCATCGCCGGCGGCTGCCGATAGCACCGGCCCTCATTTGGTCACACTCGTTAAGCCTTTGGTAAGGAAAAGGACGCCGTCATGAGCAATGCCTCTTCCGCACGCCGGCTGAGAGACCACATCTCGTCGCTCAACACGATGACCCGCTTCGTCCTGGCGACGCTGGCACTGGCGAGCGGCGTCTACACCTATTTGGGGGTGCGATCGCTCCTCGACGGTGATGCGGGCCTGGTCTTCTTCGCGGCCATCGTCTACTCGGCTGCCGTTTCCGTCGGCATTTACGGGTTCTGGACCTACATGATCCGGTTCATGCCTGAGATGCGCGACGCTGTCTCTCGCGTCACGCTCTTCGTCATCATGGGCGTCGGTTCCCTGATGATCGTGGCCATGTCGTCTTGGCTAAACGCCGCGGCATTGGCCGGATCGGCCGCCATCGAACAGCATCTGGCCACAACGCAGGAAGGCTACACCGCCGATCTCGATCAGGCGCACTCCAATGCACTCGCCGCATTGTCGCTTCTTCCAGACATACAGCGTGCGGCCGAGCGTTTCGGGCGGTTGGCGGAGGAAGAGCGCAATTCCGGCGCGCTGACCGGAGCATCGGGCACGGGTTCCGTCGTACAACTCCTGACCCAGATGTCTGCCCAGATGCGCGAGCTGGAGCGTACCATCCAGGGCAACCGTGAAACGGTGCGCGAACTCTTCGAGGAAGGCCAGGCACATCTCGCCACCATGCGTGGCCTTGTTTCGGGAGCCGGGCCGGTTGCGCCGCGCGCCGACTCTTTTGGTGAGGAAGCGGTGGCGCTTTCCGGTGTCATCGCAGCATTGGAGCAGACCTCAATTGCACCGTCGGTTGCGCGTGCCGCACAGGATCTTTCGGCCGGCTTCATCGCGCCGGTGGCGGATGGGCGCAGCGCCGATCTGATGGGACGCCAGGACCAGGTCATGGCGACCATTCGCGAATCGGTGGCCGCACAGTCCGCCGCCCTTTCGGAGGCAGCCGACGAAATCATGGCGCAGCCCCGGGTTAGCGAGCGGCGATACGTACCGCTTTCGGCAGCCGAGGCAGTCCTCAAATACGCGGCGAGTTTCATGCCCAGTTGGGCCGGCGCCATCTCGATCGACCTGCTCCCTGGCGTGCTCGTTGCGATCATGGCGGTGGTGCACGCGACCATCAGGCGCAATGAGGAAGGGCTGCACGACGCGGAACGCATGACCGCAGCCGATCTCTTGCGTTCCTGGGAGCTGCATGAGGCCATTGCCCAGCGCCGTCAGGCGGCAACACAATCGCCGGCCGAGCCAACGCCAGCGCAACCCGATCTTCCGTCCACCAACCCCTCACCCGCGCCGGCTGCGGCCGAGCACCGGCCTGTTGCAACAGCTGAAAACGTGACGCCGCTTTCGCTCGGCGACAGGAAGAGGCTCGATCCATGACACCGGAAGCCGATCCCCAACATCGCGAGACGCCGCGCCGCAATGCGCTGCTGCGCTACATCGATCGCTTCGACGATGGTGAACTGATGCGGTGGGCCTTTCGCGGTCTGCTGGTCGGCGCCGTTGCCGTGCTGGCGATCGATCTGCACCAGATGGCAGAACGAAACGGTGGCTTGTGGCCGTTCACGCAACCGACGAACGAGGCCGTAGCTCAGCCGATCCTGCCGCCCGCAGTCGACACGGGAGCCGGCCACGCGCCATCCATCGATCCGCGAGAACATTTGACAACGGACGATGCCGAATTGCGTCATCCGATGCGTTTCGAACTGGCTGCTGGCGGCGTGCTTTTGGCAGAAGGCAGCATCGAACAGGGCGCGGCCGCGCGGTTCCGTGCGGAGATCGAGGCGCGCGGAGAATATGTCACCACGATCAGACTCAATTCGCCGGGTGGCTCGCTCGAAGACGCCATGGCCATGGCGCGTTTGGTACGCGAGCGAGGGTACCGGACGGAAGTCAACGATGGCGCGCTGTGTGCATCGTCCTGCCCGCTTCTCTTCGCTGGAGGGGTAACCCGGTCTGCGGGCCAGCGAGCGGCGATCGGGCTGCACCAGTTCTATGCCGCTAC
This sequence comes from Aliihoeflea sp., assembly GCA_046297455.1. Lineage (GTDB taxonomy): Bacteria > Pseudomonadota > Alphaproteobacteria > Rhizobiales > Rhizobiaceae > ZYF759. The sequence goes on from JBKBIT010000023.1 coordinate 60,444, forward strand.
GGGAGCGACCACCGCGCCTGCCCAGGCCATGTCCGACGCGCAGATCACCACCGCGCGCATTGCCCGGCATCTGGCCGACATGGGTGTCGACACGGCTTTGTGGCTGCACGCGCTCGATACCCCGCCGCGGGCGCTCTATTATCTGTCGAGCGAAGAACTCGCGCGCTACCGGCTGGTCACGTCAGCGGGCTCTGTCGCCAGCCGGTAACGTATTTCAGGCAATAGCCTTCAGAGCCGACATTTCGCCTGTCGCTGACTTTGCGATCATGACGCAATTACGTCCGGCACGCTTGGCTTCGTAGAGTGCAGCATCGGCGCGTTCCATGAGCGAGGACGGCGTCTCACCGTTTTCCAGCGTCGCAACGCCGAAACTTGCAGTAAAGCGATTGGTCTCCGGAAAACCTGGAAGCTGATGCTCGGCAAAGGCGGCGCGCACATTCTCGGCAAACAGCTTTGCTGTCGCGAGATTGCAATGCGAGAGAACGACCGCATATTCCTCTCCGCCGATCCTGCCGATCGTGTGCATCGAGGCGGATGCCTCGCGCAGAAGGTCGGCATAGGCTTCGATGACACGATCGCCGGCAGCATGGCCGTATGTGTCATTAGTCGACTTGAAGTGGTCGAGATCGCTCAAGACAATCGACAGGGGTGGTCCGCCGGGCTGCCGGGCGGCAACCAACTCACCAAGCTTTTCCTCGAAACCGCGCCGGTTGAGGAGACCGGAAAGTGGATCGGTGATCGAACGCTTGGTTGCTTCCTGCAGCAGATCGCTCACCAGAAGCGCCATCAGTATCAATGCCGTGGCCAGGACAAAAATGGTGCCCATTGACTGCGAAAACGTCGCATACGCCGTGCCGATATAGTCCTGCGGCGTGGCGCCGGGCCCCCCCAGCAGCACCGCGGCAAACGGCTTCGACATGTAGTGCAGGGCTGTCATCGCGAGGAAGCTCGCCAGCGCGAAGTCGATCACTTTGCGGCTCTTGCCGGAGAGCACGATCCAGGCACCGACTGCCTGCATCAGGAAGAACGGCGTCTGGTACACGAAATTCCGCGCCATGGATTCTCGTTCCATCCCGACGCTTATGACGAAAAGTACCATGCCGGTAACGAATGAGATGCC
>JBKBIT010000024.1:0-56394 GCA_046297455.1 Aliihoeflea sp.
CTGCAACGTCTGCGATTGGCGAAAGCCGCCGTGACGGCCAATCTCCCCCCTCGTGGGGGAGATGTCCGGCAGGACAGAGGGGGGCGCCGTAGAGTGCAACGGTGGCAACTGGCCCCGCGCCCCCAAACGACTCTCCCCCAAGCATGTCGAAGCGCCAAAGCGCAAAGCAGCTTCCCCCGATCCCGGCTTGCAGCGGCGCTGGGCATCGGCAAAATGGGCGCTGGTTTGCCGGCCCGGCCGGCGGCTTCATGCAGCAAGGAGCAGACGATGGCAAAAGTGGCGTTTCTCGGTCTCGGCGTGATGGGATATCCGATGGCCGGACACCTGAAGAACAAGGGCGGCCACGACGTCACCGTCTACAACCGCACCACGGCAAAAGCGCAGAAATGGGCCGCCGAGCATGGCGGCGCTTTCGCCACCACGCCGGCTGAGGCCGCCGAAGGCAAGGATTACGTCTTCGCCTGCGTGGGCAATGACGACGATCTGCGCTCGGTCACGCTGGGGCCTGACGGCGCGTTTTCGACCATGAAGAAGGGTGCCATCTTCATCGACAACACCACCGCTTCCGCCGAGGTCGCACGCGAACTGGATGCGGCCGCCAAGGAGCGGGGGCTGGGCTTTGTCGACGCGCCGGTCTCGGGCGGACAGGCTGGCGCGGAAAACGGCGTGCTCACGGTCATGTGCGGCGGCGATCCCGCGACCTTCGACCAGGCGAAGCCGATCATCGATTCCTTTGCCCGGATGGTCGGCCTGATGGGACCGGCCGGTGCGGGACAACTGACCAAGATGGTAAACCAGATCTGCATTGCCGGCCTGCTGCAGGGGCTTGCCGAAGGCATCCATTTTGCCAAGCGGGCGGGTCTCGATGTCGAAAAGGTCGTCGAGGTCATATCCAAGGGCGCGGCCGGCTCCTGGCAGATGGAAAACCGCTACAAGACCATGAACAAGGGCGAATATGATTTCGGTTTTGCGGTCGACTGGATGCGCAAGGATCTCGGCATCTGCCTGGGAGAGGCCGACAATAATGGCGCCAGGCTGCCGGTCGTCGCCCTGGTCGACCAGTTCTACAAGGAAGTCCAGCAACTGGGCGGCAGCCGCTGGGACACGTCCTCGCTTCTGTCCCGACTGGAGAAATAGGACATGCAAGATCTCGGCCCCTCCTCAAGCGCGGCCGAGATCGTCACCCATCTGCGTGCCATCGGCTCGGAGGAAAACCGCGCCGGCATGGCGCGTTTCGGCATCAAGGCGGACCGGGCTTTCGGTGTATCCCAGGCCGATTTGCGCAAGCTTTCCAAGCTCCTGAAAAAGGACCATGACAGGTCGATTCACCTTTGGGAGACAGGATGGCGCGAGGCCCGTGTCATCGCCGCGCTGACCGCCGAGCCAGCAAAGCTCACCCGTAAACAGGCGCGCTCCTGGGCTGCCGATCTCGATTCCTGGGATATTGTCGACACGGTCGGCGACGTCTTCGTCGACACGCCCTTCTGGCTCGATCTGATCGAGGAGTTTGCCGCCGACGATCGCGAATTCGTGCGCCGCGCCGCCTTCGCCATGATGGCCTGGGCCAACGTGCCGCGAAAGAAGGTGCCCGAAGAAGTGTTGTCCGGCTTCTTCCCGCTGATCGAGCGCCACGCCACCGACCCGCGCAACTTTGTCAGGAAGGCGGTCAACTGGGCGCTGCGCCAGACCGGCAAGAACTCCTCCCGCCTGCACGCGCCTGCGCTGGCGCTGGCCGAAAAACTGGCGGCGAGTGACGACAAGACGGCGCGCTGGATCGGCAAGGACGCGGTGCGCGAATTGTCGGCGGAAAAAACCGTGGCGATGGTGGCGAAGCGCGACGAGATGGCGGCACGCCGGAAGGCACGCGCCCGACGATGATCACGCAGCCTTGTCGTCCGAGCCCTTGTCGAGCACCAGATAATCGAGCGGCATCTCGGTCGTGTACTTGATCTGCTCCATGGCGAAGGAGGAGGACACATCACGGATCTCGATCTTGGCGATCAGCCGCTTGTAGAAGGCGTCGTAGGCCGCGATATCCGGCACCACGACCCTGAGCAGATAGTCGATGTCGCCGCTCATCCGGTAGAACTCGACCACCTCGGGGAACTCCTGGATGACCTCGGAGAAGCGCCGCAGCCATTCATGGCTGTGGGAGTTGGTGCGGATCGACACGAAGACGGTGACGCGGGCATTGATCTTGGCCGGATCGAGCAATGCCACGCGCTTGCGGATGACGCCCTCCTCTTCCAGCTTCTGGATGCGCCGCCAGCACGGCGTCGTCGACAACCCGACCTTCTTGGCGATGTCGGCCACGGCGAGCGTGGAGTTTTCCTGCAGCAGGCGCAGGATCTTCCTGTCGAGACGGTCCATGAAACCCTTCCTAGGCGCAAAGTTTGCCCATTATCGTGGCGAACGAAACGACATACAAGAAAATCATTCTCACGATTAGTGGGTGCAAGAGGTTTGCATTGCGCAACTAGCCGGCAATCCATATCGCGATTTCCTCCCGCAGCGCAGGCAGCAGTTCCGCCTCGAACCAGGGATGCCGCTTCAGCCAGCCTGTGTTGCGCCACGAGGGATGCGGCAGCGGAAACACCTTTGGGCGGTTGGGTCGTGCGGCAATCCTGCGCCAATCGGCAACCGTATCCGTCAGGTTCTTTCCGCAGTCCCTTGCCAGATGCCAGCGCTGGGCATGAAAGCCGATCGCCAACACCAGTTCGACCTGCGGCATCTCCGCCATCAGTTGCGCCCGCCAGGCCGGCGCGCATTCGCGCCTCGGCGGCAGGTCGCCGCCCTTCGCATCCAGTCCCGGAAAGCAAAAGCCCATGGCGGCGATGGCAAAACGATCGGGATTGTAGAACTGCTCTTCAGAGACACCGAGCCAGGCGCGCAGCCGGTCGCCGGAGGGATCGGTGAAGGAGAGGCCGGACCCATGCACGCGGGTTCCCGGCGCCTGGCCGGCGATCAGGATACGTGCCGTCGAGGATGGGGTGAGCACCGGCCTCGGCTCGTGCGGCAGGCGGTGTCCCAGAGGCGCGTCGCGGCAGATGCGACAGGCGCGGATCGTGGCTGCGAGCCGCGCGAGACCTGCCTCCAAGGCGTCAGGCTCCCGCGCTCGGGCGAGCCTTCAGGGCCGCGTACCACCGCGCCACATGCGCGAGTTCCGGCGGCACGTCGATGCGGGCGGGCTTCATGAAATCCATGGCGACAAGCCCGGTGATATCAGCGATCGAATAGGTGTCGCCACAGAGGAACTCGTTGTCGGCAAGGTGATCGTCAAGGATGCGCAGGAACTCGAGGGCCTTGGGCTTGTTGGCCTCACCCCATTCGGCAATCTGGGGCACCTCCCATTCCTTCATGGCTGGATGGATGTGGCGGAAGGCGTGGGCCACCGGCATCAGGAGGTGAAGCTCGACGCGTCGCTGCCACATCTCGACTTGCGCCTTCCCCAGGGCGCCGCGGCCGAACAGGGCCGGCTCGGGGTTGAGTTCCTCGATGTAACGGCAGATCGCGACCGTCTCTGTCAGCGTGGTGCCGTCGTCCAGCTCCAGAATGGGAAGCCTTTGCAACGGGTTGCGGTGGGTTACCTCATCCGATTTGTGGCCCAGCGCACCCATGTCGACAGGAATGAGGGTAACCTCGATCCTCTTTTCAGCCAGGAAGATCCTGACACGGCGAGGGTTCGGCGCACGTCCGCCATCATAGAGCTTCATCATGGTTTCCTCCCCGCTGTGATTGCCCTCGGCACTAGCTCATCGTGGCCGCGAACTCAAACAACTCTTCGCGGAACCGGTCGTCGGGAAGGGTCTCTTAATCATTCCAAACTATTTTCTCCGGTCGTATCCAATGCCCTAAACGCGAACGATTTCATGGCGCCCCGAATGTCGGCAACAGCCGACAAGAACATCGTCGACCGCACCAAACCGCATCGCAACAGCGACGTGGCGCGTGCCGTAAGGCGCACGCGTGACCGGCTTTCCCAACGGGCCGGTAACCCGGACTATGACCGCGAGATGCTGTCGCTTCATGCGCGTGCGGTGCTCAACACCGCCCTCGCGATCCCTGTTCTGGTGCTGATCATCGCGGCATCGGGGCTGTTTGCCGGTGTCGGCACCAGTATCCTGGTGTGGGCGCTGATCACCGTTACCTGCTACGCAGGCCTCGCGCTCTTGGCGCGGCGTATTGACCAGTCCGATCCTGCCGACATCGATCCGGCGCCGGCTCACCGCTGGCTGCTCCTGGGACATGTGGCAAGCGGTATTGGCTGGGCCTATTTTGCGTCTCTCGAATGCCATGCCTGCCAGATCGAGCAGTTTCCCGTGATGAAGGGCGCGATCCTGCTATTGGCAATGGCTGCCACCGCCATCATTGCATCCGCGCTGAGGGGCGCGCTTACCGCGACCTTCGCTTTGCCGCTTGTTGTCTATGCCGGGTTGATGGCCCGCGAACTCAACCCGGCCGACGCCATCATGGCCGCGTTGCTGCTGATCGCCCTGCCCTTCTTCACGTTCGTGGCCGGTCACCTGCACCGCTCGGCGGTAATGCTGCTCTCCTTTCGCTCTGAAAAAGATGCCCTGATTGCAGAGTTGGAGACGGCCAAGGCGGTTTCGGACGAGGCGCGCCGTCGCGCCGAGGAGGCAAACCTCGCAAAATCTCGGTTCCTGGCGACAATGAGCCACGAACTGCGCACGCCTCTCAACGCCATCCTCGGATTTTCGGAGGTCATGAAAAACGAGGTGCTGGGACCGATGGGCAATGACACCTATCGTGACTATGCCGGCGACATCAATTCGTCGGGTCACCATCTCCTGCATCTCATCAACGAGATCCTCGACCTGTCGCGCATCGAGGCCGGCCGTTACCAGCTGAACGAAGAACCGGTCTATCTGGAGAACGTCGCCGAGGAATGCTGCCATCTGATGGAGTTGAAGGCCCGCAACAAGGATATCCGCCTGATCTCCGAGTTCCAGACTGGCCTGCCGCGGATCTATGCGGATGAGCGTTCACTGCGGCAGGTGATCCTCAACCTGATGTCCAACGCGATCAAGTTCGCGCCGAGCGGAAGCGAGGTCCGCCTGAGGATCGGATGGACGGCTGGCGGCGGACAGTATGTCTCGGTCAAGGATAACGGACCCGGCATTCCCGAAGACGAACTGGAAGTCGTTTTGTCGGCCTTCGGACAGGGATCGATCGCCATCAAGAGTGCCGAACAGGGTACCGGTCTCGGTTTGCCCATCGTGCAGGGCCTGATGAAGCTCCACGGCGGCGAATTCCAGCTACACTCGCGGCTGCGCGAAGGGACAGAGGCAATCGCCATCCTGCCGGCCACCCGGGTCATGGAAGAGCTGCCTGCCTGGCCGACCGACGGCAAGTTGGCTGCAGGTGGCCAGCGCTGACCTAGTGGGCCGGTAGCGGCACCGTCTGGTCGAGGATCAGCGCCGCGTCACGCAGAACGCCTGCCGCCATCGCCCCGGCCGTGCCGTCGCCTGCCCCGAGACCAAGTCCAAGAACCGTCTCCATCTCCATGCGCGCTGCCGCCCGGTGCTGGGCGTCGTTGCCTGCGTCCGCCAGAACGCAGTGGGCAACGCTGCCAGGCTGTGCCGCGTGCAGGACGGTTGCAGCGGCCAGTGCCGTGGCGCCATCAAGCACGACCGGCACCTTTTCCACCCGTGCCGCGAGTATCGCGCCGACAATCGCGGACGTCTCCCGCCCGCCGAGCCTGCGCAGCGCCTCAAGCGGATCGCGCAAGGCAGTCCCGTGCAGTTGCAATGCGGCCTCGGCCTGACGGGCCGCCTGCCCATCGCCATCGTCGACAAGCCAGTCGCCGGGCGCTCCCCCTGCGACAGCCGCCATCAGTGCTGCATTGGACAACTCGCTGCCAACCGACATTGCCCCCAGGCACAGAAGGTCTGCTCCGCCTGCCACGGCCTCCATGCCGAATGCAATCGTGGCCGCGCAGGCGCGCTCGTCCAACGCCGGTTGAACAGTGAGATCGTCAACCGGAAGATCGAGTGCGAGGTCGAAGACCTTCAGACCCAGATCGTGTGTGCCGCAGATCTGGCTCACCGGAGCGCCGCCCGCCGCCGCGTGTTCGACGAAGCGTTGCTCGAACCCGGAAGCCCTGCCGGACAGGCGCTGGATACCAGCCGCATGCGTGCCGAGGAACAGCGCAACCACCCCGCGCGTCGGTCGCGGCGGAAAGCGGCCGCTCCAGCCGCAGAACCAGGCGGCAAGATGCCCTGCCCTGCCGGTCGGAAGCCCGCTTTGGGACAGCGCGTCGATCTTCACCCGCGCGGCGTCGAGCGCTTGCGCGTCCATCTGCGGCAGCCTTTTGAGCAGATCGCGCACATCGTCGAGCGGGAGGCCGGTGACCATGATGAAACTCCTTCTGATCGGCGTCGCTGTAGCCGCCGGCGGACGCAAGTACAACAGGCCGCGTCGCCACAACGCCGGCGCCATGGTTGCCGGCTTGCAATGAAAAGGGCAAAGACCCATCTGCCTTGTCACCTGTCGGAACCTGCCATGAGTGCCATCGAATCTCCTTGCATCCTCGTTTGCGTGATGGACCGGCGGACCGGCTTCTGTTTCGGCTGCGGCCGCACGCGCGACGAGATCGCCACCTGGGTGAGCATGACACCCCTGCAGCGGCGCGAGATCATGGGCGGGCTGGCCGCCAGGCTTGAGACGGTCGAGCGACCGCCTCGACGTGAAACGAGGCGGGCCCGCATGGCCCGCGAGACAAATCGAGGACAATGAACAGGTTCTTCTGGTTCATCATGGCGATCATCGGCGGCGGGCTGATCCTGCTCGTCGCCAATGATGATGCCGGCTCGGTATTCGGCTTTGCCAGCGATGATTTTGGCAGGATGCTCTATCTCGGGGTGTTCGGACTGGTGATCGCAGTCGCCTTTCTCGGATCTGGCATCGGGCTGGGCGACATCCTGCGCAATGCTGCCGTCTGGGTCGCGATCGTCCTTCTTCTCATGGGTGGCTATCAGTACCGCTACGAATTGCAGGATGTCGGCAGCCGCCTGACGGGCGGCCTCATCCCCGGCAGTCCGATGTCGATCCGCGACGAAGACGGACGCGCGGCGGTGATGCTGGAGCGGATGCGCAGCGGTCACTTCGAGGTGCGCGCAGACATCAACGGCGCGCCGGTGACGCTCCTGGTGGACACCGGAGCCACGAGCACGGTTTTGAGCGCTGACGATGCACGCCGGGCCGGCATCGATCCCGCAACGCTGAGCTACAACGTGGCCGTGATGACCGCCAACGGCCAGGCGCGAGCAGCCCGCCTGCCCGGCCTGGACATCTCCGTTGGAGAGATATCCCGCACCAACCTGCCGGCATTGGTTGCGGAACCGGGGCGTCTCGACCGCAGCCTGCTCGGGATGAACTTCATCAACACGCTCTCAGGCTTCGATATGCGCGGCGAGCGCCTGATCCTGCGCGACTGAGCCTATCAGGCGGTCTCTATCAGCTCGACCTCGTTTTCCTGGCAGATCCGCCTGATTTCGCGGTTCTGGCATCGATCCGTGACAAAGGTGTCGATCTGGGACAGATGCGCGATGCGCACCGGCGCCGTGCGTTCCAGCTTGGTGGAATCGGCCACAAGAATGACCTTGCGCGCATTTGCGATGATGGCCTGGGCGACCTTGACCTCTCGGAAGTCGAAATCGAGAAGCGCGCCGTCATCGTCGACGGCCGACACGCCGATGACGGCGAAATCGACCTTGAACTGCCTGATGAAATCGACCGCCGCCTCGCCGACGATGCCGCCATCGGTACCGCGCACCACGCCGCCGGCAATGACGACTTCGATGGAGGGATAGATCCGCAGCCTGTTGGCGACGTTTATGTTGTTGGTGATGACCATCAAACCGGAGTGGTCCAGCAACGCGTCACCCACCGCCTCTGTCGTGGTGCCGATATTGATGAACAGGGAGGCGTTGTCGGGAATGATGCGCGCTGCCGCTCGGCCGATGGCCTCTTTCTCGTCGGCTGCAATCTTGCGCCGCGCCTCATATTCCAGGTTCTGGATGCCTGATGGAAACAGCGCGCCACCATGAATGCGGGTCAACTGCCGCTGGCCGCAGAGGTCGTTCAGGTCCTTGCGGATGGTCTGCGGCGTGACGCCGAAATGTGCCGAAAGACCCTCGACGGTAACTCGACCCTGTTCCTTGGCAAGGCTGACGATCTCGGCGTGTCTTGGTGACAGGAACATGATGTCCTCTCCGGTGGCTTGTCACGGCATCTACATTGAAAGGTGATTTGTGGCAAAGCCCCGGAGCGACTCGGGAGTCGCTTGCCTCCTTTCGTTTTGTGTTCGTTTTTTTTCACATTCCGACGTTAGGCCTTTCGAAACAGACGGATTTCCGCTAATCGAACAGTCACAAAGGGAAGATCGAGCCGGCCCATGTACAACCTCTTCATCATTGGCGGTGGCATAAACGGATGCGGCATCGCACGGGATGCGGCAGGCCGGGGGTATTCCGTGTTTCTGGCCGAGATGAACGATCTTGCCAGCGGCACGTCATCGGGCTCCACGAAGCTGATCCATGGCGGACTGCGCTATCTCGAGCACTACGAATTCCGTCTGGTCCGGGAAGCGCTGATGGAGCGTGAGCTGCTCTGGAAGAGCGCGCCCCATGTGATCTGGCCATTGCGCCTCATTCTGCCACATCACCGTGGACTGCGTCCGGCCTGGCTCTTGCGCCTAGGACTTTTCCTGTATGACCACATCGGCGGACGGAAACTCCTGCCGGCCACAAAAACGCTCGACCTGAGAACAGACCCGGCCGGCCAGGCGCTGAAGCCAGATTTTTCCAAAGCCTTCGAATTTTCGGACTGCTGGGTCGACGATGCCCGATTGGTTGTGTTGACGGCACGCGATGCCGCCGACAGAGGCGCCGTGATCAGGACCCGGACGCGGGTTCTCTCGGCACGGCGGCAGAACGGCCACTGGCAGATCGAACTCGAGGATCGCCTGAACGGCAAGCGGGAAATTGTCGAGGCAAGAATGCTGGTCAATGCTGCTGGCCCCTGGATCGACCAGGTGCTGGGGCAGACGCTCGGCCGCAACGATGCCCACAATGTCCGCCTCGTCAAAGGCAGTCACATGGTCATCAGGCGCAAGTTCGATGATCCGCGCTCTTTCTTCTTTCAGAATTCGGACGGTCGGATCTTCTTTTCAATCCCTTACGAAAATGACTTCACGCTGATTGGCACCACTGACGAGGATTTTTCCGGCGATCCTTCGGAAACGAAGATCAGCGAGTCCGAGATCGACTATCTTTGCGAGGCAGCGAGCGGCTATTTCGCCGCGCCTGTAGGCCGCGGGGACATCGTCTGGTCCTATTCCGCCGTGCGGCCGCTTTACGACGACGGTGCAACTGCGGCGCAGGAAGCCACCCGCGACTATGTGCTCAAGGTCGAAAAGGACGGCGGCGCGCCTTTGATGAACGTTTTTGGTGGCAAGATCACCACTTTTCGCCGGTTGGCGGAGGCGGCTCTTCAACGGATCGGCCCGTCGATCGGCACGAAAGGCAAGCCCTGGACCGCCAGTGCCACTCTTCCAGGGGGCGATTTTGCCGTCGATCAGGTGGAAGCCCGAATCGAAGAGCTTCTGTCGCGGTATCCCTTCCTCGATCCGAGCCATGCCCGGCGCCTCATTCGCCAGTACGGCACCAAGGCGGGAACATTGCTGGGCACAGCAAGCGCGGCCAGCGACCTGGGGCGCCGTTTCGGTGCGGATCTCTACCAGGTCGAAGTCGATTACCTGATGAGCCAGGAATGGGCTTGCGAGCCGGGCGATGTTCTCTGGAGGCGTACCAAGCTCGGCTTGCGCGTGACCGAGGCGGACCAGAACGAACTCGCCGCCTATATGAACGAGGCTCGGACAGCCGTGCAAGCAGGCTGACAGGGCTGGCGCCCAACGGCAGCCACGGCTTAATCTGTCGCAAGCTAAACATTTTTTTTGGGAGGATCGGGATGGCCGAACACATTCTGGCGATCGACCAGGGCACGACATCAAGCCGTGCCATCATCTTCGACCGCGAGATGAGGGTTCTGGCGACCGGCCAGAAGGAATTCACGCAAATCTATCCTGCCTCCGGATGGGTCGAGCACGACCCCGAAGACATCTGGAACAGTGTGGTCACGACGGTAAAGTCGGCCCTGCGAAAGGCGAAGATCACGGCATCGGACATCGCCGCCATCGGCATAACCAACCAGCGCGAAACGTCCCTGATCTGGGACCGGCAGTCCGGAAAACCGATACATAACGCCATCGTGTGGCAGGACCGGCGAACGGCACCCTTGTGCGAGAAACTGAAGGAAAAGGGCCTGGAAAAAACCTTCGCCAAGAAGACAGGGCTGCTCCTCGACCCCTATTTCTCGGGGACGAAATTCGCCTGGATCCTGGACAATGTGAAGGGTGCCCGAAAGCGAGCCCGGAACGGCGAATTGCTCGCCGGCACGGTCGACAGCTTTCTCATCTGGCGGCTGACAGGTGGCAAGCACCACGTCACCGACGCAACCAACGCCTCACGCACGCTGCTCTTCGACATCTCGACGAATGACTGGGATGCCAAGCTGCTCGACATTCTGGACATTCCGGCCTCGATGTTGCCGGAGGTCAAGGATTGCTCGGACGATTTCGGTGTGACGGACAAGGAGTTGTTCGGTGCCGAGATTCCGATACTGGGCGTGGCTGGCGACCAGCAGGCGGCCACCATCGGACAGGCCTGCTTCGATCCCGGAATGATGAAATCGACCTATGGGACGGGTTGCTTTGCCGTTCTCAACACGGGCGACAAGCTTGTTCGATCAAAGAACAGGCTCCTGTCGACGATCGCCTACAGGCTGGATGGAAAAACGACCTATGCGCTGGAAGGGTCGATATTCGTGGCGGGCGCGGCCGTGCAATGGCTGCGTGACGGTATCAAGGCCATCGGCAAGGCGGCCGAGAGTGGCGAACTCGCCGAAAAGGCTGATGACAGCCAGGAAGTCTATCTGGTGCCTGCATTCGTTGGTCTTGGCGCACCGCATTGGGACGCAGATGCACGTGGCGCCATTTTTGGCCTGACCCGCAATACGGGACCGGCCGAGTTCGCACGTGCCGCGCTTGAATCGGTCGCCTATCAGACCCGCGACCTGCTCGACGCGATGCGCAAGGACTGGAAGGACGGCGCGGCAGGAACCGTACTGCGTGTCGATGGCGGCATGGTTGCCTCCGATTGGACAATGCAGCGGTTGGCCGACATTCTCGACGCGCCAGTCGACCGCCCGACAATCCTGGAAACCACCGCACTGGGCGCGGCCTGGTTGGCCGGCTCCAAGGCGGGGGTGTGGCCAGACATGAAAGAGTTCGCGACATCCTGGCGGCTCGAACGGCGATTCGAGCCATCCATGGACTCAGCGGTGCGGTCACGCAAACTTGCTGGCTGGCGAGACGCGGTGCGTCGCACGCTCAGCTAGCGGCGGAGTCAGCGACGCAGCAGCAGCATGGCCAGCAGACCCAAAACGGCAAGACCGAAAACGGCGCCCGCCGCACTCGTGCCGGGATGCTCATAGACCGCGCGGTTTGCACGGCGAGCTTGGCGGTGAATCTGCTTGCGGGTCGGTAGATTGTCGGACACGACCGCCCAGATACCGTCAAAGAGGTCGCCAGCGCCGTCCCGGACGTCTTCATAACGGTCGACCGAGCGCTTCGAAACGGATTTGCGCAGGGCGCGCAATTCGTTGCCCAGATCGGAAATCTGCGACTGCAGTTCGTCGCGAAGGTCTTCGTAACTCGATAGTTGGCGGCCCATTGTCTATCCCTTGATTGGCATTTCAATGGGCACAACGGTGACGGGCCCCAGAGGTTCCATCATCACAAATGGTCGAGGGTAACCCTCAAGTTAGAACAGCGGCAGCTGTCCCTTTCCGTCGGATTGAGCAGCGGGCGGTTCCTCGGTCCCGGACAGCTGCACAGGCTCAAGGATTCCAGGATCGGAATTGGCAACCTTGTTGACGCGATCCGATATCGGCACTGCCTCCATCAGAGTGTCGGGCGCTGGCCGCAGCAGTTCTGCCACATCCGCCGGCGACTGGCCGGAAGAATCGAGCCATCGCGAGAAATCGTCCTGCCCGACGATTACCGGCATTCGGTCATGGATGTGAGCGATGGTGTGGTTGGCCGCAGTCGTCAGGATGGCGGCCGTGTCTATCTCGGAACCTCCGGGCTCAGCCCAGGTCTCCATGAGGCCTGCAAAGGCAACCGTGCCACCCTCGCGCGGCCGGATGAAATAGGCTTGGGATTTTCGGCCTTCCTGCCGCTTCCACTCGAAGAAGCCGGAAGCCGGGATGAGCACGCGACGGTGACGCATCGCGGCGCGGAAAGAATTCTTCGTCGCGGCGGTCTCCGAGCGCGCGTTGATAAGGAGTGGAAAGTCCTTCGGGTCCTTTACCCAACCGGGCAGGAATCCCCAGCGGGCAAGCATCGCGCGACGCGGCGGCCGGTTGGCGCCAGGCTCTGGTATTGGACCTGCCGTGACGACGATTATCGGCTGGGTCGGAGCAATATTGTACCGCGGCGGTGGCGCCGGATCGAGGCCCTCGATACCGAAAAGGGCCTCGATCTCCTGCGGCGCACTGGAAAGCACGAAACGCCCGCACATGGCAGGCGCTCAGCCGCGCACGCTAGACCGCATCAGATAGAAGTCGTAGTCCCGCTCGGCATCCCGCAGCCGTAGCTCTGCGCTGCGGACCGTGTCGCGCTTGACCGAAATCTCGGTCTGCAGCTTGAGCATCTCGTCCCGGTCCTTTGCATCGCGCAGCTTGCGCAGCAAATCGTCCAGAGCGCGGTTTTCACGGTCGACCGCGCTACGCGCATCATGCACGGCCTTGGCAACGCGGTAGGCGTCCTCAAACTCGGCGCGCACATCGGCGGGACATGAATTGGCGTAGGAGCGCCCGGCACGGCCCTCGTTCAGGCCATTCTGGGCAGTGCAGTATTGGCGGATGCCGATTTCCCAGCCGGCACGCCATTCATCTGACTGGACCGGCAGGCTGTGTCGCTGGCAAGCCTGTCTGTGCAGATCAATGTGGGAAGGATGGCGACCAGCCTGGCCGTCGTCATAGCCGAGTTGTTGCCAATTCGCTTCGCGGCACTGATCCTCATTCAATGTTGCGCAGGCGCTTAGCGCAAACAGGCCGACGGCGACTGCAGCACCGCGCACCAACAAACTTCCCACACGCGACATATTCGACCCCCTCGCTGAATCCAGCACGAATTTCCAAGCCAATCTGGTCCATGGAATGCACGGGCGCGCCACTGGCTTTGCCACACGCTGGGCTATACTGCCGCAGAAGCAACGGATTCTCAATCAGGAGAAACAGGTGCCCAGCGAACTGCCGGCTGCCATCAGAGCCGTGTCGATTGCCGTCTTCGTGAACGACGCTTTCCTTCTGGTGCAGCGCGCGCGCGCGCCCGCCCGTGGGATGTTCGCATTTCCGGGTGGAAGGATTGAAGACGGTGAAAGCGGCGTGGAAGCCGCCATCCGTGAATTGCGTGAAGAAACCGGACTGAGCGTCACCGCAATCGACCCTTTCGACGAGATCGAACTGGTGACGGCCGACAGCACCTTTGCCCTCACCGTGTTCATCGGACATGGTGTGACGGGCACGTTGGTCGCGGGCGACGATGCCGCCAAAGCCGGCTGGTACAGTCTCGACGAAATGGCCTCGATGCCGGTTACCGCTTCGACGGTCGCCATCGCCAATCGTATAGCCCAGCCGAGGCACTCCAGCGACTGAGGAGAGCCTTGCTTGTGCCCGAATTGTCGCTAAAGCAAAGGGCATGAGACGGAACGCTCCCATTACTGCAACTGTCGCCGTCTGCCTGGGACTGTCCTGCGCCGTCCCGGTTAGCGCTACAGAAGCACCGTTCGAGCCACAGTTGATGCGGCTTGCCGAGGTGCTCGGTTCGCTGCATTTCCTTCGCAACCTGTGCGGCGAACCCGGAGACGACTGGCGGCGCCAGATGGAATTCTTGTTGGAATCGGAAAACCCCGAGCCCGCACGCCAGGCGCGGCTGATTGCGCGATTCAACCAGGGCTACACGGCCTTCGAGGCCAACTACACGTTCTGCACCGAGGCAGCCATTGAAGCCATTCGCCGCTACATGCAGGAAGGCCAAAACCTGACACGCGACGTGGTTACGCGGTATGGCAATTAACGTCCGGTTTACTTTTGCGCCCGAGGCGGCGTGCATCGTGGCGCGACTGTGCTAAAAGGCGTTAAAGGGACATTAAGAATTTGCCTAAAGCTGTCGACATGGCAGCACGGGGACATGGATGGGTTGGATGGACCACGGTACTGTCGATATCGATGCGATGATCCGCGAAGAAAAGCGGCTGGAGGCGGCGGAGAACCATGGCGAGGCCTGGGCCGAGGCGATTTCGGCCGGTATCGAACCCGAGATCGTGGCCGAGGCTGCCCTTGCGACAGCTGTCGCCGAACTGGTCAAGACGCTGGGGGAGGACGGCGCCATCGCGTTCCTGGACCAGATCCGCGACAGGACGGTGGCCGGCGAGTTTCAGCCCGAACGACGCATGCACTGAGTATCCCATTCGGAGGCAGGTCATGACCGCCCTGAAGGGGGGCGTCGAAAAAGGCAGTTTCGGGAACCGGCGATGGAGTCGGGCTCGCTGCGCAGTCATAGCCGCCTCAACTGTCTTCTGCCTTTCCGCCCCGGCCTGGTCGCTCAGCGAATTCATCGTGGAGGATTTCGAACCTCCAGCCGGGGCCGATCAGGAGATCCGGCGCGAACCTTTGCCGCCGCCACCCGATTTCACCATACCTTTGCCGGACCCGGTCCTGCCGGTCTTTGAACTCCGCGACCGGATCGCCGAACCGCCTGACGAGACACCGGATGAGGCTCTCCCGCCACTCGTCCAGTACGACCCAGACACTCTGCCTGACCCGGTTCGGGAGACCCGATCCCGGCTGATGGAGATCGCGGGGTCGGGCGACATCGAGGCTCTGTCCGAGCTGATAGAAGACGGTAGTGACGCCACGCAGTTCTCGCTGGGCCCGCCGGCTCAGAACCCTGTCGCCTATCTTCGGTCCATTTCGGGCGACCCGGAGGGACACGAAATCCTCGCCATTCTTTACGAAGTGCTGGCCTCCGGCTTCGTCCATCTGGATGCGGATGGCGAGGATGAGATCTTTCTCTGGCCCTATTTTTTCGTGATGCCGCTGGAAGAACTCGACGGGCGCCAGAGGGTCGAACTCTTCAAGCTCGTGACCGCCGGCGATTACGAGGACATGAAGGCCTATGGCGGATATTTGTTCTACCGAACCGGCATCGCGCCTGATGGTCGATGGGTCTTCTTCCTGGCAGGGCATTGAACCTCGCCATCGGCAAGTCTAGATCGGAGCGGTTGCAACAGGTGCCCCCGACCATGCCGCTCGTCCATCTATCCGATCGAACGCTCATCCGGGTTACCGGCCCGGAAGCCGAGCATTTTCTCCAGAACCTGATCACGACCGATCTGGGTTCTCTCTCGCAGGGAGAAGCGAAACCGGGGGCGCTTCTTTCCCCGCAAGGCAAGATCCTGTTTGATTTCCTGATCTCGCGGGATGGATCGGAGGCCCTCGTCATCGACTGCCGCGCTGAGATCGCAGCCGACCTGCTCAAGCGCCTGACAATCTACAAGCTGCGCGCAAAAGTCGATATTCTTCTGCAGGAACAAGAACTTGTTTCGCTTTCATGGCAGCATGAATCGGGTCTCTCGCAGGACGATTCAACTGCTTCAGCCAGTGATTCAACCTGGCTTGTGGATACCCGCTTTCGGGATGTTAAGGTGTTTCGCCGACGCGGCGGGGACGGTCCGGCAACCGCGTCGCTCGAGGATTGGCATCGCCTGCGGGTCCAGCATGCGGTGGCCGAGAGCGAGTTCGACTTCCAGTTGGGCGATGCCTTCCCGCATGACGTGCTCCTCGACCAGAATGGCGGCGTTGGCCTGCGCAAGGGCTGCTATGTGGGCCAGGAGGTCGTCTCCCGCATGCAGCATCGTGGCACGGCACGCCGGCGACTGCTGATCGTGCGTGGAGAAGGTCCTGTCCCTGAACCAGGTACCGATGTGGTCGCTGCGGGACGCCCGATCGGGACGATTGGAACGGCCGTCGACAACGAAGGTCTGGCCATTATGCGCATCGACCGGGTGAAGGCTGCCATGGATGCGGGCCAGCCGATCGAGGCCGGCGGTATCGCCCTGTCGATCTCGATTCCATCATGGGCACAATTCACATATCCCGACACCGACGGCGACGCATCATCATGAGCCGGCCGACGACGCAACCGGCCCGCGCCTGGCAGCGTATGCTGTCGGGTCGCAGGCTTGACCTGCTGGACCCCTCGCCTCTGGATGTCGAGATCTCCGACATTGCTCACGGCCTAGCGCGGGTGGCGCGGTGGAACGGGCAAACCCATGGCGACCATGCCTTTTCCGTCGCGCAGCATTGCCTTCTGGTCGAAGACATCATGACTGCCCTCGACCTGCGGATTTCGCCCGAAGCGCGCATGGCGGGGCTTCTTCATGACGCTCCGGAATACGTCATCGGCGACATGATCTCGCCCTTCAAGGCGGTGGTGGGTGGGGGCTACAAAGCAGTGGAAAAACGCCTTCAGCACGCGATCCATCTTCGCTTCTCGCTACCCCCGGAGCTTCCCTCCTCGCTGAAATCGTTCATCAAGCGGGCAGACACGATCGCGGCCTTTTGGGAGGCGGTCCAGTTGGCCGGCTTTGCCGAGGCAGAAGCGGCCCGCTTTTTCGGGCGGCCCCGGGGACTTATGCAGGATGCGTTCTCACTCCAACCCGTTCCGGCGAGGGCCGTGCAGCAGGCGTTTCTGCAGCGCTTTGCTGAAATCGAAGCGGCGCGGGAACGGCAGGGTTAGGATTGATTGCAATCCTCCCGAACGCATTTGGCCGGGCTCACCTTCCCTGGTTCTCCAGACGGTCCATGAACCACTGGGTCAGTCGCTTCCAAACGACGTCGCCTTCGCCTGCATCCTCGCAACCGTGATCCAGATTCGGATTGTCGTTGACCTCGATGACGACGACACCGTGTCGGGTTTCCTTCAGATCGACCCCGTATAGTCCCTGCCCGATGCAACTCGCGGCCTTTACGGCCGTGTCGACGACTTCGGCCGGGGTGTCAGCAAGCTTGAAGGTGCGGAACCCCCCTTGGACGGGCCGCCCTCGGCGATCGTGATTGACGATCTGCCAGTGCTTTTTGACCATCATGTACTGCACCGCAAACAGCGGCTCGCCACCCAACACACCGACACGCCAATCGTAGTCGGTCGGCAGGTATTCCTGCGCGATCAGGAGGTCGCTTTCCTCCAGCCATTTTGTGGCCACCTCCTTCAATTCGTCAAAGCTGGAGGCCCGTTTGACCCCACGCGAGAAGGAAGAATCCGGGATCTTGATCACCAGCGGAAAACCGAGCGCGTCGGCGGCCACCTGCAGGTCGGACAACCCGGCTATCATGACGCTGCGCGGCACCGCCACCTTGTTGGTCGTCATCAGTTCGTTGAGATAGACCTTGTTCGTGCAACGGATCATCGAAAGCGGATCGTCGATGACCGGCATGCCCTCCTGCTCCGCGCGGCGCGCGAACCTGTAGGTATGGTTCGAAATTGCTGTGGTTTCACGGATGAACAGTGCGTCGTAGTTGGCCAATCTCGCCAGATCGCGCTTGCCGATCGGCTCCACCTCGACGCCCATCCGGGCCGCGACTCGAGACCAATGCTTCAGCGATGCAATGCTTGAAGGCGCAAGCTGCTCCTTTGCGTCCACCAGCGTGGCGAAGGACCAGCGCGCTGGCGTGCGGATCTTGGTGTCGCGCCATTCGCGACTCGTATAGGCCGCCATCGCGTTGATGAAGCGCTGTTTCTCATCCGTCTTCATGCGTGCAAGCGGCAGGAAGCCGATCCGAACGATCGACGCCCATTGCCCATTGTCCTTGATCGTGACCTCCAGCGCGGGTGCGCGGAACCAGTCGAACAGCAGTCGCGCGAAGCGATCCCAGGCGCCATCCGGGCCTGCCCCGAAAAAGATCGCAACGCGGCTGGGAAATACGCCTGCCAGCTTGGTGCGCGCCTTGTTGAGTTCCTGCTCCAGTTCCGGAAGGGCATTCTCGTAGAGTCTTTTCTCGGTCAGATCGATCATGGTCTCGACCGAGGGAATGACGCGGTGGCCGCGGGCACCCGCCAGGAGCGAGGCGTAGTAGCCCCGACTCTGATAGGCAAAGCTCCCGGACAGGTTGATGATTTTGGGTCGCTGGCTGCCGAACAGAGCCGGATGGGCAAGATAGTCTCGATTGGTGATTATCTTGTGCGGTGTCGCGAAGGCGTCGAGATCGCTGGTGCGGCCTGTCAGAATCACCCAGCTCATCGGGTCACCGCCTGCCGGTCTATCGCCGGGTCCTCTTCCACAAGCGACTTTTCCATTCTCAGCGCTTCTCCTCCATCCTCATAATAGGCCGCGTGACGACCGATCTCCCGGTAGCCCGCGATGCGATAGAGCGCGATCGCGCCGGCATTGTCCGCTCGGACCTCAAGCCGCATCCGAGCCAGGCCCCTGGCTGCGGCTGCGCCCTCTGCGGCAGCCAGCAACTGCTTGCCGAGACCCTCTCCCCTTCGGGATGGATCCAACGCAAGGGAATAGAGCCGGGCAATGCCAGATCCGCGCCGCAGGAGCACCAGGGCGTAGCCGAGCGGACGACCGTCACCCTCCACCACGAGCGTGAATGAGGATCGACCATCCAGGAAACGGCGCAGCGAACGCCGTGACAGCCGGTCGCCGGTGAACGCCATGTTCTCGATCTCGACCAGCCGGTCGAAATCGCCTGGTCGCGACGGGCGCAGGTGAGTCGGCATGATGCTCCGCGAACGGTGCGAAGGCGCGCCAGACTCCATCCTGTGAGACGGGGCTGCACGGGGCCTTCTTCCGCGCGAGCCAGAATTCGCCAAGGCACCCGGATTGGGGCGGAATTGCGGCGCATGTTCGATGGTCACGGACGAATCAGCTATGCAGGCAGCATGGACAGGCTGGAAGCACGCGCGACGACTTTGTGGGACGCCATAGAGGCAGCCCTGCTGCAATTGGCGCAGCTTGCGGTCTCCTACTCATTTTCGGTCCTGGGCGCAGTCGTCCTCATGATAGCCGGGTATGTCGTTGCCGGCGTCGTCGAGCGATCGACCTATGCGGCAATGGGCCGAATCCGAGGGTTCGATGAAACGCTGCGCGGCTTCTTTTCCAAGGCCGCTCGCTATGTCGTGCTGATTTTCGTCGGCGTGACCGTACTTGCCCAGTTCGGCGTGCAGACGGCCAGCATCATAGCGGCTCTGGGTGCGGCCGGGCTGGCCATCGGCCTGGCCTTGCAAGGCACGCTGCAGAACATCGCAGCCGGCATCATGATTCTGGTGCTTCGCCCCTTTCGGGTGGGTGAGTTCATCCAGGCGGGCGGCGTCTCGGGGGGCGTCCAGGAAGTTGGTCTGTTTGCGACCGAGCTGAAGACGTTCGATGGCATCTACATATTGGTGCCCAACAGTCAGCTCTGGAACACGGCTGTGACGAACTTCTCGCGCAACCCGCGTCGAAGCAACGATCTGACGACCGGCATCGGATATGATGACGATATCGAACTTGCGATCGACACGCTGAAGAGCCTGCTGGAAGCCGATGAACGGGTACTCTCGGATCCGCCACCGCAAGTGTTTGTGGCCGAACTCGCCGACAGTTCGGTCAACATAACCGCAAGGTACTGGACTAGCGCAGCCGACTTCTGGGCAACCAAGCTTCACATGCGCAAGGCGAGCAAGATGGCACTCGAAGACAAGGGCATTTCCATCCCCTTCCCGCAGCGCGAAGTCCGCGTCCTGGGTGGGGGCGAGGCCATCGCGCCCGACGCCACGTCTTGATCCCGTCACGCTTGCGGGCGATCATCACAAAATGAAGCCGCTGGTCCTTCCGTTGCTCTTTGCTGGGCTCATCCTTCTGCCTGCTCCGGCCGAGGCATCATGCCAGGGTGGGCGAACCTTCGTCTCGGGGGAGACCGTAGCGGATGTTGCTCGGCGTTGCGGGGTAAACCCAGAGGCCCTGCGCCAACTCAATCCCGGCATCAACGACAACACGATCCGGCCTGGGTTGATCGTTGCCGTACCTCCACGCCCCTTGCCCTCTCCGCAGGCGCAATACGGGCGCCCAAACGTGACCTTGCAGCAGCAACAGGTCACGCAACCGGCGGTGCAGATGCCGATTCCGGCGCCACAGCCGGCGCCACCCGTCACCACATTCCAACGCCCGCTGGTCGGACACATGCCGTCGATACTGCAACAGCCCTTCTGAACCATCAGCGGGACTGATGGATTGGCACAATTCAATTCGTTTCCTCGGCGCGCGGCCAGGCATTAATGTGGCCGCCGAATGCTTGAGGATCGCCCATGTCGCATGCCCAGACGCAGTCTCCACCCACCCGACGCTATGCGCTGTGGCTCATCATCGCCTGCGGCTGCCTGATTGCCGCGCTCAATTTCGGGCCACGGTCGGCAATGGGCTTCTTCCAGCTTCCCATGCTTGCCGAGCGGGGCTGGGATCGAACCACCTTTGCCCTCGCCATGGCGATCCAGAACCTGCTCTGGGGCATCGGGCAGCCGATCTTCGGCGCGCTCGCTGATCGATTCGGCACATGGCGGGTGCTGTCGATATCGGCCGTCTTCTATGCCATCGGCATGATCCTGATGGCGACGGCCGAAACGCCGACCATGCTGCATCTGGGCGGCGGCGTGCTGGTCGGCCTGGCTGTTGCCGGGAGTTCGTTTTCCATCGTGTTGGCCGCTTTTGCCCGCAACACACCGCCCGAGAAGCGCTCGATCGTTTTCGGCATCGGCACGGCAGCCGGTTCGGCCGGCATGTTCCTGTTTGCTCCGATCAGCCAGGGGCTGATCTCGGCGCTTGGCTGGTCCGATGCGCTGGTCTGGCTCGGCATCCTGATGCTGGTAATCCCGGTTCTCGCCATTCCGCTTGCAGGCAACTCGAAGTCGGGAGCGGTGCTGCAGGCGGATTTCGACCAGACGATGGGCGCAGCACTGCGCGAGGCCTTTGCCCACAAGAGCTACGTGCTGCTCGTTTCCGGATTTTTCGTCTGCGGTTTCCAGGTCGCCTTCATCACCGCGCATTTTCCAGCCTATATCGGCGATATCGGGATTGCACCCACCTACGCGGTTCTCGCCATCGCCTTCATCGGCTTCTTCAACATCATCGGCTCGCTCGCCTCAGGCTTCATCGGGCAGAGCTATTCCAAGCCGATGCTTCTGGTGTGGATCTATCTCGCCCGTTCCGTTGCCGTCACCGTATTCCTTCTTCTCCCGCAGACGCCGACCTCGGTGATCGTCTTTTCGATCGTGATCGGCCTTTTGTGGCTGTCGACCGTGGCGCCGACAAACGGGCTCGTGGCCATCATGTTCGGCACGAAATATCTGGGCATGCTTGGCGGCATCGTGTTCCTCTCACACCAGATGGGTTCGTTCCTGGGCGTGTGGCTGGGCGGATATCTGTATGACGTCTTCGGCACCTACGATCCGGTCTGGTGGCTGGGCGTCGCACTCGGCCTGTTCGCCGCCCTCGTTCACTGGCCGATCCGTGAGGCGCCGGTAGTGCGGGTCGAGACTGCAGCCACCGCCTAGGCAGAGCGTGGGAAGGTGCTTGGACCAACCTGTCGAGGGATGACCTCATGATCAGATGCGGTTTGTCGCTTGTCCTGTTGGCAGCATTGGTTTTTCCCGCGATGGCGTTCACTGTTCAAATTCCCGGCCCTGAAGGTATGCTCGAGGCCGAAGCTATTGCCCCCGATGGCGCAAGCCATGTCGTCGTGATCATTCCAGGGTCGGGGCCCATCGACCGGGATGGCAACTCTGGCCATTCAAGGCTGCTCACGAACACATACAAGCTCCTGGCAGAGGATCTCGCGCAGCGCGGCATTGCTTCCCTGCGCATCGACAAGCGCGGCTTCTATGGCAGTGCGGCCGCGATCGAGGATCCGAACGACGTGACGGTTGCGGCCTACGCCACGGACGCCCGCGCATGGGTCACGAAGGCGGCCGACTTCGCACCCTGTGTCTGGATCGCGGGACATTCGGAAGGCGGCCTGGTCGCCCTACTGGCAGCCCAGCAGGAGCCCGACAGGCTATGCGGGTTGATCCTCATGGCGACCTCCGGTCGACCCACGGGACGCCTCCTCCTCGAGCAGTTCGAAGCAAACCCCGCGAACGCCCCGTTCATGCAGGAAGTCGAATCCATCATCGATAGCCTTGAGAACCAAAAAGCCGTTGATATCGATGAAGTATCTCCTGTCTTGAGGGGAATATTCGCGCCGGGTCTGCAGCGCTACATGATGGAGCTGTTTTCTCACGACCCCATCGCGCTTGCCGGCAATTGGCGAGGACCGACGCTCATCAT
This sequence comes from Aliihoeflea sp., assembly GCA_046297455.1. GTDB lineage: Bacteria > Pseudomonadota > Alphaproteobacteria > Rhizobiales > Rhizobiaceae > ZYF759. Next base: position 22,512 of record JBKBIT010000024.1, read on the forward strand.
CCAGGGCGATGCTGACCTGCAGGTCCGCCCCCACGACGCAGACCTGCTGGAAAAGGCACTGCCCTTCTCGCGACGGATGGATCTGAAGGGCGGCACGCATATGCTGAAGACCGACGTCGCCGGTCAGCCGTTTGCGACCTATGCTGACCCTTCGCTGCCGCTGCATGAGGCTGTCATCGATTCCATCGTCGACTTCATTTCCGATGAAACGATCCTGCGACCGGGAGCAAGCCGACATGGCGACTGACATAGACGGCACAGATCTGCCACCCGCTGTCGCCGCCTATCTGGAGGCCTAAAACCGCAAGGACGTGGACGGGATGCTGAATTGCCTGTCGCCGTCCGTTAGCTTCCTCGACATGTCTGGGGATAGCGTGACTGTCAGCACCAACGGTCTGGAGGAATTTCGAGCACTTGCACTGTCCGGGGCCGACGCCTTCCTGTCACGCACTCAAGATGTCAGAAACGCCCTAACTGTTGCCGACACGACAGTGCTGGAGATCGCGTTTTCAGCGGTGGTAGCCAGGGATTTGCCCAATGGCTGGATGGCAGGCCAGAATATCACGCTCGCGGGCAGATCGCTGTATCGCGTTGAGGGTGGCCAGATCGTCGAGATCGTCGACGTCAGGTGATAGGCGGATCATATCTCGAGCCTCAGCGGGCAATGGTCCGAGACCTCCGGTTCGTACAACACGTTGAAATCCTTGACCACTTCCGGTCGATTGATGAGCATATAGTCGGCGAACCTCCCGGGCTTCGAGTAATGCGACGTACGCGTACCGCGGAAGCCGCCAGCTGTTACCAGCTCCAGGAATCCATGCTCAGCCAGCAGTTGAAGTGTCTCACTGCCGGGCTCCACGTTGAAATCGCCGCAGATGACGACGAGATCATCGGGTTGAGCAACCCGTTGGGTCAGCGCGAGCAACCGGTGGGCCTGTCCAAGCCGGGCCGGGGTGTCCCCCTTGCCCGCCAGATCACGCAGCCCGTGCATATGGCAAACGGTAACGGCTCTTTCGCCTGAATGGTCATAGAGGCGTACCGCGTGCGCGTTGCGGGAGCGCGGGTGGTCGCCATAGCCATCCGGCGAATAGGTCTTGAACACAAAATCCTGGGCCTGCCCGATGACGGGTAGGGTCTCGTGAACAAACGTCGCCAGTCCCCATCGAGACGCAATGGGTTCTTGGTTCTTGTCCCACAGCACTCCCTGCGCTGCGGGGCAGAATGTTGCTTCGTGGTGAGGAAGCGCCTTGCAGATATCCCGAAAGAAGTTCGCCCGTTGCGGAAGCACATGGGTGCCGTCTCGGTAGTTCAGCCATTCCCGGCTGGTTTCCGGAGAATGCACGACCTCCTGCAGGCAAAGCACGTCAGGCTTTTCCTCAGCGAGAAAGGCCAGCAGCTCCGTATGAAGCTTACCGCCCCAGCCGTTCAGGGAAACAATCTTCATAGGCGCTTTTCCCCAATGACGGGATACCGGACAGCACGCCTTGCTTCACCCTCGAACCATCCGCTCCATCGGAAAGATCGAGCAGGTCTCGGTGCCGAAGGCGAGCAACTTCCCGTTTGCATCTGCAAGCCGTGCCTCGGAGACAGCCGTCGTGCGCCCTCGGTGCACGACAGTGGCCTCACAGGTCACCAACCCTGTCTTCGGCGAAATCGGGCGAATCAGGTTCACCTTGAATTCTGCCGTCGTATAGGCCTCGCCCTTTTCCAGAACCGTCTGAACGCAGCAACCGAGCGCCGAATCCATGATCGTTGCGGCCCATCCGCCATGAACCGACCCCAGCGGATTGAGATGGTTTTCGCTCGGCACGCCCTTGAAGACCGCCCTGCCCGCCTCGGCTTCGACCAGTCCGAAATTCATCAAACCCGCCATGGGCGGCGCGGGATAGTGTCCCTCGACCATGCGGCGCAGGAGTTCGAGGCCCGAAAAACTGGCGAGGTCGGCCGCCGGAATGGTGCCGAGGCCCAACCGCGAGACGTGGCCGGGATAGAGTTCCACTTCGCTCATGCGGCGTCTTCTCCGTTGGATGGGGCGCGGGCACGCGCCAGCGCGGCGATGAAGCTGGCACGGGCGGCCGGTGCGTCGATGCCGCGCGGCTCATAGAGGTTGCGATGCATGAAGAACCCGGTGAGCCGGAAGGCCGCATCGATGGCTTCCGGCGTGCCGCGCAGGCCCGCACCCGGCCGCAGGAAGGCCGGCAGGGCAAGCATGCGGTCATGCCAGGGCTCACCCGCCGCGCGGCTGACCGCGCGCCCGCTCTTGGGCGAAACATAGGCAAGGTCGTCGCTTCTACCCGTCGCCGCGCACCGGTCGAGATCGAGACCGAAGCCCAGTTCCTCGAGAACAAGCAGTTCGAAGCGGACGAAGAGTTCGGCGGAAAATGCCGGGTCCTCGAGATGCGCGATCATCAGGCCAAGCGTCTCGTAGAGGTTTTCATGCGGGTCGCGCTCAGGAAGCAGGCGCAGATGAGCGGCGATGGCCTGCAGGCCGAAGACGGCACAGGCGCTGTCCATCAGCCGCGCGGCGTTGAGTTCCAGAGGCTCCACCTGGAAGGTTCCCAGATGTTCGTCGAGCCTTGCCCACCAGTTGACCTGCACCTTGTTGCCCGGCTGCAGCAGCGGCTGCATCCGCCGTGAACGCCCGCCGCGCACCAGCCCCAGATGCCGGCCATGGCGGCGCGTCATCGTCTCCACGATGGCGCCCGTCTCGCCATGACGGCGCGTGCCCAGGATGATCGCTTCGTCGGCCCATTCCATGCAGGGAGCCTTCCACCACATCGCGGCGAAAGGCAACAGGGCCGGCTTCCGGCCGGATAGCCATATGATACGAGGACATTCAAGCCGCTGATTCTATTGGATTTTAGAAGGGATAATTCCAATTATCCCAGCGCGGGGCAAGGTTCGTGGCAATCGGCAATGGAGACCACCATGAACATCATCCTGCTTTCGACCGGCGCCATCCTGCTGGCCGTGCTTGCTGTCTTCGGCATCGGGCTGGCCCTTCCGGACACCAGAACGGGCACGAGCAGCCGCGTTATCGATGTCCCGGCCTACATCCTTCGCGCCGTCATCCTGGATGTTGAAGGCCAGCCGCGCTGGCGAAGCGGCATCGTCGCGGTGGAGCGAACATCGTCCGGCTGGATTGAGACGACGGCTCGTGGAGAGCGCATCCACTTTCAGCTCTCCGAGCAAAGGGAAGACCACATCGGGATGATGTTCTCGAGCAGCTACGGCTATCACGGTCGGTGGAACGGTCGCCTGACGGAGCTCGACGACGGCTCCAGCCTGCTGGAGGTGACCGAGCAGGCAACCACCCCTTCCCCGATCGGACGGATCTTTTCGCGGCTGTTCTTTGATCCGGAAGCCTATGCGACTGCGTATCTCGTGGAATTGTGGGCGGAAGCGGAGGCTCGCGTGAAGCAGGAGGTGAACTGATGGCGAGAGGGCCGCGCCCAACGGACTGGCGCAAGCGTTTCGACAAGGCGAAACCGCCGAAGACCGTCGTGCTGCATACCGACTTCGCGGGCATCAAGGCGGGAACGACGATGTTCATCGCCTCTCCCGGCCTTATCGCGAACTATATCCAGCGCATACCCGCAGGAGAAACACGCAGCATCGCTCGAATGCGCAACGAACTGGCGCGCCGCCACGCCGCACAAGCGACCTGCCCGGTGACCACCGCAATCTACTTGAAGCTCGTTGCAGAAGTGGCGTTGCAGGATTTGTCCGAAGGCATGTCCGTCGACAAGGTGGTCCCGTTCTGGCGCGTCATCGAGAAGGGCAGCAAATTGGCCGGAAAGCTTAGTTGCGATGCGGCCTACCTCGAGCACCTGGTTTCCCTGGAGCAGGCCACTTCCCCTCACGGCTAAGATCTGTTGCATCGGGCATTTGCCTGACTTAAGTCAGATAAATGGATCAGACCTTACGTGACGACGTCCGCCGCTTCAATCGCACCGTCACGCAGCGTCTCGGCGCGCTTGACGAAAGCTATCTCGGCCGTGGCCGCCCCCTCGCCCAGGCACGGCTGTTGTTCGAGATCGGGCCGCAAGGGTGCGATCTGAAAAGCCTTCGACAGAGGCTAGGTCTTGATTCGGGCTACCTCAGCCGTCTTCTCGGCATGCTCGCGGCCGATGGCCTCGTCGCCGTCGACACGGCGGCAGATGACGCACGGCGCCGTCACGTGTCGCTCACAGCGGCGGGGCAGGAGGAATGGCAGGCTTACGATTCCCTGTCCGACGGCTTTGCGCGTTCGATGCTTGCGCCGCTTGAGGCGGGTGAGCGGGAGCGGCTGGTGGAAGCCATGAGGGTGGTGGACCGATTGATATCGGCGGCGGTGATCGAGCTCGTCGCAACGCGCGCCGATAGCCCGGAGGCGGTTGCTTGCCTGACGCCCTATGTGAGCGAACTTGAGACGCGGTTCGAGACGGGCTTCGACGCTGTCCGAAGCCGCCCTTCGGGACCCCCCGCTGTCGAGCCGATGGTCTTTCTCATTGCGCGGCTGGAGGGACGGGACGTCGGTTGCGCCGCGCTCTACGAAGCAGGCGATCGCACCGCGGAAATCAAGCGCATGTGGGTGGCGCCCGACGCGCGCGGGCGGGGCATTGCACGGCGGCTGCTCGAAAGGCTCGAGGCCGAAGCGGTTAGTCGGGGCAAGGCCCGGCTGGTGCTCGACACCAACCGCACCCTGATTGAGGCGATGGCGCTCTACGAGCGATCCGGGTTCCGGCGGATCGAGCGCTACAACGACAATCCCTATGCGGACTTCTTCTACGAGAAGCGGCTGCCGGCGCGGAGCTAGCCGCGCGGATACTCCAGCCCCATCTCGCGGTAGCGTTCCGGATCGTCGCCCCAGTTCTCGCGCACCTTCACGAACAGGAAGAGATGCACCTTCTGTTCGAGGATGGCTGAAAGCTCCTCGCGGGCGGCCTGGCCGATCGCGCGAATCGTTTCGCCCTTGTGGCCCAGCACGATCTTCTTCTGGCTCTCGCGCTCGACGAAGATGACCTGCTCTATACGCACCGAGCCGTCCTTCTTCTCATCCCACTTCTCTGTTTCCACATGAGACGAATAGGGAAGCTCCTGATGCAGCCTGAGAAAGAGCTTTTCTCGGGTGATCTCGGCGGCCAGCTGACGCATCGGCAAATCGGACAACTGGTCTTCGGGATAGTACCAGGGGCCCTCCGGCAGCGCACCGGCCAGGAAGGCCAACAGGTCCTGGCAACCCGAGCCGGTCAGGGCCGAAATCATGAAGGTGCGGGCGAAATCGGCCTGCTCGTTGGCCTTTGCGGTGAGTTCCAGAAGCGCTTCGCGTTTGACCCGGTCGACCTTGTTGAGAACCAGAACCTTCGGTTGGCGCACGTCGCCGAGGCTTGCCATGAGCGCCTGGGCATCGCCCTTCAGCCCGCGTTCGGCGTCGATCAAGACCAGCACGATATCCGCGTCGCGTGCACCGCCCCAGGCCGTCGTGACCATGGCGCGATCCAGCCGGCGCTTGGGCTGGAAGATCCCGGGTGTGTCGACGAAAACGATCTGGGTCTGCTGATGGGTGGCGATGCCCCGCACGATGGCGCGGGTCGTCTGCACCTTGTGCGTGACGATCGACACTTTGGCACCCACAAGCTGGTTCAGAAGCGTCGACTTACCGGCATTGGGCGCGCCGATCAGAGCGACGAAGCCGGATCGGGTGGGCAGAGCTGCGCCGTCCTCAGTCATCGCCATCATCCTTCCAGACTTTCTCGCGTCGCAGCAGGGCCGCTGCTGCCGCCTGCTCGGCCTCTCGCTTGGAACGCCCCTCGGCGCGGGCTGGTTTCCGGTCCGCGACCGTCACGCTGACGGTAAAGACGGGATCGTGATCGGGACCGGTCCGATCTTCCACCAGATAGCTCGGCACGGCAGCGGCCGCCTGGTGCGCCCATTCCTGCAATGCCGTCTTGGCATCGCGGCGCGCTGCGCTCGCCAGCTGCGCCCTCGGCGCCCACCAACGGCGCACGAAACCGCGCGCGGCATCCATGCCGCCCTCGATGTACAAGACCGCGATGACCGCTTCCATCACGTCTGAACGAAGGTTGATCTGGTTGCGCCCGGCGCGGGCCTTCACCTCGCCACTGGTGCTGATCAAATCCGGGATGCCGGCCTCGTCTGCGATGGCAGCCAATGTCTCGGCGTTGACAAGCGCGTTCAGTCGCAAAGACAGTTCGCCTTCGCTCGCCGCCGGGTTGTCGAAAAAGACCATCTCGGCCACCGCCAGGCCCAGCACGCGATCGCCAAGGAATTCCAGTCTTTGGTAATCGGCTGCGTTTGCCTTGCGCGCACTGGCATGTGTCAACGCCGCCCGCAGCAACTTGCGGTCACGGACGCGGGTTCCCGAAATCCCCGCAATCGCCTCGACGAGATCCTCGTCGCTGGGATGCGCGGCCATCCCTATCGCACCATGCTGAAGAGGCGCCCGAAACGCACTTCCGCCGGCCAACGCCAGATCTCAAGCGGACTGGCGCCACCGGAAATGGAGAAGAAGATGATGTTGGCGCGACCGACCAGATGGTCATAGGGCACGTAGCCAACCGAGAAGCGACTGTCGGTCGAGTTGTCGCGATTGTCGCCCATCATGAAATAATGGCCTTCCGGCACCTGGAACTCGCGCGTGTTGTCGCCGATCGAGTTGGGCGTCAGATCAAGCGTGTCGTAGGAGACGCCATTGGGCATCGTCTCCCGCCAGACTTCGACCGGTCGCGCCATCTCGGTAATGTCCGCGTCCTGCACGACCCCGATGAGTTCGCGCGGCACGGCCTCGCCGTTGATATGCAGCACACCTTCCCGCATCTGGATGGTGTCGCCGGGCAAGCCGATGACACGCTTGATGTAATCGAGAGAGGGATTGGGCGGGTACTTGAAGACCACCACATCGCCTCGCTCGGGTTCTGCGCCCCAAATTCGACCGGAGAAGAGATTTGGCGAATACGGCAGCGAATGGCGCGAGTATCCGTAAGCCCATTTGGTGACGAAGAGGTAATCCCCTTCCAGGAGCGTCGGTCGCATGGAACCCGACGGGATCGAGAAGGGCTGGATCAGCACGGTACGAATCACCAGCGCCAGCAGCAGCGCCTGGATGATGACACTGACCGTCTCACCGATGCCGCCGGATTTCTTCGAGTTCTGCGCCACGCCTGTACCGTCCTGATTTTCCGGGAAACGTGTCCCTCATAGCGAGTTGGCATGCGAGGGGCAACGCTTGGTGGGTGCGGAAAGCCGCTATTGGTCTATCAGCGCTTCGAGGATGACGAAGGCCTGGGCAAGCGGGTAGTCATCGGTGATGGTGAGATGAATGACCCCGCGATGGCCGGACGGGAGCATTTCGGCAAAACGCTCTGCGGCGCGACCGGTCAGTGCCATCGTCGGCTGCCCGCCTCGGAGATTGATCACACCCATGTCGCGCCAGAAGACTCCCCGGGCAATACCGGTCCCGAGAGCCTTGGCGCAGGCCTCCTTCGCCGCAAAACGTTTTGCATAGGAAGCCGCACGCTCCTTGCGCCGTTCAGATCGCTGTCTTTCCGTTTCCGTGAAGACACGCATGACAAAGCGTTCGCCGTGGCGTTCCAGCGTTCGTTCGATGCGGCGGATGTCGATGATGTCGCTGCCTATGCCGACGATCATTGTCCAGCCGAGGGTCGTGGCTCAAGTTGTGCTGCACGCCTGCGCGCGTTGTCGGCCAGCCGCTTGCGCCGCGCCTCCCGGAAAGCGGCTGTCGCCCACCTTGTTACCACGTAGAAGACCAGCGCCACCGCACCGCCCACCGGCAGGGCACCGATGGTCATCGGCTTGAGCAGCGGCTCCCAGAGATGAACGAATTCGAGCTGGCTGAGAGCGCGCCCCAGTTGGAGCGGCACGATCTCCTCGGGCTGGCTGCCGTAGAGGATGAAACGACCGGCCGCCAGCGTGCTCGCCCAGATGAAGGGGAAGGTGAACGGATTGCCGACCGCAGTACCGAGCGCAGAGGCCACGAGATTGCCGCGCATCACCCAGGCGAGCACACCCGCAAGGATGAAGTGGAACCCCAGATAGGGAAGGAATGACGCAAAGACGCCGGCCGCGACACCGGCAGCGATCGCGTGGGGCGTGGCCGAGAGACGCAAGATGCGCTTGGTGTAATAGGGTACGGAGCGCCACAATGCCTTGCGCGGCCAGAAGAAGCCGCGCAGCCGCTCCCAAAACCCGAGGTTCTTACGTCGCCTGAAGAGCATGTTCTCTCAACGCGCTCCCACAAATCCGGTTGCCAAGCTGGCGCCCAGTGGCCAGCATTCTATGTCGAAGTCACTAAGCAACGGTATCCGCGAAGCACCGAATGCGTTTCCCCGCCTCAACAAGATAAACATCGTTTCGGTTCGTTCAACAAGCCATCAGTTGAACGACTTTCGGGTAAGGGCGCACGGTCCTCGTAGAGCGCGTGGTTTGGAGCCGCAACACGCTGCACGCTTAGGCAGAGGAGCCTCAGCCGTTGACCCGCTTGACCTCGCTGACGCTGGAGGTCTCCTTCAACTGCGAAAGCAACCTGTTGAGGTGCTTCAGGTCCCAGACCTCCAGGTCGATCACCATCTCGGTAAAGTCCGGCGCGGTTCGCCCCATGGAGAGCATGGCAATGTTGGCATCGTGATTGGCGATTACCTGCGCGATCTCCGCAAGGGAGCCCGGAGCATTGATGGCAGTCACCGAAATACGAGCAGGAAAACGTTCCTTGTTGTCCTCGTCGATGTCCCAGCGCACATCGATCCACCTTTCCGGCTGGTCGTCAAACGCAGTCAGCGACGGTGACTGGATCGGGTAGATCGTGATGCCGGCACCAGGCTGAAGGATGCCCACGATCCGGTCGCCAGGCACCGCTCCCTCCGGCGCGAAACTCACCGGCAGGTCCCCACTGACGCCGCGGATCGGCAGCGCATCGTTTCCAGAGCGCGGTTTGGTCCGCTTTGGGGTGGACCGGCCTGGCAGCTGGAACAGCATGCCAGCAGCGTTGCGAAGGTTGAACCAACCCTCCTCGCGCCGACTGACGGCCGGCGTCACACGCTCGTCCTTGTGATCTGGAAACACCGCCTTCATGACGTCCAACGACGACAATTCCCCGCGGCCCACCGCAGCAAGGACGTCCTCGACGTCCTTGCGTGCAAGACGGTGAAGCACCGGTTTCAGCGCATCCTTCGAGAAGGCTTTCCCTCCCCGCTCGAACGCTCGTTCCAGGATGCGGGTGCCCAGTCCCGAATACTGCTTGCGGATCGCGATTTTCGTTGCGCGGCGGATGGCCGAGCGCGCCTTGCCAGTGACGACGACGGATTCCCAGGCTGCTGGCGGCACCTGCGCCTTTGAACGGACGATCTCGACCTCATCCCCGTTCTTCAGTTCGGTCATCAGCGGCATGATCCGTCCGTTGACCTTAGCGCCGACACAGGTGTCGCCGACATCGGTATGGACGGCATAGGCAAAGTCGATGGGCGTTGCGCCACGCGGCAGCGCGATAAGACGGCCTTTCGGCGTGAAGCAGAAGACCTGGTCCCGGAACAGTTCCAGTTTCGTGTTCTCGAGGAATTCCTCCGGGTTGTCGCCTTCCGACAGCGCCTCGATCGTCTGGCGCAGCCAGGCATAGGCATTGGTTTCCTTGGAGATGGCATGACTGGCGCTGTTGGCAACGCTGGCCCCGTCCTTGTAGAGCGAATGCGCGGCGACACCGTATTCGGCCACATGATCCATCTCGCGCGTCCGGATCTGCAGTTCCACGCGCTGGCGCGACGGTCCCACGATGGTCGTATGTATGGAACGGTAGTCGTTCTGTTTGGGCGTCGAGATGTAATCCTTGAAACGTCCGGGAACCATCGGCCATGTCGTATGGATGGCGCACAACGCCTTGTAGCAATCCTCGACTGTGCCCGTGATGACACGAAAGCCGAACACGTCCGACAATTGCTCGAACGAAAGCGCCTTGGATTCCATCTTCCGGAACACCGACCACGGCTTCTTCAGCCGTCCTTTGACCTTCGCATCGATCTCATATTTCTGAAAAAGCTTCGACAGAGCCGATTCGATCTCGCCGATGACGTGGCGGTTGCGCTCCGAGAGCTCCGACAGGCGCTCGGTGACGGCGCGATACGCCTCCGGGTTGGTGTAGCGAAAGGAGAGCTCTTCCAGCTCTTCGCGCATGTCCTGCATGCCCATGCGCCCTGCCAGCGGCGCATAGATGTCCATTGTCTCTTCAGCGATGCGGAGACGCTTGTCCTCCCTCATGTGATCGAGCGTGCGCATGTTGTGCAGCCGGTCGGCCAGCTTGACCAGCAGAACCCGCACATCCTTGGAGATGGCCAGCAGCAGCTTGCGCAGATTCTCGGCCTGCTCGGCCTTCTTCGAGACCAGATCGAGCTTCTTGAGTTTGGTCAGTCCCTCGACCAGACCGCCCATGTCGGGACCGAACAGCTGATCGATCTCCTGGCGAGTCGCGGACGTGTCCTCGATCGTGTCGTGCAGCAGGGCGACGGCGATCGTCGACTCGTCCAGATGCATGTCGGTGAGGATCGCGGCGACCTCGAGAGGATGCGAGAAGTAGGGATCCCCGGAGGCACGCTTCTGATGTCCATGCTTCTGCATGGCATAGACATACGCCTTGTTCAGCAGGGCTTCATTGACGTCCGGCTTGTAGCGCTGCACGCGCTCGACAAGCTCGTACTGGCGCATCATTCGAGTATGTTCCGTTCGCGCAATACAAGATCAGGCGCCGCGAGCTTTCGCGACGCCTGACCTAGATAGACACGATTTCCGTCGGGCGGAAGTCCCGCCCCTTCACTGGTCAGAAATCGTCGTTCTTTTCGGGAGCGACAAGCCCCTCGATGCCGGCAAGGAGTTCTTCCTCGCTCATGCGATCGAAGGTGATGGTTTCCTCCGGAGCGTCCTGCTGCTCTTCGGCAGCATGAGGCAGCTGCTCGGGGATATCGGCCTCCGGCTCGTCGACCTCGACGTGCTTCTGCAGCGAGTGGATCAGGTCTTCCTTTAGGTCACCGGGAGCAAGCGTCTCCTCGGCGATCTCTCGCAGCGCCACAACGGGGTTCTTGTCGTTGTCGCGATCGACGGTAATCGCGGCGCCCTGAGAGATCAGGCGGGCGCGGTGCCCGGCAAGAAGCACCAGCTCGAAGCGGTTTTCGACCTTGTCGATACAATCCTCAACGGTGACGCGGGCCATGCAGTGCCCCTTTCATGGATTGGTTTTTCGGGATTTGGGCGCGTCATTATCGCGAACCGGCCCAAAACACAAGACAATCGCACTGGCAGCGGCAAACTCACAATCTGCGCGACTCCGAAATATGAGTGCAATTGTCCACAATGTTAACATATGACGTTGTTCGCGAAAACGTGAACAAATAATCATTGGATAGCTATTGATTCTCTTTGAAAGGCGATAAGCCGGCGCTAAGTGACGTAGTAGTTGCCGGCTTTCGCATCAGTTTTCCCGAAACCGGTTGTGGTGCGTTGAATTATTGGTTTCAGGCAGGGCTTTTTGCGAATGTTCGACCCGCGGGAAAAGATCGCACTGTTCATCGACGGTGCCAACCTCTATGCGACTTCGCGAGCACTAGGCTTCGACATCGACTATCGAAAACTGCTAGCCAGCTTCCAGAAGCGCGGGCATTTCATTCGCGCATATTACTACACCGCCTTGATCGAAGATCAGGAATATTCCTCGATACGCCCCTTGATAGATTGGCTGGACTACAACGGCTACAAGGTGGTGACCAAGCCCGCCAAGGAATACACCGACGCTGCCGGGCGCCGTAAGATCAAGGGCAACATGGATATAGAGTTGACAATCGATGCGCTGGAACTGGCGCCGGTCATCGAACACTATGTCATCTTCTCAGGCGATGGGGATTTCCGTACACTGGTGGAAGCCTTGCAGCGGCGCGGCAGAAAGGTTTCGATCGTGTCCACCATGGCATCCCAGCCACCCATGATATCGGATGATCTGCGTCGTCAGGCGGACAGCTTTATCGATCTGGCTTCGTTGAAGGCAGAGATCGGACGTGATCCATCCGAACGCCCCGTTCGCCGAACCGATCCAGATAACGACATTGAAGACGCCGACGACTGATGAAGCATGATTTGGCGGCGGCCGAGCCTGCCCGTGATTGCCCGCTCTGCCCGCGATTGCACGGCTTCATTGCGGCATGGCGTGATCGCGAGCCTGCATGGTTCAATGCGCCGGTACCTACCTGGTCCGACCCTCGGGGAGAACGGCATGTGCGCCTCCTCGTCGTTGGATTGGCGCCCGGCTTGCGTGGAGCCAACCGCACCGGCCGTCCCTTCACCGGCGACTACGCGGGCGACCTTCTCTACCGCACCCTTGGCCGCTTCGGTTTCGCGAAGGGCGAATACGATGCACGTACCGACGACGGTCTGGTCCTCGTGGACTGCGCCGTAACCAATGCCGTGCGTTGCGTGCCGCCGGAGAACAAGCCGGTCGGGGCCGAGATCAACACCTGCCGGGCGTTCCTCGCGCCAACACTGGGCCGCTTCCCGTCGCTGCGCGCCATCGTCACACTCGGCACGATCGCCCATCAGTCGACCATCCGCGCGCTGGGCGGGCGGGTACAGGCGCACCCTTTCGGTCACGGATCGAAAAACGAGATCGCCGACCTTGCCGTTTTCTCGAGCTATCATTGCTCGCGCTACAACACCAATACGGGACGGCTGACTGAAGAGATGTTTTCGGCGGTCTTTTCGGATGTGCGAGCGCATCTGGATAGGACCTGCACCTAGAGGAAAGCACGCGCACCCATCCAAACGGCCATGAACATCATCATCAGGTTCTCCGTCAGCGATACGAAGCCCAGCGGAACCCGGCTGCCCCCACCCACGCAGGCGCATTTCAGTTCGCGTCGGTCGACATAGACCGCCTTGAAGACCGAGACTGCACCGATTGTCCCGATGAACAAAGCTACCGGTGCGGCCAGCCAGATAGCCGCACCAGCGATCATCAGTATGCCGGCCAGTGCCTCGCCAAAAGGATAGAGATAGGAATAGCGCACCCATCGCCGAGCCAGCAGGTCGTAGTTCAGGAACATCGTCGAGAAGCTTTCCAGATCCTGAAGCTTCTGGATTGCCAGAATGCACATGGACACGGCAATGAACCATTCGACGGTCCGGACCGTGAAGATCGTGCCGAAAGCGAACCAGCTGATGGCCAGCGCCATCAGCGCGCTGGTCGCGAAGATGGCGATCACCGGCTGGTAGCTCGTCTCGTCCTCGCCCGGAACCGTTTCGCCGAAATGGACCCTCAGATCGTCATAGCCGCCGATCCGCTGTTCACCAAAGAAGGTCTGCGGCGTCGTCTCGACCCCGTGTTCCGCCTTGAAGCGATCGGTTTCATCGCGGCTCGTGAGCCAATGGTCCTCAACCTCGAAGCCCTTCGACTCCAGAAGCGCCTTCGACTTGAGGCCGAAAGGGCACAGATGTTCGTCCATGACCATTCGGTAAAGAACGGCCTTGCGCTGGCCGGCGGCTGACGGGCTGGCATGTGGCATGATTTCCTCCCCTGGCATTGCCTATGAGGCCAATGCAGCCGAGGGGTGAGACGTTCCAAAAAGGACAGCAGAAATAGGGCGCGGCCCTAACCGCGTTCCTTCAGCAGCCTCGCCTTTTCGCGGCCCCAGTCACGCTTCTAGTGAGGGTCCCTTAGTCGGAAATCGTGGGTCTGCACTTCCTCTTCCTGACAGAAAGCTGTCAGGGGCGTGTCTTGCAATTTTTTGGAGCCCCTTCAGAATGCCGAACATCCTGGCGAAATTGGAGTGATGATGCGCGCTGGCAGAACCGACTTCGATCAACAGATATTCGAGGACCCCGAGCCGTTCTCGATCACAATCAATGCTGATGACTGGTTTGAACTCGAGATCAGGAAGGCAAGGCTGAAAGGTAACGAGGAAGAGGTGGCCGACCTCGAAGCGGAGTGGAAGAAGGCAAATTCGCTGCCGGCTTCACCCGACGACCGTGATGATGAGCCTGTCTTCCGGTTCTTGCGCAAGGAGCACTAACGGAATGGCGGCTTCCGAAATCGAATTGAAATGGCAGGGCTTCTTCAGCGTCGGAGACTTCGCTGAAGCCTCCGTCCGACCCGAACGACAGTCCGGCATCTATCTCATGGTCAGGTGGCACGGGGAAAAGCCCAGCGTGTACGTCGGGTCGGCCGGCAACATTTCCAGCCGGCTGAAGAGCCACCTCGGCAACGTGCTGGCTCTTGGCTACTACACCCGCGAGGATGATGACGCCTCTTGGTTTCCCAGAAACTCAAAGGATCTCGATTTTTGGCTTCGCGTTCAGAATCTGGAAGCTGAGACGGAGCGATCAAAGAAGGTAGTTCTGACGACGCAACTCGCTTGGGCCGTTACCGACCCCGATAGGGCAAATGCGGCAGAACGGGCCGCTTACTTTCAGCTCAAGGCCGCTGAAGACGCAGAGATGATCTACTTCGACAACACGACCGGCATCGAGAAGCGTCGCGGCCAGTTGCACGATGAGGTTCTACCCATCCACACGGGCTCACCAGAGGTCCTCAAACTGTTTTCCCCTGTTCAGCAACGACCACAGTTGAACCTCTAACCGCGTTCCTTGAGCAGCCTCGCCTTTTCGCGGCCCCAGTCGCGCTTCTTCTGGGTTTCGCGCTTGTCGTGGAGCTTCTTGCCCTTGGCGGTGGCGAGCAGCAGCTTGGCGCGGCCCTGCTCGTTGAAATACATCTTGAGCGGGACCATCGTCATGCCCTCGCGCTCGACGGCCTGGGAAAGGCGCGCCATCTCGCGCTTGTTCAGGAGCAGCTTGCGCCGCCGCTTGGGCTCATGGTTGAAGCGGTTGCCGCCGGAATATTCGGGCACATAGGAATTGATCAGCCAGATCTCGCCATCCTCGACCGAGGCGTAGGATTCCTGGATGTTCGCCTTGCCCTCGCGCATCGATTTGACTTCGGTGCCGGTCAGGACAAGACCGGCCTCGAGCGTATCCTCGACCGCGTAGGAGAACCGCGCCTTGCGGTTCTCGGCGATCGTCTTGCCCTTGTGTTCGCTTTTTGCTGCCATGGCGCTTCAACTGGGCATCGCGCCCTAGTTGATCAAGCCCGCATGGCGCATGGCCTCGTCGATGCGCTGGGCGGTGGCCGGCTCCACATCGACCATGGGCGAACGCACCGTCGCCTCCATCTTGCCGAGCCGCGACAGGGCGTATTTGGCGCCGGCCGGGTTCGGCTCGATGAACAGCGCCTTGTGCAACGGCATCAGCCGGTCCTGCAACTCGATGGCGCGGGCGCGGTCGCCGCCATTCACGCTGGCCGCCTGGAACTCTGCGCACAGGCGAGGCGCAACGTTGGAGGTGACCGATATGCAGCCGACACCGCCATGGGCATTGAAGCCAAGTGCCGTGGCGTCCTCCCCCGAAAGCTGGATGAAGTCCGGGCCGCAGGTCGCACGCTGCTCCGACACGCGATCGACCTTTGCCGTGGCATCCTTTACGCCGACAATGTTCGAAAACTCGGAAACGAGCGCGCCCATTGTCTCCGGCGTCATGTCGATGATCGAGCGGCCAGGAATATTGTAGATGAAGATCGGCAGGCTGGTGGACCGCGCTATCGCAGCAAAATGCGCGTGAAGCCCGCGCTGATTTGGCTTGTTGTAGTACGGCGTCACAACGAGCAGTGCATCGGCGCCAACCTTCTCGGCATGCTCGGCCAGCCAGATGGCCTCATCGGTCGAGTTGGATCCCGCACCGGCAATGACCGGCACGCGACCGGCCGCAATCTCCACGCAGCACTCTACCACACGCAGATGTTCTTCGTGACTGAGCGTCGGCGATTCGCCCGTCGTGCCGACCGGCACGAGCCCGTTGGTCCCTTCCGCAATCTGCCATTCGACAAACTCACGAAATCTTGTTTCGTCGAAATCACCCTCGCGGGTAAACGGCGTCACCAACGCTGTGATGGACCCCTTGAACATGAACACCCCGGTCTGTCTCGATAGGGGCGCCAGCCGTGCGGCGGCATGCCCCGCGCGCCACGAAGGCGCCTGATCGGCGCCTTCTAGCCCAATGTCGCGACCCACACCATAGTCTTGTCGTCTTGGCCAGCCAAATAGCCGGCGAATGGAACAATCAATGCCGCAGCGCTAACTTTTGGTTTACGCTCTTTTCACTGAAGGGTGGCAATGCTGGCAAAACCCCAAGTCGCAATAGCGCCCTTTAACAAAGACCAGGATCGTCGATTGATGCCCGTACGTCAGCATCGCAGCGCCCGAACTGCCCTCGCCTCCTTCGCCGTGGCTGCCGGACTATCGTTCCCGGCCGTCGCCGAAGTGATGATGCCGGAGAACGTACCGATACCGCGACCGCGCCCCTATGACATGTCGTCAGCGCCACAAGGCGTCAGCGCCTTCACGACGAGTTCCGTCGCGGCCCAGTCGGCAGCGGCTCAGGCTGCCAATCTCGTAGTCGGCGGTGATATATCGAGGCTGCGTGCAGGGCTCGACGCCCTCGGATCTGGCAATGCGGCAAGAGCCCGTTCCGTCCGGGACAGCCTTCCAGCCAATTCGCTCGATCGTGCGATCCTGGCCTGGGCAATCGCGATCTCCGGCGACAGCAACGTTCCCAGCAGCGAAATCGCGCAGGCAGCCCGCGAACTGCAGGCCTGGCCCGGCATGACCGCGTTGCGCAACAATTCGGAGCGCGCTCTCTATCGCGAAAATCCAGGGCCGCAGGGTGTCCTTCGCGCCTTTGGCGACACCGCACCCCAGACAATCGAGGGCGCCATCGTTCTTGCCCGCGCGCATGTGTCTGTCGGCAATCTCGATCGCGCCCGCGCGGTCCTGTCACCGTTCTGGCGCACGGAGCGGCTCGAAGCCGATCAGGAGACCGCGATCATCCGCGAGTTCGGCCGCATCATTCCGGCCGCCGACCATCGTCACCGCATGGAACGCATGCTCTATATAGACCGCGTCCGCTCGGCCGAGCGTGTCGCGTCCCTTGCTGGTGGCGAAGCGCTGACAAAGGCCTGGGCCGCTGCCACCAGGGGCGAACGCAATGCGATCGCCCTTCTGGACGCCGTGCCGCAGGCACAACGGTCGGCCGGTTGGCACTTTGCCAAGGCACGTTATCTGCGGCGCACCGCCGAGAAATACCGCGATGCCGCCCAGGTCATGCTGCAGGCCCCGAACGACCAGTCGCTGCTGATCGACCCCGAGGCCTGGTGGTTCGAGCGGCGGGTGCTGTCGCGCGAGATGCTCGACCTTGGAGATGCCCAGAGCGCCTATCGCATCGTTGCTGGCCATCGCGGGGGCACGCCAGCGACCCAGGTCGACGCTGCCTTTCATGCGGGCTGGTTTGCCTTGCGGGCTCTGAATGATGCGCGCAACGCCCATACCCACTTCGCCCGTATCGTCGAGATTGCGGAAGGTCCGATTTCGCTGTCGCGCGGCAATTACTGGCTTGGGCGCGCAGCCGAAGCCGGCGGCCCAGGCAATGCACGGCAATATTATGAGCGCGCAGCGGTCCATGGCACGGCCTTCTATGGCCAGCTGGCTGCCGCAAAGCTCGGGCGCAACACGATCCCCGCCGATTTCCCCAGCGCATCCGATGCCGACCGCCGCAATTTCCAGAACAGGCAGGCCGTACAGGCGATCCGCCGCCTCGAGGAGGCAGGCCACCAGTCCCGCGCAGACATCCTCTACCGCGACCTTGCTCGACAGCTGACGAGCCCGGGCGAGCTTGCGCTGCTGGCCGTGATGGCGGAGCGGCGCAGCCATTTCCTGTCACTCCGAGTGGGTAAATGGGCTGCCGCGCGAGGCCTTGAGGTTGGGGCGCTCGCCCATCCCGTCGGCGCTATCCCCTCCTCCGCCAACATCTCGATGGCCGGAAAGGCACTCGCCTATGCCATTGCGCGTCAGGAGAGCGAGTTCAATGTCGGGGCACGTTCCGGCGCCGGCGCGCTCGGTATCCTCCAGCTTCTGCCAGGCACCGCAAGGGACATGGCACGCAAGATCGGGGTAACGTTCAACCAGGCCCGACTCACCACGGATGCCGGCTACAACGCCGCACTCGGCGCTGCCTATCTCGGCGAGCAGCTCGAACGGTTCGGCGGCTCCTACATCCTCACTTTCGTTGCCTACAATGCCGGCCCCACGCGCGCACGGCAGTGGAGCGAGCGCTATGGCAATCCAAGCGGCCAGAGCATCGAGGCAGTGGTTGACTGGATCGAGCGTATCCCCTTCACCGAAACGCGCGGCTATGTGCAGCGGGTCATGGAGAATTATCAGGTCTACAAGATGCGCCTTTCGGGCCGCATGGATATTGTGGGAGATCTGACGCGCGGGCGGCGGTAACCGGGAGCATGCCAGAGGCCCTGCCCTATCGCGAGCACTTCATCACGGCCGAGGATGGTCTGCGTCTTTATGCACGCGAGTATGGCAGGGAACGGCCGGGTTCGCTTCCCGTCATTTGCCTGCCAGGGCTCAGCCGCAATTGCCGTGACTTCCATCCGCTGGCGCTGCACCTGTCGCAAGACGCCGAACTGCCCCGTCGTGTCATCGCGATCGACTATCGTGGCCGGGGGCGCTCCGAGAGGGATCGCGACTGGAACAACTATAATGCGCTGACCGAGGCGCGAGACATTGCCGGCATTCTGACCGGCCTCGGCATCGAGCACGCAGCGTTTGTTGGCACATCGCGCGGCGGAATCGTCACCATGATGTTGTCAGCGATCAGGCCGGCGGCGGTCGCCGCGGTCGTCTTGAACGATTCCGGGCCCGTGATCGAAGGCGCCGGCATCGCCCGCATCCGGCAGCAACTGCGAAAGATGCCCCGTCCCCGCAGCTTCGAGGAAGCAGCCGCATTGCAGCGCAAGGCCAATGGCGGTCAGTTTCCAGCCCTTTCAGACGAGGACTGGCAAAGACAGGCACGCGCCACCTACCGCGATCACAAGGGTCGTCCCGTCCCCGATTTCGATCCCCGACTGCTGAAGACCCTCGACGCCATCGATTTTTCGATCCCCTTGCCGACCCTGTGGCCACAGTTCGTCGGGCTCGCCGGCGCCAGCCTCATGGTGATACACGGCGAGAAGTCCGATGTGCTCTCGGCCCAGACTGTCAAAGAGATGAAAGAGCTCAGGCCGGACATGACCGTGGTCAGCGTCCAGGGCCAGGGCCACCCGCCGCTTCTCGAGACGGCCGGCCTGCCGGAGACGATCAGCGCGTTCCTTTCCAAGGTGGACCGCCAGCGGACATAGAAACGGCCTGTGCCGGCCCTCGGCATGCCGCTTTGGTCTGAGCCTGCTGGCGCCTCGCCCGGGGTCTGTGCCTTCGCGCCATTACAAAGAGCCAATAACGCCTGACGCGACCGAGAGGCTGCATTCCCTCAACGGCCCAGGCTGCTCCCTTGGCAGCTTCCCAACCTGACCAACAGAATCGCAGCGTTCGAATCGCAGGCAACGATGATTCCCCCGCAAGGTTCCGATTTCCGGCAGCGAATTCGACGTCACCCATCCGAAAATTCGCTCTTCCGGGCCGATAGGGTTAACCGCTCCTTAATGCCCCCATCGAAAACGTGTCATTTGTGCAACAACACCCCCCCATAGCGTCCCCGGACCTGCCCCGAGCCGGCAATATCGGTTGAACGGCCAACGCCCATGCGTATTGTCATGCTCGAAGAAGGGGCGACGACGTGCCTTTTTCGCAATTGGGGATGGGGCAGGGAATGCTGTCCTTCAGCGAAAAATACCCAGACCCGTTTTTGAACTTTTTGACTGGAGGTCAGAACATGAAAATCAAGAGCCTTCTCCTCGGCTCCGCGGCAGCTTCGATGCTCGCCGTCTCGGGTGCTCAGGCAGCCGATCCGATCATCTACGCCGAGCCCGAGTCCATGGAATACGTTCGCATTTGCGACGTCTATGGCGCTGGCTTCTTCTACATCCCGGGCACCGAAAACTGCATGAAGATCGGTGGCTACGTGCGCTACCAGATGAACTACAACCAGCGCAATCATGTGCCTGGAGATTACAGCTTCGGCAAACTCGCCCGCTTCGCTCCGACCTTCGATGTCCGTTCGGAAACCGAGTTGGGTACGCTGCGCGGATTTGCCGAGGTTGAGTTTGACTGGACGACGGGCAGCCGCGCTGCCGATGGCACGCTCATTGGAGCCGCTCAGTCGGTGAACCTCAATCACGCATTTATCGAGTTGCAGAATCCCAATGGTGTATTCCGCATCGGTAAGGGTGATACTCCCTATGCTCGCTTCCTCGGTTACGGCTCCGGCGGCATCTACGGCGGTGTGTATGGTTTCAACAATTCGGGTGAAGTCTCCTACACCTTCTCCGGTGGTGGTTTCTCGGGAATTGTAGCGGCAATCGAGAACGCTGATGGTCGTCTTCAGCCGAACTTCGAGGCCGGTGCAAACTTCTCGCAGGCGTGGGGCTCCGTCGGCGGTATCTTCGGATATGACAGTGTTGCCTCCACTTGGGGTGCGAAGGGCGTCGTGCGTGGTAAGGTCGACGTGGTTGATGTCGGCGTGCATGTCTTCTACAGCAGTGGCGCTGGCATGTATGCCATCTCCAACCCAGCTGGTGGCACGTCCACGTGGTCCGTCATGGGTCATGCACGCGCGGCTGTGACCCCCACGGTCGCTGTCAAGGGTCATGTCCAGTGGTACCAGTCGACTGGGATTTCGGGCGGAGACTCTTGGGATGCGGTTGGTGGTCTCGTGCTGACGCCGGTCCGCGACTTTCAGATCATGCCGGAAGTGCGCTACACCTCACGTGCTAACGCAGCCGGGGCAAGCAACTGGCAAGCCGCTATTCGCTTCCAGCGCTCCTTCTAATCAGGCCTTATCAGTCTGATCTGAAATCCCGGCGGGGCAACTCGCCGGGATTTTCGTATGGGTGACCGACATCCAGGCTTCAGGAAGTCCATGTCGGCCTACCTGCCTCGCCGACAATTCACTTGCTGAGCCCCGAGAAGTACGCATTCCAATGCCCCGACGAGAAGGGGAACGGAATATGCGAGCAACTTATGATCCGGGCTACTGGTCGAACTGGTCCGCACACATCCAGGCCGACGCTGACAATGCGGGCCTGGGGCTCGGGCCTGACAAGGGCCACACGCTCGCCGAGCTATTCGCCAAGTACCACGACACGCTGTGGGAAGCGGGCCTGCACAAATACTGCTTGACCGGATTCATCCGTGAGCTGGACCGGCTGCTCGGTCCCGAGCCATTCTCCGACTTTCCACAAGAGCGACTTGATCATCTCGCAGGTGTGCTCCGACAGCGGGGCAACAGCAACGCGACAATCAACCGAAAGTTCTCCGCGCTCGGCAAGCTCCTCAAGAAGGCGCGCGCGATGGGCGACATCCGCAGCGTTCCGGAAATCGAGCGGCTGAAGGAGAGGGCGGGGCGAATACGCTTCCTCGATCCCGACGAGGAGCGGAGGCTGTTCGCCGCTATCAAGACCCGGTCGGAAATCTACTATCACCTGTCCGTCTTCCTCGTGGACTCCGGCGCCCGGCTCGGTGAGGCAATCGGGCTGCGCTGGAATGATGTCGAGAAGGGGAGGGCGACATTCTGGATCACGAAATCAGGTCGCAGTCGCACCGTGCCGCTAACGGCCCGGGTCCAAGACTCGCTGATATCCTGCGGGGATATGGCGGTCGGTCCCTTCTGTGCCGTGAAGCAGTATCAGTATCGGATGGTCTGGCATGAGGCGAAGCGCGACGTGGGCCTGCGCCATGATCGCGATGTCGTTCCGCACGTCCTGCGCCACACCTGTGCGTCGCGGCTTGTCCGAGGTGGCGTTGACATCCGCCGAGTCCAGACATGGCTCGGGCATCAGTCGCTGCAGATGACGATGCGCTATGCGCATCTGGCCACGCACGACCTTGACGCCTGCTTGTCGGTTCTCGAAGCGGCGCCGGATGCTTCCAGCTGATTTCGGTCTACGTGTGCTTGGGAGGCTCTCCGACGCATTGCATTAACCCAGTCAACCTTCGGCGCATGACGGATGAACTTGGTACTGGCGTTACTCCTCTGATCAAGCGGTAGTCACATACCGCAATCGTAGGAGATCGACCATGACCAACATCTCAAGCGCATACAGGAAGGCCCGAGCCCTCCTCGCCAAGACCGAAGCCAACGGCTGCACCAACGGCGAAGCCGCTTCGGCCCTGCAGACCGCCAGCGATATCACTGCCAAGCACGGCCTCGACCACAGCCGCATTGACTGGCCCGATGCTCCAGCCGGGTACCGGGTCGAGGGGACGCTGGGCAAGGATGCTAAGGTCATCAAGGAGCCCGCCACGACCGCCGCCCCGAAGAAGGAGCGCAAGCCATCCAGCCGCAAGCTGCCTCCACGCGCCCGCGTGGCAGGTGGGCCGACGCAGGGCCAGCGGGTCGCGGAGATGGTCGACCGGCCGGACGGCGCCTCGCTGGACGAAATCGTCGAGGCCCTCGGGGTGCTGCCCCACAGCGCCCGCGCGCTGATCACGGTCAAGCTTCGGAAGGGGCTTGGGTGGAAGGTCGTCTGCCGCGATGGCAGGTACTATCACGAGGCCTAGGACGGGCCCATCATGACGCAGGGCCGGGACCTCGCTTTCCGGCCTTGTCGCGTCCACACGGCGGTCCTCTCCCTCGACCCACCACCGTCCGTCTGGCTGGGATACGGCGCCACGCGGGCCGCGTGTGGGCGGACGTCCGCGAGAAGTAGGTCCATGGCTGAATCGGCCGATTACGAGCCCGGTGTTCTGCGGGGTTGAGGGGGTAGTTAGCGTAGTATCGCTAGAGAATGGCATCCCTGTAGGGTCAAATTAGCGATACTGTGCGCGACCGCACGATTCCGAGCTTCTCAGGCTGCCTCGATTCCGACGAGTACACAATCGCTGCCCGCGCGACGGTAGCGAGCCTCGACCAGCTTGTACCGACCATTGTCGAGCACGGCCGTGGCGCCGATGCGGCGCGAGTAGATGCTCACCATCCCCTTGATGGAAATCGGCTTGCAGCCCAACTCCTCCACGGCTTCGGTCACCGAGACACCCTCGGGTCGCCGTAGCAGGTCGAGGAGCCGAGCGGCTTTAGAACCCGGCTTGGGCAGGCGGACGCGTTGAGCCTCAGAGCCGACCGGCTGATCGGCCCGACCGCCTGCGGTGGGGGCAACGATCACAGGTGGCCGACTCTCGGCCTCGGTGGAGCTGCCCCCCTGCGACGGCTCGCCTCCAGCCATCCGGTACCGCCCATCAGCGAGAATCACCTTGGCGCCGATGCGACGGCTGTTGATGCTAATCAGTGCCCTGACGCTGACCTGCGCGCAACCCAGCTCGGCCATCACTTCCTCGACCGAGACGCCTCCAGGACGCTGCAACATCTCAATGATGCGCGCGGCGCTGGAGCCGAGCTTGGGCGAGCGCTCTGAGGCCTCAGAGCCGACCAGCTGCACGGCCTCGGCGGGCTCTTCGGCCATGGGCTCGGGCTCCTCCGCGATAGGCTCCTCCTCCTCCCCGAAGGCCTGATGCGCCCGCACCTTGAGCGGCGGGATGGTAGACGTCACGCAGACGACGCGGCCGTCGCACCATGCCCAGCCCGGTAGAGGCGAGGGCCAGGTGTGGTCGGGTGCGGCTGTGCGTGCTGCGGCTGAGAGGGCAGCGGCGCGTTCGGGTGCGGTCTGATAGGGGTCGGCCGCTTGGGCCAGGAGGTGCTCGATGTGCATGGGTGCGTTTCCTCGTCCTGGGGAGAGGAGGATTTTCCCTTGAAGGAGGGGGCTAGTCCAATTCGATCAATGAGGTTGTCTCGAGTTCCGCCGCGCCTGATATATCAATATGGCGGGCATCGCCTCGCAGGCCCGACAGCTCACACCACATAGCGCGATTCAGACGAGGCCCCAGCGGCTGGGCGGTTGCGACGGCTCGGGCATCCTGGCGGACTACATCAGATGCATCCTTCGAGGCCTGGATGCCGTCGAGGCCACTGTGGCTAATATGACACACCTCACCAGAGCGCCGACCGCTGTCGGGTTGTCTGCGAAACTATTATCCTGCAGCGGGGCACGCATCGGGGCTCCGCGCCCCCCTCATGGGTCGATGGACTTCGCGGGACCCAATCAAGACGGGGGTCTCGGCCGGGGTGACCGCTCAGCCTCGAAGGCCTTCGCTCCCCAAATCGCCTGCTCGGTTCTGTCGCGGTAGTAGCGGCCCTCGCGCGCGTCGAGGCTCTGCGGGGCGGTGCGGCCGGACGGGGCCATGCGCCCGATGATCGACGGCGATGCCGGGCAGGGTGCCATGGCGATGGGGATCGCGGACGGGCCTGCCCCGAAGAGGCCGCAGTCCCCATCGCCATGGATGGGTGTGCTGCAGTTGCTGGGCAAAGTCAGTCTTCAAGCCCCTACAACCATACCCCCCTAGGGGGTACCATTCCTATGGCTTCTGGAGTGGTCATTGCCCAGCAACTGCAGCACACCTACTCATCATCTCCCTCGTCATCGTCGCCAATGGCCGGAATCAGCCGCAGTCCCACCCAATGTGGCACCTGCACGCCCTTGACCCGTGGCCGGCTTTCGGTGATCCGGTACTGTGTGGCCGTCACCAGATCGCGATGGAAGTAGTTGGAGGAGGTGTAGGTGGGCGGGAGATCGTTCAGCGCGACGAACTTCTCGAAGCGGTGCCAGACCTTGCCCTTCGGCTCCATGGCATTGCTATCCAACTCACAGCATTCCCGCAGAAAGGCGCTCAGCGGTGAGGCCAGATCGGCAATCTTTGCAGCGGTCTCCCTGCTCTCGGCGGTGACGGTGAAGTGCCCCTGATCCTTCAAGCGCTTCCAGCCCTCTATGGCCCAGTTCAGGATGCCAGGCAATTCGGCTTCCAGCTTTCGGTCCAGGGTTAGGTCTTCCTCGCCAAGGAAGGATCGCTTCATGGTGAGCGTGATCAGTCGGGCCACCAGGGCGCCGCTGACATCGGGCAGTGGCGGCAGAAGGTTGGAAGAGATCATGATGCGGATGCTCAACTTGCCCGTCACCGCTCCGCCGATGTGCTTGCGCTCGACATCGACATCATCCTCGCCCACGATGCGCAGCAGGTTGCCGACGATCTCCTGGCGGTCGGTGCGCCTGCTCAACCGCATGTCCGAGACGGTCGCCAGCGACTTTCCAAGCGCGGCTTCCAGGCCGAACCGTTCCCCGAACTTACCGAGCGTCGGGCTGCAGACGCTGGTCGAGCCCAGCAGCTTGGTGACTACCTTGGTGATGGTGCCCTTGCCGCTGCGGGTCGGGCCGAGGAACAGGAAGAATTTCTGCAGCGCGGTGTCGGGTGTCAGCAGATAGCCCATCACCTCCTGCAACAGTGTGATCTGCTCGGAGTCGTGGCCCCATACATCATTCAGGAACTGCAGCCACCGCTGGGGCTCCGGCGCACCGGTATCGTAGGCATAGGGCAGGCCGTTGCGCGTGAAGAATCGAGGCGTCGGATCTAGCAGCGTGCCCGAAGACAGATGCAGCAGGCCGTTGCGGCAGGCGAGAATCTCATGCGCCGGATAGTCGAGTTCGTCCTCGTCAAGCCAGCACGGCGGTGAAAACGTCCCGCGCTCGGCCAGCGCCTCTCCCTTGAGCGCATCCAACACATGGCTGACAGCCGTGGCATTCGGCGAGAACCCGCCGACCCTGTCGATGAACTTGTAGATGTCGCCTTTCACCTTGTCCGGTTCGACCACCACATAGTGCGAACCGCGATGGAGGAGCCATTCGCTCTGGTACCACAACAAGGTAGGGTGCATGTCGTCACGGAACCGCCTGGCTGTGGCAAGCGGCGTGTCCGGGTCCAGCCCACCGTCCGATGGCCCAGGGCCGGCCAGCTTCTTCTTCTCCAGCTTGCCTATTTCGACCTTGATCTCGTGCCATCCCGAGAAGCCCATCTGCTTCCACTTGACGAACAGCTTCTCGAAGGCGGCCCGGTTCGCATGCTTGACCGAAAGCAGCACGGCGAGCTTGGCCGGATCATACAGGTCTGTGAGTTCGTCCAGCCTCATCGCTTCCAGCTTGGTGATGGCGGCTTCGATCTGCGGGTCACTCATCATCTTCTCCCTTGTCGAGGAACGCTGCCAGGGCATCGCGGTCGACCAGCTTCTCGGCCAACATGCGCCTATCTGCCTCGAAGCTGTCTGCGCCGGGCGTGTTCTGGGCGTACTGGTACGCGTTGGCCACCTTGCGCTCGACATATCGATTGTCGCCATCGGCCTGTGGCGGAAGGACCGGGACGTGTTGTTCGATCAGCTCGATAGCGAGGTCAGGACTGAGTCCCAGATCGTGTAGGCGGCAGGCCATCTGGAAGATACTGACGGCCCCGTCCGATGTCCGCTTCCAGTTGTCCTCGACGACCACCAAGGCCTTGGCCCGCTGCACGTCGATGGGGTTGTCGAAGCCGCCTGGCGGCGGCTTGATTTCGCCTCGATCCTGCCGAGGCTCGGAAATCTTGACTGCTGACAGGCCGAAGCCGAAGAGCCTCGCCTGCTCTTTCAGTGTCGGCAGGATATCGAGATCGGGATTGCCGTCGTGAATGATGCGAACCTGCCATGGCTGGGCGGGGTTCTTCTGATGGATGAATCCGGCGCAGCGGCCGACTTGGGTGACGAGCGTACACTTCACGTCGCCGCCGTATCGAATCGCCAGCGCCATCTGCATCCTGCGCCAGGTGTCCCAATCATCCGTGGGCTCGATCCGCCACCAACATTGGTATTTGTCGACGCCATCGACCGATGAGGAATGCACAATGAGATCGGGCCGTACCGGCCAGTCGTCGGGTAGCGGCGCGCCATCCAGATCAAGGAAGAGAGCACGAGCGGCCACCATGTTCTCCTTCCTGCGGCGCTGTCCATCGGTCTGGTTGACGCCCAGATACACACCGCAACCCTTCTCCTGCGCAGCGCGTAGCCGGGGCAGCACCTCATCAAGCGTCCCGTAAAAGCCGCGCGCGACGGACTGATCCTTCTTGCGATCATCGAAGATCTGCCAGGCGACGGCCGGGTCGGGCTGACCGGTCAGAAGATGCAGATGTCGCCGCGCGGCGCCGACGTCAATTTCAGGCGGTGGCTGATGGATGCTCATCAAGCGGTCCTCGAAACTATCGGCCAGGATGCGTTCGAGGAAATCCCCGTCCGCTTCGGGTAACGAGTCGCAAGCGCCTCGCCAAATGACGTCGTGACTATTTCCACTAGGCGCTTCATTCAGTACCTCCATTACAATTAGATTGGGCTAACCAGATCGAGCGGACTCTAATCTTGGGCGCAACAGGGCGGTAACTACGCAGTATCGCTCGTGGATGGCATGGCAGGTGCCTCCTGACAGCGATACTGTGTCCTGTGCCCGCTCCTTGGCGCTCAGCGGCCCCTCGGACGAGGCTTCGCATCGAGCACGCGAGCGAGGACCTCGTAGCCAGGTCCGTGGCCAGCGACCGAGCGGTCGATGTCATCGCCCTCGTCGACCTGGCGGGCGCCATGTTTCGCCCAGAACTGGCTGGCCATGTGGGCCATTGACTTTGCCCGCACAGGCTCCAGGTGACGCCCGTCAGCCGAGACCTGTAGATGGGTCAGGTCAGCCGCGTCGGCCGTCGAGCCCGAGCCCGCGAGCTTCTCATAGCTGGCCATGATTGCCTCCATGCGCGCTTCGCGCTGGGCGGGTGTTGCGCCCTCCGGGAGGTCGGCCGATAACGCCTCCATCTCGGCGAGGAAGGCCTCGCCCGCGCTCTCGGGATAGACATTGACCGGGCCGCTGACGGCGAGGCCTGTGATTGTAATCATTGGTTCGTTGGTCTGCATATGATGTTCCTTCCGTGGTGTCGATGTTGGTGGGAGTGGCCGGAATCGCCCGTGAGAGAGGAGAGGCGAGCGACTCCGGCCACAAGGAGACGCGCGGATGTTCCGACCGACACGTCTTCTATTCTTCCCGGCCAGGCAGGCACTCAAGAACCTACCTGGCCGGGCTCACTGCGCGCGCAGCAGCGGAATGTTGATCAGACACCCTCCGCGCGCACCGCGCATGTGGTGGACAACCGGATTCTGGTCCGGCCGTCCTAACCCCTCGCAGGGCAGTCCCTGCGAGGAATTCTGCTATCGCCCGGTGACTTCCTGCAGCCCGGCGCCGCTGACCTTGGGTTGCTGCTGCTGGGCCAGTGCGGCGTCGACCTTCACGCCCAGCACCGCAGCAGCCGGAAGCGCTCGCCACTCGACGGCCTCGCCTGCCTCGACGCCCTTCCAGATGGCCTCAGCCTCCAGGCGCTCAGCCTGTGCAATCTGACGGCTCAGCGCGCGGATGCGCTTGCCGCGCTCGTGCGTGTCGATACCATCGGTAGTCGCGTACGCCTCGTCGATGTCGGCCTCTAAGGCCTCGATGAGTCGGTCCTTGTGGAGCCATGCAACCAGCGCCGCTGTGTCGACAACGCTCGGCGTGTGGCCCGAGCCGGTGGCCGAGGGCTCCAGCCCGGTCATGCGCTTCGTCGGCCAGCCGATGCCGATGCGGGGCGCCTGAATTCGGCCGTCACCATGGTCGATGAAGGGCTCCGCTGCGCCCGAGACGAACGGGGCGCCGCGCTCGGCCAGTTCCTCGACTTCGGCTCGCGCCTTGCGCTTGACCTCTTCGGCCGTCATGGGCGCGAGCTGCACCTCCCTCCGCTCCGCTTCCAGGCGCAGAGCCTCGCCGCGATACTTGGCGACCAAGGCAGCGTAGCCGCCTGCGGCGCCCAGCTTCAGGTCTGGCCGGTTGTCGACCAAGGTGCCCGCAGGATTTCCGCCGATGTAGCGCTGCAGAGCCGTCTGCATATCGCGGACGCCCTGCAGCTCGACGATTGTATCGCGAGAGTGCTGCATGGCGCGCTCGTGGCTGCGGCGCGCCCTTACCAGAGCCGCCTCGGCGTCCGAGAGCGAGGCCAGGGTAGCCGGAGTCGCCTTCTTGCTTCCTGCCTCTTCGTCGGCCTTGCGCTCCTTCATGGTCTCCACGAGGGCACGCGCATCGCGGAAGCGATTGTTGGCCTGTTCAGATGCGCCATGAGCGCCTTCGGCCGCATCGGCCAGTTCCTCGGCCCGCTGGGCGAGCCAGCCGAGACGACGTCGGGCTTCCTCGGGGAGGGCTGCGGCTCGGTCCTTGGACCGGGCGGTGGATGGTGCCGCGACGGGCGCGACGGCTGTCTTAAGTCCGAACATTCTAACACTCCTAGGTTGTGCGGCCCGCAGCCGCCTTGCTTCCAGTGCGTGCAATTAGTCCATGGGATTCGAATGTTCTCCAGTCCCCAGGTGGTGAAGCCACTTTCGCATTCACTGAGCTACCGTCCGACGCCCGCGTCATCCCGGCCGCTCTGGGCAATCACACGCTCGACCTCCACCATGCGTCGCCACTCTGGACGTGCACGCCAATCGACAACTGTGCGAGGCCAGCAACCAATCTTCGCCGCCAGGCGCCTGATGGATATCGGTCGGCCCGCCACCTCGGCCTCGGCTGTCAATCTCGCAGCGGCGCGGAACTCATCGTGGAGGACGACGCCATGGACCTGTCGGATGGCATGGGTTGTAAGGCCGCGCTCGCCCACCAGACCGAGAGCGGACAACGTCGCGAGCCACTCGTCGTATCCCAGAGGCCTACCGGCCACCGCGTGCAGATGACCGAGCAGGGCCAGTCGCTCCTGGCGACCCCAGATGCCCGCCTCGACCAGCGGCCAGACGTTGACCTCGATTGCGTTGACCCTTGCGCGGCGGAGAGCCCAGGCAGCGCGGAGGGCGGTTCGGATGTAGTCGGGGAGCGGCTGCTTGGTCTTCGTGAGGAGGTCGACCGCACGGCCGATAGTGAGGGTGTGCGTGGACCGGCTGTGCTCGCGGTCGCGCTGGAGGGCCTGTTCGGCTGAGCGGACGGCTTCTTCCATAGCACGGGCGTCGTCGTTCCATGGCGGGCGAAGACATCCTGGGTGAGGTCGGCCGCGCCAGCGGTTAGGGTGCTGCTCCATGTAGGACAGTCACGCTTATCTGAATTGATGATTCCACTGCCATCATGTTGGCGGGCAAAGAATGGTTCGAGGATTCTCGAATGGTAGGCCGGGCAGCTGGTCTCCAAAGAATGGTTCGAAGATTGCGGAACGGACGGCCTGGGAGATGGCGCCAAAAGAATGGTTCGGGGACCGGGGGGTTCCTCGACCGACGAGTTGGCATCAGAAGAATGGATTGTGAAGTCGAGTAATGAGGGGCCGGGCTGATTGTCTCTAAAGAATGGATCGAATATTCATCAATCTATAACTACGATTCGGCGCCAGTTATCCCCAGAATGTCCTCTCCGCAAGATGGACTTGCTCTTGAGGACGATTGCAAGCTTACATAGGCGCTCGTTCGAGGAGACCTGATATGACTGTAATCCCTACCACCTGCCAGCACTGCGGAACGCTGTTCGAGGCCCGACGCCAGTCCGCGAAGTTCTGCTCCGCCAGGTGTCGCGCGGCCTCCAGCTATCACAACCCCAATAGGGTCAGCGTCAACGACCTGGAGCGGGCGATGGAGTTCGATGCGCCAGCTGTACTGAACACGCTGATGGAGAAGATGGGCCTCACGGCCCGCGACGAGAAGGATGATCGGCTGCGCTGGGAGCAGGTCGATGAGGTGACATGGAAGCTGACGGATGGTGTCACTGTCCATCAGGGGCTTCGTAATGAGACCGGCTGGAAGGCGACTCGCGCTCTCGCCTACGTGGAGGACAAGGGGCATGCCTACGGCCTAACCTCGTGGCACGCCGTGTGCGGCAAGAGGAGCATCGGCCCCGCTAAGATGGAAGCCTGCGGGCTGGCTGACGAGGCGGGACTCGCTGAGGCCAAGCTGGTGGCGATGGCGATGGCGACGGGCAACGTCTACGAGCTGGTGTTAGCCGCCCGCGACACCGAAGACGCGACCGAGGACATGCGGCTGTCGCTGCTGGGCATGCTGGAGCTGATATCCGAAGCGGTCAATTCGGAGGAAGCTGGTACCTAGCCGATCCCGGCGGGATTCGAGCCCGGTGTTCTGCGGGGTTGAGGGGGTAGTTAGCGCAGTATCGCTGGGGAATGGCATCCCTGTAGGGGTCGGAAAGCGATACTGTGGGGAAGCCCGGAGTTGCGGGGTCTGCGGGCGAGCCCGCGACGTCGAGCGGACAGCGGTGGATCGCGGAAGAGATGCGGCCGTCACGACCGTACCTTCCCCGCCAAGCCCAAGCAGGCCGCGAGTCCGCAAGAGGTTGTCCGTGCACATCTGCAGGCTCTCTCGCCGCGCGACCTCGAACGGTCCACCGGGTGCGCTGCGAAGCACAACCACCGCTTCGACGTCGGCTCGCTGGTGGCATGGCGCGAGGAGCGGGAGCAGGCCCGGAACCGTCTTCCTGCCAGCTTGCTCGCGACAGCACAACGCGGTCACAAGCATCAAGCCTTACGGCCGGGGAGGCGACTCCTCACCGGTATCGCGTTCCAAGGGGATGGCGGTGCCGCTCACGGCCGGTATCGCGCCCTATGGCCGAGCAGGCCGGGCGGTTGCCCGAGGTGCGAGTCTCTGCTCGCCCACAGGCGCAGTATCGCTCGTTCGGTAACCTGGAAGGGGTCGGTGTCCCGGCTGGAGGCGATACGGCCGCACACGGGCGCGACAGGCGGCAAGGAACGGCCGTTGCGTTCAGGTGTCGACGGGTGGGCGGCGCGCAGCGTGATCAGCACAAGTGATCCGTAGCGGCACTGCTGCCCCGGATCACGCGACGATACTGTACCTGCCCGACTGACGGTTGAGCCTCACGTCAAGACCTCGCTTCTGGCGGGCCTCGACAGAGATGAGGGCTCGAAGGCTGTGAGGCTTCACACCCAAGGCTTCAGCGAGTTCGTCCGCGCTGGCTCCGCCTGATCGGTCAAGCAGGAGCATCAGCCGTTCGCCCCGGCTGAGATGCTGCGCTTGGGCAGTCTGCGTGCGCTCCACGACGTTGCTCATGCCAACCACCCCCGACCAGCAATATCCGTCTGGCAGTGGAGGCCAGCTTATCCTGGTACGTTCAAGATGGTTCTCGGCCACGATGCTTGCGGCTGCGCTGAGGGCAGCAGCAGCGGCAGGTGCGGAGTAGCCCGGCTCCGTCGCCTTTGCGACAAGCGCACGTGCCTTTCTGTAGAGATTGCTGCTGTTGACCATGGACGCCTCCTTCGCTGGTGGATGGGCGACCAGTGCTTGGAACACGCCGAAAGTCGAGCGCTCGCAGCAGGTGGAATGCTTCTTTCAGCCGAGCGCGGGCGGCGCGTTAACTCATTGATTCTGCTGGATCATATAGCCTGGAGGTCAGGAAATGAAAATCAAGAGCCTTCTTCTCGGCTCCGCGGCAGCTTCGATGCTCGCCGTCTCGGGCGCCCAGGCGGCCGACCCGATCATCTACGCCGAGCCGGAAGCCATGGAATACGTTCGCATCTGCGACGTCTACGGCGCTGGCTACTACTACATCCCGGGCACCGAGACCTGCTTGCAGATTTCGGGTTACGTCTGGTACCAGCTGGCTGCGAACACCTACCGCAACGCCACGCACACCCCGGCTTACATCGGCGGCAGCAACCCCGCTGACAACAACCGTTGGTACAAGTCTTCCCGCGCTCGTGTGAACCTCGACGCGCGTTCGGAGACCGAGCTCGGCACCCTGCGCAGCTACATCCGTCTGCAGGCTGACTGGCAGGCCAACGGCGTCGCCAACGACGGCAACGCAGTTGTCGACCAGGCCTTCATCGAACTCGGCGGTCTCCGCATGGGTTACACCGAAGGTGCGTGGGTCACCTCGCAGAGCGCTGGCGTTGCCAGCTTCGGTTCGCACTCCTGGTCCGGCCTGTACTACGGCTACCAGCAGCGCCAGCTGATCGCTTACACCTTCACCGGTGCAAACGGCCTGCACGCAACCCTGTCGATCGAAAACGACACCGTCGGCGGTCACGCTGCAGTCACTCCGTTCTACGGCAATGGTTACATGCCCGACGTCGTCGGTGTCATCGGCATCAACCAGGCTTGGGGCGGTGCATGGTTGAAGGCTGGTTTCGACGAGCGCATCAACGCGACTCAGTCGGCTTTCGGTCTGCAGGCTGGCGTCCAGGTCAACGTGCCGAACGCACCGGGCTCCTCGCTCCGCGTGATCGGTTACTACGCAAGCGGCGACACGCAGTATAGCGCGTCTTCCCCGCTCGGTCGTTCGCCGACCTGGTCGATCCTCGGTTCGTACCAGCACCGCTTCACCCCGCAGTTCGCTGCGACGGTCGGCGCTCAGTACTTCGCAGACCTGTACAACGCTTCTTCGCGCGTTCGTACGAACCAGAAGGGCTGGGCTGCTGAAGCTGCGGTCATCTGGACCCCGGTCACCAACTTCGAAGTGCGCGCCGAATACGGCTACACCAAGATGGACGGTTTTTCCGGCTCCCACGCTGGCTTCCTCCGCTTCACGCGCACGTTCTAATCCTTTAACCAGGATCTAGAATTGACTGGGGCCCGCGACGCAAGTCGCGGGCCCCTTTCCTTTTGATGTTCGTCCAGCCTTCTTCCGCAGCCAGCCTCTCGGCCTACACCAGCGGCGCAGATCGTGAATGCGGATTGGCGATCCGTTGCGGGAAATAGACAGTCGCGCCTTGCGCTTGATGGCATTCACGGCTATCGAAGCCGGCATTGGAGAGGTGGCCGAGTGGTCGAAGGCGCTCCCCTGCTAAGGGAGTAGACGGGGAACCGTCTCGAGGGTTCGAATCCCTTCCTCTCCGCCACTTGCTCCCGCGAAAGCGTTCTCCCGATCCGGCAGCGGCCGGATTTTTCCGTTGTTTTCGAGGGTTATGCGGGAGGGGCTGAGCACTGGCTCGGGCACCAGGTGGTCCCG
>JBKBIT010000025.1:0-50797 GCA_046297455.1 Aliihoeflea sp.
TTCACGCGCTTGACGGTATTGATGCTGGCTGTCTAACAGTCTGTGCCCTGCCGGCTGGGTGAGCCGGCATTTTCACTTTCAAGAGGGGGACACCCGCCTTGCGCCAGAACTATCTGTTTACGTCCGAATCGGTCTCGGAAGGCCATCCCGACAAGGTCTGCGACCGGATTTCCGACGAGATCGTGGATTTGTGCTACCGGGAGATGAAGAAGGTGACGCCTGAGGATGCCGCGCGTTATGCGGCGGTGTCGGCGACCGATGCTTCCAAGATCCGCGTTGCCTGCGAGACGCTGACGACGACCAACCGCGTGGTGATTGCCGGCGAGGTGCGGGTGCCGCACACGCTGTTGAAGAAGGACAAGGACGGCAACGTCCTGACCGACAGCCGCGGCGAGCCGATGCTGAACCCGTCGAAGTTCCGTTCCGCGGCGCGCAAGGCGATCCGCGCGATCGGCTACGAGCAGGACGGTTTCCACTGGAAGACGGCCAGGATCGACGTTCTGCTGCACGGCCAGTCGGCCCATATCGCGCAGGGCGTGGACAAGGCGTCGGATGCCGGCGAGAAGCAGGCGGAAGGGGCGGGCGACCAGGGCATCATGTTCGGCTATGCCTGCCGCGAGACGCCCGACCTGATGCCGGCACCGATCTATTACAGCCACAAGATCCTGGAGCTTCTGGCGGCCGCGCGCCATGCCGGCGAGGGCGAGGCGGGCAAGCTCGGCCCCGATGCCAAGAGCCAGGTGACGGTGCGCTACGAGGACGGCAAGCCGAAGGAAGTGACCCAGATCGTGCTCTCGACCCAGCATCTCGACGAGAGCTGGGACAACAAGAAGGTGCGTTCTGTGGTGGAGCCCTATATCCGCCAGGCGCTGGAGGAGGGCGGCATCGCCATTGCCGATGACTGCAACTGGTATGTGAACCCGACCGGCAAGTTCGTCATTGGCGGGCCCGACGGGGACGCCGGCCTGACGGGCCGCAAGATCATCGTCGACACCTATGGCGGTGCGGCCCCGCATGGCGGCGGGGCGTTTTCGGGCAAGGACACGACCAAGGTCGACCGTTCGGCTGCCTATGCGGCGCGCTATCTGGCCAAGAACGTGGTGGCGGCGGGCCTTGCCGAGAACTGCACGATCCAGCTTTCCTATGCGATCGGCGTTGCCCAGCCACTGTCGGTCTATGTCGACCTGCACGGCACCGGCAAGGTGAGCGAGGAGGCGGTGGAAGCGGCGCTGCGCGAGGTGATGGATTTGTCGCCGTCCGGCATCCGCAACCATCTTTCGCTCAACAAGCCGATCTATGCCAGAACCGCCGCCTATGGCCATTTCGGCCGCAAGCCCGGCCGCGACGGCGGCTTCTCCTGGGAGAAGACCGACATCGCAAAGGACATCAGGAAAGCCGTCAAGGCGTAAGGCGGATATACCGATGGCCGAGGAAGTGCGCCGGTCACGCGCGACGGAAGCCTTTTTCGGCCGTCGACGTGGCAAGTCCCTGAAGCCGGCTCAGGCCGCGGCAATGGACGAGATCCTGCCGCGGCTGAAGCTCGACCTGTCGGTCCCGGCGCCGGCCGATCTGAGATCGCTGTTTGCCGTTCCCGTATCGAGCTTGCGGCTGGAGATCGGGTTCGGTGGTGGCGAACATCTCTATTCCGAACTGGCGCGCCATCCCGATATGGGCTTCATCGGCGTCGAGCCCTTCGTCAACGGCATGGCCAAGCTTGTCTCGGCCTTGTCCGACCGATGGCACGACAATGTCCGCGTCCATGACGACGATGCCACCGTTCTTCTGGACTGGCTGCCGGAGGCCTCGCTCGATGGCATCGACCTGCTTTACCCCGATCCATGGCCCAAGCCACGCCACTGGAAACGGCGCTTCGTCAACAAACAGAATCTCGATCGGTTTGCGCGTGTCCTCAAGCCGGGCGGCATTTTCCGCTTCGCCTCCGACATCGATACATATGTGGATTGGACGCTGCTCCACTGCCGCGCCCACCCCGCCTTCGAATGGCAGGCATCAAGCTCTGCCGACTGGCACACGCCCTATGAAGCCTGGCCAGGCACGCGCTACGAAGCCAAGGCGCTGCGCGAAGGGCGAACGCCCGCCTATCTGACCTTCAACCGGCTGTGAATGTTGCCTCTCGGGATGCCGTGGCCCGCCGAGGTGGCGGCGCAATCCCGGCCGCCGGCTCCTCTGCGCCTTTACCCTTGAGTATGGTGTCCGGTCTGACCGCTGAATGGCGATCAAAGCGTCTGCGACACCGCCTCGACCGCCTCCAGGGTCGCCTCGACAACGATGTCGGCCTCGCGCATGGTCAGGCAGAGCGGTGGTGCGAAACCCAGAATGTCGCCCTGCGGCATGGCGCGGCCGATCACGCCTCGCTCGGCAAGGGCTGCCGCAATACGCGGGCCCACCTTCTTTGACGGATCGAAGAACTTGCGGTCGTCCTTGTCCTCGACGAACTCCACGGCCGCAAGCAATCCGTCGCCGCGCACCTCGCCCACATGCTGGTGGTCCGACAGTGCATCTGACAGCCGGCGCCGGAACCATTCGCCGACCTTGCCCGCATTGGCGACGAGATCCAGTTCGTCGATCACTTCCAGATTGGCGACCCCGGCGGCCGCACACAGCGGATGTGCCGAATAGGTCCAGCCATGGCCGAAAGCGCCCATCCTGTCGGATGCCTCGACCAGCACCTGCCACACCTTGTCGGAGACGATGACGCCCGAGAGCGGCGTATAGGCCGAGGTCAGGCCCTTGGCGATGGTGATCAGGTCGGGCTTGATGCCGTAATGGTCCGAGCCGAACATGGTGCCCATGCGCCCGAAACCGGTGACCACCTCGTCGGCGACCAGCAGGATATCGTACTTCTGCAGCACCGCCTGGATCTTTTCCCAGTAGCCTTGCGGCGGCGGCACGATGCCGCCCGTGCCCAGGATCGGCTCGCCGATGAAGGCGGCAATCGTGTCCGGCCCTTCGGCCAGGATCAGTTCCTCCAGTCTGTCGGCGCAATGCTGGGCGAACTGCGCCTCGCTCATCGAGCGATCCTCACGCCGGTAGAAATAGGGCGCTTCGGTGTGCAGCACGCGGTCGAGCGGCAGGTCGAAGGCGTTGTGGAAGAGCTCGAGCCCGGTCAGCGAACCCGTCATCAGGCCGGAGCCGTGATAGCCGCGCTTGCGCGAGATGATCTTCTTCTTTTCCGGCTTGCCGATCTGGTTGTGGTAGAGCCAGATCAGCTTCACGTTGGTTTCGTTCGCATCCGACCCGGAAAGACCGAAATAGACCCGGCTCATGTGATCGGGCGCGCGGTCGATGATCATCTTGGACAGCCTGATCGAGGCTTCCGTGCCGTGGCCGACATAGGCGTGGTAATAGGCCAGTTCATGCGCCTGCTTGGAGATCGCCTCGGCGATCTTCGTGCGGCCATAGCCGACATTCACGCAGTAGAGACCGGCAAAGGCATCCAGGCTCCTCTTTCCGTTTACGTCGCTGATGTAGACGCCTTCGCCGCCATTGACGATGCGGTTCGGGCTTTCGCCGCGCGCATGCTGTCCCATATGGGTCGACGGGTGAAAGAAGTGGTCGCGGTCCCAGGCGTTCAGTTCGTTGTTGCGGTCCGGCATGATCGGCTCCTGGTTCTTTGCGGGTAGGCGACCGTGATAAAGCAGTTGGAGCGGCCCCTCCACCCCGCTGGCGCCGAATGCGGTTGGTCCAGGTCTTTCCAAGCCGGCGGCCATCTGGCACCAAGGCATGACAATCGAGGGAGCGAGCATGGATGAGATCGATCTGAAGTTCGGCCGGATGGAGTTCGCCGATCGGCTGGCAAAGACGCGTCGCGCCATGGACGCCAAGGGCATCGATCTCCTGATCGTTTCCGATCCGTCCAACATGAACTGGCTGACCGGCTATGATGGCTGGTCCTTTTACGTCCACCAGGCCGTCATCGTGCCGCCTCACGGCGAGCCAATCTGGTTCGGCCGCAAGCAGGACGCCAACGGTGCCAGGCGCACGGCCTATCTCGCGCATGAAAACATCCTCTTCTACGAGGATCATTACGTACAGTCGACCGAACGCCACCCGATGGACCGGCTGTCCGAAATTCTTGTTTCGCGTGGCTGGGGCAAGCTTTCGATCGGCGTCGAGATGGACAATTACTGGTTCTCCGCCGCAGCGTTTGCCTCACTGCAGCGCCATCTGCCCAACGCGCGCTTTGCCGACGCGACCGCGCTGGTCAACTGGCAGCGCGCCATCAAGAGTCCGGCCGAAATCGACTACATGCGCAAGGCCGCGCGCATCGTGGAGGCCATGCACGCGCGCATTCTCGACAAGGTCGAGGTGGGCATGCGCAAATGCGACCTGGTCGCCGAGATCTACGATGCCGGTATCCGCGGGGTCGACGGACCGACAGGCCGCATCGGCGGCGATTATCCCGCCATCGTCCCGCTGCTTCCGTCCGGCGCCGACGCCTCTGCTCCGCACCTCACCTGGGACGAGCGCCCCATGAAGGCGGGGCAGGGAACCTTCTTCGAGATCGCCGGCTGCTACAACCGGTATCACTGCCCGCTGTCGCGTACTGTCTTCCTCGGCAAGCCTTCGCAGGAATTTCTTGATGCGGAACAGGCAACGCTGGAAGGCATGGAGGCCGGACTGGACGCGGCGCGTCCCGGCAACAGCTGCGAGGACGTCGCCAACGCATTCTTCGCCGTGCTGGCAAAATACGGGATCATCAAGGACAACCGCACCGGCTATTCGATCGGGCTCTCCTATCCGCCGGACTGGGGCGAGCGCACCATGAGCCTGCGTCCCGGCGACCGCACCGAGTTGAAGCCTGGCATGACCTTCCATTTCATGACCGGTCTGTGGCTGGAGACGATGGGCCTGGAGATCACCGAGTCAATTCTGATTACCGAGAATGGTCACGAATGTCTCGCCAGCGTCCCGCGCCAATTGTTCGTGAAGGACTAGGCATGAAGCAGCGCCAACCCCGCGCAGCAGGAAGCCGTTAACGGGAAAACAAGCCTTTCGGGGCATGATCGGGCCTCAAATCCGGAGGTTCGATGCTGTTCGAGGCAGGGATCGCGGCAACAGCCCGCGAGAAGAGCGATCACACGGCCACGTTCTGGCAGGCGTTGACGCCGGAGATTGCGCTCGAGCGTTTGCGCGCCGGCGAGGCGGTTGCGGCGCGTTCGCCCGACGGGTTCTCTCGGCCAGGTTGCCTTGCGGCGGCAATGGCGGCTGCGCGTCGGCAAGGCAATGCCGTGCTATTCGCCGCATGTGGCGCAGGCAAGACGCAATGGATTCTGCCGCTGCGTATCGAGCGCGGCTTTGGCATCCGCCAGGCACTTCCGCTGGTGTCACCGCTGGGGCAATACGCTTCCGAGCCGCCATATGAAATCCCCGCCGACACGCTGCGCCAGCTGACGGACTGGTTGCGTACCGAACATGGCTGCGACCTTGTCGTCCTGAGAAGGGTTCGGCAGACCAATCCGCTCGCTGCCTTGCTCGAAGAGGCTGGGGCGGTAAAGAGCCAGCCTGGCGAGGCGCTGTTCGTCGACCTTGCCGCCTTTGGCGATTTCGAGACCTACCAGCAATCGTTCAGCTCCAAGAAGCGCGCCAACTGGCGGCGCGATCTTCGCCGTCTGGAGGACGAGGGAAAGGTTGCCTTCGAGGTGCTTGAGGGTGGCGCTGCCGCAGAACTGCTTCGAACCGCGATCGGCTGGAAGCGAGGATGGCTCGACGATCTCGGCGTAACGAGCCCGGTCATCCACAACGAGGGCTGGTGCGACGCGCTGATCGAGTGTGCTGCTGCAGGGCATGGCCATGTTTCCGTCCTGACAGTCGACGGCCGTTCCGTTGCCGTCGAACTCGGCTTCGTCGAGGATGGTGGCTATATTGCCTATCTGGGGGCGTTCGAACCTGCATTCGGCAAGCTCAGCGTCGGGCAGGAGCAGATGCGGCGCACCCTTGAATGGTGCTTCGAGCGCGGCCTTGGTCGCTATGATCTTCTTCCCCCGGCCGACGACTACAAACGCTACTGGTGTCGCGACAGTACCGGCATTGCGGTGGCCGATTATGCCCTGTCACTTTCTGTCGCCGGCAGCGCTGCCTCCTTTGCGCATGGGCGGCTTCGTCCGCTGGCGCGCAGTCTCGTCCTGTCGGCACCGGCTGGCATGCGCAAGCTCCTGACCGGGCGGTAGCCGACACGCACTGGCATCCCGCTTGGCCCCACGTGGTCCTGCTCGAGGAGCACTAGAGCCGCTAGCCTGCTTCATGCGCCGGCGACCATGGCAACCGGTCGAGGAGGAGCAACGTGCAGGACGGTTTCGTGGATCGAGGCGGTGTAGACAGCCGCTATTCCTGGGCACGTCTTGCCATCAGCATGCTCATTGCCACGATCGGCAGTGTCGGCATGTGGTCGGTCGTGGTTGTCTTGCCCGCAGTCCAGGCCGAGTTCTCTGTTGCGCGCGCCGACGCCTCTTTGCCTTACACGATGACGATGATCGGCTTTGCCTTTGGCAATGTCTTCATCGGCCGCATTCTGGATCGCACGGGCATTTTGGTGCCGCTCCTGGTCTCCGCCGTGGCACTGGCGGTCGGCTATGTCGGCGCGGCCATGGTGACCTCGATCTGGGCCTTCGCCATCCTGCAGTGCCTGATCGGCTTCGGTGCCTCCGCAACATTCGGTCCGTTGATCGCCGACATTTCCCACTGGTTCGAGAAGCGGCGCGGCGTGGCCGTGGCGGCCGCTGCCAGCGGCAACTACTTTGCCGGCGCGATCTGGCCACTCGTCATGCAACTGACCCTTCCGACCGAAGGCTGGCGTTTCACTTATGTGGCCATCGGGCTGTTCTGCATCGTGACGATGGTGCCGCTGACATGGTTCCTGCGCCGCAGGCCGGCCCATCTCGTCGCCGGGTTCACGGGTACAGCGCCGGTTGGCCTGCCGATCAAGAAGATCGACCTGTCGCCGCGCGCCCTGCAGATGCTGCTTGCTATCGCAGGGCTTGGCTGCTGCGTGGCGATGGCCATGCCGCAGGTTCACATCGTCGCCTATTGCGTCGATCTCGGCTACGGCGTCGCGCGAGGGGCGGAGATGCTGTCGCTGATGCTGGTCGGTGGTATCGTCAGCCGTCTTCTGTCGGGTTTCCTGGCCGATTATGTCGGTGGCGTGAAGACACTTCTGCTCGGTTCGGTGCTGCAGTGTCTGGCGCTGATGGCCTATATTCCCTTCGACGGTCTGGCCTCTCTTTACATCGTTTCGCTCGTGTTCGGCCTGTCGCAGGGCGGCATCGTGCCGAGCTATGCGATCATCGTGCGGGAATATCTGCCCGCGCGGGAAGCCGGCCAGCGCGTCGGCCTGGTCATCATGGCCACGATCGTCGGCATGGCGTTGGGCGGTTGGCTTTCCGGCCTGATCTATGACTACACGGGATCCTACCAGGCCGCTTTCCTGAACGGCATCGCCTGGAACCTCCTCAATATCTCCATCATGGTGCTGATCCTATGGCGCACCAAATCCCGCCTCGCAAGGGCTTGAAAAATATCAACAATCGGAGAAAATGAGGTGCATCCTATACGTGTTGCGCCCGGTTTCGGTTGACTTGCGCGTGACCGCCGGTCTTAAATCTGTGACTACTTTCCTAGCTGGGACGATATCAAGAGTTGTCACGCGAACTGCTAGATCTTTGATCCTACGGCATCCTCGCGCGTCGCTTGTGGTCCTAGTCATGGAATATCTGCATGTGCGGTCTCGCCGTTCATGCGCAGGCGTTGGGCCGCGTCGCAGCCCCCGCAAAACCGGTCCGCTCCGCGGGCCGCAAACAACCGGTCCGCAGGACAGTTGGGCCGGACGAAACGGAAAGTGCCGCAGGGTCTCCCCTCGTCGGCAGCTTTCATAAGGAGGTCCGAATGAAGAACCCAATCCGTACTCTTACTGCCGGAATCGCCGGTCTCGGTCTTGCCCTGTCGGTTGGCGGGGCTGCCATGGCTCAGCAGATCTCCGTGGCAACCGGAGGCGTTGCTGGTGTTTACTATCCGCTTGGCGGCGCGATGGCGGAAGCCTGGTCGGCCGAGGTCGACGGTCTCACCGCAACAGCCGAGTCGACGGGTGCGAGCGTGGTCAATGTTCGCCTGATCCAGGGCAACGAAGCCGAAGTTGCCATGGTCCAGAACGACATTGCCTTCTATGCGTTCAATGGCGACGAGATGTTCGAAGGCGATCCGCTGACGAACAATCTCGGTCTCGCGATGCTCTATCCGGAAGTCATCCAGATCGTGACGCTGCAGGATCGTGGCATTTCCACCGTGGACGATCTTGCCGGCATGCGCGTTGCCGTGGGTGCCCCGGGCAGCGGCACGGAAGCCAATGCCCGTCAGATCCTCGGCGTGCACGGCATCACCTATGACGACATCAACGAGCAGTTCCTGCCCTTCGGCGAGGCTGTCGATGCCCTTCGCGACGGCAACATCGACGCCGCCTTCCTGACGGCTGGCATCCCGACGGCTGCTGTTATCGATCTCGACGCCACGCATGATTTTGCGCTGGTTTCGATTTCTGCCGAACGTGCGGCCGAACTAGAGGACCAGTATCCCTTCTACACTGCCTTTACCATTCCCGGTGACACCTATGGCGATCTGGAAGGCGACGTCGAGACCGTGACGGTCCAGGCCATGCTGGTTGTCAGCGCCGAACTCGATGCTGACGTCGTCGAAAACATGCTCACCGTGCTGTTCGACGAAGCAACGCTTTCGCGTCTGTGTGACACGCATGTACGCGGTTGCGACGTTTCGCTCGACACCGCACTCGACGGCATGCCGATCGACCTGCACCCTGGCGCGGAAGCCTTCTACAACAACAACTAGGTTTCTCAGGCTCAGAGATAACCGAGGCGGGGCGGATTCGATGTCGGGTCCGCCCTTCCTGGTTTGGTCCACTTCAGAAGGCGTCAGGCGATGAGCGACAGCGCGGTCAAATACCAATCGGATGAATCCGCGCTTCAGCGCGACGTGCGCGGGTGGGTTGGCTGGGGCATCGCCGGCATCGCGATCGTCTTTTCTCTCTTCCAGCTCTACCAGATGGGCTTCGGCCTGATGCCCGCGCAGAATCTGCGTGCGGTCCACCTCGCTTTCGTTTTGGCCCTGATCTTCCTGCTCTACCCGACACTGAAGCGTTGGGACATGAGCCGACTGTCGATCCTAGATGCCCTGCTGGCGGCCGCAGCGATTTCCGGGCCGCTATATTTCTATATCAACTTCAACCAGATGGTCATGCGCGCGGGCGCCGAAACGGCGACCGATCTTTTCATGGGCGCTGTCACCATCGTCGCGCTTCTGGAAGCCACGCGCCGCGCGATCGGCCCCGTGCTGCCGGCGATTGCCATCGTCTTCATGGCCTATGCCTATCTCGGGCCTTACATGCCGGAACTGATCGCCCATCGCGGCTACACGCCCGAGCGCATTATCCGTCATCTCTACCCGACGACCGAAGGCGTGTTCGGCATTCCGCTGGCGGTTGCCTCGACCTTCGTCTTCCTCTTCGTCCTGTTCGGCGCCGTCATGCAGCGCACCGGCATCAGTGATTATCTGACCCGCGTCGCGATGTCCGGTCTCGGCCACTACAAGGGCGGGCCGGCAAAGTCGGCCGTTCTCGCAAGCGCCATGATGGGCTCGTTCTCCGGCTCCTCGACGGCCAACGTCGCTACCACCGGCACCTTGACGATCCCGCTGATGAAGCGAGTGGGCTTCCGCCCCGAATCGGCTGGCGGCGTCGAGACTGCCGCCTCGACCACCGGACAGTTCGTGCCACCCGTCATGGGTGCTGCGGCCTTCGTCATGGTCGAGATCACGGGCATCCCCTACGCCCAGATCATCCAGGCCGCGCTCCTGCCGGCAATCCTCGATCTGGCCGGCATCATCTTCTGCGTCCA
Organism: Aliihoeflea sp.; assembly: GCA_046297455.1. GTDB lineage: Bacteria > Pseudomonadota > Alphaproteobacteria > Rhizobiales > Rhizobiaceae > ZYF759. The sequence goes on from JBKBIT010000025.1 coordinate 9,921, forward strand.
CATGCATGCGCTCAAGCACCGGATCGACGGGCTGCCGCGCAGCGAGCTGCCGCCCTTCTTCCCGACCCTGTTGAGTCAGATCTACCTGCTGGTGCCCATCATCGGGCTCATCCTGATGCTAACGGTGCTGCGCTACACGCCCACCATGTCGGCCTTCTGGGCCATTCCGATGGCGCTTCTCATCTCGCTGGTGGCCCGCAACACCATCATCGTGTGGCGTGCCGTCAGCACCCAGATGCGCGGCGGCGATCCATTCGCAGGGGTTGAGGAGGCGCTTGATCGCCAGCGCTCCGAAATAGCTGTCAGGAAGGAAGACAGCCAGAAGGCCTCGAGCGTCGGCGGGCTGTTCGGCAAGGCCTGGGGCGACTGGTTCAAGGACATGGTCAAGGCGCTGGAAGAGGGTGCCCGGCAGGCGATCCCGATTTCCGCAGCCTGCGCCACGGCCGGCATCATCATCGGCATCATTACACTGACCGGTCTGGGGCTAAGGATGCAGTCCATCCTGCTGACCCTGTCGGGTGGCGAGTTGTGGGCCGCGCTCGTTTTCACCGCGCTTGGCTCGATCATTCTGGGGCTCGGCGTGCCGACGACCGCCAACTACATCATCATGGCGACCCTGATGGCACCGGCGCTGGTACAACTCGAGGTGCCATTGCTGGCTGCCCACCTGTTCGTCTTCTATTTCGGCATCCTCGCCGATACGACTCCGCCGGTCGGGCTCGGCGCCTATGTCGCCGCCGGTATTGCCAGGGCGGGGCCGATACGAACCTCCGTCGAGGGCTTCAAGTTCTCCATAACGGCCTTCATCATCCCGTTCATGTTCGTCTACAACCCCCAGTTGATATTGCTGGGCGATTGGGAATGGCCGGAGCTGATATGGCTCGTCGCGTCCGGCATGGTCGGTGTTTATGCGCTCGCGGTGATGAAGGAAGGCTGGTGGATCACCCGTGCCAACGCGGTCGAACGCATTCTGATGACCTTCGCCGCCGTGCTGCTCATCCAGCCAAGCATCTGGGTCGACATTGCCGGCTTTGCCGTGATGGGCGGTGTCTATGTGTTCCAGATGTGGAAGGTGCGCCGGGAGGCCACCCATGGCGTCAAGGAAGCCAGCACCGGTTCGAAGATTGCGATGGGGGCAGGGGTCCTGGCCGTGCCGCTGGTCGCAGGTTGGATGTTCATGCCCGTTGTCCAGATTGTCGACAACGGATCGAGCTGGAGCCGCACTGCCTTTCCTGGCCAGCAGGTCACGCTGGCCCACATCCATTCGGTCGAACGGTCGTTGGTCGAGGATGTCTTCCAGCTGGGCTGGCGCGGCGACCTTATTCACCGCCGCACCGTTACCAGGTCCATGGGAGCAGGGCTGCCGGAAGGCGGCGAGGCCCGCGGTGGCGTGATGACCACGCGCGGCACGGGTGAACGTCATCGAGAAATCGCGCTTCGCTACGGCGCCGAGAACGAACCCTTCATCCTGGTTGGGGACACCAGACGCGATTTGGCCGATGTCGCCGATGGCCGCGCGGTAGAACTGCGCGTGCGTCAGGTCTGGGAGACGTTGCTGGGACGCTAGCGGCTCAGAACGCCTTGAAGGTCAATGTCGTAAGTGAGCGCATGATGCCGGGCACATTGGCGACGTTCTCGTTGATGAACTTGCCGATGTCGGTCTGGTCGTCGATGTAGATCTTCATCAGGAGATCGTAGTCGCCGCTCGTCGAATAGAGCTCGGAGGCGACCTCCCGCTTGTAGAGCTCGTCGGCAACCTCGTAGGTCCGCCCGGGCTGGCACTGCAATTGAACGAACACGGGTCTCATTTCTGGCGGTCCTGGTTTCTTGTGGCCGATATGATGCCGAAAATCCTGTCTGGCAATCAGGCTGTCAACAGCGTGCGGGTCAGCGGATGATCGGGATCGGCCAATCCGTCGATGACATTGAAATGGTGTCGGTCGGGCTCCTCGACAACCATGGTGGACGCGCCAAGCCCGGTCCACACATTCGCGAGCAGAGCGTTCTGGCGCAGGAACTCCGAACGCTCATTGCCGCCAACCCAGCAACAAAGCCTTGCGCCGTCCATCGGCTCCACCAGTGCCGGGCTCTCCGTGGCGGCCTCCGCCCCGTCGATGGCCAGGGTCAGGTTCATTGCGGTCCTCATCATCGGCCGCAGATCGTGCAGGCCTGAAATCGAGACCGTATTTGCGACGCGCGCCTTGATCGACTCGGCCAGCGGTGAGGCCTGGCAGATCATCCGCGTCACCAAATGGCCGCCGGCAGAATGGCCCGTCAGCCTGATCGGGCCGTCGACCTCCGTTGCGGCCATTTCGATGGCCTGGGCAACTTCACGGGCAATGCCGGCAATGCGAATATCTGGGCAAAGCGTGTAGGACGGCATCGCGACCGCGTGGCCGTGCGCCAGCGGCCCTGCCGCCAGATGCGACCAGAAGCTCTTGTCGAGCTTCATCCAGAAGCCGCCATGCACGAACACCACCAGCCCTTTTGGCGTGCCCTCCGGCAGGAACAGATCGAGCCTGTTTCGGGCTTGGTCGCCGTAACGCAGATCGAGGCGTGCGCGATCTTCGGTTTCGAGAAGCTGCCGAAACGCCCGTGCCGGCTCGACCCAGACACCAGGCCAACGATCGCCGCTGGCTATGTTGGCGCCGTTGGCATAGGCGTCGTCCCAGTCCATCACCTGGTGGAAGATCAAGGCGTGCTCCTCTCTTGGCAAGCGGGCCGATCCTGTCGGGTTGAACTCATCGTGTCCAGAACGCTCATATATTTCAACCTTAAAATTTCATGCTTGAAGCAAAGCGGGATTGCTGTCATGCTCCCCTCAACAAGGTCGAAAACAGACCTAAAAAAGGGGAACGTGTCGGATGAAAGTGGCCATACTCGGTGGCGGCCCCGCCGGATTGTATTTTGCCATTTCGATGAAGCTGCGCGATCCCGCGCACGACATCACCGTCTATGAGCGCAACCGCCCGGACGACACATTCGGCTGGGGCGTGGTGCTCTCCGACGAGACACTCGACAATCTGGCCGTCAACGACCCAGTCAGTGCCGAGCGTATTCGCGAGCACTTCGCCTACTGGGACGACATTGCCGTCGTCCACAAGGGCACGCGCACCGTCTCAACTGGCCACGGCTTTTGCGGCATCGGCCGCATGCGCCTGCTGCTGCTTCTCCAGGCGCGGGCGCGCGAACTCGGCGTCAAGATGGAATTCGAGACCGAGATTGGGGACCCCCGGTCCTTCATGGCGGAAAACGACATGGTGCTGGCCGCCGACGGTCTCAATTCCCGCACGCGCTCCACCTTCGCCGATGTCTTCAAGCCGGACATCGACGTGCGCAAGTGCAAGTTCGTTTGGCTCGGCACGCATCAGAAATTCGACGACGCCTTCACCTTCATCTTCGAGAAGACCGAGCACGGCTGGGTGTGGGCCCATGCCTACCAGTTCGATCCGGACACAGCGACCTTCATCGTCGAATGCACCGAGGAGACTTGGGCGAAGTTCGGCTTCGGTGACATGTCGAAGGAAGAGTCCATCGCCACCTGCGAGGCGATCTTCAAGGACCATCTCGGCGGCCACAGCCTGATGTCGAACGCCAACCATGTGCGCGGATCGGCCTGGATCAATTTCCCCCGCGTCCTGTGCGAGCGCTGGAGCCATGAAAACCTTGCGTTGATGGGCGATTCGGCTGCGACCGCGCATTTCTCCATCGGCTCCGGCTCCAAGCTGGCGCTGGAATCCGCGATTGCGCTTGCCGACTATCTTCATTCCGAGCCGACGCTGGCCGATGCCTTCGAGAAATACGAGGACGCGCGCCGCACCGAGGTTCTCAAGCTGCAATCGGCGGCCCGCAACTCGATGGAATGGTTCGAGGAGGTCGAGCGTTATCTCGATCTCGATCCGGTCCAGTTCAACTATTCGCTGCTCACCCGCTCGCAGCGCATCAGCCACGAAAATCTGCGCCTGCGCGATCCCGACTGGCTTGGCAGCGCCGAGGCCTGGTTCCAGCGTCAGGCCGGCGCCAACGGTAACACGCCGCGCGCACCCATGTTCGCGCCGTTCAAGCTGCGCGGTCTGGAACTCAAGAACCGCGTCGTGGTCTCGCCGATGGCCCAATATAAGGCCGTCGACGGCACGCCGACCGACTGGCACCTCGTCCATTATGCCGAGCGTGCCAAGGGCGGAGCGGGGCTGGTCTATATCGAGATGACATGTGTGTCGCCAGAGGGGCGCATCACGCCGGGGTGTCCGGGCCTTTATGCGCCGGAACATGAGGCGCAATGGAAGCGCATCGTCGATTTCGTGCATCGGGAAACGGACGCTAAAATCTGTGCCCAGCTCGGACACGCCGGCCCCAAGGGCTCCACCCAGCTCGGCTGGGAAGAGATCGATGCGCCGCTCGAGGAAGGCAACTGGCCGCTGATGGCCGCCTCCGACGTGCCGTGGTCGCCGCGCAACCAGGTGCCCCGGCCGATGGACCGCGCCGACATGGACGCCGTCCGCGACCAGTTCGTGGCCTCCGCGCAAATGGCCGAACGCTGCGGTTTCGACATGCTGGAGCTGCATTACGCCCACGGCTATCTGCTCTCCTCCTTCATCTCGCCGCTGACCAATCGGCGCGAGGACGAATATGGCGGTTCACTGGAAAACCGCATGCGCTACCCGCTGGAGGTCTTCCGGGCCGTCCGCGCCGTCTGGCCCGACGACAAGCCGATCGCGGTTCGCATCTCGGCCAATGACTGGGTCGGTGACGAGGGCATCACGCCGGCCGCCGCCGTCGAGATCGCGCGCATGCTGCAGGATGCGGGCGTCGACATATGCGACGTCTCTGCCGGCCAGACCTCGTTGCTGGGCAAGCCGGTCTATGGCCGCATGTTCCAGACGCCGTTCTCCGATCGCATCCGTAACGAGACTGGCATGAAGACGATGGCCGTCGGCAACATCTACGAGCCAGACCACGTCAACTCGATCCTGATGGCCGGCCGCGCCGATCTCGTCTGCTTGGCGCGCCCGCATCTGGCCGATCCCTACTGGACGCTGCATGCAGCCGCCCAGCTCGGCGACAAGGACGTGACCTGGCCCGATCCCTATCTGAACGGCCGCGACCAGCTCTACCGCCTGGCCGAGCGCCAGGAACAGATGACGGGCAAGGTCTGATGAAAATCTCCTTCGCCCACGCCTTGGTAACGGGTGGCGCCACCGGCATCGGCCGGGCGATTGCGCTGGAACTCGCGAATGCCGGCATGGAGGTGACGATCTGCGGGCGTCGTGCCGAGCCGCTGGAAAAGGTGGCCGCCGAACATACCCGGCTCCATGCGCTGACGGCGGACGTGACCGACGAGGCCTCGATGGAAAGCCTCTACGAGAAGGCGCAGGCCGAGCGCGGCCCGATCGACGTTGTCGTCGCCAATGCCGGCATCGCCTCCAGCGCGCCCGCGCACAAGACGACGCTGGAAGAGTGGAACCGTATCCTCGACGTCAATCTGACCGGGGCCTTTCTCACCGTCCGGCCCGCGCTCAAGGGCATGGCCGATCGCGGCAAGGGCCGGGTCATCTTCGTCGCCTCCGTCGCGGGACTACGCGGCGCCGCCTATGTCGCGCCTTACGTTGCCTCCAAGCATGGGGTGATCGGGCTAACGCGCGCGCTGGCCGCCGAACTGCTCAAAAAGGGCTTAACCGTCAACGCCATCTGTCCAGGCTATGTCGAAACCGAGATGCTGGAGGAGTCCATCCGCCGCGTCATGGAGAAAACCGGCCGCACGGAAGCCGAGGCGCGCCAGGGTTTTGCCGAGATCAATCCGAACCACCGGCTTGTGCAGCCCGAGGAGGTTGCGGCCGCCGCGTTGTGGCTGGTCAGCGACGCCGCGATATCGGTCACCGGCGAAGCCATTCCGCTTTCGGGAGGCGCGTGATGGATGCGATGCCCACTGCCGCTCGAAAGCCTGCTGTTGCCAACAAGGAACGGCTGCGTCTCTGGATCCGGCTCCTGCGTGCACAGCGCACCGTCGAGGCAGAACTGCGCGACCGCCTGAAGCGCCGGTTCGATACGACCTTGCCGCGCTTCGACGTGATGTCGGCGCTCTACCGCCGGCCTGACGGTATGCTGATGAGCGATTTGTCGCGGTTCCTTCTTGTGTCCAACGGAAACGTCACTGGCATTGTCGACCGGCTGGTCGCCGATGGATACGTCTCGCGCGCCGCACGCGAGGGTGATCGCCGTACCTCGATTGTCAGCCTGACTCCGCGCGGCCGGGAGCTCTTTGCCGCGATGGCAGAAGAGCACGAGGAATGGGTGGCGGAACTGCTCAGCGGCGTGAGCGAGAGCGAGGCCAAATCGCTTTCCGCCACACTCAAGTCATTCCGCAGCAATTGGGAAGGTGAAGCATGACGGCGATGGCCGGTTTGAAGCCGAAGCATTTTCTCTGGCGCATGGAAGGCTCGGTCGCGATCGTCCAGCTCGACCGGCCGGAACGTAAGAATCCGCTTACGTTCGATTCCTATGCCGAGCTGCGTGACACCTTCCGTGACCTCGTCTATGCCGACGATGTCGATGCCGTTGTCTTCCTGCCCAATGGTGGCAATTTCTCGTCCGGTGGCGATGTCCATGACATCATCGGCCCGCTGACCAGAATGGACATGAAGGCGCTGCTCGCCTTCACCCGCATGACGGGCGATTTCGTCAAGGCGATGATCAATTGCGGAAAGCCGATCATTTCGGCCGTCGACGGCGTCGCGGTCGGCGCGGGTGCCATCATCACCATGGCTTCCGACATCCGTCTCGCCACGCCCGAGGCCAAGACCGCTTTCCTGTTCACCCGTGTCGGGCTGGCCGGCTGCGACATGGGCGCCTGCGCCATGCTTCCCCGTATCATCGGGCAGGGCAGGGCAGCTGAACTGCTCTACACCGGCCGCTCCATGAGCGCGGAGGAGGGCGAACGCTGGGGCTACTACAACCGCCTCGTCTCCGCCGACCAGCTGGAAGCCGAGGCGCTTAAGCTGGCGCAGCAGCTGGCCGCCGGTCCCACCTTCGCCCACGGCATCACCAAGACGCAGCTCAACCAGGAATGGTCGATGAGCCTCGAACAGGCGATCGAGGCCGAGGCCCAGGCCCAGGCGATCTGCATGCAGACCGCCGATTTCGAGCGCGCCTACAAGGCGTTTGTGGCCAAGGAAAAGCCGGTGTTCGAGGGCAATTGATGGCTGACCGCTCCTTCCTTTCCTGGCCCTTTTTCGAGGATCGCCACCGCGACCATGCGCAGCGGCTGGAAGAATGGTGCGCCGCCAACCTGCCGGTGGATCACGGCGATGTCGACGCGGCCTGTCGCAAGCTGGTGGAAGCCCTCGGCGAGGGCGGCTGGTTGAAGCCGAGTGCCGTCGATCCCGCCGATCCTGCGCCGCTCGACGTGCGCACGCTCTGCATCACGCGCGAGACGCTGGCACGCCATGACGGGCTGGCCGATTTCGCCTTTGCCATGCAGGGGCTGGGCACCGGTGCGATCAGCCTGTTCGGTTCGGACGAGCAGCGCGCCTGGCTTGCCAAGACACGCGCAGGCAAGGCGATCTCCGCCTTCGCACTCTCCGAACCCCGGTCGGGCTCCGACGTCGCCAACATGGAAATGACGGCCACCCGAGACGGCAACGACTACGTCCTGTCCGGTGAGAAGACCTGGATTTCGAATGGCGGCATCGCGGATCTCTATTGCGTCTTCGCCCGCACCGGCGAGGCGCCCGGCGCCAAGGGCATCTCCTGTTTTCTCGTACCCGCCGACACGCCCGGCCTCACCGTCGCCGAGCGGCTGGAGGTAATCGCGCCGCACCCGCTCGCACGGCTTTCCTTCGACGATTGCCGCATCCCGGATTCTGCGATGATCGGCGAGCCCGGCCAGGGCTTCCGCATCGCCATGTCGGTGCTCGATGTCTTCCGCTCGACCGTCGGTGCAGCCGCGCTCGGCTTTGCCCGTCGCGCGCTGAACGAAAGCATTGCCCGCGTCCGCGACCGCCAGCTATTCGGCGCGCCGCTCTTCGATCTGCAGATGGTGCAGGGCCACATTGCCGAGATGGCGCTCGACGTCGATGCGGCTGCGCTGCTCATCTACCGTGCGGCCTGGACCAAGGATTCCGGCGCGCCGCGTGTCACCCGCGAAGCCGCGATGGCAAAGCTCTACGCCACCGACCGGGCGCAGGAGGTGATCGACAAGGCAGTCCAGCTTCACGGCGGCGACGGCGTGCGCAAGGGCCACATCGTCGAAAGCCTCTACCGCGAGATCCGCGCGTTGCGCATCTATGAGGGCGCTTCCGACGTGCAGAAGGTCGTGATCGCGCGCCAGGCCATGGGAGAAGCAAGATGAAGCTCGGACCCTCCGCCCATGTCGATACATTCGCGCGCGACAATCTCCCGCCCTTCGACAAGTGGCCGCACATTCTCCTCGAAGGCTTCGACTATCCCGAATATCTGAACTGTGCGGTCGAACTGACCGATCGCATGGTCGAGCGCGGTCACGGCGACCGCACCGCGCTGATCGGCAATGGCCGCCGGCGCACCTACAAGGAGCTCGCCGACTGGACCAACCGGCTCGCCCGCGCGCTTGTCGAGAATTACGGCATCAAGCCAGGGCACCGCGTCCTCATCCGCTCCGCCAACAACCCCGCCATGGTTGCGGCCTGGCTGGCGGCCACCAAGGCCGGCGCGGTCGTCGTCAACACCATGCCGATGCTGCGTGCGGGAGAGCTTTCCAAGATTGTCGACAAGGCCGAGATCTCGCTGGCGCTCTGCGACACGCGCCTGATGGACGAGATGGTGGCCTGCGCCAAGAACAGCGGCTTCCTCAGGCAGGTCGTCGGCTTCGACGGCACGGCCAATCACGATGCCGAGCTCGATCGCGCCGCACTCGACAAACCGGTTCAGTTCGAGGCGGTCAGGACGGGTCGCGACGACGTCTGTCTTCTCGGCTTCACCTCCGGCACGACAGGTGTGCCGAAGGCGACCATGCACTTCCACCGCGACGTCCTCGTCATCGCCGATGGCTATGCGAAAGAAGTCCTTGGCGTGACGCCCGACGACGTCTTTGTCGGTTCGCCGCCGCTTGCCTTCACCTTCGGGCTTGGCGGTCTGGCCGTCTTCCCGCTGCGTTTCGGCGCGGCCGCGACGCTTCTCGAAAGCGCGACGCCGCCGAACATGATCGAGATCATAGAGACCTACAAGGCGACGATCTCCTTCACCGCGCCGACCGCCTACCGCGCGATGATGAAGGCCATGGACGAGGGCGCCGACCTCTCCTCGCTGCGCATCGCGGTCTCGGCCGGCGAGACGCTGCCCGGTCCTGTCTTCGACGAATGGACGAGGAAGACCGGCAAGCCGATCCTCGACGGTATCGGCGCGACAGAACTGCTCCACATCTTCATCTCCAACCGGCTCGATGACATGCATCCCGCCACGACGGGCCGACCGGTCACGGGCTACGAAGCCCGGATCGTCGACGAGAACATGCAGGAAGTGGCGCGCGGCGAGATCGGCCGGCTGGCAGTGCGCGGGCCGACCGGCTGCCGCTATCTGGCCGACGACAGGCAGATGGACTACGTCAGGGGCGGCTGGAACCTGACCGGGGACAGCTTCTTCCAGGACGAGGAAGGCCGCTTCCATTTCGCCGCCCGCTCCGACGACATGATCATCTCCGCCGGCTACAACATTGCCGGACCGGAGGTCGAGGCCGCTCTCCTTGCCCATGACGATGTGATGGAATGTGCGGTCATCGGCGTCGCCGACGAGGAGCGCGGACAGATCGTCGAGGCGCATGTGGTGCTGATGAAGGGTGTTGCAGGTGATGCGGCCTGCATCAAGCGCCTGCAGGATCACGTCAAGGCAACGATTGCGCCCTACAAGTACCCGCGTTCGGTTCGTTTCGTGGAGGCGCTGCCCAAGACCGAAAGCGGCAAGATCCAGCGCTTCCGGCTGCGCCAGGAGGGTTCCGCGTGACCGATATCTTTGCGCGCACCCGCGAACTTTTCCACATTCCCGACGGGGTGATCTATCTCGACGGCAACTCGCTCGGGCCGTTGCCGAAAGCTGCTTCCGAGCGCGTTCGGCAGACCATCGAAGCCGAATGGGGCAATGAGTTGATCCGCGGCTGGAACACCGCCGGCTGGATCGACCTGCCGAGCCGGGTTGGCGACCGCATCGGCCGGCTGATCGGCGCGCCGGCGGGCACGGTCGTCACCGGCGATACCTTGTCGATCAAGGTCTACCAGGCATTGGCCTCCGCGCTAGATCTCCGGCCCGACCGCAAGGTAGTGATCTCCGACAGCGGCAATTTCCCGACCGATCTCTACATGGCGCAGGGGCTGTTGCGCTCGCTCGACAAGGGGCATGAGCTCAAGGTCGTTGCGCCCGAAGAGGTCGAGGCCGCAATCGACGACACTGTCGCCGCCATCATGCTGACAGAGGTCGACTACCGCACGGGTCGCCTCCACGACATGAAAGCGCTGACGGCGAAGGCGCATGCGGCCGGCGCGCTCGCCATCTGGGACCTCGCCCATTCCGCCGGCGCGATCCCGGTCGACCTTGCGGGCGCCAAGGCAGATTTCGCGGTGGGCTGCACCTACAAATATCTCAATGGCGGCCCTGGCGCGCCTGCCTTCATCTACGTTTCGCCCGAACATGGCGACAAGGCTGTCCCGGCCCTGTCTGGCTGGCTCGGCCACGCGGCGCCCTTCGCCTTCGATCCGGACTACCGTCCCGCCGCGGGCGTCGAGCGGATGCGTGTGGGCACGCCGCCCATCATCGGGCTGGCCGCGCTCGACGCGGCTCTGGATGCATGGGAAGGCATCGGATTGGATGACATCCGCGCCCGTTCGATCGAATTGTCGGAGTGCTTCCTGGCCGAAGTCGAGGCGCGCTGCCCGCAGCTGGAACTCGCCTCGCCGCGCGATCCGCAGGCACGCGGCAGCCAGGTCTCGTTCCGGTTCGAGAACGGCTATGCCGCCATGCAGGCGCTGATCGCCCGCGGCGTGATCGGCGACTTCCGCGCGCCAGACATCATGCGCTTCGGCTTCACGCCCCTCTACATTGGCATGGACGAGGTCGTAGAGGCAGCCGAGATCATCGAGGACGTGATGGCTAACCGTCACTGGGATCGTCTCGAATACATGAAGCGGAGCAAGGTCACATGAGCGGGACACGCGACATCACGCCCGAGGGCGCGCAGACCGATTTCCGGGAGCGCATGTCCTATGCGGACTATCTGAACCTGGACAAGGTTCTCGATGCGCAGTCGTTTCTTTCCGACTCGCCCGACGAATTGCTGTTCATCATCCAGCACCAGACATCCGAATTGTGGATGAAGCTCGCCATCCACGAGATCAACGCCGCCATGGCCGCCATGCGCGCCGACGATCTGCAGCCCGCCTTCAAGATGCTGACACGGGTGGCGCGCATTTTCGATCAGCTGAATGGCGCCTGGAACGTGCTGCGCACCATGACGCCGTCGGAATATACCAGCTTCCGCGACGATCTCGGCCAGTCTTCCGGTTTTCAGTCCTGGCAGTATCGGGCAATCGAGTTTCTGGCGGGGAACCGGAACCTGGCCATGCTGAAGCCGCATGCCCACAAGGCCGATACCCTGGCACGGTTGGAAGAGATCCTTGCCAAACCAAGCCTCTATGACGAAGCCATAGCGCTTCTGGCCCGCAGCGGATTCGACATCGGCGCCGATGCCGAGCGCACCGACTGGCGCGAAACCCGCGTCGAAAACGAGGCGGTCACCGCCGCATGGCGGGCCGTCTATACCTCACCGCGCGAGCATTGGCAGCTCTACGACCTTGCCGAGAAACTGGTCGATTTCGAGGACTATTTCCGGCGCTGGCGCTTCAACCATGTCACCACGGTGGAGCGCATAATCGGCCTGAAGCGGGGAACGGGCGGCACGGCCGGCGTCTCCTATCTCAGGCGCATGCTCGAGGTGGTATTGTTTCCGGAACTGTGGAAGGTGAGAACGGAGCTCTGAAGAAGAAAACCGGCGCAGATGCTGCGACCGGAAATTGCATGAACGGTGCTCAGACGAAAAATGGGAGAGAATGACATGAAGAAACTGATTGCAGCCGGCGTCGTCGGCCTGTCGATGGGTGTATCCGGTCTGGCGCTTGCCAGCGACATCAAGGTTGGCATGATTACCACGCTGTCGGGACCGGGCGCAGGCCTTGGTATCGATGCACGTGACGGTTTCATGCTGGCGCTGCAGATGGCGGGCGTCGACAATATCGAGGTCGTCACCGAGGATGACGCGCAGCGTCCGGAACTCGCCGTCCAGATCGCCGATCGCATGATCCAGAACGATCAGGTCAACATCCTGACGGGCATCATCTGGTCCAACCTCGCGATGGCCGTGGTGCCGAGCGCGGTGCAGCAGGACATCATCTACCTGTCCAACAATGCCGGGCCATCGGCTCTTGCCGGCGCACAGTGCCACGAGAACTATTTCAACGTTGCCTGGCAGAACGACAACCTGCACGAGGCAGCCGGCGCCTATGCCAACGAGGCGGGCTACGAGAACGTCTTCATCCTTGCGCCCAACTATCCTGCCGGCACCGACGCGCTCACCGGCTTCAAGCGCTTCTACGAAGGCAACATCATCAACGAGATCTACACGCAGGTCGGCCAGAGCGACTATGCCAACGAGATCTCCCAGATCCGCGATTCCGGTGCGGATGCCGTCTTCTTCTTCCTGCCGGGCGGCATGGGCATTTCCTTCATGCGCCAGTACGATCAGGCCGAAGTCGACATTCCGCTGATCGGCCCTGCCTTCTCGTTCAGCCAGGACATTCTGGGTGCCGTTGGCAATGCAGCCCTCGGGGTCATCAACACCTCGCAGTGGAACAAGGACATCGACAACGAGATCAACAACGCCTTCGTCGCCGCCTTCCAGGAAGAGTTTGGTCGTCTGCCGTCGCTCTATGCGAGCCAGGCCTTCGACACCGCCAACCTGATCATCTCGGCTGCCGCCAAGGCGGATATCGGCGATCTCGACGCTTTCCGTGCGGCCCTCAAGGAAGCCGACTTCGAGTCCACCCGTGGCGATTTCCGGTTCGGCAACAACAACCATCCCATCCAGACCATCTACGTGCGCGAGGTGATCGAGGAGGATGGCGTGCTGACCAACCGTATCATCGGGACCGCGCTGGAAGACCATCAGGACGCCTACGCGTCTGAGTGCTCGATGAACTGATCGTCAGGCGAACAGCGCCGCCGATGGCCGATACCCGGTATCGGCGGCGCAGCTTCGACATTTGTCCCCTGGCGGAAGCAGTGCCGCCGCAACACGGTTGACAGCCTTGTCCATCGCGCTCTTTCTCGAACAGCTTCTGAACGGTCTTCAGCTCGGCGTTATGCTGTTTCTGATGGCGGCGGGCCTGACGCTGATCTTCGGCGTCATGGGGCTGATCAACCTCGCCCATGGCTCGCTCTACATGGTGGGCGCCTTTGCCTGCGCCGCGGTCGCGGCTTGGACGGGCTCGTTCTGGATCGGATTACTGGCGAGCCTGATCGCCGCGGCTGCCGCCGGTGCCATTGTCGAAATGACGGTGATCCGACGATTATACGACCGGGATCATCTCGATCAGGTGCTGGCCACCTTCGCGCTCATTCTCATCTTCTCGGAAGGCACGCGCTGGGTCTTCGGTTCGCTGCCGCTGTACTTGAACATCCCGGATCTGTTGCGCGGAACAATCCCGCTGCCGGGCGGCGGTCGTTACCAGATATACCGCCTGGCAATCATCGCTGTGGGCGTCGCGGTCGCCGTGGGCCTGTGGCTGCTGATTGCCCGCACAAGGCTCGGTATGCGTATCCGCGCCGGCGAGTCCGACCGTGAGATGATCGCTGCGCTCGGCATCGATATCCGCACCCTCTATACAATCGTGTTCGCCATCGGCGCCGCCTTGGCAGGACTGGCGGGCGCGATGGTTGGCGCCCTCCAATCGGTGCAGGTCGGCATGGGTGAGCCCGTTCTTATCCTCGCCTTCGTCGTCATCGTCATCGGCGGTATCGGGTCGATCAAGGGCGCGCTTGTCGGGGCCATCCTGGTCGGCCTGATCGACACGATGGGCCGCTTCCTGCTGCCGCGGGCCTTCTCCGTTTTCATGGATGCATCGCAGGCGAGCCTTGTCGGTTCGGCGATCGCCTCCATGCTCATTTACATGTTCATGGCCCTGGTGCTGACGTTCCGCCCGCGCGGCCTTTTCGCGACGGCAAGGTGAGGCGGACATGACCATGAATCGTGAAACCATCGTCAACATCGTACTTGCGCTTTTGCTGCTGGCGATCCCGCTGATTGCCCTCCAGCTCAATTCGCCATTCTACGTGACCCTCGCCACGCGTATGGCCATCCTCGCCCTCGCGGCTGTGGGCCTTAACCTGGCGCTCGGGCTGGGCGGCATGGTGTCCTTCGGCCACGCTGCCTATTTCGGCGTCGGCGGCTATGCGGCAGGCATCCTCGCTCACCACGCCTTTTCGGGCATGCCCATCGATTTCGGGCTTTTCCAGATCCCCGGCACCAACCTGATGCCGATCATCTGGGTGGTGGCGGTTATCTTTTCCGGGCTGCTGGCGCTGTTCATCGGCGCCGTGTCGATCCGCACGTCGGGCGTCTATTTCATTATGATCACGCTCGCCTTCGCGCAGATGACCTACTACTTCGCCAATTCCTGGCCGGCCTATGGTGGCGAAGACGGATTGTCCATCCTGGTTCGCAACCAGTTTCCCGGCGTCAACACGCTGCGACCGCTCACCTACTTCTTCATCTGCTACGCGATCCTGATTGCGGTGCTGATCCTGTTCGCCTTCATCCGCGATTCGCGTTTCGGCGCGGCATTGCAGGCCGCCCGGCAAAACGAGGTGCGCGTGGCGACGGTTGGCATCGACGCCTACCGTATCCGTCTGGTTGCCTTCGTCATTTCGGGCATGATCACGGGTCTGGCGGGCGCGCTCTTTGCCGATCTCAACCGCTTCGTCAGCCCGTCCATGCTGTCCTGGCACATGTCGGGCGAGTTCATCGTCCTGATCATCCTCGGCGGCGTCGCTCGGCTCTATGGCCCGGTCGCGGGCGCCATGATGTTCGTCATGTTCGAGTTCCTGCTCGGTGGCTGGACCGACCGCTGGCAGTTCTTCCTCGGATTGATCCTGCTGGGCGTGGTGCTGATGGCGCGCGGCGGATTGATCGGGTTCCTGGCAGGGAAACCGCGTCATGGCTGAGCCGATAATCGACATCAGGAACCTGTCCAAATCCTTCGGCGCGCTCAAGGCGACGCAGGACGTCGATCTGGATCTGTATCCGGGCGAAATCCACGCACTGATCGGACCGAACGGGGCCGGCAAGTCGACCCTGATCAACCAGATTGCAGGCACGCTGCGCTCGGATGCGGGCACGATCCGCTTCATGGGGCAGGTCATCAACGATCTGAAAATGCCGGAGCGCGCGCGGTTGGGATTGGGGCGCAGCTTCCAGATCTCCTCGCTGGCAGCCGAATTCTCCGCGCTGCGCAACGTCATGCTGGCGGTGCAGTCGGTCCAGGGCTCGAGCTTTCGCTTCTTCAAGCCGGTCATGCGCGATGCCTCGCTGATCGACCCTGCCATGGCCGCACTTGAACGCGTCGGCCTTGCCGAGCGCGCACGCATACCCGTCGCCGAACTTTCTCACGGCGAGCGCCGCCAGCTGGAAATCGCCATCGCCCTGGCGCTGGGTTCTAAGGCCTTCCTGCTCGATGAACCGATGGCCGGCATGGGACCGGAAGGCTCCAAGAAGCTGACCGCCTTTCTTGACGATTTGCGCAAGGAGGCCCCGATCCTGCTGATCGAACACGACATGGATGCCGTCTTTGCATTGGCCGATCGCGTCTCGGTGCTGGTCTACGGAAAAATCATCGCATCGGGCACGGTCGATGAAATCCGCGGCGACCCGGAAGTCCGAAGAGCCTATCTGGGAGACGAACAATGAGTCTTCTTCAGGTTGCAGCCGTTGAAGCCAGCTACGGTCCGGTACAGGCACTCTTTGGCGTCAGCCTCGACGTTGCTGAAGGTGAGGTCGTGGCCCTCATGGGCCGCAATGGGATGGGCAAGACCACCACGATTCGCTCCATAATGGGGTTGACCAGCGCGACCGCCGGCACGATCCGTTTCGCTGGCCGCGATATTCGGCCCATGGCCTCCCATCGTATCGCCCGGATGGGCCTCGGCCTCGTCCCGGAAGGACGGCGCTGCTTCCCCAACCTGACGGTCGAGGAAAACCTTCTGGCCGCTGCCCGAAAGGGGCGCTGGACGCGCGCCGCGGTGGAAGAACTTTTCCCCCGCCTGAGCGAACGGCGCGAGCAATATGCGAATTCGCTCTCGGGCGGCGAGCAGCAGATGCTGGCGATCGGCCGGGCGTTGATGACCAACCCCACCTTGCTGGTGCTCGACGAGGCGACCGAGGGTCTCGCCCCCGTCATCCGGCAGGACATCTGGCGTGTCATCCGCAAGCTGAAGGACGAGGGGCAATCCATCCTGATCGTGGACAAGACCCTGGCCGAGCTTCTGCCTTCGGCCGATCGGTGTTTCGTGCTCGAAAAAGGAACAACCGTCTGGTCGGGTCGGCCGGACGAACTGACGCCGGAACTGCAGGACCGGTATCTGGGCGTATGAGATCGAGGAAGTGACCATGACAGCGGCCGTTCACGAAGAGCTCCATCCTGCCAACTGGGCCAAGCCCAGGGGCTATGCAAACGGCATCGCCGCCGAAGGAAGGCTCGTCTTCATTGGCGGACAGATCGGCTGGAACGAAGAGCAGGTCTTCGTCGCAAAGGATCTCGCCGGCCAGACGCGCCAAACCCTGTCGAACATTCTGGCCATTCTGGCTGAGGCTGGCGGCCGCCCCGAGCATATCACCCGGATGACCTGGTACATCACCGACAAGGCGGATTACCTCGCCGGTCTCAAGGCCGTTGGCGCCGCCTATCGGGACGTCATGGGCAAGCACTATCCGGCAATGGCGATGGTGCAGGTGGTCGCCCTCATCGAGGACGAGGCCAAAGTCGAGATCGAGGCGACGGCGGTCATTCCCAAAACTGCCTAGCAGATTTATCGGAACAATCTCCCCCGCGACCCGTTTGGCTTCTGAGAATTGGAAGGGGCCGCAGCACGATGGGAACGGGGACGATCGCCCGTAGCATCCGTTTGTCAGGTTCGCGCCAGGAAGAGTGGTGCGGGCCTTTCCGACATGCCACTGGCTCTGCGGGCAAGTGCGCGGCAGGCGACTGCCCATGAACGGCTCCCAGATCCCATACGATCCCTATTGCGGGCCGGCACCCGTGCCCGCCGATCTCTGGACAAGTTGGAACCTCGATCCATGGCTGATGCCGGCATTGGCGGCGACCCTGGTCTTTTGCGGGCTCCTGTCGCCCCGCGGGCTCACGGCACGCGATGGTCGGCTTCACGCTTCGCTTGGCGTCTTCGTGCTTCTGGTCGCCTTTGTCTCGCCGCTCTGCGCCTTGAGTTCGGCACTGTTCTCCGCGCGCGTTCTGCACCACGTTCTTCTGGTTGCGGTCGCAGCGCCTCTTCTGGCCTTGGCTTTCCCCGCACGGGATGCACTGCGCCGGGTTCCCCTGACCGCGCTGTTCATCGCGCACACCATCGCCATGTGGGTGTGGCATGCCCCGGCGCCTTATGCTTTCGCCTTGTCGTCCCATGCAGCCTACTGGCTGATGGAGGCGACGCTGTTCGTCTCTGCCTTCCTTCTCTGGCAGGCCATGCTGGCTAGATGGGCGCATCCCGGAGCCGTATCGATCGCGCTTCTCGGTTCCATCGTACAGATGGGCATGCTGGGGGCGCTGATCACCTTCGCCGGGCGGGCGATGTATGAACCCCATCTCACGACGACGCTACCGTTCGGGCTGACCCCGCTGGCCGATCAGCAACTGGCGGGCCTGCTCATGTGGGTGCCGGCGAGCCTGCCGTATCTTGCCGCCGCCCTGGTTCTCCTGGCCCGCTTCCTGTCGCCGTCACCTGACGGATCGCGCGGCGGGGTGCGATGATCGTCTGGCTCAAGTTCGTGCATGTCGCCGCCATATCGATCTGGTGCGCCGGACTCATCTGCCTGCCTGGTCTTTACCTGCAGCGTGCCCATGTGCCGGATCGCGATTCGCTTCACCGCCTGCAGGGTTTCGTGCGCTTCTGCTACGTCGTCCTCGTCTCGCCCGCCGCTTTCGTTGCCGTCGCGACTGGCACCGCTCTGATTTTTGTGTCCGAAACCTTCGTCCCGTGGTTCACCGCCAAGCTTGTCTTTGTCGGCATCCTTGTCGCCATTCATGTCGTTACGGGACTGGTCATCGTGCGTCTTTTCGACGATGGCGAGGTCTATCCTGTCTGGCGATTCCTCGCGGTGACAGTCTTCACCCTGCTGACGACGCTGGCCATCCTGTTCTTCGTCCTCGGCAAGCCGGCCCTGGATTTCGACATGCTGCCGCCGGACTTCCATCAGCCCGGTGCCTTGCGTCGCCTCGTCCTCGACATTCTGCCATGGACGTCGCCATGAGCGGCCGACCCGTCATCCCAGCTCTAGGCGTGGTTGCAACGGCCCTGCTTCTTGCAGGCTGCGGCGGACCGCTATCCACCCTCGAACCGGCAGGTCCTGCCGCGGCCTCGATCGCACAGCTCTGGTGGGTCATGTTCTGGGGTTCGGCGGTGATCCTGCTGGGCGTCATGGGGTTGCTCATCCTCGCAGTCTGGAAGCCGGGCTCGCTGACAGGTATCAAGCCGCGCCACTGGATCGTCCATGGCGGCATCACCTTCACCTCCGCGGTCGTCCTGGTCCTTCTGGTCTACGCGCTGTTCATGGGTGAGCGTTTGATTCCCCGGCCGTTGGCCGAACAGCCGCTGACGGTCGAGGCGAATGGCACGATGTGGATCTGGGAGTTTTCCTATCCCGACATGCCGGAGGCGGAGCCCTCGGTGGGGACGCTGCATATCCCCGCCGGCCAGCCGGTGGATATCGCCATCACATCGTCCGACGTGATCCACTCCTTCTGGGTGCCGCGGCTGGGCGGCAAGATGGACGCCATACCGGGCCATCGCAATGTCCTGCGCCTGACCGCCGACCGGCCGGGCACCTATCGCGGCATCTGCGCGGAGTTTTGCGGTGTCGGCCACACCGGCATGGAGTTCGTGGTGATTGCGCATGAAGCGGCGGACTACGAAGCAGCCTTGATGGATCCCACGCGCGACGGGAGCGCAGAATGACAGACGAGACCGCCCGTCCCAATCCCGTGACGCTCCACAGGAGCCTGGCTGCGATCTGGAATTCCGGCCCTGGATGGCAGCGCCTGGGCGCCGTCAACCACAGCGTCATCGGCAAGCGCTTCATGGTCACCGCCTTCATCTTCTTCGCCATCGGTGGCGTGCTGGCGATGCTGATCCGGGCGCAGCTGGCCACGCCGCACTCCGCTTTCGTCGACGGTGCCACCTACAACCAGATCTTCACGATGCATGGCACCGTGATGATGTTCCTCTTTGCCATCCCGATGCTGGAAGGCGCGGCGATCTATTTCCTGCCAAAGATGCTGGGCGCGCGCGACCTTGCCTTTCCGCGCCTGACGGCCTTCGGCTACTGGTGCTACCTGTTCGGCGGCCTCATCATCCTCTCCGCGATGCTGATGGGCGTGGCACCCGACAGTGGCTGGTTCATGTACACGCCGCTGTCGTCGCGCGAGTTTTCGCCGGGCGTGAATTCGGACGTCTGGCTTCTCGGCGTCACCTTCGTAGAAATCTCGGCGGTCTGCGCGGCGGTGGAGATCACGGTCTCGATCCTGAAGCTGCGCGCCCCGGGCATGTCGCTCGACAAGATGCCCATCTTCGGCTGGTACATGCTCGTCACCGCGCTGATGATGATCTTCGGCTTTCCGCCGCTGATCCTGGCCTCGATTCTGCTCGAGATCGAGCGCGCCTTCGACTTCCCCTTCTTCGACCCGACGCGCGGCGGCGATTCGCTCCTGTGGCAGCACCTTTTCTGGCTGTTCGGTCATCCCGAGGTCTACATCATCTTCCTGCCGGCGGCGGGAGCCGTGTCGATGATCCTGCCCACATTGGCTCGAACGCCACTCGTCGGCTATCGCGCCATCGTGGTGGCCATCATCGCCGTTGCCTTCCTGTCCTTCGGGCTGTGGGTCCACCACATGTTCACGGTGGGCATCCCGCATCTGGCCCTCGCCTTCTTCTCCGCGGCAAGCGCCTTGGTCGCGATACCGACCGGCGTCCAGATCTTCGCCTGGTTGGCAACGCTTGCCCACGGCAGGCCGCGTTTCGCCGTGCCGATGCTTTATATTTTCGGCTTCCTGTTCGTCTTCATTCTCGGCGGGCTCACCGGTGTAATGCTCGCCATGGTGCCCTTCAACTGGCAGGCCCACGACACGCAATTCGTGGTCGCGCATCTGCACTACGTGCTGGTCGGCGGCTTCGTCTTCCCGATGCTCGCGGCTGCCTATTACTGGCTGCCCCATGTCACCGGGCGGCTGCCCGTCTTCAAGTTGTCGGTGCCCGCCTTCTGGCTGATCTTCGTCGGCTTCAACATGACCTTCTTCATGATGCACCTGACGGGTCTCAGGGGCATGCCGCGGCGCGTCTACACCTACCCAGCCGATATCGGCTGGGACTGGCTCAACCTTCTGTCCTCCATCGGCGGTTTCGTCCTCACCATGGGCTTTGCCCTGTTCGTGATCGACATCGCGCTGCATTTGCGCTTCGGAAAGCGGTTTCGGCGCAATCCATGGAGTGCTGCCTCGCTCGAATGGGCGCAACCGACCCCGCCACCCTCCTACAATTTCGCCTCGCTGCCCTCCGTCGACCGCCGCGCCGACAAGCTCGACCCCGACCGCCTCGGTGCGGAACTGGCCGGCGGCCGCGGCTACCTCGGCTTCGTGCGTCACAGCTGGATGGAGACGTTGGCCGTGGACATGACCACCGGCAGGCCGGAGCACGTCGTGATCCTACCCAACCAGTCGCTGCTGCCGCTATGGACGGCGATGGCGGTGGGTGGTTTCGTGCTGGCGCTGCTGTTCCAGCACTATCTTCTGTCGCTGTTACCTCTTGTGATGGTGCTGGTCATCGCCCTGCAATGGACGCGCAATACCGGTCACCGCAAGGATTTCGGTCCTCTGCCCATCGGTCGCGGGGAGATGGCGCCGACACATCACGAGATCTCCGGCGCGCCGTCCTGGTGGGGCATGGTCTTCACCCTCTTCGCCAACGGTACGCTGTTCGCCTCGTTGCTGTTCGGCGCACTCTTCCTGTGGGCAGTGGCGCCCAACTGGCCACCGCCTTCCACGGGCCAGATGGGCGTGGTGGCGCCGGTTCTTGTCCTTGCGGCCTTCGCGCTTGCCGCTGCCACGAACCATCTCGCGCTGTCGGCCAACCGCAAAGGGCACTCGCCGCTTCTATGGCTGGCGGTCTGCGCGGTTTCACATCTCTTCGCCATCGTCGTTCTGGTCTGGAGCATCCGCAATCTCGTCCCCGATCCGACAAGCCACGCCTATGCGGCGGTGTGCTTCGTGCTCCTGGCCTATGCGGCATTCCATTCGGCCCTGGGCGTTGTCTTTGCGCTGTTCGGTTTCGAACGCTATCGGCAGGGCTATGTATCGCCCGCACGCAGCCTCGACCTGCGGATCGGCAGCCTTTGGCACGATTACACCGCCGGCACCGGCGCCGTCGCAGTGATCCTGGTGGTCCTGATGCCGGCGCTCGTCGCCATGGGAGCATGGCAGCCATGAAGGGAAGCCCCGTCCCCGCCCGCCGCCTGATCTGGCTCGTGCTCGGCCATGTCATCTGGGCGGCCGGCTTCGTGATCCTGTATGGGGCGCTGTCGATTGGGTGTGAGTACGGATGGGATACCATGCCGCTGGCCGCCGGCCTGACCGTTCAGCGCGCCATGCTCGTGGCGCTCTTTCTGGCGACATTGGCCGCGACGCTGGTCGTGACCTATCTGAGCTGGCGCCGCTGGCGGTCCGCCGCCCATGCGGGCGCGCCGGTGCCGCCAGCACCTTTCGTGGAATGGGCCGCATTCCTGTCTGCTCTGATAGCCGTCGCCGCCACGGTGGTATCCCTCGGCCCCGCCTTTGTGTTGACCGCCTGCCACTGAAGGCTGCCGGTCGTATCGATTGCCCGGCCACTCCTTGTATTCTTGACCTTGCGGCGTTATTCGAGTCGGGGCCTTCTGGCCGGTTCGGTGAAGGGTGGCTGAGCGAATGAGCACGCCCGCCGCAATGCTTCAAATGGGCGTGCCAATGTCTCATCCCCAGGTGGACCGGGACTGGTGGCGAGGCGCGGTGATCTATCAGATCTATCCGCGTTCCTTCCAGGACTCCAGCGGCGACGGCATCGGCGATCTTGCCGGCATACGGCGACGCTTGCCCTATGTGGCCTCTCTGGGCGTCGATGCGATCTGGATATCGCCCTTTTTCCCCTCGCCGATGAAGGATTTCGGCTACGACGTCTCCGATTATTGTGGCGTCGACCCGATGTTCGGCTCGCTTGAGGATTTCGACAATCTGGTTGCCGAGGCCCATCGCCTTGGGCTGAAGGTGATGATCGACCTGGTCATCTCCCACACGTCCGAAGAGCATCCCTGGTTCAAGGAAAGCCGGTCGAGCCGCGACAATCCCAAGGCCGACTGGTATGTCTGGGCCGATTCGCGCGGCGACGGTTCGCCGCCCAACAACTGGCTGTCGATCTTTGGCGGCTCTGCCTGGCAGTGGGACGCGCGCCGGCGACAATATTATTTCCACAACTTCCTGACCGAGCAGCCGGACCTCAATTTCCACAACCGCGACGTTCAGGATGCCGTGCTTGCGGCCTCGCGCTTCTGGCTTGAGCGCGGCGTGGACGGATTTCGCCTCGACACGATCAATTTCTACTTCCATTCGCAGGGGCTGGAGGACAATCCGCCATTGCCCGAGGACCAGCGCAACGATTCCATCGCGCCGGCGGTCAACCCCTACAATTTTCAGGACCACATCTACGACAAGAGCAGGCCGGAAAACCTGGCCTTCCTGGAGCGCTTCCGCGCTCTTCTCGATGAGTTTCCGGCCGCCGCGGCGGTGGGAGAAGTCGGCGATGCGCAGCGGGGCCTCGATATTGTCGCCGACTACACGGCCGGATCGAAGCGCGTGCACATGTGCTACGGTTTCGATTTTCTCAGTCCCGAGAAGATCACCGCCGGCAAGGTGCGCCGCGTCCTGGAGACCTTCGAGGCGGTGGCGGGCGAAGGCTGGTCTTGCTGGGCCTTTTCCAATCATGACGTGGTGCGGCATGCTTCCCGCTGGGGAAGGGACGAAGCCGATCCCCAATCCTATCTCAAAGTGGTAGCAGCGCTGCTTTTGTCGCTGCGCGGTTCGGTCTGTATCTACCAGGGCGAGGAATTGGGACTGGGCGAGGCCGACCTTGCATTCGAGGATCTGCGCGATCCTTACGGCATCCGCTTCTGGCCGGAATTCAGGGGACGCGACGGTTGCCGCACGCCCATGGTGTGGGAGGAAGACCAGCTGTCGGCCGGTTTTTCCGACGCACAGCCCTGGCTGCCGGTGCCGAACGAGCATGTTGCGCTATCGGCAGACCGGCAGGAGGGGCAGGAGCAGTCCGTCCTCCTGCATTACCGTCGCATGATCGGGTTCCGCCGCGATCATCCAGCCCTGGTGAAGGGAGCTATCCGTTTCATCCCGATGGGGGACCCAAAGCTGGTGGTCTTCATCCGCGAGCATGGCGAGGAGCAGCTTCTGTGCGCCTTCAACCTGAGTTCCGAGCCGGCAGTGGCGGAAATCGACGCCACCATCTCGGCAATCTCGGTGCCGGGCCACGGTTTTTCAGGCGGCGGAATAGCGGACGGTGAACTGAGCCTTCCGGCCTATGGCGCCTGGTTCGGCAGGCTGTCCGAGCCGGCATCTGCGTAGTTCAGTCTCCCGAGGCCGTCTGTGCCCGGGCCGCAGATTGCGCCGCCCGCGCCGTCTTTGCCGATGACAGGCCGAAGGCAGCGATGAATAGACCAGTCATCACCAGCACGATGGTCGGTGCCGGCGCGCTGTCGATGAAGAAACTCAGATAAACACCGCCGAAAGCCGCGAATGCGGCACACGCGACCGCCACGGCCAGCATGGCGCCGAAACGGCGCGTTACCAGAAAGGCGGTCGCCCCTGGCGCGATCAGAAACGCGATGGCCAGGATGATGCCGACGGCCTGTAGCGCCCCGACCACCGACAGCGAGATCATCGCCAGCAGGCCGTAATGCAGGAGCCGCACCGGCAGGCCGATTGCGCGCGCATGCTGGGCGTCGAAGGCGTGCAGCGCCAGATCCCGGCCGAATATGCCGATGGCGCCGACGACGACAGCCGCGATCGCGCCCGCCTGGAGAATGTCCGGCCAGTCTGTGCCCAGCATGTCGCCGAACAATATGTGGTGCAGGTGAAGCTCGGTCTCGATCATCGAGAACATCACGATGCCGGCCCCGAACATGCCCGAGAAGACGACGCCCATAACGGTGTCCTCCTTCACCCTGCTGTTTTCCTTCAGGAAACCGGTGGCGATGGCGCAGACCATGCCGGCCACGAACGCACCCAGTGCCAGCGGCAGGCCGAGAACGAAGGCCAGCACGATACCGGGCAGCACGGCGTGGCTGATGGCGTCTCCCATCAGCGACCAGCCCTTCAGCACCAGGAAGGAGGACAACAGCCCCATCGGCACCGCGACCAGCAGCGCAATCAGGAATGCGTCACGCATGAAGGGAAAGGCGAAGGGCAGGAGCAGCGTGTCGATCATTGCCCGCCCTCCAAGACCGTACGGGCCTGCCTGCGGGCGGCGAGATAGCCGTGGCGCGGCGCGAAGACGAAAGCCGCGAGGAAGACCAGCGTCTGCAACACGACGATCACCCCGCCGGTCGCGCCATCGATGAAGTAGCTGAGATAGGCGCCGACGAAGCTGGTCGTAGCGCCAACGGCAACCGAAATGGCGATCAGGCGCGGAAAACGGTCGGTCAGCAGATAGGCCGTAGCGCCCGGCGTCACCACCATGGCGATCACCAGGAATGCGCCGACCGTCTGCAGCGCCGCGACCGTCGAGGCCGACAGCAGCGTGAAGAACAGGACCCGCAGGAAAGTCGGCCGCAGCCCGATGGAGCGAGCGTGGTTCTCGTCGAAGAAGGTCACCATCAGGTCCTTCCACTTGAGAAGCAGGATCGTCAGCGACACGCCCGCGATGATCACAAGTTGCAGCGTATCCTCCGGCGTGATCGCCAGAATGTTGCCGAGTACGATGGTCTGCACGTTCACCGAGACCGGCGAGACCGAGATCATGAACAGGCCAAGGCCGAAGAACGAGGTGAAGATCAGCCCGATGACCGCGTCTTCCCGCAGCCGCGTAACGCGGCTCAGAAACAGCATGGCGGCCGCCGCCAGCCCCCCCGAGAAGAAGGCACCGATGGCGAAGGGCAGGCCCAGTATGTAGGCGCCGGCCACGCCCGGCACGATGGAATGGGAAAGCGCGTCGCCGATCAGCGACCACCCCTTGAGCATCAGATAGGCCGAGAGAAACGCACAGAGCGCGCCGACCAGCGCAGATACCCACATGGCGTTGACCATGTAGCCATAGGAAAAGGGCTCGGCCAGAAGGCTCATTTCTCGTCGCCCCGCTCCGGTTCCGGCGGCAGCAGGGCCGGTCCGGTGGTCGAATGCGCCTGGTCGCCATAAAGCACGAAGGGCCGTTCGTCGTCGGTCAGCACCGTCACCTTGCGCGTGTCGGTGTCGGCATCGTCATGGAGATGCTCGCCGCCAAGTTCGAAATGGCGCAACAGGCCGCCAAAGGCGAGATTGAGATTGTCGCGGGTGAAGACCTCATGGGTCAGGCCCGCAGCAAGGATCCGGCGGTTTATGAGGATCGCGCGATCGCAGAATTCAGGCACGCTGCCAAGATTGTGGGTAGAGACCAGCATGATGCGGCCCTCGTCGCGCAACTCGCCCAGCAGCCTGATGATCGCATCCTCGGTCTTCACGTCGACGCCGGTAAAGGGCTCGTCCAGCAGGATCACCTGCCCCTCCTGGGCAAGCGCGCGCGCCAGGAATACGCGCTTCTTCTGCCCGCCGGAGAGTTCCCCGATCTGGCGCTTGCGCAGCGCCGACATGCCGACGCGTTCCAGCGCAGCATCGACCATTTCCCGGTCGTGGGCCGTCGCGATCCGCAGCCAGTTCATGTGGCCGTAGCGGCCCATCATCACCACGTCCTCGACAAGGACCGGGAAATTCCAGTCGACCTCCTCGGCCTGCGGCACATAGGCGACGACGTTGCGCCTCAGCGCCCTTCCGGCGGGTTGGCCAAGAATGGAGACCGAGCCGGTGGCGAGCGGCACGAAGCCCATGATCGCCTTGAACAGGGTCGACTTGCCGCTGCCGTTGATGCCCACCAGCGCGGCGATGGTCCCGCGTGGAAGGTGGAAACCTGCGTGCTCCAGCGCGGTGTGACCATTGCGATAGGTCACCGTCACGTCGTCAACGACGAGACCGGCACCGAGGGCGCCGGTCGGATCGAGTTGCTGGGGATCTGTTTGCAGGTTCATTCCGATAGCGCATCCGCGATTGTCTGCGTCGTCACGCGCAGAAGGTCGATGAAGGTTGGCACAGGCCCCTCTGGGCCGCTCAAGGAATCCACATAGAGCACGCCGCCATATCTGGCGCCGGTCTCGCGCGCCCCCGGGCGCGCGGGGGCGGCGGACACCGTGCTTTCGGAGAAGATCGCCGGAATGTCATGTTCGCGCATCGTGTCGATCACCCGGCGGATTTGCTGCGGCGTGCCTTCGCTGTCGGCATTGATGGGCCAGAGATAGAGTTCCTGCAGGCCGAAGTCCCGCGCAAGATAGGAAAACGCTCCCTCGCTGGTCACCAGCCATCGGCGCTCCTCGGGTATCTCGGCCAGTCGGTCGCGGATCGGCTGGATCGTGGCCTCGATCTCGCGGATATATTCTGCCGCATTGGTCTCGTAGATTTCGGCATTGTCGGGATCGTGCTCTATCAGCGCGTCGCGAATATTGGCGACATAGATCAGCGCATCCGACGGCGACATCCAGGCATGCGGGTTCGGCCTTCCCTCATAGGGGCCTTCGCCAATGCCCATCGGTTCGATTCCCTCGGTCAAGACAGCCTCCGGAACGTCGCGCAGATTGCGCAGGAAGCGTTCGAACCATTGTTCGAGGCCCAGTCCGTTCCACAGGATCAGGTCGGCATCCTGTGCCCGCAGAATGTCGCCCGGCGTCGGCTGGTAGTTGTGAATCTCGGCATCGGGCCTTGTGATGGATTCGATCGTTGCGGCCTCTCCCGCCACGTTGCGCGCCATGTCGGCAATAATCGTGAAGGTCGTCACCACCTTCAAACGTTCCTCGGCCTGGGCCGCCGTCGAGGTGAATGACAGGGAGGCCGCAAGGAGGAGGGGGGCGAAAACACGCATGAGATGCTCCGACAGTTTCGAATTCTTCTAAACAAATAGCGCGATGGCGCGGCGCCGTCAATGCAATTGCAAATCGTTTGCAAAAAGGGCGTACGAACTGGCTGGGGATGCCGCCGACTGCCTTTGCATCGCATGTTCATCTGGCGCATATTCCGTCGATGAACGAGGCGGTGCTGCAGAAGCCTGATTACGAAACGGCCTTGCGGGAGGCGGGTGTGCGCATCACCCGGCCGCGTCGGGTGATTCTGGGCATATTGTCGGAGGCCGGCGACCATCCCGACGCGATGGAAATCTTCCGCCGTGCCGTGACGGTCGATTCGGGTATTTCGCTGTCGACCGTCTATCGAACCATGAAGCTGCTCGAAGGGATCGGCGCCATCCATCGCCACGCCTTCGAGGGCGGCCCGTCGCGTTTCGAGCCGGCCGGCGAGGAGCACCACGACCACCTCATCGACATCGATACCGGCGACGTGATCGAGTTTCACTCGACAAAGATCGAGGAGCTGCAGGACGAGATCGCCCGCGCCCTTGGCTATGAGATCGTTCATCACCGCCTTGAGCTCTACGGCCGCAAGCGGAAGAAACGGTAGGGCGGTAGAGCCTCCGCTCTCCGTTCAGCCGGCCAGCAGGGTCACGTGGCCGCCTTGCAGCTCCAACTGCTCCAGCGACTGTGGCCGTCCAAGCAGGTAGCCCTGGCCGCTGCCGACCCCCAGCGCGCGCAGCGTGTCGAACTCGCTCTCGGTCTCGATGCCTTCGGCCACGATCTCCGTGCCGGTCTCGCGGGCAAAATGGATCAACGCGGAGGCCAGCGCGCGCCGTGCCGGGTCGAGATCGATGCCGCGGGTCAATCCCATGTCCAGCTTGATGATGTCGGGATTGAGCTGGAGAATGTGCTGCAGGCTGGCAAAACCCGCGCCTGCATCGTCGACGGCAAGCCGAATGCCCTCCGCGCGCAGAGCCGACAGCGTTTCCGTCAGGCGGCCATAGTCCGAGACCTGCGCATGTTCGGTGACTTCCAGCACGATGCGCCCGGGCGCATTGCGAAACAAACCGGCAAGACGACCGCTCATGATCGTCTCGGGTGATGCGTTGAAGGAGACATAAGTCGTGTCGTCGAATGCGGCGAGGTCCTGAAGTGCGGCCTCCAGGACGGCGACTTCCAGATCGATGCCGAGGCCGGCGGAAGCAGCCTCGCCGAACCACTTCTCGGGAGACCGATACGGTTCGCTGGCAAAGCGGCACAGCGTCTCGAAACCTTTCGGGGTGCGCGAATTCAGATCGCAGATCGGCTGATAGACGACCGAGAAGGCGCGTTCATGCATCGCCGTTTGAATGCGCTCGCGTGCCGTGCGCAGCGCGGTCTCTTCCGCGATGTCCCGGCGCAGCTGATGTGCTGCCAGATCGGCAAAGATGCGCATCACCTCCAGGTCGCGCTCATTGAGCGACGCGTTGGGGCGCGGGCTGAGGCAGCAGAACATGCCGTAGGGCGTACCGTCGGCAAGCCGGATCGGGATGCTGGCATGCGAACCGATGGGCACTGCCTGGGTAATGGGCATCGCCACGGCCAACGGTTCGGTGGATGTGTCGGGGATAAGCTCGGGCAGCCGGCCGGCAAGGATGTGCCGGCAATAGACCTCGTCGAGAGAGCGTTTGTCGCCAGGCTTGATCAGTGCTTCGAGACCGGGCGCATCGACATAGTGGAACACGGAATCGTCGCCGACGAACTCGGAGAGATAGGCGACCTCCATGCCCAGATGGCGACGCACGGCTTCGAGAGCCCGCTGGATCGTGAAATCCTTTTCCGGCGCGACGCCTGCATCGTCGAGAAGGGCCTGCTGAAAGACTTGCATGAATGAACTCCCCTGGATCAGGAGAGACTTATCCATGGCCAATGTCGACTTTGGATTAATTGCCGCCGCGAGAACCGATCACAAATATTCGTAGTTTCCAGAACCTTTCAGTGAGGCCTCAGGCCGCCGCCTTCACCATGTAGTCCTTCACCGCGTCGAAGCGGATCGCCTTCCAGCGGTCGGCTTCGTAGTTGAGGCCGAATTCGTGCGGGGCGAGGAACACCGGATCGCCGTCGAGGTCGCGGGCGATGTCGCCGCGATGGGATTCAACGAACCGTTCCAGATCCACCTTCTCGCCGGAAATCCAGCGGCAGATGTTGAAGCGCGCACTCTCGAAATCGACCGGCAGGCCGTATTCGGCCTCAAGCCGCATCTTCAGGACGTCGAGCTGCAGCGCGCCGACCACGCCGACAATCGCCGGCGACCCATCCTCGGGCACGAAGAGCTGGACCACGCCTTCCTCGGCCATCTGCTGCAGCGCTTCCTTGAGCTTCTTGGCCTTCATCGGATCGCCGAGCCGCACGCGGCGCAGGATCTCCGGCGCGAAGTTCGGCACCCCGCGGAAATTGATGTCCTCGCCCTCGGTCAGCGTGTCGCCGATGCGAAGCGTGCCGTGGTTTGGGATGCCGACCACGTCGCCGGCAAATGCCTCGTCGGCGGTAATCCGGCTCTTGGCGAAGAAGAATTGCGGCGCCGAAAGGCTCATCGACTTGCCGGTACGCACCAGCTTGGCCTTCATGCCGCGCTCCAGCCGTCCCGAGCACACGCGCACGAAGGCGATCCGGTCGCGGTGGTTGGGGTCCATGTTCGCCTGGATCTTGAACACGAAGGACGTCATCTTCGGTTCCGTCGCCTCGACCCGGCGACCGTCCGCATCCTGCGCGCGGGGTTCCGGGGCAAAGGCGCCCAGCGCCTCGATCAGGTCGCGCACGCCGAAATTGCGCAGCGCCGAGCCGAAGAACACCGGCGTCAGGTGCCCCTCGCGGAAGGCTTTCAGGTCGAAGGGGCGGCAGGCCTCGCGGGCAAGCTCCATCTCCTCGACAAACGCATCGCGCTCGTTGGCCGGCAGCTTCCCGGCCACCTCGTCCGATTGCGGACCGTTGACCTTGCGCCACTTCTCGTCGGCATCGCCATGGCGCACCGCGTTGTCGGCCAGGTGATAGGTGCCGGCAAAACTTTTGCCCTTGCCGATCGGCCAGGTGACGGGCGCGGTGTCGAGCGCCAGCTTCTCCTCGATCTCGTCCAGGATCTCGAACGTGTCGCGCGTCTCGCGGTCCATCTTGTTGACGAAGGTGACGATCGGAATGTCCCGCATGCGGCACACCTCGAACAGCTTCAGCGTGCGCGGCTCGATGCCCTTGGCGGCGTCGATGACCATAACGGCCGAGTCGACCGCCGTCAGCGTGCGATAGGTGTCGTCGGCGAAGTCCTCGTGGCCTGGCGTGTCGAGCAGGTTGAAGACGTGGTCGCCATATTCGAAGGTCATCACCGAGGTGACGACCGAAATGCCGCGCTCGCGCTCGATCTTCATCCAGTCCGAACGGGTCTGGATCTTGTCCTTCTTGGCCTTGACCTCGCCGGCGAGCTGGATTGCGCCGCCGAACAAAAGCAGCTTCTCAGTCAGCGTCGTCTTGCCGGCGTCGGGGTGCGAGATGATCGCGAAGGTGCGTCGGCGCGCCACCGCGCGCGCGAGTGTGTCGGACATGTTCGACAATCCTTTTCGGAACGCGCGGGATTTAGCAGGGGCGGACAGGATTGTCGAACGCGGAATGTGGGCTGCTTGACCCTGAGCCAGCTTTGACCGATTCTTTCGCCATGGACGCTCTGGACCGCATCACCATCGATCCCGCCCGCCGCTCGGGCAAGCCATGCATCCGCGATACGCGCATCGCCGTGCAGGATGTGCTGGACTATCTCGCTTCGGGTATGAGCGAAGGGGAGATCGTCAACGACTTTCCCGAACTGGAACCGGAAGACATCCGCGCAAGCCTTGCATTTGCGGCAGCCCGCGAACGTCGGCTTTTTGGAGCCGCCTGATTGAAGTTTCTATTCGACCAAAACCTTTCACGCCATCTGGTCGAGCGCTTCGCACGCGAATTTCCCGGCAGCGCGCATGTCACTCAACTGGGTCTCGACCGAGCTTCGGATATCGCGATCTGGCGCTATGCCGCTGAAAACGGCTTCACGATCCTGTCGAAGGATTCCGACTTTCATCATCTCGGCTTCCGCTTTGGCGCGCCGCCTAAGGCCGTCTGGCTCGATGTCGGAAATCGAAGCACGAGCGAGATCAGCGGCTGCCTTGAGGCCAATCTTTCGCGCCTGCGGGCCTTCCTGGCAGATGAAGAAAGCGCACTTCTCGTCTTGACCATTAAGTAGTGCGCTGGAAACCGAACCACCCAGTGCGCCCTACTTCCCTCGCCCCTCGATGCGCTGGTGCAGTTCGCGGATGTTGCGGCTGGCGGTGGTTTCGCAGAGGAAGGGCAGGAGGGCATGAACCAGCGGGGCGGCGCCGGCGAGAAGCGGGGCGAGGCGAGCCAGAGCGCAAAACCCATATGCTCGAAATAGGCCGCTCTCCGATGTCTCGGCCTCCTTCTTGATGGAGGAAATTCGCGAGACGACCGTGCTGCCGGTCGAATTGCGCTAGGTCTCAGGTTTCAAGATCGAACCCACCTTCGGCGATAACCTTGCCATTGACCATCAGCTCGACGCGGTGATGCCCCGCATTGTGCGTGCGGGTGGAGAAATCGCGGATGGCGCGGCGGATCGAAAGCGCCTGCCGCCCGCCGGCGGGGAGGTCGAATGTCTTCAGCTTGAAGACCTTCTTCGATGGCCCGCCATTCTTCTTCACATAATGGACTGCGTAGTCGGCCACGAGATGCTGCGGCTCCTGCGCGGTCGAGACGATCTCGGCGGCGATGGCCACGTGGGAACCGAGCCGCACCACCTCCGGCGTTACCGAAAACCCTTCCACCCGCACGAGCGCCTCGCCCGTCGCGCCGACCAGCGCCAGCGCGCGGGGCTCGCCTTTCTTGATCAGCGTGCGCAGCGCATGTTTCACGATCCAGGCGGTGTGGGGATCGCCCATCGGCCAAGCCTCCAGCCCGTCCAGCAGCCAGTCCGGATGGTCCTTGGAAAAATCGTTGAGATGGTTGGCGACCGATTTGCGCACGTAAAGGCTCGGATCGGCCTTCAGCCGCTCGAGGATCGGAAAGGCAAGCGAAGGGTCGGCGGCAAAGACGGACAGCCGGAACGACCACGGCAGGCGCGGGCGCGAGCCTTCGCTGGCCAGCCGCCGCACATGGTCGTTCTCGTCCTCGGCAAAGCCGCGCAGGATCTTGAGCGTGCGGTCGGGTTCGTCGCGCAAAAACGGCCGGATGGCGAATTCGGCCGAGCCGAAGCGGGTCAGGTGGTGCAGAACCTCCATCGAGCGGTCGAAATCGTCGCGGCCGTAAAGCGCCACATAGTCCGCCAGCGCGATGGCCGCGAAGGCATGGTTCACGCGCGGACCGAGCAGGCAGAGGATCTCGGTCGCCTTCTCGAAGTCATCGGGCAGGGTGGCGCGATAGCATTCGGCTGTGCGGCGCACGCGTTGCATGATGCCGAGCTCGTTGAGGCCATCGAAGGCGAGTACCAGAAAGCGCTCGGGATCGAATTCCGGCCAGACGGCGAGCGTTTCCTGGGCCATGTGCCGGAAACGGGCCTCGTCGAAAATCTCCTTGAGCGCATATTGCCCAGCCGCCTGCTCGCTCATGTCTTCTCCCATCAAATGCCGAAGACCCGATAGCATGGGCCTGCTGACGTAGCCTGTCAGGAGGCGAGGCGGAGAGGGCGAAAACCGTTGAAAGCTCTCTCCCCGCAATTGACCCCATCGCCCACCGGCGCGATAGCATCCGCTCATGAGCCCTCCCGAACTCCCCACAATCGGCATCATGCGCCTGCCCCATGGCGAGGGGCTCGACCTGCCATCCTATGAATCCGCAGGTGCCGCTGGCATGGATCTGCGCGCCGCAGTGCCCGACGACCGGCCGACCATCCTTCTGCCGGGTCGGCGCGTGCTGGTGCCGACCGGCATGTTGGTCGAAATACCGCATGGCTTCGAAGGCCAGGTCCGCCCGCGCTCCGGGCTCGCCCTGAAACACGGCATCACCTGCCTCAACACGCCCGGCACGATCGACAGCGACTATCGCGGCGAGCTGAAGGTGATCCTGGTCAACCATGGCGACGAGGAATTCTCCGTCACCCGTGGCATGCGCATCGCGCAGATGGTGATCGCGCCGGTCGTCCAGGCACTGATCGAGGAGCGCACCCACGCCGACGAGACGGCACGCGGGGCAGGGGGCTTCGGCTCGACCGGGACCGGCTGATGACCCGGCCGGGGCTCGTCATCTTCGATTGCGACGGCGTGCTGGTCGACACAGAGACGCTCGCCAACCGGCGCCTGTCTTCCTGGCTGACCGAAGCCGGCTTTGCCATTAGCTACGAGGATTGCCGCCGGACCTTCTGCGGGCGCAGCATGAAGTCGGTGCAGGAGGAGGTCGAGGCAAGCGGCGTCATGCTCGGCGATTTCGTGAACCGCTGGTATCGCGAGCTGCCCGGGCTCTTCGACGAGGGGCTGGAGGCGGTCCCGCATGTCGAGACGGCGGTGCTGGCGCTGAAGGCGGCCGGCATCCCTTGGTGCGTGGCCTCATCGGCCAATGTCGAAAAGATGCACATCACGCTCGGGCGCACCGGTTTGCTGCCCCATTTCGAGCACGTGCTGTTCAGCGCCAGCATGGTGGAACGCGGAAAGCCTTTTCCGGACCTGTTCCTGCATGCCGCAAGCAAGATGGGCTTCGCGCCGGGTGAATGCGCGGTGGTGGAGGATGCCGTTCCGGGCGTGAAGGCGGCACGGGCGGCGGGCATGCGCGTCTTCGGCTATCACGGCGATCCGCTGTCGGATCGCGAAGGCCTGGCGGCTGCTGGCGCGACTTTGTTCGACGACATGCGTGCACTCCCCGGATTGCTGGGAGTGGCGGAAAGCCGAAACGCCTGATCTCGTCTCTCTGTCAGCATATCCGACTGGACCAGCGACGGGTTGTTGCTGGCGCGCTTGCCTCCACATAGCCTGCTCGAAACCACAGCGGAGAGCAGCCCATGACACAGAAGAGTTTTCGCGCGCTGCATGAAGGACCCGGGGCTTTCGTGATCCCCAATCCCTGGGATATCGGCACGGCGAAGCTGCTGGCTCATCTGGGCTTCAAGGCGCTGGCCACGACCAGTGCCGGCTATGCCTTCTCGCGCGGCATGGCAGATGGTGCCGTGTCTTTCGACGAAATGATTGCCCATTGCCGCGAACTGGTCACTGCAAGCGATCTGCCCGTGTCGGCCGATCTCGAAAACGGCAAGGGCGACAGTCCCGAAAGCGCAGCGGAGACGGTCTTTGCCGCGGCAAAGGTCGGGCTTTCAGGCTGCTCGATTGAGGACTTTTCCGGCGATCCGGCAAACCCGATCTACGATTTCCAACTGGCGGTGGAGCGCGTGTCGGCAGCCGTCGAAGCGGCGCGCGCGCTCGACCGGGATTTCGTGTTCACCGCCCGCGCCGAAAACCTGCTGCGGGGAGTCAACGATCTCGACGATACGATCCGCCGGCTGCAGGCTTTCGAAAAGGCGGGTGCAGACGTTCTCTACGCGCCGGGCATCGGCGACATGGAAACGGTCCGCACCATCTGCTCATCGGTTTCCAGGCCGGTCAACGTGCTGGCGCAGAAGCATTTCACGCTAACCGAACTGTCGGAGGCCGGTGTCCGGCGTGTCTCTCTCGGATCGAAGCTGACCACGGCTGTCTACGGCGCGCTCAGGTCGGCCGCGAGCGAGATCATCAACAAGGGGACTTTCGGGTTCGTTGCCGGCGAGATGCCGTTCAGCGAGTTGCAGCAGCTCTTTTCCGCGGCACGCTGAGCGCCCGGTCGATCTTTACTGAAAGGTCGGCTGGTTGCCCATTCCCTTCGTCGAGCGCCTGCGTGCGCAGGCAGGACCGGGACCGCGCATGTAGTGGCGTTCCGGACGATAGCTGGGCACAAGAAACTCCCGGACCGCCGCCGCGTACCGGACGATGCTCGAAATGAACGACATGACACTTTTCCTGGATGCCGGATGTCCCTTACCGACTGAGTTCGCACTAGCAGCATTTTGTGAATCCATTGTGAATCACATCTGCCTCGCCAGTGACGACAGGGCGCAAATCGCACCGCTTTGAGGGCGGATTCTGGGCGGGTAGGCCACCCGCTTTGCGATTTGTGCAGACTGTTGCCGCATTGCAACATTTTTTCGATGTTTCCCGGCGCCTGAAGCCGTTCTGGACACTCCCCCCAAATCACCTCGATCGGGAAGGAACCGGTTCGCCTGGACAGACGTTGGTCCGACAGCCCCGGCCTTCGCCCTGATCGGTGGAGAGCCCTCAACAACAACAAGAGAAAGGCAAGACCATGGGCATTTTCTTCAAGGATATCAAATCGATGGATGATCTCTTCGTCCACACGCTGCGCGACATCTATTATGCTGAAAAGCAGATCGCCAAGAACCTCCCCACGATGGCCGACAAGGCTTCGAGCCCCGAGTTGAAGGCGGGTTTCGAGACCCATCTCGATGAAACCAAGGGCCAGATCGAGCGGCTTGAGGAAGTGTTCCGGATGCACGGTGTCGAAGCCAAGGCCGTGAACTGTCCAGCCATCGACGGCATCCTCAAGGAAGCCGACGAGATCGCCGGTGAAGTCGAGGACAAGCGCGTGCTGGACGCGGCTCTGGTGGCTGCCGCGCAGGCGGTCGAGCACTATGAAATCACGCGCTACGGCTCACTTATTGCCTGGGCCAAGGAACTCGGAAGGCCCGATTGCGCTTCGGTACTGCAGAAGAACCTCGACGAGGAAAAGGCCACCGACAAAAAGCTCAACGCGCTGGCCGAGAGCAAGGTCAACGTGGCCGCCGCAGAGTAGTCCCGCCGGCATTGCCGGTCGACTTTGCCTGATACCGTTATTCCGCCGTAGCATTCGAAGCGGTTCGGGCAAGCCGCCCCCACGCGGCAGTCTCCTTCTCCCCCGCTTCGGATGGCAAGCGGGATAGCGGGGAGAGGGCGCGCTGGCCATCTGCGCCAGTCGGTGACGTCACCCGCTGTTGCCCGGGCCGGTCCGTCACATTATGTGTCGGCTGACAGGCATTGAGGGCACGAGCGGTTCATGACCATCACCAAGGAAGCGGTAATCGATCGTCTCCGGACCATCCAGGGGCCGGATTTCGAGAGCGACATCGTCTCGCTCGGGCTGGTGTCGGACATTTTCATTGCCGACGCCAAAGTGTTCTTTTCCATCACGGTACCGGCCGAGCGAGCGCGCGAACTGGAGCCGCTGCGAGCCGCAGCGGAAAAATCCGTGCGTGACATGGAGGGAGTCGCCGGCGCCACCGTCGCGCTGACGGCAGAACGCAAAGGCGGTGGCATGGAGAATGCCGCCCCGCGCCCCGTGCCGCCGCGCCCCGCCCCACCGCCGCAACAAGCCGCCGCACCGGCCGCGCCGGCCGGCCGCGTCGCTGGTAAACGCGACGTGCCCGGCATCGGCGCCATCATTGCGGTCGCCAGCGGCAAGGGTGGCGTCGGCAAGTCCACGACCGCGGTCAATCTGGCGCTGGGTCTGGCGGCACTCGGCAAGCGCGTCGGCATTCTGGACGCCGATATTTACGGCCCCTCCCTGCCGCGTCTCCTGGGTCTCAAGGGCAAGCCCGAGACGGTCGACGGCAAGGTACTCAAGCCGATGGAAGGCTATGGGCTGAAAGCCATGTCGATGGGCTTTCTGGTCGAGGAAGAGACACCGATGATCTGGCGCGGGCCGATGGTGATGTCGGCGCTGACCCAGATGCTGCGCGAGGTCGCCTGGGGCGAGCTCGACATTCTGGTGGTCGACATGCCGCCCGGCACTGGCGACGCGCAGCTGACCATGGCCCAGCAGGTGCCGCTGGCCGGCGCAGTCATCGTTTCCACCCCGCAGGATCTGGCCCTGATCGACGCCCGCAAGGGCCTCAACATGTTCAGGAAGGTGGAGGTGCCGCTGCTCGGCATCGTCGAGAACATGAGCTATTTCCTCGCCCCCGATACCGGCGCGCGCTACGACATTTTCGGCCATGGCGGCGCCAGGTCGGAGGCCGAGAGGCTGGGCGTGCCCTTCCTGGGCGAGGTGCCGCTGACCATCGACGTGCGCGAGACCTCGGATGCCGGCAAGCCCGTGGTCGCTTCCGATCCGGAAGGAGCGCAGTCGAAAATCTATCGCGAAATCGCCAGGCGCGTCCTGGCGGAGCTGGACAATCATGGCTCGAGCGGACCGGAGATCGTGTTCGACTAGGCCAGGCCCGCCTGTAGCACGGGCACAAGGGAGGGGATTTTGAGCGAGACACCCATCATCGTCGACAGGCGCGACGGCTACCATGTCATCACGCTGAACCGGCCTGAAAGATTGAACTCCTTCAACGAAGCCCAGCATCTGGCGCTGCGTGCCGCGCTCGAGGACTGCGCCGCCGATGGCGAGTGCCGCGCGGTGCTGTTGACGGGGGCCGGGCGTGGCTTTTGCGCCGGCCAGGATCTGTCGGACCGCGATCCGACCATGCTCGGCGAAAGCCCCGATCTCGGCCTAACGCTGGAAACGTTCTACAATCCGTTGGTGCGCCAGATCCGGGCGCTGGAAAAGCCGGTCATCTGTGCCGTCAACGGCGTGGCGGCCGGTGCCGGCGCCAACATCGCCTTTGCCTGCGACATCGTGCTGGCGGCGAAATCAGCCAAATTCATCCAGGCCTTCTCCAAGATCGGGCTGATCCCCGATGCGGGCGGCACCTACTGGCTGACGAAACATCTCGGCGAGGCGCGCGCCAAGGCGCTGGCGCTGACCGCGCATCCCCTGCCGGCCGAAGACGCCGCTGCCTGGGGCCTGATCTGGAAGGCAGTCGACGATGAAAACCTGATGGCGGAGGCCGAGGCATTGGCCACACAATTCGCCGCAGGCCCGACGCGCGCCTATGCGCTGACCAAGCAGGCGATCCACGCCGCTTCCACCAACAGCCTCGACGAACAGCTCGACGCCGAGCGCGGCTTCCAGCGCCAGGCCGGACAGTCCGACGACTACAAGGAAGGCGTCAAGGCGTTCCTGGAGAAGCGTCCGCCCAATTACCGCAAGGGCTGAAACGAAACGCCCCGGCCTGAACCGGGGCGTCTGGCTGTTTCAATGCAGGGGCCGTTGGCCGCTGTTACCGCCTATCCCGCGTAATGGATGGTCTTGGTCTCGACATAGTTGTCGAGGCCTTCCGGCCCGCCTTCGCGGCCCATGCCCGACTGCTTGAAGCCGCCGAAGGGATGTTTCGGATCGACGATCATGCCGTTGATGGTCAGGCTGCCGGTACGCACCCTTCGGGCCATCTGGTAGCCGCGCTCATGATCGCGCGTGTAGATGGCGCCCGACAGGCCGAACGGCGAGTTGTTCGCCTTGCGGATGGCGTCCTCCTCGTCGCGATAGGTCAGCACCGAGACCACCGGTCCGAAGATCTCGTCCTGGACGATCTTCATTTCCGGCGTCACGTCGGTGAAGACCGTCGGCTCGACGAAATAGCCGCGGTCCAGCCCCTGCGGGCGCCCGCCGCCGGTAGCGATCTTGGCGCCTTCGGCCCGGC
The DNA here is from genome assembly GCA_046297455.1 of Aliihoeflea sp. Taxonomy (GTDB): domain Bacteria; phylum Pseudomonadota; class Alphaproteobacteria; order Rhizobiales; family Rhizobiaceae; genus ZYF759. The sequence continues at coordinate 48,938 of JBKBIT010000025.1, forward strand.
CGGTGGCGATATAGCCCTGCACGCGGGCAAGCTGGCGCGCCATGGTCAGCGGGCCCATCTGGGTCGCCGGATCGAACGGATCGCCGACCTTGATGTTCTTCACCGCGCCGAGATAGGCGTCGAGAAATTCCTTCTCGCGCGATTCCGGCACCAGGATACGGGTCAGCGAAAAGCAGACCTGCCCGGTGATCGGCATGGAATAGACCATCAGGCTCGGCAGCGCGGCCGAAATGTCGGCATCGTCGAGCAGGATGGCAGGCGACTTGCCGCCCAGTTCCAGCGACACGCGCGCCAGCCGATCGGCGCAGGCGGCCGCGATATGCTTGCCCGCAGCCGTCGACCCGGTGAAGGCGACCTTGTCGATCTCCTTGTGGCGAATGAGATAGTCGCCACCTTCGCGGCCTGCGGGCACGAGGTTGAACACGCCTTCGGGCAGCCCCGCCTCTTCGATGCATTCGGCCAGGATATAGGCTTCCAGCGGCGTTTCCGGCGATGGCTTCGACACCATGGTGCAGCCGGCGGCAAGGCCTGCCGCGATCTTGTAGCTCAACAGCACCAGCGGCGCGTTCCACGGCGTGATCGCCGCGCACACGCCGACCGGTTCCTTGACCACGCGCACCCGTCCGCCATCGTCGCGCTTGCGCTCGTCGACGAAGGGATAGGTCTCGATCAAATCGGCATAATAGTTGAACAGCGTCGGGTTCTGGGCCACCAGCTTCTTGGTCAGCGAGATCGGCGCGCCGACCTGCAGCGTCCAGGCCTGGGCGATGTCGTCCAGCCGCGCCGTCAGGAGATCGGCCACCTTGCGCAGATATTTGGCGCGTTGGGCCGGCTCCATGCGCGGCCATGGGCCCCGGTCGAACGCGTCGCGCGCTGCCGCCACGGCGCGGTCGATATCCGCCCGGCCGGCTTCCGGATAGGAGAGGATTTCTTCTTCGGTAACCGGCGAGACCACCTTCAGCCGGTCATTGGAGATCGGCTCCAGCCACTTGCCGCCAATGAAGAATTTTTCCGGCGCCTTGGGGCCGGCCACGTTGCGTGCCACCATGTTCATCTGCTCGCTCCCTTGCATGTCCGGTCGCGTCGGAGACGCCTGCCGAAACATCTAGCGCCCGGTGCAGGCACTGCGCCTGGCGCTGATCAGATGGGGTGCAATATAGGAAGCGCGGACGGCCAAGTCACTTTCGTTTCGGGACCGGCGGCATAATCGCCGCCGGGGAGGATGCCAGAATGGCAAGAGGTGCTGTCTCCAACGTGTCTTCGCGTTGGGCCGTGCCCTCGGGCGCTGTCACAGGGCCGATTGGGTCGATGTCGGTTCGTCAGTCGAGAAACTGGCCGAGGATACGCCTGACATGCCGACATAGACATAGTCGTTGACGCGCCACACGCCGCCTTGAAGCGACCACAACCTGACGAACAGCGTGCCGGTCGTGGGCAGGCCGGTGACGGTCTGCGACGTGTTCGTGCCTGTGGAAGCGTTGAAGAGGTTGGTTCCGCCCGGCGTGGTGCCGATCTCAAGCCAGTATTGGGTCACGCCGGTGCCCGCGCTCCACGCAAAGGTCACGCTGGTCGAGCCCAGCGTCGACCCCGGTGTCGGCGCGGTCATGGCGGCAATGTTGGCGCCGCCGCCGGTATAGCTGTAGTCGTTGAACTGCCAGGCGCCGCCGATCAGCGACCACAGGCGGACATAGATGGTGCCCGCCGTGGGCAGGCCGGCGACATTGCGCCAGGTGTTCGTGCCGGTGCTGGCATCGACTAGGTTCCTGGAGCCGACGCCGGTCGTGCCGACCTCGAGCCAGTATTGGGTCACGCCCACGCCCGTGTTCCAGCGGAAGGTGACGGCCGTCCCGGGCAAAGTCG
>JBKBIT010000026.1:0-48815 GCA_046297455.1 Aliihoeflea sp.
ACTGTGCCTGCGAGCCTGCGTTCCACTGGAACGTCACCGTCGATCCCGACAAGGTCGAATTTGGCGTCGGCGAGGTGATCGCCGCCTTCGTGCCGCCGCCGGCAGCGGCGGTGTAGCTGTAGTCGTTGAACTGCCACACGCCCGCAATCCGCGTCCACAGCCGCACCCGCACGGTGGAGCCATCGGTGGGCAGGCCGGTGACCTGGCGCGAGAGGCTACTGGCGGGAATGCTGCCGCTGTCGAAGAACTGGCTGCCGCCGACCGTTGAGCCGGCGGAAAGCCAGTAGGCCTGTGCCCCGGTACCTGCATTCCACTGGAAGGTGACGGTCGGGCCGGTAAGGGTGGAGCCCGAAACGGGCGCGACCATCGCCGCTTTCGTGCCGCCGCCGGCTGCTGCGGTGTAGCTGTAGTCGTTGAACTCCCACACGCCGGCGAGCCTTGTGTAGAGGCGTACCCGCACGGTGGAGCCATCGGTGGGCAGACCGGTGACCTGGCGCGAGAGCGTGCCGGTCGAGAGCTGGCCGCTGTCGTGATACTGGAAGCCGCCGACCGTGTTGCCGACATAGAGCCAGTAGGCCTGGGCGCCCGTGCCCGAATTCCACTGGAAGGTGACGGTCGATCCCGCCAAGGTCGAATTTGGCGTCGGTGAAGTGATCGTCGCCTTCACGCTGCCTGAAGCTGCGGTGTAGCTGTAATCGTTGAACTCCCACTGGCCGGCCAGCCTTGTGTAGAGGCGCACCCGCATGGTGGAGCCATCGGTGGGCAGGCCGGTGACCTGTCGCGACAACGTTGCGGTCGAGAGCTGTCCGCTGTCGTGATACTGGAAGCCGCCGACCGTGTTGCCGACATAAAGCCAGTAGGCCTGTGCCTGCGTCCCGGCATTCCACTGGAAGGTGACGGTCGAGCCGGCAAGGGTGGAGCCCGGCGCCGGCGCGGTCATCGCCGCCTTCGTGCCGGCGCTGGTTGCCGCCGTGTAGCTGTAGTCGTTGAACTGCCACACGCCGCCGAGTTGGGTGGAAAGGCGTACGTGAACGATCGAACCGTCGGTGGGCAGGCCGGCGACCTGTCGCGAGAGCGTGTCGGTCGAGAGTTCGCCGCTGTCGTGATACTCGGTTCCTCCCACTGTGGAGCCGACAGCGAGCCGGTAGGCCTGAGCGCCGGAGCCCGCGCTCCATTCGAATGTCGCGCTGGATCCCCCAAGCGTCGAGCCTTCGACAGGAGCGACGATATCGGCCTTGCTGGGACCGTAAACATAATCGCGGTGGCCCCATGCACCATCGGCAAAGCGGGAGAAGAGGCGTGCATGGACCGTTGCGCCTTCGGGTATGCCGGTCACCTGGCGACTGGTGCTTGCGCCAAGCGTCTGGTCGAAGACGTCTGCGGAGCCGGCCCCTTGCGTGCCGAGCATCAGGCGGTATTCGACCGGACCGACGCCTTGAGTCCACATGAAGGTTTCGGTGGTGCCGAGCGTACCGCCAGGCGTGGGTGCGATGATCTCGGCCAAGTCAGCCGCCGCGCCCTGGTAGACATAATCCTCGTCAACCCAGGTGTCCCCGAGGCGTGAAGACAGCTGTACGTGGATGTCACCGCTGGCGGGCAGGCCCGATACGGTTGCGCTGGTAGCGGTTCCCATCGAACTGTTGAACAGGTTGCTGCTGCCTGGGCTGCTGCCGATGCGAAGCCAGTATTCGGAGACACCTGCTCCTTGCGTCCAGGCGAAATTTGCGGTGGTCCCGCCGATCGTGGTTCCGGGAGCCGGCGAAACCAGCTGGGCTGCCTGTCCCACCAATGCCGTGTAGACATAATCGCGAAACTGCCAGTCATTGTTGCCGAACCGTGTCCGCAGCCGGACATTGATCAAGGTGCCGTCGGTCGGCAGGCCCGTCACCAGCTGCGAGGTTCCCAGACCCGTGCTGCCGGCGAAGATATCGGCCTGGCCCGGCGAGCCGGTGCCCACGCGTATGTCATACTCGTTTGCCGCGCCGGCAGCGGGATGGGTCTGGCCTTCCGCCCAGGTGAATACAGCCTGCGACCCGACGATTGTCGTGCCCGGTGTCGGGGTGATCATCGCCGCGCGAGGGTCGATCTCGATATCCGGGGTCTGGAAGACATAGTCGCTCCAATGCATGCTTCCGCCAAGTTGCGCGCGAACCTGGACATGGAGTTCGCGACCGTCGAACCAGACATTGCCCGGCTTGGCCACAGTGCCCGTCGTGCTACCGGCTGCAAAGCCGATGGTTTGGTAGTCGGCCAGGCCGGGTCCGGAACCGAACGACAAATAGTACCCATCGGCACCTGCGACAGGCGTCCATTCGAAAAGCTGGGGGTCCGAAAGGGTCGCGCCGCCGATCGGCGAAACCAGCTCTGGCGCATTTCCGGCATTCATCGTGTAGGTGTAGTCGTTGTGCTGCCAGACATCGCCGAACCGCGACGAAAGCCTCACATTGAGCGTGCCGGTTCCCGGCAAGTCGTACAGATAGGCGCTCTGGTTGTCCGTCCAGCTCTCGGAAAAGACATTATCCGAACCCGCGCCTTCGTCGCCGACCTCCAGCCGGTATTCGTCGACGCCATCTCCGGTGGACCATCGGAACTCATATGACTTTGCGGGTATAGCAAAGCCGATGACCGGCCAGATCATCGCCGCCTTGCCGCCGGCGGCCGTATAGGTGGCATCGTCAACATACCACTGGCCGTCTATCCGCGAATAGACCCGGACATAGACCGTGCCGTTGTTGGGGACATCGACGGCGCGGTTGCGCTCGGTGCCGGTATTCTCGTCGAACAGGTCGTTCGACCCCGGACCCTGTGTCCCGACCAGAAGTCGGTATTCGGTCACGCCGGTTCCCAGCGACCAGTTGAAGGTCACGTTGGTTGCCGTGAGCGTCGAGCCGGGTATCGGCCCGGTTACCTGCGATATCGCGCCGTTGGTCTGGTATTCGTAGTCGGCATATTCCCAGTACGCCTCGAACCTGGAGTGAAGTCGCACATGGATCGGCCCGAAATAGGGAATGCCCTCGACGAGTTGGGACTGGCTCGTTCCGGTGCTCGAACTGAACACATCGGTCGAGCCAGGCCCGCTCGTGCCGACATCCAGCCGGTATTCCAGCACGCCTGTTCCGGCCGACCACTGGAACTCCACATCCGGTGGTACCATCGGGAACATCTCGGCGACCTGGGGAGAGGTTATCTGGGCCTTGAGTCCGCCAGCGGTGTAATCATACTCGATCAAGCGGTTGGACCCGTTCTCAAAGACCGTGGTCAGCCGCACGCGCAGAAGCCCACTGGTGGGAAGATTGGTAGCAATCACCGATTGTTCCGTCGTGGTCTCGGTGAAATAGCTGTTGTTGCCATGTCCCGGTCGATCGAAAACCCAAAGCCGGTATTCGACGGCGTCGATCCCTTCGGTCCAGCGGAACTCCACCTGCGTTCCAGGCAGGACCGTCCCTGGCGTGGGCGAAATCATGACGGCGCGGTTTTCGCCGCCCGTATAGGTATAGTCATTGTACTGAAGAACGCCGCCTATGCGCGAGAACAGACGAACGTAGATCGTGCCGGAGGGCGGCAGGCTGGACACCGTTCGAGAGGTGTCCGTTAAGAGCATCTGCGAGAAGATATCCCAAGATCCCGGCCCGGTGGTGCCGATTCTCAGCCCGTACTCGGTCACATGGTTGCCCTGCGACCAGGAAAAGCTGACCGAGTTGCCAGGCAACTGGCTGCCGGGCGCAGGCGTAAGCATTTCCGCCTTGGCGGCTGGACCGCCCAGCAGCTTCAACGCTTCGCCCATATCTATTATCGGACGCGTTATGCCCGCATGAGTGACGTCTCGCCCTCCATCGTAGAGCGCGTTGAAGATGGCTGCGGTGGACGCTCCGGGCACCACCGACTTGAGTGCGGCAACGGCGCCCGCAACATGTGCGGCCGCGATTGACGTGCCGGACCTGGATGACCAGTGATTGCTGAAAGGGTCGTTGCCTATCGTGTGGGACGAGGTGACGTCCACGCCCGGAGCCACGAGATCGATCAGCGCGCCCCAATTCGTCATGGGACTAGGATTGTTGTCGTTGTCCGATGCAGCGACAGCGACGACGTTGCCGATACAGGCTGGTGCGTTGACGGCATCGCCATAGCCCTCATTGCCGGCCGCCGCGATTGGCATGATGCCTTGCCCGGCCAGATCGGAGATGATGTGTCGGCGAGGATCGGAAGTGCATTCTGAGTTCTCCCGCCCATCGCCGAAGCTCATCAGAACCGCAGCGATGTTGTGGGTCTGGCTTAGTTCCAGGACACGTTCGAGCCCCGCGATCTGGTCCGACTCGAACGATACCAAGCATCCGCTGGTGTACTGCGCCGGCAAATCTTCGCAACCGGCGACTGCGCGCCGTGTGTAGACGTCGATCGAAATGATGTTGGCGCCAGGAGCCACGCCGCCGACCGGTTCGCCGGCCTGCGGGGTCGCATTGTAACCGGCCGCGACGCCGGAGATATGCGTTCCGTGACCGCAACCGCGACGGTTGGCGTCGTTACAATCATCTGCCGAATTGATCGCGGTCGACGATGTTGCGCTTCCCGGACAGGTGCTTGTGATCTGCTGCGAGGGCTGATGGGTGCTGAAACAGGCGGCCGCCACGACCTTGCCGGAAAGGAATTTGTGCGTCCGCCGGGCGCCCGTGTCGAGCACGGCCACTGCCCAGCCATCGCCGGTGGCGCCCTGCGCTTGGGCCTCTGGCCCGCCAATGAGGTCAACGGTATCGGAGAGCAAGGGTCTCGAGGTCCGGTCTTCGTGAATGCGAAGCACCGATGGATCCGATGCCAACCGGCCCAGCAAGGCCGCGTCCGCCGAGATGGCGAACATCGGGGAGTATTTCAGAAGTCTGATAGCGAAATTGTCGCTGGCCTCGGCCGCTGCCATGCCCCCATCGATGGCGAGCGCCGAGGCCAGCACGCGCTGTTGCGCGCGTTCGATATTCATCTGACGCTCAGAGAGGTCTGCCCCGCCCTCCTGTGCTGTCGGAAGTGCGTCGGATGGTACCGCAAGCTCCACGATGACGCGGACGCGTTGGTTCGGGCTTTCGTGCAGACCTGCGATGATCCGCTCAGGTTCGACCAGCTTGTCGATCGTTTGCGCCGACAATCCCATATTCGCTTGCGCGCCGCCCATGGCGGCAAAGGCAATCAGGATCGCAGCCAGCAACACCCAAAATCGTTTCGAGCTCAACGACAGGCCTAGCACAACAGTCTCCCCTCTCTGACGAAAGAGGTACTATTCGCCGTGCACCCAGTGCGATCAATACATCATATTATGTATTTGAATATATGATTGTCTATACGTAATATTATATTGAAATAAATGGATACAATATGAAATTGTGATTTGTATAGCGGAAAGGATCGGGAGAAGATACTTAAATGAATTTGAGAGAAGGGCAGAGTAAGGAAGATTGATGCCGGATTTTTTCAATCCTGCGGCAGGGGGGATTTGGAGATGGCAGACGGCTGTCGAAGAGGTGCCTTCAGTCGATTCACAAAGGCGCTCAAGGCAACCTGGCTGCGCGCGTTGGTCTTGTCGAAGGCATTCGAGAGATGCTTCCTGACCGTGTTGACGGAAATGCCCTGCCGAACGGCAATCTGTTCCAGCGATTGGCCCTCCGAAATTCCCAGCGCGATCCGGGATTCTGAAACCGTCATCCCGCTCAGGGCAGTCAGCACTTCCACGGTTGGGGGATGGGCGGTGCTCTCAGTCGTCACCAACACCGCCGCAAGCCCTTCGCCGAGCGAATGACGTTTCTCGGATGTGCCCATCGGCAGCACGTAGACGATTGCCGTGCTTCCGTCCGCCCCCGGGAGTGCCATGCCGTTGCCCCAATGGCCGAGATCTGCGTCGTTGCCACCGCAAGCCTTGTCGATCGCCTGCCGGAAAGCATCTGCATGGACGGGCGACCGGACGGTCAGTCGCTGATTCTTGCCGCCGAGGAAGATATTGCTGGCCAGCAATTCTGTCCCCGCTTCATTGACATAGGCAATCTTGCCGCTGGATCCGATGAGGAACACACCGACAGAAATCTGGTCCAACAGGTCGCTGAGCCACTCCATGCGAGTGCGGTTGACATCCAGCATGTCTGAAATGACGAGCGCCCTGCGCATATGCGGCGTGAGAGATCCCAGAACACGTAGTTCGGCATCGGTCAGCAGCGATCGCGACTTGCGGATGGCGCCGATGAGCTGCGAGGTCATATTGCCGCGCCGGATGATGTTGACATGACAACTGTCGCGCAGGCCCTGCGGCGCCACCCACTCCCGGTAAAAGCGCGACTGTACGAATTCGGCCTCGGAGATATGGCGCAACTGGGTCGTCGGTTCGTCGATATCCTTCTGGACCACCTGGTCGAAGTTCGGGATTTCGGGTGTCAGCCTGACCACCTCGTCGATCCAATGCTGATCCCATTCGGTGGTGACGACGCGGTGCAAATGGCGCCGCAGGGGATAATCCGGCGGGAAGCTCATGAAGTGCAGCGACAGATAAGCCAGATCGAGCGCATCGCGTATTTCAGTCAGTACGTCGATCCAACCGTCAGGATCGACTGCGCAATCGTATATCTTGCCGATCACGCGACCCATGAATTCATCGTTCATATCGTGTGTTTCCGGCCCGTTACTTGATGATGGAGACCGGACATAGCTTACCTTACGAAAGTCCACATACCCTTCGTGGGTGATAAGGCCCCTCCAGGCAGTCGCAGACCTGAAGTTCGGGATCGCCGGCTGCTCTATTCCAGGCTTGCCGACAGCGCCTTTTCGAGAACCTCGAGGACGCGTTCCGGGGCGCTGTGCAGGAGGAGTTGGCCATGGTCGGGCAGTTCGATAAGTTCCGAACGTCCACCCAGCCGTCCGTCGAAGCTGCGGACAGCGTCAATCGGCACTACCGGATCGTGCGCACCATGAAGCAGCGTGACGGGCTGATTTCCAGCTTCCACATATTCCGACCAGTCGCGAACCACATGATGAGCATCAATGACGAAGGCGCGGTGACCTTGAGCGACGGTGAACCGGTAGCCTTGGCAGATCAGTTCGAAGATTTCGGGCGTGCGGGCCGTCGCAAGATCCACGGGCGAGGCATGATGCATGGCATCTACGATCCGATGAAAGCCGCCATTGTCGATCAGCGCCACGCCGGTGCGCACCAGCATGGGCAGCAATTGCGGCGTGAACCGCGCCGTATAGGAAAAGGTCCGCTGCCGCGGCGCGATCTTCGCGAAATGATCGATGCTCAGGATGGGTACGCCGCCTGAAATGCTGACGATCTGCGTGATGCGCGCGCCAAGTCGCCCTGCCGCCGCGAAGGCGTAGACCGACCCGGCCAAGTGTCCGACCACCGGGCAAGCCTCGATCCCGAAATGATCAAGAACAGCGGCCAGGTCGTCGGCGAATCTCTGTGGCGCGGTTGCCACGGGACCCTTGTCGGGACCAGACCCGCCAAACCATGGCCGCACCGGGGCGATCAAGCGGATCCGTTGTGCATGAAGCCCCTGCAGCAATGCTTGCGTCACGCCATAGTCGTCGAGCATGCCGTGGATGAAAACGACAGGTCGTCCATTATCCGGCCCGATGGCGGCGATTTCCAGTAACCGACCGCGTGGGCGGGTGAGCATGACCCTCGCCTTGACGGGATCGATTTCCCGAAGATCGTTCAAGTCGGGCTCCTGATCGATCTGGAGCAGCGCTGCCACCATGCGCACCAACTCGGCCTGCGTGCGCACGCCCAACTTCCCCAGGATGGACTTGAGCTGGGTCCGAACCGTTTCGACCGATCTGCCACGTTGGGCCGCGATCGCCTCGGACGAGTGTCCTCCAATGACGCTGGATGCAACCGAACATTCGGCTGGTGTCAGGCCGAATACCTCGCTCAGCATGGCGCCGACGCGATCGCTCCAGCCGATATCGGCGATGGTGACAAGGCCGGCCGGTCCTTCCTCGACTGAACCGTCGACCCGACTAAGCACCAAAATCGGTGTCGCGCCGTCATGCGTACGGGCTCTGCACAGGGTCAGCAGTCTTCCGGTCGGGGCCTGCCCCATCCCAGCCAGGGCCCGGCGCAGATTGGCGACACCCTGCGCCTCCAGATCGAGCTTTTCGATAGGATCGCCCTCGACGATGCCGAACTGCTCCATGGCGTGCTCGTTGACGGACCTTATCCGACCGTCCTGGCCGACAAGCATCGCCGGACGGCCGGTATGTCCGATGAGAAGGTTATGCTCCAGCCCTTCCTTTTCCCTGCGCCCCATGCGTTCCATGATCGCGAAGGCACGGTCGAAGTGCCGGGTGATCTCGTCCCTGCCGATGGAGGCGTCCCCCCAGGCAAGTTCGGTCGAAGCCGGCTGTTCGATCGCCCCAACAAGGTGCTGCTGCCAGCGCGAGACGAGTTCGTCATATCGATTGGGATCGAGAGTGGCGGCATAGATAAGGTCGACGAGGTCTTCATCGGCCGAGACGGGTTGCGGGTTGCTTTCGCCGGTTTCATCCAAGACGCATGTCCCCCCGCCATCGCTCCCCTCGGCCTTTCGCCCCCGCGACGGCCTCATCCCGCGCCCGCTCCTCAAGTCCGGTGCCCCGGTCTTGAGATGTCATGCAGCAGAAACAACGAGTCGGAAGTCGTTTCCAGACCATGACATGAAGTATACTGCCGGGATGGCGGCAGGCATAGCTGCATCAGGGTCTTGCCCCCGCCTGGCTGTTGCCGAGTGCCGCTTGGACTTCGGCCACGTCCGCGAAATGCTGCCGGAAAGCGGCGGTGAATTCGTCATGATCGAGAAACTGCACCGAGATTCCGATGGCCTCCATCTGGCTGCGGTGGCTCTCCCTTTCGGTCATGGCGCGCAGCCCCGCCTCGATCTGCAAGACGAGTGCGCGATCCATGCCGGGGCCGGCGCCGATGCCGTACCACATGCCGCCGACATAAGGTGTACCCAACCCCTGGGCGACGGTTTCGACCTCCGGTGCAAAGGGGACCGGCTTGTCGCTCATCGACGCAATCGCACGTGTCGTGTTCGGCAATGCGACGACGCTCGCCGTTCGAATGGAACCCAGATAGACATCGACCTCACCGGTCCTGAGCTTGTCCAACCCCTCGCCGAACGTGTTGTCGGATATGAGCTCCAATCGGCTCGCATCGACCCCTTCGGCAATCAGCATTCGCAGGAACGGCACGTCCCATCCGCCAAGGCACGGACCGCCACAGGAGATCCGCAGGCTCTCGGGATCTTCCCGGAGGGCGGAGACGATTTCGGCAATGTCCGTCAGCGGTGACTCCATCGCCACATGGATCACCGTCGGCTCGAAGGCGACCTGTGCGATCGCCGTGAAATCATCCGCCTTGAAGAAGGGGCGTCCCTCGGCAAGGCCGAAATGGGCAAGCGGGACCATCTGGCCCAGCCGTGCGCCATCCGGCGGCAGCATCAGGTAGTTGACGATCCCCAGCGGATTGTTTGGCCCACCCTGGCCGACGACATGAAACGGGGTCCGGAATTGCGCCTGCAGTTCCATCGCCATGACCTGCATCAGGAATTCCTTGATCGAGCCTTGCCGGTTGACCGCGATGAGACCGACATCGTCGGCGGGCCAGCGTTGCGCCGACCCGCTGGCCGGCTGATCCTGGGCAAATTCGGAGATGTCGCCCATGCTGTCGATCGCGTCCTGGCAGGCCTGAAAATAGGCGTCCTGCGGGGGCAGTTCCGCCATGATCGCCTGGATGCTCTGCGGCGGCGCTTGTGCCGGATCGAAGCCGTCGCCGGACAGATAATCGGCAAGGGCATCGCGCTGGCGGGGGCGAGCGGGTCGAAATAGGTCATCAGGCAGTTGACCAGCAGGTCCTGGCCCGGCATCTGGCGCGCCAGCATGTCGCGGTAGGTCAGTGCCAGCCTGTCGCCCTCCCGGGCGGGTGCCGGATTCGACGCCCAGACCAAGGCGACCGCCATCGCTGAAAATAAACGCCTCATGATGATCCGCTCCCGACACGAATGTGCATCCCGCAAGCGGGGCGCCCTTTTTGCTAAAGTCTAGAACGGGGAATAACGGGCGTCATACTGCATACGCAGTATGACGTGCCGGAGCTGATCGCATAGCGTGCCCGAAATTTCTTCGGGAGCTAACGCGATGATAAAATTCAGCCTTGCGGTCATGCTGACACTTGCGCTGCCATCCACTGTGCAGCCGGCGCTCTCGCAAACAGCCAACAATGCCCTGAGCCAAATGTGGCACGCCATGGCAGCCGAGGAATATGGCGGGCCGGACTACCCGGAGGGCTATGCGGACGCCATTGCGGTCTGCATTCTGGAAGTCCTGTCACCATTCGATCAGGAAGACAGGCACCGGCTGGCGGAAACCAACATGAATCCTGACGAAGAAACCGTGGCACGGATCGACGCCATGATTCCCGACATGGGCGAACAGTCCCAGGCTTGCGGCGAAAAGGTCGAGGAAGAGCTCGGATAGTTTTTCCGTTCACAGCAGGAAAAAAACCGACGACCTTGCCAGCCGCCGCCAATGCCGCAGCAGGAAGCCGCTGCATCTGTTCGACGGTCGCGAGACTGTGTAGCCTGCCAGTTCCGGGACAGAGAGGGGACGGTGCGTGCCGACCCTGAATCGCCGATGTTGGGGGGCAGAAGACATGACGGTTGCGGCAGCCGCTGGCGGAAGAGCTATCCTGCGGGAAAAGGCACGCGCGTTCTGCCGTGGAATCCTCGTAGCCTGTGCACTGGCAGTGGGCCTGCATGCAACTCCCGGGATCGCAGCTGAAATTACCCTGCAGTCCCTGCGCTTCAGCGACGAGCGGCCAGTGCCCCATTTGCGGCTCGAAGGACAACTGACACGCGGTGACGCCGAGAGGATGGGCACGCTGATCGAGCGATACACGCGCTGCGCCGGCCGTGCCTGCAACATCGAGGATTCCGGTCCGCAGGCGGTCGTTTCCCTGGCAAGCCAGGGTGGCGCCTACACCGAAGGCGTGGCTTTGGCCGAGTTGTTCCGTTCGAACATCATCGCCACGGTCGTGGAGAATGGAGACGCATGCCTTTCTGCTTGTGCGGTGGCTTTCCTCGGCGGGACGGGCTTTTGGCCCACAGGTGGCGTGGGCAGGTATCTGGATCGCCTGGTGGAGCCGGGTGGGGAGCTCGGTTTTCACTCGCCATACCTGCCGGCGGCGCTCATAGCCGAGGCAGTGCGCGAGGATCGTGTCGATGAGGTCATGGCCATCACGCGTCTTGCCATCGCCGATCTTGTGGAGAACCTGACTGTGTTCGACGTCGATCGCTGGGTGCTGGATCGCATCGTGCGGATGGGCCCGGAAGAGTACTGGCGGGTCGAGACAGTGGCAGACCTGCATGCGATGCGAGCGCGCCTGCCCGGCTTTCCCCCGGCGCTTATGGGTAATGGGTGGCTCGACCAGATGAACAACGCATGCGCGGCGCTCTACGCGCTGCATTACGGCACGCGGCTGTCTGCGCTGGAGCCTGCTCTGGAACCGGACGATTTGCGCCGGGAACAGGACGCCAACGGCCAGGACATTTGGCTGGCCGACAGTCTTGATCGTCCCTACATGATCTCCGGTTGCGGTCTGCCGACTGCGCGCGCAGAAGCGCCCCTGGAAGAGGTACATCTATACCGATGGGACCCCATCGAAGATCGGCATGAGGTCATTCTCAGCCTCCTCAACCCTGTCGACGGGGGCTGGGCGCAGCTTGGCTATCGCGGCGGGCGTGCAACGGATGCTGTTCTTGCACTGAGCACGCAAGGGACTGGGCAGGCGGTGCTCAACCATCTCCTGCTGGCTCCCGACGCCCGCTTGGATGCCCTTTCGCAAGCGGTTTTCGACCACCTCCGGGAAGCCCGCGCACAGGATCCCAATGCCGAATTCGCGAGCCGATCGCGCGTTTGGCCGGTTCGTCTTGTAGGTCAGTCGCGCAGCAGCCAGGTGCATGAGGGAGAGGGACTTCTGGTAGTGGAGCAGATCGGTACTGCGAAGCTGTTCGATGCTCTTGTGGATGACGCCGAGTCCACGCAAGTTCTTTATCGCTGGGATGGACGCAACGCCGCGGTGCGAAGCGGGGACGACCCTGGCAATGGTGTCAGCTACTACTGGATTGCCTTGCGCAGCGGTGGCCACGCCACGACCATTCGCATTGAGGCGCCCGTACCCTCGGCGCAGCTCAGCCAAGCCCAAAAGCAGGCAATCACCGCCATAGCCTGCAGCATCGACCTCAATGGAGCGCGGTTGGGGTGCTACAAATAGTGCCCGTCGCCGGTCATGCGCTGTTGCGGCCACGGTAGTGCACGCGGGCTATGCGGGCAGCCCGCCAGATGAAGCCGCAATCGCCACACGCGAGGTTTCGAGGCCGGCGCCGACGATTGTTGATTCGTTCTAACTGCTATACTTCCAATGACTGCCGAGAATGGGCTTGCCCGCACGATGGCTGTGGGTAATCTGTCTTCCATGCCGGGTAGACGCATCCAACTTCTTGTGGCCTTCGGTCCGCTTCGACTTGCCTTGTTGCTCGTCTTCATGGGGATTGCCTGGGCGTCGCCGGCGCACGCGGAACAGGCGCAGTCCCGGTTTGCACTGGTCATCGGTAATACCCAATATTCCACCGCGGGGCAGCTGCCCAACGCAACGCAGGATGCCGAAACCATTGGCGCCGCACTCGCGAAGGCCGGCTTTTCGGTCGAGATCAGAACCGATCTCAATCTCGACGCGTTTGATGACGCTCTCGATCTTCTGGAAGCGCGCGTGGCCGACCATGACGTGGTGGCGTTCTATTTCGCCGGTCACGGATTGCAGCATGACGGCGTGAACTACCTGCTGCCCGTGGACGCCGAAGTCCGAACGCCGCGCGCATTGCAGCGCGAAACGATACAGCTCGATCAGGTGCTCGACATCTTGCAGATGGCACGCGTTGCGCTGGTGTTTCTCGACGCCTGCCGCAACAACCCATTGGCCGATCAGCTTGCCAGCGCGCAGATCGCCTCCGAACGAGGCGTACGCGCGCTCGCGCGGGGGCTCGCGGTCGTGCGACCGCCCAGCGAGATGCTGATCAGCTATGCGACGCTGCCGGGCGAGGTTGCCTATGACGGCGGTTTTGGCAATTCGCCTTATGCACGGGCGCTGGCCAGGCACATCAACACGCCGGATGTGGAAATCTCGGTCTTGATGAAGCGTGTCACCCGCGACGTGCTGGAAGAAACCAACGCCCGGCAGCGCCCTCAGCAGCTGTCGCAGATGCAGGAGGAGTTCTACTTCCTGACCGGCGGAGGTGTTGAAACGGATGAAAGCGGCGACGAGACGCTGCTGGCGGTCTATCCCGGCCGCGTTGGTACGGGTGACGAGATCGCTCTGTTCGCCGATGTGCCCATCGGCTGCGCGCCCAACTTCTTCGCCTTGTCACCGTCACAGAGCCTCACGCCCATTCCCGAGGCCTATTTCTCGACCCATGGGCTGGCCTCCGGAATGCTGCGTTTCGAGATATCTCCGGGAACGCGGTTCGGACTGGTGGTGACGGAGGACGATCCGCGCGGGACGCACCGTATCGGTTTCTATTGCGGGCGCGCCACGCCTACCGAGGCCGAGGACACGCTGGCTGTGGTGGCGATGCTGGAGCGCCGCTTCGCCGATGGCACGCTGGCCGGACGCCTTGATGTCGGGGAAGGCGAGACGGTACTTTATCATGTTGCAGAGGTGGAGATCGAATGAGCCACCTGATTGCTGGAATGGTTGGAGATCTCCGCGTCATAAGGCATGATGATCTGATGGCCTGCAACTGGCATCTCTACAAGAATTCTGATCAGATGGCCTTTCCGGTCCCGGTGCAATCGACAATACTGCAGTTGCCGAATGCCCGGCTCGACAATCTTGTTGTGGTGCAGACATGAGCGATCTTCGCAATCTCGGCCTGTTCTTGCCGGTGGCGTTCGCAGCCCTGCACGTAGCCGTCGCCCAGGCGCAAACAGGTTTCTCGCTCGACGATCTGGATAGGGGCGCCCCGACCGCCATGAGTCCGGCGGAAAGGCTGAGCGCATGTCTCGCGGATGCATCCGCCTGCTCGCAGGCGCCGCGCAGGAGTTTCAGCCTCGACGATGTTGTCAATCTCGGCATTGTCGATCGCGGCCAGACACCCGCCCACGGCTCCCAGACGCGCAGCCTCGAGAGTTCCAGCGATGCCGATGCGCCGATTCTGGATCTGACGGTGCTTCCTTCAATCGACATAAGCGCCTATCTTTCCGGCGAGACCCCGGCGCGCAGCCACCGCCGCAGTACGGAGCTGGAACAACTGGCAGACGTGCTGTCCAAGTCTGTTCCCTCCGATCTGGGCATCGTCCTGGTGGTTTCGGGCCCCGAGGCGACCGAGGCGACCGGAAGAGCATCCGAAATCGCACAGGCCCTGGAGGCAGCCCTTGGCAGGGCGGTCACTGTCCGGACCGAAACTGCCGAGATCGACGGGCTGACTCTGGCGCTTATTCCTTCCGGGCCCTCCCGGCCGTGAACCGGGGGCAGGCAGTGCGACCGTCTCGCTCGGTGACTCCACGTCTCGCGGGAGGCCGTGCCGCTCTGGCCTCGGCCCTGCTCCTGCTGATCGGTTCCCATGGCGCCTCGGGCGAACCCAAGGAGATGACCTTCGAGAACCATTGTGCGAGGAATGCCGTCGAATATTGCTACGTGATCGCGGATGGGATGATCACCGCCAACAGCCCCGCCGCCTTTCAGGCATTGCTGGACGAGGGTGTCGACGGCAACCAGATCGTCTTCAACAGCGAGGGCGGTAATCTCGGCGCGGCGGTGCAACTGGGACGTCTGTTGCGCGAGAACGGGTTCAATGCCGAGATTGGCGAGGGCTCGGACATCATTGCAATGAATGGCGGACCCTTGCCGGGGCATTGCCTGAGTGCCTGCGCATATGCGTTTCTCGGCGGCGTCGAGCGTCGATACGATGGCAGGAGCCAGCTGGGATTCCATCAGTTCTCGCTGTCGGGTGGCCAGTCGATGGGGCTCGCGGACGCGCAGATCCTGTCGGGACAGCTGATCAGCTACATTGTCGAGATGGGCGCGGATGCGCGTATCTTTACCCAGGCCAGCCGGGAAGGCAGCGACAGTTTCTACTATGTGGGCGAACAGGAAGCCCAGGATCTGGGGTTGGCCACCCCCCATGGGTACGGCGCGTTCTTCCTTGAGCCCTTTGGCCGTGGCGTTGTTGCGGCGGCACGGCGCAGGGACCCGCCCAAACCCTATGACGAGGTTGTCCAGGTGACCGCCTTCTGCAGGAGCGACATGCCGCATCTGCTGTTTTCGGCCGCCTCGGTTCCTGACTACTCGGAACGACTGCGCATTGAGGTGGATGGGCAGGTATTCACCATTGGCGAGCAGGACGTCCAGACACGGATGGGCAATGACAGCGGCGTCATCGAGGTCAGACTCGACAGTACCGCAGCCTCACATCTGCAATCGGCTCGCTCGGTGGCAACGTCCTTCGGCTTCGGTCGCGCCGATGGCGGCGAGTTTCGTGTCCAGCTGCAACTCGGGGACATGGATCGAAAGATGATCTCGACCGCCTTCAGATTCTGCATTTGAGAGATGCGCTGCCTGAAACCAGAGGAGCGGCGGCCGGGCCTAACTAATTGATCCGATTGGTAGCACGGAGCAAATGGTGCCCAGGAGAGGACTCGAACCTCCACGCCTCGCGGCACACGGACCTGAACCGTGCGCGTCTACCAATTCCGCCACCTGGGCAGGTGTGCGCCGCCGATGTAAGCGGGCGGCGGTGCGGTGTCAACGTCAATCTGGGACTTCGTGCTCTTTTGCCGACACTCATGTCCGCAGGGCGGCTCACCCCTCCAGAATCTCCTTGGAAGCAACCGTCGAATCCGCGTTCAGCCGGTAGACGATCGGCACGCCGGTGGCGATCTCGACCTTGAGGATCTCCTCCGGCGACAAGCCGTCCAGCGCCATCACCAGCGCGCGCAGCGAATTGCCGTGGGCGGTGACGAGAACCGTCTCGCCACGAAGAACATGCGGCTGGATGACGTGAAGATAATAGGGCCAGACGCGCGCGCCTGTGTCCTTCAGGCTTTCCCCGCCAGGCGGCTGGACGTCGTAGGAGCGGCGCCACACATGCACCTGCTCCTCGCCCCATTTGGTGCGCGCATTGTCCTTGTTGAGGCCTGAAAGCTCGCCATAGTCACGCTCGTTCAGCGCCTGGTCGCGGATCGTCTCCACGTCTTCCTGGCCAAGGGCGGTCACGATGTGGCCATGGGTGGCATGCGCGCGCGACAGTGCCGAGGTGAACGCGATGTCGAGGTGGAAGCCGCGCGCCTTCAACCTGCGGCCAGCTTCCTTTGCTTCCTCGTGCCCCTTATCGGTGAGGCCCGGGTCCTTCCAGCCGGTGAAGAGGTTCTTCAGGTTCCATTCGCTCTGTCCATGGCGCACCAGCACCAGCGTTCCGGTCATTGGGCAATCTCCCTAGGTCGTCACAGTTCAGGCGCGCGACAGGCCAAGCACGTCGCGCATGGAATAGAGGCCGGGCTTGCGCCCGCGCGCCCACAAGGCCGCCTTGAGCGCGCCATTGGCGAAGATGGCGCGATCTTCCGCCTTGTGGGTGAGGATCAGCGTCTCGGACGGACCCGACAGATAGACGGAATGTTCGCCCACCACCGAGCCGCCACGCAAGGTGGCAAAGCCGATCGTGCCTTCGCGACGCGGCCCGGTATGGCCGTCGCGCGAGCGCACGGAATTGTCTGCAAGCGCTATTTCGCGACCGGCAGCAGCGGCTTCGCCCAACAGGAGCGCGGTGCCGGACGGCGCATCGACCTTGTGGCGATGGTGCATTTCCAGCACCTCGATATCGAATTCGGCTGGAAGCGATCTTGCAGCCTGCTCGACGAGCACCGAAAGCAGGTTGACGCCAAGGCTCATATTGCCCGATTTCACGACAGTCGCGTGGCGAGCCGCCGCCGCGATGGCGACGTCGTCTTCGGGTGAGCAGCCGGTGGTGCCGATCACGTGGGCAATCCGCGCCTGCGCGGCATAGCCGGCATAGGCGACGGTTGCCTGGGGCAGCGAAAAGTCCACGATGCCGTCGGCATCGGCAATCAGGGGCAGGGGATCGGCGCTGATGGCGACGCCGAGTGCCCCGACGCCGGCCAGTTCGCCGGCATCCTTGCCCAGATGCGGAGAGCCCTCATGCTCCAGTGCGCCGGCAAGGGCGAGGCCGTCCGTCTCCGACAGGGCGCGTATGACGCTGCGGCCCATGCGTCCACTGGCACCGGTCACGACGAGTTTCATCGCATTCATGTCGCTGTCGCCTTTCTGGTCGATCCTGGCAAATCTGTGCCGGCGGTTGCCGTTTCGAGATCGTTCTCGAGCGCCAGGCCCGTCGTCTGGCCCATCTTGCTGAAGCGGGCGTAGTGTCCACCCACCCGATCGACAAGCGCGGCGTGAGAGCCCTCTTCCACCACGCGCCCTGATTCCATGACCACGATATGGTCGGCATCGATAACGGTCGAAAGACGGTGTGCCACGACGATGGTGGTGCGCCCCTTCATGATTTCGGACAGGGCTTCCTGGATCTTCTTTTCTGACTCGTTGTCGAGTGCCGACGTGGCCTCGTCGAGCAGCAGTATCGGCGCATTGCGCACGATGGCGCGCGCGATCGACAAGCGCTGGCGCTGTCCGCCCGACAGCGTGACGCCGTTTTCGCCGATCATGGTCTCGAAACCGTCCGACATCCGGTCGATGAAGTCGGTCGCGTAGGCCAGCCTGGCGGCTTCCTCGACCTCCGCGTCGGTGGCATCCGGCCGGCCATAGCGGATGTTCTCCCGCACATTGCCCTCGAACAGATAGGGATGCTGGGAGACATAGGCGATGGAGCGTCGCAGCGAGGCCTTGCTCACCGTCGAGATATCCTGCCCGTCGACCAGGATCGCGCCGGAGTCGAGATCGAAGAAGCGCTGCGCCAGCGCGATGATGGTGGATTTTCCCGCGCCCGATTCGCCCACCAGCGCGGTCACGCCGCCAGCCCTGGCGGTGAAGCTCACGTCCCGCAGAACAGGACGGCCGGGCTCGAATGAGAAGGATACCCGGTCAAGCCGGATTTCGCCGTCGCCGACGACGAGATCAGCCGCATTCGGTAGGTCGCGCTGCCGCGGCTCGATGTCGAGGATCTCATAGATCATGCGCGCATTGACCAGGGCGCGTTCCAGATTGACCTGGACGCGGGCGAGCCGCCTTGCCGGGTCGTAGGCCAAGAGCAGTGCCGTGATGAACGCCATCACCGAACCTGGCGGTTCGCCGGTTCCCGCAGAGCGATAGGCGGCATAGGCAATCACCGCAGCGATGACGCAGCCGGCAAGGATTTCCGCGATCGGGGATACGCGCTCGGACAGGCGGGCAATCCTGTTGGCCCGGCTTTCGGCATCGTCGATCAGCTTGCCCAGCTTGCGGGAAAGCTGCTCTTCCATGGTGAAGGCCTTGACCACCGCCATGCCTTGCACGGCTTCCTGCATGGCGCCGATCAGATGCGAGTTAACCTCCACCGATTCGCGGGTGACCCGCCTCAGCCGGCGCATCAGGTAATTGACGACGATGATGAGTGGCGGGCCGATCAGGAAGGCGATCAGCGACAATACCGGGTCCTGCACCACCATGACGACCACCAGCGCCACCAGCATGACGGCGTCACCAGCGATCGACTTCAAGGTGAGGCTCAGCATGTCGCGCACGCCGAGCACATTCTCGTTGATCCGGGCGGCCAGTCGGCCGGACCGGGTGTCGTTGAAGAAATCGAGACCAAGCTTGAGCAGATGGTCGAACAGCCGCTTCTGGTAGCGCGCCACCAGATTGTTGCCGATCCGCGCCAGGATGACCGCCTGGCCATAATTCGCACAGCCCCTGACGAAGAAGCACAGGGCCACGAAGCCGGCAATCCAGGGCACGAGGTCGAAGCGGCCGCGATAGAAGATTTCGTCGACCAGCGGTTGCATCAGCCAAGCCAGCGCCGCAGTGGCTGCGCCTGTGCTCAGCAGGAAGACCAGTGCAATCGCATATTGCGGAACATATTCGCGGGCATTCTCGCCCAGTATTCGCCTGATCACGGCGACAATCGCACCGGAATCCTGCAACGGGGGCGTGTTTGCTCGTGGAGTATCCGGTTGCGCCATTTCAACCCTTTTTCGCCACCGGCCTTGGCTTGCCGTCATGGTTGCCCTGCCTATGCACGCTGGCAAGCTGGCTTGCAATCTTCCATGAACGAAAACTCAACCTCTGCGCCAGTGTCGCCCTGCGGTCGAAACCCCGTAGCGGGCCGGTCGGCGCGCATAGGCCGCCAGTCCCGCCAGCGCGGCCAGCGGATGGGTGATCACATAGACGGGGATGGAGCGCATGAGAGCGCTGTGCGGAGCCTTATCCTCGAAAGCGGCGCGGAACCCGCCTTTCTCGAGCGCCGGCACGATCTTCTGCGCGATGCCGCCGGTCAGATAGACACCACCGCGACTCATGAAGACGAGGGCGAGATCGCCGGCCAGTCTCCCCAGGCAAGTGGCGAAAATATCGAGCGCCTCGACAGCGCGCGGATCGCTTTCCCCAAGCGCTGCTGCCGAGACTTCGGCGGGTGTGGTGTATCTCGGCTGCGCATTGTCGGCTTTCGCTACGGCGCGGTAAAGATTGACCATGCCCCGACCGCAAAGGATCTGCTCGCCGGAAATGCGGCCTTCAATGCGTTCAATGTGAGGGAAAACCTCGAAGTCGCGCGCAGAGCGAGGTCCCATGTCCACATGGCCACCTTCGCCGGGGACGGGAATCCATATGTCGCGGGCATGGACCAGACCGGCCACACCAAGTCCCGTGCCTGGGCCCAGAACCACGCGGCTTGCTTCGGGGTCGGCCCGTCCGCCGCCGATCTGGGCAAGATAGCCTGGATCGATGGCGAGTGCGCCAAGCGCCTGGGCCTCGAAATCGTTCAGAACGACGATCTCGTCGAGAGCGAGTTGGGCCAGCATGGCTTTGGGCCGAATGACCCAAGGGCAGTTCGTGAGAGGAATGTCGTCGCCATCGACCGGTGCGGCGACCGCCAGCAGGGCCGAACGGGGACGCAACGCGGACGCTCGGCTCAAGACGGAACCGATGGCTTCCTCGACCGATGCGAAATCTGCCGTCTGCACGATGGGTAGATCGTGCGGTTCGGATTCTCCATCTGCCAGAATGGCGAAGCGCGCATTGGTCCCGCCGATATCGCCGATCAGGACCGGGAATCGAAGTGCCGCAGCATGAGCAGTCGGATCTGGAGGGCGTTGGGTGGATTCCATGTCTTGCTGGTCTGCCGGCCAAGCCGGGCGTTGGTGGTGCCGCCTCGCCGGCGCGCGAGGGCATTTAGCACAGACCCGGCAGCTGTGCACCCATTGCAACGGGCCAATCCTTCAAGGGAGGGTTCAAGGGCGTTGGGGGCGCGGCTGCGGGATGAACAGTGTCTCCGGCAATGCCTGATAGCCAAGCGGGGTGGCTGCCGGGGTTGCGGTTGGACCGGTCAGGGTGACGGCTGCCTCCGAAACAGGCGAGGGGGCAGCGAGCACGGCCCGGCATGCATTGGGCAGGTTGGCCATCGTCATCACATCACGGGCACGGGGCGATTCCGGCCCCTCCGCTGGCCGCCAGGGCTCATCCGTGAACCACCAGTCCAGCGAGGCATCGCATCCGGTTCCACGGGGCACCGGGTCCTGCCGCTGGCAGCCAGACGAGCCGGGGGGGCAGGAGATGCGAATGTGGAAATGATAATGATGCCCCCAGAAGGGCCGGATCTTGCCCAACCAGGATCGATCGCCGGTTGCCGTGTCGCAGAGCTTCTTCTTGATCCCGGGATGCACCAGGATGCGCTCGACCTCGTTGTAGCTGGCGGCCCGCCTCAGAACGGCTTCGTGGGCGGGCGTCCACAGCCGGTCATCGACATGGAGCGAATTGTCCGCGAGCAGCGACCGCGCGGGCATGTTCTCGCGTTCCTGGGCGGATAGGCGACGGTTGGGCATCGGGGTGAACCAGATGTCGGCATCAAGCCCGACCTGGTGCGAGGCATGGCCCGACAGCATCGGCCCGCCGCGAGGCTGCGAAATATCGCCGACCAGCAGGCCGGGCCACCCGTCCGCCGCAGCCTCGCGCGACAGCCTTTCGATCAGCCGAACCATCTCGGGATGGCCCCAGCGGCGATTGCGCGAAAGGCGCATGGATTGCCAGTTCGGGCCGTCGACCGCAATCGCGATGCCGCCTTCCAGGCAGCCGCGCGAATAGAAACCATGCGCACGCGGCGGCGTTGCAGCAGGCAGGCGATGTGCGCCGAAAAGATCCTTCGCCAGCGGTTCGGAGGCAAGTGCCGGCCCGCCTCGAAGAGGCAAGCATAGCGCCAGCACCAGCAGCACAGCGAGAAATGGCTTGGCAAGCAATCTCATTTTCAGGTCCTCGGCTGGTTGCACCCAAGACTGGCCGAATGATTTGACCGATTCCTAGCACGATCCGCGCGCATCTTCATCCGACCGCAAGGAGCGCAAGGCCAGTAGCCCGGCCAGTTGCAGCTCAGGACTCCCGAAGAGACCGGAAGAGGCTATTGCCAGCTGTCTTCCCGCCACATGCGTTCGAGCGCGATGCGATAGTCGGGATAGGCGAAGCCGTAGCCGAGTTCCCGGATCCTTGCGTTCGAGACCCGCTTGTTGTCGCCGTAGAAGGAGCGTGCCATGGGCGACATTTCGGCCTCGTCGAATGGGATATCCGGCGGTACGTCGATACCCATCACGCCAGCTGCAAAGGCAATGACATCCTGTGGCGGGGCGGGTTCGTTGTCGCAGATATTGAAGACGCCACCGATCCGCCGTTCGGCAAGCAGCATCGTCGTGCCGGCGATATCGTCGACATGGATGCGGCTGAATACCTGGCCTGGCTTCACGATACGCTTGGCGGAACCGTCGGCCAGTTTCAGGAAGGCGTTGCGACCGGGGCCATAGATGCCTCCAAGCCTCATGATTGCGACCGGTCGACCAAGTTGCTGGCCAAGCGCCATCCAGGCCGCTTCGGCTTCGACCCGCATCAAGGCGCGGCGCGAGGCGGGCCGGCATTCGGCGCTCTCGTCGACCCATGCACCGTCAAAATTGCCGTAGACCCCAACCGTGGACCAGTAGCCGATCCATTCCAGTTTTGGCGCGATCGACCGCAACGATGCACCGAATGCATCGAGAACCGGGTCAACACTCGTCGCCGCGGATTGGCTGTCCTTCATGCCGTGCTCAGGTGCGATCGACAGGACAAGATGGGTGGCTTCCGCCAGCGCTTCGGCAATTCGTTCGTCTGGTCCGCCATCGAAGATGAGCGCGTTCAGGCCCATCTCGGAAAGCATGCCCCGCTTGGCGGGTGAGCGGGACGTGCCGCTAACGCGCCAGCCGTTGCCGAGCATTCGCTGCGCCAATGCCTGTCCGGAATAACCTGCCCCGAAGATGAACATGTGTTCGGCCATCAGTCGGTCTCCTGAAGTGCTTGTTGCCATTCGTTGCGAACCATCGGCTCGGTTTCGCTCGACAGCGCTTTTGTCGCCAACTGTTCGAATTCTTGCCTGCCGAGCAGGCGCGACAACGCCCAAGCGGCCGCACCCCGGACCAGGGGCGACGTATCCGCCAAGAGGTCACGGCAGCGTTCGACCAAGGCCCGGCTGCCGGAATTGCCCGCCGCGACGAGGACGTTGCGGATAAAGCGGTCGCGGCCGATCCGCTTGACCGGAGAGCCGGAGAAGTGTTCGCGAAAAGCTGCGTCATCGAGCGCCAGGAAGCTGGCGATGGTCGGTTCACGCAGATCCTCCCGTGGCTTGAGTTTGGCCTCCCGCGCCTGGCTCGCGAATTTGTTCCATGGACATACCGCAAGGCAATCGTCGCAGCCATAGATGCGGTTTCCCATGGCCTCGCGGAACTCGTGGGGGATCGGCCCCTTGTGCTCGATCGTCAGGTAGGAGATGCACCGGCGCGCATCCAGCTGATAGGGAGCGGGGAAGGCATTCGTCGGGCAGATGTCGAGGCAGGCCCGGCACGATCCGCAATGATCGGTTTCCGGCTGGTCGGGCTCCAGAAACGCGGTGGTGAAGATCGAGCCCAGAAACAACCAGGAACCGAATTCGCGGCTGACAAGATTGGTGTGCTTGCCTTGCCAGCCGAGGCCCGCGGCCTCTGCCAACGGCTTTTCCATCACCGGGGCGGTGTCGACGAAGACCTTGACCTCCTCGCCGGTGCGTGCGGCGAATTTCTGCGCGATCGTCTTGAGCCTGCCCTTGATGACGTCGTGATAGTCGCGGTGGCGGGCATAGACGGAGATGACGGCGCGATCCTTGCGCTCCAACGCTGCCAGCGGGTCGTCTTCCGGACCGTAGTTCATGGCCAGCATGATGACGCTGCGTGCTTCGGGCCAAAGGGCGCGCGGGTCGCTGCGGCGTGTTGCCGTTTGCGCCATCCATTCCATGGTACCATGCCGACCCAGGCTGACAAAGGTTGCAAGCCGCTCGGAGGTGACGGGCGCCGCCTCGGCGCGGGTGACGGCAATGGCTTCGAAGCCGGCCGCCCGAGCCTCGCGGTCCAGAAAATCCCGAAGCCGTGAGGCCTTGCCGGGATCTTCCAGCCGGGTCATCAGAAATCCAGGTCGGCGTAGTGCGACGCCGGCGGCAAACCACGCGCCCTGTCGGCCAGTATCGGCCGGAAGGAGGGCCGGGATTTCACCCGCGTGTACCAGTCACGGCAGGCGCCATATTCGTCCCACTCGACCTCGCCCAGATAATCCAGCACGGATATGGCTGAGGCAGCCGCGATATCGGCATAGCTCATGCGCGGACCCGCCAGCCAGTTGCGAGTGGCGGCTAGCCAGTTGGCATATTTGAGGTGCTGCCTGACATTGGCGCGCGCAGCCCTGAGCGCGGCAGAGTCCGGCGATCCGCCGCCCAGTTCGGACGGCATGTGAGGTTTCAGCACACGCTCGCGGACGAGATGGCGGGTGACGTCGTTCTCGGTCTTGACCAAGAACCACTCCACGAGCCTGCGGATTTCGGCGCGAGCGATGGGATTTTCGGCAAACAGTCGCTTTTCCCGCTTCAGCACGCCGCGCGTCTCGTCAAGATATTCCGCGATCGTGGCGGCCCCTACTATGGGCTCGTCACCTTCCGCCAGGAGCACGGGCAGCGTACCGGCCGGGTTGAGCGACAGGAACTCTTTGCGCCGTGCCCAGGGTGTTTCCTCGATCAGTGCGATTTCTTCGCCATATTCGCCGAAACAGACACGGACAAAGCGGCAGGGGGCGAACATCGGATGATGGAAAAGCGTCAACATGGCATCTGCACTGGCATGAAGCGCCTGTCGTTTTCAAGACGGCAGGGCTGTTGGCAAGAGATAATGCAAGATGGAAAGCCGGCAGACAGCGCGCCGGCTACCAATTCCGCTGTGGCGGTCTACCGCCTATTCGGCCGCACTTTTCTTGACGGCCCGGGCAGGCTTGGCGGAACGGCGATGCCGATGGGTGGCGATGAAGTCAAGAATTCGCGGTGCGATCTCGGACCTGAAGCGGGAGCCGTTGAAGACGCCGTAATGGCCAACCTTCGGCTGCAGGTAGTGAACGCGCATGTCGTCGGGAATCCGGGAGCAGAGATCGTGGGACGCCTGGGTCTGGCCAACGCCGGAAATGTCGTCGTTCTCGCCTTCGACCGTCATCAGGGCGACGTTGCGAACCGCTGACGGATCGACCAGTTCGCCGCGATGCATCATCCTGCCCTTCGGCAGGTCGTGATTCACGAACACGGTCTCGACCGTCTGCAGATAGAATTCCGCCGTCAGATCCATCACCGCGAGATATTCGTCGTAGAACTCGCGGTGCTTTTCGGCAGAATCGCCGTCGTTCTTCACCAGATGCATGAAGAAGTCCTTGTGGGCGATGATGTGCCGGTCGAGATTCATCCCCATGAAGCCGGAGAGCTGCAGGAAGCCCGGATAGACCTTGCGCATGAAGCCCGGTTCGGGAAACGGCACCCGCATGATGACGTTCTCGCGGAACCAGTCGATGCCTTTTTCCTCGGCCAGAAGGTTGACCGCGGTGGGGTTGCGACGGGTGTCGATCGGTCCACCCATCAGCGTCATGCTGGCGGGCGCTAGCGGATCATTGCGCGATTCCATGAGAGACACGGCAGAGAGAACCGGCACGGACGGCTGGCAGACGGCCATGACGTGCACGTCTGGACCCAGCGCCTGGATCATCTCGATCAGGTAGTCGACAAAGTCATCGAGGTCGAAGCGGCCGTCGGTAGCCGGTACCATGCGCGCGTCGGTCCAGTCGGTAATGTAGACCTCGGCGTGCGGCAGCATCGTCTCCACCGTGCCGCGCAGCAGCGTGGCATAGTGGCCCGACATGGGGGCAACCATCAGAATCTTCGGGTCGGGGCGGCGGGCCGGATCGACGGCGCGATCGAAATGGATGAGGTCGCAGAACGGCTTCGACCAGATCACACGCTCGATCACCGGCACCGGACGGAAGTCCACCTTGGTCTGCTCGATCCCGAAACTGGGCTTGCCGTAGCGGCGGGTCGTTCGCTCGAACAGTTCCGCGCCGGCGGCCATGGAACGGCCATAGACTGTGTGGGAAAGGGGATTCAGCGGGTTCGAGAAGTAGAGCCGCATCGTATCCGCCAAGGCCCGGAAGGGCTGCATGGCGGCGTGATTCAGTTCATAAAGCTGATAATACATATGTTGCCCTCGGCTGCCTCGGCCGGTCATGAGGCTCATGACCCGACCGGTCGGGGCGACAATCGCTATGCAATGAAACTAACGATGTTTTGTTGCATTGCAATACGTCACCATAGGTGAGACGATTTAAGTCCCGGTAAATCGCAAACCGCCAAGACTGTAGAATTTGAAGTTGCGCGCTTGCCGCCCGGCAGCCTACCAAGGGCCAATGGATCATCTGAACTCGCCCATCAAGGCCGCTTTTTGGATGGGCGCCTCCATCACATGCTTTGTCGTCATGTCGGTTGCCGGCCGTGTCGCGACGGCGGAACTCGACGTCTTTCAGGTCATGGTGATTCGTTCCGTGACGGGCTTCTTCATGCTGCTGCCGCTGGTCCATTTCGCTGGCGGGCTGGGGGCCATGCGGACCGTCCGGCCGCTCCAGCATCTGGGGCGCAACATTGCGCATTTCGGAGGGCAATACGCCTGGTTGGTTGCACTGGGGATGATCCCGCTTGCCCAGATCGTGGCCATCGAGTTCACCACTCCGCTTTGGACGGCGCTTCTGGCCATGCTGTTTTTGGGCGAGCGCATGAACTGGCGAAAGGCAATGGCGGTCACGCTCGGGCTGGTCGGCGTCCTCGTCATCCTGCGGCCGGGGGCAAGCGCGCTGGAAGCCGGCCACATCGTGATGCTCGCCGGTGCCTTCTGCTTCGGTATTTCTGTTGTGATGGTCAAATCCCTGACCCGTACCGACAGCGTGGTCCGCATCATATTCTGGATGCTGGTCATCCAGACGGCGATCGGCCTGGTTCCAGCAATTATTGTCTGGAAAGCGGTGCCCGCCGAGATCTGGCCGGCGCTGCTGGTCATCGCCTTTACCGGCACGTTTTCGCACTATTGCATGGCAAGGGCGCTCGTTCACGCGGAGGCGACGGTGATCATGCCGATGGATTTCGTGCGCCTCCCGGCCACGGCACTTGTCGGGTGGGCAGTCTATGCAGAACACCTCGACGTCTATACCGCCGCCGGCGCGCTCCTCATCCTGATGGGCAATGTGCTTACGATCAGGAGAGGCAGATCAAGGCCAGCGGCGGTCGAAGCACCTTGAAGGCTTGTCAGCCCTCATAGCCTTCGACGACGATCATCTCGGCATCGGCGACCGTCTGCCGGATCGCCTTGGCGGCCTGATACTCTGCAGAATTGTAGCAATCGAGCGCGGCCTGCATCGAGGGAAACTCGATCACGACGTTGCGACCGCGCCCCTTGCCTTCCATGGCTTCGTATGCGCCGCCACGCGCCAGGAACCTGGCGCCGAATTTTTCGAATGCAGGTCGGGCACCTGAGACATAGTCCTGATAGCGCTCGGGATCCCTGACATCGACATGGGCAATCCAATAGGCCTTCGGCATTTCTACCTCCCTGTTTCTTTCTCGGCTTGCTTCATTTCCTCGACAATCGCCATTGCCGCCGCGCGTCGGTCCGGCGCACCCACTACCGGGCGAGCGACCACAAGATGGCTTGCGCCAGCCCTGACGGCGTCCGCCGGTGTCATGACCCGCTTCTGATCGCCCTTGTCGGCGCCGGCCGGTCGTATGCCTGGCGTCACCACGGCCATGGACGATCCGACCAGGCTCCGCACCGCTTCCGCCTCTGTGGCAGCGCAGACGATGCCGCCAATGCCGGCTTCACGGGCCTGTGCGGCACGGCGGGCGACAAGCTTCTGCGGATCGGTCTCGGCGTAGCCGGCTTCGGCCAGGTCCTGGCCATCCATGGAAGTGAGCACCGTCACCCCCAACACACACAGGTTCGTTTCCGATGCTGCCTGCGCGGCCGCTTTCATGGCCTTCGGATAGGCATGAACCGTCAGCATCCTGGCGCCGAGAGCGGCGACGCTTTCGACGCCTTCGGCAACCGTATTGTCGATGTCGAGAAGCTTGAGGTCCAGGAAGATGTCGGTACCCTGCGCGGCGAGGTCGCGCGCGAGTTCAAGCCCGCCCGCATAGGCCAGGCGATAGCCGATCTTGTAGAAGGAGACCGCGCCTTCGAGCTCGCGCACGACTTTTTCCGCCTCGGCAATGCTGGGCAGATCCAGCCCGACGATCAGGCGCGCAGGTTCAGTTGGCATCGGCAATCCCCTCGAATTTTTCCATCGGCGTCCAGTCACACAGCAACTCACGCTCGGCCATGCCGAAAGCGAAGATGTTGCCGCCACCCGCCGGTTGATCATGGATTCTGGCGATGGGATAGCCGGCCAGCCTGCATTTGAACAGGGTTCCAACCGCTCCGTGACCCACGAACAATGTTTGTGGTGCGGGAGATAGCAGATAACGATCCATAGCAGCGGCCATGCGCTCAGAGGCGTCAACAGCCGTCTCCCAGCCATTCCAGCTCTTGTGCGGCTCACCGAAGAAGCAGTCTGCCGCAGCCTCAAACCGGTCGGGGAAAAGAAACCCTGTGGAAGAACGGTCGTTCTCGCCCAGCCGTTCATCGATTTGCATGGGGAGACGCAGATGCGCGGCAATGATCGCAGCCGTTTCAACGGCTTTCGTTTCGGCGCTCGACACGATCCGTTCGACCTTGGCGAGCCACGGCCTGTCCAGCAAGGCCTCGATGCGCTTCCTGCCGACTGCCGACAGCCGCCAGAGCGGCACCGGACGATCAGGCTCGATCTCGACCTGGGGATGCGTGAGGTAACAGGCGATCATCTGTCCGGGCGGGTCGACAACATCCTCGCCCGCTCGATCAATGTCTCGCACACCCTTTCCATCATGCCCCGGGTTCTATCGTCCTTGAAGTCGCCGTTCTCGTCGAATGCGTCGGCCGCACGTGCGACGGAGCATTGAGGGCTGATCACCTCCAACTGGCAATTAATCAGCACGGCCCGCAGGTGGTACAGGCCCCTTATCCCCGCGAAATTGCCATCCGAGGAGGAACAAAGACCCACCACCTTGCCGCGCAGCGGGGCAAATGGCTTGCCATCGTCGTTCATGCGGATGCGGCTGATCCAATCGATCGTGTTCTTGAGCAGAGGCGGTATGGAAGCGTTGTATTCGGGACTGGCGATGAGAAGCCCATCCTGGGCGGCAATCAAATGCCCCAGCTTGATCGCGTTTTCCGGAATGCCTTCGGCCTTTTCCAGGTCCTGGTCGACGATAGGCATTGGATAGTCGGCCAGCGATATCCGGGTAACCTCGGCGCCGTGCATGGCCAGTGTCTTCTGGGCAATATCCGCGGTGCGCCCACTGAAGGCGCCGGAGCGGACGGAGCCTGCAAATACAAGAATCCTCGGCATCATTTCAACGTCGTGCCTCTTGTTTTGACGCCAGCCGAAAGAGGCTTGGCAGGGACATCATCCAGACGCGTGTATCTGTTGCCAGTAGACGGGCCCGGCAATCTTTCCATCAGCGATACGAATACGCCGATCAACTCATGTCGGGTGATGACGCGCGGCGGTAGGTCCAAAGATTGGCCGGAGGCACGTTGCGAAGCACGAAGCCATGTTTTTCGACAACGTAGTTGCCCATGCCGGGCGGCACCGGAGAACGGGGCCCATAGGTGATCTGCATGATCGGTCGGCCGGCGGGTATTCTGTTGAGCAGATCCTCGACATAGGCGACACGCTGCGGAACGGGGAAGTTCAGAAGCGGGACGGCCGAAACGATCGAATCGAATTTCATGTCGCGCTTGTCGCCCAGCGTGTCGTCGAGGTTGAAGGCATCGCCGTGGATGACATTGACACCCGGGTAGTGGCGTCTGAGGTGGTCCACGAAGTCCTCGGCATATTCGATCGTGTAAAGATCTTCCGGTTTGACGCCGCGTTCCAGGATGGCCTTGGTGATGACGCCCGTTCCGGGACCCAGCTCCAGGACGGGCAAGCCTGACCTCGTGTCGACGAGCGATGCCATCTCCCTTGCCGTGGTCGAACTGGTGGGGACGATCGACCCGACCGCGCGGGGTTTGTCCAGCCAGCCCTTGAAGAAACGGACGGTTTCGGCGAGGCCGCCGGTATTCGTGACGGTTCGGTCGGTGTTCATCGGCGATCCCTCGTTCTCGGTCTTTTCGAATATGGGTTCGAACTTCTCGAATGAAAGGCATGGCGTGCCTTTCCGGTCGTCATTCACACCACCGCGAGAACGCGCCCAGGCGAACTCGGATCAGGCAGCATCATTCCTCTGCGCTGGCCTCGCCGCTCACCTGGGCGTTGAACTCGGAAAAGAACTGACCCGCCAGCTTCTTCGAAGTCGAGGCGATAAGCCTGCTGCCAAGCTGGGCGATCTTGCCGCCGACATCCGCCTTCGCCTCGTAGGAAAGGATCGTAGCGTCAGGGCCGTCTTCGGTGAGCCGCACATCGGCGCCGCCTTTGGCAAAACCGGCAACGCCACCCTTGCCCTCGCCGATAATGGTGTAGGAATGCGGTGGGTTCAGGTTTTCGAGGCGCACTTCGCCGTTGAACTTCGCCTTGATGGGGCCGATCTTGAGCGTCACCACCGCTTCAAGCTCGGTTTCCGACTTCATTTCCAGACTTTCGCAACCTGGAATGCAGGCCTTGAGCACCTCCGGATCGTTGAGCGCCGCCCACACCTTTTCAACCGGTGCCTCGATTCTCTCCTCGCCTTCGATCACCATGGCCATTCCGAAAAATCCTCCAATTCGGTCCGGTATTCAACTAGCCCAGACCCGCAATGCTGTCCACGTCGGCAGGGGAGCGCGCGGTGATTTCTATGTGCATCGTAATGTGCAATATGCCCCTTGAAATGGACGGGGCAGGGCAGTGGACAACATGAGCAGGAAACTTCGGTCGCGGGACTGGTTTGACAATCCCGACGACCCCGGCATGACGGCGCTCTATCTGGAGCGATACCTGAATTACGGAATTACCCGAGAGGAGCTGCAGTCCGGCAAGCCCATAATCGGCATCGCACAGACCGGGTCCGACCTCTCGCCCTGCAACAGGCACCACATCGAACTTGCCAAGCGCGTGCGCGAAGGCATTGTTGCTGCAGGCGGTATCGCCTTCGAATTCGGCTGCCACCCGATACAGGAAACGGGAAAACGACCGACCGCCTCGCTGGATCGCAACCTTGCCTATCTGTCGCTGGTCGAGGTTCTGTATGGGTATCCTCTGGATGGTGTGGTTCTGACCATTGGATGCGACAAGACAACGCCAGCCCTTCTGATGGCGGCAGCGACCGTGGACATTCCGGCAATCGCGCTGTCGGTCGGCCCGATGCTCAATGGCTGGCATCGGGGCGAACGCACGGGGTCGGGCACGATCGTCTGGAAGGCGCGCGAACTGCTCGCTGCCGGCGATATCGACTATGACGGCTTCATGGAACTGGTTGCCTCGGCAGCCCCTTCGGTGGGCTACTGCAACACGATGGGCACCGCCACCACGATGAACAGCCTGGCCGAGGCATTGGGCATGCAATTGCCTGGCGCGGCGGCCATCCCCGCCCCTTATCGCGAGCGCGGGCAGATTTCCTATGAGACCGGCCGACGGATCGTCGAGATGGTGCATGAGGACCTGAAGCCTTCCGACATCATGACTAGAGCAGCCTTTGAGAATGCCATCGTGGTCAATTCCGCCATTGGCGGTTCGACCAACGCTCCGATTCATCTCAACGCCATTGCCTGTCATCTGGGCGTGCCGCTGAACAACGACGACTGGCAGGCGCTGGGCCATCACGTCCCGCTTCTGGTCAATCTTCAACCGGCGGGCGAGTATCTTGGCGAGGATTATCACCGCGCAGGCGGCGTGCCAGCGGTTCTGGCCGAACTGATGAAGGCAGGCCTTCTGCCGCATCCCGACGCGGTAACGGTGAACGGCCGTACCATGCGCGAAAACTGTGCGCAGGTCGAAAACCTGAATCCCGCCGTCATTCGTCCCACGACCGATCCCCTTCGCACGGCGGCCGGTTTCATCAATCTGAAGGGCAATCTGTTCGATTCGGCGATCATGAAGACCAGCGTGATCTCGCCGGAGTTTCGGCAACGCTATCTGTCCAATCCCAACGATCCGGAAGCCTTCGAAGGAAGGGCAGTCGTCTTCGAGGGGCCGGAAGACTATCACGCCCGCATCGAGGATCCGGCACTCGATATCGACGAGCACTGCATGTTGTTCATCCGCGGCACCGGCCCGGTGGGTTATCCGGGCGCGGCCGAGGTCGTGAACATGCAGCCGCCGGCCTATCTGCTGAAGCGCGGCATCCACTCGCTTCCCTGCATCGGCGATGGTCGCCAGTCGGGCACCTCGGGCTCGCCGTCAATCCTGAACGCTTCGCCGGAAGCTGCTGTCGGCGGCGGTCTGGCGCTGCTGAGAACGGGAGACCGTGTCCGCATCGATCTAAGAAAAGGAACGGCCGATATTCTCGTCTCCGACGAGGAACTGGCGAAACGACGGGACGAGCTGGAGGCCAAAGGCGGCTTTCCAATGCCTGAACACCAGACGCCTTGGCAGGAAATCCAACGTGGGATGGTGGATCAGTTGGATAATGGCATGGTTCTCAAGCCAGCCATCAGATATCGCCAGATCGCACGCGAGAAGGGCACACCACGCCACAACCATTAGGTAAGTGCAGGCTTACGGTCGAGTGAAGGCGGCCTTGGTCTGGTCAACGAGCGGTCGGCAGCAACAGCCGTCAAGGTGATCGTTGACCAAGCCCATGGCCTGCATGAATGCGTAGACGGTCGTCGGGCCGACAAATGACCAGCCCTGCTTCTTGAGTTCTTTTGACAGCTTGGTCGAAGTGGCGGTTGTCGGGTTGGCCCTGACGTAGTTGATGTCCAGATGCTTGGGACGTTCGGTGCGGTCGGGTTCGAAAGACCAGAAATAGCGCGCCAGCGAGCCGTGCTTTTCGGCCAAGGCAACCGCGCGGCGCGCATTGTTGTAGACCGAGGCGATCTTGCCACGATGGCGCACGATGCCCGGATTGGCCAGGTGTCGGTCGATCTCGCTCTCGTTCCGAGAAGCCAGTTTCTCGAAATCGAAGCCGGAGAACGCTTCCCGGAAATTGTCGCGCTTGCGCAGGATCATGAGCCACGACAGCCCGGCCTGGAAACCTTCGAGGCACAGCTTCTCGAACAGCCGGCGGTCGTCGGCGACGGGAAAGCCCCATTCCGTGTCATGGTAGGCCAGATAGTCCGGCAGGCCGCCATGCCAGGCACAGCGGACCAGCCGGTCTTCGCCCACCATCAATCCGTCAGCTACGCCGTTTTCCACGTTCCACCGTTCCCCGGAAAGTTTAATCGCGCCTTTACCAGATTTCTGAACCGCCTGGTAACCACACCGGAATCTTTCCTGACAGGTTCGCATTCTAATGGTTCTGGATTCATATTTCGGAGTGGAGGTGTTGGCAGGATGGGGTCCACGCGATCCGTCCGGTGGACGCTTCGTGCACCAGGTGCGGAGAAGCGAGATGAGACTGACTTTCCTTTCCATTTGCGCATTGGGCCTTGTTGCAGCTTTCGCCCTGCCGGCGACAGCGAGCGAGCGCTATGGCGAACGCCCGCCATTGGTGGTCAGTCCCGACCTTTCCGCGCCCTGGGTCCTGCAACTGCAAAGGGCACCGGTGGGTGCACGCCACCATGCCACGCATGGCAACCGTCCGATACCGAATGCACGGGTGGTCGTGTCCGCTCCGCCGCGTCCTGCACGGCCGCAGGCGACGACAATGCCGGCGCCGCAATACGAAGCCAGGCCGGCTCAGGTTCAGACCGTGGCTGCGGCCGGCGCTTCGGCGCATCAGGCGCAGCCTTCACTCGACCCACGCTTCCTGCCGCAGGTCGTCGCTTACGACGGTCCGCACAGGCCGGGCACCATCGTTGTCGACACGGTTCAGAATTTTCTCTTCCTGGTCGAGGAAGGCGGAAAGGCACGACGTTACGGCGTGGGCACAGGCAAGCCGGGATTCGAATGGGCTGGACGGCATACCGTGACCATGAAACGCGAATGGCCCGATTGGCGCCCGCCTCAATCGATGATCGAGCGCGAGCGCAGAAGGGGCATCGAGCTCCCGGCACACATGGCAGGTGGGCCAAACAATCCGCTGGGCGCGCGCGCACTCTATCTGGGCTCAACGCTCTACCGGATTCATGGCACCAATCAGCCGTGGACAATCGGCCGCGCCGTATCGTCCGGCTGTATCCGGATGCGCAACGAGGACGTGATCGATCTTTACGAACGCGTGCGCGTGGGCACGGAAGTCATCGTGATCTAGCCAGTGGGGTCTTGCGAACAGCGGCGCCTCCAGCAGGCGCCGCAGGTTGCGACGTGGAATACTATTGCGCTGCAGCATCGTTTCTTTTTTGGCAATAGCCGTTTTTCATATATTCCTAGTTGCAGGGTCTACGTGCCCACGTCCCTCCGGGGGGTCCATGGACATATTCTTGTCTGCCTTCTTTCCTTTGGCGCTCGTCGTCATCATGTTTTCGTTGGGCCTCAGCCTGAGGGTCGCCGACTTCGCCAGAATTGTCAGATTTCCGAAGGCATTTGCAGTCGGCGTATTTGCGCAACTGGTGATGCTGCCAACGGTCGCCTATGCGATCGCACTCCTGGCGGGACTGTCACCCCAACTTGCATTGGGACTGATGATCCTGTCTCTCTGCCCTGGCGGACCAACGTCCAACATGATGACCAAACTTGCACATGGCGACGTCGCGCTGTCGATTGCGCTGACGGGTGTAACGAGCCTGGTTACCGTGTTCTCTCTGCCATTACTGCTCAGCGTCTTTGCCGCGCACTTCATGGGGCTTTCTGCCCCCCAGGTGAATGTGGCCTGGTTGGGGGTTTCGCTGTTTGTGATGATGACTGTTCCCGTGGTCGTCGGACTGTCTATTCGGCATTTTGCAGAGCGTGTCGCGACAAGGATCGAGAAACCCGTATTCGGTGCGGGCCTTGGATTCTTCGCGCTGGTCGTCATCGGCGCATTGGCACTCAATTGGACCACGTTCATCGAGAATCTGGGTCGTCTCGGCCCGAGCGTGATCGGATTGAACCTGGTGCTGCTCGTCGCCGGAATGGGCATCGCACGCCTATTTGCGCTCGATTACGCCCAAGCCACGGCCATTGCCATCGAGACCGGCCTTCAGAACGCCGCACTGGGCATAACCGTCGGCACGCTCATCGTAGAACGCGCCGTCGAACTTCCGCCCTTCAGCCTGCCTTCTGGTGTTTACGGCATCACCATGTATTTCGTTAGCCTGCCCTTCGTGTTCTGGTTGCGCCGGCGGATGCTGGCCAAGGCTGCCTAATTCGCGGCAACGCTCGATCCGGCGAGGTGACGCGCCATCTGCTTTGGTGGACTACCGCCCCAGGCCCAGTTCAGAAGCTGAACGGTATGGACGATCGGCAGGGTCGTCGCCCCTCCGATCTGGGTCATGCAGCCAATATTGCCAGTGGATATGAGGTCGGGTCTTGTCGCCTCGATATTCCGGACTTTGCGGTCGCGCAGGCGTGCCGCGATATCCGGCTGGAGGATGTTGTAGGTGCCGGCAGAACCGCAGCAGAGATGCCCCTCCCGCGGTTCGACCACGACAAAGCCAGCGCGCTCCAGCAGCTCTTTCGGTGCCTTGGTGATCTTCTGGCCGTGCTGCATGGAGCAGGCCGAATGATAGGCGACGGTCAGGCCGGTGCCGGTCGAAGGCGTCGGCAGGTCCAGTCCCGCAAGATACTCGGTCACGTCCTTGGCCAGCGCCGACACCCGAGCGGCTTTCTCGGCATAGTCGGGATCCAGCCGCAGCATGTGGCCATAGTCCTTGATCGTGGTACCGCAGCCCGAGGCGGTAATGACGATGGCGTCGAGCGCCCCGGCCTCGATCTCCCGCGTCCAGACATCGACATTGTTGCGGGCTGCAGCAAGGGAGGCGTCTTCCTTGCCCATATGATGAACAAGCGCGCCGCAACAACCTTCACCCTTCGGCACCACGACCTCCACGCCCAGGCGATTGAGCAGCGAAACCGTGGCCTCGTTGATCGCGGGATCGAGGACCGACTGCGCGCAGCCGGTCAGGAGCGCGACACGGCCGCGGTTATCGGTCTGCGGGCGATGGTTGGCTGGCTGCGCTATTGCCGAAGGGGAGGGTACCGTTGCCGGCGCCAGATCGAGCATCGCAGCAAAAGGTTTCAAGCCCGGTATTGCCCGAAACAGACCTCTGAACGGTCGCCCCAGTCTCGCCAGCCTGAGCGATGCACGAAAACGCGACGGATAAGGCAGAACTGCCGCCAGGACGCTACGTGTCAACCGGTCGAGAAAGGGCCTGCGATAAGTCTTTTCGATGTGAACGCGCGCATGATCGACCAGATGCATGTAGTTCACGCCCGACGGGCAGGTCGTCATGCAGGACAGGCAGGAGAGGCAGCGGTCGATATGGGTGACGACTGTGTCGTCGGCCGGCCTGTCATTCTCCAGCATGTCCTTGATGAGATAGATCCGCCCGCGCGGGGAATCGAGCTCGTTGCCAAGCGTCACATAGGTCGGACATGTCGCCGTGCAGAACCCGCAATGCACGCATTTGCGCAGGATGGTTTCCGAGTGGGCGATATCCGGATCGGCGAGTTGCTCTGGCGTGAAGCTCGTTTGCATGTCGGCTCAGAGCATCCAGCTTTCCGGGTTCTTGATGGGCTCGCCCTTGCTGACGGCCTGCAGGCCAACAACCACACGCACGATGATCCAGATGGCTACGGCGAACAGCAGGATGACGCCGATCGCCACGATCATCAGGATTGCTGAGATGATGGCACCGAGAAAGCCGATCCAGAACGTGCGGATCGCCCATGTGTAGTGCGTCTCGACCCACGGCTCGGCCTTTCCGCGGTTGAGATAGGCCATGACCAGCCCGACCAGCGCGCTGATGCCGACAATGAAACCGATGAGGTAAAGCACGTAAATTGCCTGGATGTTCTGCGGCCCGGGATCGAACCAACCGGTCTGGCGCGGTGCGGGGGTGTGGTGTTGTTCGCTCATCGGTCCCTCCTTAAGCGGTGTCGGTCAGCCGGCCATGCGGCCGGGATTGAGTATCCCTTTCGGGTCGAATTGCTCCTTCAGCCGTGCCGACAGCGCGGCAAGGGCAGCAGGTTGCGGCTGGAAAACGGGAATGGCCGCGCGCATCGGAGGAGCCGCGCGCACCAGGGTGGCGTGCCCGCCCCCATGGGCGGCGATCAATCCACGCAACAATTCGGCGGCAGGGTCGGTTTCCATCTGGATCCAGATAAGCCCGCCCTGCCAGTCGTAAAACACATCGGCCGCTGCCCGCATCCTCAGCGCCATTACCATGGCATGGCCTTGCGACGGTGTCATCGATACGCGCCAAAGGGGTTTTGCATGCGCGGTGGAAAACGGCTCGCAATCGCGGATCTGGCGCCAGAGTCGACGGGATGCCTCGGGCCCGATCGTCTCGATCTCGCCCTGGCTCGCCAGCAGGCGGTTGAGGCTGCCGACGCGGTAGGCGACGGAGGCCTCGAAACCTTCGACGCGAAAAAGGGTGGAGGCCAATCCCTTCAGTTCGCCGTCGAGCACCTTGCCTGTGACCGTTTCAGGCAGATGCGCCGCACCCGAGACCTCGGCGCTCGAGCCCATGGCGGCGGCCATTGCGAAGGCGGCCTGCTCCTCGGTCAGACCGCGTACCGCGACCGTGGTCTCGGTCTCTGCCGCCGGCAATACCTTGAAGGTGATGTCGGTCGCCACGGCAAGCGTGCCCCATGAACCCGCGAGCCCCTTGGAAAGGTCGTAGCCCGTAACGTTCTTGACGACACGCCCACCCGACTTGAACGCCTCGCCACGTCCCGAGACCGCATGGACGCCGAGGACATGATCGCGCGCCGCACCTGCCTTGAGGCGCCTTGGACCGGACAGATTTGCAGCCAGCACGCCGCCGATCGTGCCGCGCCCGGCCGCGCCGCCCAGAAGCGGGCCGTAATCCATCGGCTCGAAGGCAAGTTCCTGCCGGTGCTCGGCCAGAAGCGCCTCGATCTCGGCCAGTGGCGTGCCCGCGCGGGCCGACAGAACGAGTTCTTCCGGTTCGTAAAGCGTGACGCCGGTCAGCTTCGACAGGTCGATGGCGTGCTCGGTCTGTGCCGGGCGGCCGATGCCGCGCTTGGACCCATGACCAAGGATTTCTACCGGCGATTCTTCGGACACCGCCCAACGGACAGCCTCTAGAACTTCGGTAGCAGAGGTTGGGGTGAAGGTGGTCATGCTGGACTTCCGCTCACCCCTGTCGTCCGGCAGAGCGCTTGACCGAAACCCTCTCCGAAGCGGGTTTCTGTCGCTCAGCTCTCAAGTACGCCAGAGCATACAGCATTCAAAACCTCGGAATATCCGGAAACGGCATCTGGCCGCGATGGATATGCATGCGGCCCAGTTCGGCACAGCGGTGAAGCTGTGGAAAGACCTTGCCGGGGTTCAACAAGTGCCCCGGATCAAACGCGCATTTGACCCGGATCTGCTGGTTGAGGTCGTCTTCCGAAAACATCTCCGGCATCAGGTCGCGCTTTTCGACGCCGACGCCGTGCTCGCCGGTCAGCACGCCGCCAACCTCGACGCAAAGTTTCAGGATGTCGGCGCCGAATTCTTCCGCTTTTTCCAGTTCGCCCGACTTGTTGGCATCGTAGAGGATGAGGGGGTGCAGATTGCCGTCGCCGGCATGAAAGACATTGGCCACCCGCAGCCCGTACTTCTTCGACATTTCGCGCATGCCGGCCAGCACCCTGGGCAGTTCCTTGCGCGGAATCGTGCCGTCCATGCAGTAATAGTCGGGCGAGATGCGCCCGACCGCGGGAAAGGCAGCCTTACGGCCTGCCCAGAAGGCGGCGCGCTCCTCATCCGAATTGGACACCCGGCTGGTGGTGGCGCCGTTCCCGGCCGCAATCTCCTCGACGCGGGACAGGAGCTGGTCGACCTCGGCCTGCGGCCCGTCAAGCTCGACAATCAGCAGCGCCTCGACATCCAGCGGGTAGCCCGCATGGACGAAGTCCTCGGCCGCGTGGATCGCCGGCCGGTCCATCATCTCCATGCCGCCGGGAATGATGCCGGCACCGATAATGTCGGCGACGCACTGGCCGGCCTGTTCGCTGGACGGAAAACCGACAAGGACCGCACGCGCCGTCTCCGGCGACTGCAGGATGCGCACCGTCACTTCCGTCACAACGCCCAGCAGCCCTTCCGAGCCTGTCATCAGGCCGAGAAGGTCATAGCCTTCGGCGTCGAGATGCTTGCCGCCGAGGCGCACCACCTCGCCATCCATCATCACCATCTCGATCCCGAGCACGTTGTTGGCGGTCAGCCCGTATTTCAGGCAATGCACCCCACCAGAGTTTTCGGCGACATTGCCACCGATCGAGCAGGCGATCTGCGAGGAGGGGTCGGGCGCGTAGTAGAACCCTTCCTGCTCGACGGCCTTGGTGATGCCGAGATTGGTGACACCGGGCTGTGCAACGACCGTGCGGTTGGCATAGTCGATGTCGAGTATGCGGTTGAAGCGGCTCATGACGAGAAGGACGGCATCCTCCAGCGGCAGGGCGCCGCCCGACAGCGAGGTGCCCGAGCCGCGCGGCACGACACGGATGTTGCGATCCGAACAGTATTTGAGGATGCGGGAGACCTGGGCCGTGGTTTCCGGCAACACGACGACCAGCGGCAATTGCCGGTAGGCGGTCAGACCATCGCTCTCGAAGGCGCGCATCGAATTGACCGTATCGACCACGCCCTCGCCCGGAACGATGACGCGCATGTCGGCGACGATCTCCTCGCGGCGCGCCAGCGTCGCCTCGTCGGGTTTCGGCATTGCCGGACCGGACATGTCCCCTCCACCTTGCTCTCGGACGATGTTGCTTTTGCCACTCCGCCTATGCCCTTATAAGGGCTTGAGCGGCCTCAAGGAAACTCCCGATCGGGCGATCCATGGTAGTCTCCGTCCAGCGGAACAGGACATCACGTGCAAAAGACCAATCCAGCAACTCCCCGCGTCGGCCTTTTTGTCACCTGCCTGGTTGATCTCTTCAGACCGACCGTCGGTTTTGCAGCCATCAGCCTCATCGAGCGGGCAGGTTGCACCGTGGAAGTGCCTGCTGCCCAGACCTGTTGCGGGCAGCCGGCCTACAATTCGGGCGACCGCAAGGACAGCCGGGCAATTGCCGAAAACACCATCCGCGCCTTCGAGGAATTCGACTACGTGGTCGCGCCTTCGGGCTCCTGCGCTGGCATGCTGAAGAAGCATTATCCGGGCCTGTTTGCAGGCGATGCGAAATGGGAGGAGCGTGCGCGGACCTTCTCGGCCAAGGTCCACGAACTTGTATCCTTTCTCGCGGACGAAAGGGGCATGACGGAGGTTGAAGCAGAGCTTGCCGCGAACGCGACCTACCACGATTCCTGTTCGGGACTGCGCGAGCTTGGCATTCGGGCTCAACCGCGCCAGCTGCTTTCCACGGTTCGCGGGCTGAAACTGAACGAACTTCCGGAGGCCGATTCCTGCTGCGGCTTCGGGGGAACTTTCTGCGTCAAATATTCCGAGATATCCAACGCCATCGTCGAAAAGAAGGCGCGCAACATCGAGGCAACCGGAGCGGACCTGCTTCTTGCCGGTGATCTCGGCTGCCTGATGAACATGGCTGGAAAGCTCAAGCGCGATGGATCGAAGGTCGAGATACGGCATGTGGCCGAGGTGCTGGCCGGCATGACCGACACGCCACCCATCGGCGGAAGGGGC
The DNA here is from genome assembly GCA_046297455.1 of Aliihoeflea sp. GTDB lineage: Bacteria > Pseudomonadota > Alphaproteobacteria > Rhizobiales > Rhizobiaceae > ZYF759. Next base: position 40,453 of record JBKBIT010000026.1, read on the forward strand.
TGAGGAATGGAGATCAAGTCCCCGACCTTCAAGCAGAACTCGCATGATGCGCTCGCCAACGAACAGTTGCAGAAGGCACTGGGCAATGTACGAAGCGGCTTCATCGACAAGCGCCGAAAGGCAGCCGACCGGCTGCCGGAATTCGATGCGTTGCGTGATGAGGCCAAACGCATCAAGGACCACGCGCTCGCCCATCTCGACCTCTACCTGGAGGCCTATGAGCGGAAGGTGACGGCTTCTGGCGGCCATGTGCACTGGGCCGAAACGGCCGAGGATGCACGCCGTATCGTGCTCGACATCTGCAGGGCATCTGGCGCGCGCACGGTGACCAAAGGCAAGTCCATGATCACCGAGGAGATCGCGCTCAACGATCACCTCGAGAAGAACGGTATCCGGGCCGTCGAAACCGATCTGGGCGAATACATCATTCAGTTGCGTGGCGAACACCCGAGCCACATCATCGCGCCGGCCGTGCATCTCAACAAGGAGCAGGTTGAGAGCGATTTTCGCCGGGTGCATGACCATTTGCCCGTCGCACGCGATCTCTCGGAGCCGGAGTCGCTGTTGAATGAAGCGCGCATGGTCCTGCGCAAGGAATATGTGACGGCCGATGTCGGCATTACGGGCGCCAATTTCCTGGTCGCTGAGACCGGTTCGTCGATCATCGTAACCAACGAAGGCAATGGCGATCTGACCCAGATCCTGCCGAAGGTGCACGTCGTGGTTGCCTCGATCGAGAAGATCGTCCCGACGTTGGAGGACGCAGGCCAGATATTGCGCGTTCTGGCGCGTTCGGCCACCGGCCAGGACATGAGCGTCTACACGACGGTATCCACCGGACCGAGGCGAAAGGGCGACCCCGACGGGCCGCAGGAATACCACGTCGTTCTGCTCGATAATGGCCGTTCGTCGATGCTGGGCACGGAGTTTCAGGACATGCTTCGCTGCATCCGCTGCGGCGCCTGCATGAACCATTGCCCGGTCTATCACGCTGTCGGCGGCCATGCTTATGGCTGGGTCTATCCCGGTCCGATGGGTGCGGTGCTGACGCCGTCGCTGATCGGGGTCGATAAGTCGGGCCATCTACCCAACGCGTCGACATTTTGCGGGCGCTGCGAGTCGGTCTGTCCGATGAGAATTCCGCTGCCCAAAATGATGCGCCACTGGCGCGAGCGCGAATTCGAGCGGCGTCTCAACCCCTTCTCACAGCGCTTCGGCCTCAAGTTCTGGGCCTTCTTCGCGAGGCGTCCGGGGTTGTACAAGCTGGGCACTGGGCTAACGACGCCACTGCTTTCGCTTCTGGGCGGCCGCAAGAAAAGGCTGCGGCGGCTGCCTTTCGCAAGCGGGTGGACAAAGTTTCGCGACCTGCCGGCACCGGAAAGCCGGACCTTCATGCAACAATGGCGTGATCGTGAAACGCAAAAGCAGGAGGCACATCGTTGAGCGGTCGCGAGGCTATCCTGGGCAAGGTGCGTCGAGCACTGGGTGTCGACGCCGAAGATGGGACCCGTGGCGACACGGTTGAAAAACGTCTTGGCCGCCCGCCCGAGGGCATCATCCCTGCACGCGGGCAGGTGGCGGATGCCCGCAGGGTGAAGAGTTTTTGCGCGGAGGCCGAGGCCGTTCACGCCACCGTCAAGAAGGTGAAGGACCACAGCGCGGTTCCAGCCGCCGTTGCCGCCTATCTGCGATCAAAGAACTTGCCCGCGGAAATCAGGATGGGCGCCGACCGGCGGCTGGCCGCGATGCCCTGGACCAAACAGAAAGCGCTGACGGTGAGGCCCGGTCCCTCCGATGGCGACGATCTGACCGGTGTAAGCCATGCCTATGCCGGCATTGCCGAGACGGGCACTGTCGTGCTGTTGTCCGGCACCGACAATCCCACCACCATCAACTTCCTGCCCGAGCACCACATCGTGGTTGTCGAGGCCAAGGACATCGTGGGGAATCTCGAGACGGTGATCTCGAAGGTCAGACGGAAATACGGACGTGGAGAGATGCCGCGCACGCTCAACATGATCACCGGACCTTCCCGCTCGGGCGACATCGAGCAGAAGCTACTCCTGGGCGCACACGGGCCCCGCTCCCTGCACCTGATCGTGGTCGAGGGGTGAGTGGCAAACGGCGTCCATTTCGAGGAAGCGGCCGCGCCTGACGGCATGAGGCTCTATGCAGTCGGCGACGTGCATGGCCGCGCCGACCTCCTGCGACGGGTCCATGACCGCATTGACGCGGAGATCGCACAGGACCGGCCGGATGACTGGCGGGTGGTCCATCTTGGCGACTATGTGGACCGGGGCGAGGACAGTTGCGGGGTCATCGACCTCCTGGTGCAGCGCATGGAGCAGGACCCGCGTCACATCGCGTTGTTGGGCAATCACGAGGAGCGCTTCGCGATGTTCCTCGAGGATGCGGCGGAATGGACGAATTTCATCAATTTCGGTGGCCGGGAGACCGCGCTGTCCTATGGGGTGGATCTCGATGCCCATGGGGAGGAGGCGGCAGCGCAACAGGCGCTTGCGGCAGCGGTACCGAAGGACCATGTCCTTTTCCTCGACCGGCTTCAGCTATCGGCGACGTTCGGAGACTTCTTCTTCTGCCATGCGGGCATCAGGCCGGGGGTGCCGCTCGATCGGCAAACGCAGGCAGACTTGGTCTGGATCAGGAAGCCGTTCCACGACCATAAGGACCTTCATCCGAAGGTGATCGTCCACGGGCACACGCCGGTGGCCGTGGCCGATATCCGGTCAAATCGCGTCAATCTCGACACGCTTGCCTACGATAGCGGTATTCTAACGGTGCTTGTGGTGGATGGAACGGATAAGCGCCTCTTCGCGACGGAAGAGGGCTGACAGTCAGTCCATGTTTGGCGAAACGCCGTAGCCATCAATGACGACATGCTCGCCTGCGGCATCGGCCGAGTAGATTCCCGCGCCCCAAAGCACGATACCGGACAACATGAACAGGGAGAGGAAAGCGGCTCGCACGGGCGTCATCGTCTTCTCATCAACGGTAGTCTGCATTTATGTCTACGCCGGTTACCATTTGGTTTCCGTCGCCATTAAGGACCGTTAAACGGACCAACTCGGGTAGAGGTTCCAGTTTTTCGGGCAATGCGCGGTTCCCCCCAACTCGTGTAACCGTGCAGTGGCGGGTATCTATGTCGGGACGTTGAACTGCGCCAGCGAAAAGGTTTCGTTGCCGACATATTTCTGTTGGCGTTGCAGTTGTGCAACTTTGTTTGCTTGCGGAAAGACGGGACGACCATGGCTTTGCAGAACCGTGTCGATGTCTTTGGCGCCCTTCTTGCGGTGTCGGACCGTGGCACATTCACGGGGAATCGCGGCGTGATCCACGATCCGGCAACGCGAACGCTGCTGAAGCGGCGCTGGTCGACGAAGTCCTGGATCGTCTGCGCGCTGGAGCATCCGCGCGGCATACGCCGCGATCCGATGGGCAGAAACGGGCGATCGGGCGGCGCGGGCTGGACCGAACTCTTCTTCCTCGACGAGGTGACCGCTCTCGCGGCGGGGCATCGTCCCTGTTTCTACTGCCGACGCGAGGCGGCGCAGGCCTTTGTTGATGCCTGGCGAGCAGATGCAGGGCATCCGGGCTTGCCGCTTCCGGAGCTCGACCGTCGGCTGCATGGCGAGCGCCGCGTCTCCGGCGGCGTGTCGCGCCGCCTCGAAGTCGCTCAAGTCGCCGATCTGCCCGAGGGCGCTGTGGTGGCCGCCGGTAAGCGGGCTTACGCCCTGCGACATGAACGGCTTTTGCCCTGGGCCTTCGCCGGATATGGCGCGCCGATCGACGTTCAAGACCTTGCCGGCTTGACGCTTGAATTGCTTACGCCGCCATCGACACTTGCCGCGTTGCGGACTGGCTACCGTCCGGCCTGGCATCATAGCGCCCAGTCTTGACCCGAGGCATCGGCTGGCGCATTGCGGGCCATGCGCGCGAACTACAAAATGCAGCGGCTTAATGTGACAGACGACCTCGCCGGCGGGGCGTCCTTCGTGCTTGGTCGCGACCAGAGCCACTATCTTGCCAACGTCCTGCGGATGCGCGAGGGCGCCGAAGTGCTGGTGTTCAACGGTCGTCACGGCGAGTGGCGCGCGATTGTCGATGCGGTTGCCAAGAAGGCAGTATCGCTTCGATGCGAAGAACAGACACGGCCACAGCCACCCCTGCCGGATTTTCTCTATGCCTTCGCGCCGATCAAGGCCGGACGGCTGGACTATCTCGTGCAGAAGGCCGTCGAGATGGGCGCTGGCGTTCTGCAGCCGGTGCGTACCCATCACACGCAGCTGTCCAAGATCGGGCGCGAGCGGCTGGAAGCCAACGCGCTTGAGGCGGCGGAGCAATGCGGCATCCTCGCCGTCCCCGAGGTGCGGGATATGGTCACCTTCGATGCCATGCTGGCGGGCTGGGATCCGGCTCGCCGGCTGATCTTCTGCGACGAAGGCGCGGAAACCAACAACCCGTTGCCTATCCTGGAACGGGTCGAGGAGCGGCAGCTGGGCTTGCTGGTGGGGCCGGAAGGTGGCTTCTCCGACAACGAGCGGCGGCAGTTGCACGCGCTTCCGTTTGTGACCTCGATCCCGCTTGGTCCACGCATCCTGCGCGCCGATACCGCAGCGGTTGCCGCCCTGGCCGTTATCCAGGCCACGATCGGTGATTGGTAGCGGCGCAAAGCCATTATCAGCAAGGCTTTACCAGGCATCACGATTTTTCGCTTGATCGCGTGGCGGGCTTTCGTCCATCAAGCGCGCGTCCAGTCTTCCGCCGGCGGGTTCGAAAGGTTTCTTGATGGCGCGTGACACCACCGATTTCCAGCCGATCGAACGGCAGGACGAACTGGTCGATTACATCGCTGCCGGCTGCAAGCCGCGCGAGCAATGGCGAATCGGCACAGAGCACGAGAAATTTCCTTTCTATGTCGACGGCAACGCGCCTGTTCCCTATGGCGGTGAACAGGGCATCAAGGCGCTGCTGGAAGGCATGCAGAAGACGCTCGGATGGGACCCCATCGTTGATGCGGGTCACATTATCGGTCTGGTCGAGCCGACCGGGCAGGGCGCCATCAGTCTCGAGCCGGGCGGCCAGTTCGAGCTTTCCGGGGCGCCGCTGGAGACGATCCACCAGACCTGCCGCGAGGGCAATGCGCATCTGGCCCAACTGCGCGAGATCGCCGAGCCGCTCGGCATCCGCTTCCTTGGCCTCGGTGGCAGCCCGAAATGGACGCTGGCGGAGACGCCGCGCATGCCGAAATCCCGCTACGACATCATGACCGCCTACATGCCGAAGGTCGGCAAGCACGGGCTCGACATGATGTACCGGACCTGCACCATCCAAGTGAATCTCGATTTCGACAGTGAAACCGACATGCGCCGCAAGATGCAGGTTTCGATGAAGCTCCAGGCCCTGTCGACGGCGCTTTTTGCCAATTCGCCCTTTACGGAAGGGCGGCCGAACGGGCTGCAATCGTGGCGCGGCGAGATCTGGCGTGACACCGACAACCAGCGCGCAGGCTTGCTGCCCTTTGTCTTTTCGCCTGATTTCGGCTTTGCCGACTATGTCGAATGGGCGCTCGACGTGCCGATGTATTTCCTCATCCGCGAGGGAAGATATTTCGACTGCACCCACGTGACCTTCCGCCAGTTCATGAATGGCGCCCTGAAGGACAGCGTGCCGGACGGCATGCCGACCATGGGCGACTGGACGAACCATCTGTCGACGCTGTTTCCCGACGTGCGGCTGAAGCGCTTCCTCGAGATGCGCGGCGCCGATGGCGGGCCATGGCGCCGCATCTGTGCATTGCCGGCATTCTGGGTCGGACTTCTCTACGACGACGCGGCGCTCGACCAGGCCGAGGCGCTGACCCGCGACTGGACCGTCGAGGAGGTCGAGGCGATGCGCAATGCCGTGCCGGTAGAAGGGCTCGACATGGTCTTCCGCAACAGGACGCTCAACCAGATCGCCCGCGACGTGCTGGATATTTCCAGGCTGGGACTTGCCAACCGGAACCGTCTGAACCGGGAGGGTTATGACGAGACGGGCTTCCTGGCCCCGCTCGAGGAGGCGGTGGCGCGCGGCACCACGAGCGCGCAGGAAATGTTGCGGGCGTTCCACACCCGCTGGGGCGGCTCGATCGAGCCTGTTTTCCTGGAATACGCGTACTAGACGGCGTTGCCCGTCTTCGCCGCTTCGACCTGACGACATAGATCTGCTATCTCCTGGGCGTTGGTGACGCGCTCGAACCCAACCCGGTGGTTGCGGATATGCGAGCGGTCCGAGGCATTGCGCTGCACCAGCCGCACGTTGCGCCAGCCGTCCTGGAAGGTGCTGCGTTCGCTCAGCCAGGCGAAATTGACCGTCTGCAGGCCGCGCAGATCCGATGCCACGATTTCGATGTCGTGCACCGGATAGCAGTCGAGCCCCCGATAGACGGTGAAGCCGAAAAGCTGCGGCCAATGCGCGATGATGGCCCGTCGGGTCGTCAGCGTGTACCACGTGCCTTCCCGCACCATGCGCATTCCAAGCGGTCCCGACAGGCCGATGACGATGCCGATCGCGATCCAGACGAGCAGGCCGACCGGGCTTTCGTCTCCCCAGACAGGTTCCGGCCCTTCGTGATGAAGCCACGCTTCCACAGTGAAGAAGCCGATGAAGCCGAGGACGAAGGCGCCGAGCAGAAGCGTGCCCATCTCGCCGCCCCGCCAACTCATTCGAGGGTCGGGCCGGCCTTGCCAGAGGATAAGCTCATCCGGATCGAGATAGGGGCGCCACAGGGGCGAAGGCTGCGTCCCGCCGATATTCAGGATCCTGCCTCCCCTGGAGCCGATTTCCCGCGTTCGTTCAGGATCGCGCGACGCGCGCGCCACTTCTTGACCAGCGCCCACCCGGTCACAGGCGGACCGAAGATGAACAGGGCCAGCGCCATAGAGTTGTTGCGCGTGTGCTGAGTCCGGTAACCGCCTTCCCAAAGCATCCAGATCGTGAACACCGCCATCGGCACGGAAATCAGGAAGCCCAGGGACAGGATGCCGAGACCAAGCCGGGTCTCCAGAAAGGACAGCGTTTGCGCGGGTGCGGGCAGGTCCGGTTGCACCGCCGCGACACGCGCGCGGATCGCGGCCTCCAGATCGTCGAGCAGCGCATCGGGATCGGGCATCTGGAACTGCGACGTCGGGTTGGGGACCATTTTCTGGGCGATCCGAAAGGCCTGACCGTTGCGCAGGGACAGGTGCAATTCGCGCAGTGCATATTCGCCACTCATCTCAAGCGACGCAATGTCCGACCACGACACGAAATAGCTGCGTGACAGGCCGGTCAGCGGCACCGAAGGGCCTTCGCGAATGCTGATGCCGCCGGCTTCGAGCCGCCAGCAATGCCGCCGAAAGCCATTTGCCGCCGACAGGCCGATGGAAATCGCCGTAGCCGGCAAGACAAACGCCATGATCCGGCCGGCATCGTGATAGTTTTCAACCGCCATGGCCTGCCAGAGGCCGACCCCGAACCCGGCCAGAGACAGGACCAGCAGGAAGAAAACGCGGGCGGGGCGACGGACCGTGGCTCGGTATTCCGTCATGCCTGGATTTCCTTGGCGGGACTCGCCGATGCTGCCAGACTGCATGGACTGCACATCAACCTTCGTCTCCATGCAGGCTGGACCGGACCAGCCCGAAGTGCCCCAGGGTCGGTGGAAACCGGAAAAGCAAATCTGCCCGAAGGCGCAAGATTATCAAATGCTGTTTTTGTCGTGGGGCGCATTCGGTTTGGGCTGTCCTGCTGTCGGGGCTGATGCCGAGGTCATGCGCCGGTGTTGCACTTCGGCGCCCCCTCTGTCCTGCCGAATGCCAGCCCTCCGCTATGGCTCCGGGCGTTCGTCGCTCTGGAAGCCAAGCGTTGCACTCTACGGCGCCCCCCTCTGCCTTGCCAGGCATCTCCCCCACGAGGGGAGAGATCAGCAGTCACAACGGCTTTCGCCAATCGCGGACGTTGCAGGAAGGGCGGCATGGGCGAAGCCTCAAATCTCCCCCCGTGTGGGGGAGATGCCTGGCAAGGCAGAGGGGGGGCGTGAAGGACGCGGCATTGCCTTCTTTCCTCCATTCCTGACGTACCGGCGCGTTTCATCCCTGCCACGCCCCCGTTGCCGGTCTGGCTTCTTGTTCAGTTGGGAAGCGGGGCGCGTTGTCCGTGCCTCTCTAGTAATTTTGTTGGCGCGTCCACCGCGCCCCGCCGATGCTTTCGCCCCGGATGGGTGGGCCGGGCTCGTCCCGCCGGTCCCGCCTTGCTCCCAGGGGAGCAAGCTCGAGGGTCCGTCGGGCCTTACCGGCCAGACCTTCACCGAGGCCCGGACCTGT
>JBKBIT010000027.1:0-47169 GCA_046297455.1 Aliihoeflea sp.
GGTGCCCGGCATCACCGAGCCGCACCGCCTGCCGCCGCCGCCCTCGCCCGGCGACCGGATCGCCGCCGACGGCCTTGTCCGCCGGCTGGCGGCGCTTGCTGCCGTGCTCGACGATCTCGAGGCCCAGGCCAGGCGGTTTGTCCGCTGGAAGGCGCGGCGCGATGCGCTTCTGGCGCGCGATCCCCACATCCAGCGCCGCGTCTCGCCGATCAGGCGCGGGCGACCGCCCGGCGCCCGCTACTGCAGCCCCGACCCGGCAGCCATCCATCCACCCCGCATCCGCGAGATCGACAAGATCCTCGCCCGCGCCCATGCGATGGCGCTCTACGCGCTGGAAAGTCCCGATACGTCGTGAGGGGTGAGATTGCGCCGCAACCCTCTGGCTTGCCAGCCGTCTTCCCATCCGGAGGGAGAAGGGCGGCTGCGCCGTGCCGTCTTTCCCAAAACCTTTTCAAAGAGCAATCTCCGTCCTTGAGGGGGTGAGGAGGGGTCGGCCGCGGGCGGCGTGAGGGCAAGGACAACGGAAGCGAATAGGCGGTCCTGGCCGCGTCTGCCGCCGCCCCTTGCGGAACAGCTCAAGAACAGATACAGTCTGTTCTGCATTTGTTTGGCCGGACGGGATAGCGCGATGTTGACTCGCAAGCAGCACGAACTTCTGATGTTCATCCATCAACGGATGAAGGAGAGCGGCATTCCGCCCTCCTTCGACGAGATGAAGGATGCGCTCGACCTGGCCTCGAAATCCGGCATTCACCGGCTGATCACGGCTCTGGAGGAACGCGGCTTCATCCGCCGGCTGGCAAACCGGGCCCGCGCGCTGGAAGTCATCCGGCTGCCCGACTCGATGGCCCCCGGTCTCGGGCAACCGAAGAAATTCCAGCCGGACGTGATCCAGGGCGGGCGGGCAGCCGAAAAGGCCCCTCTCCCCAGGGCCGGCAACGACGATGCGGCAAATGCGATTTCGATCCCGGTCATGGGCCGCATCGCGGCCGGTGTCCCGATCGAAGCCATCCAGCACCAGACCCATTCCGTCACCGTGCCGCCGGACATGATTTCCGGCGGCGAGCATTACGCGCTCGAGGTGAAGGGCGATTCGATGATCGAGGCGGGCATTTTCGAAGGCGACACCGTCATCATCCGCAATTCGTCGACCGCCAATCCGGGCGACATTGTCGTGGCCCTCGTGGATGACGAGGAAGCGACGCTGAAGAGGCTGCGCCGCAAGGGAGACTCGATCGCGCTTGAAGCCGCCAATCCGGCCTACGAGACGCGCATCTTCGGTCCCGACAGGGTCAAGGTTCAGGGCAAGCTGGTGGGCCTCATCCGGCGCTACTGACACGACTTACGGCGGCAGGATTGCCGTCGCATCGGCACAGATCCGGTTCCTGCCGGAATGGCGTCACCAGGCGATCGGCGTCACACCGTTTTCGGCACGAACCTGATCTCGTTGCCCCACGGGTCGAACAGCACACGCGCGTCGGCGGCATTTTCGTCTGCCATCTCCACATAGGACAATCCGGCCCGGTCCCTGCCGCGCGGGCCGGAACCCCGGCTGTGCCAGATATTGTTGCCGATATGGTGGTGGTAGCCACCGCTCGACAGGAAAACGGCCTGGTTCCCGTAATGGGCCATGGTGTCGAGCCCTGCCTCGCCGTTCCACCAGGCTTCGGCCTCGCCGGTGTCGCCGGTGCGCAGATGCACATGGCCGACGACAATGCCGTCGGGCGCGCCATTCCAGCCCTCGTCTCCCTCGGGCAATGCGGCAGCAAGGCCTGCGAGGTCCAGACGTGCAGTCGTCATCTTGATCGAGCCATTCTCCTCGCGTTCCCAGTCTTCGGGCGCGCGGTCGGCATAGATCTCGATGCCGTTGCCTTCCGGATCGTTGAGATAGATCGCCTCCGACACGAGATGATCGGATGCCCCGGTGATGGCGATGCGGCTCTCCATCGCATGGCGCACCCATCGGGCAAGTGCGGCGCGATCCGGCAGCAGGAAGGCGGTGTGGTAGAGGCCGGCCGAGCTGGGTTCGTCGGGCGCCAGCGAAGGCGCGTGCTCGATTTCGATGAGCTCCCGTCCGTCTGCGCCGAGCGCAATGATATTGCCCGTGCGTCGCAGTTCCACAAGCCCCAGAACATGTCCGTAGAAATGGGACAGGGCTTCGGCGTCGCGCGCGCGCAGTCCGACGCGGACAACATGGATGGGTGTGGTCGCGGCAAAGGGAAGGCTGGTCATCGCGTGTCTCCTGCGCAGGGCTCTGCCCCGCATGCCAGAGAGATCGGATGTTTCATCGTTCACCGCAAGACGGCATTCACGAAACAGCTCGTTCACACCTGGTGGCTCGTTGCATCGCTGCGTACATCCGGCTAGGCAGGCCCCATGAAGGCGAAGGACGCAGAGATTCTCATCGTGCCGGGTTACACCAATTCCGGCCCCGGACATTGGCAAACGCGCTGGCAGGACAAGCTTTCGACGGCACGCCGGGTCGAGCAGGCCGAATGGTCGAAACCGGTCAGGGAAGACTGGACGCGCCAGATCGCCGAGCGCGTCAACGCCGCCAACGCGCCGGTGGTGTTGGTTGGCCATTCGCTCGGCGTGGCGGCCTGCGTCCAGGCCGTATCCCTGTTCGAGCGCCCGGTAGCAGGTGCCTTTCTCGTGGCACCGCCCGACGTCGCCAATCCTGACATTCGGCCCCGCCACCTGATGACTTTTGGGCCCTATCCGCGGGATCCCCTGCCCTTTCCCTCGCTGGTGGTGGCGAGCCGCAACGATCCTTTCTGCAACTTCGACGTCGCAGAGGACATTTCAGCAGCCTGGGGCTCGCTGTTCGTCGATGCCGGAGAAGCCGGCCATCTCAACACGGAATCCGGGCATGGTCCCTGGCCGGAAGGGCTGCTGGTCTTCGCAAGGTTCCTGGCGCGGCTCTGAGATTCTGTCCCGTAGCCCTTCGCCTTGCCCGCCGGCGGCCTGCGAGCGGCCAGCCAGCGGCAGGGCTGTTTAGCGCAGTACTTCCAGCTTGACCGGCGCCACGCCGGAATTGACCATGCCGATCTGGCCGGCAGCACCGCGCGACAGGTCGATGATACGGCGGCCGGCAAATGGCCCGCGATCATTGATGCGCACCACCACAGAACGACCGTTGCGCTGGTTGGTCACCCGCACCTTGGTGCCGAACGGCAGGGTGCGGTGGGCGGCAGTCAATTGGTGCATGTCATAGCGCTCGCCATTGGCGGTCCGGCGGCCATGGAATTTGGAGCCGTACCAGGAGGCAGTGCCACTGGCGGTCTGCACGACCGGCTGCTGGCTGGCATGGACGGAAGGGGCGCCTAGAAGAGAAAAGGTTACGAAGGCCGCCGACAACACGGCAAGTCCAGGTAGCTTCATCGATTGCTTCCAACTACTGTTTCGACTGAAGCCCCCCGGCTGCCCGGGGCATCTGTCCTGAGGATTTGTCGACAAATTGGCCAGAACTTGGTGATTTTCGGGCAAATGGAACTCGAGGCGCTCGAAATCACTCCTCATCGCCCGTGTTGGAAACCATGACGGGCGGTTCCGGTTGACATCGGCGGCCTCAATCCTTAACGCCTCCAGTGTGGGTCCGTCAGGATGCGGCGGGACGAGAGCCATTGCGAAACGCGCGCGGCCATATTCAGCAAAGACAAGACAAACGTGTCAGCAGACGAACAGACCGAAAAGCAGCCCGAGATTGGGCCGCCCAGCACGACATTCGACCAGTTGGGCCTCTCGCCCAAGGTTTTGTCCGCGGTAATCGACGCGGGCTACACCACCCCCACCCCGATCCAGGCCGATGCTATTCCGCATGCGGTGGCAGGCAAGGACGTGCTGGGCATTGCCCAGACGGGAACGGGCAAGACCGCAGCCTTCACCCTGCCGATGATCACGCGGCTGGAAAAGGGTCGGGCCCGGGCGCGCATGCCGCGCACGCTGATCCTTGAGCCGACACGCGAACTCGCCGCGCAGGTCGAAGAGAACTTCATTAAATACGGCAAGAACCACCGGCTCAACATCGCGCTCCTGATCGGTGGCGTGTCGTTCGACGAGCAGGAAAAGAAGCTTGAGCGCGGCGCTGACGTGCTGATCGCGACGCCGGGCCGGTTGCTGGATCATTTCGAGCGCGGCAAGCTGCTTCTGACGGGGGTCGAAATCCTCGTCATCGACGAAGCCGACCGCATGCTCGACATGGGCTTCATCCCGGACATCGAGCGCATCTGCAAGCTGATCCCCTTCACCCGCCAGACGCTTTTCTTCTCGGCCACCATGCCGCCGGAGATCACGAAGCTGACCGAGCAGTTCCTGCAGGCCCCCGTCAGGGTCGAGGTGTCGCGTGCCGCTTCGACGAGCGCCAACATCGTCCAGCGCCTGGTTAAGTCAAAGTCCAAGGGCTGGGACAAGCGCGAAACGCTGCGCCGCCTCATCCGGGCCGAAGGCGACGACCTCAAGAACGCGATCATCTTCTGCAACCGCAAGGTCGACGTCTCGGAACTCTTCCGCTCGCTCGTCAAGCACGAATTCGATGCCGGAGCGCTGCATGGCGACATGGATCAGCGCGCACGCATGGCGATGCTCGAAGGCTTCCGCAAAGGGAAGCTGAAGCTGCTCGTGGCCTCCGACGTTGCCGCGCGCGGGCTGGACATCCCCGATGTCAGCCATGTCTTCAATTTCGACGTGCCCATCCACGCGGAGGACTACGTCCATCGTATTGGCCGCACTGGACGTGCCGGCCGTTCCGGCAAGTCGTTCACGATCGTGACGCGGTCCGACACCAAGTATCTCGACGCGATCGAGAAACTGATTGGCGAAGAAATCGAATGGCTCGACGGCGATCTTTCGACGCTTCAGCAGGACGATGAAGACGATGCGCCGAAGGGTCGTCGTGGTCGCGAACGGAAGCCTCGCGGAGAAAAGCCGGCGCGCAAGAAGGCCAGGCCGGCCGATACCCAGGAGACAGCAGAGCCTGTCGACCTTACCCCGGAAGCTCCTGCCGCCGACGTCACCGATGGCGAACGCAAGCGCAAGGAGGCCATCAAGGCCGACAATGCCGCGCGCAAGGCAAGCAGGAACGACAACGGGCCGAGCTCTGAGCGCGACAAGCGCCCGTCCAGACGCCGCGAACGCGATGACGATGGCAGCACGCCACTCGGCTTCGGCGATGACATGCCGGCCTTCATGAAGATCCAGGTCAAGGCATAGTCATTTGCGGCTTCTGGCCGCCGCCTGAAAAGCCTTCTGCGCCCACAGCGCCCGCCGCTCGGGATCGTCGATCGCTTCCTCTGGCACCGTCCAGTAGGACATGGCGACAGGCTTTCCCTTGCCTTCAAAGATGAACTGACGCGACCCAGCCGCCTCGAATTCGGGCACGGTTTCGGCGTCCGCCTTCAGCAAAATCTCGCCGTACGCCTCGAGCGCGAACATAAGCCCGTCGCGATAGACCCCGGTGCCTCCGAACATCTTGCGTGTCGCTACCGGGCCAAATTCGGCAAAGAAATCTGCTATCTCGTCATGTGTCACGGGGCACCTGTCTTCCAAAAGCAGCACGACCTTATCGAGGGATTGATCTCGCTGGAAAGGCTCGTCACAAGATTGCTGCCACGCTCCTGCCATGCCGCTTGTTTCCGCGAAATGACCCATCTATCGCCAAGTCTTTGCCCCTTGGCCTTCCGATTCGCGCCCCATTTCCAGTGATAAAGCGCCTGGAAAACAAGGGTGGTCTACATGATGAAAATCTTCTCCTGCGCAGCCGCGCTTTCGGCAGCAATCTCGGCGTCTGTGGCGCTTCCATCCGCGGCGTCCGCAGCTCCCGCGAAATTCCAGAAACTGCAGCCGATCTTCAAGAGCTATCAGGCAGAACTCGATTGTCTCGCCCGCGCCGTCTATTTCGAGGCGCGAAGCGAGAGCCTTGCCGGACAACACGCTGTGGCGCGTGTCATTCTCAACAGGGTGGACAGCGAGTATTATCCCCACACGATCTGCGCGGTCGTCTACCAGAACCAGCACATGCGCAACGCCTGCCAGTTTTCCTTCGCCTGCGACGGAACCAATCTCACCATTCGTGAGCCTGAGGCGTTCGAAACCGCCGTTCAGGTGGCTCGAAGCAATTTTCACTGCGACAGCGACTGCCGCTCGTGGAAGGGGGACGTCGCGCGCTCGACACACTACCATGCCGACTACGTGAACCCGATCTGGGCAGCGAAACTGGAGAGCACCGGAAAGGTCGGGCGCCACCTGTTCTACTACACAGCCACCAGATAGCATCTTCGGGCCGCTGGCAGCCGCGCGGCTACTCAGGCCGCGCTGGCGGCCCGCGCCTCGGCCAGCGCCTTGAGATCGGCAGGCTTCAGCTCGACGGACTCTCCGCAGCCGCACGCCGAAGACTGGTTGGGATTGTTGAACACGAAGCCGGTTCGCAGCTTGGTCACTTCGAAATTCATCTCCGTGCCGAGCAGAAAAAGCGCTGCCTCCGGCGCCACCCAAACATGTGCATCATGATGGACTACGTGATCGTCCTTCGGATCCGGCTCGGTCACGAGATCGACCGTGTATTCCATGCCCGCGCAACCGCCCTTCTTGATGCCGACGCGCACGCCGCGCGCACCCTCGCGCGTTTCGACGATTTCGCGGACGCGCTCTGCCGCCGCGTCCGTCATGCTGATAACGGCAAATCTGCCCATGTCATGCTCCCTTCGGCGCGGGTTCAAGGTCCGCGTGAATGGTTATCTTGCCAAAATGGTGAAGATTCGCGTCGCATGCAAGGCCGGTACGACACTCATCCGTCGTCGCGCTTGCGACCGAAACGCCAGAGCCGCCACGGCGCCCACCATTTTTGGTCGTCCTCGAAGCGGTCTGGCACGACGTCCACCCCATGCGTACCGCCTGGCCCACACCGCATGACACGGAACACGCCCAGCCACCCGCCCGACCACAACCCGTGTCGGGCAATCGCCTCATAGGCATATTCCGAACAGGTTGGAAAATGGCGGCAGGAATTGCCGATAAACCCGGAGAGGGTGAGCTGATAGAGGCGCACGAAAGCGGTCCCGAACAGGCGTCCCGGCGTCCTGGGCCAGGGACCGGCATAGTTGCGTGTCCGGATAGCGCCCGGTTTCGGCCGGTGATTGGCATCGCTCAAGCGCTCAACCCTTCTCTTGCCATTGCCTTCATGCCGCAGCCCTTGATGGCTGATTTCGGTCAGGCGGCAGCACCGGCGCGCTGGCGTTCGACCATGTCGATGGCTTCGATCACGGCATCGAAGGTCAGCATGGTCGAGGCGTGCCGGGCCTTGTAGTCGCGGACGGGTTCCAGATATCGTAGATCCGCAAAGCGACCTTCGGGCGGCGATCCTTCTTCCTTCAGCATGCGACGCATGGTCTCACGAACGTCTCGCAGCTCGCTGGCTGTCGCGCCCACGACATTGTTGGCCATGATCGCGCTGGAGGCCTGGCCCAGAGCGCAGGCCTTCACCACATGCGCAAAGTCGACGACGGTCTCTCCATCCATCAGGATGTCCACTGTCACGGTCGATCCACACAGTTTCGAATGGGCAGTCGCGGTCGCATCCGGCGCTTCGAGGCGACCGATCCGACCGATATTGCCGGCAAAGCCCAGGATTTTCGCATTGTAGATATCATCGATCATGGAATTTCCCGCCTGCTGCGGCTGGCGCAAAAGCGTGACCCGCCTGCGCCTTTCAATTTGCCGTATGGGACAATATATAAGGGTCAGGCCCGGCGGCCAGCAAGGCCGAGCCAGTTTGACCGTAGAGGGCCTATCGTAATGCAAGCCGATTCCCGGGCAGGAAACAGAGTTCTTCTTTTCCCGCGAAGGGCTGTGGTCCGTTCAACTCGTTGCGCCGTATATTGAGCGCAGCTACGGGAGACGCCTTTCATGGACGCCGTCATCAAGAATTTCCCACCCATAACCTCTGACCCCGCGCCGAAGCCGGACCGGCCTTCCCAGGAAGAAGTCGAACAGGCCGTGCTGACCCTCTTGCGCTGGACCGGAGACGATCCAGCGCGAGAAGGGCTTCTCGATACGCCCAAGCGCGTCGCCAAGGCCTATCGCGAAATGTTCGCGGGCTACGACCAGGATCCTGCCGAGGAACTGGGACGCACCTTTGAGGAAGTCGCAGGCTACGACGATCTCGTCGTCATCAAGGACATACCGTTCCATTCGCATTGCGAGCACCACATGGTGCCCATTATCGGCAAGGCCCATGTCGGCTATCTGCCGGATGGGCGGGTTGTAGGCCTGTCGAAGATCGCCCGCGTGGTCGATATCTTCGCCCATCGGCTGCAGACGCAGGAATCGATGACCGCCCAGATCGCCGGCGTCATCCAGGATGTGCTCAATCCGCGCGGCGTCGCCGTGATGATCGAGGCAGAGCACATGTGCATGGCCATGCGCGGCATTCGCAAGCAGGGGTCGACCACACTCACCTCCACCTTCACCGGCGCGTTCCGTGACACGCCGGAAGAACAAGTTCGTTTCATGATGATGGTGCGAGAGGGTGGGCCTCGCCGATAGCCCTGCCCGCTGCGCCACGGACAGGTTGTCGTGCCCGCATTCCAGAACCCGCCGACTGACAAGGCCGTGCTCGAAGAGGGTGCGGCCTTTACCCCGAAATTCGACCCAAATGGGCTTCTCACCGCAGTCGTCACCGACGCGGACGACGGCACCCTTCTGATGGTCGCGCACATGAATGCCGAGGCTCTCGCGTTCACGCTGGATACAGGTATCGCCCATTACTGGTCACGTTCACGCGCAAAGCTCTGGAAGAAGGGCGAAACCTCGGGAAACGTGCAACATGTCGTCGAGGTCAGGACCGATTGCGATCAGGACGTGCTGTGGCTCAAGGTACGGGTCGACGGCGACAATGCAACCTGTCACACGGGACGGCGTTCTTGCTTCTACCGAACGGTGGAGACCGGAGACACTGGCACCAGGCTTGAGAAGAGCGACCCGACCGCAACGGCTTAGACCGGCCCGACGGACGCAGGATCACGGCCCCGGCCTCATTCGCGCCATTCACCAATTTCTCATGACTCCCGTGCTATGAAACGGTTGGGAGAGGGAGGTAGCAATGCTTGAGTGGGCGTCTTTGCGCGGCAGGCAGGAGGCGGATCTGTTGAGGGAACCGCCGGAAGGACCAGAACTGCCCGATATCTCCGAACCGGACAAGAACGAACAATCCGGCATCGCGCTGGCGCTCGGCGGCGGCGCCGCACGCGGATGGTCGCATATCGGCGTGCTGCGCGCCCTGGACGAGGCAGGCATCCGGATCGACATGATCGCCGGCACGTCCATCGGCGCGCTGGTCGGCGGATGCTATCTTGCCGGCAAGCTGGATGAACTCGAGGAATTTGCCCGCAGCCTCACAAAGCGCAAGGTCTTTGGCCTGCTCGACTTCAATTGGGGCGGCAACGGTCTGTTCGGCGGGATGAAACTCACCAATCGCATGCAGGAGCACATTGATGGCGTGACGTTTGCCGATCTGCCAAAACCCCTGGTGTGCGTGGCGGCCGAGATCCGAACAGGGCACGAGATCTGGCTGTCGCAGGGCAATCTCATCACCGCCATGCGCGCTTCCTATGCCTTGCCGGGCGTTTTCGAGCCGGTCGCCTGCAATGGCCGGGTTCTGGTCGATGGCGCGCTGGTGAACCCGGTACCGGTCTCTGCCTGCCGTGCCCATGAGCAGCGCCTCGTGGTCGCGGTCAACCTGCACTATGACCTGTTTGGGCGCGCAGCCGTGATCAAGCACAGCGCAGACGTGCCCGAAGGCGGATCGGCCGACGACGCCCACATGGTCGTCGATCGCGGACCAAGGGAGCGCGAGGCGCGGATCGGCATCACCGGAGTGATGGTCGAGGCATTCAACATCATCCAGGACAGGATTTCCCGCGCCCGCCTGGCCGGGGATCCACCCGACCTCGCCCTCCAGCCCAAGCTCGGCCATATCGGGCTCACGGACTTCCACCGCGCCGAAGAGGCCATTAGCCTCGGCTATGAGGCAACAAAGGCAAGGCTTCCTGAACTCCAAAGACTGCAGTCGGTCCTGGCTTAGTCTGCAGCGATAGTCGTCCGCTACCACCAACCTGGAGGCTTGCCTTCCACCTCCACACGCCTTTGGCGCTATGTATTGCCGGCTACATGGAGTTGTCCCGTCGCAAGTGCCGCGGCCAGGCTGCCACTTGATGTGTTGGCCCCCTTGCCTCTCGACGGCATTCGTTCGAAACCACTGATCGGACAAGACCCTCAAAGCTGGAGACCCGCATGAAGAAACCGCGAATCGGCTTCGCGCTCGGCTCAGGCGGTGCGCGCGGCTGGTGCCATATCGGCGCACTGCGCGCGATGGAGGACATGGAAATCTGGCCCGATGCCATCGCGGGATGCTCGATGGGGGCACTCGTTGGCGCCGCCTACGCGGCCGGGCGCCTGGACGAACTCGAGGAGTGGGCGCGCAAGCTCACGCGCCGCAGCGTGCTGGGGCTGATCGACGTGCGCCTAACAGGCGGAGGCGTTGTCGGCGGCTCTGAAATCGTCAACATGCTGCAGACGATCGGCCTGCCCGACAGGATCGAGGATCTGCCTATCCCGTTTGTCGCCGTGGCCGCGGATATTCAGACAGGACGGGAAGTCTGGTTGCGCGAAGGCCCGCTGGCCCAGGCGATCCGGGCATCGATCTCCATTCCCGGCGTTTTCAGCCCGGAAAAGGTCGATGATCACTGGCTTATCGATGGCGGCGTCGTGAACCCGATCCCCGTCTCGGCGGCCCGTGCGCTCGATGCCGACGTGGTCATTGCCGTAAACCCAGACGGCCGGATGAATTCAAGCTTCTGGAAACCGGGCGCGCCTCGCCCCACCATGCCCACATGGTCGGACTTGCTGCCGGACTTGCCGGAATCCCTGCGCAGCCTCTGGCCAGCCTTGTCGCCCGCTGAAAAAGAGAACCCGCCCGCCTATCTGGAACTGGTGCTGACAGCGATCGACATCATGTCGGAACAGATCCGGCGCAGCCGACTTGCCGGTGACGCGCCGCACGTCTTGCTGAACGCATATCTCACGTCACTCAACGCGCTGGACTTTCACCGGGCGGAAGAAGCAATCGCGGAGGGCGAACGCATCGTCGTCGCCCACGAAGAGTGGATCCGTGCCCTGACCTCTGAACAATAGGCCCTGCCCTCAGCGGCCGTCGGGCGTCCTTGTACCGTGCCACAGGTCCTTGACGGCATCGTAATGCTCCTGAGGCCTGTGCTCGGCAACCGGCAGGCCCAGCCTGCGCACCGACAACCCGCCGATGGCGGACAGGATCGCATAGCTTGCCACCACAACGTCACGCTCCGAGCTGGCCAGGTTGATCTGGGCGTTGGTCACATCCGCCTGGGCGTTGAGCACGTCCAGCGTCGTGCGCTGGCCCACATTGCGCTCCTCGGTAACACCGGATAGAGCCAGTTCGGCCGCTGACACGACCAACCGGCTGGCGGCCGTGGTTTCGCGCGCCGCGACATATTGCGTCCAGGCGGATGTCACAGCCTGCAGCACCTGGCTGCGGCTGACATCGACTTCGATCCGGGCCTGGCCGAGCTGCTCCTTGGACTGGCGGATCTGTGCTGAGGTTCGGCCGCCGGAATAGATAGGAACCGTCAGGTTGAGGCCAACCGTGGCTGAATTCGTCGTCGTGGTGCTGGTGCCCATCCCGACACCGGGCAGTCCCGACGTGTCCGGGCCGCGGCGCACCTGCGACTGAACGCTGGCCTGCGCATTGAGCTGCGGCAACAGCGCGCCCTCAGCCGCCTTCACGACGAATGAAGAGGCATCGACCAGATGCTGCGTCGCGACAATCGCGGGGTGTTGATGGGCGGCGACATCGATGGCCGCCTGCATGCTGGCCGGCAGAAGGCTTGCAGCAGGCCCGGTTGCCTGCAACTGGCCCGGGTTCTCGCCGATCAGCTGTCGATAGGTCGCCTCGGAGACCTGCGCCTGAGCGCGCGCGGCCGCAAGCTGTGCCTCTGCCGCCGAGCGGCTGGCTTGCGCCTGCGCCACATCGGTGCGGGTGCCTTCGCCGACTTCGAAGCGCGACTCGGCAGCACGCACCTGCTCGGCCAGGAATTCCAGGTTACGCTGGCGAAAAGCGGCGATGCGGCGATCGCGGATCACGTCCATATAGGCTGAAACGGCGTTGAAGAGGACGTTCTGCTCGGTATTGCGCAGGCTCTCATGCGAGGCGCGTACCCGTGCCTCTGCCGCCCGTACATTGTTTTCGGTCTGGAAGCCGTCGAAGATTGCTTGCTGGATCTGAACCCCGAACTGACCGGTGGCGATGTTGAAACCAGACTGGTTGGTAACGCTCAGGCTGCCAGAGCCAACGATCTGCGGGCGGTAGCCCGACCGGGCAAGCGGCACACCTTCATTGGTGACCCGAACGCCTGCCCTGGCGGCATTCAACGTCGCATTGTTCTGATAGGCTTTTGCCAGCGCCCCGTTCAGGGTCTCGGCCGAAACAGGCGCAATGAAAAACAGCGACAAGCCAATCAACGCGGCCGGAACGACCCTACCGAACACTGACATACCCAACCTCTCGCAATACTGGGCGACACCGGCTGCGCGCCCTGGCCCGGCCCCACGCCAAGAACAACCGGCGCGTGTATAGGGCGCGTTGGCGCCTGCCATTCACCGGCGATGTGGAACATACATCAATTTCGCCCGCTGCAAGTGACAGTTCGGTCACACCGGTGACAAAAGCCCTGGATGATCAGAATTCGAAAGTCGGTTCGCGGGAAAATTCCGGCAGCGGCTTCACCGCCGCATTGAAAGCAGCGCGGCTGGAAACAATGCCGTTTTCCGACACGAAGAGCGTTGCCCTGCCGGCGTTTCCGTGGCCTACGACCGCTACCAGCCTGCCGCCATCCTTGAGTTGCGCGGTCAGTTCGTCCGGAACGAAATCGACCGCACCCTGCAGCACGATGACGTCGAAGGGGCCCTGATCCGGGCATCCCTTCACGAGGCTGCCGCCAACAACGGCAACGTTGTCGCAACCCAGCCGAGCCAATGTCTCGGTGGCGGTATTCTCCAGTTCCGGATCGCTCTCCAGGCCGATCACCGATCCGGCCAGCCGGGACAGGATCGCCGATGAATAGCCGGTGCCGCACCCCACATCGAGGACGAAATCGGAGGGTCGAACACGGGCGAGTTGGACCAGCTTCGCAAAGGGCGAGGCTTCCATGATGTACCGACCCGGAGCAACCTCGATATCCTCGTCGATATAGGACAGCGCACGGCGCCTTGAAGGTACGAACTCCTCACGCGGCATAGTGCCCATTGCGGTCAACAGGTGAATATCGGTGACATCGGTGGTGCGCAGTTGCCCGTCGACCATCTTGACGCGCTGGAGCGAGAAATCGGCAGTCATGAACACCATCCCGATGTTGGCAACACACCGGAAGCGTTGGAGGCCTCGGCCGGAATCGAACCGGCGTGCAAGGATTTGCAGTCCTCTGCGTAACCACTCCGCCACGAGGCCCCGCCGCTTGCGGCAGCTATGGAACGCGCCCTGTTAACAGAGCGTTGAAGCCCCGGCAAGCCAGTCTCATTCTTTTGGTACACGAGTACCGCGACCACCCGGCACCAGCCGGAACCAGCGCCCTTCCCGCCTGCCCCACTGCACCACGAATCGCCGACGCCAGCGCCTGATCGCGGCGAACTCGTAAGACAGGACCAGCAGGCCCAGCGGAATCATCCAGAACCCGAGAATCGGCAGAAAACCGAAAATGCCCAGAATCACCAGGACGACGCCGATCGTCACCCTGAGCAGCCGCGACTGGGGCAGGATGATTTCGCGCCCGAACAGTTTGATGCGACGCAGCTTTTCGCCGGCGATGCGCTCAAGTTCGGGGTCGACCCTCGTATCCATTCGCCCTCCCGGCGAAATCCGCCCTTGGCCCGGCGTCACAAGGCGTTGCCCGATATATCATACCTGCCTGTGCGCAATGCCAGTGGGTGCTGGCATCTGTGACATTTTTTTGCGCATCGCGCTTTGCATTGCCCAGAAGTGTTTGCTATAGGCAGCGCACACTCGCGAGAGCGTGCTCTTCCCCGGTAGCTCAGTGGTAGAGCAACCGGCTGTTAACCGGTTGGTCGCTGGTTCGAATCCGGCCCGGGGAGCCATATTCAAAAAGGGGTTGGCAGAGATGCTGCTGACCCCTTTTTCTCAGCAAGGTACGGCATAGGAACGGAAGCCGATGATGCTTCCAACCCGCGTCCGCACCTGAATGCAGCAAGGATCCCCAATGCAGTCAAAAAAGACGCCCGATTTCCTCAACCGTCAGACCGATGCGGCGGCCGCCAAGCGCGCCATGCTGCAGCGTGCGCGTTCCGTCGCCGAAGACCCGAAGCTGGCAGCCCGGCGCGCCGCACGCGGCGAGATCGTCAAGGCCCGTGAAGCGCGGGAAGCCGAACGCGCCGCAGCCCGCAAGATCGAGGAAGCCAAGCGTGCAGAGGAGCAGGCCCGTGCCGAAGAGGCTGCCCGTCTCGCGGCCGCCGAGGAAGAACGCCTTGCCGAAATGATCGCAGCCGAGGAAGCGGATCGTCACATGGCACTTCTGGCCGAGCAGAAGGCGGCTCGTGATGCCCGCTATGCCGCTCGCAAGGCCGCCAAGAAGGAGCGTCGCAAAGGCGGCATGCTCTGATCTGAGCGCCCGCTGCACTCTCGCAGCAAACAGTAGCCGTCCCTGCCCCACGTCTGCCTCTCTCGGTCCCCCACCACGGGGCTTCACCGTCGGCGACAGTCCAAGAACAGGGGCGCGAACCAGAGGCTTTTTAGATAGATCGGCAAAGTCTCCGATATATCTGGCATTGCTTGAATATAGTTGGCATCATGCATGCCTGAGATATTCAAAGGAGGAAGCAATGCAGAAGGCCTTGTCTTGCATGTTCGCCGTCGCCCTGAGCTTTAGCCTCGGCGCTTCAATTCATGCGGTGGCTTCGCCGCTTCCAGCGCCGACGAGCATCCCATCCGTCGCCGCTGAACGGCCGATGGCCGATGTCCATCAGGTGCAGCGCTATCACTATCGTGGCGGACACCATTATTGGCGGGGACATCGCGGCTACCGCCACTACCGTCACGGTTATCGCTACCATGACGGCTATTGGTACCCGCCAGCGGCCTTCATCGCCGGTGCGATCATTGGCGGCGCGCTTGCCGCTCCTCCGCCGCGCGCCCATCACCGCAGCTACCATTACGGCCCCGCGCACGTGGAATGGTGCTACGCACGCTACCGGTCCTATCGGGCATCGGACAACACCTTCCAGCCCTATAACGGCCCGCGCCGCCAGTGCCGCTCGCCCCACATGTAGGCGGATAGGGCATAAGGTATCATAGGGGTCTGCGGCGATGCCGCAGACCCTTTTCTTTGGGATCAGTTTCCCAACCGGACCACGCAGTCGCGGACCACATCCAAAGCGCCGAGCACATGGTCCCGGGTGGTGTCGGTCGAGCCCACCTGGAAGCGGATCGCGATCCGGCCATCGACATTGGTCTGCGTGAGGAAGATGCGGCCATCGTCATTGATCGCATTGACCAGTCCGATGTTATGGGCGTCCAGATCGACAACCCCTTCAGGCACATGCCTGAACGTGAAGAGCGACAAGAACGGGTCGGTCACGATCTCGAAATCGGGCTCTTCGGCGATCAGGCCGGCCAGTTCGCCGCTCCAGGACACATGATCGCGGATCATCTGCCGCAGCCCCTCAAGCCCATAGGCGCGCAGCACGAACCAGATCTTCAGGGCCCGGAAACGGCGACCGAGCGGCACCGACCATTCCGAATAGTTGATGATCCCATCGCGGCCGTGGGTCTTGAGATACTCCGGCCGAAGGGCCAACGTCCGCACGAGATCGTCGGGGTCGCGGATGAAATGTGCTGAACAGTCGAACTGTATCCCCAGCCACTTATGGGGGTTGAAGACAACCGAATCCGCCTCTTCCGCCCCTGACCAAAGCTGTCGGAATTCCGGGCAAATCATGGCTGATCCCGCCCACGCCGCATCGACATGAACATAGAGCCCGTGTTCTCGCGCTACGGCACAGATGGCGGCGATATCATCGGTGCCGCCGACACTGGTGCCGCCGACACTGGCGATGATGCCCGCCGGCGCCAGACCCGCATCCCGATCGACCCTGATGGCTGCATCGAGTTGCCTCGGGTCCATGCCCCTCATGGGACCGGTCGTCTCAATCCGGACCAGATTGTCCTCGCCCACGCCAGCAATCCAGATTGCCCTATCAATCGAACTGTGCACCTCGCGCGAACAATAGATGCGAACGGCGGGTCCACCGGCCAGTCCGGCCTTGTTACCGTTCCACGCAAGCGCGCGCTCGCGCATTGTCAACACTGCAGCCAGCGTGGCTGAGGAGGCCGAATCCTGGATGACACCGGAAAATACTTCGGGAAGCCCGATAGCCTGCCTCAGCCAATCGAGCATCTTGGTCTCGAGTTCGGTCGCGGCCGGCGATGTCTGCCAGAGCATGCACTGAGCTGCGAGCGCATTGACCAGATGTTCCGCTACGATCGAGGCCGGCGCCGCATTTGCGGGGAAATAGGCGAAGAAACCCGGATGCTGCCAATGGGTCATGCCGGGCATGATCTTGGCCTCGAAATCGGCAAAGATCGTCTCCATCGATTCCGGGTTCTCCGGCGGCGAGTCGTCGATCAGCGCTGCAACCGATCCCGGCGCCGTTTGTGCCCTGACCGGACGGTCTGCGACCGTGTCACGATAGTCGGCACCCCATTCGGCTGCCGCGACGGCCCACCGACGAAATTCAGTCCTGTCCATATTTCCCCCGCGGCGTCTGCGTCAGGGAACCGGTCGTCATGCGCACCTTACCCTGTGAAGTCGGGCAGTTGCTTGAACGCCGATTTGAGCGCATCGGACCAACCCTGTGATATCGCACGGTAATAAGGGTCGTCGCTGTCGACGCGTTTGCGCAACCCGATTTCGAAACTGTCACGCTGGTAAAAAAGCAGATCCAGCGGCAGGCCAACGGAGATGTTCGACTTCTGGGTCGAATCGAAGGAGACGAGGAGCAGCTTGGCCGCCTCCTCGAAGCTCATTTCCCTTTCATAGGCACGCACGATGATCGGCTTGCCGTACTTGATCTCGCCGATCTGGAAGAAGGGCGTGTCCTCGTTCGCCTCGACGAAATTGCCTTCCGGGTAGATGAGGAAGAGCCTCGGATCCGAGCCCTTTATCTGGCCACCCAGAATGAAGGAGGCCGCAAAAGCATCGGCTTTCTGGCCAACCGGCGCGGTATTGGCGATCACTTCCTTCACCGTCTCGCCGACAAGACGTGCCGTTTGAAACATCGATGGCGTGTCGAGCAAGGTATGGGTGCGTTCGCCCGGCGCTTTCGTGCGTTCGTCGAGCATGCTCACGACGGCCTGCGTGGTGGCAAGATTGCCAGCCGTCAGCATGACGATCACGCGTTCGCCAGGCTTTTGCCACACGAACATCTTGCCGAATTTTGCGATGGAATCGACGCCCGCATTGGTGCGGGTGTCTGACATGAAAACAAGGCCGCGATCGATCTTGAGGCCGACGCAGTAGGTCATGGGGCGATCCCGAGGAGGGGGGCGATTCGCCCCCTATTGTTGAACCGATATATGTACTGCAAGCTCTTCCACGCCGAGTCCAGCGCGAATTCCCGAGATCGGCATGGCGTCGCGATAGTCCAGCCCCACCGCAAGCCGCACATAACGTTCGTCAGGAGAAATGCCGTTCGAAACATCGAATCCGACCCAGCCCAGGCTGTCGAGATGTGCCTCTGCCCAAGCATGGGTAGCTACCTGATCGTCCACGCCATCCATTAACAGGTAGCCGCTGACATAGCGCGCCGGCACGCCAAGCCGCCGTGCGCAGGCGACGAAGATGTGCGAATGATCCTGGCAGACACCTTCCGCCTGCGCCAACGCTTCTTCAGCCGTTGTCGCAACGCCAGTCGTCCCCGACTTGTAGGCGACCCGATCGCGGATCGTGTGCAGCAATGTGTGCATGCGATCCAGTTCACCTCCGGCCGGCAACGCCGCGCAGATCTCGTCCACCCCCTCTCCCGGCTGCGTCAGATCGGTTTCGCGCAAGAAGAGCCACAGGGGGGCGAACCCGTATTGGGGACCGTAGATACCGGCGACATCCAGCGTTTCGACCTCGCCTTCCGCCACGATTTCGATGGTGTGAGGATCACCCTCGGCACTCAGAAGACGAGTGTCGTTGCCGAACTGGTCGACGAAGCGAACCTCTTCACGCGCGCCGCTGATATCGAGCTTCCAGGAACGAACCTTTTGCGTCGGACCGCTCAAGGGTACCAGCCGAGCCCGCTGCAACGCATAGTGCACAGGTGTCTCATAGCGGTAACGGGTTGAGTGGCGAATGGTCAAAAGCATGATCAGAAGAATCGGTAATCGTGGGCAATCTGGTTGCCCAAGGCGTTGTTGCGACGGATGAAATCCGAGAGAAACTCATGTAGTCCCTCGTTGAGGATGTCCTGTATTGTCGCGTTCTGCAATTTCGTCGCCGTCCCCTCGTGCAGATCGTGGCAGGGATGCCGTTTGCCGTATTCCTCCGCGAGGAAACGGAGGCTGTCGCCTATCATCCGATAGGAAAAGGCCAGCGCGCGCGGCATGCGGCGGTTCAGGATCAGAAAGTCAGCGATCTTCTCCGGACGATACTCGGCCTCATAGACCCAGCGGTAGGATCGGTGCGCCGACACGGACCGGAGAATTGCCTCCCATTGGTAGTTGTCGAGCGATGAGCCGACCCAGGCCACCGATGGCAACAGCACATAATACTTCACGTCGAGGATTCGTGCGGTGCTGTCCGCCCGCTCGATGAAGATGCCGATCTGGGTGAAATCGAAGATTTCATTGCGCAGCATGGTGCCGTGAAAGGCGCCGCGGATGAGCGCCGTTTCACGCTTGATCGCATCCAGCAACCGCGGCAACTCGCGCTGGTCGATCGGCGCGGCCAGCATGCGCTTGAATGACATCCAGGCTTCGTTGATGGATTCCCAAGTCTCTCGGGTCAGCGCTGTACGGACCATGCGGGCATTGGCGCGAGCCGCATCCAGCGACGACATGACACTTGATGGGTTACTGGTGTCGCGCAGAAGAAAGTCGGCAACTGTCTCGGCGGTGAACTCGCTGTGGCGTTCCTGGAAACTGTCCCGCGCGCCAGCACTTGTCAGCACCGAACCCCATTCGTCCGAAGACGATTCGGTATGCGTCAGGGCCAGCCGCAGCCCCGTATCGACGAGACGCGCCATATTCTCCGCGCGCTCGATATAGCGCCCCATCCAGTAGAGACCGTTGGCGGTGCTTCCAAGCAGCATGTCAGTACGCGCCCCTAGTCATCCAGCACCCACGTATCCTTTGTACCGCCCCCTTGAGAGGAGTTGACGACCAGCGAGCCTTCCTTGAGCGCGACCCGCGTCAACCCGCCGGGCACGATGCGTATGCGGTCGGAAACCAGGACGAAGGGACGCAGATCGACATGGCGCGGGGCCAGTCCCGCATCCGTGAGGATCGGGCAGGTGGAAAGCGCCAGGGTCGGCTGCGCGATATAGTTCGAAGGCCGGGCCTTCAACTTGGCAGCAAAATCCTCCCGTTCCTTCTTGGAGGCAGCGGGACCGACCAGCATCCCGTAACCACCGGAACCGTGGACCTCTTTGACGACAAGCTCGTGGAGGTGTTCCTGCACATATTTGAGACTGCTTGCTTCGGAGCAGCGCCAGGTCGGGATATTCCCCAGAAGCGGCTTGCGACCGGTGTAGAACTCGACGATCTCGGGCATGTAGGAATAGATCGCCTTGTCGTCGGCGATGCCCGTGCCGGGCGCAT
Source organism: Aliihoeflea sp. (assembly GCA_046297455.1). Lineage (GTDB taxonomy): Bacteria > Pseudomonadota > Alphaproteobacteria > Rhizobiales > Rhizobiaceae > ZYF759. Next base: position 19,898 of record JBKBIT010000027.1, read on the forward strand.
TGGCAATAGTGATGTTGCCGGCACGGTAGACGTCCATGATGCCTGCCACCCCCAGCGCCGAATCCGACCGGAAGGTCAATGGATCGAGAAACTCGTCATCGACCCGTCGATAGAGCACGTCGATCTGCTTGTAGCCTTCCGTGGTGCGCATGGCGACATGACCATCGACGACCCTGAGATCGTGCCCCTCAACCAGCTCGACACCCATCTGATCGGCCAGGAACGCATGTTCGAAATACGCCGAGTTGAAGCTTCCCGGAGTCAGCACCGCCAGGGTCGGCGGTTGCGAGGATCGCTGCGGCGCAACGGCGGCAAGCGAACGACGCAGCAATTGCGGATAGTTCTCCACCGGCAGCACGCGGATGCGTTGGAACAGCTCCGGAAAGAGTTGCATCATCGTCTCCCGGTTCTCGATCATGTAGGAGACGCCGGACGGCGTGCGCGCGTTGTCCTCGAGCACGAAGAAATCGTTCTCGCCCGTGCGGACGATGTCGACCCCGATAATGTGGGTGTAGACGCTCGCCGGCGGCCGCACGCCGATCATCTCGGGCAGGAAGGCGGCATTGTTGGCGATCAGCCCGCGCGGTATGCGCCCTGCCCGCAGGATTTCCTGACGATGGTAGATATCGTCCAGAAAGGCGTTGAGCGCCTGCACGCGCTGCTCAATACCCTGCGTCAGGCGCCGCCATTCCGACCCGGAAATGATCCGTGGCACGATGTCGAAAGGGATCAGCCGCTCGGCGGCCTCGTCGGCTCCATAGACGTTGAAAGTGATGCCCGTCTTGCGGAAGACCCGCTCGGCATCGCGCATCTTCTCATTGAGCCTCGACGGTTCCTGTGCGGCCAGCCAGTTATCGTAGGCCGCATATGGCTGTCTTAACCCGGATCCATCCGGATGCATCTCGTCGAATGGGTTCACTCGAAACTCCCCTCCACCCCATTATCAAAGGCGCAAAACCCGAAAGGCAAGAAATTTCTGCAATTTAGATATCAAACGAATTGCAGGTCATGGGGTTGCACAAAAATCAGGCAGAGATTCCCCGGCCGCGCCTGCGGTGTCGGCAAACCGCCAGCTCCGACACGCCGTATAGGTAGTCATCAACGCTCAGCCGACGAAAGGAAGCACCATGCGCGCAGTGCCCCTTGCCCTCCTTGCCCTCACCTTATCCATCATGCCACTTCGGGCTGATGACGCCGTTTCGGCTGCACGGGCTACGATCCAGGCCCAGATCGAGGCCTTTCTGTCAGGCGATGACGCCGCCGCCTATGCGCATGCCGCCCCATCGATTCAACGGATGTTCCCCAATCAGGACATCTTCATGCGCATGGTCCGCGAGGGCTATGCTCCCGTGCATCGCCCACAGTCATACGAATTCGGCCAAGGTGAAAGCGACGGTGCCGGCGCCGTCGTGCAGCGGGTCGAACTGACCGGGCCGGACGGGCGCGGCTACGAAGCGGTATATACGCTGCAGCTCCAGCCCGACGGCAGCTACCGGATCACCGGCGTCCATCTGCGGGCGAGCACCATGCTGGGGACCTGATCAGCTCCCCAGCCAGCCCAGTCTCTGCATGACGAAGACGGTGCCGCCGGCCATGGTCGCGCCTACAAACGTGCCCCAGCCCGTATCGACAAAGGCAACGGTCATGTCGAAGCCCCGCATCACCGCCAGATTGGTGAAATTGTAGGTCATATAGGTGAACAGGCCGAACAGGGCGCCATAGCCGGCTGCCGTCTGCCAGCTGTTCTGCGCCATGCCCACGGCGATCGCGAAGAAGACCAGCCCGGCGATGTAGACCAGATAGAACAGCGCGGCGACACCCCAGCGCGGCTGGTCCAGGACCAGATCGCCGATGCGCGACATGTAGAAATTGCGAGCGATGATGCCGAGCCAAAGCGCATCCATGATGAGGAAGATGACCAGCGCGATGCCGTAGGCCTGTGCGTATTTCATGATCGGTGCCTTTCCGCCGCAAGGCCCGATTGCCTCGCCCGATCCCTATACGGGTACCAGCCGGCAGGGGATCACATTGCCGGGAGATCGCCCCTTTGCCATGCTTCGGTGATCTCGGCTGCGCGATCGGCAAACCGACCCGCTTCGATGGCGGCCCGGATATCGGCCATCAGAGACTGGTAATAGGCGATATTGTTCCAGGTCAGCAGCATGCCGCCAAGCGATTCACCCGACTTCACCAAATGGTGGAGATAGGCGCGTGAATAGTCGCGCGCAGCCGGGCAGTCGCTTTCCTCGTCCAACGGCCGGATGTCTTCGGCATGGCGGGCGTTCTTGAGGTTGATCTTGCCGCGCCGCGTATAGGCAAGCCCGTGACGGCCGGCCCGCGTCGGCATCACGCAGTCGAACATGTCGATGCCCCGCGCCACCGACTTCAGAATGTCGTCGGGCGTGCCGACGCCCATCAGGTAACGCGGTTTCTCGACCGGCAGAAGCGGGCAAACGATCTCCAGCATCTCGAGCATCACCGCCTGCGGTTCGCCGACAGCAAGCCCGCCAACGGCATAGCCCTTGAGATCCATGCCAGCCAGCGCCTGCGCCGAGCGTTCGCGCAATGGGGGCAGGTCGCCGCCCTGCACGATGCCGAACATTGCCCTGCCCTTCTGGTCGCCAAACGCGGTCTTGCAGCGCTCCGCCCAGCGCAAGGAAAGCTCCATTGCGCGCTCGATCTCGGAAGCTTCGGCGGGCAGCCGGATGCACTCGTCGAGCTGCATCTGGATGTCCGAATCGAGCAGTCCCTGTATCTCGATCGAACGTTCGGGCGACATTTCGTGGACCGCGCCGTCGACATGGGAGCGAAAGGTCACGCCCTTCTCGGTGATCTTGCGCAACTCCGACAGCGACATGACCTGGAAGCCGCCGGAATCGGTCAGGATCGGCCAGGGCCAGCGAGCAAGCTCGTGCAGGCCGCCAAGGCGGGCGACGCGTTCCGCGCCGGGCCGCAGCATCAAATGATAGGTGTTGCCCAAAATGATGTCGGAGCCTGCCTCGCGGACCTGGTCCATGTACATGGCCTTGACCGTGCCGCCGGTGCCGACAGGCATGAAGGCAGGCGTGCGCACGGTGCCGCGCGGTATCGAGATCTCACCGCGCCGCGCGGTACCATCGGTCGCCAGCAGATTGAAGGAGAATTCCTGGGTCATTGCGGGACACGGAATAGCAGGCTGGCGTCGCCATAGGAATAGAAGCGATAGCCATTGACGATCGCGTGGGCATAGGCGCCCTGCATCGTATCCAGGCCGCAGAACGCGGAGACGAGCATAAAGAGCGTCGAGCGCGGCAAATGGAAATTGGTCATCAAGACATCGACGGCGCGGAATCGGTAACCGGGCGTGATGAAGATGTCGGTCGCACCGGACCAGGCATGGACCTGCCCTTGCTCGTCAGTTGCGCTCTCAAGAAGCCTCAGTGACGTGGTGCCAACCGCCACGATACGCCCGCCCCGCGCGCGCGCCGCGTTCAGTGCGGCGGCCGTGTCGGCGTCGACATGGCCAATCTCGGCATGCATCTTGTGCTCGGTCGTGTCCTCGGCCTTGACAGGCAGAAAGGTCCCCGCACCCACGTGCAAGGTAACGAAGTGACGATCCACCCCCCGTGCGTCCAGCCGTGCGAGGAGTTCAGGGGTGAAGTGAAGACCCGCCGTCGGTGCTGCAACCGCCCCTTCCTCGCGCGCGTACACGGTCTGATAGTCGGCAAGGTCGCGCGCATCATCTCCCCTCTTGGAGGCGATATAAGGCGGTAGCGGCACGTGGCCGACCGTGTGCAGCGCCTCATCCAGCGCTGGGCCGGACAGATCGAACGCCAGAAGCGCCTCGCCGCCTTCGCCCTTTTCGATGACCGTGGCGTCCAGCGTGCCGGTCAGGCAGAGATTGCCGGTGTGGCCGAAGCTGACCCGCTCGCCGATTTGAACCCGCTTGGCAGGGCGCAGAAACGCCTTCCAGGAGTCAGGCGAAACCCGCATGTGCAGCGTCGCCTCGACTGAGGCCGTTGCCTCGCCGCGATGGCGTATGCCTTTCAGCTGCGCCGGGATAACCTTGGTGTCGTTGAACACCATGACGTCGCCAGGCTTAAGGAGATCCGGCAGGTCCCGGACGCTGAGGTCACCCAGGGATCTTTCCGGCTGCACGAGAAGCAAGCGCGCTGCATCGCGCGGCTCGGCCGGCCGCAACGCAATCCGCTCTTCCGGAAGTTCGAAATCGAATAGATCAACGCGCAAGGAAATGCTCTAGGGGCCGACGCACACGACTGGCCATGCGCCACGCTCGACTATTGCCAGCGTTCCCGCTCTGGCTTCGTCCTTGCCCTCGCTTGCCGAAACAAGGCGCAAGCGCACCAGCACACGTTCGAAATTGGTATCGACGAAATCGGCTAGCAGCTGTCCCCTCTCCGCGAACGCCTGTCCGACGGCGATCTCATGATCGCCGCCGTTGGCGGTCGCCCAGACCTCACCGCCCGCAGTCACCTGTGCTGCGACAATGGCGAGAACAGGCAGGCTGCCGATGGTAAATTCGATGGAGACGTCATCACCGACGCCCTCGCAGAAGATGGAGCCGGTCGCCAGCACGGGGCTGGCCGTCAATGGCACTGCAAGAAGGGCGGCGGTGAACAGCCTCATGGCCTCGTCTCCGATGTCAGGCCGCAATATCGGCCATAACGCGCATCGAGACAATCTTGTCGGGGTCCGTCACGGGTTCGCCGCGCTTGATCTTGTCGACATGTTCCATGCCTTCCACCACCTGGCCCCAGACGGAATACTGGCGATTAAGGAAGCTGGCATCGTCGAAGCAGATGAAGAACTGCGAATTGGCCGAGTTCGGCGACTGGGCGCGGGCCATCGAACAGGTTCCCCGGCCGTGATTGGCGTTGGAGAATTCGGCCTTCAGGTCCGGCTTGTCGGAGCCACCCATGCCCGCACGGCGGGGGTCGAAACTGGCGCCATCGGATTTGCCGAACTTGACGTCACCGGTCTGAGCCATGAAGCCATCGATAACCCGATGGAACACCACGCCGTCATAGGCGCCTTCCCGCGTCAACTCCTTGATGCGGGCGACGTGTCCGGGCGCTAGGTCGGGCATCAGTTCGATGACGACCTTGCCCTGCGTCGTTTCCATGACGAGTGCGTTTTCCGGATCATTGATTTCGGCCATGAGGCTATTTCCTTGCTGCTTGAGATATCAGTCGTCGGCGGCAACCCTGACCGAAATCATCCTGTCGGGATCGGTCACGGCACCGTTGGCTGCGCGGTCGCCGCGCTTGATGTTGTCGACATATTCCATGCCGCTGACGACATTTCCAACCACGGTATAGGCGCCGTTCAGGTTGGGTGTCGCCACGAAGGTGATGAAGAACTGCGAATTGGCTGAATTCGGATCCTGGGAACGAGCCATTCCCATGGTCCCTCGCTCGAACGGCACGCCGGAGAATTCCGCCGGCACGTTGCCGAGGCTGGACCCGCCCGTCCCGACGCGCTGGCTGTTGTAGCCGCGCTCCAGATTGCCGAACTGAACGTCGCCGGTCTGCGCCATGAAGCCTTCGATCACGCGATGGAAGGCCACGTTGTCATATTCGCCCTGCCGCACCAGCGTCTTGATCTGCTCGACATGCTGGGGAGCAATGTCCGGACGCAGCGCGATTTCGACCTCGCCATCCTTCAACTGGATGATCAGCGTGTTCTCCGGGTCGGCCATCGCCGGCCACGCAAAGATGCTGGCGGCAAGGAGACTTGCGGCGGCGAGAGAGAGAAATTTCATCTGGGATGCTCCGTGGATCGGTTCACTTGCGGAATTTCGCGTCGAGCGCCTCCGCCACATTGGCGGGAACGAAGGGGCGGACATCTCCACCCATCGATGCGATCTGACGTACAAGTGTGGCGGTAATCGTGCGCACTGAAGGGCTCGCAGGAAGAAAAACCGTCTGCAGGTCTGGCGCCATCGTTTCGTTCATGCCGGCCATCTGCATTTCGTAATCCAGATCGGTGCCATCGCGCAGACCGCGGATCATGATGGAGGCGCCGTTGGCCCGCGCAGCGTCCACGACAAGCCCCGAGAACGAGACGACCTGCAGCCGGTCGGCCTCATCGCCCAGTTCGCCGGTTGCCCATTCGCCGATCAGGCGAACACGTTCGTCAAAGGAAAACAGGGGCTGTTTTGAAGCCTGAACCCCAATTCCCACAATCACGCGGTCGGCCACGGTCAACGCGCCTTTCAGCACGTCGAGATGCCCGTTGGTCAGCGGATCGAAAGACCCGGCGTAGAATGCGGTGCGGTCTGTCATTGGGCGAGACTTCTATCTGCCGGATGCCGGCATGGCAAATGCCGCCTTCCGCGGTTGAAACATGATGAATGCAAGATGAACGCCTCGATCATGATCGGTTAAAGCACTTTGCCGCATAGTGTTGGTCACGCTGATTGAAACCAAATGACGTTTGGCACGTTATTGGCGGAAGGAGACAGACCAATGATGATCTTCATGCTTGCAGCAGCAATGACCGTGGCCATGCTCATCGCAACCGTGTTCGGTCTTCGCGAAGAAGCCGAGCGCGTGCGTGTCGAGACACGACGCCGCCAGGCCAATCGTTACGGTCCCTACTGACGAAATCCCCTGCCCTCAGTACCCTAGTAGACGTCTGGTTCCAGAGTAGACTAGTTTTCAGTTCAAGCGCCGTCCGGGCTTTGCCCGGGCGGCGTTTCGATTCCATCCTCTGGCAGCTCGTTGTCATCGTCTTCCGATTGCGCGTCCCGGATATGCTCCACAGAGACGACCCGTTCGTCCTCGGCGGTGGTGAAGATCTTCACCCCCTTGGTTGCACGGCTGGCGATACGGATCCCGTCCACTGGCACGCGAATGACCTTGCCGCGATCCGTGACGAGCATGATCTGGTCGTCAGGTCCGACCGGGAATGCGGCAACCAGCGGACCTATTTCGGCCGTCTTGGAGACATCAGTGGCACGAATGCCCTTGCCGCCGCGCCCGATCACGCGGAAGTCATAGGATGACGACCGCTTGCCTGCGCCCTTCTCGCTGACGGTGAGCACGAACTGTTCTTTCAGTTTGAGTTCTTCGTAGCGTTCCGGCGTGAGATAGGCCTCCTCTGAGACCTCCTCGTTCGTCAGCGAGATCTCGTCTTCCTCCACGCCGGCCGCACGACGTTCAGCCGCCGACTGCTTCAGATAGCTGGCGCGTTCGCCGGGGGTGGCTTCGACATGGCCGAGGATGGCCATCGAGATGACCTTGTCCCCTTCGCCGAGATTGATGCCGCGCACACCGATGGAGTTGCGGCCGGAAAAGACGCGTACATCGGTGACGGGGAAACGGATGCACTGGCCGGAATCGGCCGTCAGCAACACGTCGTCATTCTCCGTGCAGGTGAAGACACCCAGGATCTCGTCGCCCTCGTCGTCGAGCTTCATGGCGATCTTGCCGTTACGGTTGACCTGGACGAAGTCCGACAGCTTGTTGCGCCGCACCGTGCCGCGCGTGGTCGCGAACATCACGTCCAGCTCGGCCCAGCTTGCCTCGTCTTCGGGCAATGGCATGATGGTGGTGATGCGCTCATCCTGCTCCAGCGGCAACATGTTGCGCAGGAACTTGCCGCGCGACTGCGGCGTACCCACCGGCAGGCGCCAGACCTTTTCCTTGTAGACGATGCCGCGCGAGGAAAAGAACAGGATCGGCGTGTGGGTATTGGCCACGAAAAGCCTTGTAACGAAATCCTCTTCCTTCGTTGCCATGCCGGAGCGGCCCTTGCCGCCGCGCGCCTGAGCCCGGTAAATCGAAAGAGGGACGCGCTTGATGTAGCCCTGGTGCGTGACGGTCACGACCATGTCCTCGCGCTGGATGAGGTCTTCATCCTCCATGTCGGCGCCGCCTTCGGCGATCACCGTGCGCCGGGGCGTGCCGAACTCGTCACGCAGCGCGACCAGTTCGTCCTTGACGATCGTCTGGATACGCGCCCGCGACGACAATATGTCGAGAAAGTCCGAGATCTCGGCGCCGATCTTGTTCAATTCGTCCGCGATCTCGTCGCGCCCGAGCGCCGTAAGGCGCTGCAGCCGCAGCTCGAGAATGGCGCGCGCCTGCTCCTCGGAAAGATTGTAGGTGCCGTCTTCGTTGATGCGGTGACGGGGATCGTCGATCAGAAGGATCAACGCCTCGACTTCAGACGCCGGCCAGCGCCGCTCCATCAACTGCTCACGCGCAGTCTGAGGGTCGGGCGCGTGGCGGATCAGCTTGATCACCTCGTCGATATTGGCGACTGCGATGGCAAGACCAACCAAGACGTGGGCGCGCTCGCGCGCGCGGCGCAACAGGTATTTGGTGCGCTTGGAGATGACGTCTTCGCGGAACCAGACGAAGGCCTTCAGCATGTCGAGCAGGTTCATCTGCTCGGGCTTGCCGCCGTTAAGCGCCACCATGTTGGCGCCGAACGACGTCTGCAGCGGAGTGAAACGGTAGAGCTGGTTCAGCACGACATCCGCATTGGCGTCGCGCTTGAGTTCCACGACGACGCGATAGCCCTGCCGGTCGGACTCGTCTCGGATGTCGGAGATGCCCTCGATGCGCTTGTCGCGGACGAGTTCGGCCATCTTCTCGATCATCGAGGCCTTGTTCACCTGATAGGGGATCTCGGAGACGATGATCGCCTCACGGTCGCCCCTGATCTGCTCGATCTCCACCTTGCCGCGCATGACGATGGAGCCGCGGCCCGTCAGATAGGCACTGTGGATGCCGGCCCGGCCAAGAATGATGCCCCCCGTCGGAAAATCGGGGCCTGGGATGATCTCCATCAGCTGCGGCAGTTCGATCGCCGGGTTGTCGATCAGTGCGATACAGCCATCCACCACCTCGGTCAGATTGTGCGGCGGGATGTTCGTCGCCATGCCGACGGCAATGCCGCCCGAACCATTGACCAGGAGATTGGGGAAGCGGGCCGGCAGAACCTTCGGTTCGTGGGCCGCGCCATCGTAGGTGTCCTGGAACTCGACAGTCTCCTTGTCGATGTCCTCCAGCAACTCGCCGGCGACCTTGGTCAGCCGTGCCTCGGTATAGCGCATCGCGGCCGGCGGATCGCCGTCGATCGAACCGAAATTGCCCTGCCCGTCGATGAGCGGCACGCGCATCGACCAGTCCTGCGCCATGCGCACCAGCGCGTCATAGATCGAGGCATCGCCGTGCGGATGGTATTTACCCATCACGTCGGCGACTGGACGCGCCGATTTCACATATTTGCGGTTCCACACATAACCGCTCTCATGCGATGCATAGAGAATTCGGCGATGCACGGGCTTCAGGCCGTCGCGCACATCCGGCAGCGCACGGCTGACGATCACGCTCATGGCGTAGTCGAGATAAGAGCGCTGCATCTCCTCCATGATGGAGATGGGGTCGATACCCTCGGGCCCGGTCGGCTTGGTCTGGTCGGTCAAGTCGGATCACGCAATCTGTTGGAATCGTTAGCCCCTTATATAGGAAGGGTCGACCGGACTCCAACTTCCACAAGCGATTTCCAGAAGTGATTATTGCTGTTATTTCAATTATTTAACGGGTTTCTTCACCCACACTGCGACAGCATGGCGAAAAAATGGGCAAGCGCATGCGAATCCGCACGCGACATGCGACCGAATCGCCCTCGAAAGGCGGGGGTTACACTGCCGGCAAAGCCCATGCTAACGTCACGAACAGCGGTGGTTTTGAACCGTGACCGAGGGGACTTCATGCCGAGCTATGACGCGCTGTTCAACGCGCTGGTGACGATGCTTGTCACCATCGATCCACCGGGTCTGGCGCCGTTGTTCCTGGCGGTCACGGCCGGCATGAACCGCGCCGAGCGCATGCAGGTAGCGGTGCGAGCGAGCGTGATCGGGTTCATCACTCTTGCGGTCTTCGCCGTCGCGGGCGCAGCCATTCTCTCGCTGTTTGGCATAACGTTGCCCGCCTTCCGCGTGGCGGGCGGATTGCTGCTGTTCTACATCGCGTTCGAGATGATCTTCGAGCGCAGGCAGGAGCGCCACGAGAAAAGCGCCCAGCGCGCCATTACCCAGGACATGATCCGCAACGTCGCGGCATTTCCGCTTGCGATACCGCTCATCGCCGGCCCAGGCGCGATTTCGGCGGCGGTGCTGCTTTCCGGTACGATGCCCGGCCCTACCGGGCATGCGTTACTAGTTGCCATCATCGCTCTCTGCATCGCGGTGACCTTCCTGGTCTTCGTCCTGGCAGAGCGCGTCGATCGTTTCCTGGGAGAAACCGGCCGCTCGATCCTCACCCGGCTTTTGGGGGTCATCCTGGCAGCGTTGGCCGTCCAGTTTGTGGCGGACGGCATAAAGGCTTTGATGGCAGCCTGAACAGGCTGCCATCAGGGTCGTCAGAAGGAAGCTTTATTCCACAGCTTCGCGGATCAGATCGTTGATCTGGTTTGCAAGCTCGGGGTCGGCCTGTGCGGTCTCGATGATCGAATTGTACTCATCGACACTGATGCCCTCGGCGTTCTCCACGGCGAGCACCATCTCCTGGGTGGCCTGTTGCTGAACCTGCTGCTGGGCCTCGGGCGTATCCGCCTCCTGCATCTGCGGCAGATAGGTGCGATTGATCTCATCGACCTGCAAGAATGCCACCACAAACGAGCGCAACGTGCTCTCGTCGAAGCTCGTCGCAGCAGGAGCTTCCATCGTCGCCGGCGGCTGCATCTCGTCCTGAGCGGCTGCACCGCTCACCGCGAACGGACCTGCTGCCAGACCAAGAACCGAAAGGGCGATAAGGGAATCTCTCAAACGCATGGTATTCTCCATAATTCGTGTTCGGAAACGGCCCTTGCGGCCCTTTCCATACAATGGAACTCTAGATTTGAAGGCTTATAGCCGAATTCCACTGCTCCCAATGTGGGTATGAGAAGGTGGTTTGACTTTGGCGTCATTGAGATTTTTCGGTCACATTATCTGAACGGCCGAGACATTCATTCATAATTGGGAAGCCCGGAGACGGCTTCTAGCCGAGGCATTTTGCGGTTTTCGTCTTGCCGGCTTCGCCCTGCGATGCCATGTGTGTGCATCCAAAATCGGTATCCGGAACGACACCAAAGATGGTCACCTATCTCGAAGCCGAAGCGATGCCCTTGCGCAACACAGGCCAGATCCGTCTTTATGGAGCTGATGCCTTCGAGGGCATGCGCAAGGCCTGTCAGTTGACGGCACGGTGTCTCGACGAACTCGCCTCGGTGGTGGAGCCAGGCATCGCCACCGACACGATCGATCGCTTCGTGTTCGAGTTCGGCATGGATCACGGTGCACTACCGGCCACGTTGAACTATCGCGGCTATACAAAGTCGAGCTGCACATCGATCAACCATGTCGTCTGTCATGGCATTCCAGACGCAAAGCCGCTTCGTGAAGGCGACATCGTCAATATAGACGTCACCTACATTCTCGATGGCTGGCACGGCGATTCCAGCCGGATGTATCCCGTCGGGCAGATCAAGCGCGCAGCGGAAAGGCTGCTTCAGGTCACGCATGAGTGTCTTGAACGGGGTATCGCCGCGGTCAGGCCAGGAGCGCGAACGGGAGCGATCGGGGCAGCCATCCAGCAATTTGCCGAGGCAGAGCGTTGTTCTGTCGTGCGCGATTTCTGCGGGCACGGCGTCGGCCGGCTCTTTCACGATGCCCCGAACATCCTGCACTACGGCAGCCCCAATGAGGGCGTCGAGATGCGCGAGGGCATGATCTTCACCATCGAGCCGATGATCAATCTTGGCCGGCCCCACGTAAAGGTGCTGGCCGATGGCTGGACTGCGGTGACACGAGACCGCTCGCTTTCGGCCCAATACGAGCACACGGTCGGCGTCACGGCCAATGGCTGCGAGGTGTTCACGAGGTCGCCTGGCGGGCTAGACCGGCCCGGGCTTGCCGACTGACCATCACCGTCATAGGCTCTTCCCGACATCGGCACGGGGTGGGCCATGCAGACCGGCGACGACGAAAGAGGGTTTTTCACCGAAGCCGCTCAGGCAACACCCGACACGCCGCGCCGCAAAGCTCTGGAAACAAAACCCCACTACCACGGCCACCGCGACCGGCTGCGTGCACGTTTTCGCGATCAAGGGGCCGCCGCACTGGCAGACTATGAGCTGCTGGAGCTGATCCTGTTTCGGTCGATCCCCCGAGCCGACACGAAGGCACCCGCCAAGGCGTTGCTCAACCGCTTCGGCTCCTTTGCGGAGGTCCTTGGTGCGCCCGAACATCTGCTGAGTGAGGTGAAGGGCGTCGGCACGGCCACGGCGACCGACATCAAGCTGGTCGCCGCTGCTGCCAGCAGGATGGTTCGCGGCGAGATCGCCGCCCGCCCACTGCTTGGCTCGTGGCAACAGGTTCTCGAATATTGCCGTGCTGCCATGGCTTTCGAACCGCGCGAGCAGTTCCGCATCCTGTTTCTCGACAAGAAGAACGTGCTGATCGCCGACGAGGTCCAACAGGCAGGAACCGTTGACCACACGCCGGTCTATCCCCGCGAGGTGCTGCGCCGTGCCCTGGAGCTCTCCGCAACAGCACTGATCCTGGTCCACAACCATCCGTCCGGCGATCCCACGCCGTCACGCGCGGATATCGACATGACAAGGACGATCATCGAAACCGCGCGGCCGCTTGGCATCGTCGTCCACGATCACATCGTGATCGGCAAATCCGGTCATGCCAGCATGAAGGGGCTGCAGCTGATCTGAAACGGAAAAAGGGGCCGTCAGGCCCCTTCGTCCAGATCATTCCGAGATCGGATGAAACCGCTTATGCGGCGGCTTCGGCCTGCTCGCGGCCTTCGACCTGATCCTCGGCTTCCATGCGGGCCTTGTCGGCAGCGCCCTTGGCGCTGACGTCACGATCCACGAACTCGATCACGGCCATCGGCGCATTGTCGCCGAAGCGGAAACCGGCCTTCATGATACGCAGGTAGCCGCCATTGCGGTCGGCGTAGCGCGGCGCGATCTCGTCAAAGAGACGCTTGGCCATGGTTTCGTTGCGGATCTGCGAGATCGCCTGACGACGGGCATGAAGATTGCCACGCTTGCCCAGGGTCACGAGCTTCTCCACGATCGGGCGGAGCTCCTTGGCCTTCGGCAGGGTCGTGACGATCTGCTCGTGCTCGATGAGCGATGCAGCCATGTTAGCGAACATGGCCTTGCGGTGGCTTGCGGTGCGGTTCAGCTTGCGGCCGGAATTTCCGTGGCGCATGAGCCTTCTCCTTCAGTGTTGTTCTGCGAGGCCGCGGCCTCAGTATTGATCCTCGTAGCGCTTGGCCAGATCGTCGATATTGTCCGGCGGCCAGTCCGGCACCTCCATGCCGAGATGCAGGCCCATCGAAGCGAGGACCTCCTTGATCTCGTTGAGCGACTTGCGGCCGAAATTCGGCGTGCGCAGCATCTCTGCCTCGGTCTTCTGGATCAGATCACCGATATAGACGATGTTGTCGTTCTTCAGGCAGTTTGCCGAACGAACCGAAAGCTCCAGTTCGTCGACCTTCTTGAGAAGCGCGGGGTTGAAGGCGAGTTCCGTGACCTGCTCGGTCGGCTCTTCCTTCTGCGGCTCGTCGAAGTTGACGAACAGACCCAGCTGGTCCTGCAGAATGCGTGCCGCAAAGGCCACGGCATCCTCGCCAGTGATCGAACCGTCGGTCTCGATGCTCATGGTCAGCTTGTCATAATCGAGAACCTGGCCCTCGCGGGTGTTCTCGACCTTGTAGGAGACCTTGCGGACCGGCGAATAGAGGCTGTCGACGGGGATCAGCCCGATCGGCGCGTCTTCGGCGCGGTTGCGCTCTGCCGGCACATAGCCCTTGCCCGTATCGACGGTGAACTCCATGCGGATCTCAGCGCCCTCGTCCAGCGTGCACAGGACGTGATCAGGGTTCAGGATCTCGACGTCGCCCACGGTCTGAATATCACCGGCGGTGACCGTGCCGGGGCCCTGCTTGCGCACGACCATCCGCTTCGGGCCCTCGCCTTCCATGCGGATGGCGATTTCCTTGATGTTCAGAACGATGTCGGTGACGTCTTCACGAACGCCCGGGATCGAGGAGAACTCATGCAGCACGCCGTCGATCTGGACAGCGGTTACGGCTGCGCCCCGAAGCGACGACAACAGGACGCGACGAATGGCGTTGCCGAGCGTCAGGCCATAGCCACGCTCGAGCGGCTCGGCCACCAGCGTGGTCATCGTCTTGCCCTTGGAGGAGAACTCGATCTTGCTGGGCTTGATCAGTTCCTGCCAGTTTTTCTGGATCATTCCTGCTTCCTTCCGTTACCCGGCCACCATCCAATCGTGGCGGGTCAATGGGAAACCGCGAGGAGCGCCAGTTGGCGCTCACTCGCAAAGTGGATCGTGACGACTAGACCCGGCGCTTCTTGCGCGGACGGCAGCCATTGTGCGGGATCGGCGTCACATCGCGGATCGACGTGATCGTGAAGCCTGCAGCCTGCAGTGCGCGCAGTGCCGACTCACGGCCCGAACCTGGACCCGAAACCTCGACCTCAAGCATCTTCATGCCATGTTCCTGGGCCTTGCGGGCACAATCCTCGGCCGCGACCTGCGCCGCGAACGGCGTGGACTTGCGCGAGCCCTTGAAGCCCTGAGCACCTGCCGACGACCAGGCGATTGCATTGCCCTGCGCGTCGGTGACGGTAATCATGGTATTGTTGAACGTGGAATTCACGTGGGCGACGCCCGAGGTGATGTTCTTGCGCTCGCGACGGCGAACGCGCGTGGCTTCCTTGGCCATGTCTTTCCTTTCGACGATATCGACGCCGCCGTAATGCCAGCGGCTACACCTGAACCAGATAGCGGGAGGTCCGACCTGCCCGCTGCCCGTTCAATTACTTCTTCTTGCCGGCGATTGCCTTGGCAGGACCCTTGCGGGTGCGTGCATTGGTGTGCGTACGCTGGCCGCGAACCGGCAGCGAACGACGATGACGCAGGCCGCGATAGCAGCCCAGATCCATCAACCGCTTGATGTTCATGGCGACTTCACGCCGCAGATCGCCCTCGACCTGGTAATCGCGGTCGATCGTTTCACGGATCTGGATCACCTCGGCGTCCGTGAGCTGATTGACACGACGGTCGAGCGGAATGCCCACCTTCTCCACGATTTCCTGAGCGAATTTCGCTCCGATGCCGTGGATATACTGCAGCGCGATGATGACGCGCTTGTTGGTCGGAATGTTGACGCCTGCGATGCGGGCCATTGTCTTCTCCATTTGGGCCGGTCTTGCCGGCGCTTTTGGTTTAGCCGGAAACCCCGGCATTCTGTTTCCCCGCGTCCGGTGGAGCCCGGCCCCTGCGGAGGTCTTCACCATGCATAAAAGCCGCGCCCAAGAAGAGGCGCGACCTACGCTGTCTGGTTGGAAGACGGGCCGCTATAGTCCAGTATAGCCGATCCGTCAACCTTTCCTGGCTCAGTTGTGCGACTTGGTCAGGATACGGCCGATCTCGGATGTGACTTCGTCCATCTCGGCCATGCCGTCGACCGTCTGCAACTCGCCCTGCCCCGCGTAATAGGCCGAGAGTGGCGCGGTCTTGTTGCGGTACTCCTCAAGGCGCGTGCGGAAGGCTTCCGCGTTGTCGTCCGCCCTCACCTTGCCACCAGAAGCAGCCGTCTCTGCTGCTCGCTTCTCGATGCGCTTGACCAGTTCGTCTTCATCGACCTTCAATTCGATGACGGCGTCGAGGGACATGCCCTTGCTGGCCAACTTTTCCGAGAGAGCCTCGGCCTGAGCAACGGTTCGAGGATATCCATCCAGGATGAAACCATTGGCCGCATCTGGCTGCTCGATGCGTTCGAACACGATCTGGTTCACGATATCGTCGGAGACCAGCCCGCCGGAATCCATGATCTCTTTTGCCTTGCGGCCGACTTCCGTGCCGTTTGCTACGGCTGCACGGAGCATGTCGCCAGTCGACAGCTGGATAAGGCCGTGTTTCTCGACCAACCGCGCAGCCTGCGTCCCCTTGCCCGCTCCAGGCGGTCCGAGCAGTATCAGCTTCATCGTCCCCGTCTTCCTCCACGCAATTTAGACTTCTTGATCAACCCCTCATACTGGTGGGCAATCAGATGCCCCTGCGTCTGCGCAACCGTATCAAGCGTCACGCTGACCACGATGAGCAGCGATGTACCACCAAGATAGAAGGGCACACCGGTCGCCGAAATCAGAAACTCGGGAATGAGGCAGACAACAACCAGATAGATGGCGCCGACGACCGTAATGCGGGTCAGCACGTAATCGATATATTCCGCCGTACGCTCACCTGGCCGATAACCGGGGATGAAGCCGGAATGCTTCTTCAGATTGTCGGCCGTGTCCTTCGGATTGAAGACAATGGCCGTGTAGAAGAAGGCAAAGAAGGCAATCATGGCGGCATACAGCACCATGTAGAGCGGCTGACCGTGACCAAGCGTCGCCAGAACCGACGCGGCCCACTGCGGAAGCTGGGTCGTGTCCGAGAAACCGGCAAGCGTCGCAGGCAGCAGAAGAAGCGATGAGGCGAAGATCGGCGGAATGACGCCGGCCGTGTTCAGCTTCAAGGGCAGATGCGAGGTATCGCCCTGGAACATGCGGTTGCCGACCTGCCGCTTTGGATACTGGATCAGGAGACGACGCTGGGCACGTTCGAAGAAGACAATGACGCCGATCAGCACGAAGGCCAGAAGCAGGATCCCGATGATGATGGCGGCCGGAAGCGCGCCAGTGCGGCCAAGCTCGAGAGTGCCGGCAATTGCCGATGGCAAGCCTGCAACGATACCGGCAAAAATAATCAGCGAGATGCCGTTGCCGAGCCCGCGTGCGGTGATCTGTTCACCGAGCCACATAAGGAACATGGTACCGCCGACCAGCGTGATGACCGCCGATATGCGGAAGAACCAGCCCGGATCGGTGACGATGTCCTGCCCGGTTTCAAGGCCAACGGCGATGCCATAGGCCTGAACCGTCGCCAGCAGAACCGTGCCGTAGCGCGTGTACTGGTTGATGATCTTGCGGCCCTGCTCACCTTCCTTCTTCAGCTGCTCCAATGTCGGCACGACGGCCGTCATGAGCTGCATGATGATGGCAGCGGAGATATAGGGCATGATCCCAAGGGCGAAGATCGCCATGCGCTCGACGGCGCCGCCTGCGAACATGTTGAACATGCCCAGGACACCACCCGACTGCTGCTCGAAAGCCTGCGCAAAGGCGGCAGGATTGATTCCCGGCATCGGGATGTAAGTACCGATACGGTAGACGATCAAAGCGCCTAGCGTGAACCAGATGCGCTTCTTGAGATCTTCAGCTTTCGCAAAAGCCGAAAAGTTCAGATTTGCCGCAAGTTGCTCTGCCGCCGATGCCATGAAGAATTCTCCGAAAGAGGACGTCGCGACAGCTAGGCGCCACCCGTCCGTCTGTCACTCGCGTCGCGACGCGGACACCGGCCCTCCCCGGCGCGCGGCGCCCGAACCGAGATAAGGGTCGGGCAGCCAATATGCAAGCCGGGGCACGTGGCCCCGGCTAGACAATTAGTCAGGCTTCTGCCGAAGCCTCGGGCAGCTTGACACTGCCACCGGCTTTTTCGACCTTCTCGATCGCCGCCTTGGAAGCGCCGGCCACATCGAAGGTGACCTTCGCCTTCAACTCACCGCCGGAAAGAAGCTTCACACCATCCTTGGGACGACGCACGACACCGGCCTTGATGAGGGCCTCGGCCGTTACCGTCTCCTTGGCATCGAGCTTGCCAGCATCGATAGCGGTCTGTACCCGGCCCAGAGACACTTCATTGAAGTACTTGCGGAACGGATTCTTGAAGCCACGCTTTGGCAGACGCCGATAAATCGGCATCTGGCCACCTTCGAAGCCATTGATGGCCACGCCCGAGCGCGAGCTCTGGCCCTTGACGCCCCGGCCACTGGTCTTGCCAGAGCCGGAACCGATGCCGCGGCCCACACGCTTGCGCGACTGGGTCGCGCCTTCGCGGTCACGCAGTTCGTTGAGTTTCATAACCTTGCTCCCGCGTTGCCTACGCCTCGTCCACGACGCGGACGAGGTGCTTCACTTTGGCGATCATGCCACGCACGGAAGGCGTATCTTCCAGAGTGCGACGGCGGTGCATCTTGTTCAGTCCAAGCCCGATCAGCGTCGCGCGCTGGTCTGGCGACCGGCGGATCGGGCTGCCGATCTGCTCTACGACGAGGGTCTTGCCCTTGCTGCTAGCCATTTGTCAGTCTCCGATTCCGCCGACTATTCCTCGGCCGCGACGGCCGTGCCACGGCGCGCCTGGAGCGTCGAGTACTTGATACCACGCTGGGCGGCGATGTCCTTCGGATGCATCTGATGCTTCAGCGCATCGAAAGTGGCGCGAACCATGTTGTAAGGGTTCGAGGAACCCATCGACTTGGCGACCACGTCGTGCATACCCAGCGTCTCGAAGACAGCGCGCATCGGACCACCTGCGATGATGCCGGTACCGGCCTTAGCCGAACGCAGCAGCACCTTGCCGGCGCCGTGACGGCCCTCGACATCGTGATGGAGCGTGCGGCCCG
The DNA here is from genome assembly GCA_046297455.1 of Aliihoeflea sp. GTDB lineage: Bacteria > Pseudomonadota > Alphaproteobacteria > Rhizobiales > Rhizobiaceae > ZYF759. The sequence goes on from JBKBIT010000027.1 coordinate 38,452, forward strand.
AGCGCAGCGGCACGAAGATCATGTCGCGCTTGGCGCTCTCGGTCGCCTTGCGGATCGCCTCGGGCACTTCGCGAGCCTTGCCATGGCCGAAGCCGACGCGGCCCTTCTGGTCGCCGACGACGACAAGTGCGGCAAAGCCGAAGCGACGGCCGCCCTTGACCACCTTGGCCACGCGATTGATGTGGACGAGCTTGTCGACGAATTCGCTGTCGCGCTCTTCCCGGTCACGGTCGCGTCCGCGACCTTCCCTACGTTCTTGTGCCATTGTCCTGATTCCTTATTCTTTTCCGGAAGCACACGTTGAAATTGATGTCGGGCGCATGTCGCGCCCGCCACGGTTCAGAAGCTGAGACCACCCTCACGGGCGGCATCGGCAAGCGCTTTGACGCGACCGTGATAGATATACGGTCCGCGATCGAAAACCACCTTCTCGACGCCTGCCTTCTTAGCCCGCTCGGCAATCAGCTTGCCGACCTCGACCGCAGCTGACGTATCGGCGCCGGTCTTGAGCGAACCCTTGAGATCCTTCTCCAGGGTAGAGGCAGCGGCCAGTGTATGGCCATTGGCGTCGTCGATGATCTGGGCATAGATGTTCTTCGACGAACGATAGACAGACAGGCGAGGACGGTCGCCAGCGACCTTCTTGACCTGCTTGCGCACGCGCGTTGCGCGGCGAACTGTTGAAATCTTCGTAGCCATGGCGTGCGGTCCTACTTCTTCTTGCCTTCCTTGCGGAGGATCCTCTCATTCGCGTAGCGCACCCCCTTGCCCTTGTAGGGCTCCGGCGGACGATAGGCGCGAATTTCCGAGGCGGTCTGGCCGACGACCTGCTTGTCGATGCCCGACACGACAATCTCGGTCGGCTTCGGCACGGCAATCGTGACACCTTCGGGCGCCTCATAGACCACGTCATGGCTGAAGCCCAGAGCCAACTGCAGGTTCTTGCCCTGCATGGCCGCGCGATAGCCGACGCCGGTGATCTCGAGTTTACGCTCGAACCCATTCGACACGCCGTCGAAGATGTTCTGGATCTGCGTCCGCGACATACCCCACTTGGAGCGCGCATCCTTCGACTGGTCGCGCGGCTCGACTGCCACAGCGCCTTCCTCGAGCTTTACCAGAACCTCGTCGTTGACGACGAACTTCAGTTCGCCCTTCGGACCCTTGGCGGTGACGGTCTGACCGTCAACGCTGGCGGTCACGCCCTTGGGCACGGCGATCGGTTTCTTGCCGATACGAGACATATTCCTGTCCTCGCTTCTAATTCTTTGTCAGCAGTCCGGATCAGAAAATCCGGCAGAGGATTTCCCCGCCGACATTCTGTTCACGGGCCTCATGATCGGCCATCACGCCCTTTGGCGTCGACAGGATCGAGATACCCAGGCCATTGGCGACGCTGGGGATCGACTTCACCGACACATAGACGCGGCGGCCCGGCTTGGACACGCGGGCGATCTCACGGATAACCGGCTCGCCGTCGAAATATTTCAGTTCGATCTCGATTTCGGACTTGCCGTTGTCGAAATCGACCTGGGCGTAGTCACGGATGTAGCCTTCCGACTTCATCACGTCGAGAACACGTGCGCGCAGCTTCGAAGCCGGCGTTGAGACCTTGGTCTTCCTGCGGCCATAGGCATTGCGGATGCGGGTCAGCATATCGCCGAGCGGATCACTCAGAGCCATGTTCGTGCCCTCCTTACCAGCTCGACTTGACCAGGCCCGGGATCAGGCCGCTATTGCCGAGTTCCCTCAGCGCAATACGGCTCATCCGGAGCTTGCGGTAATAGGCGCGCGAACGGCCCGTGACTTCGCAACGGTTGCGGATGCGGGTCTTGGACGAATTGCGCGGCAGAGCGGCCAGTTCCAACTGAGCGCGGAAGCGCTCTTCCATCGGCTTGCTCTGGTCCATGATGGTCTTCTTCAGCTCCGCGCGCTTGGCGGCAAAGCGGCTCACCATCTGGCGACGCTTCTTGTCCTTCTCGACTGCACTTGTCTTGGCCATGTTGATGCCTGTCCTTTCTCGCTGCCGTTACCGCCGGAAGGGGAAGTTGAGACCCTTGAGCAGTGCCCGGGCCTCGTCGTCCGTGTTGGCGGTCGTACAAACGATGATGTCCATTCCCCAGATCTGATCGACTTTGTCGTAATTGATCTCGGGGAACACGATGTGTTCCTTGATGCCCATGGCGAAATTGCCACGACCATCGAAGCTCTTCGGGTTCAGCCCACGAAAATCGCGCACGCGTGGCAGCGCGATAGTCACCAGCCGGTCCAGAAACTCATACATGCGCTCCTGGCGAAGCGTAACCTTCGCGCCGATCGGCATGAACTCGCGCACCTTGAAGCCGGCGATCGACTTGCGCGCCTTGGTGATCACAGCCTTCTGGCCGGCAATCAACGTCAGGTCCTCGGCAGCGACCGAAGGCTTCTTGGAATCGCCAGTGGCTTCACCGACGCCCATGTTGATGACGACCTTGTCAAGCCGCGGCACCTGAAGCTCGTTCGCATAACCGAACTCTTCGGTGAGCGCTTTGCGGACAGTGTCCCTGTACAGGGCCCGCATCCGCGGTTCGTATTTGGTCTCAGCCATTGATCACTTCTCCCGAGCGCTTTGCGATCCGGACCTTGCCGCCGTCGCGAACCTCGAAGCCGACGCGGGTCGGCTTGCCGTCCTTGGGATCGGCCACCGCGATATTAGACAGGTGGATCGGCGCTTCCTTGCGGATGATGCCGCCTTCCTGGTTGGCCGACTGGCGCTGATGGCGCACGACCATGTTGATGCCGCGAACCAGGGCCTTGTCGTCCTTGGGCATGACCTTGATGACCTCGCCCTTGCGACCCTTGTCCTTGCCGGTCAAGACGACGACCTGGTCGCCTTTGCGAATCTTTTGCATCGTTCCGGCTCCTTACAGCACTTCCGGTGCCAGCGAGATGATCTTCATGTGGTTCTTGGCGCGCAGTTCGCGCGGCACAGGACCGAAGATACGAGTGCCGACCGGCTCTTTCTTGTTGTCGACGAGAACGGCTGCGTTCTTGTCGAAGCGGATCACGCTGCCATCGGGACGGCGGATGTCCTTGGCCGTGCGAACCACGACCGCCTTCATCACATCGCCCTTCTTCACGCGGCCGCGCGGAATGGCTTCCTTGACCGACACCACGATGATGTCGCCAACAGAAGCGTATTTCCGCTTCGAGCCGCCCAGCACCTTGATGCACATAACGCGACGGGCGCCGGAATTGTCCGCGACGTCGAGGTTTGTCTGCATCTGAATCATGACTGGCCGCCTTCTTCCTTGCTGCGAGCTAGGGCAACAGCCCCTACCCGGCTTATCCTTGTTGTTCCGTTACTCGGCCTGCGCCTCGGTGACCACGACCCAGCGCTTGTTCTTAGACATGGGCGCGGCTTCCTGGATCAGGACGATGTCGCCGACCTTGCACGCATTGCTCTCGTCATGCGCATGATACTTCTTGCTCATACGCACGGTCTTCTTCATCACCGGGTGGGTGAAGCGCCGCTCGATCTTGACGACGACCGTCTTGTCGTTCTTGTCGCTGACGACGGTGCCCTGCATTACGCGCTTTGGCATGGTTTCGTCCTTATGCCTTCTTGCCGGCCGACTTTTCGGCCGCAATCGTCTTGATGCGCGCAATGTCACGGCGGATCTGCCGGATGCGCGCGGTTTTCTCAAGCTGACCAGTAGCCTTCTGGAAGCGCAGGTTGAACTGCTCCTTCTTGAGGGCCGCCAGTTCGTCGGCCAGCTCGTCGGGGGTCTTTGCCCTCACGTCGGACGCCTTCATGACGCTCAATCCTTCTATTCGGCTATGCGCTGCACGAAGCGCGTCTTGACGGACAGCTTGGCAGCACCGAGACGCAACGCCTCACGCGCCACATCCTCGGCCACACCGTCGATTTCGAACATGATGCGACCCGGCTTGACGCGCGCCGCCCAGTAATCGACCGAACCCTTGCCCTTACCCATACGAACTTCGGTCGGCTTCGAGGTGACCGGAAGATCGGGGAACACGCGGATCCACACGCGGCCCTGGCGCTTCATGAAGCGCGTGATCGCACGACGGGCCGCTTCGATCTCGCGCGCCGTAACGCGGTTGGGCTCGGTGGCCTTCAGGCCGAAACCGCCGAAATTGAGGTCCGTGCCGCCCTTCGCGGTACCGTGGATACGGCCCTTGAACTGCTTGCGGAACTTTGTGCGCTTTGGCTGCAGCATCTCTTAATTCTCCAGGTGTTCAGCCCGCTCAGGCGTTCTCGCGACGGCGCTGGCCGCCCTGATCGCCTTCAACGGCACGGCGCTCGGAAGCCATTGGGTCATGCTCGAGGATCTCGCCCTTGAACACCCAGACCTTCACACCGCAGATGCCATAGGCAGTCTTTGCCTCGGCGTGTCCGTAATCGACATCGGCGCGCAGCGTGTGCAACGGAACGCGACCTTCGCGATACCATTCCATACGAGCGATTTCCGCTCCACCCAAGCGACCCGAGCAGTTGATACGGATGCCCTCAGCGCCCAGACGCATCGCCGACTGAACAGCGCGCTTCATGGCACGACGGAAAGCAACGCGGCGCTCCAGCTGCTGCGCAATCGACTGCGCAATCAGGGTCGCATCGATCTCGGGCTTGCGCACTTCGACGATGTTGAGGTGCGTCTCGGATTGCGTCATCTCGGTCAACTTCTTGCGAAGCTTCTCGATGTCGGCGCCCTTCTTGCCGATGATCAGGCCCGGCCGCGCGGCATGGATCGTCACGCGGCACTTCTTGTGCGGACGCTCGATCACGATCTTCGACACCGCTGCCTGCTTCAGTTCCTTCTCAAGGAACTCGCGGATCTTCAGATCCTCGTGCAGCAGCTTGCCATATTCGCCCGTATTGGCGAACCAGCGCGAGTCCCAGGTGCGGTTGATGCCGAGCCTCAGACCGATCGGATTGACTTTCTGGCCCATCAAGCGGCCTCCACTTCTTCTAGTTCGCGCACGACGATGGTCAGATGCGAAAACGGCTTCTCGATCCGGCTGGCGCGACCACGCCCGCGAGCATGGAACCGCTTCATGGTGATCGACTTGCCGACATAGGCCTCCGCCACCACCAGCGCATCCACGTCAAGACCGTGGTTATTCTCCGCATTGGCGATCGCCGATTCCAGCGTCTTGCGTACCGTTCCGGCGATCCGCTTGCGCGAGAACTCCAGATCGGTCAGCGCCGTCGCAACCGACTTGCCGCGGATCATGGCGGCGACGAGGTTGAGCTTTTGCGGGCTGACACGGATGGTACGGGCGACAGCACGCGCCTCGTTGTCCGCAAGCCTGCGCGGTGCCTTGGCCTTGCCCATGATTACTTCCTCTTAGCCTTCTTGTCCGCGCCGTGACCGTAATAGGTACGCGTCGGAGCAAACTCGCCCAACTTATGGCCCACCATTTCCTCGGAAACGGAGACGGGGATGTGCTTCTGGCCGTTATATACGCCGAAGGTGAGACCAACGAACTGAGGCAGGATCGTGGAACGACGGCTCCACGTCTTGATAACCTCGTTGCGGCCGCCTTCGCGGACCTTGTCGGCCTTCTTCAACAGGAAGCCGTCGACGAACGGGCCTTTCCAGACTGAACGTGTCACGTCGGACTACCTTTCCTTACTTCTTGCGCTGATGGCGCGAGCGCATGATGAACTTGTCGGTCGCCTTGTTGGAGCGCGTCCGCTTGCCCTTGGTCGGCTGACCCCAGGGCGAAACCGGATGACGGCCACCGGAGGTACGACCTTCACCGCCACCATGCGGGTGATCGACCGGGTTCATGGCAACACCGCGGTTGGCGGGACGACGACCGCGCCAACGCGAACGACCAGCCTTGCCGTCATTGATGTTGCCGTGATCCGCATTCGAAACCGCGCCGACAGTGGCCATGCACGAGCCGTGAACGACACGCTGCTCACCCGAATTCAGGCGAAGAATGGCCATGCCCTGATCACGACCAACCAGCTGAGCATAGGCGCCTGCCGACCGAGCAATCTGACCACCCTTTGCCGGCTTCAGCTCGACATTGTGGATGATCGTACCGACCGGCATGGAACCGAGCGGCATGGCATTGCCTGGCTTCACGTCGACCGACTGCTCGCCCGAGATCACCGTATCGCCGACCGAAAGACGCTGCGGCGCGATGATATAGGACAGCTCACCATCCTCGTACTTGATCAGCGCGATGAAGGCCGTGCGGTTCGGATCGTATTCGATCCGCTCGACGATCGCCGGCATGCCGAACTTGCGACGACGGAAGTCGATCATCCGGTAGGTGCGCTTGTGGCCACCACCGCGATGACGAACCGTCATGCGACCCGCATTGTTGCGCCCGCCCTTGGAGGTAAGACCTTCCGTCAGGCCCTTGACCGGCTTGCCCTTGTAGAGCCCGGAACGATCCACGATGACCAGCTGGCGCTGGCCGGGCGTGGTCGGATTGAATGTCTTGAGTGCCATAACCTACGTCCTCAAAGGCCGGTGGAGACGTCGATCGAATGGCCTTCGGCCAATGTCACGACTGCCTTCTTGACATCGCTCTGCCGCCCGCGGGTACCACGGAAGCGCTTGACCTTGCCCTTGCGGACCAGCGTGTTGACACCGGTCACCTTGACCTTGAAGAGCGCCTCGATGGCGGCCTTGATCTCGGGCTTGGTCGCCTTCTTGGCGACGTTGAATACGACCTGGTTCTGCTCCGAAGCCATGGTCGACTTTTCGGTCACGACGGGGCTTACGATCACGTCGTAGTGGCGAAGATCAGTCATTTGAACCGCTCCTCCAGAGCCTCGATCGCGGACTTCGAAAGCACCAGCGTGCCACGCCGCAGGATGTCGTAGACATTGATGCCCTGGATGGGCAGCACGTCCACATTTGGAATATTGGCCGCTGCGCGGCGGAAATTCTGGTCGATCTCGGCGCCACCGATCATCAGCGCGTTCGACAGGCCGAGCTTGGCGAAGCTGTCCAGCAGCGCCTTGGTCTTGGCTTCCTTGACGGCAAAATCGTCAATGACGATCAGAGCCGATGCCTTCGCCTTGGCCGAGAGCGCGTGCTTCAGGCCGAGCGCACGGACCTTCTTCGGCAGGTCGATCGCATGGCTGCGAGAAACCGGACCATGTGCCTTGCCGCCGCCACGGAACTGCGGTGCCCGAGCCGAGGAGTGACGAGCGCGACCCGTACCCTTCTGCTTGTACATCTTCGCACCGGTGCGCGAGATGTCGGCGCGGCCCTTGGTCTGGTGCGTGCCCTGCTGCCGCTTGGCAAGCTGCCAGCGCACCACGCGCTGAAGGATGTCCTCGCGCGGGTCGAGACCGAAAATCTCGTCGGCCAGCGTTACCTTGCCGGCGTCCTTGCCGGCCAGAGTGGTTACCTTAACGTCCATCACTCGGCTCCCTCGCTCACCTGAGCTTCTTCAGCTGCGGGAGCTTCATTCTTGGCCGCTGCCGCGCGGATGGCCGCCGGCTTCGGTGCATTGTCGGGCAGCGGATGCTTGACGGCGTCACGCACCATGATCCAGGCGCCCTTGGCACCGGGAACGGCACCACGAACCAGGATCAGGCCCCGTTCGGCATCCGTCGACACAACCTCGAGATTCTGGGTGGTCACGCGGACGTCGCCCATGTGACCGGCCATCTTCTTGCCCTTGAAGACCTTGCCCGGGTCCTGGTTCTGACCGGTCGAGCCATGCGAGCGGTGCGAGATGGAGTTACCGTGGGAGGCACGACCACCACCGAAATTGTGACGCTTCATGACACCCTGGAAGCCCTTACCGATCGAGGTCCCCGTCACGTCGACCTTCTGGCCGGCAACGAAATGATCGACCGTGATCTCGGCGCCAATGTCGACGAGATTGTCGGGCGAAACCCGAAACTCGGCCAGCTTTGCCTTGGGCTCAACGGAAGCCGTGGCGAAATGACCGCGCATGGCCTTCGGCGTGTTCTTGACCTTCGCAAGACCCACACCGAGCTGCAGCGCGGTATAGCCGTTCTTTTCCTGGGTGCGCTGCGCGACGACCTGGCAGTTCTCCATGCGGAGCACCGTCACCGGCACATGCTCGCCGGCGTCATTGTAGACGCGGGTCATCCCGACTTTCTGTGCGATTACACCTGAACGCATCGGTTCGTTTCCTTCAGAGTTCTCGGAGGAGACCATGTCTCTTCCGCCTCTCTTCCTTTCAGAGGAGCCTTTGGCAAAGCCGCAGGCTCATGGCTTATTGCCCCTTAGAGCTTGATCTCCACATCCACGCCGGCGGCGAGATCAAGCTTCATCAGCGCATCGACCGTCTGCGGCGTCGGATCCACGATGTCGAGAAGACGCTTGTGCGTACGCATCTCGAATTGCTCGCGCGACTTCTTGTCGATATGCGGCGAGCGGTTGACCGTGAACTTCTCGATCCGGGTCGGCAGCGGGATCGGGCCGCGCACATTGGCGCCGGTACGCTTGGCCGTCGACACGATTTCGCGCGTGGAGGCATCAAGCACCCGATGGTCGAACGCCTTGAGGCGAATTCGGATATTTTGTCCGTTCATCCGTGACTTCCTTGTCCTACGCGGGCGCGGGCCGCGCCCGCGTCAGACCTTGTTGTTACTCGGTGATCGAAGCGACGATGCCTGCACCAACCGTGCGGCCGCCTTCACGGATGGCGAAGCGCAGCTTCTCTTCCATCGCGATCGGCACGATCAGTTCCACGTCAACCGTCACGTTG
>JBKBIT010000028.1:0-44812 GCA_046297455.1 Aliihoeflea sp.
TGCCACCGTTGCACTCTACGGCGCCCCCCTCTGTCCTGCCGGACATCTCCCCCACGAGAGGGGAGATTGGCCGTCACGGCGGCTTTCGCCAATCGCAGACGTTGCAGAAGGGGCGCCACCGCCAAAGCTGCCAATCTCCCCCCTCGTGGGGGAGATGCCTGGCAAGGCAGAGGGGGGCGTGAAGGACGCGGCATTGCCTTCTTTCCTCCATTCCTGACGTACCGGCGCGTATCATCCCCGCCACGCCCGGTTTTCACCGTCTGGCTTCTTGTTCAGTTGGGAAGCGGGGCGCGTTGTCCGTGCCACTCTATTTTATTTTAAGGCGCGTCCACCGCGCCCCGCCGGTGCTTTCGCCCCGGATGGGTGGGCCGGGCTCGTCCAAAGGGTTCTTTGCCGCATTTGCGCGGGCCAAAACCCTCCAGCCTTACCGGCCAGACCTTCACCGAGGCCCGGACCTGTGGTGGGTCGGTTCCCACCAAGCCACGCTACCGTTGCGCGACCGACCCGGACACCGTCACCCTTCCCGACACCCCGGTCCGGTGCCGGGTTCCCGCAAGGGCGATGCAGGCATTATGTGGGAGGAGCGAAGGGGCGTGGACAAAACGGCGAGAAAATCTGCTGACATTTCCTGACAGAAAGACGGGCCGGGGCGCTCGGCCTGCGTATCACTTCAGGCCGGCAACACGTTCGACGAAGGCCGCGATCGCATCAATGTCTTCAAGATCGAAGACCGGCACCATCGCGTTCTCGACCGGATGATCGGCGGCAATCGCCACTATGGAGGCGGCGCCAGGCGCAAGCGGCGCGGTGTCGCGGGCTGCCCGCCGGCGTGTCTCGATCTTTATGTGCGTGCCTGCCTTGTAGCCCTCGACGATGACGAGGTCGCACGGCGAGAGCCGGGCCAGGATTTCATCAAGGATGGGTTCCTGTTCGTCTGGCGCGTTCTCGTGGACCAGTGCCCAGCGCCGGCCGGAGACAATGGCGACCTCGCGTGCCCCCGCCGCGCGGTGGCGGAAGGAATCGGTGCCTTCATGGTCGATGTCGAAACTGTGGTGGGCGTGCTTGACGGTTGCCACGCGCCAGCCGCGCGCCGACAGGGCTGCCACCAGCCGCTCGACCAGTCCTGTCTTGCCGGAATTCTTCCAGCCAGTGACACCAACGACCTTTTGCGACATGCACCTGTCTCGTTGTCAGGAATTATCAGGTTTCGCCCACCTGGCGCGCGACATGAATGACATAGAATGCCGCAGCAACCGCAAACAGCGCCGAAATCAGCATGACCCACAACAAGGGCGCTGCGCCCGATTGCTGTGTAAGCAAGGCGCCTGCCAGCGCCGACAGGGCGGCGCCGCCGCCGATCTGCAGTGCACCGCCAAGGCCCGATGCGCTGCCTGCCAGATGCGGCCGGACGCTGACCACGCCGGCATTGGCGCTGGGAAGGGTCATGCCGTTGCCGAGCCCCATCAGCGCGACCGGCATGAAGAAGGCGAGCGGATGGGTGTAGCCGAACAGATAGAGCAGAAGGCCGCCGAACAGGGAGACCGACGAAAACAGCGCGCCGGTCAGCATCAGCCGGTTGAAACCGATCTGCCGGGCAAAGCGACCCGACACGAAATTGCCGATCATGTAGCCGCCGGACAGGAGACCGAAGAAGAGACCGTATTCGGCCGGTCGCAATCCCAGCAATTCGCTGGCCACGAAGGGGCCGCCGCCCAGAAACGCGAAGAACGAGCCGGAGGAAAAGGCGGCTGTGAGCGAATAGCCCCAGAAACGCCGAGAGGTCAGCAATTCGGGATAGGCCTTTGTCTGGTCCAGCAGCGAGGCGGAACGTTTGGGGTTGGTCTCGCCGAGATCGAAGATGACGACGATGAAGCTGACCAGCCCGAAGCCCAGGATCAGCAGGAATGTCGATTGCCAGCCATAGAGCTGGTCGAGCACGCCGCCGATCATCGGCGCCACCATCGGGGTCAGCGCCATGCCCATGGTGATGTAGCCGATCTTGCTGGCCGCCTCGTCGGGCCCGACCGTGTCGCGCGCGATCGCCCGCGACAGGACGAGCCCGGCGACCGAGAAAGCCTGAAGGCCACGTGCGGCCAGGAAAAGCTCCACGGTCGGCGCATAGATCGCGGCCATCGTGCCGATAAGGAAGACCACGAAACAGGCAATCATCACGGGGCGCCGCCCGAAACGGTCGGAAGCCGGGCCGATGACCAGCTGCAGCAGGGCGGTGGCGACCAGATAGAGCGAGACGGCCAACTGAATGACGCGGTAGTCGGTATCGAAATGGCGGGCGATGCTGGGCAGGGATGGCAGGAACACGTTCATCGCCAGCGCACCCGCCGACGCCGCCAGCACCAGCGTCAGAATATGGGGCGGGGTGGCCGCGTTCATCAGGCGCCGGGTCATTGCCTGTCCGTCATCCCGTCGGGCGCAGTGGCCGGGCCGGTGGTGGCTGCCGGGTGCTGGGCAGCGACCTTGCGCTCGCGATACAGCGTGTAGAGACCCGAGGCGACAATGATCGAGGCCCCAAAAATCATCGGTAGGTCAGGTATCTCGGCGAATACCACGAACCCTGCCAGCATCGCCCATAGAAGCGCGGTGTAGCGGAACGGCGCCACGAAAGAGATGTCGCCGACCCGGACGGCGGTGATGATGAAATGGTAGCCGAACAGGAGCAGCACCGCGGCACCAGCCAGCAGGCCCGTGTCCGCGCCAGTCATCGGTGTCCATCCGCCCAGCGGGAAAATCAGGGCCGCTCCGATCACCGTGATCGCGATGGTCGTGGCGGTCGAGACCAGCAGCGAGGGTACATGGTCCGGGATCCGGCGGGTGGCGATGTCGCGCATCGCGGCGAACAGAACGGTTGCCAGTGCCAGCAGCGAAAAGACGGTGAAGCCCTCGAAGCCCGGACGCACGATGATCAGCACGCCGACAAAGCCTGCCAGGATGGCCAGCCACCGCCGCCAGCCGACCGGCTCTGCCAGAAACAGGGCCGCACCCATGGTGACTGCCAGCGGCAGCGCCTGAAGGATGGCGGATATGTTGCCGAGCGGTAAATGCGCCAGTGCGATGACGAAGCAGATAGTGCCTGCCGCCTCCCCCAGCACCCGCAATGCCACCATGGGATGCAGGATCTCGCGCGGCATGGTGAGCGCTCGATGGTTCCAGGCCAATGCCACGATCAGCACGGTTGCGAAGGCCCCACGCACCAACAGCACCTGGCCGAGATTCATGTTTCCCAGCACGAGTTTGATCAGCGCGTCGTTGAGCGTGTAGCCCGCCATCGAAATGGACATGAACAGCGCGCCGCGCAGATTTGGGGAAAGGGCCACGAGATACCCGAGATCGTTGATATGTGAATTAACTGCCTTACGACGCACGACGCGGCAACGCAATCGGCAGGATTAAGCGACGATGGGGCCAGAAATGGCGTCGCCGCAACGGCAAATTCGTCATTCTGCCGGGTGGGAGAGATGAAACAGGCTTGTCTTCAACATGTTTGAGGCTCGGCGGTATTGGTACGGCATACGGTAGCCGAACCACCAGCGGGCAGCCGAGCCGAAATCGATCCGCAGCCTTAGTCCGAGCTCACGGAAGTGCTTCAGCCCCCCGTCACGCTCATGTGGCGGGAGACTGCGGGGCGCTTCGTGCGGCGGTCGATGACGAAGTCGTGGCCCTTGGGCTTGCGGGTGATCGCCTCGTCGATGGCCGTGGACAGAAGCTCGTTGCCTTCTGAGGCGCGCAGCGCGTGGCGCAGATCGGCCGCATCGTCCTGGCCGAGGCACATATAGAGCGTGCCGGTGCAGGTCAGCCGAACGCGGTTGCAGCTCTCGCAGAAATTGTGCGTCATCGGCGTGATGAAGCCCAGCCGGCCGCCCGTCTCGGCGATTTCGACATAGCGCGCCGGGCCGCCGGTCTTGAACGGAATGTCGGTCAGCGTGAAGCGGCGTTCCAGATCGGCGCGAAGTTGCGAGAGCGGCAGATACTGGTCGGTGCGGTCAGCGTCGATCTCTCCCATCGGCATGGTCTCGATCACTGTCATGTCCATGCCGCGCCCATGCGCCCATTCGAGCATGGTGGGGATTTCGGCATCATTGAAGCCCTTCAGCGCCACCGCGTTGATCTTGATCTTGAGACCTGCACGCTCGGCCGCCTCGATGCCGGCCATGACGCGTGTCAGGTCGCCCCAGCGGGTGATGGCGCGAAATTTGTCCGCGTCGAGCGTGTCGAGCGACACATTTATGCGCCGCACCCCGCAATCGGCGAGCTCGTCGGCGAAGCGATGCAGCTGCGAGCCGTTGGTGGTGAGCGTCAGTTCCTCCAGCGCGCCCGACTGGAGGTGGCGCGAGAGCTGACGGATGAGATGCATGATGTTCTTGCGCACCAGCGGCTCGCCGCCGGTGAGCCTGAGCTTGCGCACGCCCTTTTCCACGAAGACGGTGCAAAGCCGGTCGAGCTCTTCCAGCGTCAAGAGGTCTTTCTTCGGCAGGAAGGTCATGTCCTCCGCCATGCAATAGGTGCAGCGGAAGTCGCAGCGATCAGTCACCGAAACGCGCAGATAGGTAACCGACCGCCCGAACGGGTCGATCATGCCGGGCAAAATGGGAGCAATCGATGCGGTCATGGGATCCAGCCTGCTTTCCTCTCCCTCGATCTCGGTCCGTCGCGCGGCGATTTCAAGGTTATTGGGGAAAGTAGCACCGGGGCAGGGGAAGGGGCAACGGCCAGCTTGGCGCCTGTATCGAGGCGACGGCACGTTCTCATGCCGCAAAAATGCCGGCGCTGGTGACGCAGCGCCGGCAGGGATTACGAGAACCTGACAAGAGGTGCGGTCAGCGGCCGACCCGTTCGGTGATCTGCTGGAAAAGCTGCAGGTTTTCCCGGTCGCGGCCGACAGGCTCGGCCGTGTGGCTGACCTTGACGATCACCATGTTGTGGGTCGGGTCGATGTGGATGTACTGGTGATGAAGGCCGAGCGCCGCGTAGGCGTCGGAATCGGGATAGGTCCACCACTGGTACTGATAGCCGAAGGGTGCGCCGGGCGCGAACGGTTCGTAGCCCTCGTCGGGCACTGTCGCTTCCGCCACCCATTCGGCCGGCACGACCTGTTGGCCGTTCGCCATGCCGCCATTGAGGAACATCAGGCCGAACCTGGCATGATCGCGTGCGGTGGCGTTCAGGCCGGCGCCATAGAACTCGCGGCCGATGGAATCGGGGCCGTCCATGATCCAATAGGCGTCAGTCTCCATCCCGGCGGGCTTCCACAGGCGCTCCGACATGTATTCCGAACCCATGGTGCCGACCGCCCGTTCCAGGATGCAGCCCAGCACGCTCGTGTCGAGCGTCGCGTAGTTGAAGACGGCATCGGGCTCGTTGTCGCCGGCCACGGATTCGTTGGCCGCATAGTCGCACCAGCGGTAACGATAGGCGACCAGCGAGTTGTCATGCACCTGGGTCAATTGCGTGTCGCTGCCGAACTCGTAGACCTCCAGCCATTCCACGCCGGAGCGCATGCGCAAGAGGTCGCGAATGGTCGGACCATCATAGCCGGTGCCTTCCATCTCGGGCAGGTAGTCGGTGACCTTGTCGTCCAGGCTCTCGATATGCCCGTCGGCGACCGCCAGCCCGATCAGCGTCGAGACATAGGATTTGGCGACCGAGAAGGTGAGGAAACGCGTGTTCTCGTCACTGCCGTTGCGATAGGTCTCGAAGACGATGTTGCCGTCCTTGATGACCACCAGCGCATTTGCCGACGTGGCCTCGAGCGCTTCATCGAGCGAAAGCGTCCGGTCGCCGATCTCATAGTCGCCTTCGAGCGAGATCGGCTGATAGGGCAGTTCCCAGACAGTATCGCCGGCCGCCACGGTGCGGCTGGCGAACATCTTGTCCATGTGCTGGAACGTCATGAAGTTCAGGTTGGCGTCGAACATGTGCGCCCGGCCCATGATCATGGTCGGCGTCAGCCAGCGGTCATCGTCAGCCGCCAGGGCGGGGGTCATCGGCATCGCCGCCACGATTGCCAGTGCGGCGACGGTAGAGCCTCGAAACTGCAAGTATTTCAACACGATATGTCCTCCCTTTAACGATTGCGCCAAGGCGGTCGCCATCCTCCGACGCGCCCGGCACAGCATCTTGAATGCTGTCCGGTTCCACTGATTTTTTTGCAATGTAACCATTGGTAACATTGCCCATGAGCGCGGCTTCGTCAAGAGGCGGACGAGGCCGCAGAAGGCGTCAAAGGCCCTGAGCTGCATTGAGGCCGTGACCGGCTTGTTATAGGCAGGCTGGAACCCTTGGCCTGGAGAACCTCGTTGAGCCTTGTTCCGGAACCTCGAAAGAAGACCGGTTATCATCACCTGGATCTGCGCAATGCGTTGCAGGAGGAAGCCTTGCGTCTGATTTCGGAACGGCACGGGCCTGCATTCTCGTTGCGCGAGCTGGGCGAGGCGCTGGGTGTTTCCCACACCGCCGTCTATCGGCATTTTGCCAACAAGGCGGCGCTGCTGGAGGCCTTGACCGAGCGGGGGTTCGGCATCCTCCACCGCTACCAGCAGATCGAGATCGAAAAGGCGGGCGCCGATCCACTGAACCGGCTGTATGCTCTGGACGAGGCCTATATCGGCTTTGCACGGGAAAACCCGGGCGCCTTCTGGTTGATGTTCGGCAATCACGGGGAAGAGACGGACCGCGCCAAATCGAGACCGCACATCAACAAGGATGCGCTGAAGGTTTTGATCGACGCGATCGAACTCTGCCAGCGCGAGAACATCATCATTCCCGGCGACCCTTACCGTATCGCCAGCTATCTCATCATGGCGCCGCACGGACTGGCCTGCTATTCGGCCAAGGATCTGGAAATGATCGGTGTTTCCACCGAGGTGATGACCACAAGGATGCTGGCGGAAATCGCCCTGATCCCGGTAATGGTCGATCCGCCGTCTCCCGGCGAGATCGGCATGCGGTATTTCGGAACTGGGCAAACGCGCGACTAGGGCGCTGGACATCGTGCCGCGCAGGATGCGCACAGGCGCGTGCAACTCTCGTCTCCAGGATGCAACCTGGCGATCCGTGTCAGGAGATGAAGGGTGCTAGCGTTGACAGTCACCGGGGTTCCGGATTCAGCTTGCGCCGGTTGCAGCCCGCTGGAGGAGCCATGACTGAGCGCGTCAAGGGACCCGCGTCCTATTTCCCGTCCATAGAGGCAAAATACGGGCGCCCGATCGCGGAATGGAAGGCGCTGATCCGGGCAGCACCGGTGACGAAGCACATGGAGATCGTCGCCTGGCTGAAGCAGGAGCACGGACTGGGCCACGGCCACGCCAACGCGCTGGTGGCCGACACGCTTCGTGAAGACAACCGCTAGGGAGACAGGCGATGGCGCGCCGGGATTTCGACCCCGCAACGGTGAAGCCCGATGGCCGGAAGGCTGCCAAGGCCACGCTCTTCGACGCGACCACGGAAGGCGCGTGGCGCGGTTCGCTGGCGGGCGACATTCTGGGCGGGGCCGTAACGGTGCTCGCCTATGGCAACGACACGCCGGGGCAGGGGCCGAGGTTGCATGTCCACCCCTATGACGAGACCTTCGTCATCCTGCAGGGCAGGGCACGGTTCTTCGTCGGCGACGAGGTGATCGAGGCAGGTGCCGGCGAGGCCGTGCTCGGCCCGGCGGGCGTGCCGCATCGCTTCGAGAACATGGGTCCGGGCCGGCTGCAGACCATCGACATCCACCATTCGCCGCGGTGGGTGCAGACGGATCTGGAGTGAGGGGGGGGGCTGCGGTCTCTTTTCGGCCAAAAGGAAGGGTAGGGCCGGGCCAGGGAACGGAACGGCGGCTTAATGGCCGGCCATGCACCTATGCTCTGGAAAGAAGGAGACGAATACCCGCATAGCCAAATAGCGCGGCAAGTGTGGCCTCGATCCATCTTCTTGCCTTTTGATAGGCACGCACCATGGGCCGCGTCGAAAAAACCAGTGCGTAAGTTCCGAAAACCATGACGCCGAGCATCGCGCAGCCGATCACAATGGCATGAAGTGTGTAGGCCGCTGCATCCGGGCGAAGCCCCAGCGACATGATGGCGATCCAAGCGAGAACAGCCTTCGGATTGGTGAGATGCAACAGAAGGCCGAGGCGATATAGCGCAAACCCGCTGGAGGGTATTCCTGTTGCCCGCGATTGCGGGGGCGTGGACGAGAACGCGGCGCGCGCCGATTTATACGCCAGAAAGAGCAGGTAAAGGCCACCGGCGATCTTGATGACGAACAGAGCTTGGGCGTAGGTCGCCAGTACGGCTGCAATGCCGGTCGCGGCGAGGATCGCCCAAAACATGCTGCCGGTGACCACTCCAAAGGCCAGAAGCAGGGCCGGCAGGCGCCCCTGACCCATCGCCACGCCCATGATGGCCATGTTGCTCGGGCCAGGGCTTGCCGTCGCGATGAGATAGGTCGCGTAGACAAGCATGAGTTGATTGAAATCGACGAAACTCATGGTCGAACCTTCCTTGCCTGCGCCGACCCTTGACTGCCCGCGACAATGTCACACGGGTAGACAATGTGAACCTTGTTTCCGTCAAGATCGCGCAAACAGCCATCGCTTCGGGGAGGCCGAGGACCCGGTTCGCCCTCATCCGCGCCGCCCGCTGCAAGGCCGGCTGCATGGGCCGCCGAAACCGCCTCTTCGGTGGGAGCGAGGAACGCGATCATGCTGCCATTTCCCGCAGTCGCAGGCCGTCCATTGAAAGGGGAAAAGCATAGAAGCGCCGCGGCGTCGACGCGAAGTGCGGACCCTGATCACTCTGGATGCTGCGATAAAGATTGACATGACGAGTTCATCGGAGACAGACAAGCAAACCTGAACATGGTGATGGCCTTTCATCTGAGACCAGGCCGGTTTGTTGTCATTTGCCCATCGTTGCATTCATTTCTTTCACGATCATCCATGAAATGATTTAATAAAGGGGAGCGTAGATGGCAAAAATCGATCGCGAAGCAGGCTGGAGCGATGCGATCGCAGACCAAAATATACCCCTCACAGCGCAAGCATCAGTAGCGGCAAAGAGTTACTGGCCCATTGCATTGATCTTTATATTCGTTGGAACTTTAAGCCTGCGCAATTCGCAAGGATATGGCGCACCAGGGGTCTACATACTGATCGGCGGGTTCTTGACAGTATGTGGTTTCTATCTGCTTGCTGCGCGATTTCTGCAGAAAGATCGCACAACCGTTGCGATCGATGAAAACGGCCTGATGCTGCATTTTTCCAAGTCCGTACCAGCTGCCTTTGTGCCCTGGAGCGAAGTGCAAGCCGTGGAACGCATCAGTTTTGCAAGAATGGTCGTCAAATGGCTCGCGATCATGATCCAGCAGCCTTGCCTCGTCGTCTCGAGGGAGTTTTACGATCGCTCACTTCATGCCGACAGCTTCTGGAAGCGCGGCCCTGGCTGGCATTTGATTTTTGTGCCGGACAAGTCCCGCCCGATCGTCCGTATTGTGCTCGCGCATGCCTGGTTCGGCTGGCCAAAGCTGCGCCTGTTCGAGGCCCTGGCCTTGCGATGGCGCCATTTTGGACCCGTTACGCCAGAAGCGCTTGCTGCCCTTGAACATCACGGCAAAGCCAGCGCACTGGACAGGCTGGATGAAGCACGCTCAAGCTTGCTGTCACGTCCGGTCCCGCGCACCATTTTGCTGCTGCTGGGCGCGATCGGGTTCGGCTGGCTGTGGCTGAAGGCGGATGATGTTATGGCGCCACGGTATTCGTTCCATTTCCAACCCAGCTATGCAGTTCATTTCTCGGCCAAGCTTCTTGAGGATGGAGCTTTGCCTGCGCGCCTTTCCGATGGGCAAATGGTGCTGTTGTCGGTAGAGGCCGTGACTGGCACGGAACCCATCGACTGCACGAGGGAGCGCGTGCCGAATCCGGATGCCTTTGACCGGGCAACGCGAATGGTTCAGCGGGTAACCTGCACCATGCAGCTTGAAATGGCGGATGGCAGAGCCGCAATCGGGATCATGCGGGTTCAGCATCACATCACACTTCATACCCCGTCCAACAGCAGCTATGCCAGCTATGTGACAGCTAGAGAGGTGCCTGTCAGCGTCGACCTTTCGGAAGCCGAGACGCTGATATGTACGGCAGGACTATGTGAATAGGGGTCGATAGTGATCGGTTGGCTTTGCCCCACGCATCGAACAGCCAACGACCGCATTGGGATCGTGAACGAACCTCAGCCACTGTCCCGGCTCCCCCATCCCGTTGCCTCCACCCGCGCCCTCGGCTACCTACGCCTCGAACACCAACCCAGGGCCGCCCGATGAGTACACCGAAGGAACTGCGCGTCTCGAAGGATCGGCGCACGCTGACCGTGACCTTTGCAGCTGAGGGCACGTTCGAATTGCCGGCCGAGATGCTGCGCGTCATGTCGCCCTCGGCCGAGGTGCAGGGCCATGCGCCGTCGGAGCGTGTCACGGTGCCCGGCAAGCGCAATGTCGCCATCGCCGCCCTGGTGCCTACGGGCAATTATGCCGTGCGCATCCGCTTCGACGACGGCCACGATACCGGCATCTTCACCTGGCACTATCTGCTGGAGCTCGGCCGCGAGAAGGAGGCCCGCTGGCAGGCATATCTGGACGAGCTGGAGGCGGCGGGGCTCAAGCGCGACTGACCCTACGGTCGACACGCCCCAGCCAAATGCGTGGAGCATTCGCTTCCGCTGTGGACAGGGCGGCCCGGTTTCAAAAGAATGGGCGACTGCCGAATCCCGCAAGCGAGTGCCGACCAGATGACCGACAGCCCGACCCGGCGCGACAGGCTTTTCATCCATCTTCGGGTACATTCCGCCCTGTCGCTGCTGGAAGGCGCGCTGCCGATCGGCAAGGTCGTCGGCCATGCGGTCAAGGACGCTGCGCCAGCGATCGCGGTGACCGACACCAACAATCTGTTCGGCGCGCTGGAATTCTCGCAATACGCGGTGAAGGCGGGCGTGCAGCCGATCATCGGCTGCCAGCTCGATCTGGCATTCGCCGACACGGCCACCGAGAGCGCGCGCGGTCGACGCCGCGACAACGGGCTGACGCCGCTGGTGCTGATCGCGGCGACGCAGGCGGGCTACGCCAATCTGGTGCGGCTTGTCAGCCGCGCCTATCTCGACGTGCCGGCCGGCGAGCCGACCCATGTCGCCGAGGCCTGGCTGGACGGGGCGACGGAGGGGCTGATCTGCCTGAGCGGCGGGCCGTGCGGGCCGGTGGGCCGGGCGCTGGCCGAGGACCATCCGGAGATCGCCGAGGCGCGTCTCTTGCGGCTCAAGGCGCTGTTCGGCGACCGGCTCTATGTCGAGTTGCAGCGCCCGCGCGGCTATAGCCGGGCCATCGAGGCGGCGACGGTGGAACTTGCCTATCGCCACGACCTGCCGCTGGTGGCGACCAACGAGGCCTTTTTCCCTGCCGCCGACGACTACGACGCCCACGACGCGCTGATGGCGATTGCCGAGGGGTCGGTGGTGGCAGTCGACGACCGGCGACGTCTGACGCCGGATCACCATCTGAAGAGCCAGGCCGAGATGGTGGCGCTGTTCGCCGATCTGCCGGAGGCGATCGACAACACGGTCGAGATCGCGCGGCGCTGCTCTTTCCACGTGACGACGCGTGATCCGATCCTGCCGCGCTTTGCCGGCGGCGAGACGGCCGACGAGGAACAGGCGCTGAAGGCGGAGGCCGACGAACTGGCGCGCCAGGCGCGCGAAGGGCTGGAGCGCAGGCTGGCCGATCACGGGCCGGCCGGCGGGCACACGGAAGAGGACTACCGCGAGCGGCTCGACTACGAGATCGGCATCATCACCCGAATGAAGTTTCCGGGCTACTTCCTGATCGTTGCCGACTTCATCAAGTGGGCGAAACAGCACGACATCCCGGTCGGGCCAGGGCGCGGCTCGGGCGCGGGTTCGCTGGTCGCCTATGCGCTGACGATTACCGATATCGACCCGCTGCGCTTCTCGCTGCTCTTCGAGCGCTTTCTCAATCCCGAACGCGTCTCGATGCCGGATTTCGACATCGACTTCTGCCAGGAGCGGCGCGAGGAGGTGATCCGCTACGTGCAGGAGAAATACGGCCGCGACCAGGTCGGCCAGATCATCACCTTCGGTACGCTGCAGGCGCGCGCGGTGCTGCGCGATGTCGGCCGCGTCTTGCAGATGCCCTACGGCCAGGTCGACCGGCTTTGCAAGATGGTGCCGGCCAATCCCGCGAACCCGGTGAAGCTGAAGGACGCGATCGAGGCCGAGCCGCGTTTTGCCGAGGAGGTGGAGAAGGAGCCGGTCGTCCAGACGCTGCTCGACATCGCCCAGAAGCTGGAAGGGCTCTATCGCCACGCCTCGACCCACGCCGCCGGCATCGTCATCGGCGACCGGCCGCTGTGGGAACTGGTGCCGATGTATCGCGACCCGCGATCCGACATGCCGGTCACCCAATTCAACATGAAATGGGTCGAGCAGGCGGGGCTGGTGAAGTTCGACTTTCTGGGCCTCAAGACGCTGTCGGTGCTGGAAAAGGCGGTGAAATATATCCGCCGCCGCGGCATCGACATCGATCTGGCCCATGTGCCGCTGGATGACGAGAAGACCTACGCCATGCTGTCGCGCGGCGAGACGGTCGGCATCTTCCAGGTGGAATCGGCCGGCATGCGCAAGGCGCTGATCGGTATGAAGCCGGACTGCCTGGAGGACATCATCGCGCTGGTGGCGCTCTATCGCCCCGGCCCGATGGAGAACATCCCGACCTACAATGCGCGCAAGCACGGCGAGGAGGAAATCGCCTCCATCCATCCCAAGATCGACCATCTGGTGAAGGAGACGCAGGGTGTCATCGTCTACCAGGAACAGGTGATGCAGATCGCGCAGGAGCTCGCCGGCTACTCGCTCGGCGAAGCCGACCTGCTGCGCCGCGCCATGGGCAAGAAGATCCGCGCCGAGATGGACAAGCAGCGCGTGCGCTTTGTCGATGGCGCGGTGGAGCGTGGCGTGGCCAAGCCGCAGGCCAATTTCATCTTCGACCTGCTTGCCAAGTTCGCTGACTATGGCTTCAACAAGTCGCACGCGGCGGCCTATGCGCTGGTCTCCTACCACACGGCCTATCTGAAGGCGCATTACCCGACCGAATTCCTGGCCGCGTCGATGACCTTCGACATGTCGAACACCGACAAGCTGAACGATTTCCGCCAGGATGCGCTCAGGCTCGGCATCTCGGTCGAGGCGCCTTCGGTGCTCACCGGGCACCGCGATTTCGAGGTCGGCGAAAACCGCATCTTCTATTCGCTGGCCGCGCTGAAGGGCGTCGGCGAGGCGGCGGTCGACCATATCGTGGCGGTGCGCAATGAACGCCGGTTCGAGAGCCTCGAGGATTTCTGTTCGCGCATCGACCCCAAGATCGTGGGCAAGCGGGTGTTCGAAAGCCTGATCGCGGCCGGTGCCTTCGACTGTTTCGGCCATCCGCGCGCCGCCCTGATGGCCGGGCTCGACCGCATGATGGGGATGGCCAGCCGCGCGCAGGAAAATGCCGCAAGCGGTCAGTCCGACATTTTTGGGGCGGCCATGGGTGCTGAACCCGAAAAGCTCTATCTGCCCAATGCCGAGCCCTGGCTGCCGGCGGAGACACTGCACCGCGAGTTCCAGGCCGTCGGCTTCTATTTCTCCGCCCATCCGCTCGACGAATACAAGTCGACGCTCGAAAAGATGCGCGTGCAGGGCTGGGCCGACTTCCAGCTTGCGGTCAAGCGAGGCGCCTCGGCCGGGCGGCTGGCCGGCACCATCACCTCGCGCCAGGAGCGCAAGACGCGCACCGGCAACAAGATGTGCGTGCTGCAATTGTCGGATTCGAGCGGCCAGTACGAGGCGGTGATGTTTTCGGAGACGCTGGCTCAGTATCGCCACCTTTTGGAAGTCGGCAAGGCCGTCGTCGTCACCGTGGCGGCGGAGGACCGGCCGGAAGGCGTCAATCTGCGCATCCAGACCGTGCAGTCGCTGGAGGAAGAGGCAAGCCGCGTGCAGAAGGCGCTGCGCGTCTTCCTGCGCGACGCAGCCCCCGTGCCGGCGCTTTCGACGCGGCTATCGGAGCGCGGCGACGGGCAGGTGAGCCTGGTCGTCATCAAGGGCGGCGGCGAGGGGGAGGTCGAGATCGAACTCCCCGACCGCTACCGGCTTACGCCGGAAATCGCTTCCGCGCTCAGGGCCGTGCCGGGCGTGGTGGAAGTGGAACTGGTGTAGCTTCCACCTACCACCCGAACTGGAACGTCGCGCCGGTGCGGCCATTGCCGTTCTGGACGACATGACCGTTGGTACCGCGTCCGAACTGGAACAGGCCGTAGCGGTTGTTGTTGCCGTTCTGCTGGACGGTGCCGTTATGGCCGCGGCCTTCCTGGTGGATGACGGCGCCGTTGCCGCGTCCGTGCTGGGCGAGGCCGGCGGCGTTGCCGGTACCGTTCTGACGGATATGGGAGGCGCTGCGGGCGCCCTGCACGAGCGAGTAGATGCCGAGCCCTGCGCGCATCAGGCGGTCTTCCTCGGCGTTGGTCGGAGCAATCGAGATCGAGATCGAGCCGCGACTGTTGGCTTCGGCCGCGCCGGTGAGGGCGGGGGTGGCGCCGAACGCGATGATCGAGGCGGCGAGGGCGGAAGCGAGCTTGCGGTTCATGGTGGCGATCCCTTCGAGGTTGCGGATTTCGTTTCTGGAGACGGTTATGCCAAAGCGCGGTTGAACCGATCCGGAATGGCGCATTCAACAAGCGTTCATCTTCCCTGGCGCCGGCATGGCGGCAGACGCGAAAAGGGCCCCGGATCGCGCCGGAGCCCCTGGAAGGGAGGTTGGGCTGACGCTCAGCTCTTGCGCTGGCAATCGACCTTGCGGCCGTCGGCGGTGATTTCCAGGCGAGCGTCGTAGCGGCCGCCGAAGGAGGCAACGCCGAGCGTCGGCGAGCGGCCCGGACCGGCCTCGAAGGCGCCGCCCTGCTGGATGTTGGAGCTGCCCGACGGGCCTGAACTCGTCACCTTGAAGGTGTAGCTGCCGCGCACGGCGCGGTCGGCATGGGCGACCGCTTCAAGGCGCGTCGTGCCGCCGGACGCCTTTGCCACGATCTCGCAGCGCAGCGGCTCGGCCTGGGCGGTTCCGGTGCCGGCGGCAGTTGTGCAGCCGGCGAGGGCCAGGCCAAGAACTGCCGGGAAGAGCGCGCCGCGGCCGATCGGATTGGACTTCTTCATGTCGTTACCCCTTCCATGTGTTGCCGGGGAGGGCACACGCCCTCCCCAATAGGCGGTTGGTCGATCAGTGGCAGGTCTGGACGAAAGCGGCGACGTTGCCGTTGCCGGTCTGCGAGACCGAGCCGTCGCAGTTGCGGCCGACCTGGACGCCTGCGGCGATGTTGCCGTTGCCGTCCTGGACGATGGTGGCGTTGTGACGCTGGCCGAACTGGGCGACGCCGGCGGCGTTGTCGCGCCCGGTCTGAACGGTGGTGGCGCTGTGGCGGCGGCCCTGCTGGCCGATGGCGGCGGTGTTGCGGCGGCCGTTCTGGTGGGCGACGGCGCTGTTGCGCCGGCCTTCCTGATGCACGCCAACATTGTTGTGGAAACCGTTCTGCGCGCCGCCGGCCTCGTTGGCCCAGCCATGCTGGTAGATGCTGATGCCGTTGGCGAAAGCGGGGACGGAGGTGAAGGCGAGGATGCCGGCAAGAGCGGCGCTGATGAGGGCGGTGCGGTTCATGGTCGTGAACTCTCTTCCTTTGGTTCGGGGCGGCCCCGTGATGTGGACGATGCCTTTCTAGGACAGCGATCCGGAACGCTCGCTGAACCCGCCATTCAGCAGCCGTTCATCGGCAAGGGGCGGAATTCACGTTAGATTTCAGATCGTTGGGATTTATGTGCAAAGGGGGCGCCACATAGCGGCCGGGCCTGCGTTGGGACAATGAAGAGTCAACCAACGACGGACACGATAGATGAAACGAATTTCAACCCTCTGCGCGGCACTTGTGCTGGCGCTTCCCGCTTCCACCGCGCTGCATGCCAGCGAGGCCGAATTCCTGCAGCAGCTCTCCGGCAACTGGACCGGTGGCGGCCAGGTACGGCTGTCGCCTGACGCCTCGCCGGTGAACGTTTCGTGCGATTTCGACGGGCAGTCGACAGATGTGTCGGCCTCGCTGGACGGCACCTGCACCGGCATGGTGTTGTTCTCGCGCCAGGTCGGCGCGGAGCTTTCGCTCCAGAACGGCTCCTATGTTGGCACCTATATCGGGTCGCGACGCGGCACGGCCGAACTGCAGGGCACGCGCAGCGGCTCCAGCCTGGACCTGTCATTGCAATGGCCGGGATACCCGGTGGCCAGCATGACTCTGGCAAGTCCCGCTGAGGGCCGCATGGTGCTGACGACGATCGAAGAGCATCCCGAGACAGGCGAGCAGGTGGTGACGGCACAACTCGAATTGCAGCGCCAGTAGAAGCTAGAGATCTTCCTCACGTTGCGGTCGCGACTGCCGGCCGAACGTGTAGCCGGTCTCAAGCGCGGTCTTGCCGAATTTCTCGCGCACCTTGTCGAAGGCGCCTTCGGCAAGTGCGCGCTTGCGCGCCTGAAGATCGACCAGATCGGGCGGATCGGCGCTGTCGCCGGACACCAGGTCGCTGACGCCGATGCCGAGCAGCCTGTAGCGCGTGCCGTCAGTCTCGCGTTTCAGCAGGTCGAGCCCGGTGCGAAAGATGCGGTCGGCAAGGCGCGTCGGGTCGCCCAGCTGGCGGTTGCGCGTGCGGATCTTGAAGTCCGCCGTCTTGAGCTTCAGGACCACGGTGCGGCCGGCCAGTTCGGCCTTCTTGAGGCGCCGCGAGACCTTTTCCGACTGCGCACGCAGGATCGAGGTCAGTTCGCCCAGATCGGCTATGTCGGTATTGAATGTGGTCTCGGCCGACACGCTCTTGACCGCGTGGTCGGGCTTGACCGGCCGGTCGTCGACCCCGCGCGACAAATGATAGAGACGATTGCCCATCGAGCCGTAAGCGCGCATGAGGTCGCCGAGCTCCATGCGCTGAAGCTGGCCGATGGTGCGGATGCCGTCGCGTTCGAGCGAGGACGCAAAAGCCTTGCCAATGCCCCAGATCAGGGTGACCGGCTTTGGTGCCAGGAAATCGACGGCCTCGGCCCGGCCGATGACCGAAAAACCGCGCGGCTTGTTCATGTCGGAGGCGACCTTGGCCAAAAACTTGCAGTAGGACAGGCCGACGGAGACGGTGATGCCGACCTCCTTTTCCACCTGCGCGGCAAAGCGGGCCAGAACCAGGGCGGGCGCGGCGCCATGCAGCTTTCTCGTGCCGGACAGGTCGAGAAAGGCCTCGTCGATCGAGATCGGCTCGACCAGAGGTGTCAGCGCGAGCATCATCTCACGCACCTGCCGCCCGACAGCGACGTATTTCTCCATGTCCGGCTTGATGACGACTGCCTCGGGGCAGGCATCCAGCGCCTTGAACATCGGCATGGCCGAACGCACCCCGTTGATGCGGGCAATGTAGCAGGCGGTCGAGACGACGCCGCGCTTGCCGCCGCCGATGATGACGGGCTTGTCCTTCAGCGCCGGATTGTCGCGTTTCTCGATCGCTGCGTAGAAGGCGTCGCAATCGACATGGCCGATGGAAAGCGCGTCGAGCTCTTCATGACGCACTAGCCGCGGGCTTCCGCAGGCCACGCAGCGCCTGCCACCGCTCACGGGTTGCCCGCTCAGGCAGTCCCGGCAGAAGGCAGCGGGCTCGATCGTCATGGCATCTGGCTGAACATTTCAGGAACGCGCGCGATCCTAGCCGTTCGCAATGCGTGCCACAAGTATCCGCACGTCCGGACTCAGACAGATGTCTCGTAGCGTCCGTCGCCGCCCGGCAGCGCGCGCCTCGCGGCCATGATCGTCTCCGGCTTTCGGCCGCTTGCCTCGCAAAATTCGATGAGCGTCGGCTCGTGCGCCAGCAGGAAATCGAGCACGCCGGCCATGAAACCCGGTTCGCGGGCGGCCTGGCGGATGGCGTGCGCCTCGATGCCGGTAATGGCGAGAAAGCGTGGCAACAGCTTCTCGTCGCTGGCGATGAAGGCCAGCGCCTCGATCGCCACTGCCTCGGCCCCACCCTCCGCATTCTTCTGCATCACCATCGCCAAGCTGATTCCTGTACCGAACTCATGTCCAGACAGATAGCCGGTAGTCACTTACCACGCCAGAACTGCGTGTCAGCGGAGCCGTTCTGGCGCAAAACTTGTCCGGGTTTGCGTTTCGTCAATCAAATGCGTCTATTGCTTTCAGGGATTCGCGGGGCACGGTTGGCGGGATGGCGCCAAACCCCGCGGCGGCGCGCCAGACACAAGGCGGGATGAAGATGCCGAAGAAGGTCATGATCGTCGAGGACAACGAGCTCAACATGAAGCTCTTCCGCGACCTTATAGAGGCAAGTGGCTACGAGACGGTGCGGACCCGCAACGGCCTCGACGTGCTGGATCTGGCCCGCGCCAACAAGCCCGACCTAATCCTGATGGATATCCAGCTGCCCGAAGTGTCCGGGCTTGAGGTGACCAAGTGGCTCAAGGATGACGACGAACTGCATTCCATTCCCGTCATCGCCGTCACGGCCTTCGCCATGAAGGGCGATGAGGAACGCATCAGGCAGGGTGGCTGCGAGGCCTATATCTCCAAGCCGATTTCGGTCGGCAGGTTCATCGAGACGATCAAGTCCTATCTGGGAGACGCGTGATGCCCAGGGTCGTCGGCGGCAAGGGGAGGAGACGCCCGTGACCGCACGTATTCTCGTCGTGGACGACGTACCCGCCAATGTGCGGCTCCTGGAAGTCCGGCTGCTGGCCGAGTATTTCGAGGTTCTGACCGCCTCGAACGGGCGCGAGGCGCTGGAAATCTGCGAAAGTGGCCGCGTCGATGTCGTCCTGCTGGACGTGATGATGCCCGACATGGATGGGTTCGAGACCTGCCGGCGGCTCAAGGCCGATCCGGCAACCGCACACATCCCTGTTGTCATGGTGACGGCACTCGACCAGGCAGCCGACCGCGTGCGTGGGCTGGAGGCCGGCGCAGACGACTTCCTGACCAAGCCGGTCAACGATCTTCAGCTGATGACGCGCGTCAAGAGCCTGGTTAGGCTCAAGATGCTGACCGACGAGCTGCGGCTTCGTGCCTCGACGACTCGCAATATCGGCCTTGGCGAACTCCTGTCGCGGCGCGATGCCGTCGACGAGGTCCTGCCGAAGGTTCTGTTGATCGACGAGCGGCAGTCCACCGCCGACCAGGTGGCGAAAATGCTTCGCTCCGCGTGTGACGTGGAAATCGCGATCGATCCGCAGGCCGGCTTCTTCCGGGCTGCCGAGGGCGACCACGAATGCGTGCTGATCACGACGCGGCTTGCGGGTTTCGATCCGTTGCGGCTCTGCTCGCAGCTGCGCACGCTCGACCGGACCCGATTCCTTCCGATCGTGCTGCTTGCCGACGAGAGCGAGGAGGAGCGGCTCGTTCGTGCGCTGGAACTGGGCATCAACGATTATGTCGTGCGCCCCATCGACAAGCAGGAACTGCTGGCGCGCGTCCGCACCCAGATCCGCCGCAAGCGCTACAACGAGCACCTGCGTCAGAGCCTGACCCAGACCATCGAAATGGCCGTGACCGACGGGCTGACCGGCCTGCACAACCGCCGCTATCTCGACAGCCATCTCAAGACGCTGTTCGAACGTGCGATGAACCGCCGCCGGCCGCTATCGCTGATGATCACCGACATCGACCGTTTCAAGGCGATCAACGATACATATGGTCACGATGCCGGCGACGAGATCCTTCGCGAATTCGCGGCGCGCCTGCGAAAGAACGTGCGCGGGATCGACCTGGCTTGCCGCTATGGGGGCGAGGAATTTGTCGTGGTCATGCCCGACACCGAGCCGGCGCTTGCCAACATCGTCGCCGAGCGTGTGCGCGAACAGATTGCCCGGCAGCCTTTCATAGTGTCCGGCCAGGACGAACCGATCAACGTCACGATCAGCATCGGTCTGGCCGGCATCAGGCACGCGGAAGACACCGTGGCCGGGCTGGTGAAGCGCGCCGACAAGGCGCTCTACGAGGCGAAGAACGCCGGCCGCAATCGCGTCGTCGCGGACGCTGCCTGACCGGTCAACTTGCCAATGCAAGTAAAGGTGGCAGTGTCGTTGGCCGCTATTGGCTGTCGCGGACGCCAAAATTTACCTTAACAGGCACAAGTCCGCGAGTTGGTTAAGAAACTGTTGATTTCAGAACGCGCTTGCGCGAGTGTTCGGCCTAGAGGATCGCCTTGGATACCGGCATTTGACCGCTCCCGAGGTGATCCCGAGTATACCCCATGATGCTCAGGTCCGCCGCATCTCCTGGGTCCGTGGGGTCGGCCGGTCGGCTCTGGCACTAGTGGCCTCCTCGTACCGCTGCCAGTCAGCCGACCGGCCCCCAAATCTCCGCAACTTTACAAACGAAAAACGCCGCCCTGGGGGCGGCGCTCCGTTACGCAGGCCGAAGCCGCGAATTACTTGATCTTCGCTTCCTTGAACTCGACGTGCTTGCGCGCGACGGGATCGTATTTGCGCTTGGTCATCTTCTCCGTCATCGTCCGGCTGTTCTTCTTGGTTACATAGAAGAAGCCGGTGTCGGCGGTCGAAAGAAGCTTGATCTTGATAGTCGTAGCCTTGGCCATTGGACGTGTCCGTCTTTTATATGGAAATCGCACCGCTAGTGGCGGGGCAATCCCGGCCGCGGAAGTCGGCGCGACAGATAAACGATGCCCACCGAAAGTCAAGGGCGAACCGGCTTGCGATCAAAAGTGCCCCTGCATGGGAAATTAACCGCCATCACGTATCCGGTTATCCCTATGCCCACCCAGAACGGTTTGCCAGCCATGAACGTGATCTTTGGTCTTCATCCTGCCCTGATGCTTGCTGTCTTCGTCCTGTTCGGGGTGATCAGCTACTTGGTCGCGCTGGGATGCCTGGCCTTGTTCGGACGTGGGAAGCCGGTGCCGGCAGCCTGGATGCCGGTCCCCAATTTCGCTGCCACGATCACCACCGCATGGGCGCTGGCACTCGGATTCGCGGCCGCGGACATCTGGTCGGTCAACTCGCAAGCCAGGCAGGCTGCCGCCGAGGAACGCTCCGCGATCACCAGGATCGCAGGGATCGCGGTGCCGGGCATGCTGGACCGTCCGGCGCTGGTTGCCAGCATCTTGGCCTACAAGGACGCCGTCCAGGACGAAGAATGGAACGGCCACGCCAACAGGGGACCTGCGCCCGAGGCGGATTCCGCCATCGAGGAAATCCGGGCCGAGATCGTGCGACTGGCCTTCGACGGCACGCCAGACGCGCTGGTCGCGAAGATCGCGGAGGATTTCGACCAGCTCCAGGACGCACGCAGCTCAAGGCTCGCCATTGGCCAAGGGCCGGGGGGCGACTACAAATGGTATCTGGTCCTGTTCCTCACGGTGCTGTCGCAGGTCGCGCTCGCGTCCGTGCATGCCGACCGCTGGATCGGCGGACGGCGCAGCCTGATCATATTCACCACGGCCGCCGTTGTGTCGCTGTGGATCCTGGCCCTTCACGCCAACCCCTATGTCGGCGTTGCCAGCATCAGCTTTGCCGAAATCCGCGGTCTCCCGGTGTTGGGTTCGGTCATCTATTGATTCGGAACGCGGCCATGATCGCGTAGGCCGCAAAGAAGGCGGCCATCACATAGGCAAAGCCGTGGGTTCCAAAAACATCCATGCCGACGCCCACGGCCTGGGGGCCGGCCAGCATGCCGACGCCATAGCAGAACACGAAAGCCGCATTGGCGGAGGCAAGGTCGCGGCCGGTCAGCCGTGAGCCGAGATGAGCCAGGCCAACGGTGTAGAGCCCGGCGACAACGCCGCCCCAGATGAACAGGATGGCGGCGCTCGCATACCAGTCCCCGGCCACGAAGGGCAGGGCGAGAATGCCGCCCAGCCCGATCAGCGCGCAGCCGATCAGGAGATGCCGGCGGTCGCGCATGCGATCGCTCAACAGACCGAGCGGGATCTGCAGCAGCACGTTCCCGAGACCGACTGCCGTCAGCAGCAGCGCGGCTTCGGCCTGGGTATAGCCAAGACGGTTGCCGTAAAGGGGGAAGAACGCAAAACCGCCGGTCTCCACGGCGCCGAACACGAAAACGGCGGCGGTCGCGGTTGGCACGAGGAAGATATAGCTGGAAAACCGCGCGCTGGGGCGGGAGGCGCTGATATCGGGGCTTTCGCGCCAGGCCGCGATGAGGGGTGGCACCACCAGCAGCATCATCGCCGATGCGATGGCGAAGGGCAGCAGCCCCTCGCTACCGATCTGCGAGAAGATCAACGGGCCGATCGCAAAGCCCAGCGACAAGACGGTCGCATAGACGCCCAGCACCAGCCCACGCCTTGATGGCGGCGCCGTGGCCGTGATCCAGAATTCCGACAGGACGAAGAGCACAGTGACACCGAAATGCAGCACGAAGCGCAGCGGGAACCACATCCAGAATACGTCGGCCAGATAGAGGCCGACAATGGCGATGGCGCCGGCAAGCGACATGGCGAGCATGGTGGGGGCGACGCCGAACCGGCTGGCGAGCGGGGCGGCGAAAGGTGCGGCGATGATCGAGGCAACACCGGCAAACGCGGTGTTGAGGCCGATCATGGAGGCGGAGTGGCCGCGGCTTTCGAGCACCACACTGAACAGCGGCATGCCGAGACCGAGTGCCATGCCGACAACGCTGATCGCGGCGATTGCCGCACCGATGGAAAGCCATCGGATCTCTTCTGCGCCTCCGCCATGTTCAGGAAGGGTAGGGGCCGCAGTCACAACGCCTGCCTAAAGTATATCGCGATGGAAACGGTTGTGGCGCAGATAGTAGAAGGGCACAGGCCCGCCGGGCTTGAGCTCCGGATCGTCGCTCAGCCGGTCCTTGATGTCTCCGAGCACGGTGCGGGTAATGGTCGGCACCTCGGCCTCGCGCGCCTCGTCAATCGACAGCCAGCAGAGTTCTTCCAGTTCCTGCGTCGGACCGCCGTCGGGCAGGGAAACGGCAACGTCGTCGCGCCATGCGGCCAGGAAGCGCGTGTCGAAGCGGCGCACGCGGCCGGGCGGCGTGATGGCGCGCGCCACAAAGCGAAGCGCGTCGATACCTGGCTCCACGCCATGCTCGCAAAACGCCTGCCAGCCTTCCTGGCGAGCGGAGAAGGCTGCCTTGTGGCCGATCAGCAGCCCGGCTTCCTCATAGGTTTCGCGAATGGCCGACAGCGCAATGGCGCGGGCACGGGCGCTGGAGGCGCGGCTTCCCGTACCGATCAGCTTGGCCTCGTCGGCCGGATGCAGCGATCGCGACAGCGCAACACGGCTGTCGGCGGGATCGGTGCGCCCGCCCGGAAAGACAAAGCGACCCGGCATGAAGGCATGTTTGCGGCTGCGACGGCCAAGCAACACACGAATATCGCCGCCTTGGCGATCGAGGAGAATGAGCGTGGCCGCATCGCGCGGCCGCTTGGGGCCTTTGCCGAGAGCGAAATCCTTGTTCTCGGCCTTGTCGATTTCCGCCCGCGTCATCCCCTCCATCTGGTTCATTCGTGGCGGCCTCCCGATGCTTCGGCAGCGCGCGGGGCGTAGAAATGGTCGTCAGTGTCGCCACCGAACCCATGCAGCCTGTTGGCCCATTGCAGGCCGACCACAGCACCCTTGACGGGCTGCAGAAGCGCCAGCGACAGGATGATGGTCAGCGGGCCCCAGATTGCCATGTGGGTCCACAGCGACAGCTCCATCGTCATTTCGAGAAGCACGAATTTCGAGACCACCAGGTGTCCGACGATGACGATGACGATATAGGCCGGCAGATCGTCCGCGCGATGGTGATGGTATTCCTCGCCGCAGGCCTCGCAGCGATCATTGACCTTCAGAAAGGCGCGGAACAGCTTGCCTTCGCCGCAATGCGGGCAGCGGCCCATGAAGCCGCGGGACATGGCTTGCCAGACGGAGCGCTTTGTGTGGGTTTGCCCGCCAAATCGCATTTCCTGCATCATTTTCTCCTGCCGCGCGGTCCTGCGCGGCGATTGTTTCCGTTGCGGCGTTTGCCCTTCGCCTTGTGGAAGGACAATTTCGTGCCCGGCAGTTCGCGTGGTTCGCTCAGCATCTCGAACCGCATCGAGCCCGCCAGCGGAAGCACTTCCGCCAGCCTTATCTCGACGGGGTCGGCGAGGCGATAGCCACGGCCGGATCTTTCACCGGCCAGCGCCTGCGAGGCTTCGTCGTAGATATAGTAGTCGTCTCCCAGTGTCGAAACCGGGACGAACCCATCGGCGGCATATTCGGGCAGTTTCACGAACAGGCCAGCCTTGGTGACGCCGGCCACGCGACCCTGGAAACTCTCGCCGATGCGGCCGGAAAGATGGGCCGCGACGAGCCTGTCGACCGTGTCGCGTTCCGCTGCCATGGCGCGGCGTTCGGCCGCAGAGATCAGGGCGGCGACCTCGTCCATTCGCTCTTCTTCCGCCTGGGTGATGCCACCCGCACCCAGGCCCAGCGCGCCGACCAGCGCCCGGTGCACGATGAGATCGGCGTAGCGGCGAATCGGCGAGGTGAAATGCGCGTAGCGGCGCAGATTGAGCCCGAAATGGCCGATATTGGCTGTCTCGTAGGCGGCCTGGCTCTGTGCGCGCAGCACCACTTCGTTGACCAGCACGTCGTTTTCGGTGCCCTCGACACGTTCCAGGATCGCGTTGAAGGCCTTGGGGCGCAGCTGCGCGCCGCGCGCCAGCGACAGGCCGATGCTCTGCAGGAATTCGCGCAGTGCCTCCTGCTTGGCGAGCGAAGGCGCGTCGTGGATGCGGTAGACGAATTTCTGGCGCTTGGATTCCAGCGTCTCGGCGGCCGAGACATTGGCCTGGATCATGAATTCCTCGATGAGCTTGTGGGCATCGAGGCGTTCGGGCACGAAAATGCGGTCGACCGTGCCGTCTTCCTTCAGCAGGATGCGGCGCTCGGGCAGGTCGAGTTCCAGCGGGTGGCGCGCCTCGCGCCCGCGCTTGAGCACCCGGTAGGCCTCCCATAGCGGTTGCAGCACGTCTTCCAGCAGCGGTTTTGCGGCATCGTCAGGCGCGCCGTCGATGGCGGCCTGCGCCTGCGAATAGGAGAGTTTTGCCGCCGAGCGCATGACGACGCGGTGGAAGGAATGGGAAAGCTTGCGCCCGTCGGCCGCGAAGACCATGCGCACGGCAAGCGCCGGCCGGTCCTCGCGCTCGCGCAGCGAACACAGATCGTTTGAGATGCGCTCGGGCAGCATCGGCACCACCCGGTCGGGGAAATAGACCGAATTGCCGCGCCGAACCGCCTCGCGGTCCATGGCCGAGCCGGGCCGCACATAGGCCGACACGTCGGCGATGGCGACGGTGGCGATCACCCCGCCCGGGTTCTTGGGGTCGAGGTCGGGCTCCGCGTGCACGGCATCGTCATGGTCGCGCGCATCCGACGGGTCGATGGTGATCAGCGGCAGCTTGCGCCAGTCCTCGCGCGGACCGGTGTCGAAGTCCTTCGCCTTCTCCGCTTCCTCGATCACGGCATCCGGAAAGATGTGCGGGATCTCATGCGCATGAATGGCGATCAGCGAGGCGGATTTTTCGTCGCCCATCCGGCCAAGCGAACGCGTCACCTTGGCGCGCGGCAGGCCGTATCGGCCGGCGGAAACAGGTTCGGCCTCGACCAGATCGCCGGGCGCGGCATCGCCGCGATGGTCGGCATCGATGGCATATTCCAGCTGGCGGCGCTCGACCGGCTCCAGCCGCCACGAACCATCGGCGAGCACCCGGATCACGCCCAGAACGCTCTCGCGCCGCTTGTCGATGATCTTGAGCACGCGGGCCGTATAGGCCGGCCCCTGCGGGTCATCGACAGGAAAGACTTTTGCCAGCACGCGTTCGCCGACGCCCGGAGCACGGCCCTTGTCCCCGCGCGGCATGCGAATCGAAACCAGCGGGCCGGGGCCGTTTTCGGCTGGCGATTCCGACGGCCGCGCCAGCAACTCGCCATCCGTGCCGCGGCCGAAGATATCGAGTACCACGACATGGGGAAGTCCGCCCGGACGCACCAGCTTCTTGGCCTTGCGCTCGACGAGGCCCTCGTCTTCCAGTTGGCGCAAGAAATCCTTCAGCCAGACCCGATCCGGCCCCTTGAGGCCGAAGGCGCGGGCGATTTCACGCTTTCCCCCCTGGTCGGGATTCTCGTGGATGAAGGCCAGCAGCTGCTCGCGGGTCGGGCGGTAGTCGCCGGCGGTGGGGCCGCTCTTGTCCTTCTGTGTCTTCGAGCGCCCAGATATCCGCCGTGCCAAGCTCTACTCCTTCGCAGCCTTGCCGGCCGCCTTCTTGGAGGCAGGCTTCTTGGCTGCGGCCTTCTTTGTCGCGGTCTTCTTCGCGGGGGCCTTCTTGGCAGGCGCCTTCTTGCCCTTGCCGCCCTTGGCCGCCTTGGCGGCGATCAGCTCAAGCGCCTCCTCGACCGTCACCGACTGCGGATCCTTGCCGTTTGGCAGCGTCGCGTTGACCTTGGCCCAGTTGACATAGGGACCGTAGCGGCCCTCGCGCACCGTGATCGCGCCGCCATCGGGGTGCTCGCCCAGTTCCTTGAGGGCCGCCGAGGTGCGGCCGCGGCCGCCCTTGGATTGTTTTTCGGCGATGACGGTCACGGCACGGTTGATGCCGATGGAGAAGACATCCTCGACCGATTCGAGATTGGCGTAGGTGCCGTCATGAAGCACGAAGGGCCCGTAGCGGCCTAGCCCGGCGGAGATCATCTTGCCGGTTTCGGGATGCTGGCCGACATCGCGCGGCAGCGACAAAAGCGCCAGCGCCTTTTCATGGTCCATGGCTTCGACGGTCCAGCCCTTGGGCAGGCTGGTGCGCTTGGCCTCCTTGCCCTCGCCGCGCTGGACATAGGGGCCAAACCGGCCGGATTTCAGCCAGATATCCTCGCCCGTATAGGGGTCCTTGCCGAGCTCGCGATCGCTGTCGGCGCCGCCTTCGCCATTGCCGTTGGCGGCGTCGCCCAGTTGCCGGGTGAAGCCGCATTCGGGATAGTTCGAGCAGCCGACAAAGGCACCGAACTTGCCGAGCTTCAGCGACAGATTGCCGGTGCCGCATTTGGGGCAGATGCGCGGGTTCGAGCCGTCTTCGCGCTCGGGGAAGACGAGCGGCGCCAGTTCCTCGTTCAGCGCATTGAGCACCTCTGTGACGCGCAGTTCCTTGATGCCGTCGACCGAGCCGGAGAACTCCCGCCAGAAATCGCGCAAGACGTCCTTCCAGGAGAGCTTGCCGTCCGAGATCTGGTCGAGCTTTTCCTCCAGCGCGGCGGTGAAGTCGTATTCGACATAGCGTTCAAAGAAGCTCTCGAGGAACGCCGTCACCAGCCGTCCTTTCGGCTGCGGCGTCAGCCGCCGCTTGTCGATCGTGACGTAGTCGCGGTCTTCCAGCGTCTTGAGCGTCGCGGCATAGGTCGACGGCCGGCCGATGCCGAGCTCTTCCATGCGCTTGATCAGCGAGGCTTCCGAATAGCGTGGCGGAGGCTCGGTGGTGTGTTTGGTGGAATCGATCTTCTCGCGCGCCAGATCCTCGCCGGTGCGAATCTCGGGCAGGCGGCGGTCGTCTTCCCTCTCCGCATCCTCGTCACGGTCTTCGGTGTAGGCGGCGATGAAGCCGTCGAAGCGGACGACGGAGCCTACCGCGCGCAGACCGGCCGTCTGGCTGCCATTGCGCGCCTCGATCTCAACCGTGGTGCGCTCGAACTCGGCTGGCTGCATCTGGCTGGCAACGGCGCGCTGCCAGACCATCTCGTAGAGACGGGCCTGGTCGGCGTCGAGATATTTGCGCATCTGCGCTGGTGTGCGCGAAAAGTCGGTGGGGCGCACCGCCTCGTGGGCTTCCTGCGCATTTTTCGCCTTGCTCGAATAGAAGCGGGGCTTTTCGGGCAGGTAACGCTCGCCGAACTGCGAACCGATCTGCCGGCGCGCGCCATCAATGGCTTCGGAAGCCATCTGCACGCCGTCGGTTCGCATGTAGGTGATGAGACCTGTCGTCTCGCCGCCGATGTCGGTTCCCTCATAGAGGCGCTGGGCAACCTGCATGGTCCGCGAGGCAGAAAAGCCGAGCCGCGAAGAGGCAGCCTGCTGAAGCGTCGAGGTGGTGAAGGGCGGGGCCGGGTTGCGCCGCGCGGGCTTGGCTTCGACGCTGGCCGCCTTGAAGGAGGCACCCTCCAGCATCGCCTTGATCGCGTCGGCCTCTTCCTGGCTTGCGATCGACAGTTTCTGAAGCTTCTTGCCTTCATAAGCGGTGAGTCGGGCCTCGAAGCCATCG
The DNA here is from genome assembly GCA_046297455.1 of Aliihoeflea sp. Classification (GTDB taxonomy): domain Bacteria; phylum Pseudomonadota; class Alphaproteobacteria; order Rhizobiales; family Rhizobiaceae; genus ZYF759. Next base: position 28,383 of record JBKBIT010000028.1, read on the forward strand.
CCGCGCGGTGTCTTCAACAGCGCGGCAAGCTGCCAGTAGTCCTCGCGGACGAAGCGCTCGATCTCCGTTTCGCGGTCGCAGACGAGCCGCAGCGCCACCGACTGGACGCGACCGGCCGAGCGCGCACCCGGCAGCTTGCGCCACAGGACCGGCGACAGCGTGAACCCGACCAGATAGTCCAGCGCGCGGCGCGCCAGATAGGCGTCGACCAACGGCGCGTCGATCTCGCGCGGGGCGGCCATCGCCTCGGTGACGGCCTGCTTGGTAATGGCGTTGAAGACCACGCGCCTGACCGGCTTTTCCTTAAGTACACGCTTCTGGCGCAGTACTTCCAGCACGTGCCAGGAGATGGCCTCGCCCTCGCGATCAGGGTCGGTGGCAAGGATGACGCCGTCGGCGTCCTTGACCGCCTTGGCGATTTCGGAGAGCCGCTTGGAGGAGGGGCCATCCACCTCCCAGGACATGGCGAAATCTTCGTCGGGGCGGACAGAGCCGTCCTTGGCGGGAAGGTCGCGCACGTGCCCGAACGATGCCAGCACCTTGTAGCCGGAGCCGAGATACTTGTTGATCGTTTTGGCCTTTGCGGGCGATTCGACGATGACGACGTCCATGAGGCGCGACCGTTCCTTCCTGAAAACTGCAGGTCCCGCCGATACAATCCGGGACGACAAACCCGCTCCACATGGCTGCGCTTTGGCCTGCGGTCAAGGGTTGACTCCTTTGTCGATGGTCGGTCGATACCCGAAGGCTTGCTTCTGATCGCGATTTCAGTCGGGTTGGCGGCCGGCCGTTTTCATTCGATTAAAAGTTGTATATATCAGTGATGCAATCATTAAGAGTAAACGCGGTCGCGGGGGCGATGCCATGCGTGGAAAGGAGGACATGCACCACAAGGGAGATACGCTGGAATATCTGCGGGCGATGCTCGGCCAGCTGAGAGGAATGGCCGAGGAGGGCCGCCACGACATGCTCGCCTATCTCATCGGCATGGCCTATGTGGAAGCAGTCGAATTGTCGCGTGGCAGTGAGCGCTCAGGTGCCAAGGGGGATGAGCGAGACGAGCCCGCCGGCCTGCCGGGCCAGCCGCCCGGCCAAGTCTAGCTCGAGCAGCACGAGATGTACCTGGGCTGGTGCCAGCCCGGTGTGGCGGATGATTTCGTCGACCGACACCGGCGTAGGGCCAAGAGCCTCCACAACCAGGGCCCGCTCGCCATCGCCCGCCGGAGGCGTGGCGGCAAGATCGGGCGGTTCTTCAAGCGTGGGCGGTGATTGCGGCAGGGCGCCAGCATCGATCGGCCGGATATGGGCGAGAATGTCTTCGGCCTCCGTGACCAGGACCGCTCCGTCCTTCAGGAGCCCGTTCGACCCGGCCGCGCGCGGATCGAGCGGCGATCCGGGAACCGCGAACACGATACGTCCCATTTCGCCGGCCAGCCGCGCGCTGATCAGCGACCCTGATCGCATGGCCGCCTCCACGACAACGAGGCCAAGCGCCAACCCGGCCACCAGCCGGTTGCGGCGGGGAAAGTCGCGCGCACGCGGTTCCCAGCCGAACGGCATCTCCGAGAGAAGCGCGCCGCGTTCGGCGATTTCCTCCGCCAGGCTGACATTCTCGGGCGGATAGGGACGGTCGAGGCCGCCGGCCATCATCGCGACCGTGCCGGTGTCGAGACTGCCCGCATGCGCAGCCGCGTCGATGCCGCGCGCCAGCCCGGACACGATCGCGTATCCTTCGCCGCCGAGATCGCGGGCCAGCATGCGCGCCATCTTGATGCCGGCCAACGAGGCATTGCGGGCACCGACGATGGCAATAGCCGTCATCTGCAGCACCTCGGCGCGGCCCTTGATCGCGACCAGAGGCGGCGGCAGTGCCATGCGGCGCAGCATCGGGGGATAGTCGGCCTCGCCGATGGCCACGAATCGCGCGCCGAAACGGATGGCCCTTTCCATCTCCTCTTCCGCATGCGCCATGTCGGGCACGCGGACGGGCCGTAGCGCGCCGCCATTGGCTGCCAGTTCCGGCAGCATGGCGATCGCTGCCTCTGCCGAGCCGAAACGATTGATGAGGTCGCGAAAGGCGGCGGGACCGACATTGTCGGTACGAATGAGGCGCAGCCAGTTCAGTCTCTGCCGGTCCGTGAGGCGAGGCGCCTCGTTGGGCCGGTCCGCCACCGCCCTATCCCTTCGAGCCGATGCGGGACTCCGTGCCTTTCAGGAGCCGCGCAATGTTCTGGGCATGCTTGAAGTAGATGACCAGCGTCATCAGCCCGAACAGAACAGCGCCGTCGACATAGCCCATCCAGAACAGGGTCAGCGGCGCGGCGACGGTTGCCACGAGCGCTGCAAGCGAGGAATAGCGCGTCACCGCGGCCACGATCAGCCAAACGACAGCAAAGACGAGAGCGGCAGGCCAGGCGACGGGGGCAAGGACGCCTAGATAGGTCGCCACACCCTTGCCGCCGCGAAAGCCGAGCCAGACCGGATAGATGTGACCGAGAAAGGCCGACAGGCCGGCCAGAAGAGCGAGATCCGGGCCCCAGAAACCTGCAATCACGACCGCCGCAGTGCCCTTCAGGGCGTCGAGGATGAGGGTCAGCGCGGCAAGGCCCTTGTTGCCGGTCCGCAGGACGTTGGTGGCTCCGATATTGCCGGAGCCGATCTTGCGCAGGTCGCCAAGCCCGCCGAGCCGCGCCATCACCACGCCGAAGGGGATCGACCCGAGCAGATAGCCGAACAGGATCGCCAGCACGTAACTCATGAAACGCCTATCCCCTCACTCCGCGACAAACACAGTGCGTCCTGCAACCAGCGTTTGCAAGACCCGCCCCTGCATCAGGGCACCCTCGAAACAGGTGTTCTTGGACCTCGACCGGATGGTTTCCTCGCGCACCACCCAGGGCGCTTCGAGATCGACGACGGCGAGGTCGGCCGGCGCCCCTGGGACCAGCGTTCCGGCTTCGAGACCGAAGCGGCGCGCGGGCGCCGTCGACAAAGCCTCGATGAGCCGCATCAGCGGTACGTCGCCATTGTGGTAGAGCCGGAGCGCGGCGGCCAGCAGCGTCTCCAGACCGATCGCACCGGGCGCGGCTTCGGAAAAGGGAAGGCGCTTGGTATCGACGTCCTGCGGATCATGCGAGGACACGATGATGTCGACCGCACCGGATTTCAGCGCCTCCACCATGGCCAGCCGGTCCTCCTCCGCGCGCAGCGGCGGCGAGACGCGGAAGAAGGTGCGGTACTCGCCGACATCCATTTCGTTGAGCGCCAGATTGTTGATCGACACCCCCGCCGTCACGTCTGCGCCGTCGTTCCTGGCACGCGTCATGGCGTCCACGGCGATGGCGGTCGAGATCTTGGCGGCGTGATAGGCACCGCCCGTCAGCCGGGCAAGGCTGAGGTCGCGCTCGAGCATGATGGCCTCGGCCTCGCGCGGGATGCCCGGCAGGCCAAGCCAGCTGGCAAACAGGCCCTCGTTCATGACGCCGAAGGAGGCCAGGTCGGCATCCTGCGTCTCGTGCGCGATGACGGCGCCGAAATCGCGCGCATAGGTCAGCGCGCGGCGCATCACCAGCGAATTGGCGACCGAACGACGCCCTTCCGTCAGCGCGACCGCACCTGCGCCCTTGAGCAGGGCGAACTCCGTCATTTCGTGACCGGCCAGCCCCTTGGTGATGGCGGCAGCGGGATGCACCCTGACGACGGCCGTGTCGCGCGCGCTGCGCAGCACGAATTCGACCAGCGCCACGTCATCTATCACGGGATCGGTGTCTGGCATGGTGACGATGCTGGTCACGCCGCCGGCCGCCGCCGCCAGCGAGGCCGAGGCGATGGTCTCGCGGTGTTCGGCGCCGGGCTCCCCGACATGGACATGGGCATCGACAAGGCCCGGAACGATCGTCAGCCCGGTGCAGTCGACGATTTCTGCTCCCTCGGGCCTGCCCTGGTTGAGCGTATCCGCGCCCGCCGCCTCTATCAGGCCGTCGCGAACGATCACCGTGCCGGTTTCGTCGATGCCGCGTGCGGGATCGACGATGCGGGCGCGCTCGAAGACGATGACGCTCATTGGCCGCCGCCTTCCTCTCTGCGACGCGGATCGAGAAGGGCCTCCATCACCGCCATGCGCACGGCAACACCCATCTCGACCTGCTCCTGGATCAGGCTGTGCGGCCCGTCGGCGATTTCCGAAGCAATCTCCACCCCCCTGTTCATCGGGCCCGGATGCATCACGATCGCATCCTCCTTGGCGGCCGACAGCTTGGCCGCGTCGAGGCCGAAATGGCGGAAATATTCACGGATCGACGGCACGAAGGCTCCCGCCATGCGCTCGCGCTGCAGGCGCAGCATCATCACCACATCTGCGCCTTTCAGTCCGTCTTCCATTCGGGAGAACCGCTCGACCCCCATCTTCTCGATGCCGGCGGGCAACAGCGTGGACGGCGCGACGACGCGCACCTGCGCGCCCAGCGCATTGAGCAGGATGATGTTGGAGCGCGCCACCCGCGAATGCAGGACGTCCCCGCAGATCGCCACGACCAGACGGGCAATCCGTCCCTTGGCCCGGCGGATGGTCAGCGCATCGAGAAGCGCCTGGGTCGGGTGTTCATGTGCCCCGTCGCCGGCATTGACCACCGAGCAGCCGACCTTTTGCGCCAGAAGCGCGGCCGCTCCGGCCGACGAATGCCGGATAACCAGAATGTCGGGATGCATCGCGTTGAGCGTCATCGCCGTGTCCATCAGCGTTTCGCCCTTCTTCACCGCCGAAGAGGCGACCGACATGTTCATGACGTCGGCGCCGAGCCGTTTGCCCGCCAGTTCGAAGGAGGATTGGGTGCGCGTGGACGATTCGTAGAAGAGATTGATCTGGGTGCGGCCGCGAAGGGTGGACATCTTCTTATCCGGGCGCCGCGAGATCGCCACCGCCGCCTCGGCCCGGTCGAGAAGCAATTCGATATCCTGCGGCGATAGCGCGCCGATGCCAAGCAGGTGGCGGTGCGGGAAGGGCGGAAAGGCCGTAGGATCGGTCATGTCAAGGCGCTGCTATATGCCTCGCCCGCCGTCGCGGCAAGACCGGGCACCGGTGGCATGACAGATTCATGGGGATTGCATAAAGGGTGTGCGGGTGCTGTCTTGTCAGACGAAACGCGAACGGGCTTTTCAACCCGATGGCGAGAAGCGGCAAGGACTACCCGTGAACCACGACGTGACCAATCAGAGCCCGCCGATGACGGGCAACAGCGCATGGCGCACCGATCCTCTCTTGATGCAGCTGGGCGAGAATTTTCCCGAGCCGGCTCGCAAGGAGCTGGATTTGCTGGGTCGCTTCGTGCGCACCCATGAAGCGCAGGACCTGGCCCGGCTGGCAAACAGCGAACTGCCGAAGCTGAGAACCCATGACCGCCAGGGCAGGCGTCTCGATCAGGTCGAGTATCATCCCGCCTATCATGCGCTCATGCGCCGTTCGGCCGCCCAGGGCATCCATTCCTCGATCTGGGAAGGCTCCAACAGCGAAGCGGGCATGCGTCATCAGGTGCGCGGCGCACGGTTCTACCTGACCGCCGGGCTGGAGTGCGGGCACCTGTGCCCCATCACCATGACCAGCGCGGCGCTCGCGGCGTTGATGGCCAATTCGGAGCTGTTTTCCCGTTGGGCGCCCCTGGTGATATCGCGCAAATACGACCAGTCGAACCGCCCCTTCCAGCAGAAGACGGGCGTGACGATCGGCATGGGCATGACCGAGAAGCAGGGCGGCACCGACGTGCGGGCCAACACGACGCGCGCGGAACCGGCCGGAAACGGCATGTGGAAGCTGACCGGCCATAAATGGTTCATGTCGGCGCCCATGTGCGACGCCTTCCTGATGCTGGCCCAGACCGGGGAAGGGCTCTCCTGTTTCCTGGTTCCCCGCATTCTCGACGACGGCAAGCCCAATGCGCTGCGGTTCCAGCGACTGAAGGACAAGCTGGGCAATCGGTCCAATGCGTCTTCCGAAGTGGAGGTCGAGGGCGCGCTCGCCTGGATCGTCGGCGAGCCGGGCAGCGGTATCCGCACCATCATGGACATGGTCACGCTGACACGCCTGGATTGCGCGCTGGGCAATGCCGGCATCATGCGCGCGGCCCTTGCCGAAGCCGTTCATCATACCCGTTACCGCAAGGTTTTCGGCAAGGAACTGATCGACCAGCCCCTGATGCAGCGTGTTCTGGCGGACATGTCGCTTGACGTCGCCGCCGCTACCGCGCTCGCGCTCCGGCTGGCGCGTTCCTTCGACGAGGCGGCGGAAAACGATTCCGAGGCAGCCTTTGCGCGCGCCATGACGCCGGTGGTCAAATACTGGGTCTGCAAGATCGCCCCGGCCCTGGTCTACGAGGCCATGGAGTGCCTGGGTGGCAATGGCTATGTCGAGGAGGCGACGTTGGCCCGCCACTATCGCGAGGTGCCAGTGAACGCGATCTGGGAGGGCTCAGGCAACGTGATGGCGCTCGACGTGCTGCGCGTGCTCAAGCGCGGGCCGGCCCTGTTTGACGCGGTGATCGGCAATATCGGCGAGCATCTCGGCCCGGCCGGGCGCGGAACGGTGGAGGTGCTGCAGGCGGCGCTTAAGGTCGCCAATGCCGACGAGGGCTCGGCACGCATCCTGACCGAGCAACTGGCGCTCGCCGCTGCCGCAGCCGAACTGAAGCGCCTTGGCGCGGGCCAGATCGCCGATGCTTTCATAGAAAGCCGGCTGGCCGGCCAGTGGCGAACCACCTACGGCATGCTCGATGCGCGCCACGACGCCCGCACCATTGTCGATACGCTCTACCCGGAGAGCTGAGCCGTCAGCGCGAGAACGGCGGGGATCGTGAAGAAGGCGAGCGCCGTCTGCGTTGTCGTCACGACGGCGTAGAGTTCGGGGTCGCCGCCGAGATTGCGCGCCAGCAGATAGCCGTTCATGGCCGTGGGCACGGCCGCGCAGAGCGCCAGATATTGCAGTTCCTGGCCCGAAATACCCAGCCCCATGGCAATGGCAACGACCACAACGGGAAACACGGCGAGTTTTAGGAACACCGGTAACCAGATTGCCAGTCGCGGGCTGGCGAGATCGCCGATACGCAATCCCGCGCCAATGGCAATCAACCCCATGCCGAGCGCTGCGCTGCCGACAAGGCTCAGCGCGGTGTCGATGGGGCCGTATAACCCGCCGCCAAGGCGCATGATCAATGCGCCACCCGAGGCAAGGATCAGCGGATTTGTGGCGATCTGGAACAGGAGTTTGCGGATGCCTGCCTCGCGGTCCGCAAATCGCGTGATGACGATGACGCAGATGATGTTGATGGGCAGGATGATCGCGGCCATGGCCAGCGCGACGACCGCAGAGGCAGCGGGCGGAAACAGCCCCTGCGCGATCGCGAGCGCCATGAAGCCGTTCCAGCGCAGGGCGGTCTGGAAGACGGACGAGAACTCGCTGGCCGCGACAGTCCGCGTGTTCCGCAAGAGCGGCCACAGTGCCAGGGTAAGGCCCGCCATGAAGAGCACGCCCAGCACCAGCGAGCCCAGCATCGCGTCCAGTGCCAGGCCTGAAAAGTCTGCGTTGACGATCGTGACGAAGACCAGCACCGGGTAGAGCACCCAATAGGCGATCTGTTCCACGCCGTTCCACCCTGCATCGCCGGTAATGGGCAGCCGGCGGAGCGCGACGCCCGCCAGAATCAGCAGGAAGATGGGCAGGGTGCTTTCGAAGACGGGCAGCATGAAGACCAACCGAAGGGAAGGGGAGTTCGCGGATAGGCCTGCTTCCCGCCGGTGTCAAAGGCCGCCGGCCAAGAGCGCTTGTGCCAGCCATCCACGGAATTCTTCCGTTAACCTTAACAAATGGTTTCCATTGCCGCGCAAATCCCGCCGGTCCAGTTTGAGGCAGGAGCCACGAAGGTCATGATGCGCACGACATTGTCACTCACGATCGCCCTTGGATGGGCGGCACTATTCATCGTTCAGGCCGCGACTGTGCCGCAGCACCCGTCGCTTGGACTGGAAGGGGCGGGCGCGGTTGCCGCGGTCTTTGCGGCCCTTGGCAATGTCGCGGTCGCGGGACTGTTCCTGTGGCTGGTGACCTGCATCCTTTCGCTGCGCGACACGGAAGCGTTGATGCCTTTCGAGGAGTGGTCCCGGCTGGCCTTCGGCGCCGGCGCGTTGGTTGCACTTTGTGGTATCCTGGCCGCGCTGCCGACCGGCGACACGTTGCTGGTCATTGTCGGGTTCATGCAACTGTCGGCCCTGCTCGCCAGTTATCTGGTCATGGCCCGTGAAATCCGCCTTCCGGCCGCGCCGCGCGCCGTCAACGACAACGTGCCGCTGTCGACCAGGCTCCTGGCCTGGACCGCAGCACAGGAAGCCATGTCGCACCGCCGCCCCGCGGCCCGCGCCATCCGGCGCGGGGAGCGAGGCTGATGCGCTATATCCTGCTCTTCTGGGCGTTGCCGCTGGGCCTGTTCTGGGGTTGGTTCGGCCTATCCTACTACGACATCAATTTCGGCTACGCCTTCCTGAGTCGCGCTGCTCATGATTTCGCCTTCGGCTTCTATGCGTCCATTATCGGCATAGACCCGGCCATCATCCCACCGCTGGTCGCAAAAGCCTGCATCGTGGATACGGCGATCATCTTCGGCATTTTCGGGCTGCGGCGCCGCAAGCAGCTCTGGGCCTGGTGGAACGAGAGGCGCGGAACGGTCAGCCCGATGCCGCGCGCGCTGACACCAGCCGATCGAGCGCCCCCTGCAGAATGAAGGCTGCCGCGGCCGAATCGATCCGGTCGCGCCTCTTGCCCCGGCTGACATCCATCTCGATCAGCGCCCGTTCGGCCGCCACGGTGGAAAGCCGCTCATCCCAAAACATCACCGGCAGGTCTGAAAGCGGTACGAGGTTGCGCACGAAGGCGCGTGTCGACTGAACACGCGGTCCATCCGTGCCGTCCATGTTGACGGGCAGGCCGACGACAAGCGCGCCGACCCGATCCTGCGCAAGGGCCGCCAGAAGGGCGGACGCGTCCTGCGAGAATTTCTGGCGCCGGATCACCGGTCGTGGATTGGCAAGCCGGTGTCCGAGATCGGAAACGGCAAGGCCGATGGTCTTGTCGCCGAGATCGATCGCCGCGATGGTGCTGCCGGCAAGCTCCATCCCGGCCAGTTCGGCGATGTCTATCTCGCCCGCCATCCGCTTCTTTGACAACGGCATCTCCCGTTCTATCCTTCGGGCCAACAACCATCAGGGAGTGAACCGCAATGAAGCTGACATGGTACGGCCATTCCGCCTTTTCGGTCGAGGCCGGCGGCGCCAGGATACTTATCGACCCGTTCCTGACCGGAAATCCAAGCTGGGGCAAGGGCTGGGAGGAGGTTGCGGGCGGCGTGACCCACATTCTGCTCACCCACGGTCATGGCGACCATTTCGGCGACACGGTCGCCATCCAGAAGAAGACCGGCGCCATGCTGGTGGCCAATGCCGAGATCTGCGGCTTTGCCGGTTCGCAAGGCGTCGATGGCGGCAAGCTCAATCCAGGCAATCATGGCGGCACGGTCGATTGCGGCGGGTTCACCGTGACTTTCGTAAATGCGCTTCATTCCTCATCCTACGGCGACGGCAACACCTATCTCGGCAACCCGAACGGGTTGGTGCTGCATTTCCCCGATGGCAAAAGCCTCTATCACATGGGCGACACAGATATTTTTGGTGACATGGCGCTAATCAACGAGCTGCACCGGCCAAAAATCGGCATCGTGCCGATCGGCGACCGTTTCACCATGGGCGGTGCAGTCGCGGCGCTCGCCTGCCAGCGCTTTTTCGATTTCGAGACCGTGGTTCCCTGCCACTACGGCACGTTCCCGATCATCGACCAGACGGCGGACAAGTTCGTCGAGGGGATGAAGGGGGCGAAGGCCAAGGTGAAACTGGCCACGGTTGGCGAAGCTTTCGACGTCTAGTCCAAGTCGGACAATAGCTGGCCTCGCCATTGTTGCGCCGCGGCGGCCGCGCCGCTATAGCGCGGTCTGCCTCTCATCATGCATTCGTCCGGAGACCGACATGTCCGTCGACACAGCCACCGTGAAGCGCGTCGCGCGCCTGGCCCGCATTGCCGTCGATGACGACGATGCCGAGCGCATGACGGGCGAGTTGAATGCCATTCTCGGTTTCGTCGAACAACTCGACGAGGTCGACGTGTCCGGTGTCGAGCCGATGACCTCGGTCATCCCGATGGAGATGAGAAAGCGCGTCGACGCCGTCACCGACGGTGGCAAGGCTGCCGACATCGTTGCCAACGCGCCGGCGACGGAAGAGAATTTCTTCCTGGTGCCGAAGGTGGTGGAATAGGCCATGCCGCTCGTCATTTCCGTCGAAACGCCGCTTCAGGACGAGATCCGCCATCTGGTCGCGGAGCTCAACGCCTACATGATCCCGCTCACCCCGCGCGAGTTCCAGTTCCAGCTGACCGTCGAGCAGATGGCCGAGCCATCCGTGACACTTTTCGTCGCCCGCGACGAGACCGGCCGCGCCGTCGGCATGGGCGCGCTGAAGGAGCACGGCGAGGGGCTGGGCGAGGTCAAGCGCATGTACACGCTGCCGGAAGTGCGCGGCCAGCGCGTCGGCTCCGCCATCCTGAAGCGCATCGAGGAAGAGGCCCACGCCCGTGGTGTTGTGCGCCTGGTGCTCGAGACCGGCGAGGCGCCGGGCTTCGAGCCGGCATGGCGCGTTTACGAGCGCGGCGGGTTTTCCACCTGCGGCGCCGTCCTCGACTATCCCGATTCCGGCTTTTCCCGGTTCTACGAAAAGAAGCTTGCCTGATGACCGAACTGACGAGACTGACCATCGCCGAAGCGCGCAAGGCCCTTGCTGCCAAGGAGTTTTCCGCGCTCGACCTGACCGAGGCCTATCTCGGTGCGATCGATGCCGCGAACGATACCTTCAACGCCTATGTGAAGGTGACGCACGACCAGGCGCGCGAGATGGCAAAGGCCTCCGACGCGCGGCTGGCGAAAGGCGAGGGCGGCGCGCTGGAAGGCATTCCGCTCGGCATCAAGGACCTGTTCGCCACCGAGGGCGTCCACACCCAGGCCGCCAGCCACATTCTCGACGGTTTCGAGCCGCGCTACGAATCGACCGTCACCGCCAATCTCTGGGCCGAAGGCGCGGTGATGCTGGGCAAGCTCAACATGGACGAGTTCGCCATGGGTTCGTCCAACGAGACCTCCTACTACGGCCCGGTCGTCAATCCTTGGCGGGCCAAGGGTGACAACAAGAAACTCGTCCCGGGCGGCTCGTCCGGCGGTTCGGCGGCGGCTGTCTCCGCCTGGCTCTGCGCCGGCGCCACCGCGACCGACACTGGCGGCTCGATCCGCCAGCCCGCGGCCTTTACCGGCACGGTCGGCATCAAGCCCACCTATGGCCGCTGCTCGCGCTGGGGCACGGTTGCCTTTGCCTCTTCGCTCGACCAGGCAGGCCCGATCGCCCGCGACGTGCGCGACAGCGCGATCCTGTTGAAGGCGATGGCATCCGTCGACGACAAGGACACCACCTCCGTCGATCTGCCGGTGCCGGATTACGAGGCAGCGCTCGGCCAGTCGGTAAAGGGCATGAAGATCGGCATTCCGAAGGAATACCGTGTGGAGGGCATGCCCGACGAGATCGAGGCGCTCTGGCAGCAGGGCATTGCCTGGCTGAGGGACGCGGGTGCCGAGATCGTCGACATCTCGCTGCCGCACACCAAATACGCGCTGCCGGCCTACTACATCGTGGCGCCTGCCGAAGCCTCGTCCAACCTCGCGCGTTATGACGGCGTGCGCTACGGGTTGCGCGTGCCGGGCAAGGACATCACCGACATGTACGAGCAGACCCGCGCCGCCGGTTTCGGCCGCGAGGTCAAGCGCCGCATCATGATCGGCACCTATGTGCTGTCGGCCGGCTATTACGATGCCTATTACCTGAAGGCGCAGAAGGTGCGCACGCTGATCAAGCGCGACTTCGAGGATGTCTTCCACGAAGGTGTCGACGCGATCCTGACGCCGGCCACGCCATCGGCCGCCTTCGGCATCGCCGACCAGGAAATGGCCGCCGATCCGGTCAAGATGTATCTCAACGACATCTTCACCGTGACCGTGAACATGGCCGGCCTGCCGGGAATCGCCGTCCCTGCCGGCCTCGACTCCAAGGGCCTGCCGCTCGGCCTGCAACTGATCGGCAAGCCGTTCGACGAGGAGACGCTGTTCCGCACCGCCCATGTCATCGAACAGGCGGCAGGTCGTTTCGCGCCGGAGAAGTGGTGGTAGGTCGAGCCTGACTTCGGCGGGCTTCCTCCCCACAAACCGCGTGAGGAAAGAAGCCCGGCCTCGGTCTTGCTTCTACCTGTTGTCCAGCTGCGACCGCACCAGCTCCAGCCCGCGCCGCGTGATGCGGTAGGGGCCGCCATTCTTCGAGGCGATCGCCTTCTTCCGCTTGAGCTTGCGGAAGATGACGATGTCGACGCCGCCCATCCGCCAGCCCTCGCGGGTCAGGCATTCGACGGTGTGCTCTTCGGCGTCGTCGTCTCGGTTGAGGTGAATGCGTCCGCCCTGCGCCAGCACGTGCAGCACGCGCTGTTCGTGTCGTGAAATGTCCATTGTGAGAAATACCGATAGGCTTGCGGCACATCGTGCCGCGACAAAACGGGGCCGTGCCGCCAAAGGCGGGACAGCCGTTCCATCAATCGCCCGTCCGAGACCCCGGACGGGCCCTACCGGGCCTCACAAGCGTTGGGCATAAGCACTCCATCGGATGGCGCCCCATAGCCGGAATGCCGCGACTTGCCAAGCCGGATCGACTAGCCTTCGCGTCGATTCGCCGTGATGCGGGGCGCCATGTTCTTCACCCTCTCCAAAATCTTCTGGTTCTTTGCCGATCCGCTCAATCTGATCGGCATACTTCTCCTGCTGACCATCCTGTTGCTTGTCCTGAAATGGCGGCGGCTGGCGCTGGCAACCGCCTCGTTCGGCGCCATCGTCTTCGTGCTCGCCGCCTGGACCACGCTCGGCGCCGTGATGCTGTTGCCTCTGGAGGAGCGTTTTCAGCGCCCCGACCCCATGCCGGGGAACGTCGCCGGCATCATTCTTCTCGGCGGCGGCTTCGAGGGCCGCATCAACATGGCCCGTGGCGGCTACGAGACGGGCGTGGCCGGCGACCGTGCTGTTGAGACCGCCATCCTTGCCCGCCGCTATCCTGATGCACGTGTGCTGATCTCCGGCGGCAGCGGCGCCTTGATCCTGGAAGGCGAGGGCGATGCCGATTCGGCACCGCGCATGCTTGAAGCGCTTGGCGTGGCCCCGGAACGCATGATCCTCGAAAACCGCTCCCGCAACACGCATGAAAACGCCGTGTTCTCGCGCGAGCTGGCCGATCCGCAGGAAGGCGAGACCTGGCTTCTGGTCACTTCCGCGTTTCACATGCCGCGCTCGATGGGGCTTTACCGGAAGGCGGGGTTCGAGGTCGTGCCGTGGCCGAGCGACTACCGCACCGCCGGCAACGAGCGATTCGGCCTGATGCAGGCAAGCCAGCAGGATTCGCTCCGGGCCCTGTCGACGGCGCTGCGCGAATGGATCGGGCTGGTCGCCTACCGGGCAACGGGCCGGCTCGACGAGATACTGCCCGGGCCCGGCGACCGGCCCTGAGCCTGTGGAAAAGTTTCGCGCCCCGGCACGGTCTCAGGTCTTACCGATCGGTTAACGAAGCGTCAAAATCAACGCCTTGATTTTAAACGGTAATCCATGACCATCAAAGGCGCATGGCTGGTTTGCGCCACATTTCAGCCTCTTTTGCATTGCGGGAGAGCGCGCAAATGGCTATCTCCCATGCAGGGTTTCGCGTGGGGGCGAAGCCTTGAACCAAATGACGGCAACACGAGGCCGAACCAAAATCATGGACGAAACCGTTCAGAAATCCTGCTGGGGCGTAACCGCCAAGGCAGTCGTTGGCTTTGCATTCATCATCCTGGTGGCTTGGTTGATCGGCGGCGGCGAAAGCACCGCCATCCTGACCGCCAAGCAGTAACCAGACTTTCAGGCATATGCTTGTTGAGGGGGCGGCCGGCGGGCCGCCCTTTCCTTTTTGCGCCCATCCTTTTTGCGCCCATGTCGCGCGGCAGCCAGCCGGTGTCGGCGGCGCGCGGCGGTCGCGATCGCGATCGCGCCATGAAGGGCATCTGGAAGCATGGCTGCGGCGCTGCCATGTTGCTGCCAACGAGCTTGGAGCGGAATACGAGCATGTTCCTGTCTGTCTTCGACCTGTTCAAGATCGGCGTCGGCCCGTCCTCCTCGCACACGATGGGGCCGATGGTGGCTGCCCGCCGGTTTCTCGATGAAGTTGCCGGAGACGACTGGCCGCGCCCGGCCGGCGCCAGGGTCGTGCGGCTGGCGGTCAGCCTGCACGGGTCTCTCGCTTTCACCGGCATAGGTCATGCAACTGACCGCGCAGTGATCCTGGGCCTCGCCGGCGAAACCCCGCTGACCGTCGACCCGGACAAGGTCGAAGCGATGCTGGGCGAGATCGGTGAGCGCAAGACGGTCTCGCCACCCGGCCATCCCGACTACAGGTTCGATCCGGCAGCGGATCTCGTCTTCGACAGGAAGAAGCCCCTGCCAGGGCACGCCAACGGCATGGCGTTTTCGGCCTTCGATGCCGACGACCGGCAGCTGATCCGTCGGGTCTATTATTCCGTTGGCGGTGGGTTCGTCGTGTCGGAGGAAGAGCTCCAGCGCCTGAAGGAGAGGGGACCCGAAGGCCACGGCAAGGACGTGCCCTTTCCCTTCCGGAGCGCCAGGGAAATGCTCGAGATGGCGGAAGGCTCGGGGATGTCCATCGCGGCGATGAAGCGCGCCAACGAGGAAGTGCACCGTTCACGCGCTGAACTGGACGCCGAACTCGACCGCATCTTCGAGGTGATGAATGCCTGTGTCGAGCGCGGGCTTGCACAGACCGGCATCATGCCAGGCGGCTTGAATGTGAAGCGGCGCGCCCGCCAGATCCACGACAGGCTGGAGGAAGAATGGCGCTCCAACCGACCGAACCCTTTGCTCGCCAATGACTGGCTGTCGGTCTTTGCGATGGCCGTCAACGAGGAGAACGCGGCTGGCGGCCGCGTCGTCACCGCGCCGACGAATGGTGCGGCCGGCGTCATTCCGGCGGTGCTGCGCTATTGGCTTAAGTTCCACCCGGACGCAGATTCTGACGGCCTGCGCGACTTCCTGCTGACGGCGGCTGCCATTGGCGGGCTGATCAAGCACAACGCCTCTATCTCCGGGGCCGAAGTCGGCTGCCAGGGCGAAGTCGGCTCTGCATCGGCGATGGCCGCCGCAGGCCTGTGCGCCGTGCTCGGAGGAACGCCTGCGCAGGTGGAAAACGCAGCCGAGATCGCGCTCGAACATCATCTCGGCATGACCTGTGACCCGGTCGGCGGGCTGGTTCAGGTTCCCTGCATCGAGCGCAACGCGCTGGGTGCGGTCAAGGCGGTGACGGCGGCGTCGCTGGCGCTGAAGGGCGATGGCACCCATTTCGTGCCGCTCGACGCCGCCATCGAGACCATGCGCCAGACCGGTCTCGACATGAGCGAGAAATACAAGGAGACCAGCCAGGGCGGCCTTGCGGTCAACGTGGTCGAGTGCTGATGGACGGCGCTTGATCTCGTCGCGAGGGACGACTTGCTGTGGATCGACGGGCGTGGCTGCCTTCCAAGTCGCTTCCCTCCGCCCTAGAACGGCAACATGACACTGAATCTCCTGAAACTCTGCGTTGGCGCCGAGAGCGTCGAGGATCTGGAAGGCTGGATTGCAGAACGCATGGCGGCGCGCCGCGCCGCCGGTCAGCCCGAGGAACAGATTCACACGACCCGGATGGCGCCCAAGCGGGGCGACGAACTGCTTGCGGGCGGATCGCTGTTCTGGGTCATCAAGGGCGGCATCCAGTGCCGTCAGCGCCTCGTCGACCTCCGCCTCTTCACCGACGCCGAAGGCATAGGCCGCTGCAACCTGGTGCTGGAACCCGTCGTCAGACGCACCGAATGGCAGCCGCGCCGGCCGTTTCAGGGATGGCGTTATCTGCAGGCGGCGGATGCGCCCGCCGATCTGGGAGAGGGCGGCGACGCTGCGATGCCTGCGCCATTGCGCCGCGAACTGGCGGAACTCGGACTGTTGTAGGGGCATCGCATCGCCCATGCAGGTTCTTTGCGGCGACTGCCCCTTGTTTTTTCCCGGCATAGCCGCTAATCGCCCGCCATCGTTTTTGAACCCGACGGGTGCCCGCAAGGAAAGGTACGATGGCCAAAAGCAAATTCGAGCGCAATAAGCCTCATGTGAACATTGGCACGATTGGTCATGTTGACCATGGCAAGACGTCTCTGACGGCTGCGATCACGAAGTATTTCGGCGAGTTCCGTG
>JBKBIT010000029.1:0-44205 GCA_046297455.1 Aliihoeflea sp.
CTTGCGCCCATTGTCCAATATTCCCCACTGCTGCCTCCCGTAGGAGTCTGGGCCGTGTCTCAGTCCCAGTGTGGCTGATCATCCTCTCAGACCAGCTACGGATCGTCGCCTTGGTGGGCCATTACCCCACCAACTAGCTAATCCGACGCGGGCTCATCCAACTCCGATAAATCTTTCTCCCGAAGGACGTATACGGTATTAGTCCAAGTTTCCCTAGGTTATTCCGTAGAGCTGGGTAGATTCCCACGCGTTACTCACCCGTCTGCCGCTCCCCTTGCGGGGCGCTCGACTTGCATGTGTTAAGCCTGCCGCCAGCGTTCGTTCTGAGCCAGGATCAAACTCTCAAGTTTATGAGATTGAATTGGCTTTTATTGGTCACGCTTGAATCGACGAGAACATTCACACCTACCGCATCCGAAGATACGGAGTGTAACTTTTCTCTCGAAACGTGAACCGCCAAAGTCTCGTTCGGACCGATCAACCCCGGAGGGTCTTTCGTGTCCAGCAGAACTCTGCCGCCCACGTTTCTCTTTCTTCTTTATTCAGTTTTCAAAGAACGGACATCGCAGACACGATGTCATGGGCCATGTCGCTTTTGGCTTTGGCCCGGTCGAGTGTCGCTCACGCGGCTCTCTATGATTTTCACCAAACGATGGGACGAAGTGTTTGCTCGCCAGCGGCGTGCCGCCCTCGTTGGTGAGGCGTATATAGGCGGGGTCGGGTCTGGGTGTCAACAAGGATTCGGAACTTTTTTGAATTTTTTACGACGGTCTGCACGAATACCTTGTAGCCCCTGCGTCACCCCTTGTTCCGGGCCTGTTTTTCCCTGCTGTCGGGTCATATTGGAGCCCAAATCGCTCCATAAATCCGACGTCATATAGAGAGGCGGATCCGCATCTTCCGCGCGGGGAGACCTTCCTTCTCTCTATATAGTGGCTCGGGGGCGCGCTTTCGTTGACTTCGCTGCCCTTGGCAGGCAATTGTCATGATGCAGATCAATTGATCTCCAGCCGGTTTTGGGGGAATCGCAGCCAGCAATGCAGAAGGCAGACGAGACCATACAGGCTCTCGGTAATGAGCCGCCGCTCATCGCCGACGGACGCAGCGGTCCACCGGATCGGCGCGAGGTTTCGGCGCGCTGGCTGTCCGGTACATTCCTGACTGGCGTCACCTCGAGCGTCCTTTTGGGTTTCGCGCTGATGGCGGCGCTGGATGGCCGGGACCTGCTGGCAACGCCGGCCGAGCGCGCCAGCCTGGTGAACCTGGACGCGGTGAACGGCGCCGCCGAAGCCTCCAAGAGCGATCGCCTCACCGCATCACGCACGCTCGACCGCGGTCGCGACCGACGCCGGATGGAAGTCTCCACGCTGATCCGGACGGGCGAACATGATGTTGTTCGCACGCTCCCCTTTATTCAGGCACGCATGCAGCTCGCTGCCGGCCACACGACCTCACGCAACTATCCGAATTTCGATCCTCTGGAGGTTTTCGCGGAAGAGGGCGTCACCAAGGCCACCGCAACGACCGGTCTTATATATGGCGCCCGGGTCGAGAGCGAAGTCAGCCTGCGAACCTTGGACTTCCCTCTCGACGCGGAAGCCTTCGATGAAAGCATCGGCCTGACGGCCGACGAGGTCGAGCAGGTGGTGCGCAATACCGGCGCTATCCTAACCGATGGCGACATCCAGATTGCTGCGCTTCATTATGTGGACCCGCTGCGCTTCGGCGACCGCTTCATGAGCCACACGCTCGGCTCCACATATAATGCCCGCATCGTCGCGCAGAACGTCTCTTATGCCGCTCGCGAGGTTGACAATAATTCCACCGTCTTCGCCGAAGACATCATTCCCGTCGCCGACGAGCGCGAGATCGCCGAGATCTTCTATGCGGCAGGCTATAGCAGCGAGGATGGTGAGCGCATGGCTGAAGCGCTCGGCAAACTTCTCGACAGGACCAAGCTCTCGGCTGGCTCGACCTTGCGCGTCGGCGTCGAAAGTCAGGGCGAATACAGCCGCATCATGCGGGCCACGCTTTATGAAGGCCGGCGCCATCGGCTGACGATCGCAGTCAATGACCGCGACCAGTTCGTGCGCGGCGAGGAGCCCGAGGCAAATCCGGTCGTTCTGGCCGCACTCGGCGAGCGCCAACCCGAAGCACGCCCGCGCAGCAATCTGCCGACCATATATGACGGCATCTATCGAGCGGCCTTCTCCTACGGCCTGACATCGTCAATGAGCCGCCAGATCATTCGCATGCTGGCCGCCGATGTCGACTTCCAGTCCAGATTGCAGCCAACAGACCGCATCGAGGTCCTCTTCTCGCGGCCGGATGCTGAGAATCACGCGACGGAAGAGTCCGAACTGCTCTTTGTCAGCGCCACGTTCGGTGGCACGACCCGCAATTTCTATCGTTTCCAGATGGAAGACGGGACGATCGACTATTTCGACGATGACGGTCGAAGCGCCCGCCAGTTCCTGCTCCGCAACCCGGTCCCGAACGGGCGCTTCACATCAGGCTTCGGCATGCGCCGCCACCCCGTGCTCGGTTACAGCCGCATGCATACGGGTGTCGACTGGGCGGCGCCGCGTGGCACGCCCATTATCGCTTCCGGCAATGGCGTCGTGCAACGGGCTGGATGGTCGGGTGGCTATGGACGACAGGTCATCATCCGGCACGCGAATGGCTATGAGACATCCTACTCCCACATGCACGCCATCGCCGACAATGTCAGTCAGGGATCGCGGATTCGCCAGGGTCAGGTCATTGGCTATGTCGGCGCCACCGGTCTGGCAACCGGCAACCACCTCCATTACGAACTGCACGTGAACGGCAATCCCGTCGATCCGATGCGTGTGCGCCTGCCGAACAGCCGCGAACTGGACGGTGACGAACTGATCGCCTTCCAGGACGAGCGCCAGCGCATTGTCTCACTTCTTGAGAACGAAGGCATTCCTGCCTTCACCCTCGCGAGCAATTGAGGCGCAGCACGGGCTGCGCCTGAGATCAATTGACGAATTCCACCGTCACGCCCTGCCGGACCAGACCGGCCAGCTCGCGCGCATCCCAATTGGTCAGACGAACACAACCATTCGAATAGGTGCGGCCGATCAGATGTGGATCGGGTGTCCCGTGGATTCCGAATGTTGGCTTGGAAAGACCGATCCACACCGACCCGACCGGACCGTTGGGGCCAGGCGGGATGGTCAGGATGCGGTCATTGTTGCCCTGCTGGAAGTTGATGCGGGGATTATAGGTATATTCGGGGTCGAGCGCGATACGTTCGACGGTGTGCGTGCCCGTCGGCGATGGTGTCGTGGTCGACCCGATCGTTGCGGGATAGGCGACGACCAACCGCCCATTGGCATCATAGCCCCGGACCTGCTTTCCCGGCTTGTCGGCAATGATGCGGGCGACAGGCCGCCGCTCCGGACGCTTCACATTGGCTACCACGATACGCGAACCCGGTCGGGAAAAATCGATCCCCGGATTGAGCCGCTTCAGATAGCGTTCGTCCATATGGAAGCGCTCGGCCAGTTTCTCCGACACCGAGGTGTAACCCAGATGCTGCATCTGTGCCTTCTCGCCGAAATCGGTTGGGATTGATGCCACGAATGGCCCGGCGGCATCTGCCGCCGTGATTTCATAAGTGGTGAACGCCGGCCCGCCGGTCTGCTCCAGCAGCTCCTCGATGCTGTCCCTGTCATAGGTACGCAATCCCCTACCCGTCATCTCGCGATAGGTCGAAATGGCCTTGTTCACATTGTCGCCCATACGGCCGTCGATGACGCCGGGAGAAAGCCCAAGCCGGTCGAGCACGACCTGAACCTTGGCCACATGCTCGTCGAGAGCGCCAATGTCGGGCTCGACCGACGGGTCGGGAAGCCGGCGTGAATCGGGATCAGACTCGATGATCGTCTCGATCGAATCTTCGCCACGTTCGTTCAGCCTGGCGGTCTCACCCAGCGGCCGCCGTTCGACGGGATCCGGCAGCGCCGCCCGCGATTGGGGGATCGGCGGCTCGGGCAGTCGCGCGCGCTCGGGTTCCCGCCAGGCCGGTCGCTCCGGTTCATCCCAACGAGGCTGTCGGCCATACGTGTAGTCCGGACCGTCATAATAGGGATCGTCGTCATAGTAGGGGTCGTCGAAAAAGCCTCGGTCACGGTAGTCGGGTAAATCCCGGGAACTGCGTCCCAATTCCCGCATCCGCTGTTCGCGCCGTTCCAATGCACGCAGGGTCCGATCATCGAGATACGGATCGCGTCGATCATAATTGCCAAAGTCGGGACGGTTGAAATCGGGCGCGACGCGCGGGTCCCTGATACCGACCACCACGCCAGTGCGCGCATCGACCAGAACCTCGCGGCCGCGTTCGTCGATATAGATGTCGATAACGCCCATCTGGGCGAGCTGGATCGGCGCCGCCTTGTGGGGCGCACCGGCCTGCCGTTGCATGGAAGTGCCAGAAGGTGCGACGGCAGCAACTGCCGGCAATGCGGCAAGAGCCCCGACAACACTGAGCGAAAGAATAGCTGTCTTCATCCGTTGCATGCCCGTTTTTCCATCACAACAGGTGCCGGCGCTCCCGCCGGGTCTTCGCGACCTGCGTCACCAAGTCTTCACCATGCAGTATGAACGGGACATGAAAATGGCGTCGGGCAACGATTGACGCCGGAAGCTGCGGACGAGCCTGGAAGCGGCTGTCCGCCGAAGGAGCACGGCAGCCGCCTGATGGCAGGCGGCTGCCGTGTCCGATCACGCAGCCTGCTTCTTTGGCTGGATAAGCCCGCGCGCCAGCAACAGTTCGGCGATCTGGATCGTGTTCAGCGCCGCGCCCTTGCGAAGGTTGTCGGAGACGACCCACATGTTGAGCCCGTTATCGATGGTGGAGTCCTCGCGAATGCGCGAAATGTAGGTCGCATCCTCGCCAGCGGACTCGTAAGGCGTGACGTAGCCGCCATCCTCGTGCTTGTCGACGACCAGGCAACCGGGCGCCTCGCGGAGAATCTCGCGCGCTTCGTCTGCCGTGATCGGGCTCTCGAACTCGATATTCACGGCTTCGGAATGGCCGATGAAGACAGGCACGCGCACTGCGGTCGCCGTCAGCTTGATCTTCGGATCGAGCATCTTCTTGGTCTCCGCGACCATCTTCCACTCTTCCTTCGTCGACCCATCTTCCATGAAGACGTCGATATGCGGGATCACGTTGAAGGCAATGCGCTTGGTGAACTTCTTGTTCGAGATCGGGTCGGCCACGAACACTGCTCGGCTCTGCTCGAAGAGCTCGTCCATGCCTTCCTTGCCCGCGCCGGAAACCGACTGGTAGGTGGCCACGACGACGCGCTTGATTCTGGCGCGATCATGCAGCGGCTTCAGCGCCACCACGAGCTGCGCGGTCGAGCAGTTGGGATTGGCAATGATGTTCTTCTTGGTGAAGCCGTCGATCGCATCCGGATTGACCTCCGGCACTATCAGCGGAACGTCCTGATCATAGCGCCAGGCCGAGGAGTTATCGATCACGACACATCCCTGGCGGCCGATCTTGGGCGACCATTCCTTCGAGATGTTGCCCCCTGCCGACATCAGGCAGATGTCGGTGTCGGAGAAATCATAGGTGGCGAGATCCTTCACCTTAAGAGTCTTGTCGCCGAAGGAGACTTCGGTGCCCACCGAGCGGCGGGAGGCAAGCGCCACCACCTCATCGGCGGGGAAGCCGCGCTCTTCCAGTATGTTGAGCATTTCCCGGCCCACATTGCCCGTGGCGCCTGCGACTGCAATCTTGAATCCCATTTGGGTGCTCCTTCAGGCCTCTCCGCTTGATCCGCATCGGGAACCCGGTTGCCGCTCGGGGTTCCGTCCGCCTCGTCCCCCGGGCCGGACCCGGGAGAGGGCGAGCAGGCCAGGGAGCGTCAGACCGTTTTGCTGACGGTTTTGGTAGTCCCTGTCGGCTTGGTCGAATCCGCGCATGCCGGCGCATCGCCCTGACGGGCGACACACAACAAGGACGTGCTGGACGTCATGACGCGCATTGCGGCTTCTCCTTATAGAGGCAGGCTTTTACGCCCAAACGCGCGTGAGTCAACGGGATGTCGTTACAGGCGCCGGCAGGACTTGCCCGCGGGAGCTCCAATGGCTATCAGTCGCTCATTCCATAAGGAGACACGAATGATCGCGCTGATCAGTACAATCGACCTTGCCCTCGGCATCTTTTGGTGGATCGTTATTCTCTCGGCCGTGTTCTCCTGGCTGTATGCCTTCAACGTGGTCAACCCGAGCAACCAGTTCGTCGGCATGGTCGGCAACGCGCTGCACAGGCTGACAGAGCCGGCGTTGCGCCCGATCCGCAGTGTTATGCCCGACCTTGGCGGCATCGACATCTCGCCGATCATCCTGCTCCTGATAATCTTCTTCATCCGCCAGCTTCTCTGGACCACCATCGCCCCAGCGGTGATTTGACGTCGACACCTTCAGTAGCGACTCTTCTTGAGGCTACGAGCGATGGCTGCCGCCTGCTCGTCAGGTTGACGCCGAAATCGTTCCGCGATGCGATCGAGGAAATCGAGTTACTGGCCGACGGCCGGTCGTGCCTGAAGGCGAGAGTGCGGGCGGTTCCCGAGAAGGGCAAAGCGAACCAGGCTCTTCTGAAATTGCTGGCGGGCAAGCTTGGCCTGCCCATCTCGGCGCTGGCGATCTCCTCCGGTTCAGCCTCCCGGCTTAAGACCATCCACGTGGCGGCCTCTCCTGCGGAAATCTCTCGGCAGCTGGCCCATGGGTCCTAGAGCAAGTCCCGCATTCGCAGAATTACTCTAGCTACCAGCCAACCGGATGTCGCCCGACGAAACCTGCCGCTCATCACGCAGACATTCGAGCGGAATATAGGGCCATACTGCCCGATCGCAGGTCGATGGCGAGGATACCTGAACCGGCTCCACCACTTCCGCGGCGACCGGTTCTGTCTGGAATGAATATGCCAGCGTGGCGAGCGCAAACGCGCCGAAGCCAGCGGCAATGGTTGTGCCGTTGACGATTTTCATATCGTTGCCTTTCCTGATGAGGCATCAACGCCGCAACCGGCTGACGGTTCCGGGACGAAGCCGCAGGCCAAGCCTTTCGCGACTGCGAAATATCCTGTAAGGGCATCGCAACCCGAGACCGATCCGGCCCGGCGACACCCGCATCTGCCAACGCAACGGCAGGGCCGCCGGTGGATCACGAACCGCTTCCGAGAGAGACCATGAAACTTCGCAACATCGCGATCATCGCGCATGTCGACCACGGCAAAACCACCCTCGTCGACGAACTTCTCAAGCAATCCGGCGCATTTCGCGACAACCAGCGGGTTGCCGAGCGCGCGATGGATTCCAATGATCTCGAGAAGGAGCGTGGCATCACCATTCTCGCCAAGGCGACGTCAGTCGACTGGAAAGACACCCGCATCAACATCGTCGACACGCCAGGCCACGCCGATTTCGGCGGCGAGGTCGAGCGCATCCTGTCGATGGTGGATGGCGCCATCGTCCTGGTCGACGCCGCCGAAGGGCCGATGCCGCAGACCAAATTCGTGGTCGGCAAGGCGCTGAAGGTTGGTCTCAAGCCGATCGTGGCGATCAACAAGATTGACCGCCCCGATGGCCGTCCCGACGAGGTGATCAACGAGGTTTTCGACCTTTTTGCCGCTCTGGACGCCGATGACGAGCAACTCGACTTCCCGATCCTCTACGGTTCGGGGCGCGACGGCTGGATGGCAGAGAACCCCGATGGCCCCAAGGACCAGGGCCTTGCACCTCTTTTCGACCTGGTGCTGCGCCACGTGCCAGAGCCCACCGTCGAACCCGGCCCTTTCCGCATGATCGGCACGATCCTCGAAGCCAATCCCTTCCTCGGCCGCATCATCACCGGCCGTATTGCATCGGGCACGTTGAAGCCGAACCAGTCGGTCAAGGTTCTCCATCACGACGGCTCCCTGCTTGAGAACGGCCGTGTCTCCAAGATCCTGGCCTTCCGGGGTCTCGAGCGCCAGCCGGTCGACGAGGCTCATGCCGGCGACATCGTGGCGATTGCCGGCCTGTCGAAGGGCACCGTCGCCGACACGTTCTGCGATCCCTCGGTCACCGAGGCCATGCAGGCCCAGCCGATCGATCCGCCGACAGTGACCATGTCCTTCATCGTCAACGATTCCCCGCTTGCCGGCACCGAAGGCGACAAGGTGACCAGTCGCGTCATCCGCGACCGTCTCCTGAAGGAGGCCGAGGGCAACGTGGCATTGAAGATCGAGGAAGCCGAGGACAAGGATTCCTTCTACGTCTCCGGCCGCGGCGAACTGCAGCTCGCCGTCCTCATCGAGACGATGCGCCGCGAGGGCTTCGAGCTTGCCGTATCCCGGCCGCGTGTTGTCATGCAGCGCGACGAGGCCGGCGATCTCATGGAGCCCATCGAGGAAGTCGTCATCGACGTCGACGAGGAGCATTCCGGCGTCGTCGTGCAGAAGATGAGCGAGCGCAAGGCCGAGATGGTCGAGCTGAAGCCTTCCGGCGGCGATCGCCAGCGCCTGGTCTTCCACGCCCCGACGCGCGGCCTGATCGGTTACCAGTCGGAGCTGCTGACTGACACCCGCGGCACGGCCGTCATGAACCGGTTGTTTCACTCCTACCAGCCCTACAAGGGCGAGCTTCCGGGACGTAACAACGGCGTTCTGATCTCGAACGACGATGGCGAGGCGGTCGCCTACGCGCTCTTCAACCTCGAGGATCGCGGCCCGATGATCATCGATGCGGGCGTGAAGGTCTATGCCGGCATGATCATCGGCATCCATTCGAGGGACAACGACCTCGAGGTGAACATTCTCAAGGGCAAGAAGCTCACCAATATCCGCGCCTCAGGCAAGGATGAGGCCGTTCGCCTGACCCCACCGATCCGCATGACACTGGAACGCGCGCTGGCCTGGATCCAGGACGATGAACTGGTCGAAGTCACGCCGAAGTCGATCAGGCTCAGGAAGCTCTATCTCGACACGCATGAGCGCAAGCGATTCGAGAAGCAGAAGGCCGGCGCCGCCTGACTCTGACCCACAAGACCAGCGAGAGGAGCCGATCCATGGCCAAGATGATCCACTCGATGATCCGCGTGCTCGACGAGAGCCGCTCGGTCGACTTCTACAACAAGGCCTTTGGTCTGGAAGTCGCCGACCGCCTCGATTTCGAAAGCTTCACGCTGGTCTATCTCTCCAACAAGGAGACGGGGTTCGAACTGGAACTGACGATCAACAAGGGTCGATCAGAACCCTATGACCGCGGCGATGGCTACGGTCACCTTGCCGTGTCGGTCCAGGACGTCGATGCCGAACACGAGCGGCTCGGCGATCTCGGCCTGTCGCCGCGCAAGCTCGTCGACTTCGCGCCGGGTGGCGAGGTCATCGCTCGCTTCTTCTTTATCCAGGACCCCGACGGCTATGAGATCGAGGTCCTGCAGCGGGGCGGCAGGTATCTGTAGGCGCTACCGCACCATGGTGTGGTATTCGTCATTCGGTTGCATGTCGACGGCCGCGGCCACGCGGTTCGACATGTTGAAAAAGGCGGCAACCGACGCGATGTCCCAGATGTCGCGGTCGGTGAATCCGACATCGCGCAAGGCCTGGCGATCCGATTCCTCGATCGTGTCGGGCCTCTCGGTCAGTTTCACGGAAAAATCGAGCATCGCCTTCTGCTGCGGCGAGAGCTCGGCTGCGCGGTAGTTCATGGCGATCTGTTCACCGAGTTTCGGATCGCCCGACAGTTGCCGCACCGCCGCGCCATGGGCGGTGAGGCAGTAATAGCAGTGATTGACCGATGACACTGCGACCGCGATCATCTCGCGGTCGAGCTTCGACAGCGCCGAATGTCCCAGCATCAGGTCATTGTACATATCGGTGAAGGCGCGCAGCTTCTTCTCGTCGAACGCATAGGCAAGGAGCACGTTGGGCACGAGCCCCAGCTTATCCTCGCATTTGGCAAAATACGCCTTCGTGGCGTCGGAAAGCTCATTTTCTGGCTCGATTTCCAGCGCAATCACCTTCTTCGTCATGAAGATTACCCTCCCTGTAACGATTTGCTGCCATAGACGCTTTGGGGGCGCTGCGGCACGGGTCGTCAAAAGATCGCCTTCTGATACGATGGCACGAAACTGCATTTAGGCGGGAGGGTCGCATGGCCGCAAGGCGAGGCAAAGAGACCGGCGGGAACAGCAAGGCGAAACCGCGCCTGCTCGACCATCTGAAGGCAGGTGCCCCCGCCGAGGATCTCGCGCACTACGATGCCGCGACCCTGGCGGCGTCGGCCGAGCTCGCCGAAGCGATCCTGTTGAAGCATCGCACCGGCAAGAGCCTTGTCTCGGTCGAGAACGATTCGGGCATTGAACGGCAGGGCCGGCCGATGACCATCGTCACGGTCGTCAACGACAACATGCCCTTTCTGTTCAACTCGGTGATGGGTGAAATTACCCAGTCGGTCGGCGAGCCCGCACTCGTGCTCCATCCCGTGCTGGCCGTACGGCACACGAAGCAGGGCGCCGAATTGCTGGGTGAAGCCGCGCAAGGCAAGCCGGAAGATGGCGTCGATCGCGTGAGTTTGATCCATGTCCATATCGGGCGTCTCGATGCCGCCGAGGCAAAAGCACTCGCCGAACGCATTCGCGGCGTGCTCAAGCAGGTTCACGCGGCCGTGTCGGACTGGAAACCGATGCTGGCCCGGCTTGACCAGGCAATCAGCGATTTTCGCTATGCGCCGGTCCCCATGGAAGAGAAGGACGTCGCCGAGGCGATTGCCTTTCTGGAATGGCTCCGCGACGACAACTTCACCTTTCTGGGCATTCGCGAATACCGCTACAGCGGCGGCGAGGAAACCGGCGTTCTGGAACGCATGCGCAAGCCGGGACTGGGTATCCTACAGGACCCGGACGTCCAGGTGCTGCGACGAGGTGACCAGCCTGTAACGGCAACTCCGGAGATCCGGGCTTTCCTGCACGGGCCCGAACCGCTGATCGTGACCAAGGCCAACACCAAGTCCTTGGTCCACCGCCGCATCTATCTCGACTATGTTGGCATCAAGACGTTCGATGCAAAGGGCAAACTGCTCGGCGAGTTGCGCATCGTGGGGCTCTTTACCTCCACCGCCTATACGCGCTCGGTCCTCAAGATACCCTATCTGCGGTCCAAGGTTGAGGCAGTCATCGAGGCTTCGGGCTTCGATCCGTCGGACCATTCCGGCAAGGCGCTGATAAATGTGCTGGAATCCTTTCCACGCGACGAGCTGTTCCAGATCGATGTTCCGTCGCTGCGGCGCAGTGCGATAGCTATTCTGGCGCTCGGGGAGCGCCCGCGCGTGCGCGCGCTGTATCGCATCGACCAGTTCGACCGATTTGTTTCGGTTCTCGTCTATGTGCCCCGCGATCGCTATGATTCCGAGGTCCGGCAGAAGATTGGCGGCTATCTCGCCGAGGCGTTCGACGGCCATGTATCGGCATATTACCCGGCATTTCCTGAAGGCCGGTTGGCCAGGGTTCACTTCATTATCGGGCGACGCGGCGGCGAGACACCACGCCCGGATCAGGAAGAGCTCGAGGCCCGGCTGAGGGCAATCATCCGGACATGGGAAGATGCCATTCGAGAGGCGGTCAGCGAGGCGCAGGCAGATCCTCAACTTGCGCAGATCGCTATTCGAATGCCGGACAGCTACCGAAACAGCTTCGCTCCCGACATCGCCTTGAAGGATGCTGCCCGTATCGCACGCGTCTCGGTCGAGGAGCCCATCGTCATTGATTTCTATCCCGTCCCGGGGCGCGAAGGCGTTGCGGCCGGACTCAAGATCTTTCACCTGGCCGAACCCGTTGCGCTTTCGCGGCGTGTGCCGTTGCTGGAGAACATGGGCTTCCGCGTCATCAGCGAACGCACCTTCGAGGCCGACCTGGAGGATCGCGAATCGGTCTTCCTGCACGACATGGAGCTGGAAAGCGCGTCGGGATCAAAGGTCGATCTCGCCGACGACGGCGCCCTGCTGAAGGAGGTCTTTCTATCGGCGTGGAGCGGCGAAACCGATGGCGACGCTTATTCTGCCCTCGTGCAAACAGCCGGTATGGACGCGCGCCGCATTGCCCTCATCCGTGCTTATGGCCGATATCTCCAGCAGGCGGGCATCCCTCAGAGCCAGGAATTCATTGCCTCGACATTGAACCGCTACCCTAAGATCACGCGCCAGCTTGCCGCGCTGTTCGAAGCCCGGTTCGATCCGCAACGAGAAAAAGACGGCAACGCAGCAGCCGAAAAAGCCGAGAAAGCCATCGAGGCGGCACTGGAAGACGTTCCGCATATCGATGACGACGCCATCATTCGCCGTTACTGGAACCTGATCGATTCCACGCTGCGAACCAACTTTTTCGCCGATTTCGACCGCGAATCCGTGTCGCTTGCCCTGAAGCTCGATTCGCAAGCAGTCACCGGCTTGCCACAGCCTCGCCCCTGGCGAGAGATTTTCGTCTACGGTCCGGAGGTGGAAGGCGTGCACCTGCGCTACGGGCCAGTTGCGCGCGGCGGGCTGCGCTGGTCGGACCGCGCGCAGGACTATCGCACCGAGGTGCTGGGACTGGTCAAGGCACAGCAGGTCAAGAACGCCGTCATCGTGCCGGTTGGCGCCAAGGGCGGTTTCTATCCCAAGCGTCTCCCGTCAGGCGGCAGCCGCCAGGAAACATTTGAGGCCGGTCGCAAGGCCTATATAAACTTCATCTCCAGTCTCCTTTCCGTCACCGACAATCTGCAGGGTGACAAGGTCGCGCCACCAAGCGGCGTTCGCCGTCGCGATGGTGACGACCCCTATTTCGTCGTTGCTGCAGACAAGGGAACCGCGACCTTCTCCGACACAGCAAATGCGATCAGCCAGGCACATGGCTTCTGGCTCGACGATGCGTTCGCCTCGGGCGGATCCGCCGGCTACGATCACAAGGTCATGGGCATAACCGCGCGCGGCGCCTGGGAAGCCGTGAAGCGCCATTTCTGGGAAATGGATCGCGACATCCAGACCGAGCCCTTCACAGTCGCCGGTGTTGGCGACATGTCCGGCGATGTGTTCGGAAATGGCATGCTCTTGTCGCCCTGCATCCGGCTTGTGGCGGCCTTCGATCACCGCGACATCTTCATCGATCCCGATCCCGATCCTGAAACCTCTTTCGCCGAGCGCAAGCGTCTGTTCGAAAAGGGCCAGTCAAGCTGGCAGGACTACGACCGCGACAGGCTGTCGGAAGGCGGCATGATCGTCTCGCGCGCCCAGAAGTCGATTACGCTTTCGCAGGCTGCAGCCGACGCAATAGGGCTGGAAAAGACCACCGCCTCGCCGGTCGAGATCCTGACCGCCATCCTCAAGGCGCCAGTCGATCTGATGTGGTTCGGTGGGATCGGCACCTATGTGCGGGCGCGCAACGAATCCAATGCCGATGTCGGCGACAAGGCCAACGATCCGATCCGTATCACCGCTTCCCAGTTGCGGGCCAAGGTGGTCGGAGAGGGTGCCAATCTCGGCATGACCCAGAAGGCGCGTATCGAATATGGCAAGAGCGGCGGCCGCTGCAATTCGGACGCGATCGACAATTCGGCGGGCGTGAATTCCTCGGACGTCGAGGTCAATATCAAGATTGCGCTGGCAGCCGCCATGCGCAAGGACGGCCTGACCCGCGAGAAGCGCAACCGCCTTTTGTCCGACATGACCGAGGAAGTCGCCCGGCTGGTGCTGCGCAACAACTATCTGCAGTCCCTGGCCATTTCATTGGCACTCGACCGCGGGACCAATGATCTCGGCCACCAGGAGCGCCTGATGGAGGCGCTGGAGGACCGTGGCCTGCTGGATCGGGAAGTTGAGGAACTGCCATCGACACAGGAGATCATCGATCGGCAGAAGGAAGCTCGCTGCCTGACCCGCGCCGAGATCGGCGTGCTGCTTGCCTATTCCAAGATCGTCCTGTTCGGCGATCTCGTCGCCAGCAACCTGCCTGACGAACCGGTTTTTGGCCCGGACCTCGAAGCCTACTTCCCCGATCGCATGGTCAAGCGGCACGGTGAGCACATCCATGGACACCGGCTCCGGCGAGAGATCATCGCCACGCAACTGGCCAATGACACCATCAATCGCGGCGGTCCCTCATTCGTGAGCCGCCTCCAGGATTTGACCGGACGGTCGGCATCCGAGATCGTGGCGGCCTTCTACACGGTGCGCGAGGGTTATGAGCTCAGGCCGCTTTACGAGCAGATCGATGCCTTGGACAGCAAGATCGAGGGGCAGGCACAGCTTGAGCTCTATCAGGGTGTGGGACGTCTTGTGCATGCCCAAACGGCCTGGTTCCTGAAAAACGACATGGATGCAACCTCGATCGAGGCCCGGATCGAGCGCTTGAGACAGGCGCGAAAGGCGCTCGAACCCAAGCTGGGCAGCATGTTGCCCGAATTCACCCAGGAACGGCTGGAAGAACGCGCGCACGCCCTGTTCCGCGACGGAGCGCCCGAGGAACTGGCCAGGCGCATCGCCTTTCTGCATGTCTCCGAGCTGATACCGGACATGGTTCAGGTAGCGGCAAAGGCCGGAGCAGAACTCATCGTTTCGGCAAAAGCGTTCTTCGAGGTTACGCAGGTTTTCCGGATCGGGCGCATCGCCGATGCCGCGCGATCGATCGGCGTTACCGACTACTATGAGGGGTTGGCACTGACACGCGCAACCGACGGCATCGGGGCGGCCCGACGCGACATCGCCGCAGCGGCACTTCGCGCCTATCCGAAATCGAACCAACCGGTGATGGAATGGTTGGAAGCGGGCGGTGAGGCCATAGACCGCACGCGTCGACGCCTCCAGGCACTGACGGAAACCGGCGATATCACCGTCGCCAAACTATCGGTGGCAGCCGGCCTGATGACCGATCTGACATAACTGGGGGTCAGTCGCTCTCAGGCCGCTCGAAATCACCCGTCTCCGGGTCCATGATCCAGAGTTCGCCCGACAATATGTCGAACCACGCGCCACACACCTGAAGCTTGCCTTCGGTCTCCAGCTCGGCGATGCGCGGGAAGCTGCGCAGATTGGCGATGGAATGGCGGATGGAGATGCGCTCGAGCGCTGTCTGGCGCTCGGAAGTCGTCAGCAGCTCATTGCTCGAAACGGCACCTGCCACCGGCTCCAGCAGGCTCATCCACTTGCCGATGAAGTCGCCGGCCGAAAGTGGTCCGGCCGAGGGATCGAGCGCGGCCTGAATGCCACCGCATCGGCCATGGCCAAGAACCAGGATGGTCGTCACTTCAAGGCTGTGGATCGCATATTCCAACGCAGCCGACGTGCCGTGATAGCTTCCGTCCGGGCCGTAGGGTGGCACGAGATTGGCCACATTGCGCACAACGAAAAGCTCGCCGGGCGGGCTGTCGAAGATGGTCTCGGGCGCAGCGCGGGAATCGCAGCACGCGATCACCAACGTCCTCGGCTTCTGACCCTCCCGGGCGAGCTCGCGATAGCGCTCACGTTCAGTGGAGAAACGGCCGTCGATGAAATTGCGATAGCCGCTAAGAAGATTTTCCGGAAAAGTCCCCATGCGTGCCCCATAAACGCATGGGACGACGGTGGCAATGGACCTTTCAGGCCCAGATGGCGACCGGAATGCCGAGCGGGTCGCGAAGCGGCGGATTGGGGAAGGGTCTGGTCGCGCCACGAGCATGCCGGGCGGCGATCAGATACATGGCAGCAGCATCGAGGAGGTCGTCTGCTCCCGCGCCTTTCGGCGGCGGCAGGTCGAGCAGGTCACGCGGCAGGCCGTGGGCAGCGAGAAGCGTCTTGCGTTCCTCCATGCCGTTCGGATTCACGGTCCCCTTGATCTTTTTTGGCAAGGCCATCGCCCGCTCGCCGTTCAGCCGCCAGAAAGCCAGTTCCGGATGCGATTCGATAACGCGTTCGCGCAGCTCTTGTCTCTCCATCATCAGCGCATCGATCTCGCGGATTTTCGGAAACAGGCCAAACGCCTGGATCGATATGGCCCTTGCCGGATCCGAGGTCAGCCGGGCGATGGCGCTGGCTCGGCTATGAGCGTCGCGGAATTCCTTTGCATAGGCGAACGGCCCGGGCTCGGCATAGACCGCCGAACGTGAGGGGATTGAGAACACGCTCGATTGCCGTTGGCCCAGAAGCGGACGGATGAGGCCCTCAGGCCCGCGGCCACCGTGTCCAACACGATCCGGCAGCCCGATCGGCATATCCACGGCGATGACGGCAGTCGGCGGCAGGAAGTCGACAATATCGGCAAAGCGTTGGAAAACGCGAGCGCGCAGGCCGAGATCTTCTTCCAGAACCGCGATCCAGCCCGCCTTGCAGCCATCCACGCCGGCCTGCACGGCTTGCCCGGCAATGGATGTCATGTCTTGGCCGGACTTGTGCCGCGAACCATCCGATGGAGGACAATCTCGGCATCCGGCGCTGCCAAGAGGTCACCGTCCGGCGCCAGCCTCAATTCGTCAGCCCCCTCATCCACCGCCGCACGCAGCAGTGAAAAAACGCCGCGAGTCGCCTGCGAAAGTGCCTCTTCTCGCGTCAGCCCGCCGAGGAGACCTGCCGTCAGCAACGCTGCGAACGTGTCGCCGGCTCCGTTGGGTGGCCTCTCCAGACGTGCATGTTGGGCAAGGATCATGCCCTGTTCGGTAACGAGGAGATTGCCAATGCATCCGGGCGTTACCCCATCGATCGACGTAGCTGCTATCGTGGGCGGCGGCAGGTCGGCCGCAGCAGCGGCGATCTCGTCGAGACCCGCGGCCTTGTGGCCGGCAAGCCATTGCAACTCGAACAGATTGGGCGATGCAATATCGGCCAACGGCAATAGTTGGTCGCGTATGGCTTCAGCTGTCGCCGTTGGCACGTAGAGGCCGCCCGCGTCACCAATTACCGGGTCGCAGAGATACATCGCATCTGGCGTGCGTGCTTTCACGGCTTCGACCAGCGCCGCGATGGGGCCGGCCTGCGCCGCCTCGCCGAGATAGCCGGAGATCACGGCGCCGACCTCCCCCAGCCATGGCGCCCGCGTCAGGTCCTCGAGCAAGCTTGAGAATGAAGCGGCCTCCGGCACGATGCGTGTCGCCGGCCCGTGGCCGGGATGCCTGGAAAGCGTGACCGTGGGCACGGCCCAGACCGGGAAGCCCAGGCGCTCCAGGGCAAACACCATGGCCCGGTTGCCGACTCCCCCGCGCACCACATGGCTGGAGACCACGATCACCGCTGGCTTGCGCACGCCCTTCTCCGTCATCGTCAGAGAGCGGGAAAGACAAAAAAGGCCAGCCAAACCACCAGGCCGAGGAAGAAGAGCACCCCCAGAGAGCGCCCGATTCGGCTACCCCAGACTTCGACCCAGTCATCCTCCGGCGCATCGCGGGCGGCCATGTGGTCAGAGACCCTGCGCTTTACCCGCTGTGCCATGGTGGCTTCGGACTCGGCTCCGACCCGGTTCAGGATGCGTCGGGATTCGGCCTCGTCTTGGTAGGGTCGCTTGGGCATGGTCAACCTCCCCGCTGCGCGCCGCGGTGCCAGCCCGGCCTATCGTGTGGGAACGGGCGTGTCGCCGCGATAGTCGTAGAAGCCGCGTCCCGTCTTGCGGCCGAGCCATCCGGCCTCGACATACTTCACCAGCAGCGGGCAGGGTCGATACTTCGAGTCCGCAAGTCCATCATGGAGCACTTGCATAATCGAAAGACAGGTATCCAGGCCAATGAAATCAGCGAGTTGCAGCGGACCCATCGGATGATTGGCGCCGAGCTTCATGGCAGTATCGATCGCCTCGACCGAGCCGACGCCCTCGTAGAGCGTGTAGATCGCCTCGTTGATCATCGGCAAAAGGATGCGGTTGACGATGAAGGCCGGGAAATCCTCCGCGACCGTAATCGTCTTGTCCAGCCGGGTGACGAATTCGCGCGCGACCTCGAAGGTAACGTCTTCGGTTGCGATACCACGAACCAGTTCGACAAGCTTCATCACCGGCACAGGGTTCATGAAGTGAATGCCGATGAAGCGCTCGGGCCGGTCGGTCTGGGCAGCAAGCCGGGTGATCGAGATCGACGACGTGTTGGTGGCGATCATAGCTTCCGGGTTAAGCACCGGGCAAAGCTGCTGAAAGATCTTGCGCTTGACGGTCTCGTCCTCTGTCGCCGCCTCGATCACCAGATCGCAGGAAGCAAGATCTTCGATTGACGGCGCTCCGCCAAGCCGGGCCGTCGCCGCCTTGCGTTCTTCTTCAGACAGCTTTCCGGAGGACACCTGGCGCGCCATGTTGCCATTGATGGTGGCGAGGCCCTTTTCGATCCGATCGGTCGACATGTCATACAACAGGACCGTGTAGCCTGCGGTGGCTGCGACATGGGCGATACCATTGCCCATCTGTCCCGCACCGATCACGCCGACTGTCTCGATCTTGCCTGTCATTGAAATCGTCCCGTTATGGCGTCGTCGACGCCCTGGTCATGTTGCACTTCAGCGTAAAAGGGCGGGGGAACTTGGTCCACCCCGCCCGTCGATAATGCGCATCGTCAAGTTCGGATGTCAAAGAGCCTTTTGAAGCTCTGGCAGCACGGTAAAGAGGTCTCCCACCAGGCCATAATCGGCGACCTGGAAGATGGGTGCCTCTTCGTCCTTGTTGATGGCGACGATGACCTTGGAATCCTTCATGCCGGCCAGATGCTGGATGGCGCCGGAGATGCCGACCGCAATGTAGAGCTCGGGCGCGACCACCTTGCCGGTCTGGCCGACCTGCCAGTCGTTGGGCGCGTAGCCAGCATCGACGGCAGCACGCGAAGCACCGACGGCGGCACCCAGCTTGTCGGCAACAGGAAGCATGACCTCCTCGAACTTCTCCTTCGAGCCCAGCGCACGTCCGCCGGAGATGATCACCTTTGCAGAGGTAAGCTCCGGGCGATCACTCTCGGCGATGCGGTTTTCAACGAATGTCGACAGGCCCGGATCGCCTGCGGCGTCCACGTTCTCGACGGAAGCCGAACCGCCCTCACCCGCAGCCTGGAACGAGGCTGTCCGAACCGTCATGACCTTCTTGGCGTCGGTCGACTGGACGGTCTGGATGGCGTTGCCGGCATAGATCGGACGCTTGAACGTGTCGGCCGAGACGACCTCGACGATGTCGGAAATCTGCATCACGTCCAGAAGGGCTGCCACACGCGGCATGACGTTCTTGCCCATTGTGGTGGCCGGCGCAACAATGGCGTCGTAGCCGTCAGCGAGCTTCAGGATCGTGTCCGCCAGAGGCTCGGCGAGACGTTCGGCGAGCGCATCGCTCTCCGCCAACAGCACCTTGCGGACACCTGCAAGCTTGGCGGCGGCATCGGCGGCTGCCTTGGCGCCCTTGCCAGCGATCAGAACGTCGACGTCGCCGCCGATC
Source organism: Aliihoeflea sp. (assembly GCA_046297455.1). GTDB lineage: Bacteria > Pseudomonadota > Alphaproteobacteria > Rhizobiales > Rhizobiaceae > ZYF759. Next base: position 19,417 of record JBKBIT010000029.1, read on the forward strand.
TGGCTGGCGGCCGACATCGCCTTGGCAGTCTGGTCGGACAGGCTGGAATTGTCATGTTCGGCAATCAGAAGAATGGCCATTGTCGTTTACTCCCTTCCAGCGCTCAGAGCACGCCGGCTTCGTTCTTCAGCTTCTCGACCAACTCGGCAACGTCCTTGACCTTGACGCCCGCCTTGCGGCCGGCCGGCTCCTCGGTCTTCAGGACCTTCAGCCTGGCCTTGACCTCGACGCCGTAGTCACCGGGCGCCTTCTCGTCGAGCGGCTTCTTCTTGGCCTTCATGATGTTGGGCAGCGACGCGTAACGGGGCTGGTTGAGACGCAGATCGGTCGTCACGATGGCCGGCATCGAGAGTTCGATCGTCTGCAGGCCACCATCGACCTCGCGGGTCACCTTGGCCTTGCCGCCCTCGATTTCAACCTTGGAGGCGAAGGTGCCCTGGCTCCAGCCCAACAATGCGGCCAGCATCTGGCCGGTCTGGTTGGCGTCGTCATCGATCGCCTGCTTGCCGAGAATGACCAGTCCCGGCTTTTCCTCTTCCACGATGCCCTTCAGAATCTTGGCGACAGTCAGCGGCTCGGTCAGCTCGTCGGTCTTGACCAGAATACCGCGGTCGGCGCCCATGGCGAGCGCGGTACGGATCGTTTCCTGAGATTGCTGCGGACCGACCGAGACCGCGACGATCTCCTCGACCTTGCCTGCTTCCTTCAGCCGGATCGCTTCTTCGACGGCGATTTCGTCAAAGGGGTTCATCGACATCTTAACGTTGGCGAGCTCGACGCCGGAACCGTCCGACTTCACCCTGATCTTCACGTTGTAGTCGACAACCCGTTTGACGGGGACAAGAACCTTCATGATCTCAAGACCTCTCCGATCGGAATTCTGGAACGGCTGTGCCACGGTCGCATCTCGACCAATCGCCCGTTTCCGACATTCCCGGGTGAAAATCACGCAGTGCGAAACGAACCTCGCGAACGCCTGCGCAGGCGGCGGGGACCGTAGTCAGGCCGATGGCGGGCGTCAATATCGTGTATTGCGCTCTTTGGGAGTGTTCAGGCCACTTCAGGGGCGGCCAGCACTCGGTGACGCGCCAGGCGGCCGACGACGAGGCATTGGCACGGTTGTCTCCACCGCCTCGGGGGTAACGATCTCCCGATCGAAGAGCGGCACACCCCGCCGGCGCATGAAGAAGACCAGCCCTGCGCCCATGAGGATCCCTCCGACATGGGCGGCCCAGGAAACGCCGTCGTCATCGCTTGCTGCCAGCATGAAAAACTGCATCGCGATCCAGAGCGCCAACACGACCCAAGCCGGAATGCGCAACGGGATCCGGGCAAAGGCGAGCACCCAGATTTTCACCTGCGGGTGGAGGATCAGATAAGCGGCGACAATTCCTGCGATTGCGCCCGAGGCGCCAATGAGCGGAGCTTGGGATTCAGGAAGCAAGAGCCCATGCAAAAGGGCCCCAGCAACGGCACAGAGCAGATAGAACATCAGAAACCGAAAGTGGCCCAGCGCATCCTCGACATTGTCGCCGAAGACCCACAGAAACAGCATGTTTCCGCCCAGATGAAAAATGTCACCGTGCAGGAAGGCATAGGTGACATAGGTGGCGGGGGTCGGCACGACGCTGTATTCGGGCGGCAGCACGGCATAGTCGAAGGCGACCGCCGGTATGTAGCCGAAACCCAGCACCGTTGCCTGGATTTCGGCTTGCGAGCCCATTATCGACAGGAAGAAAAACGCGATATTGGCAACGATCAGGCTGATCGTGACATATTGCGCGCGGATGTGTTTCAGGGCGTTGGCGTCGTGCAGCGGAATAAACATGCGTCGCTTTGCCGCTCCCCGCCCGGCCACATCATCTGTTCTTGCCAGGCACCCATAGCACGTCGCGCGCGCCGTTGTCATTTGCCGCGCGTGCCGCCACGAAGAGAAAGTCGGAAAGGCGATTCACATATTTGGTCGCGTCCGCGCCGACGGATTCGCCGGGGCGGCGCGACAACTCCACCACAAGCCGTTCGGCCCGGCGCGCCACTGTGCGGGCCAGATGCAGCCCGGCCGCCGCTGGCGAACCGCCGGGCAATACGAAGGAGCGCAGGGGTTCAAGATTCTCGTTCAGGAGATCAATGTCGCGCTCCAGGCGCTCGACCTGGGCAGGCACGATGCGCAGCGGCTCGACCGCCGGCTTCTCGGCTGCCTCCAGCGTCGCGAGATCGGCTCCGAGATCGAACAGATCGTTCTGGATCGCCCCCAGCATCGCGTCGAGTTCAACCATCCCGCCGGTGTGCAATCTGGCCATGCCGATACAGGCATTCAGCTCGTCGACAGTGCCGTACGCGGTGACCCTGAGGTCATATTTCTCGCGCCGAGCCCCGCCAACCAGGGCCGTTGTGCCGTCATCTCCGGTGCGGGTGTAGATCCTGTTCAAAACGACCATTGATTCCTCCTTGCGCCGTCAGGTCGAGACGTAGAGCGCGGCCATGATCAGCACCAGCGCAACGAACTGCAGAACGACGCGCGCCTGCATCAGCTTGTTGGACGTATTGGCCGACCCGCCGCGCATCATGTTGACCAGACCGCGTATGAGCACGATGACGACGGCAACCATGACGATGATGGCAAGAATGTTGAAGGCGGTGGACATAAATAATCCTTCGTTGGGCGTCAGGCACGAGACGCCATGACTCGGTAGAAGAGGCGGGACGGCAGCAATCGCTTGAGGATGACGCCGATCCTGGCCGGGGTCGTAACGACGTAATGGGGGCGTGGGCGAGGATGTTCCAAAGCATGGCGCAGGACCTGATCTACCGCTTCGGGTCCGAGCTTGTAGCGCGACCGAATGCCGCCCTGCCGCATCCGCTTCAGTTCGGCTTCATATGCGGCGCGATGCGGCGAGGCATCGATATCCACATTGCGCTCGAACCACGGCAGCGCATTGGCCGCAAAGCGCGATTCGATCGGCCCGGGCTCGATCATTGAAACATGCACGCCCGAGCCCTCCAGTTCCATGCGCAGGCATAGCATAAGCCCTTCCAGCGCGTGCTTGGACGCGACATAGGCCCCGCGCCAACGCGCCGGAACCAGCCCCAGGATGGAAGAGCAATGCACGATGCGGCCATGCCCCTGCGCACGCATGGCGGGAACGATACGCCTTGTGAGGTCGTGCCAGCCAAAGAAATTGGCTTCGAACTGCTCACGCAACGCCGCAACGGTCAGGTCTTCGACCGCTCCAGGCTGGGCATAGGCGCCGTTGTTGAACAGTGCGTCCAGGCGTCCCCCGGTTTCTGCCATGACCGTCTCGACCAAAGCCCCGATCGAATCGGGGTACCGGTAGTCGAGATGGAGCGCAGTCAGTCCCTCCAAACGCAGACTGTCGAGGTCGGCATCCGAGCGCGCGGTGGCAAGCACGCGCCATCCATCCGCCGCCAGGGCGCGGGCGCAATGCGCTCCGATACCCGAGGAGGCCCCGGTTATGAGGATCGACCGTTTGCCTTCGATGCGCAATTCATCTTTCCTGTCGACTTGCCATGCGCGGTCCCCCATTCACATATTCGGTGAAAGGACTCAATCGGATGTGCGGATCGTGAGGGCCATCGTTGCCGCAAAGCGTGTCGTCTACGACGCCTTCGGCCATTTCAATTATGATGACGGCTGGGCGATGGCGAGCCATCTTGCCCTGTCTTCACTGCTGGCCATCTTTCCCTTTCTGATTTTTGCGACATCACTCGCGAGCTTTGTTGGCGCCCAGGCCTTTGCCGATACCATCGTACATCTGCTCTTCGACACCTGGCCGGCCGACATCGCAGCTCCCATCGCACGCGAAGTCACCACGGTGCTGACGGTGCAACGCGGCGACTTCCTGACCATCGGCATTCTGGTCACCGCCTTCTTTGCCACGAACGGGGTGGAAGCCATCAGGGTCTCGCTCAATCGCGCCTATCGCGTCACCGAGACACGCAACATGTTCTGGCTGCGGCTGCAGGGTTTCGCCTTCGTCATCATTGCCACGCTCGGCTTCGTAATCGTCTCGACGCTGCTTGTCTTTCTGCCGATCGCGGTCAATTTCGCCGTCCAGCATGTACCGCAGGTCGAACCCTATTTGGGCACCATCACGATCTGGCGTTACATCGTGGCCTCGGTCGTGATCGTGATCGGCCTTGCCGCAGCCCACTACTGGCTGCCCGACGGCAAGCGCAAGTTCGTCCACCTGTTGCCCGGCATGGTTTTCACGCTGTTCGGGTGGGTGGTCGGTTCGACGGTCTTTGCCTACTATCTGCAGGAATACGCTCTCTACGCGAGCTACTACGCGGGATTGGCGTCAATCATGATTGCGCTGGTGTTCCTGTACATCATCTCGGTGATTTTCATCATGGGCGCCGAGCTCAACGCAGCACTCAGGCGCTATTTCGACGCGCGCGCCAGGGTCATGCGCCGACCACCGGTCTGACTGGCCTTGCCTCGCGGGTGGCCAGCGCAACACCGAGCGAAGCGATCACGATACCCCCGATCTGAACCAGGCTCAGCGTCTCGCCAAACAGGATCCAGGCAAGCACTGCGGTAACGCCGGGGACCAGGTAGAAGAGCGAAGAGACCCGTGCCACCGCGCCGTTGCGGATCAGATACATCAGCAACAAGACGGCGCCGATCGACAAAACCAGCACCAACCAGGCCATCGCGAAGACCAGTTCGCCGGTCAGCCGGTACGAGCCGGTCTCCAGTGCCATGAAGGCGATGCCCGCAAGGATCGCACCGCCTGCATATTGCCACAGCGTGCCAGTCAGGAGATCGGCATCTGAGACGAACCGCTTCTGCCAAACGGTACCGACCGATATGCCGATGACCGCCAGAAGACAGGCGCCAACTGTCCAGACATCGACCCCGCCACCTATTGCGCCCAGCCGTGGCGATATCACGATGATGACGCCGATGAAGCCGACGACCAGCCCAAGCCAGTGGCGTAAGCGCACCGTCTCGCCGAGAAACGCTCCTGCGAGCAGCGTCGTGACCAATGGTTGCAGGCCGATGATGAGGGCGGACAGACCTGCCGGCATCCCATGGTCGATGGCCCAGAACACGCCTCCAAGGTAGACGCCATGGATCAGGGCACCAGCGACAGCGGCATGCACCGCGCCTTTGGCTGGCAGAGCCTTTGCGCCCCACCACCAGACCAGCGCCCCGATCAGAACCGCAGAGATGGAAAACCGCACGAATAGAAAAGCAAATGGCTCCGCATGCGGCATGGCATAGCCGGCACCGATAAAGCCGGTCGCCCAAAGCATGACGAAAAGCGCGGGCGCGAAGCGGGAAAGGCTGATCATCGGAAGGGATTGATCCCGATCTCGGGTTTTTGCAATCGTTTCGCCTACCGTCATTCTCCCGCGCAAGCAAAGAGAAAGGATTGATCCACTATCTTGGCGGCTGGTGCCGTGCCCTTTGGGCAGCGGCACACGATCTTTCATCAGGAGGGGCCAATGATCTGGAATCTCGGCTTCGGCTGGCTGGTTTTGATGGCCGGTTGCGTATCGATAGTAGCCTTCATGCTGTCGCTCGGCCTTAACGCACTGATGGGCAGAGACGGTTTCGGGCCAGTCGGCAATGCGTTCGTACTGACTGGTGGGTTCTTTCTGTCGATCTTCGTGGCCAACACGTTCGGCTACAATCTTGCCGATATGCGGTGGGGCGCGGGCGTCGGCATCGGCGGAGCCTTTGTCTGCATGATCATGATGTCGCTGACAAAGGGCTTGCTCAGCCGCTGGTAAGGGGATCGAGACCAACCATGCGCGCAATGTGGGCCGGTTGCGCGCCCGCCTCGCGCAATGCGGCGATCGACGTATCGCGCCGGCTCTTGGAGAGTTTGCGGCCGTCTTCGCCCAGCACCAGATCATGGTGGCAATAGACGGGGGCCGACAGACCCAGCAATTCCTGCAGCAACCGTTGCACAGACGTTGCGTGAAAAAGGTCGCGGCCGCGCACCACATGTGTGATGCCCTGAATGGCGTCGTCGACCACCACGGCGAGATGGTAGCTCGTCGGCACGTCGCGCCGTGCGATGATCACATCGCCCCATTCCGCCGGATTGGCGTCGATCACTCCCGTCTCGCCTTCTGGTCCAGATCCTTCTTCGCGCCAGGACAGTCCCGAACCGACGCGCAACAGTGTCGCCGCCATGTCGAGGCGCCAGGAATACGGATCGCCCGCAGATATGCGTTCGCGGCGTTCAAGCGTATTGAGCGTGCGCTCAACCCCCGGATAGTGGGCCACGCCATCCGGATCACGCGGCCATGAGATGCCTGAATCTTCAGTCGACGCGATGAAGGCGCGAATATCTCCCCGGCTCATGAAGGCCGGATAGGCCAGACCCTCGTCGATCAGCCGATCGAGCGCTTCCGCATAATCTTCAAAATGGTCGGACTGGCGGCGAACAGGCTGCTCCCATTCGATCCCCAGCCATGCCAGGTCATGGAGGATGGCGTCTTCATATTCGCGCCGGCAACGACCGATGTCGATGTCCTCGATGCGCAACAGAAAACGTCCGCCTGTCTCCTGGGCCAGGCGATAGTTCGTCAGCGCCGAGAACGCGTGGCCGAGATGCAGTTCGCCATTGGGGCTGGGTGCGAACCGGAAGACGGGGCTGCTCATCCTGACATCGCGGACGTAAGAACACATTGCCTGTTTCGATCCACGATTGCTACGCTGGCCGACACATATCGGCAAGCCGGGACGAACATGAAGCCTATCGAGACCGTCGCAGATATCGAAAACGGTCTTGCTGAGCTTGCTGCGCTCGATCCACGCCTTCGACCGGTGATCGTGGGTGCGGGAGCGGTCCCACTGCGGCGGCTTCCACCCGGTTTCGCCAGCCTTTGCTCCATCGTCGCCTCCCAGCAGGTCTCTCGCGCGAGCGCCGAGGCGATCTACGGGCGGCTTTGCCGGCTCATCGAACCCCTGACGCCTGACCGACTGCTGCAGGCCGGCTTGTCCGCCCTCGTCGAAGCGGGTCTTTCGAGACCGAAGCAAAGAACGCTTATGGCCCTGGCCACGGCCATGCGAGATGATGCTCTCGATCTCGACAGGACATGCACCCTGCCTACCAGTGAGGCGATCGGGCAACTCACGGCAATCCACGGCATCGGGCCATGGACAGCAGAGATTTACCTGCTGTTCTGCGCCGGACATCCCGACATCTTCCCCGCTGGCGATCTTGCGCTGCAAGTGGCAGTCGGCCAGGCGCTGGGTCTGGAAACCCGGCCCAGCCACCGCGAAATGACGCGTATCGCCGAATCATGGGCACCATGGCGCGGCATCGCGGCCCGCCTCTTCTGGGCCCACTATCGCACAATCGCCGGCAGGGAAGCCGCTCCGGCACCCACAGCGGAGCGAAAAAATGAATGAAACCACGAATTTGTGCCCTGGCCAAAGCAGAAGGAAGCTTCACAAGCCTGTCATGTCCTGCTTACATTATCCGCGTCGTTCCACGGACAGCCCATGGAGGTACGTTAAGTGACGATCGCGGTCTCGCCGGATGGGCTTCCTGCCCTGGTGCTGAACGCCGACTACCGCCCGCTCAGCTACTATCCTTTGTCGCTTTGGTCATGGCAGGATGCCATCAAGGCAGTGTTCCTTGATCGGGTAAACATTGTTGCCGAGTATGAGCATGCGGTTTCATCGCCGAACTTCTCGATGAGGCTGCCGAGCGTCGTCAGCCTCAAATCCTATATCAAGCCGTCGCGCCATCCCGCCTTCACCCGTTTCAACGTGTTCCTGCGCGACCGTTTCCAGTGCCAGTATTGCGGCGCAACGGAAGATCTGACTTTCGATCATGTGATTCCCCGCCGCTGCGGCGGTGCCACGACGTGGGAAAACGTCGTTGCCGCCTGCTCACCCTGCAATCTTAGGAAGGGCGGAGCGATGCCGAATGACGCCAAGATGTGGCCACGACAGAAACCATTCCGGCCGAGCGTCCACGAGCTTCACAACAATGGTCGGCTGTTCCCGCCCAACCATTTGCACGAAAGCTGGATGGATTACCTTTACTGGGACGTCGAACTGGAACCCTGATCCCCTCTAAAGCGAGGCATTTGGCTCCGGCTTTCCCTGGATCTCGATGTCGACCAGAAAGGTCTTGCCGGCCTCTTGGTCAGCACTGCGCTCCATCTCGTCCATGCCCTGCCAGGCAGAGGTCACGACCAGCCGATCCGCATTCGGACCAACGAATGCAGGACATGAAGATTGGCGCGCGGGGATCGCCACGCTCTCGAGGAGACGGCCGTCGGGCGCATAGCAATCCAGCGAGCCACCTCCCCAGTACGCGTTCCAGATGTTGCCTTCTAAATCGGTGACGGAACCATCGATGCCACCCCTGACACCACGCCGGTCGACCAACGGTCGGGGCTCCCCCCTGGGCAAGCCGTTGGCGGGATCACACTCGACCGAATAGAGAATGCCTTCACGGGAATCGGTGAAATAGGCCACCCGACCGTCGGGGGAGAAGCAGATCGAGTTGGGGATGGAAATGGACGGATAGATCCGCCGCACCTCGCCACCCAGATGCCAGTAGATGGCTCCGGCCTTGTTCTGAGCCGATTTGCCCATCGTGCCGAGCCAGAATGCGCCACTGGGATGCACGCGGGCATCGTTGGAACGGGTGTCTGGATTATCGGCCTCTATCTCGTGGTGAAGTTCCAGCCGACCGTCTGCCTCATGCCTGATCCAAAGGCCGGTCTCCGTAAACAGCATCTGGCGGTCGGCATCGATCGGAGCGATGGCACTCGCCATCTCGGGCAGCTGGTGAATACGAGTCTCGCCGTCCGGCCACGCCTTTTCGAGAAGCTTGCGGTTAACGATGTCAAACCAGAACAGCCGGTTCCGGAGGGAATCATAGCTCGGCCCCTCGCCAAGTTCGCAGACATGTTGCGAGAATATGGTGACCCTGGGCTCACTCACATTACGCCTCCGTCAACAATAAGGGTTTGTCCGGTCATCATGGCCGACGCGTCCGAGGCCAGGAACAAGCAAGGGCCGACGATATCCTCGGGCTGCATTTCACGCCGCAGACACTGTCGTTGAACGAAGGCCTCAAGCGCGTCCTCCGTAACCCAAAGCTTCTTCTGGCGCTCCGTCATGACCCAGCCAGGCGCAATGGCATTGACACGTATACCGTAGGGGCCAAGTGCGCCCGCAAGCGACTTCGTCAGGCCGATCACGCCAGCCTTTGCCGCAGCATAGACCGGGTATTCCGGGCCGTTCAGCATGAAGGAGATCGACGAGAAACTGACGATCGCTCCCTTGCCGCGCCGACGCATACTCTCGACCACGGCCTGCGCGGTGAAGAAGTGCGGCCGCAGGTTGATCGCGTGGTTATCGTCCCATTCTGCTGCGGAATAGCCACCGATCGTATTGCGGTCGTCCCGGGCAGCATTGTTGACCAGCACATCGATCTGCCCGTTCTTGGACACGGCTTCCGCGACCGCCCCTTCCAGGGCCGCAATGTCACGCAGATCGGCCTCGATAAAGAACGGCCGATTGCCGGTGCTCGCAGCGAGCCGATCCGCCAGCATCACGCTCTCGTTGCGCGCCACATCGATGAAGGCGACCCGCGCACCCTGCCGGATGAAACCCTCCACGATCGCTGCCCCGATACCTGACCCTCCACCTGTGACAAGCACGGAAGCGTGGGCCAGATCTGGATGGGAGGGCAGGCTGTTCATGCCGAGATTCCTACAACCCACCCGGCCTTGCGGCAAGAAAAAGGGCCGGTACGAGACCGGCCCTTGCCTTGGTTCGTGTCGGATCAGCGCACGATGTAGACGATCCGGCGCGTGTCCGGCTCGACGACGACCGGCTGATGGTTCACGTAGACGTAGCGGTATTCGTGGTTCGGGATCTCGCGAACCTCGACTGTGTCGGGCACTTGGGCGCCAACGACCACCTCGCCTTCGAGATATACGGGCTCGCCCGGGTTCTCGAGGACATATGTACGGGCATCTGCGGCCAGAACGCCTTCGGCAACGCCACCGGTCGCGGCGCCTGCGACAGCGCCGACGGCCGCGCCCAGAGGACCACCGATGATGGCGCCAGCGACGGCACCTGTCGCGCCACCGGCCACCGCGCCACCGCCGCTGGCAGGCGCCGTATATTCGGCCACAGGAACTCCGATTTCGGCCCGTCGTTCAGTCACCACTGCTTCGGCGCCGTCATACTCGGCGATCAGATAATCGGAATAGGCCCAGCCTTCGCCTCCTGCGTAGGAAACCTGGCACCACTGGCTGGCTTCCAGGCAACCCATGATCGTCGCCTGCTCATCGACGCCGATGACGCCGGTGACCTCGTAATGGGGGCCCGGGCCGGCACGCACGTTGAGATCGGTCGAGGCGGTAGCCATGGTCTGGGCTGAAGCCGCGCTGGCGGTCAACAGGGCAGCGGCAGCGACGGATACGAATAGTTTGGTGCTCATTAGGTTCAACTCCTCGTGATATCCCTTCGGCGCAGAGAACACCTTACGCACGCAGCGCGTTCCCACTTTGCCGGCAAAACGGGCTCACGAATTGTGTCAGGTGTAACGATCTTGAAGACAGCTAAGCGAGGCTCGCCAGGATCAATCGCGCCCGCTCGCGCAGGGCATCGCGCGTCTCGGCATCCATGCGTTGCAGGTTCTTGTAGGCGAAGGCAAGGCGGCGATTGCCCGACAGCATCTTCTCATTCCGAGCGATGAAATCCCAGTAAAGGGCGTTGAAGGGGCAAGCGTTGTCTTCGATCCGCTTCTTCACGTCGAAGCGGCATTTTCCGCAATAGTCGGACATCCGGTCGATGTAGGCGCCGCTTGCCGCATAAGGCTTGGAGCCCAACACGCCGCCATCCGCAAACTGACTCATGCCGATCGTGTTGGGCAGTTCCACCCATTCGAAGGCGTCCGCGTAGACCGAAAGATACCATTCATGGACCTGGCGCGGCTCGATGCCTGCCAGAAGCGCGAAGTTCCCCGTTACCATGAGACGCTGGATATGGTGTGCGTAGGCGTTGCGGCGTGTCTGCGAAACGACTTCCGCGATGCAGGCCATCTCAGTCTCGCCTGACCAATAGAACCAGGGCAGATCCCGGCGGGCGTCCAGATGATTGGCGTCGCGATAGTCAGGCATCTTCAGCCAGTAGATGCCTCGCACATATTCCCGCCAGCCGATGATCTGGCGAATGAAGCCCTCTACCGAATTGAGCGGAGCTTTGCCGGCATGGAGCTTGTCCTCCGCCCGACGGCACAGATCGAGAGGATCGAGGAGGCCGATGTTCAGATAGGGCGACAAGAGTGAATGATAGAGAAAATCCTCTCCTTCGAGCATGGCATCCTGATGATCGCCAAAACCCGCCAATACGTTCTCGATGAAGAAGTCGCGTGCAGCCTCTGCATCCTTCCGCGTCACGGCCCAACCAAAGGTAGCGAGATCGCCGAAATGGTCGGCAAAACGCCGCTCCACCAGATCGACCACCTGCCGTGTCGTTCCGTCGGGCGCGAAACGCGTTGGCTTGGGCATGAACATGTCGCGATCGGCAGGTTTGCGGTTTTCCTCGTCAAAATTCCATTTGCCGCCTGAGGGCTGGTCGCCCTCCATCAGCAATCCCGTCTTGCGTCGCATCTGCCGATAGAAATGCTCCATCCGCATTTCCTTGCGGCCATCCGCCCAGTCAGCAAATTCACTGCGAGAGCAGACGAACCGATCGTCATCTAGCAGTGTGACGGGCAAACCGGTGAGCGCCTCCCAGCCCTCAATGTCCGCACGAACCCGCCATTCGCCCGGCTCCGTGACGACTATTTGTGCCGGCTTGTGGCGTTTGGTGGCTCTCGCAACCTCGCCCGCGAACGATCCGCTGTTCCCTTCCTCATCGAGTTTCACATAGTCGACGCGCCATCCCGCCTGCCGCAACTCTTCGGCGAAGTAGCGCATGGCAGCGAGAATCAGGACGATCTTCTGCTTGTGGTGCCCGACATAGGTCGTCTCCTGTTTCACCTCGCACATCAGGACGACGTCGCGTGAAGGGTCACCCTGCCGCAAACTGGCAAGCTTCGGACTCAGCTGGTCTCCCAGCACGACGATGAGTTTGCGGGATTGTTGCGCCGGCATGAATCCGTTCCCATGGTTGGTCGAGGACGCAATACGCACGGCGCTGAAGCGCGGATGCCCGCCGGCTCCCGCTGCATCACGAGATCGTGCGTTGTCGTCGGGTTCGGAGCAATTATCTTGTCAGTGTAAAGATAACCATTCGGACCACAGGAGGCGCCTCATGCCTGGCACCGTTCTCGTCACCGGCATTTCTGGCTATATCGCCAAGCACTGCGCGCTGGCGCTGTTGTCTGCGGGGTACCGTGTGCGCGGAACCGTTCGCAAACAGGCCAAGGCAGATCAGGTGCGGGCAACCCTGGCGCGACACGCAGATATCGCCAATCTGGAATTCGTCGAAGCCGATCTACTGTCTGATGCCGGATGGAGCGAGGCGGTCCGCGATTGCGCCGGCGTACTCCATCTCGCATCCCCCTTTCCCCTGGCTGCACCGAAGGACGAGAACGACCTGATCCGGCCGGCCGTCGACGGTACATTGAGGGTCTTGAAAGCGGCGCGCGCCGGCAAGGTGAAGCGCTTCGTTCAGACCTCTTCCGTTGCTGCCATCTATGCCGGGCACCCCGCCTCGCATACGGCACCGTTCACGGAGAGCGATTGGAGCGATGTCGACGGACCCGGCATCACCCCCTACGAAAAGTCGAAAACCCTGGCCGAGCGCGCAGCGCGCGACTTCATGGCTCGGGAAGGCGGAGACATGCACTATTCTTCGGTCAATCCCGGCTTCGTCATGGGCCCCGCGCTCGACACCGACGTCGAATCGTCGGCCAACGTCCTGCTCATGTTGCTGCGCGGCAGCTATCCCGCTCTGCCACCGGTGCCGTTCCCCATCGTCGACGTTCGTGATGTCGCCGACATGCACCTGAAGGCACTGCAGACACAGGAGCCCTCGGGGGGGCGCTACATGGGCGTCGACCGGACGATGCGGTTGGTCGAGATTGCCCGTGCCGTCAAGGAGGCGCTGGGCGCGGACGCCCGCAAGGTGCCCGTACGCGAATTGCCGGCTTTCGCGGTTCGCATCCTGGCACTGTTTGACGCCAGCGCGGCGACGATCGAGCCGCAACTCAACCGCAAGCTTGTGACAGACAACAGCCGGACGCGGCAGGCCTTGGCGATGAAGTTTCGACCGGCAGGCCAGGCAGCGGTCGACATGGCGCGTAGCCTGATCGAGCTAAAGCTCGTCTGAGTTGGAGAGCAGGCCAGTGGCGCCCGCTGTGCCATGGCGGGCGCGCGTGAAGGCTTCTACCTTGTCAGCTTCTCGAAAAGATCGAGATTTCGCTTCTCGTCGGCGAAGCGAAACTCGAACTCTTCCTTGGAGAGTTTGCGGTAATCGGACAGCAGCAGAGACAGCGTCTTCAGCTGCTGTGCGCACAGGTCGAGCGACTGCAGGAAGGCGATATTGTTCCCCGAGAGCTGGTCGAGCGGCCATTCACCGCCCTTGTCGATCGTTCCGGCAATGCTTTCCAGTTCCTGTCCGATCAGGTCAATAAGCTGCTGCGACGATACAGCTTCGCTTGAAAACCTGTTCGACAGAGGTCCCCGGTCATCATCTGACGAACCACTCTCCGATTCCTCGAAGAAATCCATCCACGCGTTCTGGCCTGCCAATGTTGTAGTCTCCCAAATTCAGAAGAGGTCGAGTTCGCCCGAATGAGCGGGGGCGGGCGTAGGCTTGCGCTGCACTCGCACCGGTTCGGGCTGATTATAGCCATCGGAAATGAAACGCATTCTTACCTTGCCGGTGGTGGGCGAAAACTCCACCCGCCGACCGACCGTGCCGCCAAGGCTCGAGGCCTCTATCTTGAAACCTTCGTTCTTGAGGAAGTCCTGAACGAAGCGGATGTTCAGATCACCCGGATTGAAGCGGGCATCGAAGATCTTCGAGCCTCCGAAGACCTTGAATTCGAGATGGTTCCGACGCGCGCCGAGCGAATACATGCCGTTGATCAACAGTTCCATCAGATAGGCTCCGAAGCGACGGTCTTCGTCATAGCCTGCCGCGGCGCTGCCTCCGGGAAGCAGGATGTGATTCATGCCACCGACACGCATCCCCGGATCGAATACACACGCGGCCACGCAGGACCCCAAAACTGCCGAGTAAAGAACCGACGGGTCTTTGGAGACCCCAAATTCTCCCTGCGCGATCATTGTTTTCATTAACGCATTCCCTATCAGGCAAGCTTGCCGACGACCGATTCGATTGCCTGCTTGAGAACCGGAGCGTCGAAAGGCTTGGCCAACACGTTGTTGACGCCGAGTTGCCGGGCTTTCGCCATGACATTCTGGTCTTTACGGGCGGTGATGATGATGAAGCCAAGCTTCTGCAGCTTGGGATGCGCCCGGACCGCCTGGAGCAAATGCAGGCCATCGACATCCGGCATGTAGAGATCCGAAATGATCAGATGCACCGGCCGCGAACTGAGGAAGTTGTATGCCTCCCGGCCATCCTTGGTGACATGGATGTTCCGGATGCCAAGTCCCTGGAGCATCTCGACGGTAACCATCCTGCTCGTGACCTGGTCGTCGACGACCATGACATGCAATATATCTCGAACGCTCATGTTACTTCCTCTAGCTGTTCGTTCCGCCGAGCAGCGCGGCGGATATTTCTCTAAGGGGCAGACTCACCGACGCCCCGCCAATGCTCATGGCGACTTTTGGCATTCCGTACACAAGAGACGTTTCCTGATCCTGGGCGATCGTGTAGCCACCGCGCTCGCGGATGCGCAGCATTCCCTCCGCACCGTCCCGGCCCATACCGGTCAGCAGCGCTGCGGCCCGCCTGCAATTGGCAAGATCAGCGATGGAGCTCATCATCACGTCGACCGAGGGACGATGCCCGGACACAGGTCCTGCTGGATCGATGCGGCAATGCTGAGCGGTTGAACCGCGGACCGTCAGGTGGCCATCGCCTCCAGGAGCAATATAGACCCATCCCCTTTGAAGCTTGTCACCGTCCTCGGCTTCCTTGACCGAGGGTGGAACCTGGCGGTTGAGGCGTTCAGCAAAGCTCTTGGTGAAATTCGGCGGCAAATGCTGAGTAATCACTGTCGGCGGGCAGTCGGCGGGAAAGTCCTTCAGAACCGTCGTGATAGCTTCGATACCGCCCGTCGACGCGCCGATCGCGATGATGTCGGGCTGTTCGGTTCGGGTGTTCATGCGTCCCGCAAGCGGTGCCGGCCGCACAAGGCTGGAAGCCGGCTCCTGCTGCGGTCTCAATGTCGAGATCTCCGAAGAGTGCAGCGCCGCCTCACGCACCGTTCGACGCATCGCCTCGAAGGCCTTCTCGTCGTCCAGTCTTGGTTTTTCCAGACATCCGACGGCGCCGATGCGCAATGCATCGAAAGTTGCAACCGTCCCCTTGGTCGTATGGCTTGAAATTACAACGACCGGCATCGGACGCAGCCGCATGATCTGGCGCAGGAAGTCCAGGCCATTCATGTTCGGCATCTCAAGGTCCAGTGTTATCACATCCGGGTTGAGAGCCTTTATCTTGTCGCGCGCCTCGAACGGATCCGAGGCGATGCCCACCACGGTGATTGCCGGATCTTCCTCGAGGATCGAGGCGATCAACCTTTGCATCGTGGGAGAATCATCGACGACAATTACCCGAACTTCTCTCATTCCTAGGCCCCTGCGGATTTTTGATAAACGGTCACGCCCTGTGGCTTGAAAAGCTTGGCCGCTGGGCCGTGCAGTCGTTCCGAATGCCCCAGATACAGGTAGCCGTTCGGTACGAGATGCGACGAGAACCGCGTAATGAGTTCAGCCTGCAAATCCTGCGCGAAATAGATCATGACGTTACGGCAAAAGATGGCGTGATAGCTCTGACGCATCGGCCATTTGGCGATCAGGTTCAGTTCGCGGAACGCGACCACCTTGCGCAGGGCGTCGCCGGCAACCACGCTATCCCCATCCTTTTCAAACCACCGGTCCAGCAATTCCGGCGGGAGTTTGCTTGCATCTCCGCGCGGATATCTCCCTTCCAGACCGATGCGCAGCATGTTGGTATCGATATCGGTCGCCAGGATCCGGATATTGCGAGTGGCGGCTCCCGGGATGGCTTCCAGCAGGAAGCTCGCGATCGTATACGCCTCTCTCCCGTCGGAGCAGCCGGCGGACCAGATGCGGACGGGCTTGTTCGCATCCAGCGCCTGCTTGATGACGGGCACTGTCACGTCCCGGAAATGGACGAAATGGTGGGGCTCACGGTTGAAGTGAGTGACGTTGGTCGTGATGGCCCGGATCAGCTCCCCGAGTTCGGTATCGGCGTCGGGGCCTTTGAGTACCGCCAGGTAATCCTCGAAACTGCGGCAGGCATGCGCCCGCAGCCGCTTGACGAGGCGGGCGCGCACGAGGTCGTGCTTGGAGGTGGAAAGGCTGATGCCCGCCGTTTCGTGGACGATCGTCCGGATCGCCTCGAAGGCCCGTTCCGAGAGCACAAACTGTTCCGTCGTGCCCGATGCGGGACGCGCAGGGGCCCTTGCAAGTGCGGTCATGCCGCGGCCTCCAGTTCAACCTGCGGCACCATCTTCTCAAGTGCGATCTCGCAGATTATGCGACCCTCGTGAACCACCACCTGACGGAGGAACTCGCGCGCCATGCTCGAATTGACATCTGGCAGGTTTCGGATTTCGGCTTCCTCGACCTGGAGAATGTCAGAGACGGATTCGACCAGCATCCCGACCAGGCGCCCCTCGATCTGAGAAACGATGATCACGCTATGCTTGTTCGGCTCGCCCGAGCCCATGCCGAAACGCAGCGCAACATCCACGATCGGCAGAATGGTTCCGCGCAAATTGATCACTCCAACCACGTATTGCGGCACGTGAGGGAGCCTCGTTGCATGGTTCCAGCCGCGGATCTCGCGGATCGACGTGATGTCGATGCAGAACTCCTGACCGCGCACCATGAAAGCGATGAATTCGCGTGTGTTACGTGAAGCATTGACTTCGTTCATGCTGGCACCCTTTCGAACTGCTCCTGCTTACTCCTTGCCTTCTGCTCCTCGCTCGAGACGGTGATCATCTCGTCGATATCCAATATCAGGGCGATCTTGCCCGTTCCCAGGATGGTCGCCGCTGCCACGAAAGGCACACGTTCGTAGTTGCTTTCGAGGCTCTTGATGACGATCTGCTGCTGGCCTTCGATCTCGTCGATCAACAGCGAGGCAACAGTCCCGTCTTGAGCTTCGACGACCAGCATGGTGCAGGAACCCTCCATCTCCCTGTGCCCGGAGAAGCCGAGTCTCTCGCCGACATTGATGACCGGCACGAGCGAATCCCGCAGGCGGATGATGCCGGTACCGATATTGGTGATCTCCGAGGCGTTGACGCGCATCGTCTCGACAACACTGGTGAGCGGCACGACGAGAACCTCGCCGGCAACTCTGACCACCATTCCGTCCAGGATGGCCAGCGTGAGCGGCAACGTCAGACGCATCTGGCTGCCTTCGCCCGGCCGCGACGACACAGTCACGCGGCCGCCCAAGGCCTGGATCGACTGACGGACAACGTCCATCCCGACCCCGCGGCCCGACAGATCCGTCACCGTCTCTGCAGTCGAGAAGCCCGCCGCGAAGATCAACGAGTCGATCTCGGCATCGGTCAACGTGGCCGACGGATCGACGATGCCGCGTTCAATGGCCTTCCTGAGCACTCGCTCGCGGTTGATACCAGCGCCGTCGTCTTCCACCGTCACCACGATCCGTCCAGAAGTGTGGCTCGCAGTCAGTCGTATTGTACCCTGCTCGGGCTTGCCCAGCCGGATACGCTCTTCAGGTGCCTCGATTCCGTGGTCAATCGAGTTGCGGATCATATGTGTCAGCGGATCGTTCAGGCTCTCGATGATGGTCGTGTCGACCTCTGTCGACTCGCCCTCGAACTCGAGATTAGCCTTCTTGCCCGTGGCAGAGCTGGCTTCGCGAACCACCCGCGACATGCGCATGAAGACCGGCTTCACCGGTTGCGCGCGAATGGCCATGACGCTCTCTTGGATCTCCCGCATCAGCGCCTGCATGCCGGCAATGATGGTATAGGTCGCCGCATCGGCCGCGCTGCTCTCTTCGGAGAGTTTCTCCGCGAGCATGGCCTGGCTGATGACGGCTTCGCCCATGAGGTTGATCAGCCTATCGACCTTCTCGGACTCCACGCGGATGGTCGGCGCAGCCTTTTGACGCGGCGCTGCAGCTTCGCCCCCGGAGGGCTTCGCAGTTGATTTTTCGGGACCGGTGGCGGTCGGCGCAGTTGCCGACTTGGCAACTGGCAGATCCTCATCCTCCGGCCCCACCAGAGGGGGGACATTGGCTCCCAGACCCAGGAGGGCATCCAGATCAGGCGAGACGAAATCTTCGCCATTGGCCGTTTCTGCCTCGACCTCGATGCCGACCTCGCAATCGCCCTCGCACCATTCGAACACGGAGGCGACCTCGTGCTTGGCGGCAGAAGAAGTAAGGCGGACAGTCCAGGTCAGGCTCGTGGCGTCTTCCTTGAACTTGTCCAACTCGGGCACGGCGTCCGTGTGGCACTCGACCTCGGGCGTACCGTATTCTGACAGGTGCCGGATCAGCCGCTGAACGTCATTGCCGCGCCGGTACAATTCGACCGTGGGCTTCAGCGTGATCGTGTACTTGAACTCGTCCGGCATGGAGAGGTCCATCAGCCCGATATCGATCGGAACCGCATCGAAGCTGATCGCCTCCGCACCATCCTCGTCACCACCCTCGCTCAGCTCGAAAGCCTCCGAGATTTCGTGGACAAGCTCCGAGGTATCGGGAAACTCTGTCTGGTCCCGTGTCGCCGCGACAGCGTCTGCCATGACATCGATGGCACGCGCGATCAGATCGAGACGCGGATCAAGGCCGGGATCGGGATTGTTGCGCATGACGTCGAGACCGTTCTCGACGATATGGGCGTAGGCAACCAGATCGTTGAAGCCGAATGCGCCAGCACCGCCCTTGATCGAATGGACTGCTCTGAACACGGCATGGATCGGATCTGCATCCTGCGGTTCCGATCGCAGGTTCATCAGCGCTTCCTCGACTTCGCCGAGCTGCTCGGCGCATTCGAGGAAGAACGTCTCCATGATTTTATCGATATCCATAGATCAAACCCTCAAGGCATTACGCGGTTAATGGCTTCAATAAGCTTGTCGGGCTGAAACGGCTTGACGATCCAGCCCGTGGCGCCCGCGTCTCGCGCTCGCATCTTTTTCTCCGGGCTCGATTCCGTGGTCAGCACGAGGATCGGCGTCCGATTCAGCTTGCTCTGGCCGCGGACCGCTTCGATGAAGGCGTAGCCATCCATCACCGGCATGTTGATGTCCGTGATGATGACGTCCGGCTTGCACTGGTCGAGCTTGTCGACGCCATCCTGGCCGTTTTCTGCGGTGACCACGTTGAAGCCTGACATGACCAGGCAGCCCTGGATCATGTCGCGCATGGTCTTTGAATCGTCCACGGCAAGAATAGTTGGGCTCATGACTGGGGCTCCTTGTATTCGATGTCAGATTGGGAGAGGCCGAGCATCGCCAACGCTGCCGCGAACGGCTCGGGCAGCTCGCCAAACTCCAGCGTCGTACCGTCGTTGCGCCACAGCTTTGCGGCGGAGATGAACACCTCGATGCACGGGGTGTCGACGTAGTTGACCTGCGTTGCATCGACGGCAAGCGGCTTGCCCCGATGCGCCAGCAATTGGTCGACTATCGATTTTGCATTGTCGCCATGTAGTTCTGCATCAAGTCTCATATCGTCTTCCGTTTTCTGGTCGTGTTGGTGGAACCCGGATCAGAATTCCGACCACTCCTCTTTGATCGCTAGATTGGATGCCCTTCCAGGCGCCGCGGTCGGTCGGGGCGCCCTTTGCCGCAGCTGCCTTGCCGGAGCCTCTGCCGCCAGGGCGGGGCGGTTCGCGGCGGCATGGCCAGTCTCTTGTTCGTCCTGGGGCAGTCTGAAGGCGCCCACCAGTTCGGTGAGATGCCCGGCTTCTCCGGCAAGCGTGTAGGAGGCGGCTGTCGACTGCTCTGCCATGGCGGCGTTTTGCTGGGTGAGTGAATCCATTTCGCCGGCCGACAGGTTGAGCTCCCGTAGTGACTCGGACTGAACCCGCGAACGCGCGGCGATTTCTTCCACATTGGCGCTGATCTCGAAGACCTGGCCGGCAATGCGCTGCAGGGTCGACCCGGTCTCGTCCACGAGCTTGGATCCACTCGTCACCTGCGCGGCGGAACGGTTGATCAGTTCCTCGATTTCCTTCGCTGCCACCGCCGAGCGCTGAGCCAGCGCCCTCACCTCGGAGGCAACCACGGCAAAACCCTTGCCCGCTTCCCCGGCCCGCGCGGCTTCGACGCCCGCATTGAGAGCAAGAAGATTGGTCTGGAACGCAATCTCGTCGATCACGGAGACCACCTTCACGATTTCGGTCGCAGACTGTTCTATCCCCGACATCGCGGCCAGAGCCTCCTTGACCACGGCCCCGCTCGCCTCGGCATCCGAGCGCGCCGAGGCAGCCGAATCTCGCGTCTCCTCGAGGCTCTGATGCGATTCATGGATCGCCTTGGTAACGTCCCCGAGCGTGGCGACCGTCTGTTCCAGCGCTGCCGCCTGCCGTTCGGTCCGGCGCGAGAGATCGTCGGAGGCCGTCACGATCTCCTTTACGCTGCCCTCCAGAGCATGCGCGGTGTGGACGATCTTGCCGAAGGCCACCGCAATATGATCACACACCGCGTTGAACTCTTGGCGAACCAGGTCCACGCCCCCCACAAAAGGCTCGGTGATCTTGCAATCGAGATTGCCGTGCGCCATCTGCCGCAGCGCCTTGCGCAGCTTTTCCAGCGAAGCATCGACGGACCTGATCTGGTCGGCGGCCTTCGCTTCCGTCTCCTGTTCCAGGGCATCGATGCGTGCGAGGCGCTCGCGCAGGTGCTCTTCGTCGGTACGGCCTTGCCGGGCCGCCTCGGCAACCGCATTCAGGGCGTGAGCGATTTCGCCGAATTCATCCGTCCTCTCGGCAAGTCGGCTCGGCTTGACTGATCCGCCCTTCAGCAGATCGCGCGCCAGTTGTCGCGTTTCCAGGAGCGGCTTCAGCAGTACGGCGAACAGAACGTAGAGACCACCCGAAAGAAGAAGCACGGATGTGGCCAGCGTCCATGGCGAGCCGAAGGCGGCCAGGAGTACAGCCGCAACAAGGAGCGCCGCCGCAGATGCGGTGGTTGTGCGGAGCGATGAAGATGTAGTGCTAGGCGCAGCCGAGACGACGCTGGCAGGCAAGGTCATTTGCGGGCCCCCGAAAGCCGCAATGCATATAAACATTCCGGTTTTACCGGCACCCGAAGGCGGCATCATGCCTGGGCCAAGCTGAGTAATTGGCCCCCCCGCAGTCGTTGGGACTGTAGGCTTTGACACTTAATGAAATGTAAATCCCAGTAACGCGCAAACACCAATCTTTCGATCCCGTCGTCGACGCAAAACTAGAATGCCAAATGATTTCCGGGAGTTTCAATGGAACCCCCGATTGCACCTGAAACACCCCCTGCATCTTTTACTTGCCGAGATAGCAGAACACTCAAGTATGGCGGCTCGTCATGCCGCCCGCGCAGAACCGGGGGCCGGGTTTCAGGTGGTGTATGGCGGTAGCGGCGACCCTTTTCTTTCTCCATTATTTTTTTGCAGCTTGGAGCTCTTGGAGTGATCCAGGGGCATCGAGAAATCGTATGCTTTGCACTCTAAGGTCTTTCCGGGCGCCATAAAGTCATTTTTACTCGAAGTTGCAGTCCTTTTTAGTAATAAACTGATAATTGACCTATTATTTCGGTTTTTTACTTATACCATACTTAACAGAATTTTTACTTCCGTAATATATCTCTGATAAAAATCAGCATTCTTGCTGTTTGAGAGAAACTTGTGGGGGATTTTTACATGATGTCTGCTATGTCGGTCGATGACGAGAAGTCAGTGCCCGATGTCGAGGGTCGACTGCATTTTCTTCAACTGGATGAAAAAGCACGCCAGCGCCTCACGGAACTGAAGAGCGTCATTCAGCGAGAGCTGCCAAAGGGCTTGGACCGTTTCTATGAATCGGTCCGCGCCAATGCTGAGACCAGACGTTTCTTCTCTTCCGAAAACCACATGCAGTCGGCCAAGAGTGCTCAGGCCGGACACTGGGACTCGATCGCCAATGCCCGCTTCGACGACAACTATGCGGCGCGCGTCACCAAGATCGGCTCCGTGCATGCAGACATCGGTCTCCTGCCACGTTGGTATATCGGCGGTTATGGAGTTCTGACCGACCAACTGATCCACGGTGTGGTCAAGGAATTCTGGCCGAAGGGCGGGCTGTTCTCGAAAGCCAAACATGGCCCGGATGAGATCGCTGAAATGCTCTCCGCGCTGATCCGCGCCATCTATCTCGACATGGACCTGTCAATTTCCGTCTATATCGACAAGGCGGAAGAGGCCAAGAAGAAGGCGCAGGAAGAGGCCATCAATGCGGAACGCCGAATGGTCATCGACAATTTCGGCAAGGCAATCGCCGCCGTCGCCGATCAGGATCTGAGCGTCCGTATCGGCGATGAGATTCCCGAAGCCTATGACGAGTTGAAGCGCAACTTCAATGACGCCATCGCGCGCCTTGCCGACACGATCCGTCTGATTGGCGAGGCGTCGGGGCAGATCAACTCGGGTTCCAACGAGATCAAGATGGCCGCCGACGATCTGTCGCGGCGCGCCGAGCAGCAGGCCGCCGCGGTCGAGGAGACAGCCGCCGCGGTCGAAGAGATCACGACCACGGTGAAGTCTTCCGCCGCCCGCGCCGAGACCGCCGGCGAACTGGTCGAGCGCACCCGCCAGAATGCCGAGCATTCGATGGGCGTGGTCAAGAACGCCGTCGCCGCCATGGGCCGCATCGACAAGTCGTCGGGCGAGATCTCCACCATCATCGGCGTCATCGACGACATTGCCTTCCAGACCAACCTCCTGGCGCTCAATGCAGGTGTCGAGGCCGCCAGGGCGGGCGATGCGGGCAAGGGCTTTGCCGTGGTTGCCCAGGAGGTGCGCGAACTGGCGCAGCGTTCGGCCAATGCGGCCAAGGAGATCAAGCAACTGATCGAGACGTCGAGCAACGAGGTCAAGAGCGGCGTGTCGCTGGTCAACCAGACCGGCAAGGCACTTAGCGACATTGTTGCCGAGGTGCAGGAGATCAGCACCAACGTGGCGGCGATCATCGAATCGGCGCGCGAGCAGTCGCTGGGGCTGGAGGAGATCAACACGACCGTTTCCTCGGTCGACCAGGGCACCCAGCAAAACGCGGCGATGGCCGAGGAGATGACGGCGGCCAGCCATTCGCTGGGCAAGGAGGTCGAATCGATCGACGCCATGCTGCGCGCCTTCGTCATCGACGGGGCCAGCCTTGGCGTCACGAGGCCGTCGCGACCGAAGCTGGCAGCCGAGGCGCCGAAGACCGCTCCCAAAGCAGCCTCACCCGCTCCTTCCCGCGCACGGCCAATGTCGGCAACCCAGGGCAATGCTGCCCTGGCGGTAAGCAGCGAGGACTGGGAAGAGTTCTAAGCCGACCACAAAGCTTGTTCATTCAACCCGGCTCTCGGTTGTGGGAGCCGGCCTCATGCCCCGCCCCCCCGACGCCCTGCACGCCCTGCGTGTGGGGCGTTTACCATGCATTAATGGCAGATGCCTAAAATGTGATCTGTTTAAGCCAATAATTCGGCCCATTTGCCGAAACAGCCGACAATAAGAACCAATATAAATTTCGGTTTTTGGATATTCTAAGACATCACATATAGAAATAACCGAAAGAATGCGTGCCACTACAAGGGGCCGGCGCAGCTCTGTGGAAGGAAGAACGATGAATAATGCAACGGATGCTCAAACAGCGAGCTCGCACTCTGATCTAGAATGTCGTCTTGATTTTCTTCAGTTTGATTCTTCCTCCCGAGCGCGGCTCAGGAAATTGAAACCGGTAATCGAGCGAGAAATGCCTAAGGGCCTGGACCGCTTCTACAAATCGGTCAGCACCCATTCTGCAACCAAGCACTTCTTTTCGTCCGAGAGCCACATGCAAGGCGCGAAGAAGGCCCAGCTCAAACACTGGGAAACCGTCGCCAACGCCCGCTTCGACGACAACTATGCGGAACGAGTTACCAAGATTGGTTCCGTGCATGCCGAAATCGGTCTTTCTCCGCGCTGGTATATCGGCGGCTACAGCATGTTGGCTGACCAGCTGATCCACGGTGTGGTCGAGGAATTCTGGTCGAAGGGTGGGCTGTTCTCAAAAGCGAAAGAGGACCCAGCCGAAGTTGCCGGTATGTTGTCGGCTCTGGTTCGCGCCATCTTTCTCGACATGGATCTTTCTATTTCGACCTACATCGACAAGGCGGAAGAGGCCAAGAAGAAAGTACAAGAAGAGGCGATGGCCGAACAGCGCAGGATCATCGCCGGTTTTGGAAAGGCGATCGAGCGTATCGCGCACCAGGACCTGAGCGTGCGCATCGGCAATGAGATTCCCGAAGCCTATGATGAGTTGAAGCGTAACTTCAATGACGCCATCGCACGCCTTGCCGACACGATCCGTCTGATTGGCGAGGCGTCGGGCCAGATCAACTCTGGCTCGAACGAGATCAAGATGGCCGCCGACGATCTGTCGCGGCGCGCCGAGCAGCAGGCCGCCGCGG
>JBKBIT010000030.1:0-44011 GCA_046297455.1 Aliihoeflea sp.
TGCTTTCGCCCCGGATGGGTGGGCCGGGCTCGTCCCGCCGGTCCCGCCTTGCTCCCAGGGGAGCAAGCTCGAGGGTCCGTCGGGCCTTACCGGCCAGACCTTCACCGAGGCCCGGACCTGTGGTGGGCCGGTTCCCACCAAGCCGCGCTACCGTTGCGCGACCGACCCGGACACCGTCACCCTCCCCGACACCCCGGTCCGGAGCCGGGTTCCCGCGAGGGCGATGGGGGAATTATCGGCTACGGGGCGTGGCGTGGGATAAGTTGCGAGCCAGAAAAATACGAAAGTGAGGGGAATCAAGGGGTTGGCGGGAAAAGCGGGCCAGGAATATCCACGGGTGGCGGTCCCCTCTCTTGCAA
The DNA here is from genome assembly GCA_046297455.1 of Aliihoeflea sp. Lineage (GTDB taxonomy): Bacteria > Pseudomonadota > Alphaproteobacteria > Rhizobiales > Rhizobiaceae > ZYF759. The sequence goes on from JBKBIT010000030.1 coordinate 360, forward strand.
AATCTAACACTTAGCCTTTGGCCAAGATGTTGATTTTGCTTTCTCTCCCACAAGGGGAGAGATAATGGCGGCGCCGTCGCGGCCAATCGCAAATGCCGGAGATTGGCGGAAGCGGAAGACCTGCCCGGACGGCGATCGGAATCGTGGCTGCTCAGAACTCGAAACCGGCCTGATTGTCCTTCTTCTCCTTGGGCGCCTTGCGGAAGGAGGAGGCATCGACGGCAGGCAGGCGGGCGAATTCGCGGTGGTCGAGAAGCCCCTCGATGGTGAGTATCTGGATTTTCGGGATGCGGCCGAACTGGGTCTCGGCGAAGCCGGCTGCGGCGGCCTCGGCGACCATCGGCTTGGTGGGCGGCAGCAGCGTGACGAAGATGCCGGTCAGCGCCTTTTCGCGCTCGATGACGCTTTTCAGCTTGTGGACCTGGTCGACCGAGACGCCGCCGCCCTTGACCTCGACGATCGCCTTGTCGGTGCGGTTCTTCTCGGTGCGCAGATAGACGATGCCGTCAATGCCGGTGTCGGCTCCCTTCTTGCCGCCGCGAAACGGCTGGGCGTCGGGGACGAGCGTGATCGCCCATTTCTCGAATTCGTGCTTGTCGCGATGAGCCAGGCTCGGCTGGGCGCCACCACCTCCCTCTACCCTGCCGGGCATCTCCCCCTCAAGGGGGGAGATCGGCCGTGATGAATGGCCCGCGTCCTCCCCGAGGAGGAAGCGGGCCACCCTTTATTTCAGTTCGAGCGCGAGGTCGAGCGGCTGATGGCCGCCTGACGCCCCTACTCCTTGTCGAAGGCCGCGTAGGCGGCGAGTGCCGAGGGCAGCGAGCCGGTGAGGACTGCCGGCGGGCCGGCTTCATGGGCGGGGGCGGCGGCCTGGACCGGCAGCTCGGTCAGCGCTTCCTGGGCACGAAAGGTGCGATAGGCCTGCGACATCGAGCCCGGCTCGATCGAGGGCAGCCGCGTCAGCCAGGCGGCGCGCATGTCGCCGCGCTCGCCCGATTGCGCCGAGGAGGACTCCTCGCGCACGGGCCGTGTTCCCATGATGGAAAGAGCGGAAAGTTCCATTCGTGTGTATGCTTCCAATCGTCTGTTGCGACCACCAGATGCCATGCCGGAAATGGAAGCCGGGTTAGGGTTTCCCGACGGATTTTAACGATCGGCAAGATTTGGGGCGGCGGGCATGGGCCGCCACCCAAACTCACTTCTCCAGCATTTCCTTGACCACGGTGGCCAGCTGCTTGAGCGTGAAGGGTTTTGGCAGGAAGCCGAACTGCGCGTCCTCGGGCAGGTTCTTGGCGAACGCATCCTCGGCATAGCCCGAGACGAAGATGAACTTGATGTCGGGCTGGGCCTTGCGCAATTCGGCCAGCAGCGTGGGGCCGTCCATCTCGGGCATGACGACGTCGGAGACGACGATGTCGACCTTGCCGCCGAGCTCCTCGAAGATTTCCAGCGCCTCGACACCGGAGGACGCCTCGTGAACGGTATAGCCGCGCGAGGCGAGCGCGCGCACGCCGCCGAGACGCACCGCGTCCTCGTCCTCGACCAGAAGCACGGTGGCGGAGCCGGACAGGTCCTGGCCGGCCTGGGCGGCGGCTGGCTCGGCCTTTTCGGCCGCGGCAGCGGCGGCCTGTTCGGCCTCGGTGGCGACATGGCGCGGCAGGAAGATGCGGAACACGGTGCCGCGGCCGAGCTCGGATTCGCAGAAGATGTAACCGCCGGTCTGCTTGATGATGCCGTAGACCATGGACAGGCCAAGCCCGGTGCCCTTGCCGACATCCTTGGTGGTGAAGAAGGGCTCGAAGATCTTGGCGACGATCTCAGGCGCAATGCCGGTGCCGGTATCGGCGATCTCGACCAGCACGTAGTCGGCCTCGGGCAGCTCGCGCTCGCCATAGGCGGCGCAGTCGGCGGCGGCCACGTTGCGGGTGCGCACCGCGATCTCGCCGCCATCGGGCATGGCGTCGCGCGCATTGACGGCGATGTTGACGACGACCTGTTCGAACTGGCCGATATCGAGCTTGACCGGCCACAGATCGCGGCCGTGATCGATGGTGAGCGCGATCTCGTTGCCGACCAGGCGGGCAAGCAACATGCGCAGATCCGCCAGAACGTCGGTGAGGTTCTGGACCTCAGGGCGCAGGGTCTGCTTGCGCGAGAAGGCGAGAAGCTGGCGCACCAGCGAGGCGGCGCGGTTGGCGTTCTGCTTGATGTTCATGATGTCGGGGAAGGACGGGTCCGACGGGCGGTGATTGGTCAGCAGAAGATCGGACGCCATGATGATGGCGGTGAGCACGTTGTTGAAATCATGCGCAATGCCGCCGGCGAGTTGGCCGACGGCCTGCATCTTCTGGCTCTGGGCCATCTGCAGTTCGAGCGCCTTCTGCTCGGTGATGTCGACGGCGTAGACGATCGCCGCCTCCTCGCCTTCCGCCCCCAGACCGGCATCGGCGACGGCGTTGACATAGAAGCGGACATGGCGCTCCTCGTCATTGGGCAGGACGGAATCGATCGGCGGGATGTCGGCCTGCTTGAGGCGGGCGCGCTCCAGCGCGGCCGCGAATTCGGCACGGTCGCGCTCGTGCAGCACGGTTTCCAGCCGCACCTTGCGGTCGACCGAATCGCGATCGACGACGCGAGCAAACAGCGACAGGAAGGGCGCGTTGGTGCGCAGGATGCGGCCTTCGGCATCGACGCCGGCAATCGCCATCGGGGTGGAATTGAAGAAGCGGGTGAAGCGCAGCTCTGCGGCCTGGCTGTCGCCGCCCGCCCCCTCGCCCGGCGCGCGGTTGACGACGATGGTGCGGGTCGGGCCGGGCAGGCCCTCGCGGGTGGCCGAGACGCGGTGCAGGAAGCGCACCGGCATGATGGCACCCGACAGCGTCGTCATATCGAGCTCGATTACGGCGTTGCGGGTGGTGCCGGGATCGGCCCTAACCGAATTGACCAGCGCCATGCCGTCGCCGGCAACGATGCTGGGCAGAGAGACATCGCCCGGCCGGAAACGGGCGAGATCCATGCCCAGCCATTCGGCCAGCGTCGCGTTGACATAGGTGACGCGGCCGGCGGCATCGGCGGCGAAGAAGCCGGCCGGCGCGTGGTCGAGATGGTCGATCGCCTGCTGGAGATCGAGGAAGAAGCGCTCCTGCTCGGCGCGCTCGGCGGAAATGTCGGCCAGTTGCCAGGCCGACAGGAGCGAACGGTGGCCGGGAGCGCGGAAGGTGCGGGCGCGCAGCCGATACCAGCGCGCGGTTTCATCGCCGCCAGGCCCCAGCGGCCGGGTCAGCCGGAACTCGCCATCATTGTCGCGCCCGTCGCGCAGGCCAGCCGACAGCCGCATCACCACCTCGGAGGCCTCGGCGCTGTCGGACAGCAGGTTTTCCACCGTCTTCAGATCGGCGGCGCCGGTGGCGCCGGTCATCTGTGCATAGGCCTTGTTGGCATAGACGATACGGCCCTTCTGGTCGGTGACCAGCACGCCCTCGCGGGTGGTGTCGAGAAAGGCGCGGGCGAGATCGTCGGCACCGGAGCGCTGGGCGATGCGGATGAAGCCGATCGTGGAGGCGAAGAGATAGCCGATGCCGATCATCGCCAGGACGCCGAGCAGGCCGAGCAGGAAGCTCTCGCCAAGCCGGTCCTGGAACAGGGTGAAGACGATCGCCGCCGTGGCCAGCGCCACGATGAACACCAGCAGCCGCGCCGCGATGCCGGGACGGGCCGCCTGATCCACAATGGGGGCGGGGTAAAGGTCGTCGCCGGACTGTCTGGCCATGCGTCTCCTGCCTGTCGCGCGGCCCCCGGCCAGCGGCACGCGCCGAGTCGCCTCAGTCGAGATACATCAAGCCCGGCGCGGCAAGCAAGCGCGCTGCCGGCCGGTCCACCGCAAGCTTGCACAGTTGGGGGTCTGCAAAGCGTGTCGCAATCGTTCGGATTGGCGCGCCAGCTTCAGCGCTTGATCCTGCGGGCAATCCGTGTGAACCGATAGAAGGTCGTTTCCCGCCACGGAACGCCAGATGGAGTTTTCGGTTTCAGCATGCGTCTTCCGGTTGTGATCCTGGCCCTACTTGTCGCGCTGCCGCTCAGCGCGCGGGCGGACACCTATCGGATCGGCCTGGCCGCCCCGCTGACCGGGCCTTACGCGATCATCGGCGAGCAGATGCGCCAGGGGGCGGCCGCCGCGCAGGCGGCGACCGGGGCCGAGCTGGTGCTTGTCCATGACGGCTGCTCGCGCGAGTCGGGCGAGAATGCCGCCCGCCGCTTTGTCGAGCGCGCGGTGGCGGCGGTGGTCGGCTTCATGTGCACCGAAAGCGCGGAGGCCGCCCTGCCCGCGCTGGCCGAGGCCGGCATTCCGGTGATCAGCCCGGTGATCCGCACCGTGTCGCTGACCGACCGGCGCGAACGCACCGGATTTCCCTTCTTCCGGCTGGCGCCGCGCGGCGACGCCGAGCAAGCGGCGGTGTCGCGCATCCTTCTGGAGCGATGGCGCCCGCATCTCTTCGCGCTGATCGACGACGGCACCATCTACGGGCGCGAGCTGATCGAGAGTTTTCGGCTGGAAGCCGAGACCGCCGGCCTGTCGGCCGTCTTTGTCGACACCTACCGGCCGCAGATGGAAAACCAGATCGGCCTGATCGGCAGGCTGCGGCGCTCTGGCGCCACCCATGCGCTGGTGGGCGGCGACCTGGAGGACATCGCCATCATGGCGCGCGATGCGGCCGAACTCGGCTATGACATCGTTCTGGCGGGCGGCGAGGCGCTGCGCGCGGCAGAGGGCGAGGTGCCGCTGTCGGAAGGCATATTGATGATCGCCCCGCCGCAATGGCACGAACGCGCGGCCCCCGCCGTGCTGGAGGGGTTGCGCGAGGCCGAGATCGAGCCGGATGGCTATGTGCTGCCGGCGCATGCGGCGGTCGAGATCGCGGTGATCGCGGCGGCGGCGGCCGAGGACACAGGCCGCCCGGTCGAGGACATCCTGCTCGAGCGCGGCTTTCCGACCGTGATCGGCACGCTTTCCTTCGATGCGCGCGGCGACCTCGAAGGGCTCGATTTCCGCCTCTACCGCCATGACGGCGAGACATTCCAACCGGTTGACTGAATGACGAAATTGCTGCCCGGACCCAAAAACCTCATCACCGACGTCGCCGGTCTGCGCGTCGGCCAGGTCGAGGACCACACGCTGAAATCGGGCGTCACGGTGGTGGTCTGCGACACGCCGGCCGTGGCCGGCTACGAAGTGATGGGCGGGGCACCCGGCACGCGCGAGACCGACCTGCTCCAGCCGCACAACATGGTCGAGACCGTCAACGCGCTGGTGCTTGCCGGCGGCTCGGCCTTCGGGCTCGACGCGGCCTCGGGCGTCCAGTCGTTCCTGCGCGAACAGGGCATCGGGCTTTCCGTGCGCGGCCATGTCGTGCCGATCGTGCCGGCGGCGATCCTGTTCGACCTGCCCAATGGCGGCGACAAGGACTGGGGCCGCTACCCGCCCTATCGCGAGATGGGTTTTGAAGCGGCCTCCCGCGCCGCCCGCGATTTTGCGCTGGGCACGGCGGGTGCCGGCACCGGCGCGCTGTCGGCGGGGCTGAAGGGCGGCATCGGTTCGGCCTCGCTGCGGCTTCCCTCCGGCATCACCATCGGCGCGCTGGCGGCCGTCAATCCGGCGGGCTCGGTGACCGTGGGCGAAAGCCGCCATTTCTGGGCCGCCCCCTTCGAGATCGGTGACGAATTCGGCGGGCTGGGCCTGCCCTCGCCTTTGCCGAGCGACGCCGCCACGCCGCGGTGGAAATGGCAGGACCCGGCCAGTGTGGGCGCCAACACCACCATCGCGATCATCGCCACCGACGCCAGACTGAGCAAGGCCGAGGCCAAGCGGCTGGCGATTGCCGGACATGACGGTTTTGCCCGCGCGATCTGGCCCTCGCACAGCCCGGTCGACGGCGACCTCGTCTTCGCGCTGGCCACGGGGACAAGCGGGATCGCGCCCGACCACGTTGCCGCGATGGACATCTATGCCCATGCGGCGGCGACGATGGCGCGGGCGATTGCGCGCGGGGTGTTTGAGGCGACGGCGGCGGAAGGGGATTTGCTGCCAGCGTGGGCATCTCGGACCTGAGGTGCAGGACCGGTAGCCGTAAACTCTCATAGTTGTAGCACCTGCCCTCTCCTTTTTATCGACTGCGCGCCGCCAGTGGCGCCCGGTGAATTACTCTTCATCGGCAAGACATGTTGCCGCTTATTTCCAGTCCCGGCCGAAAAACATCGACACTGCACTGTCGATCTGGTTGCATGGCATGGGTGGCAAGAGGGAGCGGGGGCTCATGGACATACCGGCAGGCGCCGTGGCGCTGATGGGGTTTGCGGCGGCGAGCCTGATCCTGATGGTGATCCTTCTGACCTTTTGCGTGCACTATCTGCGGCGCAATGCGGCCTCGCAGGCCTTTCTGGCCATCGCGGTGGGGCCGGCGCGGCCGCTGGTCATCCACGACAAGAAGAACGGCCTGGTGTCGCTGCATCTCGAAGAGGCCGATCGGCGAAGGTGGTATGTCGGTTCGGTGCGGGCATTGCCGCGGCGCGGCCGGCTGCGCGTCGCCGAGCCGATCGGGCTCTACGACAAGGGCGAACTGGCCGAATACCGATATGGCAAGCTGGTGAAGCGCCTTACTCTTGGCGAAAAGCCGGACAGCGATCTGTTCAAGGTGGTCGATGTGCGCGCGCTCGAGGTCACGATCCAGGCGCGGGCGAACCGGCGCGTGACGATCCGCTACGTTGTCGACGTGTAGCGCCAAGAAGCACGGGCCAGGGACGAAGCCAGGCACCAGCCCAAGAAGGTCCGAGCGCGGTCCCGCGGGCGCGATGCTTGCAGCTTGACCGCCTTGCCGGGGTGAATCATCCTGACCATACGGTCGACCCAATCGACCTTTGAACCCTGATGACGCCCATTACTCGATACCCACCACTCAGCGAGGGAATTCATGGCGAAATTCATCCAGACAGGAGAAGACAGCTTCGACTAAGTCACGGAGGCATCCGACGCATCCGAGCAACAAGTTACATATGACATAGAAGCGATCTGCCTACTGGCCGCATCCATCGCGAAGCACGGTTATAGCGCAGAGGTCCGCGCCGCCGACCGCGGGGGATATTATCGCTATGCGTCGGTGGAAAGGTCACTGAATTTGATACAAGGGTTCGCGGCGAGTGCTTTGAAAAATATCAAGTCTCTTGATTTTCCTGAGGACCGGCAGGCGGACCGCACCCATTCGTAAATCCGACAATCCGCAGTATGGGACTGTGGTAGCCGTGGCAGCTTCTGGTTCCTCGCGCGCTCGTATCCCGCCGATTCGATCGCGATCATGAGGACCACGGTTGTTCAGCCGCCGCTTCGCCAAACACAAGACCAAGAGGAAGACCGATGCAGCATGATGTGATCGTGATTGGCGGCTCCTATGCCGGCATGGCCGCAGCCCTCCAGCTTTTGCGAGCGCGCCGCTCCGTGCTGGTGGTCGACGCCGGCAAGCGGCGCAACCGCTTTGCCAGCCACTCGCACGGGTTTCTGGGCCAGGACGGCGCCGATCCGGCCGAGATCGCGGCGACCGCGCGCAAACAGCTCGAAGCCTATCCAACGCTCGACTGGATCGACGCGACGGCCGAAAGCGCGTCGGGCGCAAAGGACGCATTCGAAGTCGAGATCGAGGGTGGAGGCCGGCGCGCCGCGCGCCGGCTGCTGTTTGCCACCGGCGTGGCCGACACGTTGCCTGCCATCGAGGGGCTTGCCGAACGCTGGGGCAAAAGCGTCTTCCACTGCCCCTATTGCCATGGCTACGAGCTCGACCGGGGCAGGATCGGCGTGATCGCCGCCGGGCCGATGTCGATCCACCAGGCGCAGATGATCCCCGAATGGGGCGAGGTCACCTTCTTCACCAACGGCGCGATCGAGCTCGACGGGGCAGCGCGGGCGGACCTTGCCGCCCGCAACGTCACCATCGAGGAGACCGCCCTCGCCCGGCTCGAGGGCCACGCCGACATCGTGCTGGCCGACGGGCGAAAAATGTCCTTCGCCGGCCTGTTCACCGCGCCTTATGCGACGCCCGCCTCCCCCATCGCTGAAGGGCTCGGCTGCGAGCACATGGAAACCCCGATGGGCATCCAGATCCGCACCGACGAGGGCAAGCAGACCAGCGTGCCGGGGGCGTTTGCCTGCGGCGACGTCGCGCGCATGCCGCATTCGGTGTCGCTCGCGGTCGCCGACGGGGCCTGGGCGGGCGCCAACATCCACCGCACGCTGATTTTTGCCTGAAACCCGGGCGGCGGTACCCGACCGGGCCAGGCGGGCGAGAGGCTACTGCCCCTGGCCGAGCGAAAAGCCGGGTTCTCCGTCAAAGGTGAAGAGGTGCTCGGTCTTCACGAAATCGACGCCCAGGCCCGCCAGCCGCCATTGCAGCTCGGCCACCATCGTCTTGTTGGGCTGCTTGCCGGGCTTTGCCATGAAGCGACAGCGCCAGTGGTCGGTGAGAAAGGTTTCCGGCAGGCCCTGGGGCCAGACCTTCACGCCGCGATTGGTGATCATGGCGAGTTCCAGGCAGCCTTCGCTTGCCGCCTGGAGATTTTCGGCCAGCAGGTCAGGGGCTACGTTCGACTGCACGAAGACGTCGACGCCCACGAGTTCCTTGCGCGTGGGCCGCGTCTCGGGCTTGCGCCTGTAGGCGGGCACGACGACGCTTCTTGCCGCGTCGTGGCGCGCAGGCGACAGCATCTGCGGCTTCTCGCCAAGCCTTGCGATGATCGCGTCGGCAAATGCATTGGTGCCGACCTGTTGCCGCGAGATGCCGGGCTTGAAGATGTCGTAGGTGTGGATGCCGTCCTCGATGGTCTTCAGCCAGGCATTTTCGACGCGCTCGGCGACCTCGCCCTGGCCGATATGGGCCAGCATCATCACCCCGCCCATCAAAAGGCCGGAGGGGTTGGCGATGTCCTGGCCGGCGCGGCGCGGCGCGGAGCCGTGGATCGCCTCGAACATGGCCGCGTGCTCGCCGATATTGGCCGACCCCGCCAAGCCGACAGAGCCCGCAATCTGCGCCGCCACGTCTGACAGGATATCGCCATAGAGGTTAGGCATCACGATCACGTCGAAGATCTCGGGCGTGTCGGCGAGCTTGGCCGCGCCGATGTCGACGATCCAGTGCTCCTTCTCGATTTCCGGATACTCCTCGCCGATCTCGTCGAAGACCCGGTGGAAGAGGCCGTCGGTGAGCTTCATGATGTTGTCCTTGGTGAAGCAGGACACCTTTTGGCGACCATTGGCTCTCGCGTAGTCGAAGGCATGGCGCACGATCCTCTCGCAGCCCGGCCGCGAGATCAGCTTGAGGCACTGGTAGACTTCGTCGGTCTGCCGATGCTCGATACCGGCATAGAGGTCTTCCTCGTTTTCCCGCACGATCACCACATCCATGCCGGAATGCTTCGTCGCCACGAAGGGATGCAGCGCCCGGCAGGGCCGCACGTTTGCGAAGAGGCCGAGCGACTTGCGAACCGTAACGTTCAGGCTCTTGAAGCCGCCGCCCTGGGGCGTGGTGATGGGCGCCTTGTAGAACACTTTGGTGCGCCTGAGCGATTCCCACGCCTCCGGCTCGATGCCCGCCGAATGGCCGCGCTCGTAGATTTTCTGCCCGATCTCCAACGGCTCGATGGCGATGCGCGCGCCAGCGGCAACGAGCACCTTGAGGCTGGCCTTCATGATTTCCGGGCCGATACCATCGCCGAAAGCGACCGAGACGGGGGTTGGGGTGGTGCCGGGTTCGGGGAATTTTGAAGCGGCAAGGACGGCAGGGTGGGTGTGCTGGTTCATGTTCGTGTCTCCTTCTGCCCCACATGTGGCGCCTTTCGCTCATTGAAGGAAATGAGTTTCGCCTGTAGAGTTCATTGGAATTTTCAATGACTCGCACAAGGTGGTGCCATGTCCCTCCCCTTCGAACTCGACGTGCTGCGCACCTTCGTCGCCATCGTCGAGAATGGCGGCTTCACCCGCGCCTCGGAGCGCGTCGGCAGGACCCAATCGACCGTCTCGCTCCAGGTGAAGAAGCTGGAAAGCCGTCTCGGGCGCCGCGTCTTCGAGCGCGAGGCGGGGCGCGAGCTGCAACTGACTCCGGAAGGCGAGATCCTGCTGCCCTATGCGCGCCAGATGCTGGGGCTGGCCGACGAGGCGCGCGCCCGCCTCATGGAGCCCGACATCGTGGGCCGCGTGCGGCTCGGGACGCCCGAAGATTTCGCCACCACCCACCTGCCGGAGGTGCTGGCGCGTTTTGCCCGTGCCCATCCCCAGGTGGCGCTCGAGGTCAATTGCGACTTCACGGTCAACCTGCTCGATGCGTTCTCGAAGGGGCTTTACGATCTCGTCCTGTTCAAGCGCGCGCCACAGGGCCCGGGCGGGGGCGTGGGCGTCTGGAAAGAGGTTCTGGTCTGGGCCGCCTCGCCAAGGCTGGTGCTCGATGCCGGCCAGCCGGTGCCGCTGATCCTGGCACCCGTGCCCGACGTCTATCGCAAGGGCGCGCTTGCGAGCCTGGACGCAGCGGGTCGGGAATGGCGCATCACCTATAGCAGCCCGAGCCTTGCCGGACTGCAGGCCGCCGTCAAAGCAGGCCTTGGCGTTACCGTGCTGCCACGCGAGATGGTCCCGCAGGGCTTTGTCCTGCTGGGACCCGAGCAGGGTTTTCCGTCATTGCCTGCCACCGAGATCGTTCTCAACCATGCGCCGGGCAGCCTGCCGCGAGCGGCCCAAGCACTCAGCCAGCACATCATCTCTTCGCTCGAAAATGTCAGCGGCGAGGCGTTTGTCTCATCGCGGTGAGGCGGGATGCTCTCCGATGGTCCTTGCGCAGTCGCTGCCGGTCGATCCAGACAACACCGCCGCCGCGTGCTAGCATGATTTCCGATCTGCAAGCCGGAGGAAGATGATGCGACCGTTACTGTCCGCCCTCGCCGCAATTGCGATGATGCTGGCGGCTGCCCTGCCCGCGCGTGCCGGCGACGCGGCCACTCTAGAGATACTGGGGTTTTCGGCCGATGGCGGCATCTTCGCCTTCGAGCAATATGGCGTGCAGGACGGTTCGGGCTTTCCCTATGCCGAGCGCTTCTACATCAATGTCGACACAGATAGCTGGCTGCCGGGCACGCCGATCCGGGTGCGGATCGAGGACGAGACGGCTTCGGTGGAGGACGCCAGGGCGCAGGCGCGGGCGCAGGGCCAGTCGGTGATTTCCGACGCCGAGCTTGCCGGCAACCGCGGCTTCACCGCCGGCATGAACATGGTGACCGAGTATTCGGCCGACCCGCACCGCATGGCGGTCAATCCGCGACCGGTCTTCCCGCCGGTGGACGATGCGCTGGAATTCCGCATCGAGGAGGTGATCGTCTCCCCGCCAGAGCTCTGTGAGGCGCTGGGCTGGGACATCAAGGGCTTTCGCCTGATCCGTGTCGACGCCACGCCCGGCGGGGTGAGCGAACTGGTGCACGAGGACGGTGCCAACGTGCCGGCGAGCCGCGGCTGCCCGCTCGGCTACTCTGTCGGCGCGATCCAGACCTATTTCCCGCAACCGGGCAGCCCATCCTACGCGGTGCTGATCGCGATCCGCACATTCGGCTTCGAGGGGCCGGACCACCGGTGGATGGCGATTGCCGGCAGGCTGTGAGCGGCGTTGTGATTCCGGGGCCCATCTGCTAGGTCCGGCGCATCCTCCGCACGCCACCCAGGACGAAAAATGATCCCGCGCTATTCGCGGCCCGAAATGGCCGCCCTCTGGTCGCCCGAGACCAAGTTCCGCATCTGGTTCGAGATCGAGGCACATGCCTGCGACGCGCTGGCCGAGATCGGCGTGATCCCGAAGGAAGCTGCCAGGACGATCTGGGAAAAAGGCGGGCCGGCGACGTTCGACGTCGAGCGCATCGACGAGATCGAGCGCGAGACCAAGCATGACGTGATCGCGTTTTTGACGCATCTGGCCGAGATCGTGGGCCCCGACGCGCGTTTCGTGCACCAGGGCATGACCTCGTCCGACGTGCTCGATACCTGCTTCAACGTGCAGCTCGTGCGCGCCGCCGACCTGCTGATCGCCGACCTCGACGCGCTGCTGGCCGCACTGAAAAAGCGCGCATTGGAGCACAAGGACACCGTCACCATCGGCCGCAGCCACGGCATCCATGCCGAACCGACGACCTTTGGCGTGAAACTCGCCTTCGCCTATGCCGAGTTCGAGCGCTGCCGCAAGCGGATGGAGCTTGCCCGCGAGGAGATCGCCACCTGCGCCATCTCGGGCGCGGTCGGCACCTTTGCGAACATCGACCCGCGCGTGGAAGAACATGTGGCCGAAAAGCTCGGCCTGAAGGCGGAACCCGTCTCCACCCAGGTGGTCCCGCGCGACCGCCACGCCATGTTCTTCGCCACGCTGGGCGTCATCGCCTCGTCGGTCGAGCGGCTGGCGACCGAGATCCGGCATCTGCAGCGCACCGAGGTTCTGGAGGCTGAGGAATATTTCTCGCCCGGCCAGAAGGGCTCTTCCGCCATGCCGCACAAGCGCAACCCGGTGCTGACCGAAAACCTCACCGGGCTTGCCCGCATGGTGCGTGCCTATGCGCTGCCGGCGATGGAGAACGTGGCGCTCTGGCACGAGCGCGACATCTCGCATTCCTCCGTCGAGCGCATGATCGGCCCGGACGCGACGGTGACGCTCGATTTCGCGCTGGTGCGGCTGACCGGCGTGATCGAGAAGCTGGTCGTCTATCCCGACAACATGCTCAAGAACATGAACAAGTTCCGCGGCCTGATTCATTCCCAGCGCGTGCTGCTTGCACTCACCCAGGCCGGCACGAGCCGCGAGGACGCCTATCGGCTGGTCCAGCGCAACGCGATGAAGGTCTGGGAACAGGGCGCCGACTTCCTCGAGGATCTCCTCGCCGACAAGGATGTGCGGGCCGCCCTTTCCGAGGATGAAATCCGCGAGAAATTCGACCTCGGCTACCACACCAAGCATGTCGACACGATCTTCGCGCGGGTGTTCGGCAAAGGCTGAGGCGGCCTGGAGGACTGCGAAGCAGCTAATCTGTCAGTAGTTTCTGTTTTCGGGACCCACCCGGAAAACTGAAGGCCTCCCTAACAGGATGGCATGCGCTCGACCGGCTGACCATCGCCTGCTAGCCTCATCTGCTCATAAAATAAGGGACGCAGGATGGGTGAAAGCACGAATCCTGGGGACTGGTCTTCCCGGCATATCAGACTGCGGGTACAACTGCTGATCACATCCGGTGTGTTTCTGCTGACTGCAGCAGGGGGACATGTTGGGCTTACCGACTGGCTGCTCGACGAACGGCTACCCAGAGATATTGTTTCCACTTTCTTTTTATCTCTCTCCATTTACTATCTATTTCATTACGCCGTTCGATCATTCACAGAGATGTGGCGGTTTGATACTTTGTTCAGGCATGCGCCGCTACGCATTGAAGAAGTTCGCCAGCAGATCGACAGACTCCTTGAGTTGCGAAAAGCATGGCATCCGGAGCACATGCTGGAACGCCTTGCGGCTTGGAAATCGCTTGAGGCACTGGACTTGAAAACGCTGCTGGATCAGCATCACAATCAGAGCGAACAGGAGCTGAACCAGTTGAAGTCAGCCAGGGAACTCTACCAACGTATGGTTCAAGCAAAAGACACCGATCCGGCTGTCGTCAGTCACGTCCTCGATGACATCTTTCCTAATGGGACGCCACTGCAAACCGTAATCGACGAACTCAACCGCGCGACAAAGGAGGCCCGAACGGAAATCACCAGACTCGATGATTACTTAAGAGGAGATTTTGGTTCCGGACACCAGGCAGTGATTTTGCAAATTGACAAGATTACCGCCGAGCTCCGGGACGTGACCCGCGAATGGACCCGGCTAAAGAATACGATGACATTGGAGAGAATTCTCCTGTCCGGCGTTCTTCCGGGATTGGTTGGCTTCGGCTTGATATGCTGGGGGGCACTCGTGTGGTTCGGCTATTTACCCGCCCTGCCGGTCGCAACAGCTAGCCCCAGCTTGCAGTAGTAGCGGCAGCAAGGTTGATTGTACAAAAATGGATCAGTTGCCCTCGCCAATTGGTCTCAAACACAAGACTAATCGACGGCACAAAAGCGCCAGTACCTGACCACTCAGCAAAGCCTTGGAAAATGGCGCGAGTGACGGGGCTCGAACCCGCGACCTCCGGCGTGACAGGCCGGCACTCTAACCGACTGAGCTACACCCGCGCTCCAGGCCCGCGCCGAAGCGCAACGCCTTGATGAGGGGGGAATTAAGCACTTCTCCCCCCCCTGTCAAGAATGTCACATGCCGATTTGACGGCGAAGTTGTGGCCTTTTGGAAAAGACTGTCAGGAGCGTTGCAGAATAAAGGCTCGAGGCGTGGACATGCCCTGCCCCCGGCGCCATAAAACGGCGCCTTTCCCAAGACCAGCCGGAGCCAGCCATGACCGATTCTGCCAAAATCCGCGCCGGAATCGGCGGCTGGAACTTCGAACCCTGGGAAGGCACGTTCTATCCGGCCGACCTGCCGAAGAAGAAGCAGCTCGACTATGCCTCGCGCCAGCTGTCGACCATCGAGATCAACGCCACCTATTATCGCGGGCAGACACCGGCGACCTTTGCCAAATGGCGATCGGAAGTGCCGGAGAGATTCGTCTTCTCGCTGAAGGGCAACCGGTTCGTGACCAACCGCAAGGTGCTGGCCGAGGCCGGGCCGTCGCTCGAAAAATTCTTCGCGCAAGGACTGGAGGAACTGGGTGCTGCACTGGGGCCAATCGTGTGGCAGTTCGCGCCGACCAAGAAGTTCGAGGCGGAGGATTTCGAGGCCTTCGTGAAGCTGCTTCCGGGCGAGCATGCGGGGCTGAAGCTGCGCCACGTGCTGGAGGTGCGGCACGATTCGTTTGCCGTGCCGGAATTCGTGGACATCGCCCGGCGGCATGGGGCCGCAATCTGCTATGCGCATCACCACGATTATCCCGAGATCGCCGATGTGACGGCGGATTTCGTCTATGCGCGGCTGCAGAAGGGCGAGGACGATATCCCCACCGCCTACGAGCCGGACGCGCTCGACGAATGGGCGGCGCGGGCGCAGGCATGGGCATCGGGCGGGCAGCCCGACGATGTGCCGCTGGCCGATCCCGACAACCAGCCGCAGAAGCAGCCGCGCGACGTGTTCGTCTATTTCATCCACGAGGGAAAGATACGCGCGCCACAGGCAGCCCAGGCTTTGATGGCAAGGGTGGCGGCGTAGCTCGTCCGTCCCGTCGCGGGAACAGGCCATCTCTTGATACGACAATGCACTTGCATTACCTTATCTGGCGATGATCCCTGTCCGCTTTCAGGAGACCGGCATGGCAGCGCTTTCTCACGATGTCTCGAAGCTCACCGATCGCTATCAGACGACGGTGCCAAGCAGCGTTCGAAAACAACTCCGGCTCGGCAAGGGCGACCAGATCCGTTACTGCACCGAACCGAACGGTCGGGTCTATATCGAGGCGGTACATGAGGGGGCCGACCCCGCCCTCGGCGCCTTTCTCGATCTTCTGGAAGCGGATATCCGCGCTCATCCAGAACGGATGAAGGCATTCGACGGCGCGCTCCACGATCGGCTGAAGGCGCTGGTGGGCGATGTTCAGGTCGATCCCGACGCACCATTGTCCGCTGATGACGAATGAAAGGCCGGGGCGCAGCACAAGAGGCTCCTCTCGTCGTCAACGGGTGGTCGATCTACGCGCATCCGCTCTTCCTTGATCAGATCGAAGAACTGATCGAGGAAGTCGAAGCCCGCAAGGCACGGGATCCATCGAACTACAAAAGGAAGAACTGCACCAAGCGGCTGGCCGCGATCACCAAGCTTGTGACAGAGGATATCCCGGCCGACCCAGCGGGCGCGCAGTTTCGGCAGGGAGACACGCTCGGCCGTGATCGCAAGCACTGGTTCCGGGCAAAGTTTTTTCAGCAATATCGACTGTTCTTTCGGTTCGACGGCGCTACCAAGATCATCGTGCTCGCCTGGGTGAACGATGACGGCACGTTGCGTGCCTATGGCAGCAGGAACGATGCTTACGGGACCTTCAGAGGCATGCTGGATAGCGGCAACCCTCCCGACAATTTTGACGACCTGCTGAATGCCGCAAGGGCATCGAGCGGACGATTGGCGGCGACCGTGAAAGGCGCATCCGAGGGATAGCCGGGGTCGTGGCAACCGGCCTGCCCGCGGGCAGCCCAGGCGTTGATGGCAAGGGTGGGCTAGCCCTCGCGGAAGACCAGTTCCAATCCGGGCAACGGCAGCCCTTCGATCTTCGTCGTCCAGACCTCGCCCGGCAGTATCGGAAGAGCACGGGTGACGGTGCCCGTCGTCACCCAGTCGCCCGGCTCAAACCCGCGCCCGAAGGGTTTTGGGTCGAAGCCGTCGACGAAATGCTTCAGGGCAGAGAGCGGACCGCCCAGCACGGTACCGGCATGGCCGCGATCGACCTCGTTGCCGTCGCGATGAAGGACGATCGAAAAATCCGACAGCATGGAAAGCCAGTCGTCCTCCCCCTTGGCGGAGGCGGGCACAGGCCCCCCGCAGCGGTAAAGGCCATGCAGCGCGAGGGCGCCGACCGTGTCCGCGGCCTCAAACCGCCAGCCCGGGAAAACCGACTGCACGATCTCGATGCCATGGGCGACCGCATCGATGCAGCCCAGTAGCGCGCGCTCGTCCATGCCGGGTCGGGGTGACGACGCCAGACGGAAGGCGATCTCCGGCTCGATACGGGGCTCGACGAGATGCCCGATGTCGCAAGAGTTGGAGCCGGCTTCGACCAAGGCGAGCGTCGTGTCGTAGACCGGACCCCAGATCGGCGCACGGACGCCGTATTCGTCCCAGATGGCGCGGTTGGTGAAGCCGATCTTCCAGCCGACGGTTCTTTCGCCGCGCGCGTTCCGCTCCCGCATGATGCGGCCTGAAACCGCATAGGCCTCCGCCAGGCCGAAATCCGGCCGCGACCCGGCAATCGGCGGGATGGACGCCCGGCGGTCGACGGCGTCCAGTATCCTGCGTGCGATACGATCGAGTTCGGCATCCACAAATGTCATTCGGGCCTCCCCGCCGCTTCGTCACCCAAAAGATCGCGCATCACGCCGGGCACCAGGCCGGGCAGATCCTCTGCAATGAGACCCGGACCGAAGCGTGAGGCCGCCTCGGCATGAATCCAGACGGCGGCACAGGCTGCCTCGAAGAGGGGCATGCCCTGCGCCACGAGCCCCGCGATCAGCCCGGCCAGCACGTCGCCCGAGCCGGCAGTGGCGAGGTAGGGTGTGCCGTTGGCATTGATGGCGGCGCGGCCGTCGGGGGCGGCGATGACGGTATCGGGGCCCTTGAGCACGACGACGCCGTGTGACAGCGTGGCGGCGCGGCGGGCGCGCTCCAGCTTCGAGGGGTGGTCGCCGGCATGGAGATCGGGAAAGAGACGCGAAAACTCGCCCTCGTGCGGGGTCAGCACCAGCCCGGCCGAACCGGTCGCCACCGCAAACAGCGTGTCGGGTGCCGCCGCACAGGCGGTGATGCCATCGGCGTCGAGCACCAGCGCCGGCCCCTCCTTCAAGGCCAGCAGTTCCAGCGCATGGGTGCTTGTGTGGTGGTTCACCCCTGCCCCCGGTCCCAGGACGAAGGCGGCGGGCCGGCGCTCCTTCACGAAGTCGGCGAGATCGTCGACGCTGTCGGCGCGGCGCAGCATGATGGACGTCAGATGCGCGGCATTGACCAGCACGGCACTCGACGGCGACAGAAGCGTCACCGCGCCGGCGCCGGCCCGCGCGGCCCCCATCGCCGAAAGCCGGGCCGCGCCTGTCGCCGACGGGCCGCCGGACATCACACCCACATGGCCGCGCCGATATTTGTGCGTATCGGTCTCCGGCCGGGGCAGATGCCCACGCCAGAACGCCGGCACGTTGCTGAAAGTCTTCGGAGCGATCCCGGCAAGCACGCTCCCGGGAATTCCGATATCGGCCACGACGACTTCGCCGCACCGGGACCGGCCTGGCTCAAGCAGATGTCCGGGCTTCAGGCGAAAGAAGGTGACGGTCAAGTCTGCCGACAGCGCATCGCCCAGCACCTGGCCGCTGTCTCCGGATATGCCGGACGGCAGGTCGACGGCGACGACCGGACAATTCGACGCGCGCACGCGCTCGACCGCAGCAATCGCCTCTCCTTCGAGCGGTTTCGAGAGCCCTGCCCCGAACAGAGCATCGACCACGACCGAGCCCGTAGATGGCGCGAAACTATGCAACGGCATGACCGGCACCGGGCAGTCGGCAACCGCTCGTGCGGCATCGGTGCCTTTTTTCGGCGCAGCCAGCGCCCAGATGCGTGCGGCGACCCCGCGCTCGGCCAATTGTGACGCAACGACATAGCCGTCTCCGCCATTGTTGCCCGGCCCGCAGAGAATGTCGAAGCCCTCGGCTTCGGCGTAGCGGGCGAGGAGCTCGGCCACGATAGCTGCACCCGCATTGCGCATGAGGCGGTAGCCGTCAAAGGGGCCGGAGGCGATGGCCAGGCGATCGGCCTCGCCCATCTCGCGGGGCGTCAAAAGCTGCGCCTCACCGCATGAATGCCCACAATTATTGCCGATTGCATATTTTTTCATCAGACTTCACACTGTCGAGGCTGCTCTCAAACGGCCGGCGCGGCGCCTGATCGTGGCGGAGCGCCGCCAAACCACATTGACCGGCGGCCCGAAGAGATTTTCGGCGCTTTCCGATCGGCCAGAGACCAAATTGGCACGCTTCGTGCTTTCATTTTACCTGAAACGGGTCCCATGACCTGTTTTCCATCCCATCGGAGGCCATTTTCGCATGAAAAAGATCGAGGCGATCATAAAACCTTTCAAACTCGATGAGGTGAAGGAGGCACTGCAGGATGTGGGTCTCCAGGGCATCACCGTCACCGAGGCCAAGGGTTTCGGCCGCCAGAAAGGCCACACCGAACTCTATCGCGGTGCCGAATATGTTGTCGATTTCCTGCCAAAGGTGAAGATCGAAGTGGTGCTGGGCGACGATCAGGTCGAACGCGCCATCGAAGCCGTGCGCAAGGCAGCCCAGACGGGCCGCATCGGCGACGGCAAGATCTTTGTCACCAATGTCGAGGAAGTCGTCCGCATCCGGACCGGGGAAACCGGTATCGACGCGATCTGAGCGGATGGACCGCGCGCTTATTCTTAACAGCCATCACAGGGAAAACAGATGACCACAGCCAACGATATTCTCAAGCAGATCAAGGACAACGACGTTAAGTACGTCGATCTGCGCTTCACCGACCCGAAGGGCAAGTGGCAGCACGTCACGATGGACGTTTCGGCGGTGGACGAGGACATGTTTGCCGACGGCGTGATGTTCGACGGGTCCTCGATCGCGGGCTGGAAGGCGATCAACGAGTCCGACATGGTGCTGATGCCCGACACCGAGACGGCGCATATGGACCCGTTCTTCGCGCAGTCGACCATGGTGCTGGTCTGCGACATTCTCGATCCGATCTCGGGCGAAGCCTATAACCGCGACCCGCGCAGCACGGCCAAGAAGGCAGAAGCCTACCTCAAGGCCGAGGGTATCGGCGACACGGTCTATGTCGGCCCCGAAGCCGAGTTCTTCGTGTTCGACGACGTGAAGTACAAGGCCGATCCCTACAACACCGGTTTCAAGCTGGACTCGACCGAACTGCCTTCCAACGACGATGCCGACTACGAGACCGGCAACATGGGTCACCGTCCGCGTACCAAAGGCGGCTATTTCCCGGTCCCGCCGGTGGACAGCCTGCAGGACATGCGTTCCGAGATGCTGACCGTGATTGCCGAGATGGGCGTCGTGGTCGAAAAGCACCACCATGAGGTGGCTGCCGCGCAGCACGAGCTCGGCATCAAGTTCGACACGCTGACCCGCAACGCCGACAAGATGCAGATCTACAAGTACGCGATCCACCAGGTTGCCAACGCCTATGGCAAGACCGCAACCTTCATGCCGAAGCCCGTCTATGGCGACAACGGCTCGGGCATGCACGTGCACCAGTCGATCTGGAAGGACGGCAAGCCGACCTTCGCCGGCAACGAATATGCAGGCCTGTCCGAGACCTGCCTTTTCTACATCGGCGGCATCATCAAGCACGCCAAGGCGATCAACGCCTTCACCAACCCCTCGACCAACTCCTACAAGCGCCTGGTTCCCGGTTTCGAGGCCCCGGTCCTGCTCGCCTATTCGGCGCGCAACCGTTCGGCTTCCTGCCGCATCCCCTTCGGCACCTCGCCCAAGGCCAAGCGCGTCGAGGTCCGCTTCCCCGATCCGACGGCCAACCCGTATCTCGGCTTCGCCGCGATGCTGATGGCCGGTCTCGACGGCATCAAGAACAAGATCCACCCCGGCGCTGCCATGGACAAGGATCTCTATGACCTGCCGCCGAAGGAACTGAAGAAGGTTCCGACCGTCTGCGCCAGCCTGCGCGAAGCTCTGCAGAGCCTCGACAAGGATCGCGGCTTCCTGAAGGCCGGTGGCGTGTTCGATGACGACCAGATCGACGCCTATATCGAGCTGAAGATGGCCGAGGTCCTGCGCTTCGAAATGACGCCGCACCCGGTCGAGTTCGACATGTACTACTCGGTCTGATCCTCCTCCCGGACCGACAAGAAGGCCGCGCTGGCAACGGCGCGGCCTTTTTATGTCCGGCCTTCCGCTGTCCAGTTCGCGCCGAACCGCAAAAGCAGCCAATTGGCGCCGTTCATTTACCGTTCGTTTCCATGCCTCCGCCTATATTGCTATATGTTATGACAATATGGTCGGGGAGATCCGTGGTGCGCAAAGACGAGCACAGACACGACAGGGCAGCCCGGCCTGATCCGAGGCTTTGGACTGGAATGCCCACGTTCGGCACAGACAGGCGCGGATCGCTGGCGCTGATGATGGCGCTGGCCCTGGCCGCGATCGGCGTAGCAATCGGCCTGGCCATCGATTTCTCGAACGCCGTCAGCGCACGCGCCAAACTGCAGAACGCACTCGACGCTGCCGTGCTGGCGGCAGCGGCAGACACCAGCTCTGACTGGAAGAGCAGCGCCCAGAACGTGTTGGCAGCACAGCTGCGACCGGCTGAGGTCAACAGCCTGGTCACGGAATTCGAGCGTAGCGGAGACGGCGTCGTGACGGGTGCAGCCGAACGCCAGGTAGAGACCTATTTCGCCGGGCTTTTGGCAACGCATTATGTGAATGTCGCTGTCGAGGCGATGGCTGGCGGCAAGGCGGAGACGAACCCGGTCTGCATCCTGCTCAAGAGCCCCAATGCCAGCCAGGCCCTGCTGGTCAATTCGGGCGCCAATGTGAAGGCGCCGAATTGCGAAATCCACGTGTCATCGACGGCCAATCCGGCTGCGATCTTCAATTCCCAAAGCAACATCCAGACCAGCAGGCTGTGCGTCGCCGGCAAGCAGATCATCGACAATGGCGGCAATCCGGCAAATCTTGAAAAGGAGTGCACCCCCGTCAGCGACCCGTATGCCGGCAATCTGCCGACGCCCGACTCGCATGCCTGCACCCTGAATGGCGGCAACTGGAACGGCGGCACGGTCAACATGATGCCAGGGGTCTATTGCGGCTGGTTCAACTTCAACGACGCGCCGACGGTGAATTTCGAACCGGGCGTCTATGTGATCAAGAATGGCGGCTTCAACGTCAATGGCGGTGTCTGGAACGGCAAGGGAGTGACTTTCTATTTCGCCGATTCTCGATGATCCAGTTCAATTCGGCGGTGAAGACCTATCTATCGGCGCCGAAGACGGGAACCTATGCCGGCATCCTCATGTATGAGGCGCCGATGGCGACCCAGTCGAATTTCGTGTTGAACAATTCGACCGGTCACGCGCTGGAGGGGCTGATCTACCTGCCAAGCCGCAACATGACGGTGAACAGCGGGCACCACGCGACGCTCGACCGGGTGACGCTGGTGGCCAACACACTGATCCTCAACAGCATGGAATGGAGCCTGGGCCCGGGCGAGAAAAAACCCCTGCTGACGCCAGGAGTCGGTGCCAGCATGGTGCGACTGCTCAAGTGAAACAGACCGCGCTCCTGCGAGCGCGGTCTGTTTCAGCCGTTCAGTTCCGTCAGTCTACATACGGACCTTGGCGTGGTCGCCCATATCGGGCGTCCCAGACGTCATGGCAGCGGTCGCCATCTTGGCATAGGCCGCGATGGTGCCGGGGCCGTCCCAGTACTGGGCATCGCGCGGCGTGACCTTGAGCACGCGAATGGACGGATCCTCGGGATCGTCCCACCATGCCTTCGCCGGCGTCGACCAGAGTTCCTTGATCTTGGCGCGGTCGTTGGACACCACGGCATCGCCGGAAAGCGCAACGTAGTTCTGGCCGCTCGTATCGGCGAAGAAAAGTGCGACCGTCGGGTCGCGCTCGATCTCCTCGTCCTTGTGGCTGTCGGCGTCGGTCAAGAAATAGATGCAGTTTTCCTCGCGGTCGACATGCGCCGCCATGGGGCGGCCGCGAATGAGCCTGCCGTCATGGCTCGCCAGCATGCAGATGCCGATCTTCTTGGTCAGCTTCCAGACACGTTCGATATCGCCTTGTTCGGCCATTTCCTGTTCTCCTTGGATGGTGAAACCACTGTCGAGCGAACGCGCCGTTTCGCGCGTTGTTCCCGTCGGCTTCGCTCACGAAGCCGACGGGAAGCACTGGACGGAGATCAGACGTAGGGAACGCCGTAATAGTCGTGGACGGAGCGGCCGTAGGCTGGATCGCGCCACGGATCTTCTTCGCGGGCGTAGTGCGGGGCGCCCTCCAGCTGCTCGCGCGTGACGTTTACCACAAAGCCGCCGAGGTCCTTGTTGTAGTCCAGAGATTTCCAGGGCAGCGGGTGGTAGCGTTCGCCGATGCCGAGGAACCCGCCGAAGCTCATCACGGCATAGGCGACCTGGCCGGAATGCTTGTCGACCATGAAGTTGTAAACGTCGCCGAGGCGCTCGCCCTGCGGGTCGTAGACAGCGGTGCCCTCGACTCGGTTGGACGCGATGAGGCTGTGGGTTTCCTCGGTTGCCACGTCGTTTGCAGCGTTTCGGTCAGTGTAGGCCATGGGAGGTCTCCTTGTTTGGGGACCTCATAAACAAGACGTTCGGGCCGGATGTTCCCGGCCCGGCCGATTATTCCTCGATACCGAGACGGGCCTTGACGAGCTGATTGACCGCCTGCGGATTGGCCTTGCCGCCAGTGGCCTTCATGACCTGGCCGACGAACCAGCCGGCCATTGTCGGCTTGGCGCGGGCCTGCTCGGCCTTGTCGGGATTGGCGGCGATCACCTCGTCGACGGCCTTCTCGATGGCGCCGGTGTCGGTGACCTGCTTCATGCCGCGTTCTTCGACCAGCTTCTTCGGGTCACCGCCCTCGTTCCAGACGATTTCGAACAGGTCCTTGGCAATCTTGCCGGAGATGGTGCCTTCCTTGATCAGGTCGATCACGGCGCCCAATTGTTCTGGAGAAACAGGGGCTTCGTCGATGTCCTTGCCAGCTCGATTCAAAGCGCCGAGCAGGTCGTTGATGACCCAGTTGGCCGCCATCTTGCCATCGCGGCCGGCCGCCACCTTCTCGAAATAGTCGGCGATCGCCTTGTCGGAAACGAGCACGGAGGCGTCATAGGCCGACAGGCCGAGCGAGGAGACGAGCCGCGCCTTCTTGTCGTCGGGAAGCTCCGGCAGGCCTTCGGCCAGCGCGTCCACATAGGCCTGGTCAAACTCCAGCGGCAGGAGATCGGGATCGGGGAAATAGCGGTAGTCATGCGCTTCTTCCTTGGAGCGCATGGAGCGGGTCTCCCCCTTGTTCGGGTCGAAGAGCCGGGTCTCCTGGTCGATCGAACCGCCATCCTCCAGAATCGCGACCTGGCGGCGCGCCTCGTATTCGATCGCCTGACCGATGAAGCGGATCGAATTCACGTTCTTGATCTCGCAGCGCGTGCCAAAGGGGCCGCCCGGCTTGCGCACGGACACGTTGACGTCGGCGCGCAGCGAGCCTTCCTCCATGTTGCCGTCGCAGGTGCCGAGATAGCGCAGGATGGTCCGCAGCTTCGTCACATAGGCCTTGGCCTCGTCGGAGGAGCGCAGGTCGGGCTTCGACACGATCTCCATCAGCGCGACGCCGGACCGGTTCAGATCGACATAGGACATGGTCGGGTGCTGGTCGTGCAGCGACTTACCGGCATCCTGTTCCAGATGCAGGCGCTCGATACCGACCTCGATGTCCTCGAAATTGCCCTGGCGATCCGGACCAACAGACACCGTGACGACGCCCTCACCCACGATCGGCTGCTTGTACTGGGAGATCTGGTAGCCCTGCGGCAGGTCAGGATAGAAATAGTTCTTCCTGTCGAAGACCGAGCGGTGATTGATCTGGGCCTTCAGTCCGATGCCGGTGCGGATCGCCTGACGCACGCATTCCTCGTTGATGACGGGCAGCATGCCGGGCATGGCCGCATCGACGAGGCTGACATTGTTGTTGGGCTCGGCGCCGAAAGAGGTGGAAGCGCCGGAAAAGAGCTTCGATTCCGACGTCACCTGGGCGTGGATCTCCATGCCGATGATGATTTCCCAATCTCCGGTGGCGCCGGAAATGAGGCGTTTGGGATCGGGCTGGCGCGTGTCGACGAGGGTCATGGAACAACTGTCTCGGGCTGGGTCTTCGGATGCCGTTTCGCTAGACCAATCGCCGCCGGGTGGCAAGGCTCGCTGGACGGGAGGCATCGAGGGAAATAAACATAAGAGGCAATCCGAAAGTCGGGCGGCGCCGTATTGGTAACCGATTACACCCGCAACGTCGGATCAGCCTCGTCAACATGCCATCCCCCTCCAATAGCGACGACCATCGTGGCAGCGCCATCGTACTGTTTCGGCATGATTTAAGGATCGCCGACAACAAGGCGCTCGCGGCGGCGGCGGCCTCCGGGCGTCCGGTCGTGGCGGTTTTCGTTCTGGACGAGGTAACGCCGGGCATCCGCAAGCTGGGCGGCGCGCGCCGGTGGTGGCTGCACCATTCGCTGGAGGCCCTCAGTGCCGGACTGGACGAACTGGGAACGCCCCTGATCCTGCGCAGCGGGAAGATGGACGAGGTTGCCCTCGCATTGGTGGCGGAAACGGGCGCCGAGGCGGTGTTCTGGAACCGGCGCTACGACCAGCCCGGCATCGAAGCCGACAAGGCCATGAAGACGGCCCTGAAGGATGCCGGGGTCGAGGTCGAGAGTTTCGACGGGCACCTGCTGCATGAGCCGTGGAGGCTGAAGACGGGTGCCGGCGGGCACTACAGGGTCTACAGCCCCTTCTGGCGTGCGATGGTGGCGGAAGGCGACCCGCGCCCGCCCGTCGATGCACCGACAGCACTGGCCAAGCCGGGAAAACTGCCGGTGTCGGCGAAGCTTGCCGACTGGAAGCTGTTGCCAACAAAACCGGACTGGGCCGGCGGCCTTAGGGAGACCTGGAAGCCCGGAGAGAAAGGCGCGCAGGAACGACTGGAAGCCTTTCTCGATGGCGGGATCAAGGGCTATGCGGACGATCGCGACCGACCCGACATGGAATCCACCTCCAGGCTTTCGCCCTATCTGGCGCATGGAGAGATTTCGCCCTTCCAGATCTGGCATGCGGTGAAAGAGGCGAAGGGCATCGCCGACCGGGATGCCGAAAAATTCCTCAAGGAAGTGGCCTGGCGGGAATTTTCCTGGCACCTGCTGTTTCACAACCCCGATCTGGCGACGACAAACTTCAACTCGGATTTCGACCGCTTTTCCTGGGAAGGTGGCAGGGGCGACCTCACCTCCTGGCAGAAGGGGCTGACCGGCTATCCGATCGTCGATGCCGGCATGCGGCAACTGTGGCAGACCGGCTGGATGCACAACCGCGTGCGCATGGTGGCCGCCTCCTTCCTGATCAAGCATCTGATGATCAACTGGCGCGAGGGCGAAGCCTGGTTCTGGGACACGCTGGTGGATGCCTGCCCGGCCAACAATGCCGCAAGCTGGCAGTGGGTGGCCGGGTCCGGCGCCGACGCCGCCCCGTACTTTCGAATCTTCAATCCGATCCTGCAGGGCGAGAAGTTCGACCCCAAGGGCGCGTATGTGCGCGCCTTCGTGTCGGAGGTCGGCAAGCTGCCCGACGCCAGCATTCACAAGCCCTGGCAGGCAACCAAGGAAACCCTGAAACGCGCCGGCGTATCGCTCGGCGACAACTACCCGCAACCGGTGATCGACCACGGCAAGGCACGAGACCGCGCCCTGTCTGCATATGAGAAAGTGAAAGAGGCTTCATGAATATCGTTCCCATGTCCCGTGCCGGCGACGGCAGACAGAAGATCGCGGTCGTCGGATCGGGCATTTCGGGCGCAGCAGCCGCCTGGGCATTGTCGGCGCATGCTGACGTGACACTGTACGAAGCAGACGACCGTGCTGGCGGGCATACCGCGACCGTCGACGTGGACTATGACGGCAAGATCATCCCGGTAGACATCGGGTTCATCGTCTACAACGAACTCAACTATCCCGAACTGACAAAGCTCTTCAACCATCTGGACGTGGAGACGCATGAAAGCCGGATGGGCTTTTCGCTGTCGCTGGACGAGGGCCGGCTTGAATGGAGCGGGCAGAGCTATCGTTCCATCTTCGCGCAGCCGAGAAACGCGTTCTCACCCACCTTCCTGCGGATGCTGTCCGAGATCATGCGCTTCAACCGCGTATGCGTGGCCGACCGGGATGCCGGCCGGCTGGCCGGCCGCACGATCGGCGCCTATCTGAAGGATAGCGGTTTTTCGGCCGCCTTCCGCGACGACTACCTGATCCCCATGGCGGCGGCGATCTGGTCGACCCCGCGCATCCAGATGCTGGAATACCCCGCCTCCACCTTCGTGACCTTCTTCGAAAACCATCGGCTGATCCACAGCGACCGCCCCATCTGGCGCACGGTGACCGGCGGCTCGCGCAATTATCACCAGAAGCTGCTTGCGCCGCTGAAGGACAAGGTGCTGGTGTCGTCGCCGGTCGAAACGGTGATCCGCGACGCGCTGGGCGTGACGATTTGGGCCAAGGACAGGGAGCCGGCGCGCTACGACGCGGTGGTGCTTGCCGGACATTCGGATCAGTCGCTCAAGATCCTGGGTGACGCCAGCCCGCTGGAAACCTCGATCCTGTCGGCCATTCCCTACCGGCCGAACCGCGTTGTGCTGCACCGCGACCCGCGTCTCATGCCCAAGCGCAAAGGCGTCTGGTCGGCCTGGAACTATCTGCGCTCCTCGCGCGGCTCGGGCGAGCCCGAGGTCTGCGTTACCTACTGGATGAACGACCTGCAGGGCATCGACAGGGACTACCCGCTCTTCGTATCGCTCAACCCGGCTGTGGAGCCTCGCGCAGAGCTGACATTTGGCGAATGGAGCTTCTCGCATCCCCAGTTCGATGCCGGCGCAATTTCGGCGCAGACCAGGTTGAGCGAAATCCAGGGATCGCGGCGCACCTGGTTTGCCGGCGCCTGGACGGGATATGGTTTCCACGAGGACGGACTGCGTTCGGGACTCAACGCCGCCGAGGGGCTCGGCGCACATATTTCCTGGCGTAACGCTGTCAGGGCTGACACCTTGCTGGCCGAGGCGGCGGAATAGGATCGCACCATGGCACTTGCCAACCGCATCACGACGATGGCGCAGAACGGCGCGCCGCCAGAGGCGGCCGTCACGCTCTATCCTGGCGAAGTGATGCACCAGCGCATGAAGCCGTTCGGCCATCGCTTCGTCTACAAGGTCTTTTCGCTGTTGATCGATCTCGACAGGTTGGAAGAGGCCGGCCGCGCCTCCCCGCTTTTGTCGGTCAACAAGGCGGGTCTGATCTCCTTCCACGAGGCCGATCACGAAGAGCAGAAAGGCGAGGCGCTGCGGCCGATGGTCGACCGGCTTCTGGCAGAGGCCGGGCTTGGCGCGCGGGCCGACCGGGTGCTGCTCCTGGCCTATCCGCGCATGCTGGGCTATGTGTTCAACCCGCTGTCCGTGTTCTTTGCCTATAGCGCGCACGGAGAACTGCTGGCCGTGATCTACCGCGTACGCAACACGTTCGGCGAGCGCCATTCCTATGTGGCCAAGGTCGAGGATGGCGAATTGACGGAAGCCGGCCTTCGCCAGCAGCGCACCAAGATCTTCCATGTCTCGCCGTTCATCCCGCTTGGGGCCCGTTATCATTTCCGGGTGCTGCCACCAGGGCGCGGGCTGCGCGTGCGCATCCACGAAACGGAAGCCGGCGAACCTCTTCTGGCCGCCACCTTTGCGGGTGAGGAGAAAGCGCTGACAACGCGGGCGCTGCTGGCCTGTCTGGCGCGCACGCCTCTGATGACGTGGAAGGTCATTCTCGCAATCCACTGGCAAGCCTTGAAAATCTGGCGGAAAGGCGCGATTTTCCATTCCTCGCCGCCTCCGCCGGAGCCGGTCAGCTTTCGCGACCAGCAGGGAGCCTTCCAGCCCGGCGAATAGGCGGGAAGCGGCGAACCGGATGCTGGAAAGTGGCAGGTTGGGCATGACGGAAGTGAATGTGAAGACGCGTGAAGAGGCCGGTTTCGTGCGGCTCAGCACCGAGAATTTCTCGGCAATGACAAAAGGCCTGCCGGCCAAGGCGAAGCTTGCACTTTCCGTCGGCATGAAGCTGCCCAAGGGCACGCTGGTGGTTCACACGCCGGAAGGTCCCGTTCTTGAGGTGGGCGGCAATGCCCCGGGTCCTCACGCGGAAATCGTGCTGAAGAACTGGAACCTCCCCCGCCGCGCCTTTGCCGGCGCAACGATCGGTGTGGCCGAATCCTACATGGACGGTGACTGGGAGAGCCCCGACGTCACCACCTTCCTCGAACTGTTCGTGGTCAACGAGGACGCGGGCGAGCAGGTCGCCGGCGGCGCGAACTGGCTCCTGACGGCGCTGGAGCGGCTGCGCCACTGGATGAACGACAACACCAAGTCGGGCTCCAGGCGGAACATCTCCGCCCACTACGATCTCGGCAACAAGTTCTATCGGGAATGGCTCGATCCCTCGATGACCTATTCCTCGGCACTCTACAGCTCGGGCGCCAACGATCTTGAAAGCGCGCAGGCAGCGAAATACCGGGCGCTGGCCAAGGATACGGGGATCGGCCCGGACGACCACGTGCTGGAAATCGGCTGCGGCTGGGGCGGATTTGCGGAATTTGCCGCACGCGAGATCGGCTGCAAGGTCACGGGACTGACCATCAGCCGCGAGCAGCACGATTTTGCCAAGGAGCGCATCCAGAAGGCGGGCCTCGCCGACAAGGTCGAGATAAAGTTCCAGGACTATCGCGACGAGACGGGCCGATACGACCACATCGCCTCGATCGAGATGTTCGAGGCAGTGGGCGAGAAACACTGGCCGACCTTCTTCTCCAAGATGAAGGAATGCCTGAAGGCAGGCGGCGCGGCCGGTCTGCAGATCATCACCATCAAGGACGAGGCATTCGACGCCTATCGCGCACGACCCGACTTCATCCAGCGCTACGTTTTCCCCGGTGGCATGCTGCCCTCGCCGGAGCGGCTGAGGTCGCTGGGCGACCAGTTCGGGCTCACCTATGCGCGCGAACGCGTCTTCCCCCAGGACTACGCCCGAACGTTGGCCGAATGGCGCTCTCGCTTCTGGTCCTCATGGGACAAGATCAAGCCGCTGGGTTTCGACGAGCGCTTCCGGCGGCTGTGGGAATTCTACCTGCATTATTGCGAGGCCGGGTTCCGGGCCGAATATATCGACGTGCGGCAGGTCGTTTACCGGGCCTAGAGCAAGTCCTGGGAATGCTGGGTCAGGGCTCGAGCGTCAGATCCTCGTGCACCGCGACCCAGCGGCCGGACGGATCGCGGCCGAACGGGATCTGCAGCGTCAGGTCCCCGCGCGTCCAGCATTCGGCGGGTTGCCTGCTGACAACGCAGGCCTGCGCCTCGCCCTCAAAACCGAGCGTTTCGCGCGCATTCGCCACGAACTGGAAACGCTCGATCTGCGCCGGGGTGCGATAGGTGATCCAGTAGACCGGGCCGCCAAGCACCGCGTTGGCCGTGATCAGATCGCCATTCTTCAGGTCGCAGGTGATGAACACCTCGCGGCCGTTGTCGCTGACGATCAGCTTCGTGCATTCACGGTCCAGTGCCGGCCGTGCCTGGGAAACATAGTCCTGACCCGGAACAATCACGCCGATCTCCGCGAATGCCTGAGACGACATGGTCAAGCCGCCGAGCAGCGGCAGGAGAACGCTGACGAAACGGGTGTTTGCCATGGTAGCGCTCCTCTGGGTCGCCATTACGCTGCGTCAACATAGCTATAACGGGATTGGCGCTGCGGCAATCGTGGCGGCTAGAGCAGATCCGGCTGCATGCCAAAACTTGTCCGGTCGACCACCTCGCGCAGCGCGAAGGAGGAATTGATGCGGGTGACGTGCGGCATGGCGGTCAGCCATTCCTTATGGATGCGCTCGTAATCCTCCAGGTCCCGGGCAGCGATGCGCAGGATGTAGTCGTATTCGCCCGACATCAGATGGCAGGACAAGACGTTGGGGCAGCGCTTCACCGCCGCCTCGAAATCGGCCAGCGTCTTCTCGAACTGGCCCGACAGCGAGATGTGGACGATCGCCGTCATCCGGTAGCCCAGGGCGGCATTGGAGAGGCGAGCGTGATAGCCCTTGATGAAGCCTTCCTTCTCCAGCCGGTCGAGACGGCGCGAGCAGGCCGACTGCGACAGACCCACCTTCTCGGCAAGCGCGGCATTGGGCATGCGTCCGTCCACCTGCAAGGCCGCCAGTATCGCAGCATCTATGCGATCATGAGTCATTGCTTCGCGTTTTCTTTCGTCTGTTGGCATAATGGCGCAAGAATGCCCGAAAATCAGGCCTCCGACCAGCCTCCTTTGCAAGCACTTTCGATTGCCGTTGGGGTAATTTGCGCGCAGGTTGAGAGGAGATCACCAGAATGCGTGTCGGCTGCCCCAAGGAAATCAAGAATCACGAGTACCGCGTGGGCCTGACCCCCGGATCGGTGCGCGAATATGTGGCCCATGGCCACGAGGTGCTGGTGGAAACCGGCGCGGGCACCGGCATCGGCGCCGACGATAACGCCTACCGCGCCGCCGGCGCCAAGATCGCCGCCACGGCCACCGACGTGTTCGCCAAGTCGGACATGATCGTGAAGGTCAAGGAGCCGCAGCCTTCGGAATGGGTGCAGCTTCGCGAGGGCCAGATCCTCTACACCTATCTTCACCTCGCCCCGGATCCGGAGCAGACCAAGGGCCTGATCGAATCGGGCGTCACCGCCATCGCCTACGAGACCGTCACCGACGAGCGCGGCGGCTTGCCGCTGCTGGCGCCGATGTCGGAAGTGGCCGGCCGCCTCGCCATCCAGGCCGGCGCGACGGGCCTGCAGAAGGCCAATGGCGGTCGCGGCGTGCTTCTGGGCGGCGTGCCGGGCGTTCTGCCGGGCAAGGTCGCCATCATCGGCGGCGGCGTGGTCGGGCTCAATGCGGCGAAAATGGCTATCGGACTGGGTGCCGATGTGACCATCATCGACCGTTCGATCCCGCGCCTGCGCCAGCTGGACGACATCTTCAACGGCCGCATCCATACCCGCTATTCGACGGTCGAAGCGATCGAGGAAGAGTGCTTCTCAGCCGATGTGATCGTTGGCGCGGTGCTGATCCCCGGCGCTGCGGCCCCCAAACTCGTCAGCCGCGAGATGCTTTCAGGCATGAAACCCGGCGCGGTGATGGTCGACGTTGCGATTGACCAGGGCGGCTGCTTCGAGACCTCGCATGCCACCACCCATGCCGAGCCAACCTACGAGGTCGATGGTATCGTGCATTACTGCGTTGCGAACATGCCGGGCGCGGTGCCTGTGACCTCTGCGGCGGCACTCAACAACGCCACTCTGCATTACGGGCTGCAGCTTGCCGATCGCGGCATGAAGGCGCTTCTGGACGACCAGCATCTCAGAAACGGCCTCAACGTGCACAAGGGCCGGATCACCAATGCGGCGGTGGCCGAGGCGCTGGGCTACGAGGCGGCAGAGCCGCGCGCGGTCCTGGCCGCCTGATCCTTCTTACTCCGCGCCGAAACCTCCTGCGCGGAGAAACGGCCCGCCGGTCTGCACCGCCGGCGGGCCATTACGTTTGTCAGGGCTGGAACAGGATATCCGCCCGCTCGCGTTCGGGAAGCGGCAACACTTCTTCCTGGGACTGCGCGACGGCGACGAAGCCGACCTTCTGGTAGAGTGCCAGTGCGCTCGGATGGTCGAGCGTGCAGGTCTGCACGATCACCTTGTCCGGCTCGTGCGACCACGCTGCCTCAACCGCGGCATCGAGGAACCAGCGCCCGAAACCGCGCCCGATGGCATGCTCCATCATGCCGAAATAGGCCAGCTCCACGACCCGCTTCTCGCTTGCATCGAGATCGAAGAAGCCTGCCGGCGCGCCATCGAGATAGAAGACGCGGATGTCACGGCCCTCGCCATGAACCGCGGCCAGCAACTCCTCCTCGCTCTTGCGCAAAGCGTTGACCCAATGCCATTTGCGGCCGACGCGATCCATCAGATAGCGATAGAAATGCAGCGGGATCTGCTTGACCCGCAACAGCGCAATCTGCGCACCGAGCGGCAGCGGGGCGTAGCGACCTGGCCGGCGTGTCATTTCAAGATAGGTGACGGTTACCGGAATCGGCTCGGGAACAGGCTTCGACGCCATCGCTAGCTGTCTCCGGTGACAACGGGCGTGTCCTTCAGCCCACCCCATTGCGACCAGGATCCGTCATAGAGCCGGTTGTCGGTGTGGCCGACGCTTTCCAGCGCCAGCGTGATGACGGCAGCCGTGACACCGGAGCCACAGGAGGTGACCACTGGTTTTTCGAGATCGATGCCGGCTTCCGCAAAGGCACGCTTCAATTCGTCTGCCGGCAGCAGGTGGCCGTCCTTCAAAAGGCGAAGGAATGGCAGGTTACGGGCGCCCGGCATGTGACCGGACCTCATGCCGGGCCGCGGCTCCGGATCGGCGCCGGTGAACCGGCCGGCGGGGCGGGCATCGGCGATCTGCGCTTCTCCGGTCTCCACGATGCGGCGCATGTCGTCGAGGCTGGCCACCCGGCTTGCATCGAAATCGACGTCGAAGAGACAGCCCGCCATGCGGGTCGGTTGTGTGGACTGCGGCCGTCCAGCCGCCTTCCAGCCATCGAACCCGCCATCGAGCAGATAGACTTTTTCAGCTCCCATGACCCTGAACATCCACCAGACGCGGGGCGCGGAGAAGAAGCCCGGCCCGTCATAGACGACGATCGTGTCCTCGCGCCTGATGCCCATGGAGCCGGCATATTGGGCAAAGTGGCGGGGCGTGGGCAGTGTGTGCGGCAGGTCGGCGCCGGGTTCCACCACCTCGTCATGGTCGAAGAAGATGGCGCCCGGAATATGCCCGGCATCATGTTCGGCACGAGCGTCGCGCCCCTGCTGGGGCAGATACCAGGAACCGTCGATGACGACCAGGCCCGGTTCGCCCAACCGTTCCTGCAGCCAGTCGGGCGAGGCGATGAATGGGTTGTCGGTCCCGGTCATGTGGTGTTCTCCTCAGGCAGCAGGTGGCGGTCCGAACCGAATGCGGAATCGGCGGTTCTCGCGGCCCTTTTTCTCGATCTTGCCGATATGTATCTCACCCACCTCGCCCGTCGAGCGCACATGGGTTCCGCCGCAAGGCTGGCTGTCGACCTGCCCGTCGGCGCCGATCGCGACCAGCCGTATCCGGCCCGTGCCGGATGGCGGGCGCACGTTCTTGGACTTCACCAATCCCGGATTTGCGGCAAGGTCCTCGTCAGTGATCCAACTGGTCGTTACGGGATGATCGGCAGCGACAAGCTCCATCAGCCGCTTCGTGACTTCTTCCTTGGTCAGGCCGGCATCCGGAATATCGAAATCGATCCGGCTGTCTTCCTCGCCGACCGCAGCACCGGTGATGGGATAGGGGCAGACGGCAGTGAGCAGATGACAGGCCGTGTGCATGCGCATCAGCAGATGGCGGCGATCCCAGTCGATCGCCAGTTGCAGCATCTCGCCGATCTCCGGCAGCGTCTCGCCGGCAGCCGGAACGTGGATGATCTCGTCCTTGGACTGGCCGTTGATCGTGGCCGCGATGGCAATGACGCTGCCATCCTCGCGCAACAGCCGGCCCGTGTCGCCCGGCTGGCCGCCCGACGTGGCGTAGAAGATGGTTCGATCAAGCAGGATGCCACCACGCTCGTTGATGGCAACGACGCGGGCCGACACCTCCCGCAAATAGGCGTCGTCGCGAAACAGCGCCCCGGTCTGCGTCATTGCTGAACCTCTTCGAAGGGCGGCTGGATCGTCGGTTCGCGTTCCATCCATTCGGGGATCGGAAGGTTCTTGCCGCGCAGGAAAGCGGGATTGAACATCTTGGACTGGTAGCGGTTGCCGTAGTCGCACAGGATCGTCACGATCGTGTGGCCCGGCCCCAGTTCGCGCGCCAGGCGCACGGCACCCGCGATGTTGATGCCGCTGGAGCCGCCCAGGCAGAGACCTTCCTGCTGGATCAGATCGTAGACGATGGGCAGTGCCTCCTCGTCGGGCACCTGGTAGGAAAAATCGGGGGTGAAGCCTTCCAGATTGGCAGTCACCCTGCCCTGCCCGATGCCCTCGGTGATGGAAGAGCCTTCGGACTTCAGCTCGCCCGTCGTGTAGTAGCTGTGGAGAGCCGCGCCCATGGGGTCGGCGATCGCGATCTTGACGGCGTTGCTCTTCGCCTTAAGGCCCTGCGCGACGCCGGCCAGCGTGCCGCCGGTGCCGACCGCGCAGACAAAGCCATCAACCTTGCCATCGGTCTGGCGCCAGATTTCCTCGGCTGTGGCGGCGACGTGTCCATCGCGATTGGCAACATTGTCGAACTGATTTGCCCAGATCGCGCCGTTCGGCTCGGTCGCGGCCAGTTTCTCGGCAAGCCGTCCGGACACTTTCACATAGTTGTTGGGATTTCGGTAGGGAACCGCCGGCACCTCGATCAGCTCGGCTCCAAGAAGGCGCAGCGCGTCCTTCTTTTCCTGGCTTTGCGTGTCGGGGATGACGATGACGGTGCGGTAGCCAAGCGCCTTGCCGACAACGGTCAGGCCGATACCGGTATTGCCGGCCGTGCCTTCAACGATGACGCCACCGGGCTTGAGCAGACCCTTCTTCTCCGCGTCGCGGATGATGAACAGCGCCGCGCGGTCCTTGATCGACTGGCCGGGATTGAGAAATTCCGCCTTGCCCAGGATCTCGCAACCCGTGAGCTCGGATACGCGACGAAGCCGGATCAGCGGGGTATTGCCAATCACGTCGATTACCGATTTGTTCATGCTTGACCCTCGATCGTGTCTGGCGCGAAACTAGGAAGCCGGGCCGAGACATGCAAGAAAGGTTTTCCGGCCGACATGGGCGCATGGGGCAAAATGATTGCTCTTCCCCGATAATTTCAGATCTGGCTGATCCGCTTCAGGAGGTGAGGCGTAAAGTACATAAGGACGCGGCAGGCCAAGAAAACACCGCCGCCTCGGGAAAGTAACGGAGCGAAACTGGGGCACTATGACCGCGGATACGATAGATACCATTGATGCCTTGATGGCGCGCTATGTCGCGGGGTCATTGCCCTTCCCGGCTCACGTCCTCGTGGAATCGCACCTTGAGATCAAGCCGGATAACCGGGCCTTCGTTCGGGGCATGGAAGAACTTGCCGGAACCAATCTGGAGTCCGGGAAGGCCATCGATCTCGGCGATCGGGACCGCCGCCTGGAAGCCATTCTGGGTTCGGCGGAGCCAGCAGAGATTCGTGCGCCGGCGCCGACGAAAAGCGTTTTTCCACGCGCGCTCAGGGATTTCCTCGGTTTCGAGGTCGATGATGTGCCTTGGCGCACAAAGATGCCAGGCTTTCGGGAGTATGATCTCGGCGACGTCGAGGACTGCCATGTAAACCTGTTTTGGATCCGACCGGGTCGTCCCATCCCGACTCACACCCATGACGGGCTGGAACTGACCCTGGTTCTGGACGGCGCCTTTACCGACGTGACCGGACAGTATGGGCGCGGCGATATCTCTGTGGCGAACGAGTCGGTCGAGCACCGTCCGGTTGCCGATCTTGGCCGGCCCTGCATCTGCTTTGCCGTTACGGATGCGCCACTGCGCTTTACGGGAACGCTGCGCCAGCGGTTGACCGACATTATCGGCGCTTGATCGCGCCGAGCATATCGTCTTCCATCCAGTCAGCTAGCCCCCTGCGCGGCACCCCGGTGCCGCGCCCAAAATCGTATCGGAAAGAAGCATGACACTTTACCGCGCGAGACCGGAAGACGGCGTTGCCTGGATCACTGGCGCAAGCACCGGCATCGGCCGGCAGTTCGCCATGGACCTTGCCAGCAAGGGCTATACCGTCGCGGCAACCGCACGCGACCAGAAGGGCCTCGACAGCCTCGCGGCGGAAGCGGAGGCTATGGGGCGCCGGATCGTGCCGTTTCTTTGCGATGTGACCGACGAGAAGAACATGGAGCGCACGGTCGCTCAGATAGAGGGCGAACTCGGCCCTATCGTCCTGGCCGTTTTCAATGCCGGCACCTACTCGCCCACCCATGGCGAACGCCTGGAGACTTCCAATTTCATCAACACGTTCCGGGTGAACGTGTTCGGCGTCGTGTTCGGACTGGTGCCGGTGGCCGACCGCATGCGCGATCGCGGTTTCGGCCAGGTCGTGCTTGTGGGGTCCGTCACCTCCTATTTCGGATTGCCGTCGGCCGCCGCCTATGGCGCGACGAAGGCCGCGCTGAACAGCATGGCGCAATCGCTCAAATACGATTTCGACAAGCTCAACATCCGCATCCAGGTGGTCAATCCCGGCTTCGTGGACACGCCGCTGACAGCGAAGAACAAGTTCAACATGCCGGCACTCATGCCGGTCGACAAAGCCTCCCAGCGCATGGTCGACGGCATTGCGCGCGGGGGCTTCGAGATTACTTTCCCGCGCCGCCTTGCCTGGGTGCTGAAAGCCGGCACCTTTCTGCCGCAGATGCTCTACCACCGCCTGATCCGCCGGGCGACCGGATGGGACAAGCGGCGCTTCGGCATCAAGACCAGCAAATAGCTCAGGCCATACCGGCCTCGATGCGCTCGCGCAGCGCGCTCTGGCGCGCCTCGTCGAGCGGGAACGACCACATCAGCCAGATCGCCACGGCCTTCAGCAGAACCGGCACCCAGCCATAGACGACCGCCAGTGCCAGCAGAGCCGTCTCGTCATTGGGGCTGCCTGGCTCGAAACCGAACAGGGTCAGCACCGGAAACGCGATGCCCACGCCCAATGCGAGGGCAAGTTTCGTGGTAAGGCTCCAGGCGGCGAAATACTGTGCCGAACGCTGCTCGGCCGACACGGCCGTGTCCTCGTCAATGATGTCGGCCTGTATTGCGGCCGGCAGCGACAGGTCGAACCCCAGCGCCAGCCCCGTCGCCGCGCAGACCAGCGCAAAGGCGGCGACATTGCCCGGACCGATGAGCGGCGCGGTCGCGAAAACGGCGCAGGTGACAATCATTGCCAGGCTCCAGGCGCGGTGCTTGCCAACCCGCCCCGCCAGGGCCAGCGCCAGCGGCACGCCCAAGAGCCCACAGGCAAAGTACAGGAAGAGCAGCGGGCCGCGCATGTCGGGCACGCCGATCCTGTCGGAAACGAAGTAGAGGAAAAGCGTCGCCGGCACCGCGTTGGCCAGACCGTTGAAAAGATAGGCCACGATGAAGCGACGAAACGGCACGTTGCGCGCCATCGCCCGCAGCCCCTCGCCGAGCTTGACCCTGACGGTGGAATGGTCCCGCGGTTCGCCGACCAGCAGGACCGACAGGCCACCGGTGACCACCAGCCCGCCGGCCACCGCGAGACCGAGAACGGCCAGACCGTGCAGTGTCGTGGGATCATCGAAGCCCAGCGTGAACGGCAGGGCGATGGCGATCAGCGTCCCAGCCAGCGTGAAGGCCTCGCGGTAACCGGCCACGCGGCTGCGCTCCTTGTACCGGCCAGCCATCTCCGCGCCCCAGGCCTGGTAGGGCAGGATCGCGGCCGTGTAGCCGACCGACAGGACGAGCCCCCACACCAGCAAATGGCCGATTCCGGCGTCGGCGGGCGGCCAGAACAGCATGACGGCGGCAAGCGCGCAGAGCGGGATCGCGGTCAGGAACAGGACGCGACGGCGCCCCAAAGCAGGCCGCCATCTGTCGCCGATCCAGCCGATCGCCGGGTCGCTGATCGCATCGACCAGCCTCACGGCCAGCAAGGCCGCACCAACGCTGGCCAGCGGCAGGCCAAGTGTCTCGGTGTAGAAGGTGGGCACGACGATGTAGAGCGGCAGTGTCAGCGCAGCCAGCGGAATCGCCGGCAGCGCATAGGCAATCAATCTCGATGAAGGGATGGACATAAGGACTCTTGCGCAACGGTTCGCGCTCAATACGATGGCGGCGGGCCAGCGGTTTGAGCTGGAGGCAAATTTGGGCAGTACGCACTGCCGGAGGCGAGATGAGGCGCATGTTCTATATCGCGGTCGCTGTGGTTCTGGCCTTGGGCGCGGCCTATTCTATTGGCCCCCGCGCCATCGCCGAAAGCACCCTACGCTTCGATGCGTCCGCCATTGGAGACGATCCGGAAGCCTATCTGGCGGCTCAGGAAGCGGGGTTCGACAATATTCGCGACGGACTGGCCAAGGAAATCATCTGGGCCGATCCCGAACGGCGCGAGAAAACGCCGGTTTCGATCGTCTACCTGCATGGATTTTCGGCCTCCAAGGGCGAGGTCAGGCCGTTGCCGGATCTCGTGGCGGCCGAACTCGGCGCCAATCTCTTCTATACCCGCCTGACAGGTCACGGGCAGGATGGCGCGGCCATGGCAGCGGCCACCGCCGGCGACTGGATCGACGATACCGCGGAAGCGCTGGCGATCGGCCGCGCAATCGGCGAGCGGGTCGTGGTGATCGCCACCTCGACCGGCGCCACGCTGGCCGCATGGGCGGCGAGCCGGCCTGAGTTGAGCGAGGATATTGCCGCACTGGTTCTGATCGCGCCCAATTTCAGGGTCCAGGGAACCGGCTCCGAACTCCTGTCGGGCCCATGGGGTGGGCAGCTGGCTAGGCTTCTGCTTGGCGCCGAGCGCGGGTTCCAGCCCAGGAACGATTTGCAGGCGCATCTGTGGACCAGCAGCTACCCCACGGAGGCTATCCTGCCGATGGCGGCGATGGTTGCATTGGCCAACAGGACGCCACTGGAACAGGTGGACACCCCTGCCCTGTTCGTGTTTTCCGACGAGGATCGCGTGGTCGATGCCCGTGCGACCCGTGCCGTCATTGCACGATGGGGCGCCGCCACCGAGATCGCACTTGTGACCGAAGCCGACGACCCCAACCGCCACGTGATCGCTGGCGATGCCTTCTCGCCTTCCACGACCCGCGCCCTGTCGGACCGCGTCGTCACGTGGCTGCGCGCAACGCTGGACTAGGCTTTGCGGGTTTGGCCCGGCTTCGCATCGCGGGCAAAGACAAAGAACAGCAGAGATACAGCCAGCAGCAAGGCGTAGAAGCCGAACAGGGCCGAATAGGCTGCGGCTGGCTCGCCTGGAACGTCGGCTGCCGCCACGACCCCGCCAGTGGCGAACTGGATAAGCCCTACCCCGCCAATCGAGAAGAAGTTGAGCAGCGTTACGCCCCGCCCCGTCAGATGCGGCGGCAGGAAAGCGCTGCCATGCGCCATGAGCAGCCCATAGGACGCACCTGCCAATCCAAGGATCGCGAAAAGGACCGTTACCGTCCAGATATCGACGAGCGGCATCACCGCCAGCACCACCAAGGCGGCCAGGCTGATCAGATTGCCAACAAAGGAGACCCACTTGCGGGTGCCGAAAAGCGTGTCGAGCGGACCATAAATGAAATTACCCACAACCATCGCGAGCGCCATGATCAGGGTGACATGACCAATAAGCAGAAGCGCCGCTCCGTGAACCTCCAGCAGATACGGCCCTGCCCAAAGCCCCCGAATGCCCACGGAAGGGGCATAGTTGACCGCGATCAGCGGCAGCAGGAGCCAAAGGGCCCTGATCCTGAACAGGTCGAGATAGCCGCCGAAACCGGCGCGTCCAAGCGCGTCTTCAGGCAGCCTTTCGGGATCTCGGACGAAGAACAGGATGGCGAAGGCCGTCAGCAGCGTCACAGCGCCCAAGCCCACGATCACGCCGCGCCAACCATAGGCTTCCGCAGCGGCGGCCAGCGGCGAAGCGCCCAGGACATTGCCGGCCGAGCCGAAGCCGATCAGCCACGAGGTCAGGATCGCCAGTCGCGCCGGGCTGAAGGTTCGCGCGAACAGGAAGACGGAGGCCATCAGGACGGGCGAACAGCCAATGCCGATCAGCGTCATTGCTGCGATGACCATCCAGGGCTCGGTTGCAGCCGCGAAGAGCATCGCCCCGCCACCACCACCGAACGC
Source organism: Aliihoeflea sp. (assembly GCA_046297455.1). Classification (GTDB taxonomy): domain Bacteria; phylum Pseudomonadota; class Alphaproteobacteria; order Rhizobiales; family Rhizobiaceae; genus ZYF759. The sequence continues at coordinate 40,932 of JBKBIT010000030.1, forward strand.
TAGGATCACGCCGGCCGTAAGCCGGGGTCCGTACCGGTCCAGGGACACGCCGACAATGAACTGCATCAGTGCAAAGGAGGCGAACCAGGCGCCAGAGGCAATCGACAGATCGGTATTGTTCATGCCCACCTGAGCGGTCAGCTCCGGGGTCAGCACGGCAAGAAACGTGCGGTAGAATTGCGACAGCACATAGCCGATCGCGAGCGCGGCAAGTCCGGCCATCAGGCGTTTTCCGTCCCGGTCTTATTGTTCTTGTTTGCCAACCGGCTGGCCGGCAAAAGAGGCTTAGATTATCGCGTGGCGAGACGCAACGCCCCGCATCATGCCGCCGCGACCATCTCAGAGACAACCTGGTCTCGGCCGCCACGCTTTGCCTGGTAGAGTTGGCGATCAGCAGCCTTCATCAGGCCTTCGAGATCGTCGCCCCGCTGCCGCCTGGCCACACCGATACTGACAGTGAATGGGCGAACCTCGGACGACTGGTCTCGTGACAACGCGCGTGTATGGCGACGGATATTTTCGGCAAGGTCCAGCGCCTCATCGAGTTGGCTTTCCGGCAGATAGATCGTGAACTCTTCGCCGCCGATGCGGGCGGCGATGCCCCCCTCTGGCAGGCAGTCGGCGATAGCCGACCCAAGGGCTTTCAACACTCGGTCGCCAGAGAAATGGCCGTAGGTGTCGTTGATCTGCTTGAAATGGTCGATGTCGATGTAGAGCAGTGCCCCGGCGCCCTGCGGCCGGCCACGCAGCGTCTTGCTGGCTTCATGCATGAAATAACGGCGATTGCCGAGGCCGGAGAGTTCATCGGTACTCGAGATGCGGTCCAGCGTCTGAGCCACGCTCCTGAGGCGGACGTTCTGCTCAATAAACAGGAAGCCCAGCGGATAGCCTATCATCACGACGATGATCGACGTCAGCAGCAGGTCGAGCAACAGCCTTTCCTGAAAGAAGATCGAATAGAAGAACAGTGTGAGCAGGTTGGCTCCGACCAATGCTGACCCAACCATCAATGTCGTCTGGCGCATCACCGACATCGATCCAAGCCTGCGCATCAGCGCGTCCGCCAGTCTGTTCATCTCAACCTCCATCGGTGCCGCGCTGCTACCACCCATGGGTGAAAATTGTGTTCCCCCGCTGCTCCACATTGGCGGCATCCTGGCCGAAACGTCGAAAGCTGTTGGCGTCGGGAGCACGGCTGTTGCAAATTGCGGCACCGGTCGCCACTCTCCGCGCGTCCGCAATCCGCCCGGAAATCAGGTGCCGCGCGGAGGCGCCACAATTCGAGGACACTTGCGTGCAGTACCCTGCCATCCGCGCCGCGATGCATATTGCCGCGATCTTTGCGATCTACCTGTCTTTCGTCATGCTGGTACCGGCGGCGGTGGATCTCTATTACGGCAACGACGACTGGCAAGTCTTTGCGTTCTCGGCCTTCTTCACCGGCGGCGCGGCGCTTGCGGTCGCCCTGGCCACGCAGGGACGCCAGCCGCCAATCACCTCGCGGTTCGGCTTCTTCATCGTCAACCTGTTGTGGTTGATGACCAGCCTCATCGGCGCGATACCGCTGATGGCCTCCTCGCTCGACCTGACACTGACAGACGCCGTTTTCGAGGCCGTGGCCGGTGTGACCACCACCGGGTCGACCGTTTTGACCGGACTGGACGGGATGCCGCCAGGCCTGCTTCTGTGGCGCTCCCTGTTGCAGTGGATTGGCGGCCTTGGCGTCATTGCGCTCGGGCTCTTCATCCTGCCGCTGCTCAACGTTGGCGCGATCTCCTATTTCAAGATCGAATCGTCCTCGACCGACGACAACCCGTTTGCCCGGTTTTCAACCTACACGATCAGCCTGATCGGCGTGTACGCGGCCCTCACCTTCCTCTGCGCAATCGCCTATGCCGCGGCGGGCATGAGCGGTTTCAATGCGGTCAACCACGCGCTCACGACGATCTCGACGGCAGGCTTCTCTACCCATGACGCTTCCATGGGCTTCTATGCCGACCGCCCGGCGGTTCTTTGGGTCGGCACCATCTTCATGTTCATTGGCGCGCTGCCCTTCTCCATCCTGATCCTGTTCGCGCTGCGCGGGCGTCTCGATGCGCTGCGCGATCCGCAGATCCGCGTGTTTGCTTTCTATGTCCTGTTGCTGATCCTGAGCGTGAGCATCTATCTTCGGATTTCGAGCGACATCGGCCTGTTCGAGGCCTTTACCGTGACAGCCTTCAACTTCACCTCGATCATCACTACAACGGGCTATGCCAGCAGCGATTACGGACAGTGGGGAGCGTTCGCCTTCGCTTGCGCCTTCGTGGCCATGTTCCTGGGCGGATGTTCGGGCTCCACGACCGGGGGCATCAAGGCCTATCGCTTCCTGATCCTGTTCGAACTGATGGCGAATGGGTTGCGTCGCCTCGTCTACCCCAACACGGTCCTGTCGGTGCGCTATGGCGATCGGCCGGTCGACGAGACCATGCAGCGCGCCGTGGTGCTGTTCATTTCCTCCTTCCTGGTGATCTGGCTGATTACCATCGTGCTCCTGGCCGCGACCGGGCTCGACTTCATCACGGCGATGTCGGGCGCGCTGACGGCCCTGACCAATGTTGGTCCTGGACTTGGCGACACCATCGGACCGGCGGGCAATTTCTCCTCCCTGCCCGACACGGCCAAATGGATCATCACCGTTGCCATGCTGCTCGGCCGGCTTGAGATCCTGGCGGTCCTCGTCATCTTCACCCCGGTCTTCTGGCGCCGCTAGGGACTTCGTTTGCCACGAGCCGGGGTGGCAGCCATTTTGCGCTTGCGCGGCAGCGCGTCAGCCTATAAGCCTCGCCACGGTTCGGAGCGTAGCGCAGCCCGGTAGCGCACTTGACTGGGGGTCAAGGGGTCGTGGGTTCGAATCCCGCCGCTCCGACCATTTCTCCCTCCTCCTTGACCGTTCAGCCCGTCCGTACAGACTTGGAGACGGCTGTCGTTTTCCGGCTGCCGCCGGCATCGCTGCCATCGGGCCGTTTTCGTCTTTCTTCAACATGCAGATCACGCGCGAGCCAGCCTGCGTCTGCGTCCGGCTGATGCCCGCGCAGGAA
>JBKBIT010000031.1:0-33062 GCA_046297455.1 Aliihoeflea sp.
CAACGTGACGGTTGACGTGGAACTGATCGTGCCGATCGCGATGGAAGAGAAGCTGCGCTTCGCCATCCGTGAAGGCGGCCGCACGGTTGGTGCAGGCATCGTCGCTTCGATCACCGAGTAATGCTGGATGCGGGGCGATCATTCGGTCGCCCCGTTTCCAACGAATTCCGCTTGATGCAGCCGGCTACAGCGATTAGGTAGCATCTCGCGGAAGCGCTAGGGGTATAGCTCAGTTGGTAGAGCGGCGGTCTCCAAAACCGCAGGTCGGGGGTTCGAGCCCCTCTGCCCCTGCCATCGTCCCGCATGAGGCCGGGATTCCAATTCGCCACTTGCGCGGCAGCGGAAACGGCTTTATGTAGGCCCAACAGACACGCGGTGCGTGGGGCTGGGAAACCGGCTTTACGCGCCCGAATTGCATGGAATGATCTTCGGCGATTCGCGGTGCGGCGACGCGTGAATTTCGATAAAGAGACCGGTCTCCAAGCCAGCCGTGAGGTTGCGCTGCAGCCGGTCCGACAAGAAAAGAAGAGCGGCAAATGGCGTCGAAGACCAGCAATCCATTCGTGTTTTTGCAGCAGGTCAGGACGGAAACCTCGAAGGTCACGTGGCCGAGCCGCCGCGAGACGCTGATCTCGAGCATCATGGTGCTGATCTTCGCATGTCTCGCTGCGATATTCTTCTTCCTGTCCGATCAGATCATCTCTTGGGTCGTGGAATTCATTCTCGGCATCGGGCGCTAGGTCGGTAGGGGAGAGCATCTGAGATGACTGCGCGGTGGTACATCGTCCACGCCTATTCGAACTTCGAGAAGAAGGTCGCAGAGGACATCGAGAATCAGGCCCGGCGCAAGGGTCTTAGCGATCAGATCGAGCAGATTGTCGTGCCGACCGAAAAGGTCGTCGAGGTGCGCCGCGGTCGCAAGGTCGATGCCGAGCGCAAGTTCTTCCCCGGCTATGTGCTGGTGCGCGCGGAACTGAGCGACGCGGTGTTCAGCCTGATCAAGAACACGCCCAAGGTGACTGGCTTCCTGGGCGATTCCAAGCCGGTGCCGATCACCGATTCGGAGGCCGAGCGCATCCTGCATCAGGTGCAGGAAGGCGTGGAGCGGCCCAAGCCGTCGGTTACCTTCGAGATCGGCGAAGCGGTTCGCGTCTCGGATGGGCCGTTCGCGTCCTTCTCGGGATCCGTGCAGGAAGTCGACGAGGAGCGGTCGCGCCTCAAGGTGGAAGTTTCGATCTTCGGGCGCGCCGTACCCGTCGATCTGGAATTCGGTCAGGTCGAAAAGGGCTGACCGTCGTTCGGCGGCCCCGGTGGCCGTCGGACATGAGCAGGGTGGAAGGTAGGGCGGACTTAGCCGGTCCGCAGCCGCCGCACCACCCGACTGCAGGAGCCGGCCTTGGCCGGCATGACGAAGAGGCAGAGAAGTATGGCTAAGAAGATTGCAGGCCAGCTCAAGCTGCAGGTGCCCGCGGGCTCGGCGACGCCGTCGCCCCCGATCGGCCCCGCGCTTGGTCAGCGTGGCATCAACATCATGGAGTTCTGCAAGGCGTTCAACGCGCAGAGCCAGGAAATGGAGAAGGGTTCTCCGATCCCGGTGGTCATCACGTACTATCAGGACAAGTCCTTCACCTTCGCGATGAAGACCCCGCCGGTGAGCTACTTCCTCAAGAAGGCGGCAAACCTGAAGTCCGGCTCCAAGGCGCCGGGCAAGTCGACGGCCGGCAAGGTGTCGCGCGCCAAGGTGCGTGAGATCGCCGAAGCCAAGATGAAGGACCTCAACGCCAACGACGTCGAGGCGGCAATGCGCATGGTCGAGGGTTCCGCCCGCTCCATGGGCCTGGAAGTGGTGGGCTGAGACGATGGCTAAGAAGATTGCAAAGCGTGTCGCCAAGTCGCGCGAGGGCATAGATCCCGAGAAGCAGTACGACCTGGCCGAGGCCATCAGCCTGCTCAAGGACCGTTCCACCGTCAAGTTCGACGAGACTATCGAGATCGCGATGAATCTCGGCGTCGATCCGCGCCATGCCGATCAGATGGTGCGTGGCGTCGTCAATCTGCCGAACGGCACGGGCCGTACGGTTCGCGTGGCCGTGTTTGCACGCGGCGACAAGGCCGAAGAGGCGAAGGCTGCCGGTGCCGACATCGTCGGTGCCGAGGAGCTCGTCGAGACCGTGCAGAAGGGCGAGATCAATTTCGACCGCTGCATCGCCACACCCGACATGATGCCGCTGGTCGGCCGTCTGGGCAAGGTTCTGGGTCCGCGCGGCATGATGCCGAACCCGAAGGTCGGCACTGTGACGCCGGACGTGGCGTCCGCCGTCAAGGCCTCCAAGGGCGGTGCAGTCGAGTTCCGCGTCGAGAAGGCCGGCATCGTGCATGGCGGCGTTGGCAAGCTCTCCTTCGACGCCAAGGCGTTGGAAGAGAATGTCCGCGCCTTCGCCGATGCCGTCGTCAAGGCGAAGCCGACGGGCGCCAAGGGCAACTATGTGAAGAAGGTGGCTCTCACCTCGACCATGGGCCCTGGCCTCAAGATCGACCCCGCCAGCCTGACGGCAGCGGTCTGACGATCGGCCGGGGCAACCCGGCACCAAGAATTCCGGGCCCTCCGGGGCCCGGATGAGCGGGAGGAAACTTCCGTTCATCCTGTCCGAGACTGCAGGTGGGCCGGCCAAGCCGGTCCTTAATCCGATCCGAGCCTGCATGAGACGGGTCAGAACCATTCAACCGGGAGCTTTTCCCGAGGGTTGGTTCGAACCGTATGTGCCTTTTGCCGATATGTCCCTTCACGGGGGCAGGCGGAAGGGGACAGGATCCTCGAGCGTCGTTCGGGCGATCTCAATGTCGTCCCGAGCGGCAAAAGGCAACCGGTGGTCGTCGAGACGGCGACCGCCAAACGGAGACAGGCAGTGGACAGAGCGGAAAAACGCGAATTCGTCACGTCGCTGAACGAGGTGTTCAACAGCACCGGTTCGGTGGTCGTGGCCCACTATGCCGGGCTAACCGTCGCGCAGATGAACGATTTTCGTTCGAAGATGCGTGAGGCGGGTGGCACCGTCAAGGTCGCGAAAAACCGTCTGGCCAAGATCGCTCTTCAGGGCACCCCTTCCGAGGGCATGCAGGTTCTGTTCAAGGGACAGACCCTGATTTGCTATTCGGAGGACCCGGTCGTGGCGCCGAAGGTCGCATCCGATTACGCCAAGGGCAATGACAATCTGGTCATTCTCGGTGGCGCAATGGGTACGACCACTCTCGACTCCGATGGCGTCAAGGCTCTTGCCTCGCTGCCGTCGCTGGACGAGCTGCGGGCCAAGATCGTCGGCATGATCAACACGCCGGCAACCCGGATCGCCCAGGTCGTCAACGCTCCCGCGGGTCAGCTCGCGCGGGTGTTCGGCGCCTACGCAAAGAAGGACGAGACGGCTTAGACCGTTTTTCGCTGCCAACCGAACGTGTTCGAACCATCGTAAAGGAACTTAGACATGGCTGATCTCGCCAAGATTGTAGACGACCTCTCCAACCTGACCGTCCTCGAGGCGGCCGAGCTCTCCAAGATGCTCGAAGAGAAGTGGGGCGTGTCCGCCGCTGCTCCGGTGGCCGTTGCTGCCGCTGGCGGCGCTGCTGCTCCCGCCGAGGCTGCTGAGGAGAAGACCGAGTTCGACGTTGTGCTGGCCGATGCCGGCGCGCAGAAGATCAACGTCATCAAGGAAGTCCGCGCCATCACCGGCCTGGGCCTCAAGGAAGCCAAGGACCTGGTCGAAGGCGCGCCGAAGCCCGTCAAGGAAGGCGTGTCCAAGGACGAGGCCGACAAGATCAAGGCACAGCTCGAAGCAGCTGGCGCCAAGGTCGAGCTGAAGTAACACGTTTTGGCCGGGTGGGCGCGTCGCGTTCGCCCGGCCATGCGGCGTTGAGTGGAAAAACCTCTTTCCTGATGGCCGAAAACGGCCTTCAGGAAACGGGTTTTTACCCGTTTTTGATGGATCGCGCGGCGGCGCGATGACGGCAGGCGAGGCGAGCCGGCAACGGCGGCCCAGTATGGCAGCAAGGAGCGACGATGGCCCAGACCCAGACATTCAACGGTCGCAGGCGCGTACGCAAGTTCTTCGGAAAGATTCCGGAAGTTGCGGAGATGCCCAACCTCATCGAGGTTCAGAAGGCATCTTATGACCAGTTTCTCATGGTCGACGAGCCCGAGGGCGGGCGCGCGGATGAGGGGCTGCAGGCGGTATTCAAGTCCGTATTCCCGATTTCCGACTTCGCCGGCACGGCCATGCTCGAATTCGTCAAGTACGAGTTCGAGGCGCCGAAGTTCGACGTCGACGAGTGCCGTCAGCGCGACCTGACCTATGCAGCGCCGCTGAAGGTCACCTTGCGCCTGATCGTGTTCGATATCGACGAGGACACCCAGGCCAAGTCGATCAAGGACATCAAGGAGCAGGACGTCTATATGGGCGACATGCCGCTCATGACGTCGAACGGCACCTTCATCATCAACGGCACCGAGCGTGTCATCGTCTCGCAGATGCACCGCTCGCCGGGCGTCTTCTTCGACCATGACAAGGGCAAGTCGCACTCCTCGGGCAAGCTGCTCTTTGCTGCCCGGGTCATTCCCTATCGCGGCTCCTGGCTCGACATCGAGTTCGATTCCAAGGACATTGTCCACGCGCGCATCGACCGCCGCCGCAAGATCCCGGCGACCTCGCTGCTGATGGCGCTGGGCATGGATCCGGAAGACATCCTGTCCACCTTCTACGAGAAGATCACCTACACCCGCGAGGGCGACCACTGGCGCGTGCCATTCGTGCCCGAGCGCTATCGCGGCATGAAGGCGGTTGTCGACCTGATCGACGCCGACACCGGCGAGATGGTCGTCGAGGCTGGCCGCAAGATCACCGCCCGTCAGGCCAAGCAGCTTGCCGAAAAGGGCCTGAAGGCGATCCGCGCCACCGAGGAAGACCTGATCGGCGCCTATATCGCCGAGGACGTGGTCAACCTGCAGACCGGCGAGATCTACCTTGAGGCCGGTGACGAGCTGGAACTGACCGTCGATGCCAAGTCGGGCGCCAAGAAGGGCAATCTGGTCGATCTGCTGGAGACCGGCGTTGAGGAGATCCAGATCCTCAACATCGACCACGTCAACGTCGGCGCCTATATCCGCAACACGCTGGCCGCCGACAAGAACGAGTCGCGCCAGGATGCGCTGTTCGACATCTATCGCGTGATGCGTCCGGGCGAGCCGCCGACCATCGAGACAGCGGAATCGATGTTCCATTCGCTGTTCTTCGACGCCGAGCGCTATGACCTGTCGGCCGTCGGCCGCGTCAAGATGAACATGCGCCTCGAGCTCGACGCAGAGGACACGGTTCGCGTCCTGCGCAAGGAAGACATCCTCGCTGTGGTCAAGACGCTGGTCGAGCTGCGCGACGGCAAGGGCGAGATCGACGACATCGACAATCTCGGCAATCGCCGCGTGCGTTCGGTGGGCGAGCTGATGGAGAACCAGTACCGCCTGGGTCTGCTGCGCATGGAGCGCGCCATCAAGGAGCGCATGTCGTCGATCGAGATCGACACCGTGATGCCGCAGGACCTGATCAACGCCAAGCCGGCGGCCGCCGCCGTTCGCGAGTTCTTCGGTTCCTCGCAGCTTTCTCAGTTCATGGATCAGACCAACCCGCTCTCGGAGATCACCCACAAGCGCCGCCTGTCGGCTCTTGGACCGGGCGGCCTGACCCGCGAGCGCGCCGGCTTCGAAGTCCGCGACGTGCATCCCACCCATTATGGCCGCATCTGCCCGATCGAGACGCCGGAAGGCCCGAATATCGGTCTGATCAACTCGCTTGCGACCTTTGCCCGCGTCAACAAATACGGCTTCATCGAGAGCCCCTACCGGCGCATCATCGACGGCAAGGTCTCCGACGAGGTGATCTATCTGTCGGCCATGGAAGAGGCGAAGCACTACGTCGCCCAGGCAAACGCCGAGCTCGACGCCAGCGGCTCCTTCACCGAGGAGTTCGTGATCTGCCGCCATGCCGGCGAGGTCATGATGGCGCCGCGCGAGAACGTCGACCTGATGGACGTGTCGCCCAAGCAGCTCGTCTCGGTCGCCGCGGCGCTGATTCCGTTCCTCGAGAACGATGACGCCAACCGCGCCCTCATGGGCTCGAACATGCAGCGTCAGGCCGTGCCGCTGGTGCGCGCCGAGGCGCCGTTCGTCGGCACCGGCATGGAGCCGATCGTGGCACGCGACTCGGGAGCGGCGATTGCCGCGCGTCGTACCGGCATTGTCGATCAGGTCGATGCGACCCGTATCGTTATCCGCGCCACGGAAGACGTCGATCCGGGCAAGTCGGGCGTCGACATCTACCGCCTGATGAAGTTCCAGCGTTCCAACCAGAACACCTGCATCAACCAGCGTCCGCTGGTGAAGGTGGGCGATCGCATCCAGAAGGGCGACATCATCGCAGACGGTCCGTCGACCGATCTTGGCGATCTGGCGCTCGGCCGCAACGTGCTCGTCGCCTTCATGCCCTGGAACGGCTACAACTACGAGGACTCCATCCTGCTCTCCGAGCGCATCGTGCGCGACGACGTCTTCACCTCGATCCATATCGAGGAGTTCGAGGTCATGGCACGCGACACCAAACTCGGACCGGAAGAGATCACCCGCGACATTCCCAACGTCTCGGAAGAGGCGCTGAAGAATCTCGACGAGGCCGGCATCGTCTATATCGGTGCAGAGGTCCAGCCGGGTGACATCCTGGTCGGCAAGATCACGCCCAAGGGCGAAAGCCCGATGACGCCGGAGGAAAAGCTCCTCCGCGCCATCTTCGGCGAGAAGGCCTCCGACGTGCGTGACACCTCCATGCGCATGCCGCCCGGCACCTTCGGCACCGTCGTCGAGGTTCGCGTCTTCAACCGCCACGGCGTGGAGAAGGACGAGCGCGCGATGGCGATCGAGCGCGAGGAGATCGAACGTCTCGCCAAGGACCGTGACGACGAGCAGGCCATTCTCGACCGCAACGTCTACTCGCGTCTTTCCGACATGCTCGTCGGCAAGGAAGCGATTGCCGGACCGAAGGGCTTCAAGAAGGGCACCAGCATCTCCCAGGATGTGCTGGGCGACTATCCGCGTTCGCAGTGGTGGCAGTTCGCCGTCGAGGACGAGAAGACGCAGAGCGAGATCGAAGCCCTCCGTGGCCAGTACGACGAGTCCAAGTCGGCGCTCGAGCAGCGTTTCATGGACAAGGTCGAGAAGGTCCAGCGCGGCGACGAGATGCCCCCCGGCGTCATGAAGATGGTCAAGGTCTTCGTCGCGGTGAAGCGCAAGATGCAGCCCGGCGACAAGATGGCCGGCCGTCACGGCAACAAGGGTGTCGTGTCCCGTATCGTGCCGATCGAGGACATGCCTTTCCTTGATGACGGCACGCACGTCGACATCGTGCTCAACCCGTTGGGCGTGCCATCGCGCATGAACGTGGGCCAGATCCTGGAGACGCATCTGGGCTGGGCATGTGCCGGCATGGGTCGCCAGATCGGCGAGCTTATCGACGCCTACAAGGAAGGCGGCGACATCAAGCCGGTCCGCGAGAAGATCGAGGCGATCATCCCCGACAACGACCGAAACGAGCCGGTGCGTGCGTATGACGACGAGTCGGTTATCCGTCTCGGCGAGCAGCTGCGCCGTGGCGTGTCCATTGCCACGCCGGTCTTCGACGGCGCCAATGAGGCCGACATCAACGCCGCTCTCGAGATGGCGGGACTGTCGACGACCGGTCAGGTGACGCTGTTCGATGGGCGTACGGGCGAAACGTTCGACCGTCAGGTCACCGTGGGCTACATCTACATGCTGAAGCTCCACCACCTGGTCGACGACAAGATCCACGCCCGTTCGATCGGACCGTACTCGCTCGTTACCCAGCAGCCGCTGGGCGGCAAGGCGCAGTTCGGTGGCCAGCGCTTCGGAGAGATGGAGGTCTGGGCTCTGGAAGCCTATGGCGCCGCCTACACGCTGCAGGAAATGCTCACCGTCAAGTCGGACGACGTGGCCGGCCGCACCAAGGTCTACGAGGCCATCGTGCGCGGCGACGACACCTTCGAGGCCGGCATTCCCGAGAGCTTCAACGTGCTCGTCAAGGAAATGCGCTCGCTGGGCCTCAACGTCGAACTGCTCAACACGCAGGTTGACGTCGAGCCGCAGCGCCTGCCCGACGCGGCCGAGTAACACGACAGGAGCGCCGCGGAACGGTTCCGCGGCGCGGCCGGGACGGAAACATACCGCTTCCCGATACGTTTGGATAATTCTGGGGCACGCGCCCCGAAAAGGAGAACGGCATGAACCAAGAGGTCATGAATCTTTTCAATCCTCAGGCGCCGGCGCAGACCTTCGATTCCATCCGGATTTCGCTCGCATCGCCCGAAAAGATCCAGTCCTGGTCGTTCGGCGAGATCAAGAAGCCCGAGACGATCAACTATCGTACCTTCAAGCCGGAGCGCGACGGCCTGTTCTGCGCCCGCATCTTCGGTCCGATCAAGGACTACGAGTGCCTGTGCGGCAAGTACAAGCGCATGAAGTACAAGGGCGTCATCTGCGAGAAGTGCGGCGTCGAGGTCACGCTGTCGCGCGTTCGCCGCGAGCGCATGGGCCATATCGAGCTGGCCGCGCCGGTCGCCCATATCTGGTTCCTGAAGTCGCTGCCCTCGCGCATCGGCACCCTGCTCGACATGACGCTCAAGGATATCGAGCGCGTCCTCTATTTCGAGAACTACATCGTTACCGAGCCCGGCCTCACCTCGCTCAAGGAGCACCAGCTTCTTTCCGAGGAAGAGTACATGATGGCCGTCGACGAGTTCGGCGAGGATTCCTTCACCGCCATGATCGGCGCTGAAGCCATTCATGAGCTGCTCTCGGCCATGGACCTCGAGAAGATCGCCGGCGATCTGCGCTCGGAACTGGCCTCCACCACGTCCGAGCTGAAGCAGAAGAAGCTGCTCAAGCGTCTGAAGGTGGTCGAGAACTTCATCGAATCCGGCAATCGCCCGGAGTGGATGATCATGAAGATCGTGCCCGTCATCCCGCCGGACCTGCGCCCGCTGGTCCCGCTGGACGGGGGCCGTTTCGCCACGTCCGACCTCAACGATCTCTACCGCCGCGTCATCAACCGCAACAACCGCCTGAAGCGGCTGATCGAGTTGCGCGCGCCGGGCATCATCATCCGCAACGAGAAGCGCATGCTGCAGGAGGCTGTCGACGCGCTGTTCGACAACGGCCGCCGCGGTCGCGTCATCACGGGTGCCAACAAGCGCCCGCTGAAGTCGCTCTCCGACATGCTCAAGGGCAAGCAGGGCCGCTTCCGCCAGAACCTGCTCGGCAAGCGCGTCGACTATTCCGGCCGCTCGGTCATCGTGACCGGCCCCGAGCTCAAGCTGCACCAGTGCGGCCTGCCCAAGAAGATGGCGCTGGAGCTGTTCAAGCCCTTCATCTACGCCCGTCTCGACGCCAAGGGTTATTCGTCCACCGTCAAGCAGGCCAAGAAGCTGGTCGAGAAGGAAAAGCCGGAAGTCTGGGATATTCTCGACGAGGTCATCCGCGAGCATCCGGTGCTGCTCAACCGCGCGCCGACGCTCCACCGCCTCGGCATCCAGGCGTTTGAGCCGGTGCTGATCGAGGGCAAGGCGATCCAGCTGCACCCGCTGGTCTGCACCGCCTTCAACGCCGACTTCGACGGCGACCAGATGGCCGTGCACGTCCCGCTGAGCCTCGAGGCCCAGCTGGAAGCGCGCGTCCTTATGATGTCGACCAACAACATCCTGCACCCGGCTTCCGGTGCGCCGATCATCGTGCCGTCGCAGGACATGGTTCTCGGCCTCTACTACCTGTCGATCGCCAACGAGAACGAGCCGGGCGAGGGCATGGCCTTTGCCGATATCGGCGAGTTGCATCACGCGCTCGAGACCAAGGCCGTCACGCTGCATGCCAAGATCAAGGGTCGCTTCAAGACCGTCGATCACGAGGGCAACACCGTTTCGAAGATCTACGAAACGACGCCGGGCCGCATGCTCATCGGCGAGCTTCTGCCGAAGAACGTCAACGTGCCGTTCGACATCGTGAACCAGGAGATGACCAAGAAGAACATCTCCAAGATGATCGACACGGTCTATCGCCACTGCGGCCAGAAGGAGACCGTGATCTTCTGCGACCGCATCATGGCGCTGGGCTTCACGCGTGCCTGCTCGGCCGGCATTTCGTTCGGCAAGGACGACATGCTCATCCCCGATGCCAAGGCGCAGCTGGTTGCCGAGACCGAGGCGCTCGCCAAGGAATACGAGCAGCAGTACAATGACGGCCTGATCACGCAGGGCGAGAAGTACAACAAGGTCGTCGACGCCTGGGCCAAGTGCTCGGAAAAGGTCGCCGACCAGATGATGGCGCGCATCAAGTCGATCGAATTCGGCGATGACGGGCGTCAGAAGCCGATGAACTCGATCTACATGATGTCGCATTCGGGTGCGCGCGGTTCGCCCACCCAGATGCGTCAGCTTGCCGGCATGCGCGGCCTGATGGCCAAGCCGTCGGGCGAGATCATCGAGACGCCGATCATCTCGAATTTCAAGGAAGGCCTGACCGTTCTTGAATACTTCAACTCGACCCACGGCGCCCGCAAGGGTCTCGCCGACACGGCTCTGAAGACGGCCAACTCCGGCTATCTGACACGCCGCCTCGTCGACGTCGCCCAGGACTGCATCGTCGTCACCGAGGATTGCGGCACCGAGAACGGCCTCACGATGCAGCCCATCGTGGACGCCGGACAGGTCGTCGCATCGCTCGGCCAGCGCATCCTCGGCCGTACCGCGCTTGAGGACATCACCCATCCGCTCACCGGCGAGGTCATCGTGCCCGGCGGCAAGCTGATGGAAGAGCGCGACATCGAGGCCATCGAGGGCGCCGGCATCCAGTCGGTGCGCATCCGTTCGGCACTGACCTGCGATGTGCGCGTCGGCGTCTGCGCGGTCTGCTACGGCCGCGACCTGGCACGCGGAACGCCGGTCAATATCGGCGAGGCGGTCGGTGTCATCGCCGCCCAGTCGATCGGCGAGCCGGGCACCCAGCTCACCATGCGTACCTTCCACATGGGCGGTGCCGCGCAGGTTGCCGACCAGTCCTTCCTGGAAGCCTCCTACGAGGGCACGGTCTCGATCCGCAACCGCTCGGTGGTGCGCAATTCCGACGGTCACCTCGTGGCAATGGGCCGCAACATGGCCGTCGTCATTGTCGACGAGGCGGGCAAGGAGCGTGCCGTCCACCGCGTGACCTACGGCAGCCGCATCTTCGTCGATGACGGCGACACGGTGAAGCGTGGCCAGCGCCTTGCCGAGTGGGATCCCTACACCCGTCCGGTCCTCACCGAGGTCGGCGGCAAGGTGGCCTTCGAGGATCTGGTCGACGGCATCTCCGTTCAGGAGACGACCGACGAATCGACCGGCATCACCAAGCGCGAGGTCATCGACTGGCGGTCCACGCCGCGCGGTTCCGATCTCAAGCCGGCGCTGACCGTGCTCGACGACAAGGGCAAGGTGACCAAGCTGAGCAAGGGCGGCGACTCCCGCTTCCTGCTGTCGGTGGAGGCGGTGCTCTCGGTCGAGCCGGGTGCAATGGTTGCACCGGGTGACGTGCTTGCGCGCGTGCCGCTGGAAAGCGCCAAGACCAAGGACATCACCGGTGGTCTGCCGCGCGTTGCCGAGCTGTTCGAGGCCCGTCGTCCGAAGGACCACGCCATCATCGCCGAGATCGATGGCACGATCCGCTTCGGTCGCGACTACAAGAACAAGCGCCGCATCGTCGTGGAGCCGCATGACGAGAGCCTGGAGCCGGTCGAATACCTGATCCCGAAGGGCAAGCCGTTCCACCTCCAGGAAGGCGATACCATCGAGAAGGGCGACTACATTCTCGACGGCAACCCGGCCCCGCACGACATCCTTGCCATCAAGGGCGTCGAGGCTCTGGCATCCTATCTCGTCAACGAGATCCAGGAGGTCTACCGGCTGCAGGGCGTGATGATCAACGACAAGCACATCGAGGTGATCGTTCGCCAGATGCTGCAGAAGGTGGAGATCACGACGCAGGGCGATTCGACCTACATCCCCGGCGACCATGTCGACGAGGTGGAGTTCCAGCAGATCAACGATCGCCTGGTCGAGGAAGGCAAGAAGCCGGCCGAAGGCCAGCCCGTCCTGCTCGGCATCACCAAGGCATCGCTGCAGACGCCGTCCTTCATCTCGGCAGCCTCCTTCCAGGAGACGACCCGCGTGCTCACCGAGGCTTCGGTGGCAGGCAAGGTCGACACGCTGCAGGGCCTCAAGGAGAATGTCATCGTGGGCCGCCTCATCCCGGCCGGTACCGGCGGCACCATGGCCCAGATCAGGCGCATTGCCACCGCGCGCGACGAACTCATCATCGAGGAGCGTCGCAAGCAGGCGGAATCCGAGGCACCGGAGGCGCTGATCTCCGATATGTCGGGTACGCCTGCCGAGTAATCGGCTGCGCAGACCAAACGCAAAAGGCCGCCGGCGAACCCGGCGGCCTTTTTGTTGGTGTGTCGAAAGGGTGTTTTGGGCGAGGCTAGATGTCCGAGATTGCGCCGTGAGCCGACCTTCGATCTGAGGCATGTTCCGCGCAGCTTGGGAGCCACTTCCCGCCTGAGTGCGGGCCTGCCGCGCCCTACGCGGGCGCGCGCGCCACCTGCCGCTGGTGACGGACCTCGAGCGCGATGGCGCCCCAGATAACGCCCAGCAATATGTAGAAATGGCGCCAGTGATTGGTGTCGATCACCGTTCCCAGGAATACGTGCCCGATGAGCACCACATAAGCGCAGAGAAGGTAGGGTTGCCACGGACGGTCGCGAAAGAGGATCTTGAAGCCGGCGGCCAGCGTCCACACGATCAGCGTCAGATAGGCCGCAAAGCCCAGCCAGGAATAATCCATGAGGGCCTTCAGCCAGATATTGTGCGTGTCTTCGCCGAATATCGTGCCAAAGATCAGCGGCCCGATGCCGAACGGCTTTTCCATGGCGAGCTGGAACCCGATGGCGAAGCGCGCAAACCGTCCGAGTCGGGCACCGTCATAGTCCTGCACCAGTTGGGCACGCTGCACGAACAGGTCGGCGATGGCAGGGATCTGAATCGCTATCATGGCGGCAACGCCAATGATCAGCGCTGCAATCGCGCCCATGAGAATGATGCGCAGCCGAAACAATGCGCTGGTGCTCTGTATGAAGAGGGCGGAGGCAACCGCCATCATCGAGAACAGGTAGAGGCCCCAGGCCCCGCGTGAGAATGACAGCAGGATCGCCAGCGACAGGAACAGCAGCGTCGCGACATAGACCGGCATCTTGAGCGGGTTGCCGGTCATCAGCCGGTGGAAAAGATAGGTCGCGGGCAGGACAAGGTAGGGGCCGAAAACATTCGGGTCCTTGAAGGCACCGGAGGCCCGGTTGTAGAGGGTGAAGCTGTCTGCTCCCGGGATCGCGCCAAAATAGCCGAGAATGCCAAGTGCACCCGTGCAGATCGCGGCAACGATCCAGCCCATGAAGATGATTGGAAAGAGATCGGGCTTGGCCAAAGTGGCAGCGGCATAAAAGGCTGCCGTCAGCGACAGGAACAGCGTTACGGCAAGATATAGCGGCGTGTCCCCAATCGCGTCCATCTGCATCATGGAAATGATGCCGCCCAGCACGAAGAGCAGAAGCAGCGCGATGAGAGGCGCGATGCTCGCCGGAACCC
The DNA here is from genome assembly GCA_046297455.1 of Aliihoeflea sp. Taxonomy (GTDB): domain Bacteria; phylum Pseudomonadota; class Alphaproteobacteria; order Rhizobiales; family Rhizobiaceae; genus ZYF759. Next base: position 13,774 of record JBKBIT010000031.1, read on the forward strand.
GCAGCCCTGCAAACAGGGCAATGCCGATCATCCCGACCATCCACAACTCGTAAGGAGCGGGCTCGATGATGACGAACCCCGACAGGAACACACCGAAAAAGACCGCCGCGGTGACGATCATTGATATCAGTTTGGCGTTGATGGCCTGCCGTGGGAGGGCCTGTCCGTCCATCGTCAGTAGGCGTTTTCGGACTTGAGCAGGCTGATCGGGGTCATGAACAGGATCCGCAAGTCGAACAGCAACGACCAGTTCTCGATATATTGCAGGTCGTATTCGGTCCGCATGCGGATCTTCTCGTCACTGTCGATCTCGCCCCGCCAGCCGTTGATCTGCGCCCAGCCCGTGACACCGGGCTTGACCTTGTGGCGGGCGAAATAGCCGTCGACCACTTCGTGATAGAGGCGATTGCGCGTCTGGCCGGCGACGGCGTGCGGGCGTGGACCTACCAGCGAGAGCGACCCGTTCAGCGCATTGAAGAACTGCGGCAGCTCGTCGATCGAGGTCTTGCGGATGAAGCGGCCGACGCGGGTGACACGCGGGTCGTTTTTGGTCACCGCGTTCTTGGCCGTCGGATCGCACTGGTCCACATACATCGAGCGGAACTTGTAGACGTTGATCTCCTCGTTGTTGAAGCCATGACGCTTCTGGACGAAGAGAACGGGACCCTTGCTGTCGAGCTTGATCGCGATCGCGGTAATCAGCATGACCGGCGCAAACAGAATGATGCCGAGCAGGCTGAAGACGATGTCGAACGCGCGCTTGGCGACCTTGTCCCAGTCGTTGATCGGCTTGTCGAAAATGTCGAGCAGGGGGACCGAGCCCACATAGGAATAGGCACGCGGACGGAACCGCAGCTCGCTGGAATGGGCCGACAGGCGGATATCGACCGGCAGCACCCAAAGCTGCTTGAGAAGCGACAGCACCCGCGACTGCGCGGTGATCGGCAGCGAGACGATCAGCATGTCGATGCGCGCGACGCGGGCGAACTCGATCAGCTCCGACACCGTGCCGAGCTTGGGATATCCCGCCACGATCGGCGGTGAACGCGAGTCGTCGCGATCGTCGAAAATGCCGCAAATGCGGATATCGTTGGACGTTTCCCGTTCGAGCGAGCGAATGAGGGCTTCGGCATTCTTGCCACCACCCACGATCACGGCGCGCCGCTCCATCGTGCCGTTTCTCGCCCATCGTGCGATGAGTTGGGACATGACAAGCCGCAGCACCACCAGCGCTGTCAGTCCGGTGATGAACCAGCCGGCGAACCAGACCCGCGAATACTCTTCCGCAATCTTCAGGAAGAAGACCGCCAGCGCGAGGCTGGCGAGCGTGCCGGCCCAGATCAGCACCAGACGGCCAAGATTGGTGCCCGGCTTACGCAGGAACGACATCTGGTAGCCGTCGCTCAGCTCCAGCAGGATCACGGCAAGAACGGAGGTGGCCAGGATCGCCAAGAGGTAATTGCCCGCCAGACCGTCCGCCAGCCCAAGATACCAGATGCTGACGCCTGTGCCGGTGACCATCAGCAACGCGAATTCGACAAGCCGCAGGATGCCGCTGACCATGACCGGCGACATCGTATCGCGGCGGTATTGCTGCGCGATCTGGAGTGCGGTCTGGTTGAGCTTACCGGAAGGCTGCTTTGACGGCGCGCTGTCCTTGTGCGCGCGCACGGCGTCCGGGGTAAAGCTGTGAGAGGGATTGTGCTTGTTCATGGTCTTCTCGCAGGCTGTGCTTTTGCCTAGCAGAAAGCCCCTAAGAAACCCTTGACCCCGGCTATTGCAGTCTAGCGGTCAAACAAGCTGGCGGTAGATCGCCTCGATCCGGTCTGCCATCACGTCGGCGCCGAAATTGCGCCGCAGGGACTCCCGGGATGGCATGCGTGCGCTATAGCCGGCCTCGTCGGCCAGTACCTCGCCCATGCGCCTTGCGAGCTGCCCGGCATCCGGCTGTATCAGCAGGCTCTTGTGTTCGGCAAAGATCTCCGGGATTCCGCCGACCGCCGTGGCGATCATGGGCATGCCAGCCGCCAGCGCCTCCAGGACGATGTAGGGCATCGCCTCGGCACGCGAGGGCACCACGATCGTGCGGGCCAGGGCAAAGGCCTGGCGCGCCGGCATCGGTTCGTGAAAGGTCACCTGGTCGCCAAGCCCAAGCCGCGCCACCTGCTGCCTATAGTTGGGCAGATCGTCACCCGCACCCACCATGACGGCTGAGATCCTGCGTCCGGTGGCGGCACTGGCGGCGGCCAGCGCGTCGATGAAGATGTCCGGTCCCTTCAGGTCGCGCATCATGCCGATATAGAGGAAATCGGCCGCGATCGGGGCATGGGGGACCGGTTCGAACTCGCCTTCCCGCACGCCGTTATGCACGACGCTCCAGGGCGCGCGCGGGCTGCCGATCTTGGCCGTGTAGGTGTCGGCCTCGTATTGCGCCACGAAGACGAGGTGGTCGCTCAGCCTTTCCATCCGCCGCTCGATGAAGAACATCGCGCGGCCCTTCAGGTCGGGCTCGTAGTGCAGCACCCCGCCATGCGGCGCGTAGAGCCGCGCGACCCGGTGCCCGCGCAACCGCATCATGGTGCCGAACATGCGGGCATACGCCCCCCCCTTCGCGCCATGGCCGTGCAGGATGTCGGGCTGCAGCTGGCTGATGTGCCGATAGGTGCCCCATCCCGCCTTCAGATCGCCCGGACCGATATGCCGCTGCATCTCGACCTTGTGTACGCCGAGGGCCAGCGAACCGGAAATGGCTTCGAAATAACGGTCTTCCAGTTCACCGCCGGTCGAGGAATCGCAGACGATGCCGATCTGATGGCCGCGCGCGGCATGCGCTTCGGCCAGATCGCGCACATGGCGGAAGATGCCGCCGACCGGCGAGCGGAAACAATGGACGATGCGCAGCGGCCTGGTCACGGTTCAGAACAACCGCTCTCGGACATAGATCGTGTCGCCGGGCAGGATTGGGTCGGATGTCGGAACCCGGCCGGTCATGACCTTGCCGTTGATCTCGCGGGTGATGTCGGCCGATCCCTGGTTGGCACGCGGCGTGAAGCCGCCGGCCGCGGCGATCGCCTTCTGCACCGTCATGCCCGGTACGAAACTGTACTGGCCTGCTGCACCGACCTCGCCCATGATGAAGATCGGGCGGTAGCGCTCGATTTCAGCCGAGATGTCAGGATTGCGCAGATAGCCGTCGCGCAGCCGTGCGGCCAGATGGGCCTCGATCTGCGCCAGCGTATGCCCACGTGCGGGAACCGCGCCGACAAGCGGGAAGGAAATATAGCCGGACTGGTCGACGGAATAGACGTTCGACAGCGAATCCTGCTCGAAAACGGTAATGCGGACGCGGTCGCCCGCATCCAGGATATAGGGCTGGTTAATCGCTTCGTGGAAGGCGTTGGGGGCGGGCCGATAGCTGGAGCATCCCGCAACCGACAAGGCCGTGATCACGATGGCAATGGCGGTGACCGGTGTCTTCATTTCCGACAACACGTCCTGGGCAAGAAAAGGGGAAGGGCCAATTTCGGCCCGCTACGACGCCGTTATCGCTCCGTTAGGGTTAATGGCCGGTAAAGCCCAAGGTTTTCGACCTTCCGAAGTGTCGAAAGATACCCAAGGGTCCTTAACCTGGTGGTTACCATGCATGTTTACGCTCGACGCGCCGATATCGGAGTAGCGGAAATGCAGGGCACCAACCAGAACGTCAGCGATGTTGATGTGGATCTCGCCAGGTTGTGGCGAGCAGTGCTGGATTCATGGAAGATCATCGTTGCGGTCGCGTTGCTTGCCGCCATGGCAGGCTTTGCATTCTCGCTGTTTTCCGCGCCGCTCTACAAGGCAGGCACGCGAATCCTGATTGAATCGCGCGAATCCGTCTTCACGCGCCCCGGCATGGCGACGGAAGCAGACCGCCCCATTCTCGACGAGGAAGGGGTGACCTCCCAGGTGGAGTTGATTTCGTCCTCCGACATCCTGCGGACCGTTGTCCGGGAACTCAATCTGACCAACAATGACGAACTGGCGCCATCGCCAGGCATCGTGCGACGGCTATTGTCACTTGTCGGCCTTTCGTCGGGCGGCAATGCCGTATCGGCGGAAGAGCGCGTCATCTCCGCTGTTCGCCAGAGGCTTGCCGTCTATCGTGTCGAGCGCTCGCGCGTCATCGTGATCGAGTTTTCCTCGCGCGATCCCGAACTGGCAGCAGCCGTTCCCAATGCGATGGCGGATGCCTATCTGGAAATCCAGAGAGACGCGAAGGTGCTGTCGAACGTTGACGCGACCGGCTGGCTGGCGCCCGAAATCGAGGATCTTCGCGGGCAGGTAAGGGAAGCGGAAGCAAGCGTCGCCGAGTTCCGCGCCAGCTCCAACCTGCTTCTCGGCCAGAACAACCAGACGCTTGCTGCCCAACAGCTTTCCGAGCTTTCGTCTGAACTGTCGCGTGTTCGCGCGGAGCGCTCTGCGGCCGTTGCAAAGGCGCAGGAGATGCGGCTGGCGCTGGAGTCTGGCGGGTCGGTCGAAGCCATGCCTGATGTGGTCTCGTCGCCCCTGGTGCAGCGGCTCGTGGAACGCCGCATCCAGATCAATACCGAGATCGCTGATCTGTCGACGACCTTGCTCGACAACCACCCCCGCATCCGTGCGCTGCGCTCCCAGCTGGTCGATCTCGATCGCCAGATCCGGGACGAGGGCCGCAAGGTTCTGCAGGCGCTCGAGCGGGAAGGATCCTCTGCGCAGCGCCGCGAGCAGGAACTGATGGCCGAGCTCGATCGGCTCAAGGCGGCTTCCTCGATTGCCAGCGAGCAGGAAGTTGAATTGAGGGCGCTGGAGCGTGAAGCCACCGCCCAGCGTGAGTTGCTCGAATCCTATCTGACCCGCCACCGGGAAGCGACCTCGCGCTTCGAACGTAACTATCTGCCCGTGGACGCGCGCGTTTTCGCCCGCGCAACACCGCCGGCGGAGCCCTATTTCCCCAAGCCGGTTCCCATCATCGGCGCCTCGTTTACCGGCGCTCTGATGTTGGCCGTGCTGTTCATTCTGTTGCGAGAACTGTTCAGCGGTCGCGCGCTTGCACCGGCTCCCGGGCGCAAGGTTGATCAGGTCGAAGAGGTTGTCATAAAGCCGGCCATTGCAACCGATGTCCGGGAAGCGCTCGATGATGAAGACGAAGACGATCGCCTTCCGATTGCCGCAGCCACTCCTGCGGCGAAGAAGCCGGAGGAAGGCATGTCGGTCGAGGATGCCGCGGATCTGCTGATCTCGCGCGGGACGCCTCGTGCGATCTTCGTGTCGCCGGAGGGCGACGAGGCCGCCGCTGCATCGGTGATGGTGGCGCGTGAGGTTGTTGATGGCGGATTGCGCGTTGTCTTTCTCGATCTTACGCGATCCGGCGCGGCCTCGCGCGCCATGCTCGAAAGCCGCAGTCATCAAGGCATAACCGACCTGCTGACATCGCGTGCGCAGTTCTCCGACGTGATCCATGCCGACCTCTATTCGGATTGCCACGTCATTCCCGTCGGTACGGCCGACCTCGCTCTGGCGATGAAGTCAATCGAGCGTCTGCCCATCATTCTGACCTCGCTGACGACGGCCTATGATCTGCTGATCGTGGAGTGCGGCCAGGCAAATGCGTCCGGGCTCAAGCGGGTCAGCGATGCCAAGTCTGCCGTCTTCGTCGGCGCGCTCGAGCCGGAAGACGAGATCGTGCGCAAGGCGCTTAGAGGACTGACCGAAGGCGGTTATGCAAATGCGCTTGTGGTGACGCCATCGGCAAGGTTGTCGCCGCCATCGCCCAAGGGACAGATACGCGCCGCCTGAGCCGGTAGTGTCGTTGCAGCACGGTTGGCATGATGACCGGCAATTGACAGCCTTTTCTAGTCTCGGGCCTTCAACTGGGCCCGTTGCCGGCGCAGCAACTTGACGATGCCGAACAGGGCCGGACGCGACTTGACCTGTCTTTTCAAAGCCGTGACGATCGATCTCGTGCCGGCCAGAAGCCGCCCCTTGGCAGTCAGTCCCAAGACCGTATCGAGATAACGGACTTCCTCGTCGCACCACATGCGTTTGTAGGGCTCATCGCCGATGCCATAGTCATAGACCGTGCAACCATCTGCTATGGCCTTCTTGATGCTGTGAAAGGTAAGGAATTCGCCCGGGCTGTACTGGATCAGTTCGTCATTGGCGATGCTGCCGAACTGGCAGACCACGCGACCGCGGTCCTTGCTTGAACCCGTTATCGCTCGCAACTTGCCGCCCACCTCCAGTCCTTCGAGGAAGAAAGGCTGCTGCTTCGCATCCAGTGCACGCTGGAACAATGTCTCGAAAAACCGGTGCGTGGCTTCACCGGCGAACACGTCATTGACACCCTGTTCCTTGAACCAGACGGTCTTCAGGTCGAAGAATGCATGCAACAGGCGGCGTGTCTCCTCCGGAGTGCTGGCCGTGATGATGCGAAAGCCGCCGGCCTCGTCGAATTTCCGTATCTGGTAGCGGTGTTTCTTCATCCGCCGCTTGGTGTTGTGCTTTTCCAGAACGCCTTCGAACCCGTTCGTCAGGCTGACCTGTAGGCCGATATTGGCGCTCTCGCGAGACGACAGTTCGAGAAGGGGATTGGGGGTGTCGTCGAGGACGTCGATTTGGCGTTCCAGCAACAGGGCATCAATCGGGGGTTTGGAACCCGCCAGCGCGCGGATCAGACCATCGCGCATGGCTGCTGCGTTGGGTCTGTAGCCTGTGCGAATGGCAGGGAAATTGGCGTTGGCATGCGACCCGCCGATATAACGTCCCACCCGCAACGAGCCCATGGTCGCGGTGTCGAGCGCTAGTGCCAGGACCGGCTGTCCCTGATCCAGCATCGTGACGATGACCGCTTCCGTGCCGATCGCCTCGATCCAACTGCGGACCCATAGTCCCTGTTGCGGAACCCCGGCCGTGGCCTGTGCAGCGAACTGCTCATAGGAAGCCAGTGAGGTCGAATTGGCTTTCTCGACACGAAAAGTCAAATTGGCTGACAAACCAAACATTTCCTTGCTGCGCGGCACGGCTGTTGCACCGCTAGGATGCAGAGGGGCCGTACTGTCAACCATGTTTCAATCCTTGACGTCGACAATGGCCAATAGAGGCATGCGTTCCCCCAGGCAATTGGCTTCCTAACGCAAAATGGTGAAGGAATGATCGACAGACAGGAACTGGCGCGGAAGCTCTTCATGAATGCGGCACGCTATTCAGGCCTCGCCAGCGTGCTTTCACCCTATCTCTCCGGGACAGGCGCGATCCTCATGCTGCATCGTGTCAACCGCGCCGGATCGGCCGGGATTGGCGTCAACGATCACCTGACAATCACGCCCGCCTTTCTAGATGCCGTGCTGACCACCATGAAGAAGATGGGCTACGCCTTCGTGTCCATGGACGAGGTGGTCGAGCGTCTCGAAAGCGGACGTACCGGGCGATTCGCAACGGTGACGTTGGACGACGGCTATCTCGACAATCTCACAGACGCTCTGCCGGTTTTCGAAGCGCATGACACGCCATTCACCATCTATGTGGCGCCCGCGCTGAACGAATACCGTGTCGGGCTCTGGTGGCTTATGCTGGAGGAACTCATCGCCCGGCGGGAGTGGCTGGTATTCATGACCGGTGACGGAAAGGTCTCTCTCGACTGTTCCACGTCGGAAGCGAAGGCCGATACCTTCAAGCAGCTTCACGACTATTTGACATCGGAGGTCCCGGAGCAGGATCAGCAGGAATGGCTCAAGGAGCTGATGACGCCGCGCAAGGAAGGTAGCGACATTCTCGGCCGGGTGGAAATGATGAACTGGGATGAGATAAGGCAGGTGGCTGCCCACAAACTGGGGACGATCGGCGCGCACACGGTTCATCACTACAATCTGCGGCGTCTTTCGGCCCAGGATGCCATGCGCGAAATTGTCGACAGTGGCGATATCATCGCCATGGAAACCGGCATGGCGCCACGCCATTTTGCCTATCCCTACGGCCATGCCGGCGCCGTCGGGTCGCGGGAGGTGGAACTGGTGCGGGAGGCTGGCTATGCATCTGCGGTCACGACAAGGCACGGCGTGCTGCAGCCCGGTCATCGAGACCACCTGCACGCGCTGCCGCGAATTTCCGTCAATGGGCGCTATCAGCAACTCGGCTATGTGCGCACGATGCTTTCAGGGCTGACAACACTGGCCGACAGCAGGAAGCGGCTGGTTACTGTGTGATTTTCGGCTGCTTGGCGCGAGGTTCGGTCAGCATCCACTTGATGACAAACATCGCCGGCAGAACCCAGAGAAGCCCGGTCAGGAAGAAATAGAGCATATGCACCAGCGGCCCGGATTCGGCCAGCTGCGCCACGGCTATGGCTGTAGCAAGCACGGCATAGACAATGACCAGCGCCACCAGAATGAAGGTGCCGATAAATTTCTTCAGGCGAACAGGCATGGGCGGAGTCCTTTCTGCGCACGACATAGACCCCGCAGGCGCATCCGGCAATCGCCGAGCCATGTCTGCGCGACGGCATGTCGCGCGGGCTGCAAGCTTGATAAATCGCCGCCCTTGGGCCAAGTCATCGGCAACATCCAACTCAGGTTCGAAAAATGGCGATATCCGCGGCTGAAGCTCCGCCACTTGCCGTCCGAGACCGCGAAGAGCGCAACCGCGCGCTTGTTCGTTGGTGGCTCTATGGCGTTCTTCTCGTCTTGTTTGCACTCTTCGTGGTCGGTGGCGCTACGCGACTGACCGGTTCGGGGCTGTCGATCACCGAATGGCAGCCGATTCACGGCGTCATCCCGCCGCTCACAGAAGCGCAGTGGCTGGAAGAGTTCGACAAGTACCGCCAGATTCCCCAGTACCAGGAAATCAACCGGGGCATGAGCCTGGATGAATTCAAGGTCATCTTCTGGTGGGAATGGGGCCACCGGGCCCTAGCGCGCGGCGTCGGCCTCGTCTTCGCCCTGCCGTTGGCCTTTTTTTGGCTGGCCGGCCGGCTGGAAAGCCATCTCAAGCCCAAGCTTCTCGTGCTTCTGGCGCTGGGCGGCCTGCAGGGCTTCATCGGCTGGTGGATGGTGGCTTCGGGCCTCAGCGAGCGCGTCAGCGTCAGCCAGTACCGACTTGCCGTGCACCTGACGCTCGCCTGCATCATCTTCGCATCGATCATGTGGGTGGCGCGGGGTCTTGCGCCGCATTCGGCACCGCCCGCGCGGTCGGACACGCGCCAGATGGCTGGCCTGCTGGCGATCCTGGTCCTGGTCCAGATCTATCTTGGCGCGCTGGTCGCCGGTCTCCATGCCGGGCTGATCTACAATACCTGGCCGCTGATGGACGGGCGCATGCTGCCCGATCAGCTTCTGACGATGTCCCCCGCCTGGCTGAACTTCTTCGAGAATTCGCGCATGGTTCAGTTCATGCACCGCACCGGGGCCTATGTGCTGCTATTGGTGGCCGTCTGGCATGTCTACACGGCGTGGCGGCGCGAGCCGGGCTCCACTCATGCACGGCGCGCCGGCGTGCTTCTGGCGTTGATTCTGTCCCAGGCCGCACTCGGCATCCTGACACTGGTCTATGTGGTGCCGTTCGAGCTGGCACTGGCACACCACGCCTTTGCCATCGTCGTGCTGGGCTTCGCGGTGGCGCATTGGCGCGCCGCCAGGGGCAGCTACCCGCCCCAGACGGCGGTCGTGCAGGCAAGCTGACCGGCGATCACGCGCGGCCGGCCAGCATCAGCTCCATGTTCTGGACGGCCGCACCCGAGGCACCCTTGCCGAGATTGTCGAGCACGGCGACAAGATTGACATGGCCCGTGCCCTCTGTGCCGAAGACAAGGAGCTTCATGCGGTCGGTATCGTTGAGCTCGGTCGGATCGACGCGGGGCAGGGCGGCTGAGACTTCCAGAGCCACGACCTCGACTGCGCTACCATCTCCGTAATGCGCCGCCAGTGCGGCGTGAATGTCGGCGAGCTTCGGCGCGCCATTGAGATCGGCGATGTGCAGCGGCACTTGCACGATCATGCCCTGATGGAAGCGCCCGACACTGGGTGAAAACAGCGGTGCGCGCTTAAGCAGCCCGTGCAGCTTCATTTCCGGCAGATGCTTGTGGGTGAGTGAGAGCCCGTAGAGGAAATGCGGCGCGGCGACGTGGTCGGGATGATCATCCTGCTCCATCTGCGCGATCAGCTGCTTGCCGCCGCCCGAATAGCCCGACACGGCATTGACGCTTACCGGATAGTCGGCGGGCAGGATGCCGGCCTTGACCAGCGGCCGGATCAGCCCGATCGCGCCGGTCGGATAGCAGCCCGGATTGGCCACGAAACGCGCCGAGGCGATCGCCGCCGCCTGGCCCTCGTCCATCTCGGCGAAGCCGTAGGCCCAGTCAGGGTTCACCCGGTTGGCGGTCGAGGTGTCGATCAGCCGCGTCGAGTTGTTGCCCTCAAGCATGGCGATCGCCTCGCGCGCGCCATCGTCCGGCAGGCACAGGATCGCGACATCGGCCTGCGCCAGTAGTTCCGCCCGCAGCGACGCGTTGCGCCGCTCTGCTTCGGGGATTGACAGCATCTGGAGATCCTCGCGTCCTGAAAGCCGCGTCCTGATCTGCAGGCCCGTCGTGCCGTGTTCGCCATCGATGAAGATCTTGGGTTTCATGAAAATCGTCCGAATGTAATGGAAATGGAATGGGTTAGGGCAGGAAGCGGAATCAATGCGCCAGCGCGCTGAATCGATCCCTCAGCCCCTTGAATCTCTTTCTCATCGTCGCGCGCGCTTTTCCGCGATCAGACCGACATAGTGCTGCGCCACAGACGCGCCGGCAATGGCGGTGATGTCGGCATGGTCATAGGCAGGCGCAACCTCCACGATGTCCGCGCCCACCATGTTGAGGCCGCCCAGCGCCCGCAGCACCGACAGCATCTTGGCCGAAGAGGGGCCGCCCGCCACCGGCGTTCCGGTGCCCGGCGCAAAGGCCGGATCCAGGCAATCTATGTCGAAGGTGACATAGCACGGGCCGTCGCCGACATGGTCGAGGATGGTCTTGGCGATCTCGGCTGCCCGCATCTCCTCGACATCGTAGCCGTGCAGGATGCGAATGCCGAAATCCTCAGGCGCGTGCGTGCGGATGCCGATCTGGATCGAGCGTTCCGGGTCGATGACCCCGTCACGCACTGCGCGGCCGACGAAGGAGCCATGATCGATTCGCTTGCCGTCATCGTCCCAGGTGTCCTGATGCGCATCGAACTGCACCAGGGCCAGTTTGCCGTGGACCGCCGCATGCGCTTTCAGTAGCGGCCAGGTGACGAAATGGTCGCCGCCAAGAGACACAAGGAAGGCGCGGGACTTCAGGATCTTCGCCGCCTCGCGTTCGATGGTCGCGGGCGTCTTCTGGTGGTTGCCGTAGTCGAGCAGGCAATCGCCATAGTCGACCACGGCCAGTTCCTCGAACAGGTCGCGCGCGAAGGGGTATTGCGGGTCGTTGTCGAAAATCGCTGAGGCGCGCCTGATCGCCTGTGGGCCGAAACGCGCGCCAGGCCGGTTGGAGACCGCCGCGTCGAAGGGAATGCCCCAAACGACCACATCCGCGCCCTTCAGCGATTTCGTATAGCGCCGCCGCATGAAGGACAATGCGCCCGCATGGGTCGGGTCGCTGGCGGCACCCGTCAGTTCGCGCGCGGTGAAGGCATGATCGATGGATTTGGAGGGCATGACGTTGGCTCCGATTGTGCGGGTATCAGTTTCGTGTCGCGCCGAAGGAGCGGAAAGAGACCCTGTCACGCGGCGTCCCGGCGGGGTCGCCCGGACGATAGAGCCCCAGCTTGTAATAGGGGGTTCCGCGGGTCGGAAAATGATACTGTGCCGAGGACAGGATGCGTCGTCCGTCAAGCGAGATGTCGACCGCGTTCGTTGCTCCGGGCGTCGTCCCGAAATCGACCGTGAAACGGCGCCATCCCGATGCGAGATGGTTTCTCGATACCCCCAGCCCAACGGCACGATGCGCCTGTCCGTCTGCATTGAGAAGGAAGGCCGAGACAGTGCCGTCCTGCCCGATCCGCAGCATGATCGGCGGTTTGCATTCCGTGCATCCGCGGTTCCAGCTGTGGACCTGGAAGAAGCTGGTGCCGGCCGAGGACCCGGCATTCGCGTCAAAGCGCAGGGTGAATTCCGCGCGATGGCGAATGCCGCGGGCAACTTCGTCGCTGCGCAGCTCCGCGCGTTCGGAGTAGGGCGCTCTGCCGCGTGGCCGCGTGTCGCCAGGGCAACGGCCCTTGTCTCCATGGACGAGCGTGAAGGTGATGACGCCATTGGCCTGTTGGATCGAATCCGGACGCGGCGCACCGCAATCGCTGCGAAGCGGCATTGCCTGCGAGGGAGGCACAGCCCAGGTCAACAGGATCATGCAGGCGAAAAGGCCCAAAAATCTGGTCATTGAAAGCTCCCGCACGATGGTCCTGCCTCTGGTCGATCCGCAGTAAAGTTATTGGGCGATGCCCAGGCAACAAAAAAGCGGGCCCGAAGGCCCGCTTTCCATGTTCCGAAATCCGTAACGCGATCAGCGCTTGGAGAACTGGAAGGAGCGGCGGGCCTTGGCCTTGCCGTACTTCTTTCGCTCAACCGTGCGGCTGTCGCGGGTCAGGAAGCCGCCCTTCTTGAGCACGCTGCGCAGTTCGGGCTCAAAATAGGTCAGCGCCTTGGAAATGCCGTGACGCACGGCACCCGCCTGGCCGGACAGGCCGCCGCCGGTCACGGTGGCGACGATGTCGTACTGGCCGTTGCGGTTGGCCGCCACGATCGGCTGCTGCAGCACCATCTGCAGCACCGGACGCGCGAAATAGGCCTCGAAGGTCTTGTCATTGACGGTGATGCGGCCCGTGCCCGGCTTGACCCAGACGCGCGCAATGGCGTCCTTGCGCTTGCCGGTGGCATAGGCGCGGCCATGCTTGTCCAGCTTCTGGACGTGGACCGGGGCCTCGGGCTGGGCGTCCTGGACGGTGCCCAGATCCTGCAGGGAATTCAACTCAGCCATGCTTCTTGGCCCTCGTGTTCTTGCGGTTGAGCGCGGCGACGTCGATCGTCTCGGGCTGCTGCGCCTCATGGGGATGCTCGGCGCCGGCATAGACGCGGAGGTTCTTCATCTGGCGACGGCCGAGCGGTCCGCGCGGGATCATGCGCTCGACGGCCTTTTCGACCACGCGCTCGGGGAAACGGCCCTCGAGGATCTGGCGCGCGGTGCGCTCCTTGATGCCGCCGGGATGGCCGGTGTGCCAGTAATAGGTCTTGTCGGTGTACTTCTTGCCGGTGAACACCGCCTTGTCGGCATTGATGACGATGACATTGTCACCATCGTCGACATGGGGGGTGAAGGTCGGCTTGTGCTTGCCGCGGAGGCGGTTGGCGACGAGGGAGGCGAGCCGGCCGACGACGAGGTTTTCGGCGTCGATCAGCACCCACTTCTTCGTCACATCCGCAGGCTTCTGCGAGAATGTTTTCATGGTTTCGTGCCTTGGTCTGGACCTTCGAAAGAACGAAGGCGTTTCTTGTTGCTTGCCTTGGCCGCATTCCCGCGCCCAAGAAAAAGCGGCGGCCAATCGGCCGTTGCTTCATGGATGTGGCTTATAGGGGAGGGCAGTAGCCCCGTCAACAACGCAAAGAGGTCAAACGGCAGAAAAATATAATATAAAACAATGTCTTATGAAAGAGGTATCATATTACCTCTTAATTCTTCAGCTGCGTTCGATCTCCTTTCTCGCCGCGCTGGCCAGAAAGGCTGAACGGGTGATGCCGCGTTGCCGGGCGGTTTCTTCGATTGCTTGAGGCACGCCGCGCTCAAAGGTCACGTTTGCGCGAACCACGGCGGTGTCCTTATCGATCAGCGGAACAGAGATCAGATAGCCGCCCCGCTTAAGGATTTCGCCCACTTCAGGATACGAAACGACATCCTCATGCGGCGCTGGCGCGGGCGGTTCTTGGTCCTCGGCCCAGAGTTGCAGCGCTTCGACGGCGTTTTGCATGATCGTCTCTTCCGTATCAGATGCCGAAAAACACCCCGGCAGATCAGGAAAGATGATGCCAAACGCACTATCCGGTTCCTTTTCAACCACGGCGAGATAATGCTTCATGTCTTGGCCTCGCTCATTTTCCGGGGGATCCAGCCTGCCTGTATGGCGATGGCCCGCGCGGTCCCCGTCGGCAAATCCTTCTTCGGGTCGGGCACGATGACAGTCAGCGCGCCCTTCCGGAACTTGTGATGCTAGCCGCTGGTCGAGATACGTTCGTACCCTTCTTGAAGAAGACGTTTGACGATCTTGCGGCTGTCACGCTCCATCACTCATCTCATGCGCAAATATATACACATTCTAGGCGCCTTTCGAGATCACCGGCGCTTCGGTGGAATGGAGTAGGTCCCTGTCGCATGCGCGACAGTCAGGCCGTCGGGTCCCGCCACCATGTCGATCTCGAACACCATCAGGCTCTTGCCGAGCTTCAGTATGCGGCAATGTCCGTCGATGGGACCGGCTTCTGCCTTGCGCATGAAATTGATGTTGAGGTTGGTGGTGACGGATAGGGCTTCCGGTCCGGCATGGGTCAACACGCAGACATAGCCGCCAATGTCGGCCAGTGTGAAAAGCGACGGGCCGGACACAGTGTTCCCTGGGCGCAGATGCCTGTCGGTCGCGTTGAGCCGTACGATGCAGCCGCCGGGAAAGACGTCCGTTGCCATGTAGTCGGCGAAATCGTCGTTCAGTTGCGGATAGACCTGTTTCAGGAAAACGTTGACCGCATCGGCATCCATCACCGGCTGCAGTTTCGGGTCGATCTTCTTCTGCATGGCTTGTCTCACTTGCCGCCGGGGTTGATGGGCCGGTTCTCGGTCCAGTCGAACGTGCCGAGGTCGCGCTCGCGCACGGCGTGCTTCCAGCCCATTTCCTCCGCACGATGCTTGAAGTTGAGCCCTTCGGGCGAATGGCGTGTGATGCCGTCAAAGACGGTGGCGAACATCTGTGTCTGCTTCAGTCCCATCGCCTCGATGGCCTGGTTGACCACCAGCTTCTGCATCATCAACTGGTTGACCGGCACGGTCGCCATGCGCTCCGCCAGCCTCTCGACCTCCGCGTCGAGTTCTTCTTCAGGTACGGACTTGAGAACCAGGCCGATCCGTTCCGCTTCCTTCCCGTCGATCCGGTCGCCGGTAAACAGCATCCGCTTGGCCCTCTCCGGCCCCAGGCGATAGACCCACATGGCGGTTGTCGGGCAGCCCCAGACGCGCACCGGCATGTAGCCGATCTCGGCATTATCGGCCATGACGATCATGTCGGAGCACAGCGCGATATCTGACCCGCCGGCCACGGCAAAGCCGTGCACCTTGGCAATGACGGGCCGATAGGAACGCCAGAGCGACATAAACAGCTCCGTGTTGCGCATCATGAAGGCATAGTCCTTCATCGGATCCCACGGCATTTCCTGGGTCACCGCGTTGCCCGCGCCGCCGGCCGCTTCCGCGTAGTAGGCGAGGTCGTATCCGGCGCAAAAGGCGCGCCCGGCACCCGACAGCACGATCGCATGCACGGCCGGATCGCCATTGGCGCGGTCCACCGCATCGGCCAGTTCGCGCGGCAGATCGTCATCGATCGCGTTGAGCACGTCCGGCCGGTTGAGCGTGACGCGCGCGATGCGTCCGTCCTTTTCATACAGAACCTTGGCCATTGGCTCCTCCCTGGCGCTTGGCTTCCGTTTGCGTAAACGTCAATCGAGTTTCGTCATTTCGCCGCTGTTCTTCAAGCCGGTGCGTGTTAGTTTCCGGTCAATACAGGGAGGAAGCGAACCATGGCTGAAGCAGCCCTCCGAGCCGGCGAGGCGACAGAAGCGCCGGTTCTGTCGCAAACCAAGGACGGCATATGCCGCCTCACGCTGGCCAACCCGCCGGCAAATGCACTGTCGATCGCGGTGCTCGAAGCACTTCAATCGGCATTTGATACGGCAGCCGCGGACGACGCGGTGCGCGTCATCGTGCTTGCCGCTGCACCCGGCAAGGTGTTTTGTGCCGGCCATGACCTCAAGGAAATGACGTCGCATCGCAACGATCCGGACCGGGGCAGGGCATTCTTCGAACGCACCTTCGGCAACTGTTCGCGCCTCATGCAGTCGATGGTCAACCACCCGAAGCCGGTGATCGCAGCCGTGGATGGCATCGCGACAGCGGCAGGCTGCCAGCTCGTCGCCTCATGCGATCTCGCGATTGCCACCGACCGTTCCCGCTTCGGCGTCAACGGCATCGATGTCGGTCTGTTCTGTTCCACGCCAGCCGTCGCCCTGTCGCGCAAGGTGCACCGCAAGCATGCGATGGAGATGCTGTTGACCGGCGAGATGGTCGACGCTGCGAGCGCGCGCGAATATGGGCTCGTCAACCGCGTCGTGCCTGAAGAATACCTGAATCAGATCGTCGACAAATATGCCCAAACCATTGCCGCCAAATCGCCTTTTGCGATCCAGCTCGGCAAGAAGGCCTTCTACGCCCAGGCCGAAATGGGAATGGAAGAGGCCTACGATCACACCTCTCGGGCGATAGTCGAGAACATGCTGGCGGCTGACGCGCAGGAGGGCATTTCGGCCTTCTTCGACAAGCGCAAGCCGGAGTGGCCGAACGACAAATGACCCTGATGAACCACGATTCCTACGACAATTCCTACATCTCGGAAATTCTGGATACGGTCCGGTCGATCGCCATTGTCGGCGCCTCCGCCAACGAGGTCCGGCCGTCCTTCTTCGTCCTCAAATATCTGATCGACAAGGGCTACGAGGTCTATCCCGTCAACCCGGGACAGGCGGGCAGGGAGATTTGCAGGCGCCCCGTCTTTGCGCGGCTGGCCGACCTGCCGGTGGCGATCGACATGGTCGATGTGTTTCGCGCCTCCGACGCCTTGCCGGGCGTGGTTGACGAACTGCTGGCACTCGATCCGCTGCCCAAGGTGCTGTGGACCCAGCTCACGGTCCGCAATGACGAGGCCGCAGCCAGAGCCGAAGCGGCCGGCATCAAGGTGGTCATGGATCGCTGTCCCAAGATCGAGTACGGCCGGCTCTCGGGCGAGATTGGCTGGAATGGCGTCAATAGCGGCGTCCTGTCCTCGAAGAAGCCGGTTCTGCGGCAGGGCTACCAGAGCTTCGGCATCAGGCGTCGTTAGGACAAACGCGCTGCCACAGACCCTTTACGTGGAATAATCTTCTTTGCCTTTGCGCGTGGCCTCTGCGATCAATGCGCCCGAAATCGGTTTTCATCAAGGAGGAGACACATGTCCCAGCGCACCCCTGGCTTCAACACGCTTGCCGTCCATGCTGGCGCCCAACCCGATCCGGCAACCGGCGCACGCGCCACGCCGATCTATCAGACCACGTCCTTTGTCTTCGACGACGTGGATCATGCCGCCTCGTTGTTCGGCCTGAAAGCCTTCGGCAACATCTACACACGCATCATGAACCCGACCCAGGCGGTGCTGGAGGAACGGCTGGCAGCGCTCGAGGGCGGTACGGCAGCACTGGCCACCGCGTCCGGGCATGCCGCGCAGCTCCTGGTCTTCCACACCATCATGCGGCCGGGCGACAATTTTGTCGCCGCCAAGAAGCTTTACGGCGGTTCGATCAACCAGTTCGGCCATGCCTTCAAGAATTTCGGCTGGGAGGTGCGCTGGGCAGACGTCGATGACCCGGCCGCGATCGCCGAACTCGTCGACGACAGGACCCGCGCCGTTTTTGTCGAGAGCTTGGCCAATCCCGGCGGCACCTTCGTCGACCTGGAAAAGATCGGCAACGTGGCCCGCGAGCATGGCCTGCCGCTCATCGTAGACAACACCATGGCCTCGCCCTATCTCGTGCGCCCGATCGAGCACGGCGCCGACATCGTCGTCCATTCGCTGACCAAATTCATCGGCGGCCACGGCAATTCCATGGGCGGCGTGATCGTCGATGGCGGCACCTTCGACTGGTCGAAATCCGGCAACTACCCCATGCTGTCGGAGCCGCGCCCAGAATATGGCGGTGTCGTGCTGCACGAGACCTTTGGCAATTTCGTCTTTGCGATCGCTTGCCGGGTGCTTGGCCTGCGCGACTTCGGTCCTGCGATCTCGCCCTTCAACGCCTTCATGATCCTGACCGGCCTCGAAACCCTGCCGCTCCGCATGCAGCGCCATTGCGACAACGCGCTGAAGGTCGCCGAGTGGCTGTCGAAGCACGACAAGGTGAAGTGGGTCTCCTATCCGGGCCTGCCGTCCGACAAGAACCACGGATTGATGCAGAAATACTCGCCAAATGGCGCCGGCGCCGTCTTCACCTTCGGCCTTAAGGGCGGTTTTGATGCCGGGGTCAAGGTCGTCGAAGGCGTGGAGCTTTTCTCGCATCTGGCCAACATTGGCGACACCAAGTCGCTGATCATCCACCCGGCCTCTACCACCCACCGCCAGTTGTCCGACGAGCAGAAGACGGCGGCCGGGGCGGGTCCGGATGTCATCCGCCTGTCAATCGGCATCGAGGATGCAGACGATATCATCGCCGATCTGGAACAGGCCCTCGCCAAGGCCTGAATCGCCAACTGAACCCGGTGCGCCAGTTGCCTGGCTCACCGGGCTTTTTGGGATGCCACCATGACCTTGTTTCTCGACATCTCAATCGATGGCATGGAGCCCGAGGAAGGCGCGCCGGCGCCGGATCGCCTCGTCTCGGGCGCTCCCAGGTTCCGGAGCTGGAACCTTGAGGAAGCAGATGGCGGGCTCTATGCCGGCATCTGGGAATCGACGCCGGGCAAGTGGCGCATCGAATATGACGAGTGGGAGTTCTGCCACATCCTGGCTGGCCTTTCCGTCATCGCGGAGGAGGGCGGCCAGCCGCGCACGGTGCGCGCCGGCGACAGCTTCGTCATCCGCCCGGGCTTCCGGGGCACCTGTGAGGTTGTCGAGACGACCCGAAAGGAATATGTGATCCGCGACTGAGTGGCGGTCAGCATGTGCTGCATTGCGGTGAGGGTATACTGCACTGCACTTTTGCTTCGCCAAGTCGTTTTCCACTATATCCACTCTATCCACAGACCGAAGGCAATTGTCGTCGGACAGCAACAAGCCTAGGCTGAATTTATCTCAGGAGCCAAAGGCCCCCAGCGGATACGGGGAACCAGCCAAAGGCAAGCTCGACAGAGTCCCTGGGACCGTGCTGGCCCGATCGGGGCCGCGGGTTCGCCCACAAGCCGATCGCCCGGGTATCCCACGGAACTGCTGGATGCGACTTCGGTCGCGCCGCAGCCGATGCTGCCATGAAGGCCGGTAGTT
>JBKBIT010000032.1:0-31219 GCA_046297455.1 Aliihoeflea sp.
GCACCCGAATTGCGAACGGCGAAACGCTCGCCGGCCACGCCGCGGAAGTAGCATTCGCCCTCGATGGCGCCGTAGAGCACGGTGTTGCCGACGATGATCGATTCCTCGGGCACGATCCGGGATTCTTCGGGCGGGCGAATGATGATGCGCCCGCCGGAAAGACCCTTGCCGACATAGTCGTTGCCGTCGCCGATCAGTTCGAAGGTGACGCCGCGGGCCAGGAACGCCCCGAAAGATTGCCCGGCCGTTCCGGTCAGGCGGACCTTGATCGTGTCGTCGCGCAGGCCCTTGTGCCCGAACCGCTTGGCAATCTCGCCCGAAAGCATGGCACCGGCCGTGCGATCGGTGTTCAGAATGGGCATCTCTATCTCGACGGGCTGGCGCGTCTCCAGTGCCGGCCTCGCAGCCTCGATCAGACGCCGGTCGAGAACCTCGTCGATCGGATGCTCCTGACGCTGGGTCCAGCGAATCTCCTCGGCCGCGGCTTTCGGACGGAAGAACACCTTCGAGAAATCGAGCCCATGCGCCTTCCAGTGATGGTCGATCAGCGCCTGCTTGGTCAGCAGGTCGGAATGGCCGACGATCTCGTCCAGCTTGCGCACACCCATCGCCGCCATGATCTCGCGCACTTCCTCGGCAACGAAGAAGAAGTAGTTGATCACATGCTCGGGGCTGCCCTTGAAGCGCTTGCGCAGCACAGGGTCCTGCGTGGCGATACCGACCGGGCAGGTGTTGAGATGGCACTTGCGCATCATCAGACAGCCCGACGCGATCAGCGGCGCTGTGGCAAAGCCAAACTCGTCTGCACCCAGCAAGGCACCGATGATGACGTCGCGGCCCGTCCGCAGACCGCCATCGACCTGCAGCGCGATGCGCGACCGCAACCCGTTCAGCACCAGCGTCTGGTGGGTTTCGGCAAGGCCCATTTCCCAGGGGCTGCCTGCATGCTTGATGGAGGTGAGCGGCGAGGCACCTGTTCCGCCATCATAGCCGGCGATGGTGATGTGGTCGGCCCGCGCCTTGGCCACCCCAGCCGCCACGGTGCCGACGCCCACTTCCGAAACCAGCTTCACCGAGATGTCGGCCGAGGTATTGACGTTCTTCAGGTCATAGATGAGCTGCGCCAGATCCTCGATCGAGTAGATGTCGTGATGCGGCGGCGGCGAGATCAGGCCAACGCCCGGCGTCGAATGCCGCGTCTTGGCGATGGTGGCATCGACCTTGTGGCCTGGCAACTGCCCGCCCTCGCCGGGCTTTGCACCCTGCGCGACCTTGATCTGGATCATGTCGGAATTGACCAGATATTCGGTCGTCACGCCGAAACGACCTGAAGCCACCTGCTTGATCGCCGAACGCTCGGGATTGGGCGAGCCGTCCGGCAGCGGGACAAACCTGTCGGGCTCCTCGCCGCCTTCGCCCGTGTTCGACTTGCCGCCGATCGCGTTCATGGCCCGCGCAAGCGTCACATGGGCCTCACGGCTGATGGCACCGAACGAGATGGCACCGGTCGAGAAGCGCTTCACGATTTCCGAAGCTGGCTCGACCTCGTCCAGCGGCACCGGCTTGCGGCCGGCCTCTTCGGCCATGCGAATGCCGAACAGCCCACGGATCGTGTGCGCGGCAGCAGACTGGTCGTCGATCTGCGCGGCATAGTCGCGATAGGTACTCCAGGAATTGGTCCTGACGGCGTGCTGCAGCGTCGCCACCGCATCCGGCGTCCAGATATGGGCTTCACCCCGCATCCGGTACATGTATTCACCGCCGACCTCGAGCGAGTTGCGCAACACTGGATCGGTGCTGAAGGCGGCGCCATGCCGCATCACCGTCTCGCGGGAGACCTCGTCCAGCCCGACGCCCTCGATGGTGGTCGCCGTTCCGGTGAAGTACTGCTCAACGAAGTGCGAACTGAGGCCGACCGCGTCGAATATCTGCGCGCCGCAATAGGACTGATAGGTCGAGATGCCCATCTTGGACATGACCTTGAGAATGCCCTTGCCGATGGACTTGATGTAGCGCTCGACCACTTCGTGCGCTTCGACCTCCGGTGGGAACTCGCCGCGCTTGTGCATGTCCAGCAACGTGTCGAACGCCAGATAGGGATTGATCGCTTCGGCGCCGAACCCTGCCAGACAGCAGAAATGATGCACCTCGCGCGGCTCGCCCGACTCGACAACCAGTCCGACAGATGTGCGGAGGCCCTTGCGGATCAGGTGATGATGCACGGCCGCTGTTGCCAGCAAAGCGGGGATCGCGATCCGGTCGGCACCGAGCTGGCGGTCGGACAGGATGATGATGTTGTAGCCGCCCGCAACAGCCGCCTCGGCACGCTCGCAAAGCCGCTCTACAGCGCCAAGCATCCCTGCCTCGCCCTCGACAGAGGCATAGGTGATGTCGATCGTCTTGGTGTCGAAGCGGTCTTCGGTATGACCGATCGAACGGATCTTCTCCAGGTCGCCATTGGTAAGTATCGGCTGACGGACCTCGAGTCGCTTCCGACGCGAATTGCCGACCAGATCGAAAATGTTGGGTCGCGGGCCGATGAAGGAGACGAGGCTCATCACCAGCTCCTCGCGGATCGGGTCAATCGGCGGATTGGTGACCTGAGCGAAATTCTGCTTGAAGTAGGTGTAAAGCAGCTTCGCCTTCTCCGACATGGCGGAGATCGGCGTGTCGGTACCCATAGAACCGACGGCCTCCTGGCCCGTCGTCGCCATCGGCGACATCAACAGCTTGAGGTCTTCCTGCGTGTAGCCATAGGCCTGCTGGCGATCGAGCAGCGACACGTCCTTGCGCAGGGCACGAGGCTCGACAGGCTTCAACTCCTCTAGAATGAGCTGGGTGTTCTTGAGCCACTGCCGATAGGGATGCTTCGAAGCAATCTCGGCCTTGATCTCTTCGTCCGAGACGATACGGCCCTTTTCCAGGTCGATCAGCAGCATCTTGCCGGGCTGCAGCCGCCACTTGGTGACGATCTTCTCCTCTTCAACCGGCAGAACGCCGGCCTCGGAAGCCATGATGACCCTGTCGTCGGTCGTCACCACGTAGCGTGCCGGGCGCAATCCGTTGCGGTCGAGCGTGGCTCCGATCTGGCGACCGTCCGTGAAGGCCACAGCCGCCGGCCCGTCCCACGGCTCCATCAGCGCGGCATGATACTCATAGAATGCCCGCCGCTCTTCACTCATCAGCCTGTTGCCGGCCCAGGCTTCCGGGATCAGCATCATCATGGCATGGGCGAGCGAATAACCGCCCTGGAACAGGAACTCGAGCGCGTTGTCGAAACAGGCCGTATCCGATTGCCCCTCATAGGAAATCGGCCACAGCTTGGAGATGTCGTTGCCGAACAGTTCGGAATCGACCGAAGCCTGCCGCGCCGCCATCCAGTTGACGTTGCCACGCAGCGTGTTGATCTCGCCATTATGCGCGACCATCCGATAGGGATGCGCAAGCTTCCAGGACGGGAACGTGTTGGTCGAAAAACGCTGGTGCACGAGCACGAGAGCGGTTTCGAAACGGGGATCCTTCAGATCGCGATAGTACGCGCCGACCTGATAGGCCAGGAACATGCCCTTGTAGACGATCGTCCGGGCCGAAAGCGACACGATATAGGCGCCGTCTTCCTTGCCACCGGCTTCGGCGAAAATTCGACCGGAAATGACCTTGCGCAGGATGTACAGCCGACGCTCGAAGTCATCGTCGATTTCGAGGCCCTCGGGCCGGCCGAAGAAGGCCTGCCGATGAACCGGCTCGGCAGCCGCGATGTGCGGGGCCTTCGAAAGTGAGGCGTTGTCGACCGGCACGTCGCGGAAGGCTATGAAGGGGATGCCTTCGGCCTGAGCGACTTCACGGACGATCTCCTCGATATGCGCCCGATGGGAATCGTCGCGCGGCATGAAGATGTGGCCGACCGCATAGTCGCCGGCCTTGGGCAGCTCGACGCCGTGCGCAGCCATCTCTTCGCGGAAGAAGCGGTCGGGGATCTGAACCAGAAGACCGGCCCCATCGCCCATCAGGGGATCGGCACCCACGGCGCCGCGATGGGTCAGGTTTTCTAGCATCGCCAGACCGTCGACGAGGATCTGGTGCGACTTGGCGTTCTTCATGTTGGCGATAAAGCCGACGCCGCAGGCATCGTGCTCGTTGCGCGGGTCATACAGGCCTTGGGGTGAAGGCAGGCCTTTAGGCGCGGCGGCAACCGTTTTCGCCGGCGCAGAGCGCGTCGATGGCGACATGGATGGCGTCGTGTGCCTCATGGTCTAATCCTCCAATCCCGCGCCCCAACCGGGGCGGTCGTTCTGTCGTCCGGGTTGCCTCTGGTGAGTGCTACCCCCGGATTTGATACGGCGCATCTTTCGAAAAGCCGGAGCGACATTGCCGGCAGGGCCAGCTCAATCGCGAGATGCGTTTGGCGCGTCTGCACCCGCGCCATCGACCGCACCGGCCTGCCATCGCCCTTATCATAGGGTCCGACGACGCGCCAGCAACGGCCAATTAAGACAGCAATACTGTCCTAAATCGTGATATGGCAGAAATCCGAACTGTTAACAAGACGGAAACACAAAATTTTCCTGCGATTGCCGCAACAATGTTCCGCCACAGGCAACCTTCGCATCACTTTCTGTCGTGCCGAACACCTTGGGTGCGTCCTTTCGTGGCATTTCCCATTGAGGATTACCGCCGCCCATGTAGATTGCCCTCCTCCCGCAACATCTCATTCGGTTTTCCATCTGCCATGTATTTTGCTTCCGACAACTGGGCCGGCGCCCATCCCGCGATCGCGCGCAGCCTGGTCACGCATGCGGAGGGCTATGCTCCCGCCTATGGCTCTTCCGATCTTGACCGCAAGGTCGAAGCCCGGTTCGCAGAGATCTTCGAACGGGACGTGAAGGTCTTTTTCGTTTCGACCGGAACGGCGGCAAATTCGCTTGCCTACGCCTCCATTGCCAAGCCTGGTGGCGTCCTGTTCGCCCACCGTGAAGCACATATGCTGGAAGACGAGTGCGGTGCACCGGAACATCTGTCGGGAGGTGGCCGGCTTTGCCCTGTAGATGGTGGATTTGGGCGCATGGACCCGAAGAGACTGGAAGCTGAGATTGCACGCTTTCCGGCTGAATTCGTCCACGCCGGACGGCCGGTCGGCGTGTCGCTGACCCAGGCGACCGAGATTGGAACCGTCTATTCGCTCGATGAGATCGGCGCCATTGCCGGTGTGTGTCGTCGCAACAAGCTGCCACTCCACATGGACGGCGCCCGCTTTGCCAATGCACTGGCCGCGCTCGATTGCACGCCAGCCGAGATGACCTGGAAGTCCGGGGTCGACATGGTCTCCTTCGGCGCCACCAAGAACGGCTGCTGGTGTGCCGAAGCTCTGGCGATCTTCGATCCGGCCCTTGCCGCGGAGTTCCCCTTCATACGCAAGCGCGCTGCACAGCTCTTCTCCAAGTCGCGCTTCGTCGCGGCTCAGTTCGATGCCTATTTCGAAGGTGGGCTTTGGCTCGACATGGCCCGCCACGCCAACGCGATGGCAGCCAGGCTTGCGGGCCATATAGAGGCTTCCGCAAATGCCCGCCTCGCCTGGCAGCCACAGGCCAACGAAGTGTTCCCGATCATGTCGCGGACGACATTCGACACGCTGAAGGAGCGCGGCGGGCATCTCCATGAATGGGGCGTCCCATCGGGCCTCGACAACGGCCCTCAGGATGGAGAGGTCCTGGCCCGCCTGGTGACGAGCTTCGCCACCAGGCAGGCCGATGTCGACGCGTTCGCCCAGGCATTGGACTAGGCTGACGGTTCCTGCACGGCGCCTTCTCCGGCAGCGCTTGCCTGCCGGAAGGCATCGAACTGCGACAGGAAGACCCGGCCCGACAGGTGGTCGAGGAAATCCGTACGCTTGAGCTTGTCCATCACCGGGCCCTTGACCTCGCTCAGATGCAGGCTGATGCCGGCATCGGACAGGCGGTGATTGATCTCCTCCAGGCTTTCCAGCGCACTGGCGTCGATAGCATTCACGGCCGAGCACATCAGCACGACATGCCTGACTTCCGGCCGTTCCGCGACCAGCGCGGCCACCTTGTCTTCCAGGAACCGCGAATTCGCGAAATAGAGGCTCTCGTCCACCCGGATGGTCACCAGGTCGGGCCGCGTCACCACCTCATGTCGTTCGATGTTGCGGAAATGCTCCGACCCGGGCACCTGGCCGACAACGGCCACATGCGGCCTGCTCGTGCGGTAGAGATGCAGCAACACCGACAAGAGCACGCCCAGCACGATCCCCACCTCGACGCCCAGGAAGAGGGTGCCGACGATCGTCGCGGCCATGGCCGAGAAATCGATCTTGGAATAGCGCCACACCCGCGCAACCGCCTTGAAGTCGACCAGCGACAGCACGGCCACGATGATGGTGGCGGCCAGCGTCGCCTGCGGCAGGCTCGCCAGATAGGGGGTCAGATAAAGCGTGGCCAACGCGATGCCCACGGCGGTGAAGATACCGGCAGCCGGCGTCAGCGCGCCTGCGTCGAAATTGACCACCGACCGGGCAAAGCCGCCCGTTACCGGATAGCCGGCCGAAATGCCCGAGGCGATGTTGGCCGCGCCGAGCCCGATCAGTTCCTGATCCGGCTGGATGCGCTGGCGGCGCTTGGCGGCCAGGGTCTGCGCCACGGAGACGGATTCCACGAAGCCGACCAGGCTGATGAGAAAGGCCGGTGCGATCAGCAGGCGCACCAGTTCGAGATCGATCGCGGGCAGCCCGATCGGCGGCAGCCCCTGCGGGATCGCCCCGACCAGCGCCACGCCCTGGGCTCCAAGGTCGAAGCTGGTGACCAGCCCGATCGTCACCGCGACCGCAAAGACCGGCCCCGCCTTTGTGATGCCGTCGGCAAGCCTCTGCCCCAGCCCGATCGCGCGCAGCACCGGCTTCAGCCATTTGCGCGAGAACCAGAGGAAGGCAAGGACTCCCGCTCCCATTGCCAGGGTGACGAGGTTTATCTGCCCGGCACTGCCGGCCAGGCCGGCAGCGATCTCGTGCAGGTGGCCGCTGCCGTCCCGCACGCCCAGTATGTGGCGCAACTGTCCGGCCGCAATCAGAAGTCCCGCCGCCGTGATGAAGCCCGAGATCACCGGATGGCTGAGGAAATTGGCAACGAAGCCCAGCCGGAAAACACCCATCAGTATGAGCATGCCGCCCGAAAGAAGGGCCAGCACCACTGCCGCGGTGAGCGGGTCGGCTATGCCCTGGACCGAGGCCTCGCTGATCGCCGAAGCGGTCATCAGCGAGACGACCGCCACCGGCCCGACAGCCAGCGTGCGGCTGGTGCCGAAGATGGCATAGGCCACCAGCGGCAGGATCGAGGCATAGAGCCCGACCTCCGGCGGCAGTCCCGCCAGCATGGCATAGGCGAGCGACTGCGGCACCAGCATGATGGTGACGATCACCGCGGCGAGAAGATCGCCCGAAAGCGTATCCCGGCCGTAGTGCCGACCCCAGTCGAGGATCGGCAGGTAGCGCGCCCACCCGTTCATGATGCGGTCTTTCCTGTTGTCTTGATGGTTCAGCTACGGGCGCTGGCGAAGGACAAGGTGCCTTCCGACATCAGCCGCGCCACCCACATGCCAAGGATCATTGCTGGAACGAAGACCAGCGTACCGATCTCGCCGAAGGACAATGCCGTCAGCGCCGGGCCGGGGCAGAAACCGCCTAGGCCCCAGCCGAAGCCGAAGATCGAGGCGCCGACCACCAGTCGCGGGTCGAAGTCTGTCCTGGCGGGCAGGTGGAAGGTTTGGCCGACCACCGGTGAGCCGCGGCGAAGCACGATGCGATAGCCAAAGAATGCAACGATGACCGCTCCGCCCATGACGAAGGCAAGGGAAGGATCCCACGTCCCGAACAGATCGAGGAAGTTCAGGACCTTTGCAGGATCGGCCATGCCCGAAACGACGAGGCCGAGGCCGAAGAGAAGGCCGAGGCCGAGATTGACGAGAAAGGACATGGGATCAGGCTCCAAGCACGTGACGGGTGACGAAGACGGTGATGAAGGCGACCGTCATGAAGGTTACGGTGGCGATCAGCGACCGCGCCGAAAGCCGGGACAGCCCGCAAACGCCATGACCGGACGTGCAGCCATAGCCCCAGACTGAACCGAACCCGACGATTGCGCCCGCTGCGATCATCAGCGGCACGTTGGAAGACACTGTATGGGCCACCGGGCCGCCAACGGTTGCCAGATAGATCAGCGGCGCGATGACGAGCCCGATCACGAAGCCGAAGCGCGATAGAAAGGCGCTGTCGCGATAGGGCGGCAGAAGCCGGCCGGCAATGCCGCTGATGCCGGCGATGCGTCCTTCCCATGCCATCAGCAGTACGGACGAAAGGCCGATCATCGCCCCGCCGATCAGCGAGGCGAATGGAGTAAATTCTGTCATTTCAGTTTTCCTTGGGTTGGTCGGCCGGCTCGCAGAAGAGCCGGTACATTGTCGTGATGAAATCCTGAACGCGGGGGTCGGCGAGCTGGTAGAAAACCTGTTTGCCCTGCTTTCGACCTGTTATCAGGCCTGCCTGCCGCAACTCCGCGAGTTGCTGCGACAGACCCGGCTGGCGAATACCAAGCAGATCCTCCAACTCGCGCACGGAGCGCTCGCCATCGACGAGCGCGCACGCGACCATCAGGCGGTCAGGGTTGGATAGCTTCTTGAGGAAGGTCGAAGCATCTTCGACCTTCTCCTTCATCTCGACCGCAGGTTTTCCAAGCGTTGCCGTGGTCATTCTTTTTCCCAGGCCGCCCCTTCGAGCAGGTTGAGCGGGATCTTCAGATAGCGCCGCCCATTGGCTTCGGGCTCGGGCAACCTGCCTGCATTTGTGTTGATCTGCAGCGCGTGCAGGATCAGCTTTGGCATCGGCAGGGTCTGGTCACGGCCTTCGCGAACCTTCACGAATTCCTCTTCGGTCCGGCAATGGGCCATGTGCGTGTTCGTCGCCTTCTGTTCGGCAACGGTCGATTCCCATTTCGGCTCGCGCCCGCCCGGCTGATAGTCGTGCCCCGTGAAGATGCGGGTCTCGTCGGGCAGGGCCAGAATGTCCTGGATCGACTTCCACAACGCCTTCGCACTGCCCCCGGGAAAATCGGCGCGCGCCGTACCGGAATCCGGCATGAACAGAGTGTCGTGCACGAAAGCCGCGTCGCCGATGACATAGGTGATCGATGCCAGCGTGTGGCCCGGCGAGAACATCACATGGGCAGGGATATTGCCGACCTTGAACGTCTCGCCTTCGGCAAACAGCTTGTCCCACTGCGAGCCATCATCGGGGAAGTCAGGCCAGTTGTAGAAGTCCTTCCAGAGTTTCTGGACTTCTTTCACCTTCTCCCCGATGGCCGTCGGTGCACCGGTTTTTTCTTTCAGATAGGAGGCCGCCGAGAAGTGATCGGCGTGCGGATGCGTGTCCAGTATCCATTCAACCTCATAGCCCTTGTCGGCGATGAATTTCAGAATGTTGTCGGCGTGGATCGTGGCCGTCTGCCCCGACTTTTCGTCATAGTCGAGCACGGGGTCGATGATCGCGCATTTCTTCGTCTCGGGATCGGCCACGACATACTGGATTGACCAGGTGCGTTTATCGAAAAAACCGGTGACTTCAGGTTTGGGGGGCATTGGGTACTCCTAAACAATTCTCGTTTTCGTCAATCGAAGACGGCCTGACCGATAGATCAGGCTGCCGTCTGACGGCGTTTATCTGCGGCAGGCGCCGCCCTCACTCCCTCTCCGGGTGGAGATTCCCAGGACGCAGTAGAGCGAACAGTTCCCCAGCAGGCCGGTATAGAGCGGGATCAAACCGAGCAGCCCGACAAGACGCAGATTGCCTTCCGCAAAGAGGTACAGCGAGAACAACGCCGCACCGACGCCGATACGGATGAAGCGGTCAGTGCGTCCGACATTGCCCTGCATGATTGATCTGCTCCACTCGGATCTGGATCGATTGCCGTTGGACGTCAGATAGGATTAGTTGCATTTTTTTGCAAGCAAAATATGTGAATTATATGTGATCGGACGGCGCGCACTACGCAGGCCTGGCCTTCATCCCAGCGTAAGCCGGGAAACCGTTGCAATTCCCATTATTTTGGGTTCCTACTTGCAACACGTCGCCAGCCTGAAAGGTCCCCGTGCCAGCCGCAGCCGTTCCGGTCATCGAAATCCGAGATCTCCACAAGAGCTATGGCGCGTTGGAGGTGCTGAAGGGAGTCGACCTCATGGCCCCGCGCGGCCATGTCGTTTCGCTCATCGGCTCGTCGGGTTCAGGCAAGTCCACGCTGCTGCGCTGCTGCAATCTCCTTGAGGAGAGCCAACAGGGCGAGATCCTGTTCGAGGGCGAACCCGTTGTCTGGCGCGGCTCAGGGATGAACCGTCATCCCGCGGACAAGAGCCAGGTCATCCGCATCCGTACCAATCTTGCGATGGTCTTCCAGCAATTCAATCTCTGGGCGCACATGACCGTTCTGCAGAACGTGATGGAAGCCCCCATCACCGTGCTCAAGCAGGATCGCGAGGAGGTTGAGGCACGCGCCCGCGCGCTTCTCGACAAGGTGGGCATCGGCGACAAGGCCAATGTCTATCCAGCCCAGATGTCGGGCGGCCAGCAGCAGCGTGCCGCTATCGCCCGCGCGCTTTGCATGGAGCCGCGTGCGCTGCTTTTCGATGAGCCGACATCAGCGCTTGACCCCGAGTTGGAGCAGGAGGTGGTCCGGGTGATCAAAGCACTTGCGGAAGAAGGCCGCACAATGCTTCTTGTAACCCACGATATGCGCCTGGCCTCCGATCTATCTGATCATGTGGTGTTCCTCCACGAGGGGCGCATCGCGGAAGAAGGGCCGCCGGAAGCGCTGTTCGGCAACCCTCAGACAGAACGTCTGAGAGGTTTTCTCAGTGCCACGGCGGCATGAACTCAAAGAAAAAACCAAAAGAGGAGAACATCGATGAAGAAACTGGTCCTTACCCTGGCGGCACTCGCTTTCAGCGCCGGCACGGTCCTTGCGCAGGACGTCGTGCGCATGGGTACCGAAGGCGCCTACCCGCCCTTCAACTTCATCAACGACAACAATGAACTGGAAGGCTTCGAGATCGATCTCGGCAACGCCATGTGCGAGCGCGCTGGCTTGACATGTGAATGGGTCATCAACGACTGGGACACGATCATCCCCAATCTGGTCGCAGGCAACTACGATACGATCATGGCCGGCATGTCGATCACGGAAGCCAGGGCTGAGGTGATCTCCTTTACCCAGAACTACAAGTTTGGCGACCCCTCGTCGTTCATGGCGCTGGCCGGCACCGATGAATCTGTCATCGAGAGCGGCGTGATTGCCGCCCAGTCCAACACCGTCCAGGCCGGCCTGGTGGCCGAATCCGACGCCTCATTGCTGGAATTCCCGACGCCGGACGAAACGATTGCTGCCGTGCGTGGCGGAGAGGCCGACGCCGTTCTGGCCGACCGTGCATTCCTGGCGCCTTTCGTGGAAGAATCCGGCGGTGAACTGGTCTTCATCGGAGACCAGGTTACCCCCGGCGACGGCATCGGCATGGGCGTTCGCCAGTCCGACAACGAGCTGCGCGAAACCTTCGATGCGGTCATCGCTGAAATGAAGCAGGACGGCTCGCTGAACGAGTTGCTCATTCAGTGGTTCGGCGAAGACACGCCGACCTTCTGATAAAGTGAGATCGGGCGGGGTCTTGGCCCCGCCCGAACCGCTATGTTCGCCTTCTGCGTCGAACCCGATCTCCTGCCGCAATGGCAGTGGTTTGCCTGCTATCTGACGAGCGGGACGCATCTGGCGTTCTACTGGTCTTTCCTTGTGGTCATGCTGCTGCTGGTGGTCGTTGCGCCCCTTGCGCTCGGCATGGGTATGCTGGGCGCTCTGGCTGTTCGCTCGCGCTTCTTTCCGCTGAGCTGGCTCGGCAAGGGTTATGTGAATGTCGTCCGTGGCGTTCCCGACATCGTCTTCTTCCTGTTCGTGCCCATCGCACTCGGCCAGGGCATCGAATATGTGCTCCACCAGATCAATTGCCCAGACTGGGATCAGCCGATCCGCCAGGGCAATGATTTCATCGTCTGCCGAGAAGCGCGTTTTCCGGGCGTGAATGCCTCGGCATGGGCGCGCAACGTCTATGCCTTCTGCATGGCCGCCATCGCCTTCGCCCTGGTTTTCGGCGCCTTCGTTGCCAACACACTGCACGGCGCCATGCAGGCTGTGCCGCGCGCCCAGATCGAGACGGCGGAAGCCTACGGCATGACACGCGGCCAGGCCTTCCGCCGCATCGTGCTGCCTCAGATGTGGGTCTATGCCATTCCGGGCCTCTCCAACATCTGGCAGATCCTGATCAAGGCAACGCCGCTGCTCTTCTTGCTTGGGATCCAGGATGCCGTGTTCTGGGCGCGCGAGCTGGGCGGCGCGAAGACCTCGCTTTACACTTACCCGCACCCCGATTGGCGGGTTTGGTATTTCCTCGTTTTGCTGGTCTTCTACCTGTTCCTCACCTGGATCAGCGAAAGAGCCTTCGGGCGGCTGAGCGATGGGCTGTCGCGCGGTCAGGCGACTGCGGCGGGTGAACGCCAAAGGCGGGCAGCCGCATGAGGACCTGCCAGGAAAGCTTCGACGCCTATTTCCTGCGCCCGCTGGGGCGCGAGTTCGGCGAAAACCTGCTGCCGCGCGGGCTCGAGATCACGCTGTGCGACCAGATATTCCTTATTGGCGGGGGCCTCATCTGGAATGTCTATTTTGCCGTCCTCGCCATCCTGTTCGGCTTCTTCATGGCCGCCGGCATCGCACTGGCCAAGTTCAGCGACAATCCGTGGCTGTGGCGCCCGGCATCCGCCTTCGTCTTCTTCTTTCGAGGCTCGCCACTCTTCATCCAGTTTTTCTTCTTCTATTCCGCCTTCATCCTGCTCCCGCGCGTGGGCTTCGACATACCTCTGGGCTTTGTCACGCTGACAATCCACACCTCCGCCCTGACCACCGCGCAGGTAGGCGGCCTCATCGTGCTGATCCTCAATACGACGGCCTATTCGGCCGAACTGTTTTATGGCGCCCTGCGCTCCATTCCCAAGGGCGATCTGGAGGCCGCCGACGCCTACGGGATCAGCGGCTTCACCCGGTTTCGGCGCATCGTCTGGCCGACCATGCTGCGGCTCGCCTGGCCGAGCTACACCAACGAGGCGATTTTCCTGACCCACTCGACGACCTTGGTCTTCCTGTCGGCCTTTCCCGCCCGCCAGCAATCGGGCGAGGCCTTCTACTACGCCCGCTATTTCGTCGATCAGACCTTCAATCCGTTCGTGGCCTACCCGCTGGTCGGCTTCTATTTCGTCTGCCTGACGCTTCTGATCGTGGGCCTCTTCGGACTTGTGAACAAGCGACTCAACAGCCACCTTCCGCAGGCGGCACGCGCGCGTTTCCGCTTCCGCCCGCAATACATCCGCTGACTCGCTGTTTGGCGACCGAAAGAGGCCTTGATCCCGATCAACGCCACATTCGCCCGCTTATCCTATCCGTTTGGCGCGGAAAACCGAATGGAGACCGTCCGACCATGCTCAACGCCATCATGGTGCAGTTGGACATCGACAGCCCCCCCGACAAGCGGCTGGCCGCCGCTTCGGATCTTGCGCGCCGTTTCGATGCAGAGCTTCTCGCCTTCGCTGCGGCGGACTATCGCGTCCATCTTCCCTATGAGGGAGGGCGAGCCGTCGCCGAAAGCCAGCGAGAACGAAAGGAAGAGATCGCGACCGGACTCAGGCAATTGCGCGAGGCCTTTCTGGAAATCGCCGGCGATGGTCCTGGCACGACCTGGATCGGCAAGATAGGCCATCCAACGGAACTGCTGTCCCTGCATGCTCGTTCCGCTGACCTCTTGGTGGTTGGCACGCCACGCCAGGGCACGATCCTTGAGCGCGATCGCAAGGTGGATCTCGGCAAGCTGGTGCTCGCTGCCGGACGGCCAGTCCTGGTGCTCACCCACGACGAAGACATACCCCGCGTCGACAAGGTCGTCATCGCCTGGAAGGATGCCAGAGAGGCAAGACGGGCGGTCGCCGACGCCCTGCCTCTTCTCAGGTCTGCCAAACAGGTCGTCGTGGCTGCCGTGATAGAGGGCCAGGAGGCCGCGACCCGCGACAGCTGCGCGGAAGTGGTCCGCTTTCTGATGCGCCATGGTGTCAGGGCTGAGGAGATGGTGCTGCCCGCAAGCAGGATGCCGCCAGCCGAGACGATCGCAGAGCTTGCCAAAAGTCTCGGCTCCGACACGGTCGTCTCGGGCGCCTACGGCCACAGCCGGCTGCGAGAATGGGCCTTCGGCGGCGTCACGCGCTCGCTCCTGCACGATGGATCGTTGAACCGTCTTCTGTCCAACTAGGCCGGGACCGCTCACTTCATTTCGGCAATTCCACTTGACCGACATCAAGGCGCTTTCGGTAAGCGATGCTATCCTTTGTCTGCAGAGTCCCCCAACTGACGCAGGAGAGTGCCATGCGGAACCAGACCAAGACGTCGGACCACACCCTGGCGACCTTCCCGGACATGCCGGTATTCGAGAATGCGCAACGCTACATGATGGCGAATGCGCGTCTCCAGGGCCATTTGTTCAAGGCTTTCATGGCCTATCAGATCGAAATGCTGGGATTCCTGAAGCACCGCTACGAGCAGGACGTCAAGCTTGTCGACAGTCTGATTGCCTCTGATCAGCTGAACGACAGCTTTGATGTGATGCAGACCTTCATGCAGAACGCGGCCAACGAATATGCAGAAGAGGCCGGCAAGATCGCGTCGATCAGTTCGCGCATCGCCAGCAACACCGCCAAGGAGGTCAAGAAGGAGACCGAGGCGGTAATCGAGGATTTGGCAGCACAGACCGCGAGTTGATCCTTCCATAGACCGTCTGCGATCATACGAGGGACGCCGAACATGACGACGCGGACAGCCGAGGCCACTCCTCGCGAGGCCAGCAATGTCGTGCACCTGAAGGCTGAGGGCGAGCGCAAGGACAGTCCGCCCCAGCCGCTGCGCGATGCAGACAGGCTTATTCACGCCGCAATCGGCGCGGCCACGGGTGGCATTTCCCCCATCAGTCTGATGCAGGCCTGGCAGGACTGGGCGCTGCACCTTGCCATTTCACCGGGCAAGCAACTGGAGATCCAGCTCAAGGGATGGGAGAAGCTCTCCCGCCTGTCGTTCCATATGGCAGACTGCGCGGCGCGCGGCCCGGAAGCCTCGTCCTGCATCTCGCCGCTGCCGCAGGACCGACGTTTCGCGCATCCTGCCTGGCAGCAGCCCCCGTTCAGCGCCCTGCAGCAATCCTTCCTGCTCTGGCAGCAATGGTGGCACAACGCCACCGTCGATGTTCCCGGCGTGGCGGACAAGCACGAGAAACTGGTCGAGTTCTACAGCCGCCAGATGCTCGATATGATGTCGCCCTCGAATTACCTGGCGACCAATCCCGAGGCCCTCGACTGGACTGTGAAGACGAGCGGCGCCAGTCTTGTCGCCGGGTTCCAGAATCTGCTGGATGACATGCGCGAAGCCGCTACGGGAGGCTCAACGGCAGGCAGAGGCGCATTCCGGCCTGGCATCGAGGTGGCGACCACGCCGGGCGACGTTGTCTATCGCAACGACATGATCGAGCTGATCCGCTACCGGCCGACGACAGAAAAGGTCAAAGAAGAACCGATCCTGATCGTGCCGGCATGGATCATGAAATACTACATTCTCGATCTATCGCCAGCGAACTCGCTCATCCGCCATCTCGTTGAGCAGGGCTTCGAAGTCTATTGCATTTCCTGGCGCAACCCGGGCGCGGAGCATCGCGACTGGCGGCTCGACGACTACCGTGGCCAAGGCGTCATGGCAGCTATGGAGGTTGCCGCCAAGGGTTCGCCGGGCGGGCGGGTTCATGGCGTCGGCTATTGCCTCGGAGGGACCTTGCTTTCAATCGCCAGCGCCGCAATGGCGCGCGATGGCGACGACCGCCTGAAATCACTGACATTGTTCGCCGCGTTGGTCGATTTCGACGAACCCGGCGAAATCGGGCTCTTTATCAACGAGGCTCAGGTCGCGATGCTCGACGATCTGATGTGGAGCGACGGTTATCTCGACCAGCGGCGCATGGCCGGCGCGTTCCAGATGCTGCGCTCTCAGGATTTGCTCTGGTCACGCATGGTCAGGGACTACCTGATGGGAGAGCGCGAACAAATCAGCGACCTCATGGCATGGAACGCGGACGCAACGCGCATGCCGTTCCGCATGCATTCCGAGTATCTGCACAAGCTCTACCTGCGCAACGAACTGGCGCTCGGCCAGTTTCGGGTCGAGGATGCGCCTGTGCATGTGGAAGCGATCAAGGCGCCGCTCTTC
This sequence comes from Aliihoeflea sp., assembly GCA_046297455.1. Classification (GTDB taxonomy): domain Bacteria; phylum Pseudomonadota; class Alphaproteobacteria; order Rhizobiales; family Rhizobiaceae; genus ZYF759. The sequence goes on from JBKBIT010000032.1 coordinate 16,386, forward strand.
GCTGTGGGCACGACCACCGATCATGTCGCGCCCTGGAAGTCCGTCTTCAAGATTACCCATCTCTTCGACACGGAAACCGATTTCGTGCTGACCAATGGCGGCCACAATACCGGCATCGTTGCGCCACCCGATCATCCGAAGCGCCGCTATCGCCGTCTTCACTACCGCTATGGCGAGGTCCATCCCGATCCGGAAGACTGGCTGGCCAACACGCCGGAAGAACCCGGTTCCTGGTGGTCGGTCTGGACAGACTGGCTTTCAAGGCAGTCGAGTGGCGAGCGGGAAGCAAATCATTCTTCCGTCAGTCTTGCAGCCGCGCCAGGCACATATGTTCTTGATACCTGAACCTTGAGAGCCGGCCTCACGCTCAAGGTCAGTGCTGGGTCGCCTTTTGGGACTGTCCATCGATCGGCTGGTTGAAGGGGTCCTGATTTGGGGCTAGGGTAACGTCGGTTTTCGTTTTTCCCTTTTGGCGCGACCTGAACTATCTCCGACGGACCTGCAGCATGGATAGGCGCATTGCCGAGCTCAACATCGAGCATTTCCAGAAGAAGCTCGCTGAGGAGTCGGATCCTCAACTGCGGGACACGATGCAGCGCCTGCTGAAGGAAGAACAGGCCAAGCTCCGAGAGATTCTGCGACAGGTCAACGAATCGAAGAAGTGCGGCTGACGTCCCAGGCCCACTGTCGCCAATGCGTCGGTTGCACATCAATCAGCGCGCCCGTCTCGGCCTTCACCCAGCCTGATGCCGTTTTGCGGCAAGCAAAAAACAGCGCATGCACGGCACCAGTGTTGGCGATACCGATCTGAATATCGGTCTCGTCAGGGGCTTCCGCTATCGGGTTCCAGGTTGGCATGGGCACAGTCCTGCAGTTTCTCAAACCATTAAATTGGCAAGCGCCCCATCTGCCTTGACCCTGATCAATGCCGCCCGTCACCGTTCCAGCTTGCTAGTGTGAAACACAGGGAGACCCGCATGGCCAAGGACTTCATGCATTTGGAAAAGATCGTACGCAGCGATGGACGCATGCTCGCCGCCGCAGCACCTGAGACGATGAAGGCGTTTGGCGCGCTGGGACGGGCTGCCTACGCAAACGGGGCTCTCGACACCAAGACCAAGGAACTTATTTCTTTCGCGCTCAGTGTCGCTGCCCGTTGCGACGGATGCCTCGCCTATCATGGGTCCCGCCTCGCCGAGCTCGGCGCCAGCCGCGAGGAAGTGATGGAGGCGATCGGCGTCGCCATCCAGATGGGCGGCGGTCCCTCGGTGGTCTATGGCGGCGAGGCCCTGCGTGCTTTCGACAGCTTTGCCACGGAGCCAGCCGCGGCAGCGGAGTAGTGCCATGACGCTCGTCATCCGTTTCGACGATGTCCGCCGCGCCGATGTCGGCCAGGTGGGCGGCAAGAATTCCTCGCTCGGCGAGATGGTGCAGACGCTGGAGCCGAAGGGCATCCGCGTCCCACCAGGTTTCGCCACGACCGCCGAGGCCTATTGGCGCTTCATTGAGGCGAATGACCTGAAAGCCCGCATTTCCGGCTTGCTGGATGATCACGACCGGGGCCAGATTACGCTGGCCGAGGCCGGTCGCGGAATACGCGAGACAATCCTGAAGGGGAAATGGCCGGCTGAAACGGCGGAGGCTATCGCGGCAGCCTACAGGGAGTTGTGCGAGCGCACCGGCAAACAGGATGTCGACGTCGCCGTGCGCTCCAGTGCCACCGCAGAGGATCTGCCGGACGCCAGCTTCGCTGGACAGCAGGAAACCTATCTGAACATCCGTGGCGAGAAGGCGCTGCTTGTGGCCTGCAAGCGCTGCGTCGCCTCGCTCTTCACCGACCGTGCCATCAGCTATCGCATCGCCAAGGGCTTCGACCACATGAAGGTGGCGTTGTCGGTCGGTGTGCAGCAGATGGTGAGATCGGATGTGGGTGGCTCCGGTGTGATGTTCTCCATCGACACTGAAACGGGCTTCAAGGATGTCGTGGCCATCGACGCCGCCTGGGGGCTGGGTGAAAACGTTGTGCAGGGCGCAGTAGACCCGGACGAATACCAGGTTTTCAAGCCATTGCTTGGCAAGAACGCAACCGTGCCGATCATCACGAAGAAGCGTGGCGAGAAGGCCATCAAGATGATCTACGCCACCGGCGACAGCCCGACGCGCAACGTACCGACCTCCAAGGCCGAGCGTGCGGCTTTCGTGCTCGATGACGGCGAAACCCTGCAGCTGGCCCGCTGGGCCGTGGCCATCGAGGATCACTATGGCTGCCCGATGGACATGGAATGGGCAAAGGACGGCGAGACGGGCGAGATGTTCATCGTCCAGGCTCGCCCCGAGACCGTCCAGTCGCGCCGGGGCGCCGGCGCTTTGAAGACCTACCGGATCGACAACAAAGGTAAGGAACTGGCCGTGGGCCTCGCCATCGGCGACGCCGTTGCAACGGGCCAGGTCTGCCTGATCGAAAGCGCCCGCGACATCGACCGTTTCGTCGACGGCTCGATCCTTGTTACCGGCACGACCGACCCTGACTGGGTTCCGATCATGAAGCGCGCCAGCGCGATCGTCACCGATCATGGCGGGCGCACATCGCACGCCGCCATCGTCAGCCGCGAATTGGGCCTGCCGGCGATCGTCGGTACGGGCAACGCGACGCGGGTGCTGCATTCCGAACAGGAGATCACCGTCTCCTGCGCGGAGGGTGATCAGGGCTTCATCTACGAAGGCACATCCGAATTCTCGGTCGAGACGATCGACCTGACCCATCTGCCCGAGACGCGCACCTCGATCATGCTCAACCTCGCCAACCCTGCAGCCGCGTTGCGCTGGTGGCAGTTGCCGGTCGACGGCGTGGGCCTCGCGCGCATGGAGTTCGTTGTCTCCAACCACATCCGCGTGCACCCGATGGCACTCGTCCACTACGACCGATTGAAGGACGAGGCCGCCCGCGCCGAGATCGCGGAGCTGACGGCCGACTATGAGGACAAGACCGAGTTCTTCGTCGACCGTCTGGCGCGCGGGCTCTCGCGCATTGCCGCCGCCGTCTGGCCGAAGCCTGCCATCGTGCGCATGAGCGACTTCAAGACCAATGAATATGCTGGCCTGATCGGCGGCGCGGAGTTCGAGCCGGCCGAGGAAAACCCGATGATCGGCTTCCGTGGGGCCTCGCGCTATTACTCGCCGCGCTACCGCGACGGCTTTGCGCTCGAATGCCGGGCGATTCGCCGGCTGCGCGAGGAGATGGGCTTCACCAATGTCGTGGTCATGATCCCCTTCTGCCGCTCGATCGCAGAGGCCGACCGGGTACTGGAGGTGATGGCCAGGAATGGTCTGAAGCGTGGCGAGAAAGGGCTCGAGGTCTATGTGATGTGCGAAATCCCGTCCAACGTGGTTCTTGCGGCGGAGTTCGCCAAACGCTTCGATGGCTTCTCCATCGGCTCAAACGACCTGACCCAGTTGGTCTTGGGCGTCGACCGGGACTCCGGCGAACTGGCGGAGTTGTTCGACGAACGCGACCCGGCGGTGAAATGGATGATCGCCAGCGTCATCGAGGCGGCCGGCAAGGCCGGTGCCAAGATTGGGCTCTGCGGCCAGGCGCCGAGCGACCACCCTGAATTCGCGGCCTTCCTGGTGGAATGCGGGATCGATTCCATCTCCGTCAGCCCCGACAGCTTCGTTGCGGTGAAGCAGGAAGTGGCGAAGGCCGAGCAGGCATAGGCCTGCCCACGCACGACAATCCTCCTTGCGTCGCGAAGCTTGCCGCGCGAGGATCGTCCGACCAAAAAGGGAGGACTTCATGTCGCTGGCCGGCAAGACGCTGTTCATATCGGGTGGGTCGCGGGGAATAGGGCTCGCCATCGCGCTGCGTGCTGCTCGTGACGGCGCGAACGTCACCATCGCGGCCAAGACCGACACGCCACATCCCAAGCTTCCGGGCACCATCCATACCGCAGCCGAGGAAATCCGCCAGGCCGGGGGCAAGGCTCTGCCCGTTGTCTGCGACATTCGCGACGAGGACCAGGTGGCTCAAGCCGTGCAGCAGACGGTCGACGCCTTTGGCGGCATCGACATCTGCGTCAACAATGCCAGCGCCATCCAGCTGACCGGCACGCTTGCCACCGACATGAAGCGCTACGATCTGATGCATCAGATCAATACGCGCGGCACCTTTCTCGTCTCCAAGACCTGTATCCCGCATCTGAAGAAGGCGCAGAACCCGCACATCCTCAATTTGGCCCCGCCGCTCGACATGGAGGCGAAATGGTTCAAGAACCACGTCGCCTACACGATGGCCAAGTTCGGCATGTCGATGTGCACGCTCGGCATGAGCGCCGAATTCGCAGGTGACGGCATCGCGGTCAATTCGCTATGGCCACTGACGGCGATCGACACGGCCGCCGTGCGCAACCTGCTCGGCGGTGACACCATGGCCTCGATCAGCCGCGCCCCCGAAATCATGGCCGACGCCGCGCATGCGATCCTGTCGCGGCCGTCGCGGGAGTGCTCGGGCAATTTCTTCATCGACGAGCTGGTTCTGCGCGAGGAAGGCGTGACCGACTTTTCGTCCTATGCGCCCCACGCCAAGGGGCCGCTGGCTGCCGACTTCTTCGTGCCGGACGAGATCTTCGATCAGACCGACACGGAACTTGCCCGGGCGATCAGCTAGCTCATCTGCCCATCAGTGATCGCAACAGATGAGGCAGCTGTTCGACTCGCGAAATCGCTCGCTTGAGACGGTCGGCCTGCCTGCGGCCGAGGCCGGTCAGTTCCACGCGGTTGGAGACCGGTAGACCGGCCTCCATATCGCGGCTTTGCTGAGACAGCATGAGCGACAGAATGAGGGAGTGTGCGTCGAGCAGTGCGCGCACTTCGTCCTCGCTGCCGAGACCTTTTTCGATCATCGCATCGAGCCGGGTGCGCGTGCCGCGATGTCTCAGATCGTGGCGAATGGCGACCGCGCGGGCAAAAGCGACCAGCGGGAACAATCCATGCTGCTTGAGGTCCAGCCGTCCATCCAGGCCGCGCAGATTGCCGAACATCGTGAAGGCGCTGCCCGCCTGGTCTATGCGCTCGCCCAGCAGGACGGGGAAATGGCGCTGGCCTGTGCCGGCTTCGAACGAGAGGTCGAACAGGGTCTGGGCAAGCGCCGTTTCGCCATGCACGGCCCGCTGGTCGAAGAAGATGTCGACATTCAGCAGATCCTGCGGGTTGGAACGGGTCACCCAATCCCTGATCCGTGCGCTCCACGTCTCCACCGACCCGCGCCAGGCCGGGTTCTTGGCCATCACCCCGCCTTTGCACAGCGGCACGCCGGCCCTGTCCAGCGTAGCGGCGATGCGATTGCCGAGTTCGGCGAACCAGACATCCTCGACCCCGCCAGGCGCACCGTGTTCGAACACGATGGCATTGTCCTGGTCGGCCGCGAGCAGGCTTTCGCCGCGCCCGCCGGAACCCAACACCATCATGGCGTAGTTGCAGGGCGGGCGTCCCAACCCATCTGTCAGCATCGACTGTTCGGCGAGGATCGCGGCGCGCCGGCTCAGCACCCTCAGTTCCTCCGAGACGATGGCCGAGATTGTGGGCGCCTCGATCTCCTCCGAGATCAGTCGGTCCGTGACGGAGGGCAACCGCGACCAGGCAGCCGCGAGCATGACGGCGTCGCTGGCGGTATCGATCTCGTCCTCGAGGTCGATCGCAGCCCCGGCGCGCAGCCGCAGCAGGTCGCGCGCCGAAATGACGCCGGCAAGCCGGCCGTTTTCGTCGCGCACCGCCAGATGGCGGATCTTGAGCCGGCTCATGCGACCGACGGCGCGATAGAGGAAAGCCTCTCCGGCAATCGAGGCAAGCGGGCGCGACGCCATCTCAACGACCTTTCGGTCGAGCATGGTCGGTCCTTCGGCCGCCAGGGCGCGCATCATGTCGCGCTCGGTCACGATCGCATAACCCGAAACAGGTCCAAATCCTTGGACGTCATCCGACACGAAAAGCGAACTCACATGCTTTTCGACCATGAGGGCGATCGCGTCACGCGCCGTCGCATCCGCTTCGATCACCAGCGGTGGCGCCGACATCACGTCCTGGACGCGATGTCGATAGGCATAGGGATCGACCTTGCCGAAAACACGCATCGTTTCGGGCCGCCGCACGGGCTCCGCCCAACCGGCGCGCTGGTGCTCCTCCAGTGCGGCCTGCAGGCCAAGACTGGCGCGCTCGGCCTCGGCAAGCGTGCGGATACCGCGTTCAGCCAGTTTCGGTATCAGGGCGACAAAAACCTCGGCGGCCGCTCTGGCGTCGCCCAGCGCCGTGTGACGAGCTTCGATACTGACCTCCAACCATGAGGCCAGCGTATCAAGCGAGTGATCGGGCAAGGTGGGGTTGGCGATTTGTCCAAGCATGCGGATGCAAAGGCCGCGTGGCACGTCCCAGTCAGCGCCAGCAAGCCGCGCCTCGCGTTCGAGCACCGCGAAATCAAAACCGATCGAGTGGCCGATCAAGACGCGACCGGCGCGGAATGCGGCAAGCCGGCGCCAAGCTTCGCCGAAGCCGGGAGCTCCCTCAACCATGTCGTCGGAAATGCCGTGAACAACGCTGGATTCTGGGGGAATAGGCTCTCCCGGATCGACCAGCGAGGAGAATACAGGCTCCTCATTCACCGCCCCGGAGATTATGGCGACCCCGGCCATCTGGACGATCCTTGCCCGTCGAGTGTCCAGCCCGGTCGTTTCGGTATCAATGGCCACCGCGTCGAGCGCGGCGAGCGGCGTGGCGCCGTCGGTTGGTCTCATGATCCCCTCCTCCTACGCGCTTATAACATTCCCACGCGCGCCGCGACTTGATCGGAATCATGTCGGCAAATTATGAGCCCGGCCGGTGGAGGGGGAAACCGGCCGGGCTCGCCAGGTCCCCGCAAAGGGGGACAGGGCAGGGAACGGTGGATCAGCGCATGGCGACCGGCGCCACCAGCGGGGTTATGCGTCTCACGACCACCCGCCGGTTGAGCCGTTCAGGCTCCTGCGTGTTGATCTTGAGGTAGTTCTTGCCATAGCCCTGCGTGACCAAATTCTCCGGTGGGATATCGAAGAAATCTGTCAATGCAATGGCAACAGCCTCGGCCCGCCGGTCGGACAGGGCCAGGTTGGCCTCGTGCGACCCGACCGCATCCGTGTGGCCCTCGATCAGGAACGTCTCGGCCGGGTTCCGGTCCAGCATGCGGTGCATGGCGTCCGCTATGCCTTGCAGCCGGCGAACTTCACCCTGGCCGATTGACGCCGAACCGAAATCAAAGGTCAGCGTGTCCAGTTCGATCCTCGGCATCATGTCGCGGACGCGGGACGAATAGCGAACCTCATCCACCGAATAGAGACGCTGGACCCGCTCGACGGGCGGACGGTCGAGGAATGTGTAATAGACCTCTGGATCCTCGACGCGACGCGCCTCGAGTATGTATTCGCGCGTCGGGATGCGCAGCCGCAGCGGCGGCAGATCGCGGGCCGGATCCCGCCATTGGCGACGACCTTCCTGGTCACGGCCGCGGTCGTCGGCATAGACCAGCACATATTCCGTACCGTCGGGCAGAATGCGCGAGCGCCTGATGATGTCGCCGTAGCGATCGCGAATCGTGACCACCATCACGCCATTGGGCCGCACCACGGTCTCGCGGGTTCGGCCACGCGGCAGTTCCTCGTAATAGACCTCGGTGGCGTCACGGCCCATGCGCGGGTCGTCCCGGCTCTGCACGATGAGCTGGTTGTTGAACTGGATGACGATGCGGTCACCGATCTCGCGCAGCACCTCCGAGCCTTCGCGGCGTTCCGAGCGAGTATCCTCACGACGCTCGATCCGGCGGCCTTCCTCGGCACGGCTCGATTCAATCTCCTCGACCACCGTCTCCGCCTGCGCCTCGTCATCGGACGTGGGCGGCGGACCGACATCTTCGGGCTCCACCGGACGCTCGTCGTCGGTCAGCCCAAGCTGCTCGGCTTCCTTCTCACTGTCCAGAATAGGGGCAGCGTCCTCGTACTCCTCGGGATCGACGACCTCCTCGACCGGCTCGTCATCCGCAAGAGCGGGCTCGGCCTCCTCGATCAGTTCCTCATCAATCGCCTCTTCCTCAAGGTCGACGGGCGCTTCTTCGTCGACAGGCATTGTATCCGGCTGCGGGGAAACCTCCGGCTCAACAACTTCCTCGTCGACAGGCTGAGTGTCCGCTTCCGGCTCGAGTTCGGACTCGGACTCGGACTCGGACTCGGACTCGGGCTCGGGCTCGGGCTCGGGCTCGGGCTCGGGCTCGGGAGCAGGTTCCGCTTCCGGCTCGGGTTCAACTTCCAATTCAGGTTCCGGTTCAGCCTCCGGCTCGAGATCCGGTTCAGGTTCTGGCTCGGCCTCCAGTTCGAGTTCAGGCTCTGGACCGGGCTGCGGTTCAGGTTCTGGCTCTGGCTCGGTGACGCTGTCGAGCAAGGCACGGCATTCGGCGAGCATATCGTCGTCCATCTCATCGCTGCCGAGCAGATCAAGGCATTCCTGTTCGCTCAGCTGTACCCGTATCACGGGGAGAGTGGATGCACCGGTCGCCTGCTGCAGGGGAGAAAGTGGTGCCGTAGGCAGCGCATGCGCATGCGTTGCGGCCATCACGAGCCCCAGCGCTGTGCCGGCAAGACTCAGCTTTTTGCTGTTCATGAAATCTGTACTCCTGTGGCGAAGTCCCAACGGGCAAGAAACCGGGCAACGCTCATTTGGTTCCACGGCGCACGGCTTGAGGACGCAATGTCAGACGACATTCGGGCGGAGTCTAGGCAGCCTTCAGACGCTTTGAGGGCAAGTTGCAACAGCCGGGCTTGACCCGGATCGCCACTCGGGCCACATCGCGGCGATGCAGCATGGTTTCTGGCGCGACAAGCAACTTGAGGACATGACCGCGACGGAGTGGGAAGCGCTCTGTGACGGTTGCGGCAAATGCTGCCTCTCGAAACTGGAAGACGAGGACACCGGCGACATCTATTGGACCAGTGTCGCCTGCCGTCTGTTCGACTGCACCGCCTGCCGATGTCTGGATTACCCCGGTCGCCTGGCCAAGGTCGACGACTGTATCGGCCTGACACCACAGAACGTACGCACCATTTCCTGGCTGCCGTCGACCTGTGCCTATCGTCTGGTGGCGGAAGGGCGCGACCTCTACTGGTGGCATCATCTCGTCTCAGGCAGCCGAGAGACCGTGCACGAGGCCGGCATTTCCATGCGCGGACGCATCACCGCCGGAGAAAACGACATGCGCGACAGCGACGCCTATCTGGATCATTTGCTGGAACGGGAACCTTGACCTTGCCATCCGTCAGTTTTCGGCCGGCCCGGGAGACCGATGCCGAGGAACTTGCCGGCCTGGCCCGTGAACTCGCGGCCAGCGAAGGCGGCATGCCCGAGCGCATCGATGCCGGCTGGTTCGCCGCAACCATGCTGAATCCGGGCGGGCCTGTCAGGGTGCATGTCGCCGAAAACGGCGGCCACCTGATCGGCTATGTCGCCTGGTCATCGATGATCGAAACGATCTACGCATCGGCCGGCGCCTATGTCGGCGACCTCGTCGTGACTGGCAAGTGGCGCGGGCGCGGCATTGGCCAACGCCTGCTCGCTGTCGCCGCGAGTGACGCACGCGCCCGCGGACTCCAGCATCTCTGGCTGGTCACCAACAAGGAAAACGAGCAAGCCGAGCGGTTCTACCGCCGCCTCGCCAACATCAGGCAGGAAATTGTCGGCTTCGCGTTTGCCGACGAGACATTTAGCCGGCTGGCCGACCAGGGCCTGGCCGAAACCGCGGCATGAAGGCCGACAAACCAGAAGGACGGAACATGAGCGAGACGGAAACGAGGCAGTTGGTCGAACGCTATCTCACGGCTTTCAACGCAGCCGATGCGGAAGGCATGCTGGCTTGCCTGAGCGATGATGTCGCCCACGACATCAACGAAGGCGGACGCGAGATCGGCAAGGACGCGTTTCGCGTCTTCCTGGGCATGATGGCCAGGCACTACCGTGAAGAGCTTGCCGATATACAGATCATGGTGGCGCCCGGAGGCGTCCGCGCCGCCGCCGAATTCACCGTGCACGGTACCTATCTGGCGACGGCCGACGGACTGCCGGAAGCCAATGGCCAACGTTACACGCTGCCAGCCGGTATCTTCTTCGACATCGATGACGGGCTCATTTCCAGAGTTACCACCTACTACAACCTCCAGGCCTGGACGGATCAGGTCGCAGGTTCGAAATGACCCTGGAAGTGCGTCGCCTGGCCCGCGTAGAAGCGCGGGCCGCCTTCGACGACCTTGCGCGCCTCAGGATCGAGGTATTCCGGGATTTTCCCTACCTCTATGACGGCGACCCCGACTATGAGCGGCGATATCTCGACACCTATCTGGCCGAGGATGGGGCAGCGATCTTCGGCGCCTTCGACGCGGGCAAGCTGGTAGGCGCCGCGACCGCCTCACCGCTCGCCAACCATTTCGAAGAATTCGCGAAACCATTCGCAGTGCGCGGACTCGAGGTCGCCGATTTCTATTATTTCGGGGAATCGGTCCTGCAGAAGCGGTATCGCAGGCAGGGCGTAGGCGTCCGCTTCTTCGAGGAACGCGAGAAGGCGGCACGTGAAGACGGGTTTTCGCGCTGCATCTTTTCGGCCGTGGTGCGGCCGCTGGATCACCCGCTTCGGCCGGCCGACTACATCCCTCTGGACCGCTTCTGGCAGAAACGCGGCTACCGGCGGCTGGACGGATTTCACACCGGTTTTTCGTGGCGCGATATTGGCGAAGAGACCGAAACCGAGAAGCCCATGGAATTCTGGATCAAGGAACTGGACGTCGCATGAACGCCGGATGAACGGCCGATTCCCATCCGGTTCAGGATCGGGATGACAGAATGGCACCATCAAGATCACGAAGCCCAGACTTCGAAATGGAGCCACCGATGTTCAAGTTCGTTCGCACCGCCACTCTCGCCGCCATCGTGGGTCTCGGCGCCCTTGCCGCCATGCCTGCCAGCGCGGAGGCCTCCAACGCGTCCTTTTCCTTCGGCGTCACCTCCCCCGACGGCGCCTTCAGCATCCAGTTCGGCAATCCCGGACCGCGCTATCATCGCGGCCAGCCGCGCCATCACCACCACGTCCGCCACTGCTCCGACCGTCAGGCGGTCAACAGGGCGCGCGACATGGGCCTGCGCAATGCCCGGATCATCCGTTCGGGACACCGCACGGTCGAGGTGAGCGGCTGGTCGCATCGCCGCGGCTATTCCGAAATCGTCTTCTCGCGCGCACCGCACTGCCCGATCGTGGCGCGCTACTAATGGTTCATTGCCACTAGGTTCTTCTCCCTGCCCGACCCGACTGCGCCGGCGAGCAATCGCCGGCGCCTTCTTTTGTCGGTCGGTCCTATTGCAGGATTTCGAAGCTCACATTGACATGGATCTGGTAGACATTCTCGCCGGCCTGGATCGGAACCGAGGCGTCCGCGACTTCCATGCGCATCATGGCTGGCTGCGCCATCGGGCGCACCTCGGGATGGCGAGCACCCTCATCGATCGACATTACCCGTCCCAGCCGGACGCCTGCCGCCGCTGCCAGCGTCTCGGCCTTGGCGCGCGCATTCTCCACTGCCGCCTTGCGCGCCTCTTCCAGCACCTCGGTCGTGTCGTCGTTGGTCAACACGATGCCGCCGCCCTGGTTCACGCCTATGGTCACCGAAAGGTCGAGCACCTCGCCCACCATCTCGATCTCGCGCACGCGCATCGTCAGGCTGTTCGAAACCTGATAGCCCACGATGCGCGGCGTGCGATCCTCGCCGCGGTCGGGGTAGACGTAGCGCGGGTTGATCGACAGGCCAGACGTCTGCAGGTCGCGGTCTTCGATCCCCTTTTCCTTCATCGCCGCGATGACCTCGCGCATCGCCTCATTGGCTTCATCAAGTGCGGCGCGCGCCGTCTCGGCCTCGCGCATGACGGTCAGGGACAGCACCGCCATGTCGGGTGCCACGGCCGTCTCGCCCTGCCCGGTGACCTGGATGGTGGGCGTGGACTGCGCATGAGCGGGCGCCAGCGCGCCGGAAAGGACAAGGGCCGAAGCCGTGATAAGAGCAAGTGAGGCAGCGCGCATGGTGATCTCCCGAGTTTGCGGACGCATCCCGCACCGTTAGGTAGCGATTGTGGGATGTTTGGGGCACCGACTTGTGCACCCCGGCAAAAGCAACTAATGCACCCCGGCGTGGGGCCTGTAGCTCAATTGGTTAGAGCCGGCGGCTCATAACCGCTTGGTTGGGGGTTCGAGTCCCTCCGGGCCCACCATTTCCCCACTCGCGCCCGGCCCGCCGCCATCGCTCAGCCGCTGTTCGACATGCGCTGGATGAATTTCGGAAAGGCGCGGTAGGCCAGCTCGATCAGCTTGCCACGTCCGGGATAGTGGATCTCACGACCGGCTTCCAGCGCGCGCTCGACGGACGTCACCACCTCTTCCGGCGTGATCATCTGCGACAGGCTGTTTTTGCCTTCCTTGAGCAGCCCCGGCCCATCGGCGGCCTGCTGGCTGAGGAGCGGCGTGTCGACGGCCGGCGGGCAGACGAGCTGGAAGCGAAGACCCTTGTTGCGGTTCTCGCTGATCAGCACCTTGGCATAATGGTTCACCGCCGCCTTGGTGGCGCCATAGGCGCCGAACCGGTCGATCGGCACGATGCCGGCGGTCGAACCGTAGATGATGACGTCGCCCCTGCCCCGGGTCAGCATCCGGCCGACGACCTCGTTCACCGTGTTGACCATGCCGCCATAATTGACCTGCATGGCCTTGTTGATGCGCGACGGGGGCCCGGACAGGAGATCGCCGCCCGGCATGATCGCCGCGCAGACGATGAGACAGCCGATCTCGCCCATCTCGGCCTCGATCCGGGCCACGGTCTCGGCGAGCGCAGCCTCGTCTGTGACATCGCAGGCGAAGGGGCGAATGCCCTCATGCTCGCCGGCAACCGCGTCCAGCGCCTTGCGGTTGAGGTCGAGGATGGCGACGGGCACGCCGCGGGCCGCAAGCCTCAGGGCATGAAGCCTGCCGATGCCGCTGGCGCCGCCGGTGATGAGTGCTGTTCCGGTCATGTCTAGAGCCTCAATTGCAGGGAACCATCGTCCCTTTCCAGACAGAAGGCATAGGGCTCCGGCACGCCCTTCAGATCCATGATGCCGAGCACGCGACTGTCGTCGATGCGCACGAAATGGTCGAAGATCGGCTTGCTGTCATAGGCCATGGTGGCGGTGGAGCGACCCCGGAACGCGATCATCCTGAGCCGCGCCGTGGCACGCCTTGTCTGCAGGAACGGCCGCGACAGCGCCATCAGCGTGCCCAGCACGCGCGAACGGGGAAACGGCATACCGAGGGGCACAAGGGCGGGATTGACCGAATAGAGCGACTTCCGCCCGGACGCGTAGAACAGGAGCGGATGGACCGATTCGGCGCTTTCGAACAGTTTTCCGTACCAGCCGGTCGGTCCCAGCAATCCGTCCAGCATGTGCCCGGTGGTGATCTCGAAGCCGCGCCAGCGGCCCAGCATGAAATCGGCCTCGACGACGGGAAGCGCATCGAAACAGGCGAGGATTTCCGCCGCCGTCGCCGTTCTGCGCGCCAGGATCTCGTGGATATCGGTTCTCATGGGACCCTGCCCGGTCTTGAAATCATGTCGACATCCCGAAGGTGGACATACTGGAATCGCCGCGCGACCCTTTTGCTGCGTCGCACAAAGTTCGACTGTCCGCAACATGTCGGCGCCCGGCGGTTTACATTCGGGCTGAGCACTCTAGGCTGCCCCCTAAAGGACATCGCCATCACGAATGGCTCCGCCTGGGCGCGCCAAGCGCGGCCTGCACACCACTCAAGCCCGACCGAGACCAGACATGAGCGAAATCAAGAGCGGCGACGTCGTTCGCATCCACTATACCGGCAAGCTCGCCGACGGCACCCAGATCGATTCCTCGCGGCGCGGCGATCCGATCGAATTCACGGTCGGCGCGGGCCAGATCATGGCCGGTATCGACCGCCACGTGGAAGGTATGACGGTGGGCGCCACCAGCACCGTGACCATTCCGGCCGCCGAGGCCTTCGGGCCACATCACAAGGAACGCGTCCAGGAAGTGCCGCGCAACGCCTTTCCACCCGAGGTCAATCTCGAACTCGGCGCCCGGCTCCAGGCCGATACCGAGGACGGCCAGACGCTGGACCTGACCATCATTGCTCTCGACGACGAGAAGGTGACGCTCGACGCCAACCATCCGCTGGCCGGCGAGGATCTCGTCTTCGACATCGAATTGCTCGAACGCGTCGCCGGCTAGGCCGCGACAGGCATTCATCGCATCTGCAGTTCCCTTCGTTCTGCCGGATACCGGCTCTTCGCTGTGGCTCCGGGCGTTCCTCGCTCTGGAAGCCAAGCGTTGCACTCTACGGCGCCCCCCCTCTGTCCTGCCGGATACCTGCCCTACGCTGTGGCTCCGGGCGTTCCTCGCTCTGGAAGCCAAGCGTTGCACTCTACGGCGCCCCCCTCTGTCCTGCCGGACATCTCCCCCACGAGGGGGGAGATTGGCCGTCGCGGCTGGTTTCGCCAATCGCGAACGTTGCAGAAAGGGCGCCACCGCCGAAGCTGCCAATCTCCCCCCTCGTGGGGGAGATGCCTGGCAAGGCAGAGGGGGGCGTGAAGGACGCGGCATTGCCTTCTCTCCTCCATTCCTGACATACCGGCGCGTATCATCCCCGCCACGCCCGGTTTTCACCGTCTGGCTTCTTGTTCAGTTGGGAAGCGGGGCGCGTTGTCCGTGCCACTCTATTTTATTTT
>JBKBIT010000033.1:0-27461 GCA_046297455.1 Aliihoeflea sp.
CGGCTGTCGTTTTCCGGCTGCCGCCGGCATCGCTGCCATCGGGCCGTTTTCGTCTTTCTTCAACATGCAGATCACGCGCGAGCCAGCCTGCGTCTGCGTCCGGCTGATGCCCGCGCAGGAAGAAGGCCGGTGTCGCGAGGGACACCGGCCTTGGCAAATTCCATGGAAGCGGAAGGCGTGCCGCCCCAGGCGGCCCCAGAGCCCACGCGACATGGCATGAGATCACGCCATCTCGAAGCGGATCGGCTGGGCCCCTTCCCACAACACCTTGTTGCCGAGTGCCTTCAGGTTCTCCAGTCCATCGGTGATGGTGATGAAGTGGTTGCCAGCGAGCTGGCCCATCTTGGAGGAGAAATCGACCCCGCCATAGGCAAGCAGGATCTCGGTCTCACTGATGCCGCCGGGATAGAGGATGATGTGGCCAGGCGCCGGGTGGCTGGTGTGGTTCTCATAGCCGACGCCGAAATCCGTCTCGCCGAGCGGCACCCACACGCCCTCCCCGCTCCAGCGCACATGCACGATCTGGCTTTCATAGGGCATCTGCTTACGGAAAGCCTCGACCGTCTTGGGTGCATCCGCCGTTTCGAAATGGCCGCGAAAGGTGAATCCACCTGCGTGAATGACCAGCTTGTCCATCTGTCG
Organism: Aliihoeflea sp.; assembly: GCA_046297455.1. Lineage (GTDB taxonomy): Bacteria > Pseudomonadota > Alphaproteobacteria > Rhizobiales > Rhizobiaceae > ZYF759. Next base: position 643 of record JBKBIT010000033.1, read on the forward strand.
TTTTCCTTCCCTTTATGAAAACCGTTCTGGTGAAAAGCGCTTGAGTTCCGGCGCCAGCGTGCCGCTGTGCAGGCTTTCGGCCGCAAGGCGCCCGAGCAGAGGGCCGAGCGTGTAGCCATTGGCGCCCGCCACGACCACGCAATCGGGATGCCCCGGCAACGGCCCCACGATGGGCGCGCCGTCGATATCGACATTCATCGCGGCCCAGGACCGCAGCACGTTGAGGCCCGCGACCCCCGGCACCACGTGGCCCGCCACCCAAAGATTGCCCTTCAGGCTGTCGAGCAGGATGCGGCTGCGTCCGCTGGCGGGATCGACGCCGGCCGACCAGGCGCCGCCGATGATGAGATTGCCGGCCTTTGCCTGCTTCATGGTCAGGTGGCGGTCGGCATGGGCCAGCAGGCAGGGCACCAGCGGGGGAGCCGTATCGGTGACGACCATCTGCAGCGGCGCGCCGTGGACAGGCAGGTCGACGCCCAGCATGCGGCCGAGACGTCCCGTCCAGCCGCCCGCCGCCATGATCAGGCGCCTGGCCACGAGTGTCCGGCCATTGGCCGTCACAAGATAGCCGTCCGCCGTTTTCTCGATCGCTGAAATCGTCACGCCCTCGGCGAAGCGGGCGCCCGCCGCCCTCGCCGCCCGCGCCAGTGCCGGCGTGGCTACCATCGGGTTGATCTTGCCCTCGCCCGGGCACCAGGCAGCGGCGATCATGCGTTCGGATACATGGGGGGCGATGCAGGCGATCTCGTCGCGGCCAATCAGCTCGACCTCGATCCCGACCCGGCTCTCCGAGGCAATCTTCGCCTTGAGAAATTCGAGCTGCGTCTCGTCTTCCGCCAGCATCATGCCGCCGGTCGTGGCGATCTCGAAGGACATGCCGCAAGCGGCCTCCAGCTCCTTCCAGAGCGCGATGGCGTCGCGCTGCAGCGGCAGCGTCTGCAGCAGCGCCTCGCCGCGCCCGCCAGTCTTGGAACCGTAGTCGAAGGAGAGAAGCTGCAGATGCAGGCTGCCGGCATTGCCACCCGAGGATTCGGCATTGACCGGCATGCGGTCGACCACCAGCGTCTCATAGCTGAGCCGCGCGGCGTGCAGTGCCGCGGAGACGCCCATAATGCCCGCGCCGACGACCAGAAGCTCGACGCGCTCGGGAAGTTCGACCTCGGCGGGCCGGGCCGCCTTGCGCAGTTCGGGGTGTTCGGCCTGCTTGTGACCGCCCCATTCCGGCTGTTCCAGCATCAGTGCAGCGGCAGGCACAGGCTTCAGCGGCGCCTGCGGCGCCATCGGGTCGCTGTCGTTGAGGAACGCCATGGCAGCGCCTGCGCAGTAGCGACCCTGGCACCGCCCCATGCCGAGCCGGGTCATGCGCTTCAGAGCACCAAGATCCGTCGCCCCTTTAGCGACGGCATCCTGCACCTTCCCGGCGCTCACGCCCTCGCAGCGGCATACCGGCACGTCGCGCGCCACCGGGTCGCGCGGTGCGGCGCGGTAGAGGCTCCAGAGCGCGCGCTGGAAGCCTTCGGCGCGGCGAAGCAAACGCTCGGCCGTTGCCTTGGAGGCCTGGTCGATATCCGCGCCGAGATGCCGGCGGGCTGCGAGACCCGCGAGGCGGCCCTGGGCGAGAGCGACTTCCGCGCCGCCTATGGCGCCGCCGTCGCCCGCCGACCAGATGCCCGCAACAGGCGTCGTGCCATCCATCGCCCGCTCGATCTCCAGCGCGCCGGTCGCCCGGTTCCATCCGGTCGGCGCACCGAGCATGCGCGCCAGTTCGGACTGCGGCAGGAAGCCTTCGCCTGCGCACAGCGTGTCGACCTCGAAGCGCCGCGTGAGCCGGCCGTCGAGGCACGCCGCCTCCACTTCTTCCAGACGGCCATCGCCCAGACAGCGCGTGATCTGCCAGCCCTCGAGGAGTTCAACGCCGGCCCGATGCGCCGTGCGGCGGTAGTGGAGGCCTTTTGCAACCAAGGCCGGCCTGTTCCAGACCATGGCGGCGAGCGCGGGGGCGCCGGCGGGCGACAGCAGTCGAGCGCGCTCGAGGACGGCCACGGGCGGCTGCCCCGCTCGCACCAGTTCGGCGGCGAGTTGAAGCCCGAGCGGGCCGTTGCCGGCAACGAGCACGCGCTTGCCGGGCAATATCCCCTGGCTGCGGACCAAACCCTGCGCGCCGCCGATCGTCATGACGCCCGGCAGCGTCCAGCCCTCGACCATCGCCGGGCGCTCATAGGCGCCAGTCGCCAGGATGAGCGCCCGCGTGCGCAGCGCCTTGACGACGCCATCGCCCAAAAGCGTCAGTTCGAATCCATCCGTCGTGTGGGTGCCGTGCCAGACCGTGTGCGCCGACAGCAGTGTGGCCGAAGAGCCGGCAAGACTGGCACGCAGCGCCTCGCCTTCCTCGTGCTGGCGATCAATAGGCGCGCCCGCGAAGGGAGGCTTGTAGTACTGGCCACCTGGCCTGGAGCGTTCGTCGACCAGGATCGTGGCGAGGCCCGCGCCCTCCATCTCCAGCGCCGCGGAAATGCCGGCCGGCCCTGCCCCCACGATGGCCAGGTCGGCGACCAGGGTTTCGGCCGGCGCCGTCGGCAATACGGCCAGTGGCTCAAGTGCTGCCGCCTCGCCGTCGCGATGCCGGCGCACCACGGCGCCGTCAGCGGCAGGTGTCATGCAGGCACGCTGCGCGCCGCGGCCGTCGATCTCGACAAGGCACTCGTTGCAGACGCCCATGCCACAGAAATAGCCGCGATCCTCGCCGCCCAGATCGCCCCGCGTCCGGCGCAACGCGCGATGGCCGGCGCGTTCCAGCGCCGCCGCCACCGTGTCGCCAGGACGGCTTTCAACCATCTGCCCTTCGAAGAGGAACGACATCCGGTTGCCTCAGGCTGCCGCTTCTCGTGTCAGGGACAGGCCACGCAGGATGTCGGCGATGACGCGTTTTTCCTCGGACGAGGCCGGCAGGCGGGGTGCCCGCGGGTCGCCCATCTTGTGGCCCATCATCGACAGGGCGGCCTTGGTGGCGGTCACATAGCGATGGCCGCCGACCATCCTGATGATGGGCAGGATCTTGGCATAGAGCGCGCGCGCGGCATCGTAGTCCTGCGCATCGCGGGTGAGCGTGAAGAGCTGCGCGAACTCGGCCGGCATGACGTTCGAGCCAACCGCCACCCAGCCTTCCGCACCCATGACGAAGCTCTCGAAGCCCAGAATGCCGCCGAAGACGGTCATGCGGTCGCCGCACAGTTCGACGATGTCGCGCACCCGCGTCACCTCGAGCGTGGATTCCTTGACGTAGCTGACATTGTCGATGTGGCTGAGCCGCGCCAGCACCTCCGGCGTCAGGTCCACATTGGCGGTCGCCGGGTTGTTGTAGACCATGATCGGCAGCGAGATCGCCTCGGCCACCGTCTTGTAGTGGACGAAGAGTTCATCTTCGGTCGGTGTCGAATAGAAGGGCGGGATGATCATGACGCCGTCGGCGCCGAGGCTTTCGGCCATGCGGCTGCCGCGAATGACATCGGCCGTCCATTCCGCACCGGTACCGATCAGGACAGGGACACGGCCTTTTGCCGTATCGATCACCGTGCGTGCCACCGCTTCGCGCTCTTCCTCGTTCATGGACAGGAACTCGCCGGTGGACCCAAGCGGGATCAGGCCGTGGATGCCCTGGTCGATCTGCCACTCAGTGAAAGCCGCGAGCGCCTTCAGATCGACCGAGCCGTCCTCGCCAAAGGGGGTGACCATCACCGTAAAGGTGCCGCGAAACGCACTGCTCATGCCTTGATCCTTTCAGGTAGTGCCAGTAGCCGCAGCGGGTTGAGCCGCAGCAGGCCGTCGATTTCGGCGAGGGCGAAACCGAGCCGCGCCATAAGGGGACGAATGTTGCGGAAGAGGTGGCCGTAGCCGTGCCCGCCCCAGTTTCTCAGCCGCGTCTTCGTGCAGATGTCGTGGCTGACCAGCACGCGCTCGCCGAGGCCCTGGTCGAACAGTCCACGGATCAGGTGGAGACGCTGCCGATCGGTCGGCAGGGCATGGTCGGCCATCCAGTAGTGGGAGGTCTCGATGCCGAAGAAGTCCCATTCCACCATCACGCCGGTTCGCGCGAGTTCGGCCACCCGCGAACCGTCCGGATAGGTGCGGTCCATGTGGCAGATGACGGTTCGAGACAGGTCGGCGCCAGCCGCCTCCAAAATGCCCACGATCTGGAAAGGCGCTTCGGGATGACGCCCCGGATGAACGGAGATGCCCGCACCCGTCGCCTTTTGCGCGGCAGCGGCTGCATGGAGCGCGCGTTGCTCGACGGGTTCGAGAGGCCAGGAGCAGCCTATTTCGCCGATCAGGCCGGCGCGGATGCCGGTGCCATCAATGCCCTCAGTGAGTTCACTGACGAAACGTTCCGCAAGCTCTTCTGTCGCAGCGCGCCGTTCCGCCTCGCCGAGATAGGACGCAGTGTAGGTGCCGGCCGCCGCCACCACAGCCACGCCCGAGCCGCGCGAGGCGGCTGCCAACCCATCGACGTCGCGCCCGATGCCTCGGACGGTCTGGTCGACGACCAGGTCGCAGCCGTCCTCCATGGCAAGAACGAGCTCGTCCGTGGCACGATCGCGGTCCTGCTGGGCAGCGTTGTCGGGCATCTCGTTGGAACGGTAGTCAACCTGCCAGCGGTTCTTCATGTCGAGCGGGACACCCGTCTTCAGCGTCCCCGGTAGGGCCAGATCGAACAGGACGTGCTCGTGCACGGCCACCGCGGCGAAATCCGCGGCGGGCCTGTCGCCCGTCACGGTGCGCACAGTGCCTGAGGGCATCGCCAATGGCTGTGTGGCCGCCATGTCAGTGGTGCAGGATCTTCGACAGGAAGATCCTGGCTTCCTCGCTCTTGGGACGTTCGAAGAACTCTTCCGGCGTCGCCTCCTCGACGAGTTGCCCCTCGTGCATCAGAAGCACGCGGTCCGCCGCAGCGCGGGCGAATCCCATCTCGTGGGTGACCACGATCATGGTCATGCCCTGGTGGGAGAGGTCGACCATGACCTCGAGCACCTCGGAGATCATCTCCGGGTCGAGGGCGGAGGTCGGTTCGTCGAAGAGCATGACCTCGGGCTTCATCGCAAGCGCGCGGGCAATTGCGACGCGCTGCTGCTGGCCGCCCGACAGCTGGCGCGGATAGGCGTTCTCCTTCTCCGGCAGGCCGACCTTCTTGAGCAGCTCGCGCGCTTCGGCGCGCACCTCATCCTTGTTCCTCTTCAGGATCTTGGTCGGCGCCAGGGTGATGTTGTCGATGACGCTGATATGGGGAAACAGGTTGAAGTTCTGGAAAACCATGCCCATGCCGCGTTGCTGTCGCGCGATCTGGCTGTCGCTCAGGGGGACCCGCCTGCCATCCTTCTCGCGAAAGCCCATCAGCTCGCCATTGACCCGGATCGAACCGCTGTCGATCGTCTCGAGCTGATCGATGCAACGCAGCAGCGTGCTCTTGCCGCTGCCCGAACGACCGGCAAGGACCACCACCTCGCTGCGCCGCACCTCGACCGAGACGCCCTTGAGCACCTCGATGCCGTGGAAGGACTTGCGGACGTCCTCGATGCGGACGATCGGCTCGCCGAGTGTCTTGACCCGTTTGGCGCTGGCGGTGGGGCTGGTCGGAATGGCGTTCATGACAGGCCTCGATGGAATGTGTGGGCGGGTTCGGCTCGGGCGAATCTCAGGCCTGACCGGCCTGTTGCGCGATTTTCTTCAGGTCCTTCTTCGCGTCGGGAGACACCGCCGCCGCCGGTCCGAAGGGCTTTTCGTAATGGGCCTCGATGCGAACCTGGATGAGCCCCCAGATCGAGACCAGGATCAGGTACCAGATGGCTGCCACGATATAGACCTCAAGCACGCGAAACTCGATCTGCGCCAGCATCTGGGCATTGCGCATCAGCTCTTCCATCGAGATGACCGAGGCCAGAGAGGTCGTCTTCAGCATGCCGTTGAACTGATTGCCGAGCGGCGGAATGATGGTGCGGGTGGCCTGGGGAAGGATCACGTACCACATGCGTTCGCGCCAGGTCATGCCCACCGCGCGCGCGGCGTCGTTCTGCCCCTTGTCGACCGACATGATGCCGGCGCGGATGATCTCGGCCAGATAGGCGCCTTCGTTCAGCGCCAGTCCGATGATGGCGGATTCGATCACCGTGAGCCGGATGCCGATCTGTGGCAGTCCCGTATAGATGATGACGAGCTGGATGAGGATGGGCGTGCCGCGGAAGAGCCAGATGTAGAACTCGGCAACGGCGCGCAGGACGACGTTGCCGTACATCTTGAACATGGCAGCGACAACGCCCAGGCCCAGGCCGATCACCATTGACACCACGCTCAGCCAGACGGTCGTCCAGGCCCCGCGAAGCATCAGGCCATTGGTCAGATATTCAAAGAAATAGGGCCAGCTCCAGTTCACGGGGCTCTCCTCAAGCAGCAGCGTATGTCGGATAGACGGGGTGGGCGACAGTTGTCCCCCACCCCTGGATCGAAGACCTTATTCGGGAGCGTAGAAGACTTCGAAGGAGCCGGTCCACTTTTCCCAAGGGTCGATGTGGGTGGCGCCATAGGCGTCCATCATTTCCTGGTAGGTGCCGTCTTCACGCATCTCGGTGAGAACGTCGGCCACTGCCTGCGCCAGCACTTCGGCCGACGGATCGAACCCGAAGGCACTCGGCAGGCCCGGGTTGAGCCCGGAGGCGCCGACGGCGAACTGGCCGCGCTCGGCGTAGTAGGCACCGGTGGAGTCGGGAGCAAACACGGCCTTGACCTGTCCTGCCCCCAACGCGGCGAACGATTCCGCGAAGGTGTTGAACGCCTGGATGTCCATCGACGCCATGCCGGCGGCTACCTGCTCGTCATTGATCTCGCGGATCAGGCGGTCGGCAAAGCCGGCAATCTCGGTGCCGACAGGCTCGCCAGCCAGCGACTCATAGCCTTCGATACCGTCCGGATTGTCGCGCTGCACGACGATGGCGAGAGCATTGACCGTGTAGGGCACGAGACGAATGATCTTCTCGCGCTCTTCGGTGTAGTACATGCCGGTGTTGATCATGTCCCAGCGCTTGTTGGCCAGACCCGGGATCTGAACCTCGAAGCCGACATTGCGGTATTCGGGCTCCAGGCAGAGGCGTCGCGCGATCTCGTTTCCAAGATCGGGATGAAGTCCCTGCAGATTGCCCGAGGAATCGATGAACTGGCGCGGCGGGATGGTGGCGTTGATCGACATGACCAGCTTGCCGGGTTCGACCGTCGGCAAGTCGGCCGGACAGTCCTGCGCCAGGGCGGATGCAGAGCCGGCTACCAGAGCCGCTATCAGGGAAATGGAGGATGCAAGAGTTTTTGAGATGCGCACTGTTGTTGCTCCCATTGAGGTGCCGGCCTCGGGTCTTCCTGCCCGATCGCTGGCGGGTTGCGGGCGACTGCTTCAGTTCGCCCCGTTTCGGCGCGCGCCGCACCAGCCGAGTATGATGTCGGTCGTGGCTGCGGTCATGCGCAGGAAGTCATCGCGGTCGATCCACTCGTCGGTTCGTCCGTTCTGGGTGAGATCGCCACAAAGGCCGCCGATCGCGACAGTCGGAATGCCCTTCTGGACGATCGGGTTTCGGATGTCGCTCGACGTGTGCATGGGGTTCACGTGCGGCACCACGCCGGTGACGGCTTCGACCACGCGTGCCGCCGTGAGATAGAGCGGATGATCGGGCGGGCATTCGGCGCCCGTAACGCCCGCCACCCACTCGATGCGGGGTGGGTTATCCGCCAGCCAAGGATCGCCGGAAGCAGCCGACATGATGGCCTGCTCGACCTGCGCCTTGACCTCTTCAAGCGTCTCGCCGGGCGGAAAGGACAAGGCACACCCCATCGTGCATTCGAGATTGATGCGACCGAAACGGCGATCCTCGCCACAGGCGATGTTGGAAATGAGGAGATTGGTCGACCGGCCGACAACCTTGTCGATCGCCGGATGATGGATCCGCTCACCGCGTTCGGCATCGAGATGCTTCAGCGCTGCGTGGATGAGGAAAGCCTTGTCGAGCGGGTTTTCCGCGAGATGCGAAAAGGCGGTATGGCTGGGTTCGTTGGTATCGGGGTAGCGCCCCGCGATGATGATGCGGAATTCGAGGTGGCCCGACGCTAGCGCCTTTATCTCAGTCAGGCCGGCACCCGATTCCGCCGGATGAAGATAGAGCGCGGCATCGGCCGCAAAGCCATCATGGAGAGCTGCCGAAACACCGCGCGCATGCCGCTTGCTCGGCGCGCTGATAAAGACGATGTCGCCGCGCGCTTCCTTCGGCGAATTGGCGGCCTGCTCAAGCGCGAGCGCGCCGGCGGCGATGCCGGCAAGGTCGTCTGCGACGCCCCAGCCATAGAGCCGCCCTCCCCGATCCTGCATTTCGTAGGGATTGCCGCTCCAGCCCTTGCCACCATCGACAGGCTCGCTGTCGGGATGCGCAAAAACGAGCATCGAGCGCAGCTGCGGATTGCCAGGCAAGGTTGCAATGACATTCACCCGCTCGCCGGCCGTCTGGGCGCGGCCGCCCGCAAATTCGCCAATAACCGGAACCGTCGCAGGGTCGTAAGGTCGCTCCTCGACATTGCACCCGCTGGCGCGCAATCGATCTGCGATGCAGGCCTGAACGGCCGATTCGCCGGTGGCCTGCGCGGCCACCAATTGCTGCAGAAGGCCGAGTGCCTGGGCGCTCTCAAACTGGTCAACCATTACGCGGCCGTTCCCCTTGGCTCATTCGTTGTGTGCAGAAGAAAGCATCGTGTACGCAGAAATGCAACGATTGTTTTTTGTTGGTATACAATTTAAAACCCGCTATGGTGCCTCCGCATACATTTGCAACCATCGCCGCCGGAAAGCGCGGCAATTGCGGGATGAATGGGCGAGGAGCACGGAACGGTGGAACGCTATATTCCCTCCGAAAGGTCAGGCGTGGTTCGCATTGCCGCCCCGCCGGCCGTCGCCAACATGTCGGCTCATGCCTATGGAATTCTTTCGGGCATGATCATGCGGCGCGAGTTGCGCGGCGGCGACAAGCTGGTGGAGCAGCGGCTCGCCGAACAGCTCGAGATTTCCCGCACTCCGCTCCGGGAGGCCATGCAGCGGCTGGAAGGCGAAGGCCTGATCCGGAAGGGAGCTACCCGCTCCTATGTCGTGCGGGTCGTCGAGATGCGGGAATATCTCCAAAGCCTGCGCGTGCGGAAGGTACTGGAGGCCGAAGCTGCTGCCCTTGCGGCCGGCAAGGTTCGCCCAGAAGAGATTGCACGCGTGCGCGAGGCTGTGCTCGCACTGGAGCGTACGGTTCCCTACAACACCCAGGCGCACTGGGCCTGTGACGACGAAGTCCATAATCTGTTCATCGATGCCTGCGGCAACGCAGTCATGGCGACGATCCTCCGGGACATGCGCGTGACCACCCGGCTGTTCGAAATCGCCCAGCTGGCAGAGCGACTGGGACCAGATTCGCGTGAGCATCTGGCCATCCTGGAAGCGATTGAAGCGGGCGATGCCGAGAAGGCGCGCGCCGCGATGGCCAGGCACGCACAGTCGCTGTTCGATTTTGCAGTCAGCACCATCAGTTGAAAGGTCTGCGGCGCATTCGGTCACCCCAGGCGGACGAGCTATAGGGGCTCGCTAGCGGCACCGCGCTTTCGCCACGGCTTGAAAGTCCTCGCGACTGAAGCCACTCTCCGCCCGGCATGAGACTTTTGCAGGAAATCGCGCGAGGGCGCCTGACCGGAGACGAGCCGCTGGTGGGCGCGGCTATCGGTGTCGGCATGACGGCAGAAGCAGCCGAGCGTGGTGGCGCCGACTTCCTGCTCGCGCTCAATGCCGGACGCTACAGGGTCATGGGCGCAGCCTCCATCGCGGCCATGCTGCCGCTCGACGACTCCAACCGCTTCACCGACACTTTTGCGCGCCGCGAAATCCTCGACCAGGTGGCCATTCCGGTCTTCTTCGGCGCCTGTGCGTTCAATCCGCAGATCGATCTGGCAGCCTTCATGCGCGAGGTGGCGGATGCCGGCTATCACGGCGTGGCCAATTTTCCGACCGTGACGCATTATGACGGCAGTTTCCGCAAGGCGCTTGAAGAAGCGGGCATCGGCTATGCGCGCGAGGTCGAGATGCTGCGCCAGGCAAAGGCACGAGGCTTGGTTGCCTTCGGCTATGCCAAGACGCGCAACGAGATCCAGCAGATGCTGGATGCGAAGATCGACGTCATCTGCCTGAACTTCGGCTGGAACGCCGGTGGCTCGCGCGGGGTACCGCAGATCTTCACCATCGAGGAGGCGGCCGACCGGGCGCGGCGCATCATCCATCAGGTGCGCCAGGTACGACCGGAGACAATATGCCTCGTCGAGGGCGGACCGATCGTCAATCCCGAAGACATGTATCGCGTCTGCCGCGATGCGCGAGCCGATGGCTATGTCGGCGGCTCGACGCTGGACCGCCTGCCGCTCGAACTCTCGGTCATGCAGGTGACCTCCGCCTTCAAGGCCGTCAGCGTGCTGCGTGAAGCGGATCAGGCCCAAAGCAAGGAGATCGCCCGGGCGGCACGGCTGGCGGGAGTTGCGGGGCAGTCAGCCGAAATCCGCGACATGCTCGAGCAGGCGGTGCGGCTGGCGGGCACCAGCCTGCCCGTCTTGATCGTCGGCGAACGGGGGCTTGGCCGGACGACGCTTGCCCGCTCCATCCATGCGCTCGGCAAGCGCCGGGGGCCGGCCATCGTGTTCAACGCGCGCACCAGTGACACCGATCACGAGGAATTCCTGTTCGGCGCCGAGCCATCATATGGGCGTGTGAGGCGCACAGGTGCGATGGAAACTGCCCATGCAACAATCATCATCGAGGATGCCGACCATCTGTCCAAAGCGGCACAGCGGCGCTGCGCCGACTTGCTCGAGCGCGGCGAGTTCGAGCGTGTTGGCGGAGAGCGGCCAGTCCAGGCGCAAGCAAGGTTTGTGGCAATCATGACGCCTGCGACAAACGGTGGCGGCCTGCTCGCAGAGCTATTGCACCATTTCGGCGCGTCCCGCATCGACGTACCCGCACTGCGGGACCGTCCGGAAGACATTCCCGCCTATGCACGCCTCGTGCTGGAGGCCGTTGGGGTGAGCCGCAGCGCCGCTGCGCTGGAAATAACGGCAGATGGCATGCGCAGGCTTTTCGCCCATTCATGGCCGGACAATACGCGCGAACTGCGCCGGGTGGTCGAGAGGGCCGCCGTGGCCTGCGAAACCAGCATGATCGGTGCCCAAGACATTGCGGTCGCCATCGAGACGCGCAACAGCGCAATGGAATCAAGACCGCCTCCGATGGAAGAGAAGGAATGGATCCTCGACGCGCTGCGCAGGAACCGCTTCCGGCGCGGCAAGACGGCCCAGTTTCTCGGCCTGTCGCGCAAGACGCTCTACAACAAGATGCGCCGGCACGGCCTGCTCGAATGAGCGCGTCGCTTCAGGTCTCGATCTGCACTTCGCCGTCGGCAGCGGCAACCGCCTGGTCGAGTTCGCTGCCAAAACCGGCAGGACGATAGACCAGCACAGGACAACCGGCCTCGGTCCGGCAGGCTTCGATCATACGCTGGACGGCGAGCGCACCCGCCGCTCTCTGGCGCCAGTCAGAGAGCGCTACGCCCGGATGCAACACCATCATGGTGGGACGCGTCTGCGCGACCTGCCGCGCCGCGTCCGCCCCGCAGGCAAAGGCGATTGCCCTGAAGCCCTCGGCAAGGAACGCTTCCAGCATCTGGGCCTCCCGCGTGGTACGGGCATCGGCGCCTTCAAAGGCGCGGGCCGTCTCGCCGTCGACGATCTGCATGGTGGGAAAATTGGCTACCCCTGAAATGCCGGCCCGCCGCAGCCTCGCCACGGCGTCGCGCGGGCGCAGGAACGGGTCCACCAGGGATAGGGCGGCGAACACGCCACCGCGGTCAATTCCGCGTGCCGGCGGGTCGAGAGAGCGCATGGCAGCCGCGTTGAGATCGATCACGGGCAGCAGCGACAGCAAGTCTGGATTGCCCACGGGCAGCGCGCGAAGCCAGGGAGCCGAGATGTAGCTCTCGCCCGGCCTCCGGGACATGTGATCGCTGCGAATGGATAGCCGGATCAATCGTTCAAAACCTCTCTTGATTACCCACTCTTACCCATAATCCGGGAAATTCCGCTCTGGCAAGCCGGCTCCCGTTTTGTCACCGTAGATAGAACATAAGGATTTGGCGCTCCAACCTCGCGTCAACCAAAACGATAAAAGAACTGTATTCTCGGAAGACGCACAGTCTTTCGATGGGAGGAGACATTGTCGCTGCAATATGCGTTGACCGTAACGCTGAACGGAATCACGCTCGCTTCCCTTTATTTTATCGTTGCGAGCGGATTTTCATTGATCTTCGGACTCATGCGAACCGTTAACATGGCGCATGGCTCTTTGTACTTGATCGGCGCCTATGTCGGATTTGCGGTCTTCGATCCGCTCTACATGAACGACGCCACCTATCCCTATGCCTGGTACATTGCAATCTTGGCGGGAATCGGCGCGGCGGCTGTAGTGGGCGTCGTCATGCAGGTCGCCTTCCTTGGCTGGATGCAAGGACAGGAGCTGCGCCAGGCGCTGGTCACGATCGGCATCTCGATCATCGTCGCTGACCAGTTGCTCGCCAATTTCGGCGGCAACCCCTTCCAGTTCTTCGCGCCCGACATCCTGTTCGGTCCCACGCAGGTTCCCGTTATCGGACGATACTCAACCTTCCGCCTCTTCCAGGTTGCCGTGGCCGTCGCCGTGGGCGTGGGGCTCTGGCTGCTGCTCAACAAGACCAAACTCGGCATCATGGTGCGTGCCGGCGTGGACGACCGGCAGATGCTGTCCGCGTGCGGCATCAACGTGCCTCTTGTTGCCGTCTTCGTCTTTGCGCTGGGCGCGGCACTTGCCGGCTTCGGCGGCGTGATTGGCGCCACCGCGCAGCCCACGCAGCTTGGCGTGGATGTCCGCTTCCTGCTCACCTCGCTTGTGGTGGTCATCGTGGGTGGCATGGGCTCCATCCCCGGCACCGCCATCGGGGCGCTGCTGATCGGCGTCGCCGAGCAGTGGGGCCAGGCGCTGTTCCCGACCTATTCGGTCATCCTGACCTTCGTGATCATGGTGGCAGTCCTGGCCGTGCGGCCGCAAGGCATCTTGGGGAGGCCCGACTGATGCCGATGCTGACCCGCACGCAGTGGGCCGTGAGCCTGGCCGTCCTCGCCTTGCTCCTGGTGCTGCCGTTCCTGCTGCCGACCTTCTGGACCAGCAACATTCTCGGCCGGTCCATCGTCTATGGCATCGTGGCGATGTCGTTGACCTTCCTGGCCAGCTATGGCGGTTTCGTCTCGCTGGCCCAGACGATGATCGCCGGCATTGCCGGATATACGGTGGCGGTACTGGCGCCGACCGCGATCCCGCTGGGCAACCACTGGCTGCCCTACTGGGCGCTGATACCGCTGGCCATCGCCGCCGCCACGCTGGCGGGCGCGGTCGTCGGCCTGATCGCGGTCAGGACACGCGAAATCTATCTCCTGATGATCACGCTGGCACTGGCCGTCGGCTTCAGCCTGTTCGCGCAGTCGAACATCGACTGGTTCAATGGCTATGAGGGCATCCGCAACATCCTGGGGCCGGACATCTTCGGCTACCCGTTCCGCAATGTCTTCGTGTTCTACTATTCGTCGCTGCTGGTGGCGGCCGCGCTCTATTTCCTGATCCTCTACGTGGTCAAGACGCCTTTCGGCCTGGTGCTGCAGGGCATACGCGACAACCCCCGCCGGGTCGCGGCGATCGGCTTCAATGTCGGCGTGCATCGCGTGGCTTCGTTTGCACTCGCCGGGTTCATCGCCGGCTGGGGCGGTGTGCTGATCACCTTCCACAATATCGGCATCTCGCCTGGATCGATCGGGATCTGGGCGACCGTCAACGTGCTTGTGATGGCTGTCATCGGCGGCCTCGGCCATCCCATCGGCGCCTTCATCGGGGCGCTCGTCTACACGCTCTTCGACACTTTTGCCGCCACGATCTACGACCGCGACCGCTTCAACACGCTGATCGGTCTGGTCTTCCTGGTGATCGTTCTGATCTCGCCGGATGGACTGCTCGGGCTCTTCCGTCGCCTCACCGGCTGGCGGACGGGGCGAAGCGTCGCCACGAAAAGCATGGAGGAAAAAGCGAACTGACAGGCTTACGGCCGCCGGCCGCTCCGCCGCGCGACCCGCAAAAGTACGTCGGCAGCAAATGCCGCACAGGAGCAACGGACGGACCCACAGGGTCGTGTCCGGCACCGCAGAGGAAACACCAAAAGGGAGAATCCCAATGCTGAAAAAGAGACTGAGCTATTCGACGGCCATTGCCGCCATTGCCACAGCCGCTTTCGTCATGACAGGCCCCGCACCGGCGACGGCCGAGGACGACGTCATCGTCATCGGCTCCATCACCACGTTGGAAGGGCCGTTCGCCACGGGCGGCCAGGACGCTTACCGCGCCATGGAAATGGCCTTCGAGGCCATCGACTACACGGTGGCGGGCAAGCGGATCGAGTGGATCCGCGAATCCTCGGACGCCCAGGCCGACGTGGCGCTCGCTCGTGCCCGCAAGCTGATCGAGCAGGACGACGTCGACATCATCATCGGGCCGCTTTCGGGCGCCGAGGGCATCGCGCTGCGTGACTATTCGCGTACGCTCGAAGGCAAGACGATCGTCAACGGTTCGTCGGGGGCCGCTGATACGACGCTGCGGGATCCCTCGCCGAATTTCTTCCGCTTCAACACGGAAGGCACCCAGTGGATGGCCGGTCTCGGCAACTATGTCTACAACGACCTCGACGTCGACCATGTCGCGCTCGTGGCTGCCGACTACGCCTTCCCTTATGCGCAGGTGGCAGGCTTCATGCTCGAATACTGCGCGGCCGGCGGTGCGGTGACCAAGCTGTGGTCGCCGCTCAACACGACCGATTTCGGTTCCATCATCGCCAACATCCCTGAAGATGCCGGTGCGATCGTGCTGATCCAGGGTGGTACCGACGCGCTTGCCTTCCTGACCCAATATGCCGAAACGGGCGGCGACCGTCCGATCATCGGCGGCTCGATCACCGCAGACCAGACGCTGCTTTCGGCACGTGGTCCACACCAGCGGCTGATGGAAGGCATGGTGGCAGCGGGTCCGATCGCCGACCTCAATGACGATCCGATGTGGATCGAATGGGTCGAAGCCTATCGCGAGCGGTTCCCCGACGGCTTCGATTCCCCGTCGATCCACGCCTTCAACTACTACACCAACACCAGGGCAGTGCTGCTGGCGCTCGAAGAGGTTGATGGCGATCTCTCCAACAATCAGGCCGCTTTCCAGGAGGCGTTGGCCAACATCGAGTTCCAGAACCCGATGGGAGCGAACGTGCGGCTCGATCACAACCGGCAGGCCATCTCCGACATCTTCCTGACCCGCGTGGTCAATGATGGCGGCACGATGCGTACGGAAGCCTTCGGCCGCACCGAGGGTGTGACGCAGACCATGGGCATGGATGAGGACGAATTCCTCGCCCTCGGCTCGCCCTCGCGCGACAATCCGGACTGCCCTCCCGGGTCGTGATTGAAGCGCAGCGGCGAAAGCCGAAAGCGAACCCCTTCCCGGCTTTCGTCGGGAAGGGGATCCAGCACAAGAATATCCAATGAACGAGATCATGACGGCCAGCCAAGAGATCAATCCGCCAACCGCCAACAATGCGGATGTGCCCGCATTGCGCCTGGAACAGGTGGGACGACGCTTCGGCGCGCTTCAGGCGGTGCGCAACGTGACCTTCGACATCGCTCGGGGTGAGCGGCGGGCGATCATCGGCCCCAATGGCGCCGGCAAGACGACACTCTTCAACACGATCTGCGGCGACTTTCCGCCGACAGAGGGCCGCATCATGCTCTTTGGGGAGGACATTTCCGGCCTGAAGCCGCATCTTCGCGCCCGGCAGGGGATCGGCCGTACCTATCAGACCTCGCTTCTCTTCACCGGATTGACGGTAATCGAAAATCTCTTTCTCGCGGTTCGCGGCGCGATGGGTAACCGCCTTTCCCTTCTGAAACCGAAAAATGGAGACGTTGCCCTCGCCAAGGCCTGGGACCTGGCCGATCGCGTCCGCGTCACCAACATTGCGGAGGAAAAGATCGACACGGTTTCCCACGGCCAGCGCCGCCAGATCGAGGTGGGCATGGCGCTCGCCTCCGACCCGAAGCTTCTGATGCTGGACGAGCCAGCGGCAGGTCTCTCGGCCGGCGAACGCCCGGAACTCATCAAGCTGATCCAGGAGTTGCCCAGAGATCTGACGCTGATCCTCATCGAGCATGACATGGATGTCGCGCTGCCCAATTCCGATATCGTCACGGTCATGAAGGACGGCGAGGTGGTGGTCGAAAACACGCCTGACCGCATCGCCGACGATCCCGTGGTCCAGGCCATCTATCTCGGGGGAGCGCACTGATGTCGGGTCGCCTGGAAATCTCCGATCTGCATGTACGATTCGGACAGGCGCACATCCTGCAGGGCGTGTCACTGACCTTGAGCAAGGAGCCCCTGTCGCTGGTCGGGCGCAACGGGATGGGCAAGTCCACGCTCTGCCATGCGATCATGGGCATGGTGTCCGCGCACTCTGGCCACATCCGGTTGGACGACCAGGACATTGCCGGGCTCAACCCGAACCGGGTGGCGCGCAAGGGCATCGCACTGGTGCCCCAGGGCCGGCGCATGTTCCCGTCCCTCACCGTACATGAGCACCTGACGCTGGTTGCCCAGAAGGGCAATGTTCCCTGGACGATCGACCGCGTCTACGAGACCTTTCCGCGGCTTGCCGAAAGACGCCGCAATGGCGGCAACCAGCTGTCCGGCGGCGAGCAGCAGATGCTGGCAATCAGCCGCGCGCTGCTGATGAATCCGCGAATCATCATCATGGACGAGCCCTCGGAAGGCCTGGCACCGGTCATCGTCGACCATCTGGTGGAGACCGTGAAGCAGATCGCCGCGGAGGGAATGGGGGTGCTGCTGGTGGAGCAGAACATGCGTGTTGCCACCGAAGTCTCGCAAACTGTCGCGGTCATGGTCACCGGCCGCATCGCCACCACCATGGCTTCGCAGACGCTCATGGACGACCCCGAAGCGCAGCGGCGCTATCTGGGTGTGAGCCACGGGCATTGAGGGGGAGGATCGACATTGTCCAAGGTCTATGTGATCGGCACCTGCGACACCAAGCTTGAGGAACTCTCCTACGCCAAGGGGCTGATCGAACAAGCCGGCATCGAAGCATTGCTGGTGGATGTCGGCACACGGGGCGGCCAAAGGGGGGCAGACGTCTCCGCCGAGGATATCGCATCAAGGCACCCCGGGGGGCGGGATGCCGTTCTCGGCGGAGACGACCGCGGCGCAGCCGTGGGCGCGATGGCGCAGGCGCTCTCGATCTGGCTCGCCGAGCGAGACGATGTCGGGGCGGTTCTCGGGCTGGGCGGTTCAGGCAACACGGCACTGGTGACGGAGGCGATGCGCGCACTGCCGGTCGGCGTGCCGAAGCTCATGGTGTCTACCGTGGCATCCGGAAACGTCGCCCCCTATGTCGGTCCCAACGACATCGCCATGATGTACTCGGTGACGGATGTCGCCGGCCTCAACGCGATCAGCCGCAAGGTTATCGGCAACGCCGCCCACGCCGCTGCCGGCATGGCGAAGGGACAAGTTCCGGCTGCGGCCAGCGACAAGCCCGGCATCGGCATCACCATGTTCGGCGTGACGACCGAATGCGTGACGCAGCTACGAAAGCTGCTCGACGCAGACTACGAGACCTATGTCTTCCACGCGACCGGCACAGGCGGCCAGTCGATGGAAAAACTGGCCGATTCCGGGCTGATTGCCGGTATGATCGACGTGACGACCACCGAGGTCGCCGACATGCTGATGGGAGGTGTCTTTCCCTGTACCGAAGATCGTTTTGGTGCCGTTGCCCGCACGGAACTGCCCTATGTCGGCTCGGTTGGAGCTGTCGACATGGTGAATTTCGGCGCCCGGGAGACGGTGCCGGCGAAATATGCGGACCGGAACCTCTATGTGCACAACCCGCAGGTCACGCTGATGCGGACCACGGCTGAGGAGAACAGGGCCATTGGCACCTGGATCGCGGAACGGCTGAACCTGTGCCAAGGCGAGGTGCGCTTCCTCCTGCCACTCGGCGGGGTGTCGGCGATCGATGCGCCCGGCATGCCCTTCCACGATCCGGAGGCGGACGCGGCGCTCTTTGCCGCGATCCGCTCGACATTGAAGCAGACCGACCGGCGCCGCCTGATCGAGGTGCCGCAAAACATCAACGACCCGGCCTTCGCCGAGCTCCTGGCAAAACAGTTTCGCGAGATAGCCAAATGAACGAGCAAGCCCAAACCAAGCTGCGCCCTGCGGGACGTTCCCGTCGCCCCGAGCGGAGCCAGCTTCTCGAGCGCTTTCGCGAGATGGCCGATAAACGCATCCCGATCATCGGTGGCGGCGCGGGTACGGGCCTGTCGGCCAAATGCGAGGAGGCCGGCGGCATCGACCTCATCGTCATCTACAATTCGGGCCGATACCGGATGGCCGGCCGCGGCTCGCTTGCCGGGCTTCTGGCCTATGGCAACGCCAACGAGATCGTCATCGACATGGCGCGCGAGGTGCTGCCGGTCGTCGATCACACGCCGGTGCTTGCCGGTGTCAACGGCACCGATCCCTTCGTCATCATGGATCACCATCTCGACACGCTGAAGGCGCTGGGGTTTGCCGGTGTCCAGAATTTCCCGACCGTGGGTCTTATCGACGGCATCTTCCGCCAGAACCTCGAAGAGACCGGTATGGGTTTCGGGCACGAGATCGACATGATCCGGCTTGCGCATGAAAAGGACATGCTGACCACACCCTATGTGTTTTCAGCTGAAGAGGCGCAGGCGATGGCGGAGGCGGGCGCCGACATTCTGGTGCCGCATATGGGGCTCACCACCGGCGGCTCGATCGGCGCGGAGACGGCACGCACGCTGGACGATTGCGTGCGCGACATCGACGAATGGGCGGAGGCCGCGCGGCAGGTGCGCAAGGACATTCTCGTGCTCTGTCATGGCGGCCCCATCGCCAATCCGGAGGACGCCGAATATGTTCTGCGCAACACGCAGCTGTGCCATGGTTTCTACGGCGCTTCCTCGATGGAGCGCCTGCCGACAGAGATCGCACTGGCCGAGCAGACAAGGCGTTTCAAGTCGCTCAGTTTCTGAACGCGTTATCCGGGGAGGACCAACATGGCGAAAGCCTATGCCAGCACGATCATCCACGCGCCCGTCGAGGCCGTCTGGGCGACCGTTCGCGACTTCAACGCACTGCCTGAATGGAACCCTGCCGTTACCGACAGCGAGATCGAGGACGGCATGGCGTCCGATGTGGTGGGCTGCGTGCGCTCCTTCCATCTCGGCGACGGCTCGCTTGTGCGCGAGCGGCTGCTCTCGCTCGACGACAGCCGCTATTCCTTCTCCTACAATTTCGAGACGCCCGCCTTCCCGGTCGAGAACTATGTCGCCGGCATGGAACTGATCCCCGTCACCAATGGCGACCACACCTTCGTCCAATGGTGGGCGGAATTCGACGAGAAGCCGGAAGACAAGGGCAAGTTCGTCGAAATCGTCTCGACGAATGTCTTTGCCGCGGGCCTTGTTGCCCTGGCCGCGAAGGTCAATGGCACGCAGTCACCTGAAGGAAGCCAGCGTTGGCAGGGGCTGAGGCCTGCAAAAGTGTTTACCTCCAGCGTCATCGGCGGCCCGATTGCCGATGTCTGGGCAAAGATGCGCGACTTCGCCGGCATGGACGGGTGGCACGACGACATCTCCAAGATGCACATGATCGACGGGGTGCGATCGGACAAGGTGTCGGGCGTACGCGATTTCTTCTTCGGCGACGGCGCGCTGTGGGAAGAGCTCACCTATCTCTCCGACACCGACCACGCCTTCCGCTACCGGATTCTCAAGAGCCCGATGCCTTGGCTGAACTACCACGCGGGAGCCAGGCTCTACCCTGTCACTGAAACCAACCGCACTTTTGCGGTCTGGACCGCCGACTGGACGGCGTCCCCGCAGGACGATCTCGAACTCATCCCCAATGTGCACGAGAACGTCTTCCAGAAGGCGTTTGACACGCTGGATCTGCGGTTCTTCAATCGCCGCTGAAGGATTGCTTCCCGATTGTCAGGGTCTGATACGGTTTCTGGGCCGGGCAACCTGTCACGCCGGTCGTCACATGTTCGGCTGAATTCGGCGAAGTCTGTTAACCTGTGCACGAAGTCGTGAACCGTTTAGTCGTCTCATGCGGGAGTTGGATAAAAGTCGACTGATTTTGTTTAGGAACTGGTAAGAATTTGAGCGCTATCGGCATGTTAACGGAACGGTGGCCGAGTGGTTTAAGGCACGGCCCTTTCGGGGGTCGCCAACGGGTTCGCCCGTTGCGAGGGTTCGAATCCCTTCCCGTTCCGCCGAACTCCCTGGCAGTCACTGTTGATTTCAGTCGATGAATGGCGCGTTCGCCTCGTGATCAGGCTTGACCTGACTGTTTGAGCTTGCCGATGATGTCTTGCGGGGCAAGGCCCGCTGTCTTTCACATTCGGCCTGACTTGGCTCATGACCTCCTCCCCTCTTCCCAACCCACATTTGTCACGCCCGGCGGCGGCAGGACTTGTCGTGGGCGCGCTGGTGCTCCTCGTCACGCTGGTGCTGCCGCCGCCCGCCGGTCTGCCCATTGCTGGCTGGCGCACGCTAGGGCTGGCGCTGATGATGGCGATCTGGTGGAGCACGGAACCCGTGCCCATGGGCGCGACCGCGCTTCTGCCGCCGATCCTGATGCCGCTGCTCGGCATTGCCGATATTGGGGCGGCGACCGCACCCTATGCCAACCCGCTGGTGTTTCTTTTTTTGGGCGGCTTCCTGCTGGCGGCAGGCGTCAAGAGCTGGGGATTGCATCGGCGACTGGCGTTCTGGGCGGTGCAGGCGATCGGCACCGAGCCGAAAAGGCTGGTTCTGGGTTTCATGGTCGCGAGCGGCTTCCTGTCGATGTGGATCAGTAACACGGCAGCTGTCGTCCTCATGCTGCCAGTGGCCGTTTCCATCATAGCGATGGCGGAAGACGGCACGGAGGACCCACAGGCCATCCGTCGCTTCGCGCTGGCCTTGTTGCTGGGTCTGGCCTACGCCGCCAGCATTGGCGGGGTGGGCACGCTGATCGGCACGCCACCCAATGCGCTCCTGGCCGGCTATCTTCTCGACAGCCACGGCATCGATCTTTCCTTTGCTGCATGGGCCGCGGTCGGCATTCCTCTCGTCATCGTGTTCCTGCCGCTTGGCTGGCTGGTGCTGACGCGCCTCGTGTTTCCAGTCGGGCCGGAACTGGCAAGCGCGTTTTCCAACCGGGAAACCCTGCAACAACTGACGGGCGCAGCGCCGATGACGCCGGCGGAGAAGCGGGTCGGCACCGTCTTCGTGATCGCAGCGGCGCTGTGGATCACGCGACCGTTGCTGAACAATATTCCTGTGCTGGAAGGCTTAAGCGATCCCGGAATCGGGTTGGCCTGCGCCTTTGCCCTGTTCCTGATTCCGAGCGGGATGGCCAAGGACCGACGGTTCCTGATGAACTGGGAAGAGGCAAAGGGCATCCCCTGGCAGGTGCTTCTCCTGTTTGGCGGCGGGCTGTCGCTGGCCGCAGCAATGGACCGCAGCGGATTGGCGCTGTGGATCGGCGAGGCGCTTGCCGCAGCGGGCGCGATGCCGCCCCTGCTCTTCCTGATGCTGGTGGCGGCGACAGTGCTGTTGCTGACCGAACTGGCCAGCAACACGGCCGTGGTGGCAGCGCTGCTGCCGATCGTGGCGACGATTGCAGCCGGCGCGGGGATGGATGTCGTCACCGTGTCGGCGGCGGTGGCGATGGCGGCCAGTTGCGCCTTCATGCTGCCAGTCGCCACACCGCCCAACGCGCTGGTCTTCGCCACCGGACATGTGCGGGTGGCCGACATGGTCCGGGCAGGACTCGTGATGAACCTGGCTTCGGTGCTGCTTGTCTCTGCCGCGGCGCTGCTTCTTGCTCCGCTCCTGCCATCACCCTAGACCAAATCCTGCGAATGCTCGATCGCTCTGTTTCTCCGATGGCGAGGCGATCCGCCAGGAAGGCTGCTCAGTCTCGATGTGGTGCATCGAGCAAGCAGTCTGACGCCGCGGGCGCCCGCCAGCGGGAAACCCTTTAGGGCCGGGTGCATTCCGCCCAATGCCCTCCGGCAGAGTGACCCAGCATTCGCAGAATTTGCTCTAGAGGCTGCTCATCCGAAATAGGACAGGATGAATACCGTTCCGCCACCCAGAATGAGGGCAACTGCAATCCATTCTACCATCATCCGCACGAAGGATGAGGAGCGCCGTGGTGCCTCCTTGCGCGCGTTGAAATTGGAATAGAGGTTGTCGGTTCTTCGGGACATCGCTTGACCTGCCTGTCCTATCGCCCCGACGAAAGCTAGCGAGAAAGCGTGGCCGATTTCTTGCCAAGATACTTAGAGTTTTAATTGCTGGCACGTCAGCAGCTGGGCCGTACATTGTGACGATGGTGCCGGCTGAGGGATTCGAACCCCCGACATCGTGATTACAAATCACGCGCTCTACCAACTGAGCTAAGCCGGCCCGGGCCATTGGCTGCAGGCACCCGGTTATCACAACCAGCCTGTCAGTAAAGGGATTTCGGCGCGAACTACCGCACCCGCCTGAAAATGGAAAACGGGGCCAGATCGGCCCCGTTCCTGAATGACGTTCCTGCCTGCGGCAGCGATCAGTTGCCCTCGAGGGCCCGCTCCTGCTCTTCCTGCAAACGGCGCTGGAAGTCCTCGGTGTTGCGCGAGACATATTCCTGCAACTGGCGCTGGCGCGCTTCGAGATCCGACTGCTGCATCGGCTCGCCGTCGAAAGCGGCGGTGAAGCCATTGAGCGAGATCTGGATCGGGCTCTGCTGGTTCTGGAAGTTCACCGACGTGAAGGTAACAGCCTGGCCGCGCTTGAAGGAATCGACGAGGCTGTCGTCGAGCGGCGCTTCGGCGATGCAGCGGTCGGGCAGGCAGACGACATAGTCGAGCTGGCGGGTCTGCCCACCGTCGACCTGCATGCCGATGCCGGGCGGAATGGCGCGGCCCGTTGGCACGGTCACCTGGAACACGCGCTGGTTCACCTGGCCTTCGAGCGTCAGCATGCTGACTGCGGTGATGAGCTGGCCGGATTCGGCCACGACGATGTTCTGCACGTTGCAGATGTCGACCTGCTCCTGCTTGCTGCAGGCCTTGAACCAGCCTTCTGGCGCCTGCTGTTGCTGAGCATTGGCGGCCATGGTGCCACCGGCGAGCATCCCCGCCACCCCGGCTGCGAGCGCCGACACGCGGCACGTCATGGAAATGGATCTGGTCATGTCGTCCGTTTCATCCTCTCGGTGGTGCGATTTCTCGGAACGGCGCTTACGTTCAATTGTCGATCTGTTGGGCAAATGCGGCAACAGCATGACTGGGCTGTTACAATGAAAGCGTGCCATGTTCCAGAGGCGAAGCTGCCTTTTCGCCATCTTCGGGCCAGTTTACGGGACTAGCCGCATGGTGTGACACTGCAGGCTCGATTCGCGGACGGAAAACAGAATGCAACCCAGATCCCTATGCGCGCGCCTCGTCGCCATCGCCAGCCTCGTTGCGGTGTTCGGTGGCTCAACCATGCCGGTCTCCAGCGAACCGTCGCACGCCATCGCCATGCATGGAGAGCCCGACCTGCCCGCGGATTTCGCGCATTTCCCCTATGTAAACCCTGATGCACCCAAGGGCGGCCGCGTCGACTATGCCGTATCCGGCTCCTTCGACAGCCTGAACCCCTTCATCGTGCAAGGTGACGGTGCACGCGGACTGTTCGACCAGTTTTTCGGCTTCAACGTTTTCGAGACGCTGATGGCGCGCTCGCGAGACGAGGCCTTCACGCTTTACCCGCTGATCGCCGAGAGCGTCGAAACCGACGAGGATCGTTCGTTCGTGGAATTCACGCTCGATCCAGCCGCCCGCTTTTCCGATGGCGAGCCGATCCGGCCGGAAGACGTGCTCTTCACCATGGAACTCCTGCGGGACAAGGGTCGGCCGCTTTATCGCAACTGGATCGGCTTGGTGGAGACGATGGAAATCGTCGGCGAGCGCGGCGTGCGCTTCACCTTCAAGCCAGAAGCCGATCGCGAAATACCGCTGCTCCTGGCACTCCTGCCTATCCTGCCCGAGCACGCCACCGACGTGGAACGATTCGATCGCTCGACGCTGAGGCCCATGATCGCCTCCGGTCCTTATACGATCTCTGAGGTACGACCGGGCGAATTCGTGCATCTGCGACGCAATCCCGATTATTGGGCGAAGGACCACCCTTCAAAGGTCGGCTTCGACAATTACGACGAGATCCGCATCACCTATTTCCGTGACGACAATGCCCTGTTCCAGGCGTTCCAGCGGGGACTCGTCGACATTTTCCAGGAAACGAGTTCCAGCCGCTGGGCGACCGGCTACGACTTCCCCGCCTCACGTGATGGGCGTGTCGTGCAGGATGCCTTCGAGCCGGGCCTGCCGTCGGGCATGTACGGTTTCGTCATGAACACGCGACGCGACAAGTTTGCCGACGTGCGGGTGCGCCGCGCACTGACCGGCCTGCTCGATTTCGAATGGATCAACCAGAACCTGTTTTCCGGGGCTTATGTGCGCACGAGAAGCTTCTTCGACGGTTCGGAGCTGTCGTCGCATGGCGTCCCGGCCAGCGAGGCAGAGCTGGCGCTGCTCGGCGAGTTCGCCAGCGAGATCCCCCAGGATATCCTGGATGGCACATGGGCGCCGCCGGTGACTGATGGCACGGGGCGCGACAGGACCTTCATGCGTGTTGCCATGGAGCAATTCGCTGAAGCGGGTTACCGGCTTGACGGCAACCGTCTAGTCGGACCCGACGGGCGCCAACTGTCTTTCGAGATCATGCTGAATGGACCTGCGGTCCAGCCGCTCGCCATGGCCTGGCAACGTACCCTCGAGCGGGTCGGCATCGCGGTTTCGGTTCGCGTGGTGGATTCCGCGCAGTATCTCCAGCGTCAGCGGACCTACGATTTCGACATCATGCCGATGACATACACGTCCTCGCTGTCGCCTGGTGCCGAGCAGATCATGCGCTGGGGATCGCAAGCCCGTGATCTCGACGGCACCTTCAACTTCGCCGGTGCCGCCGACCCGGCAATCGACGCAATGATCGACGCGCTCCTGAACGCGCGCACGGAAGGAGAATTCGTTACCGCCGTCAGGGCCTATGACCGGGTGCTTCTTGCCGGCGCCTATGTCGTGCCGCTCTATCATCAGCCGGAACAATGGGTGGCACGCTGGAAGCATATCCATCATCCCGGCATCACGCCCGTCTATGGCCACCAGTTTCAGACCTGGTGGCGCGAGGAATCGAATTGACCCAGGAAACCGGAGCTCCCATGGCCGAAGGCCAGCGCATCGCCATCGACGTCATCTCGGACGTCGTCTGCCCCTGGTGCTATGTCGGCCAGAAGCGACTTGAGGAAGCGATGGCGATGACACCTGAGATCGGCGTCGACCTGCGCTGGCGGCCCTATCAGCTGGACCCTACGATCCCGCCAGAAGGCCATGACCGCCAAGCCTATATGAAGGCCAAGTTCGGAGATGACGGTCGGCTGCAAGAGATGCAGGTGCGGCTGGAAGAAATCGGCCGCGATGCCGGAATCATCTTTCACTTCGACGACATTTCCCGCTCACCCAACACGCTTGACGCACACCGGTTGATCCGGTGGGCAGCGAGCGCCGACGGCAAGAATGCCCAGCACGCACTCGTGACACGCCTCTTCCAGCTCTACTTCGAGGAAGGCGCGGATGTCGGCGACAGGGCCGTGCTGGTCGCGGCCGCACGCGAAACCGGCATGGACGCAACGCTTGTCGAAACCCTGCTTTCAGCGGGTGCGGATGTGGAAGAGGTGAAGGCCGAGATCGAAACCTCCCGCAACATGGGCGTGACGGGCGTTCCGTGTTTCCTGCTAGAAAACCGCTACGCCATCATGGGCGCGCAGGATGCCGAGACGCTTGCCGATGCCATCCGCCAGGTAGCGGCAGCCAAGGCCCGTGGTGAACTGGACGGGCCGGCGGCATAGAGGAAACCGGGTGCCAGCGGATCGCCGTCGGATCCGCCGAGCCTAGGCAGGCTGCTTCCAGCCGCGCATCGCATGACGCAGCAGGAGCCAGTGCCGGCGCAAGGGCGAGATGTCCACGGTATGGTCGATCGCACCAGCTCCGCGAGCCGATATGGCGTCCAGATAGGCTGGCGCCAGGGCAGCCGGCAGGTAGACGGAACGCAGGGCGACCGGGACAAATGAGGCTCCCGCGCCGAAGGCATTGGCATGTTCGCGTCCCAGGGCCACGAACGCCGCTATTGCCCGGGCTGCCCCTTCCCGATCAGCCCTGCCGACAAACCCGTCGCGATCGACACCGGCGGCCGACAACAGATCGAGCGGCACGAAACACTGCCCACGGGCCAGTTGCCGCGGCAGTGACCGTGCTATCCGGGCGATACCAAAGGCGCAGCCGGCATGGCCGGAAAGCGTGGCCATCTCCCGGGCAGAAGACGGTTCAAGGATCAGTGCCGCCAGATGGAAAACGGCCGAGGAGGTCTCGCCGCAATAGCCTTCGAGATCGTTCCTGCTCGGCATAGGATCGTCATAGAGATCGAAT
>JBKBIT010000034.1:0-25687 GCA_046297455.1 Aliihoeflea sp.
GCGGTGGACGCGCCTTAAAAACAAAAAGAGTGGCACGGACAACGCGCCCCGCTTCCCAACTGAGACAAAGGCCAGACCGGAAACGGGGCGTGGCAGGGATGAAACGCGCCCGCGCGCCAGAAAGGAGAGGAAAACACGAAATGCCCCGCCCTTCACGCCCCCCTCTGTCCTGCCGGACATCTCCCCCTCAAGGGGGGAGATTTGAGGCTTCGACGGCTCCGCCCTTTCTGCAACGTTCGCGATTGGCGAAAGCCGCCGCTAAGGCCGATCTCCCCCCGTGTGGGGGAGATGCCTGGCAAGGCAGAGGGGGGCGCCGTAGGGCGCGACGCTGGCGATGACCCCGGCTGCAACTGCGACGACAAATCCCAATGAAGTGAAACGCAAAACAATCGGCCGCAGGCCGCAATCCCGACCTGCCGCGACGTGCAACGAAGTGGAGCGCGCAAAACGAAAAACCGTCGGGCCTAAATGCCCCGCCCCTCCCGCGACGCCGAAGGCGCGCAAGACAGGAAGCATGGCCAGTGAGCGAAGCGAGCGCTCGGCCGTGAGCGCAAAACAAGAGAGAGAAAGGACAACCCCATGACAAAATCCCCCGAAACCACCCCTGCCCCGAGCACAAGCGAGCAGGCCATGCAGGCCTTCTGCGAAAACTTCGTCCAGGCCGCGTGGCCGCCGGCGCTGCGCTTCGTGGCCGAACTGGAAGGCGCGCCCGAGCGCTGCACCCGCCGCGCCTGCCGCAGGGACGGTTGCTGCCGCCTGGAACTGGAGGACGGCAAGCCGATCGAGTGCGGTGGCGGCGTGACAAAGGAGATGATCATCTCGGCAAGCAGCCACGCCTTCTTCGCCGCGCTGATGGCCGCCAGCCATGTGGAGGATGTCGTCATTCCCGAAAGGAGGGAACTGCGCGCGCGGCTGTGGCAGGAATACGGTGTACCGCTCGACGCGTGAGCGAGAAAGCCGCCGAAGGCGAGGCGGCGACTGCCGCCCGCCGGTCGTCCGGCGCCCTCGCGGAGGCCAGCGAGCAAAGCGAGCGCTCGGCCGTGAGCGAAAGCAACACCCGAAGGCGAGGCGGCGACCGCCGCCCGCCGGTCGTCCGGCGCCCCGGCGGAGGGCCAGCGCCGTCAGGCGCGGTGCGGCCCGCGAGCCAAAAAAATGCCGGCCCGAAGGCCGGCATTTCCTGGTCATCCCTGGGAGGGCGGGATTAGCGCACATAGACGGTGAAGTTGCCACCGCCATTGCCCTGGACGGACACCACGTCATCGACGGAGACGTCCTCGTCCTGCAGGGCCTCGTAGAATTCGTCATTGTCCTCGATCGCGGCGCGCAGATCGTCGACGCCATCCTGGTGGCGGTCGAGCGCGTCATCGATGGCGGCCTGTTCCTCGCCACCCGGCAGCTCGTCGATGCGGATCACGTTGACCGAGGAGACCTCCGAGGCGTTTTCCACCTCGAACGTGCCGAACTGGCCGGTATTGATCGACGACACGACCGCGCCGACATTGGCCTGCGTGCCGGCCGCGCCCGGGGTGGCACCAGTCGTGGCACCGGTGGTGGCGCCCGTCGTGGTGTCCATGTCGGTGCCCGGCACATTGGCGCCAGCGCCGGCCTCGACGCCGGTCTCGACTTCGTAGTCGAGGTCCTGGGCGATCGCCGTCGCAGCGATACCGGTCGACATCAGGGCGGCGGTGGTCAGTGCAAGAATGCGTTTCATCGTCTGTTCCTCGTATTGTGGGTGCGATCCCTTCGCTGCAAAAAACCTCCGGCGGGCCGGGTCGTTCCTGCCACAAACGCGGTCATTTCATGTCCGGCCCGCCACTTTTCCCGCAAGGCCGGACGAGTCTGGACTTCTGCCCCGATCCGCGCTTTCTGGCGGGCGAATGAAAGGACCAGCCGTGCTCCCTCTCCCGCTTGCGCTATCCATCGGCGACCCGTCCGGCATCGGCCCGGAGATCGCGCTTGCCGCGTGGTCGCGCAGCAAAGCCGATGAAGTGCCCGGTTTCTACCTGCTCGGCGATGCCGCGCTGCTCGCAGCCCGCGCAAAGACGCTCGGTCTCGATGTGCCGATGGCCGAGACGACACCGTCGGCGGCCATGGAAATCTTCGCGACCGCCCTGCCCGTCGTCCCGCTCGACAATCCGATGATCGATTCCCCCGGCCAGCCCCGCGCCGAAAACGCCGCGGGCACGATCGAGGCGATCGAACGCGGGGTGCAGGACGTGAAGGCCGGCCGCGCCGCCGCCATCGTCACCCTGCCCATCGCGAAGAAGCCGCTCTACGAGGCGGGCTTTGCCCATCCCGGCCATACCGAGTTCCTGGCCGAGCTGGCGGCGCGCCACTGGGGCGGCGCCCACCGCGCGGTGATGATGATTGCCGGGCCGCATCTGCGCACCGTGCCGGTCACGATCCATGTTGCGCTGGAAAAGGTGCCGGCGCTGTTGAGCGAAGAGCTGATCGTCGAGACGGCTGAAATCGTCGCCCGCGATCTCGCCGCCCGCTTCGGCATGGCGACGCCGCGCCTGGCGATTGCGGGTCTCAACCCGCATGCAGGCGAAGGCGGTGCCATGGGGTCGGAGGACGAGGCAATCGTCCGTCCCGCCGTTCAGCGCCTGCGCGCCATGGGCATCGAGGCTACCGGCCCGCTGCCGGCCGACACCATGTTCCACGCGCGCGCGCGCGCCGGCTATGACGCGGCAATCTGCATGTATCACGACCAGGCGCTGATCCCGGCCAAGACGCTCGCCTTCGACGAGGCCGTGAATGCCACGCTCGGTCTTCCCTTCATCCGCACCTCGCCCGACCACGGCACCGCCTTCGACATTGCGGGCAAGGGCGTGGCCATGTCCGACAGCGTGATCGCGGCGCTGAAGATGGCGCGCGAGATGGCCGATGCGGATGGGACCGCATGAGCGTCGACGGCCTGCCAAAGCTCTCCGAAGTCATCGAGCGCCATGGCCTGGCGCCCAAGAAGTCGCTCGGGCAGAATTTCCTGCTCGACCTGAATCTGACCGGCAAGGTGGCGCGTGCCGCCGGAAATCTTGCCGGCGAGACGGTGATCGAGGTCGGCCCCGGCCCCGGCGGGCTGACCCGCGCCCTGTTGATGGCCGGCGCGGGAAAAGTCATCGCCATCGAGCGCGACGACCGCGCCATCGCTGCGCTGGAAGAAATCGCCGCCACCGTCCCCGGTCGGCTTGAGATTCTTTCGGGCGACGCGCTTGCGACCGATTTCGCCACGATGGCCGGCGGCGAGAAGATCCGCATCGTTGCCAACCTGCCCTACAATATTGGCACCGAACTGCTGGTCCGCTGGCTCACCGCCGAGCCCTGGCCGCCTTATTGGAAGTCGCTCACCTTGATGTTCCAGCGGGAGGTGGCCGAGCGCATCGTCGCCGCCCCCGGTACCGATCATTATGGCAGGCTGGGCGTGCTGGCCGGCTGGCGCACTATCTCCCGTATCGCCTTCGATGTGCCGCCCCAGGCTTTCACCCCACCGCCCAAGGTCACCTCTTCCGTGGTCCATATCGAGCCGCGCGAGACGCCGCTTCCCTGCGATGCCGCCACGCTGGCGCGCGTCACCCAGGCCGCCTTCGGCCAGCGCCGCAAGATGCTGCGCCAGAGCGTGAAGTCTCTTGGAGGAGAAAGGCTTCTGGAAAAGGCTGGCATCGAGCCGACGCGCCGCGCCGAGACATTGTCGGTGGAGGAGTTCGTGCGGCTGGCGAACGCGCTATGAACTGGCGGTCTTTGTGTCCAAAAGCCCGTTCACGAAATCGAACAGGCCCGGCCGCCGGTTGCGCCGCAACCTCTCTGCCGTGACGATCGCGCGCACCGCGCCATAGGCCCGATCGAGATCGTCATTGACGACGACATAGTCATATTCCTGCCAGTGGCCGATTTCCTCGCGCGCATTGGCAAGCCTCTTCTCGATCGTCTCGGCCGAGTCCTCTGCCCGCCGCTGCAACCGCGACTTCAACTCCTCCATCGAGGGCGGCAGGATGAAGATCGAGACGATGTCGGTCGGCATCTTCTCAACCAGCTGGTTGGTACCCTGCCAGTCGATGTCGAACAGCATGTCCCTGCCCTCCGACATCGCCTGCTCGGCTGCCTCACGCGGCGTGCCGTAGCAATTGCCGTGCACCTCAGCCCATTCGAGCAGCGCGTCGGTATCGCGCAGCCGGTCAAAATCCCGCTGCGAGACGAA
The DNA here is from genome assembly GCA_046297455.1 of Aliihoeflea sp. Classification (GTDB taxonomy): domain Bacteria; phylum Pseudomonadota; class Alphaproteobacteria; order Rhizobiales; family Rhizobiaceae; genus ZYF759. The sequence goes on from JBKBIT010000034.1 coordinate 4,196, forward strand.
ATGATAATGCACCCCGTCGATCTCGCTCGGACGTCTTGGCCGCGTTGTCACGCTCACCGACAGTTCCAGCGCAGGATCGCTTTCCAGCAGATTGCGCGCGATGGTCGACTTGCCGGCCCCTGAGGGCGAGGACAGCACGAGCATCAGCCCCCGCCGCCTGATTGTTGTGATCTGCCCCTCGCCCGCCATACCCTACTCCAGATTCTGGACCTGTTCGCGAAACTGGTCGACCACCGCCTTCAGATCGAGCCCGATGGCGGTCACGCTTGCTGCATTGGATTTCGAGCAGAGCGTGTTGGCTTCGCGGTTGAATTCCTGCGCCAGGAAATCCAGCTTGCGCCCTATGGCGCCCCCACTTGTAAGCAGTGCGCGCGCTGCTTCCACATGGGTGCGCAACCGGTCGATCTCCTCGCGTATGTCCGCCTTGGCCGCAAGAAAGGCTGCCTCCTGGTACAGCCTTGCCTCGTCCATGGCAGCACCAGACTCCAACAAAAGGCGCACCTGATCGCCCAACCTCCGCCTGATCGCCTCCGGATCTCGCGAGGAATCGGCCTCGGCGCGCGCCGCCAGTTCCTCGATGCCGGAAAGATGCCCTTGGAGGAGAGCTGCCATGGCGGCTCCCTCCCCGCGGCGGGCCTTTTCGAGATCTGCAAGAGCCTTGTCGAGCGCGGCAATTATCGCTTCATCCTGCGCGTTCCGTGCGTCGTCGTCGTGTTGCTGGTCCGGCATTTCGAGCACGCCGCGCAACCCTAAAAGACCATCTGCGCTTGCAGCAGCCAGCCCGAACTTCTTCTCCAGTCCGCTTGCGAGCGCCGCCAGTTCCGCCAAGAGAACCTCATTCACCACCGGGCGCACCTGTACGTCAGACCCGGACAAAGAGAGCACAGCCTGAATACTGCCTCGGGTGAAACGCCGCTGCACGGCCTGCCGCACCTGCTGCTCTATGCGTTCGAAACCCGGCGGCAGCCGCAAGCGAAGGTCAAGACCCTTGCCGTTGAGCGAACGCAATTCCCAGGATGCAATACTGCCCTGATGCTCGATCGTCGCACGGGCGAAGCCCGTCATGCTCTGCAAGGCCATGGCGATCAGGTCTCCACATTAGGGGTACGACCGGATGGATGACCAGATCGATCGTGCGGGCTCAATCCGCCGCTTCCTCTTCCGCCTCTTCCGCCGCACGTCGGGCGGCAGCCTCGGCCCGCTCGCGTTCGATCGCCCGCCACCGGGCCACATTCGAATTGTGCTCGTCCAGCGTTTGGGCGAAAGCGTGCCCGCCACTTCCATCGGCGACGAAATAGAGATCATTGGTCTGCGAGGGGTTTGCCACCGCCTCCAGCGAGGCACGACCGGGGATGGCGATCGGACCAGGCGGCAATCCATTGATCGTGTAGGTGTTGTATTCAGTCGGCGTGTCGATGTCAGAGCGATAGATGGGGCGCCCGGGCGGCAGCCCCTCGCCACCGAAGATACCGTAGATGATGGTCGGGTCCGATTGCAGCCGCATGCCGCGGTTGAGCCTGTTGATGAACACGGAAGCGACCCGCGACCTCTCGTCGGAACGTCCCGTCTCCCTCTCCACGATCGACGCGAGCGTAACGAACTCGTTGATGTCGTTAATCGGCAGGCCGTCGACCCGGCGCTCCCAGATCGACTGCACAAGGCGTTCCTGATCATTCATCAGCCGCTGGATCAGATCCTGGCGCTGCATGCCGCGCGTGAAGCGCAAGGTGGTGGCCGCGAGGCTTCCTTCGGGCGGCAGTTCGTCGGGCATATCGCCGGCAAGCTCTTCCATCGCAGCGATGCGCTGGAAGGCCTGGAATACGGTGAAACCCTCGGGCACGGTAATCGCATATTCGACCGATCGCCCGCTTCTGAGCAACTCCATGATGTCGTACATGGATGCGCCGGCCCTGATCTCGTATTCCCCCGCCCGCAGGCTGGAATCGTGACCATAGAGCCGCAGGCCGACACGAAACAGCCGCGCATCCGAAATCATGCCGCGCCGCTCGAGTATGTCGGCAATCTCCGCAACGCCTGTGTTCGGCCTGATCAGGACTGTGTCGGTGCTCGCTAGTGGCCCCGCGCCATCGAAAGCCTGCTTGCCGAGATAGAAGGCCAGACCGCCAGCCACCACGATGAACACGACCAGCGACATCATGAAATTCATGAACACGATGAACTGGTTGCGCGATTGGCGCGAGCGGCGCGGCGGCGGGGTGCCGGCCTGCGGCCTCAGCGCTTCGCTGGCCGTCTTGGGCACCAGCGGCCGCTGGGACTCGCGACGCGCTCCGTTTCCGTCATCGTCCTGCGTAGTCATGGCGTCGATTTCTCTGCTCAGGTTGTCAGCCCGGCGAAGCTAACCCCGAATATGGCGAAAATCCCACCGAGGGACGTTCCGCCGGCTCCCCATCACCCATTATAGCGCTGGAAGACCAGCGATGCGTTCGTTCCACCGAAACCGAACGAATTCGAAAGTGCCACGTCGATCTGACGTTCACGTGGCTTGTACGGCACCAGATCGACCGGCGTCTCGCGTGCCGGATTGTCCAGATTGATCGTGGGCGGCGCTATGTTGTCGCGGATCGCCATCACGGAGAAGATCGCTTCAGCGGCGCCGGCAGCGCCTAGCAAGTGACCGATTGCCGATTTGGTCGACGACATCGAAACCTTGGATGCTGCGTTGCCAACCAGCCTCTCGACGGCACCCAGCTCGATCGTGTCGGCCATCGTCGATGTACCGTGGGCGTTGATATAGTCGATATCAGCCGGCGAAAGCCCGGCCCGCTTGATGGCAGCGGACATGCAGCGATAGGCGCCGTCGCCGTCTTCGGAAGGCGCCGTGATGTGGAAAGCATCGCCAGACATGCCGTAGCCGACGACCTCAGCATATATCCTGGCACCTCTGGCCTTTGCGTGCTCCAGTTCCTCGAGCACGACAACGCCCGCGCCCTCGCCCATGACGAAGCCGTCGCGATCGCGATCATAGGGCCGCGAGGCCTTTTCCGGCGTGTCGTTGTAACTGGTCGACAATGCTTTGCAGGCCGAAAAACCGGCAATCGAAAGCCGTGTGATCGGCGATTCCGCGCCGCCTGCCAGCATCACGTCGGCATCGCCGAACGCAATGATGCGGGCCGCATCGCCGATTGCGTGGGCGCCGGTCGAACAGGCTGTGACCACGGCGTGGTTGGGGCCCTTCAAACCGTGCCGGATAGACACCTGTCCGGACACGAGATTGATGATGTTGCCGGGAATGAAGAATGGGCTGATGCGCCTGGGACCTCGTTGCTCCAGGATCAGCGCGTTCTCGGAAATACCCTCGATGCCGCCGATACCTGAGCCGATCATGACGCCGGTTGCACAGCGCTCATCCTCGGTCTTTGGCTCCCAGCCGGAATCGGCAAGAGCCAGGTCGGCGGCCACCATGCCATAGACGATGAAATCGCCGACCTTCCGCTGGTCCTTTGGTTCCAGGAAGTCGTCCGGATTATACCCGCCCTCTCCCTCTCGAGGGATCGAGTTGGCAATTTTGCAGGGCAAGTCGTCAGTCTGGAACTGATGAATCGGCCGGGCGGCACTGCGACCGGCCAATATCTGCTTCCACGCTTGCTCCGCGCCAACGCCAAAAGGCGACAACAGGCCAAGGCCCGTCACGACGACGCGTCTCATTTCCGGTCTCCTCCGCGTGATCTCAAAGGTCGCGCGTTCCGGATCAGCTCGTGGACTTCTCGATGTACTTCACGGCGTCGCCGACGGTCAGGATGGTCTCCGCCGCGTCGTCCGGAATCTCAACGCCGAACTCTTCTTCGAAGGCCATCACGAGTTCGACAGTGTCGAGGCTGTCCGCACCCAGATCGTCAATGAAGCTTGCGCCTTCGGTGACCTTGTCGGCATCGACCCCCAGATGTTCGACAACGATTTTCTTGACCCGTTCTGCGGTATCGCTCATTTCGCAAACCCTCGACTATGATGTTGTGATGCCTTCGTTAGCGACACGATTGCCGCTAATCAAGTTGAAAGATGGCTGGCGCAAGGGCAGCTGCACCCCACTCCAGCCGAGCCCGTTTCGAGAACCAAAACCGGGACTTGAAAATAACACCGCATGGTCTGGCGACCTTTGGTGTGCGCCGCATTACACGAAAACGCTGCGGCTTCCAAGTCCGCGAAAGGCCTAGATCATCGCCATTCCGCCGTTAACGTGCAAGGTCTGCCCGGTGACGTAGCCCGCCTCATTGGAAGCGAGGAAGACCACAGCGGCAGCAATGTCGCCGCCGCTGCCCATCCGACGCATCGGGATCGCGCCCATGATGGCATCCTTCTGCTTCTCGTTCAGCTTGTCGGTCATGGCCGACTCGATGAAGCCGGGCGACACACAGTTCACGGTGACGTTGCGCGTCGCAATCTCCTGCGCCAGTGACTTGGAAAACCCGATCATCCCGGCCTTCGATGCACAATAATTGGCCTGACCGGGATTGCCGGTCGTGCCGACCACCGAGGTTATGTTGATGATCCGTCCATGCCGGCGGCGCATCATCGGGTGGGTCAACTCACGCGTCAGCCGAAAAGCGGAGGTCAGATTGACCTCGAGAACCGCATCCCAGTCCTCGTCGCTCATGCGCACGAAAAGGCCGTCACGCGTAATGCCTGCATTGTTGACGAGAATGTCGACCCCTTCGAGATCAGCTTCCGCTTTTTGGCCCAACGCCTTGACTTCGTCCCGGTTGGAAAGATTGGCCGGAAATGCCTTGACCCGCTCTCCCAGTTCCGCCGCCAGTGCGTCCAGCTTCCCCACCCTGGTGCCGTGCAGACCCACGGTCGCTCCAGCCGCGTGGAGAGCGCGCGCAACCGCTTCGCCGATGCCACCGGATGCACCCGTCACCAAGGCCTTCCGGCCCGTCAGATCGAACATAATCACTTCCTTCCTTTTCAACAGCCGGCACGGTCCAGCGCAGGTCAGCCAAGCGCGGCCAGCACCGTCTCAATGTCCGCAGGACCGTTGACGGCAACGGTGACGATGTCGCGGTCGATCCGCCGCGCAAGGCCCGACAGAACCTTGCCCGATCCGACCTCGTAAAGGGTGGTGACACCGTTGGCCGCGAACCACTCGACAGTCTCGCGCCAGCGGACGCGCCCCGTGACCTGCTCGACCAACCTTGCTGCGATCTCTTCGGGATCGGTCAAAGCCGCGACAGCCACATTCGAGACTACCGGCACGGCCGGCGCGTTCTTTGTGGCTGCTTCCAGGGCCACGCGCATGGCGTCTGCGGCCGGCGCCATTAAGGCAGAGTGGAAAGGCGCGGAAACCGGCAGCAGAATGGCACGCTTGGCGCCGTTCTCGGTACAGTGTCTTGCTGCTGCCTCGACCGCATCCTTGGCGCCGGAAATGACGATCTGGCCGCCCCCATTGTCGTTGGCGATCTGACACACGCCTTGTCCGCTTGCGGTTGCACACGCGGCCTCGACGGCGTCGTGCTCAAGACCGATGATGGCGGCCATGGCGCCCTCGCCGACTGGAACCGCCTGCTGCATGGCCTTGCCGCGAATACGCAGCAGCCGTGCCGTGTCGGCAATGGTGAACATGCCCGCTGCACAGAGCGCGGAATATTCGCCGAGCGAATGGCCAGCCACGTAATCGACCTTGCCCTGCATCTGGAAGCCGCGCGCCTCCATGGTGCGGATGATCGCCATCGACACGGCCATCAGCGCCGGCTGGGCGTTGGCGGTCAGGGTCAGGGTTTCTTCCGGACCTTCCCACATGATCGTCGACAGTTTTTCGTCGAGTGCCTCGTCGACTTCCTCGAAGACGGCACGCGCCTCGGGATAGGCATCTGCAAGTTCCTTGCCCATGCCGACTGTCTGGCTTCCCTGGCCCGGGAAAGTGAACGCGATTGCCATCGCCAACTCCCTACGTGTTTTCTTGGCCGGCTGTTTGGCATGCCGGGCGCTCAAGTCAAGGTCGGATAACGCCCGGGCAGGCGACAGGTTCGGTAGAACTGGATGACAAAAGATGGCAGGAGCATGCAGCAGATTGGGGCTGGTCCATTGGAAAGTCCAGCCGTCGGTTCCTATATGCTGCCCACCAGCCAGCTCGCACCGGCAAGACGGTGCCCTTCCCTCCAGCCGAAACCGCAGATGCTCCAGACCACCACGACATCGCCCATCATTTCCGTTTCAGCGCTGTCGAAGACCTACGACAATGGTTTTCAAGCACTGAAATCCGTGGATCTCGATATCCGCGAAAGCGAAATCCTGGCCCTGCTCGGTCCGAACGGGGCGGGCAAGACGACCATGATCTCGATCATTTGCGGGCTGGTGAACCCCAGCGGAGGTACCGTGACCGTGGGCGGACACGACATCAAGCGCGACTTCCGCGCAGCCCGTTCACTGATCGGGCTGGTACCGCAGGAGCTCCACACCGAATCCTTCGAGACGGTCTGGGCGACCGTAAATTTCAGTCGTGGCCTGTTCGGCAAGCCGCCCAATCCGGCCCTGATCGAACGCATCCTCCGAGACCTGACCCTGTGGGACAAGAAGGACAACAAGGTCATCGAACTCTCTGGCGGAATGAAGCGCCGGCTGATGATCGCCAAGGCGCTGAGCCACGAACCGCGCATCCTGTTCCTCGACGAACCGACGGCAGGCGTCGACGTCGAGCTGCGAAAGGACATGTGGCAACTGATCCATCGGCTGCGCGAAACCGGCGTGACGGTCATTCTGACCACACACTATATCGAGGAAGCCGAGGAGATGGCCGACCGGATCGGGGTCATCAACAAGGGCGAAATGCTGCTGATCGAGGAAAAGAGCGAGCTCATGCGCAAGCTCGGTCGCAAGCAGCTCAGGCTGGAACTGCGCGAACCGCTGGAGACGCTGCCTGAGGCGCTTGCCCGATACGATCTGGAAATCGACCAGAACGGCCAGCGCCTTGTCTACACCTACGACACCCAGGCCGCCCGGACCGGCATCACGTCGCTGCTCGCGGACCTGAATCGCTCGGGCATAGCCGTGCGCGATCTTGAGACCAGCAGCAGTTCGCTTGAAGACATCTTTGTCAGCCTGGTGAGGGAAAGCCAGTGAATTTCCATGCCGTGAAGGCGATCTATTTCTTCGAGATGGCGCGCTGGCGGCGTACCGTCTTCCAGAGCGTGGTCGCGCCGATCATCACCACGTCGCTCTATTTCATCGTCTTCGGCGCTGCCATCGGCCAGCGCATCGAGGAGATCGATGGGGTCTCCTACGGCGCCTTCATCGTGCCTGGCCTCGTCATGCTCATGCTGCTCACGCAGAGCATCACCAACGCCGCCTTTGGCATCTATTTCCCGAAATTCGTCGGCACGATCTACGAGATCCTCTCGGCACCGATCTCCTATGTGGAAATCCTCATCGGCTATGTCGGCGCGGCGGCAACCAAGTCCCTGATCCTGGGCCTGATCATTCTGGCGACTGCCACGCTGTTCGTGGATCTCAGCATCGCGCACCCGTTCCTGATGATCGCGTTCCTGGTGCTGACCGCGATCACCTTTGCCCTGTTCGGGTTCATCATCGGCATCTGGGCCGACAATTTCGAACAGTTGCAATTCATTCCCCTGCTGATCGTCACGCCCCTGGTCTTCCTCGGCGGCAGCTTCTATTCGATCGACATGCTGTCCCCCTTCTGGCGCAGCGTCTCGCTCTTCAACCCCGTCGTCTATCTCATCAGCGGTTTCCGCTGGAGCTTCTACGAGTCTTCTGACGTCAGCATCGGGGTCAGCATCACGATGGTCGCAGTCTTCCTGGCAGTGTGCATCACCGTTATCTGGTGGATATTCAAGACTGGCTACAAACTGCGGTCGTGAACACCTGTCTCATTCGGGCAGGTGGTAGCTCAGGAAACGGTTCTGGCGAACGTCGAACAAGCCACCGGTTTCCTTCAGGTCGGCACTGGTCAGCGGCAGGATCTTCGCAGCAACCTCGGCAGGATGCGGCAGCGTCTGCGGATCCTCGCCTGGCATCGCCGCCGCGCGCATCTTGGTTCGCGTGGCTCCCGGATTGACCGAATTGACCCTCAAAGGGCTGTTCTGCGTCTCTTCAGCCCAGGAACGCGCCAGAACCTCGACGGCCGCCTTCGATGCTGCATAGGGCGCCCAGAAGGCACGCGCCGTGTGCGCGACGCCGGAAGACATCAGGATGGCGCGCCCGGCGTCCGACTTGCGCAGCAGCGGGTCCACCGAACGGATCAGCCGCCAGACGGATGTGACATTCATCGTCATGACGTTGTCGAACACCTTCGCCTGCACATGGCCGATTGGCGCGATGACACCCAGCACGGCTGCATTGGCGACCAGAATGTCAAGCTTGCCCCAGCGGTCGTTGACCGCGCCGCCAAGCCGGTCGATGCCGGCCATGTCGGACAGGTCGAGCGGTACCAGCGTTGCCTGGCCGCCCGCTGCCTTGATCTCGTCGTCCAGCTCTTCCAGCCCGCCAACGGTACGTGCGACGGCGATCACATGCGCGCCGGCCGCCGCCATCTGCGTGGCAAGGTGGTAGCCGATACCGCGCGAGGCGCCGGTAACAAGCGCGACACGGCCGGAAAGATCGGGTGTTTCGGACATGATGGGGCAATCTCCTGTGTTCTGGTGCAGGCTGATAGCCCTTTTGTCACGATGGCGAAAGCCGCCGGCTGAACCTTGCGACGACCCGTCGCCGCACCTATCTGACGGACAGGCGAGACGACCCGCCGATCACCCCGACATGTTGAGGACGACCTCATCGCCAAGACAATGGAGATGAGCAATGTCCTGGCTTTATCTGCTGCTGGCTGGCCTGTTCGAGATCGGCTGGGCAGTCGGGCTCAAACACACGAACGGCTTCACGCGGCTCGTTCCCACATTGGCAACCGTGGGTGCGATGGCGATCAGCCTCGGACTGTTGGGATTGGCCCTGAAATCACTGCCGCTTGGCACCACCTATGCGATCTGGACCGGCATTGGCACGGTTGGAACGGTCCTGTTCGGCATTCTGGTCCTCGGAGAGCCGGCCACGGCCGCACGGCTTGCCTGTGTGACACTGATCGTATTGGGGATTGCGGGGCTGAAGCTGCTCGGCTGAGCAGACTTCAGCCGCCAGCCGCCAGCAAGGACAAGGTGCGCACGTTGTCCGAACCCTCGAGATCGGTCAGCCGCGTGGGATAGTCGCGCGTGAAGCAGGCATCGCAGAATTGAGGGCTCTCATTGTCACGCGCGGCCTCTCCGACGGCGCGGTAGAGCCCGTCGATCGACAGGAAACCCAGCGAGTCCACGCGGATGAAGTCGGCCATCTCATCGATCGTCATACGCGAGGCGAGGAGCTTGGCCGTTTCCGGCGTGTCGACGCCATAAAAACACGAGGCGCGGGTGGGCGGCGAAGCGATCCGCATGTGAACTTCGCTGGCGCCCGCATCGCGCACCATCTGCACGATCTTCTGGCTGGTAGTACCGCGCACGATCGAATCGTCTACCAGAACAACGCGCTTGCCCTCCAGCATCTTTCGGTTGGCGTTGTGCTTGAGCCGAACGCCCATGTGGCGGATTGAATCGGTGGGCTGGATGAAGGTGCGCCCCACATAGTGGTTGCGGATGATGCCGAGTTCATATGGCAGGCCAGCGGCCTGAGCGAAGCCGATCGCCGCGGGCGTGCCTGAATCCGGAACCGGCACGACGATATCTGCATCAACCGGACTTTCCTGGGCAAGTTCGGCGCCGATCGCCTTGCGCACGCCATAGACGTTGCGCCCCTCGACCGAAGAATCCGGCCGGGCGAAATAGACATACTCGAAGACGCAGAAGCGCGACTTCTGTTCTTCGAAGGGAAAGAAGCTCTCGATCCCGTTCTTCGTGACGACCACCATCTCGCCCGGCTTCAGGTCGCGCACGAAGCGTGCCCCGATAATGTCGAGCGCGCAGGTTTCGGAGGCGAAAATCCAGGCGCCGTCCAGATCGCCAAGCACCAGCGGCCGAATGCCCAGCGGATCGCGGCAGCCGATCATCTTCTTGGAAGTCAGCGCCACCAGGGAAAAGGCTCCCTCTAACTGGCGCACGGCTTCGATGAAGCGCGAATTGATGTCGCGCTCCTTGCTGGTGGCGACCAGATGCAGGATCGTTTCGGTATCGGACGTCGAAGAGAAGATCGCGCCCTGCTTTTGCAGGCTGCGCTGCACTGTCATCGCGTTGGTGATGTTGCCGTTATGTGCAACCGCGATGCCACCTTCCGCCAGTTCTGCAAAGAGCGGCTGGACATTGCGGAGGCCCGCTCCCCCCGTGGTGGCGTAGCGTGTGTGGCCGATGGCCCGCGTGCCGCTCAGCCTGTCGATCACAGACTGCTTGGTGAAGGTGTCGCCGATCAAGCCGACATGGCGTTCGACATGGAACTGTGCACCGTCGAAGGAAACGATACCCGCCGCCTCCTGGCCACGATGCTGCAAGGCATGAAGCCCCAGGGTCACGATGGCCGCTGCATCCTGACGCCCAAAGATTCCGAATACACCGCATTCGTCGTGAAAGCGGTCGTCGTCGCCTCCAAAAGGAGTATCGTCCATGTCCGCCATGACAGGCTACCTCGCCTCGATTGGGGGACCTGCGTGGGTCCCTAGTCTCCAGCAGGATCGTCTGCCGGCCTTTGCATGCGATCCAGGATCGACCGCTCGGGATCATCCGGAAGGATGCTCTCAAGCCAGTTTCCGATACCTTCCAAAAGCGGCCTCGATTTGGCGTCGGTGATCCAGTCGGGGGGATTGGCACCAACAAGCCACGAGAAGAAGAGAAACGCGACCGCGACCACAAGCACGCCGCGCGCTGCTCCATAAAGGAAGCCCAGCGTGCGATCCAATGCGCCAATCCGCGAGTCGATGATGAAATCGGCCACCTTCATCGTGATGATCGTGACCACGATGAGGACGATCAGGAAGACGATACCAGCAGCTACGGCAAGCGCCAGGGTCTGGTTGTTGATGTGCGGCTGCACATAGGGCAGCACAAACGGATAGAAGTAGAAGGCGCCTACGGCCGCAGCCACCCAGGAGACGATCGATAGGACCTCGCGCGAGAAACCTCGCACCATGGCCAGGATCGCCGAAACGAGCGTGAACCCGATCAGAATTCCGTCGAGAAGAGTAATCGGCATTCCCTATGCACTCCAAGTGACCGGCGGCACGCGACCGGCGCGCTATCTATTTCTCGGGCTTCGAGCCCGCAATTCGGGCAACGAGATCAGCGAGAACGGCTGGCTGGAAGCTTGCAATGGCCTGCTGCGCCACGTTTTCCTCGCTTCCTGAAGGAATTACGGCCTGACCAAACCCCAATTTTTCCGCCTCCTTGAGCCGCTGCTGGGCATGCGCGACAGGTCGGACGGCCCCCGACAGGCTGATTTCGCCGAAATAGACGCAATCCGCCGGCAGAGCAAGGCCGGCCAGCGAGGAAACAAGCGCTGCGGCGACGGCAAGATCGGCGGCGGGTTCGGAGATGCGATAGCCGCCAGCAACGTTCAGATAGACGTCGTGGCTGGCAAAACGAACCCCACAATGCGCCTCCAGCACCGCCAGCACCATCGAGAGCCTGGCCGAATCCCATCCGATGACGGCGCGCCGCGGCGTACCCAGCGGTGATGGCGCCACCAGCGCCTGTATCTCCACGAGAACCGGACGCGTGCCTTCCATGCCGGCAAAGACGGCAGCGCCCGGCGCCTTGGCGCCGCGCTCGCCCAGAAACAGTTCGGAAGGATTGGCGACGTCCCGCAGGCCCTTGTCGGACATCTCGAAGACACCGATCTCATCGGTCGGCCCGAACCGGTTCTTGACGGTCCGCAGGATACGGTAGTGGTGGCCGCCTTCCCCTTCGAAATACAATACGCCGTCGACCATATGCTCGACCACCCGTGGCCCGGCGATCTGGCCTTCCTTCGTGACGTGGCCGACAAGCACCACGGCGGCCCCGGTCGACTTGGCGTAGCGGATCATCGCCTGAGCGGAAGCGCGCACCTGGGTTACCGTGCCGGGCGCTGAATCCGCTGCATCGGTCCACAAGGTCTGGACGGAATCCAGAATGACCATGTCCGGGCGCCTGCCCTCGGTAATGGTCGCGAGAATATCCTCGACATTGGTTTCGGCTGCCAGTTCCACCGGCGCGGTAGCCGCCCCAACGCGCTGTGCCCTCAACCTGATCTGCGCCACGGCCTCCTCGCCCGAGACATAGACGACACGATGACCGGCATTGGCCAGCGCGGCGGCGGCCTGGGTGAGCAGCGTCGACTTGCCGATACCGGGATCGCCACCGACGAGCAGGGCCGACCCCCGCACGAAGCCACCGCCCGTTGCCCGATCGAGTTCGCCGATGCCGGAGACGATGCGGGGGGCCTCCTCGATTTCGCCTGACAACGTGGTCAAGGCAACAGCCCTGCCCTTGCGCGCCGACCGCATCGAGCCGGGTCCCGCGCCGATACCCCCCGATGCGCCATCCTCGACAAGCGTGTTCCACTCGCCGCATCCGTCACATTTGCCCGCCCATCGGGCATGCACCGTGCCACAGGCCTGGCAGACGAACTGGGTGCGGGTCTTAGCCATCGGTGGGCTCGCTTCCAGGATAGTGTCGGTCGCTACGCCTGCCCAGTGAGGTCAGCATCTCATAGGCGATCGTCCCGGCCGCAGTTGCGGCTTCGTCAACGGAAATATTGGGGCCGAAAAGTTCGATCCAGTCGCCAATGGCGACAGCATCGCCCAGATCGGTGACATCGAACATCGTCAGATCCATGGTGACCCGACCGAGCACGGGCACCCTTGCGCCATGCACGAAACCTTCCCCGCCAAGCGGCAGCGCACGGCGCAATGGCACGCCGTGGCCCGACGAGGACCGGTGATAGCCGTCTGCGTAGCCCACCGCCGCAACCGCAACCAGCGTATCGCGCCCGAGCGAGACACTGGCGCCGTAACTGACGCTTTCTCCGGCAGGAACCCTGCGAAGCTGCACGATACGGGCTTCGAACTTGGCAACGCTGCGCATTGGGTTGCTACCTGCGGCCACTGGCCGGCCGCCATAGAGCGCGATGCCAGGCCGCACCAGGTCGAAGCCGAACTCCCGCCCTAGGAAGGTTCCAGCAGAGTTGGAGAGACTTGAATCAGCCTCTGGGAAAAGCCCCGCAACCTCTTGAAACGACTCCAGTTGCCGGCGGTTGAGCGGATGGCCCGGATCATCGGCACAAGCCAGATGGCTGAGGATCAGGCTGGGCGTCAGGGCACGTGTCAGCGCATTGTCAGCGGCAAGCGAAACGGCCTCCTCAGGCGTCAGGCCAAGTCTATTCATGCCGGTATCGACGTGGATGGCACAGGGGCGCGGCTTCTCACCGTCCCAGCCATGCGCTTCCCAGAGCGCGATATCCGTCGTTGAGTTGAGTACCGGCAACAGGCCCCATTCGCGATAAGCCTCGGCCGAGCCAACCTCGAACAGGCCGGCGAGCACGAAGATCCAAGCCTCAGGCAGGACACGGCGCAGGGCCACCCCCTCCTCGGGAAGCGCCACGAAGAAGACACGGCAGCCCTCGGCCCAAAGCGCCGGTGCGACCTTTTCGATACCCAACCCGTAGGCGTCGGCCTTCACCACGCCAGCGACCCGAGCCCCGCCAGCCTGTCCCAACAGCACCCGGTAATTGTGACGCAGTGCGTCGAGATCGACCGTCAGCCGGCTCCCGGCCAGCCTCGGGTCGGGATTGGGTGGATCGTATGGCAGGGGCAAATCCACTATTCGAAATGATCCGGCAGGCGCTGATCGTCGGCAAGATCGGTGAAGCGCGTGAATTCGGCCTGGAACGCCAGAGCAACCGAACCGGTCGGGCCGTGACGCTGCTTGGCGATTATGACTTCGGCGCGACCGGTGGCAGCCTCGAGCTTGGTCTGCCAGTCGATATGTTCCTGAGTGCCCGGCTCCGGTTCGCGGTTCTTGATGTAGTATTCCTCGCGAAAGACGAACAGGACCACGTCGGCGTCCTGCTCGATGGAGCCGGATTCGCGAAGGTCGGACAATTGCGGGCGCTTGTCGTCACGGCTTTCCACCTGACGCGACAGCTGGGAAAGCGCAATGATGGGTACGTTGAGTTCCTTCGCCAGCGCCTTCAGCCCGGTGGTAATCTCGGTGATCTCCTGCACGCGGTTCTGCGACGACTTCGATGAACCCTGCATCAGCTGCACATAGTCGACGACGATCACATCCAGACCCCGCTGCCGCTTGAGACGCCTGGCACGCGCGGTCAACTGGGCGATCGAGATACCACCGGTCTGGTCGATGAACAACGGAACCCGCTGCATGGTCTGCGACATGGCGACCAGCTTCTCGAACTCGAGCTCCGATATCTCACCGCGCCTGATCTTTGACGACGGGATTTCGGTCTGCTCGGAAATGATACGCGTGGCGAGCTGTTCCGACGACATTTCCAGCGAGAAGAAGCCGACGACGCCGCCATTCTTGGCCGAAAACGATCCATCGGCCTGCTGCACCGGTTCATAGGCTTGGGCGATGTTGAAGGCGATATTGGTGGCAAGCGAGGTCTTGCCCATGCCCGGACGTCCGGCGACGATGATCAGATCCGATGGCTGCAACCCGCCCATGCGCCGGTCAAGGTCGCGCAGCCCGGTGGCGACACCGGAAAGATGGCCGTCTCGCTGATAGGCAGCGCCAGCCATGTCGATGGCCAGATTGACGGCATCCGAGAAGCTCTCGAAACCGCCATCGTAGCGGCCGGTTTCCGCCAACTCGAAGAGGCGACGTTCGGCGTCCTCGATCTGGTCTGCCGGCGACATGTCGACGGGCGCATCATAGGCGATATTGACCATGTCCTCGCCAACCGTGATCAGCGCGCGACGTGTCGCCAGATCATAGATGGCGCGGCCATAGTCGGAAGCGTTGATGACGGTGACGGCCTCTGCCGCCAGTCGCGCCAGATACTGCGTGACCGTCATGTCGCCGACCTTTTCCTCGGCCGGCAGGAAGGTCTTCATCGTGACCGGATTGGCGATCTTGCCGAGCCGCACCATGTCGGCGGCGACCTCGAAGATCTTGCGGTGAAGCGGCTCGTGGAAGTGCGACGGCTTCAGGAAGTCCGACACACGATAGAAGGCGTCGTTATTTACCAGGATCGCGCCCAGCAAAGCCTGCTCGGCCTCGATATTGTGAGGAGCCTCCCGAAAAAGCGGCGTTTCCGCCGCTCCCGCCTTGCGGAGCGCTTCAGCCATTGCCTCGCCTTGTCAAATTATCCGCCGGGAAGACTGCAAACGGCTTCCGGCCCCCGAACCGACCCTGTCCTAGCCCCCGACGCTGCGGGGGGAAAGCCTCCATTGGCTTGCTCAACGTTATCCACACGGATCAACAGGGATGACAGAAAGAGACAGCCCGGCGCTCTCGACAATGGAGACGAATCGTCGGTTGCCTTCTAGTTTACCCGAAACCAAGCGCAATCGCAGTCTAGCTTTCCTGTCTCTTGCGCCGCGCCGGAGCAGACGGCTTGCGCGGGGGGGCCGCTCGACGCGAGGGAGAAGACCCGCTGGCCGAAAGCCGCCTTTCGGTGTCGACCATGTAGTCGCGGGTCATGGGTATGGAGTCCTTGGACCGTGCCATCTGGATCTGGAAAACCATCAGGTCGCTCCAGCGGAACGCGGCTTCGGATGCCGCCAGATAGAACTCCCACATGCGGCAGAACCGCTCGTCATAGATTTGCCTGGCCTGGTCACGGTTGGCCATGAATCGCTCGCGCCAGGCCTTGAGCGTCTCCGCATAATGGAGCTGCAGGATCTCGACATCCGTGACCTTGAGACCTGCCTTCTCAATGGCTGGCAGCACCTCGGACAAGGCCGGGATATAGCCGCCCGGAAAGATGTACTTGCGGATGAAGGCGGCGGTCGAGGAAGGCGGCTCCGAGCGCCCGATCGAGTGCAGCACCATGACCCCATCGGGCTTTAGCAGCCGGGCGCACTGGTTGAAGAAGGTGCGGTAGTGGTTGACCCCAACATGTTCGAACATGCCGACCGAGACGATGCGGTCGAAACGTTCCTGCAGCTTGCGATAGTCGCGGATCTCGAAATGGACCTGATCGTCCAAACCTTCCGCCTGGGCTCGCTCGGAAGCAACCGCATGCTGTTCGTCGGATAGCGTGATGCCGAGAACGTTGACATCAAAGCTGCGCGCGAGATAGAGGCCGAGCCCGCCCCAGCCGCAACCGATGTCGAGCACGTTATGCTCCGGCTGAAGAAGCAGCTTGGCGGCAAGATGGTGCTTCTTGGCTATCTGCGCCTCTTCCAGCGTCATGTCCGGTCGCGGGAAATAGGCACAGGAATACTGCATGTCCTCGTCGAGGAAGAGCCGGTAGAGCTCGCCTGACAGGTCGTAGTGATGCTGGACATTGGACCGCGAGCGCGCGGCCGTATTGATCTGCTGGAACCGGCGCATGGCATAGCGCAAGCCGTTCATCAGGCCCGTGACCCAGGGTGGACGCGTGCCGGCGCGACCAAGATTGGCATAGGCAAGCTTTACGAAACCGAGCGGATCACCCTCGATGAAATCCACTTCCTCGGCCATGAACATCTCGGGGAAGCCGAGATCTGGATCGCGGAGGATAGCTCTTTCGGCGGCTGTGGATTTGACATGGATGTGGATGGGGTCACCGCTGGCATCCCCAAAACGATGCAGCTCGCCCGATGGATCGGTGACGAGCAGCGTACCGGTCCGAAACACGCGTGCGCAAAGACGCTTGAACAACCAGTGCATGACACTCAGCCTCAACAGCTTGGTCAGACTGTTGGAATGATAGCGCAAATGCCACCCAACGGAAAGTACGCCAGTTAAGCGAAACGCCCGGACCAGGGTCCGGGCGTTCCAATTTCAACTTGTGGCGTGGACAGGCCTGTCCGTCTTATTCGCTGCGAGGAGCCTCTTCGCCCTCGTCTTCGTCCAGATCGTCCGGCGCGTCCTCGAAGAACTCTTCCGGACGCGAGGCCTCGTCATAGTCCGAACCGTAGATGGCCTCGGCCGAATCCAGGGTCTCGCCACGAGCCTGACGCTCGGCCTCTTCAGGCGAACGGGCGATGTTGAGGGTGATCGACACGTCGACCTCCGGGTGCAGGGCGAGCGCGATCGTGGTCAGGCCGATCGTCTTGATCGGTGCGTTGAGCTCGACCTGGTTGCGGTGGATGTTGAAGCCGTCGGCGGCCAGCAGGTCGGCGATGTCGCGCGTCGACACCGAACCGTAGAGCTGGCCGGTCTCGCCGGCCGAACGCACCACGACGAAGGAGCGGCCGTCGATCTTCTCGGCGACTTTCTGCGCGTCGGACTTGCGCTCGAGGTCGCGGGCCTCAAGCTGCGAACGCTGGGATTCGAAGCGCTTGCGGTTGGCTTCGTTGGCGCGAAGGGCCTTGCCCTGAGGCAGGAGGAAGTTGCGGGCGAAACCGTCGCGCACCTTAACTTCCTCGCCCATCTGGCCGAGCTTGGCGATACGTTCGAGCAGGATGACTTGCATTGTCCTTGTCCTTTGTCCGTGCCGTCGCGAGACGGCTGAAAAAACTCAAGGGCAAGGACGCCTGGAAAAAGCGCGGTGCTTTTCGGTCGCTGTCCTGCCCCTTTGGGCAGTTAGGGGCGGCGCGCCGCCCCAACCCGGGATTTGGTTCGACCCGATCCGCGCCCGTCGCGGAAGGGCAGCGCGGGCGGAAAACCGCCCGCGCCGAAAATCACTTCACGACGTAGGGCAGCAGACCCAGGAAGCGGGCGCGCTTGATCGCCTTGGCGAGCTCGCGCTGCTTCTTCTGGCTGACGGCCGTGATGCGCGAAGGCACGATCTTGCCGCGCTCGGAAATATAGCGCTGCAGGAGACGCACGTCCTTGTAGTCGATCTTCGGTGCGTTGGCGCCGGAGAACGGGCAGGTCTTGCGGCGGCGATGGAAAGGCCGGCGCGTCGGGATCTGGTTGATGTCGACCATTATGCGCTTGCTCCTTCACCCTGGAACTGGTTGTCGCGCGGGGGGCGCGGGCCACGATCCCTGTCGCCGCGATCACCGCGATCACCACGATCGCGATCGCCGCGCGGGCCACGGTCGCGGTCACGCGGGCCGCGGTCGTCGCGCTTCTGCATCATCGCGGAGGGGCCTTCCTCGTGCTCGTCGACCTTGACGGTCATGAAACGCAGCACGTCTTCGGAAAGACCCATCTGACGCTCCATCTCGGCAACCGCGGCGGGCGGGGCGTCGATGTCGATCAGGGTGTAATAGGCCTTGCGGTTCTTCTTGATGCGGAACGCGAGGGACTTCAGTCCCCAGTTCTCGACCTTGCCGAAAGAGCCGCCGCCAGCTTCGATGATGCCCTTGTACTGTTCGACAAGTGCATCGACCTGCTGCTGGGAGAGGTCCTGCCGGGCAAGGAAAACATGCTCGTAAAGTGCCATGAATCTTGCCTTTCCTTCGTTCTCTGTCCGGACCCCGACGGCTAAGCCCCTGCGACTTGTCTTGTCCGCCGGACGGCGGGAAGAAAGGCGCGTTCGAGACGGTCGAGAGCGGAGACACGGGAAGCTGAGGACTTTATTGTCCTCGACATGGGAGACCCACGGCCTTCCGTTCAGCCCCCAATCGGGACCGGCAGAATGGCGCGGATATACAGGTTCTGGCGCAAGATGCAAGGGTTGGCTCCCGGAGCGCGCCGCACCTGAAGTCGCAGGCCCTCCGCTATGGCTCCGGGCGTTCGTCGCTCTGGAAGCCAAGCGTTGCACTTTACGGCACCCCCTCTGTCCTGCCGGACATCTCCCCCACGAGGGGGGAGATTGGCCGTCACGGCGGGTTTCGCCAATCGCGAACGTTGCAGAAAGGGCGCCACCGCCAAAGCTGCCAATCTCCCCCCGTGTGGGGAAGATGCCTGGCAAGGCAGAGGGGGGCGTGAAGGACGCGGCATTGCCTTCTTTCCTCCATTCCTGACGTACCGGCGCGTTTCATCCCTGCCACGCCCCGTTGCCGGTCTGGCTTCTTGTTCAGTTGGGAAGCGGGGCGCGTTGTCCGTGCCTCTCTAGTAATTTTGTTGGCGCGTCCACCGCGCCCCGCCGGTGCTTTCGCCCCGGATGGGTGGGCCGGGCTCGTCCGGAAGGCTTTTTGCCGCATTTGCGCGGGCCAAAACCCTCCGGCCTTACCGGCCAGACCTTCACCGGGGCCCGGACCTGTGGTGGGACCGTCCCACCAAGCCACGCTACCGTTTGCGCGACCGACCCGGACACCGTCACCCTCCCCGACACCCCGGTCCGGAGCCGGGTTCCCGCAAGGGCGATGCAGGCATTATGCGGCAGGAGCGAAGGGGCGTGGACAAAATGCAGCGAAGAAAAATGCGAAAGTGATCGGAATCAAGGGGTTGGCCGGAAAAGCGGGACGGGAATATCCACAATCCCTGCTCCCTCTCCCTTTGCATATCGTCCGACGGATTGACCTGACACCATGTTCCGCTAACCTTGAGAGGGTCGGCCGGCAAGAGCCGAAGCGGTGGGCAGCCGGAGGTCGATATGGTTTGGGCCATTGCAGGCTTGGCCGCGATAGCGTGCCTTTGGGTGGGGTCAGCGGCCTATCTTGCCGCCACCAGGCAAATGTCCTTCCGGCAGGCCGCCCTTTACGCACCGCTGAAACTGGCTTTCCTGATTCGCGACGATCGGCTGCCGACCTTCGACAAGGCGCGCGGCACGATCTATGTCGTGTCGCATCGCAGCCGGCTCGATCCGGCGCTGATGCTGGCACTTCTTCCCGAGGACACGCTTCACATCCTCGACCGGGACGCCGCGACCTCCTGGTGGATGGAGCCGTTCCGCGAACTGGCCCGCACCATCCCCTTCAACGCCACTCATGTGTTCGTCAGCCGCCGGCTGGTCCGCATCCTGCGGGGAAATGGCCGGATCGCGGTCTATCTGCCCGATGACGCCGAGCCCGACACGCGCGCCTTTCGCCTGTTTAGAGCGGTGGCGCGCATCGCCACCAAGGCCGACGCCGCCATCGTGACCATCCGTGTCGGCAACCCGGGAAGCGCGCTTTGCGACCCCTCGCGCAAGGACAGAATCACGAACTGGCCACGCCCGCCACTGACATTCAGCATCTTGGCGCCGGTGACGATCGCGGAACTGCGCGCGCGTCTCGGCGAAAACGCGATCACGGCATCGAATGCGCTGTTCGACAGGCTTGCGCAAACCCGCATCAGCGATGTCGACCGGCTTCGTTCGGCTTTCGATGCCGTCGCGATGGCACGCCGCTTCGGCGAGGAACGGACCGCGCTACTGGCTGCGCCCGGCCGCACGATGTCGCATCGCGAGCTGATGGTCACGACAAGGCTGCTGGCGACAACGCTTGCCGCGCGCACCCAGCCCGGCGACGCTGTGGCGCTGATGCTCTCGGAGCCTGGGCATTTCCTGCCGGCCTTCCTGGCCACCCAGTCGGCCGGCGTGGTGGCGACCATCTTCGATCGGGACCACGATCCGCAACTGGTGGCCAAGGCCGTGCGGGGCGCGGCCATCCGCAAGGTATTGACCAGCCGGAACGCGGCCGAGCAAGGATTTGCGGCAGCGCTGGAAACGGCTGCGGCAGCCGGGGCACGGCTCATTCATGTCGAGGACATTCTCGACAAGGCCAGCCATTCGGCGCGGTTCATGGCCGGGCTGATGCGCCATCGCCCACTTGCCAGCCCCGACCCGGACACCCGGGCGGCGATGA
Organism: Aliihoeflea sp.; assembly: GCA_046297455.1. Taxonomy (GTDB): domain Bacteria; phylum Pseudomonadota; class Alphaproteobacteria; order Rhizobiales; family Rhizobiaceae; genus ZYF759. Next base: position 24,903 of record JBKBIT010000034.1, read on the forward strand.
TAGTGTCGGGAGGCGCGGAGAACCCGCGCCTCGACATCGTCTCGCACCGCCGCCTGCTCACCGCGACCGCACAGGCAGCGGCACGGCTCGACCTGGCGAGAGCTGATGTGATGGTGTCGGCGCTGGCGCCGAGCCAATTGCCCGGCATCACGCTTGGCCTGCTGCTGCCGCTGTCAACGGCAACGCAGCTCAGCATGGGTGCACTGACGGGCCCCGTCCCCTCCCCTGCACACGGGCGCGACGTCATGGTGCTGGCAAGGGCGAGCGCGGCGCGACCATTGCTCGACCTGCCGCCGTGCGAAGACGGCCAGCGCCTGCGCGCCATCCTGCTCATGGACCAGCCGCTTGCGGGTGACCTGCTGGCGCAAATCGCCGGTGCCGGCGTGGATGTTCTGGAAGCCTGGGCGCCTTCGAGCTTCGGCGACATGGCCACGCTGTCCAGCGCCAGCCACCGAAGGGCAGGCAGCGTGGGACGGCTGTTGCCATCATTGCGCGCCAGGATCGAGCCCGTGGAGGGGCTGGAGCGCGGGGGACGGCTGTTGCTTGCCGGTGTGGGTTCGATGACCGGTTGGCTCGATCTCGATGAAGCAGGACGGTTCGAGGCCTATGTCGACGGCTGGAGCGATACGAACATGCTGGTGGTGCCGGACCGGGAGGGTTTTCTGACCCTGCTTGGCCAAGCCGACAATGCCGCCACTATCGACGGTAACGCCATTCCGCTTGGCCCGGCTGAGGCCATGGCGGCCACGCTGTGGCCGCAGGCGCTTCATGCCGCCATCGCGGCC
>JBKBIT010000035.1:0-17587 GCA_046297455.1 Aliihoeflea sp.
GGCCCGGACCTGTGGTGGGTCGGTTCCCACCAAGCCACGCTACCGTTGCGCGACCGACCCGGACACCGTCACCCTCCCCGACACCCCGGTCCGGAGCCGGGTTCCCGCGAGGGCGATGGGGGCATTATGCGGGAGGCGGGAGGGGACGTGGACAAAAGCGGAGACCGGTTCTGCCAGAGGAAAAGATCATACCAATCAGTGCATTGGAGATCGATCACGGAAACGTGATCGACAGCATTCGGCCGGTTTCGGCTAGGCTTGCGTCGCCAGGAGGTATTGATGCTGCCGCTCTACCAGATGCTGACCCAGGCGGGCGACGGTCGCGCCATCGAACTGATGGCACGGCAATACAGGCTGACCCAGGAACAGGCCCAACTGGCGGCCGAGGCGCTGCTGCCGGCATTCAAGGAGGGGCTGCGCCGCAACGCCTCCGATCCCTACGGCATGGGCGCGCTGATGACGCAGATGGCGAGAGGACAGCATGCACGCTTCTTCGAGGATGCCGCGCGCGCCTTCGCGCCGGAGGGCAAGAAGCAGGGCGAGGACATATTGGGGCAGTTATTCGGCTCGCCCGAGGTCTCCCGCGCGGTGGCCGCGCAAGCGGCACAGGCGACAGGCATCGCGCAAGAAACGCTGAAGGCCATGCTGCCGTCGATGGCTGCCATGCTGATGGGCGGCCTGAACAAGCAGGCCAGCGGCGAGATCGGCCAACAGCCCGGCGATCTGCCCGACAATCCGTTTTTGCATGCGATGCAGGAAATGATGCGCGCCGGCATGGCGCCGCCGGCACCGCCATCCGCCGGGCCGGCGGCATCGGGGACGAGCCCTTTCGACAATCCCTTCACCCGGATCATGCAGGACATGATGGACGCCGCGCGGCCGAAGCCCGAGGCGCCGACCAATCCCAGCGGGCGCCCGCGCACGACCTATGACGACCTGTTTGCCCAGATGTTCGAGACGGGCCGGCAGACGCGCGAGGACTATGAACGGACCATGCGCGAGATTTTCGAGCGGGGCGGCGGCGAGGGAGGCCAATAGCAGGGATGGCTCGCCTTCTTGCCAAGATGCGAGCGAATCCGCGTGCCGATTGGACAATCACAGACATCATTACGGTCTGCGGACAAAACGGACTTGCCTGCACTCCTCCCCGGGGTGGTGGGTCTCACCACAAGGTGACCCACCCCGACTCAAACATGATCCTGACCGTGCCTTAACGCCGGCCTATCAAGCCTATATATATTCGAAAGCTCGTCCAGTTGAGCGATAAACTCAAATCCGATGGCCAAGATCGCTAGCTACATTGTGATGATTTCTCCTCTTTCTCAACAGGATGGAGGCGGGTTCCTTGCGACGGTGCCTGATCTGCCCGGATGCATGAGCGACGGGGCGACTCCCGAAGAGGCCTATCAGAACGCGCAGGACGCGATCGGCATGTGGATGCAGGCAGCGCGGGATCACGGCAGAACGATCCCCAAGCCGACCCCCCATCTCGCCGCCGAATGAAAAAAGCCCGGTCCGCGAGGACCGGGCAAGAAGGCAGGCAGGCCGGAAGGGAACCGGCTGGGGATGCCTGCGGGGAGATGATCAGGAGTTGAGGCGGACGAAGTCGTTGTCGAAGGCGCGTCGCCGCGCGACATCCGCCAGGCACACCGTCGGATCCCGGCCGAGCGGCAGGCTGCGGGCGACCTTGAGATCCTCGCGCGTCAGGCCGATATCGGCGAGCTGGTAATCGGAGAGCTCCGCCAGTTCGGCCATATGGCGCCGATTGACCCACATACGCGCAAAACCACGCACCTTACCGGCCACGCGCATCGCGATCGCAGTCAGGCGCGGGAGAATGGCCTTAACATGCAGGGCGGGCTCGAGGGCGGACATGTCGTTTCTCCTTCAGTGCAGTCAGGGCGCAAGCCATCGCCGATGGTCGCGGGAGGATGCGACCTGTCGCCGGGTTGAAGCGCCGTTTCGGAACGGTGCCGGTTTCTCACGATGGGATTGATTAGTCGAACGAATGTTTCTAATCTTTTGCATCAATGCAGATGATGGATCATCGCCATGGCCGCCCCCCTCGATCTCGACCAGCTCCACACCTTCGTCGCTATTGCCGACACAGGCAGCTTTACGCGTGCCTCCGAACAGGTGTTCCGCACGCAATCGGCGGTCTCCATGCAGATGCGCCGGCTGGAAGAGCGGCTGGGCAAGACCCTTTTCGACAGGGACGGCCGCAGCAACCGGCTTACCGAGGATGGCGAGCGCCTGCTGATTTACGCGCGGCGCATGATCCGGCTGAACCAGGAGACGCTGGCCGCCTTCGACGACACCAGCCTCGAAGGGCATGTGCGCATCGGCACGCCCGACGATTATGCCGACCGTTTCCTGCCGGAGATCGTGGCGCGTTTCTCGCGCTCCAATCCACGGGTGGAATTGTCGGTGATCTGCGAGCCGACGGCCAATCTGGTCGACCATGTGCGGCGCGGCAATCTGGACATCGCGCTGGTGACGCATGATGGCGGCAGGGGAACCTCTGAGGTGGTGCGCCGCGAGCCGCTTTTGTGGGTCGCCTCCGCCAACCATGCCATACACGAGGAACCGGTGCTGCCGCTGGCAGTCGGCCGGCCGACCTGCCTGTGGCGGCGGGCGGCCTGCGAGGTGCTTGACGAGATGGGGCGCGACTACCGCATTCTGTTCACCAGCTGGTCGGCGACGGTGATCATCGCCTCGGTACTGTCGGGGCTGGCGGTTTCCATCCTGCCCGAATGCGCGCTCAGGCCCGGCATGCGGATCCTGGGCGAGGCTGACGGCTTCGGCACCCTGCCGGATTGCCGGATTGGCATATTGCGCGGACACACGGCCACGCCCGAGATCGTCGACGCGCTGGCGCGCCACATCGCCGAGAGCCTGGACAACATCTCGGTGCCGGCAATGCCGGAAGAGGCAGGCAGTTTCGACTTCGCGACCGTCGCCTTCGGCAAGGGCAAGCGGCTGAAGCCCGGCCACCTCATGCCGGGCTGGTAGGGCTCATTTCGGGCGCGCGCCGCGGATGACCAGGACATTGCCGGCAGCGACCAGCACCAGGCCGGCAAGGGCGAAGCCGGTCCACTGGTAGCCTTCCAGAAAGGTCGACTGCAGCAGCGCGAAGACCGGGAAGATGACGGTTGCGTAGCCGGCGCGGGCGGCACCGATGCGCCCGAGCAGGGTCAGGTAGGCGGCGAAGGCAAGCACGGTCGAGATCACGGCGAGGAAGACCAGCGAGCCGAGATAGGATAGCGTCGGCTCGATGATGAAGTCGCGGCCAAGCACCAGCGCCAGGAAGCCGGCCCACAGCGTGCCATAGAGCATGCCCCACGCATTCATCGAGACCAGCGGCAGGCCCTTCTTCTGCGCGGAGGCGGACACGAGATTGCCGAAGCAGAAGCAGAGCGTGCCGGCAAAACAGAGCGCAAGCCCCACAAGTGCGGCGTTGGAGACATCCTGGCGGGCGATTTCCGGCCAGAACAGCAAGGCAATGCCGGCAAAGCCCAGCACGCCGCCGGCAAGGATGCGCGGCGAGGGGCGCTGGCGCGTGATCACGGTGGCCAAGAGCATGTTGATGACGGAGGCAAGCGAGAAGACGACCGACAAGAGCCCGCTGACCAGGAACAGCGCACCGTAATAGAAGAAGAGGAAGTTGGTTGAAAACAGGAGCACCCCGAGGCCGGCAAAGCGCAGATGGTCGGCCAGGGGAAAGCGGAACCGGCGTCCCGAAAAGGCCACCCAGGCGAACATGAGGATGGTGGCGATGCTGAAGCGCCAGACCATGTTGACCTCGTTCGATACCGTGCCGACCTGCAGCGCGATCGCGTACCAGGACAGGCTCCAGGCAATGACGGTCAGCCCGTAGAGGCCGTAGTCGGTGGCATCGAAGGGCCGGTCGGCGGGCGACGCCGGCGCGGCGGCGGGAGAAGCGGTGGTGGACATGAAAGCCAGGCGGGTTGCGGGGTGGCCAGCTATTCGCAAACCACTGGCTGCGTCCACCCGATATTGCTTATGCCAATGATCAGCGAAAGCGATCAGTGTAGGTACGGCCACCTTGACCGAATCGCCGAAAACCCGTCGAGTGACGCCATGAGTCAGACAGCAGCAAAACCGGGATCGAATGTGGGCGAATACAGCGTATCGGAGATTTCCGGCGCGCTGAAGCGCATGGTCGAGGACACTTTCGGCAATGTGCGGGTGCGCGGGGAGATTTCAGGCTATCGCGGGCCGCATTCCTCCGGCCACGCCTATTTCGCGCTCAAGGACGAGCGCGCACGCATCGAGGCGGTGATCTGGAAGGGCACGTTTTCGCGGCTGCGCTTCAAGCCCGAGGAAGGGATGGAGGTCATTGCCACCGGCAAGCTGACCACCTATCCGGGCTCGTCGAAATACCAGATCGTGATCGAGAGCCTGGAGCCTGCAGGCGCCGGCGCGCTGATGGCGCTGTTGGAGGAGCGGCGGCGAAAGCTGGCCGCCGAGGGCCTGTTCGATGCCGGCCGCAAGCAGCTGATCCCTTATATGCCGAGGGTGATCGGCGTCGTCACGTCGCCCACCGGGGCGGTGATCCGAGACATCGTCCACCGCATCACCGACCGTTTTCCGCTGCATGTGATCGTGTGGCCGGTCCGCGTGCAGGGCGAAACGACCGGGGCAGAGGTCTCTGCCGCGATCGCCGGTTTCAACGCGCTGCCGGAAGGCGGGCCGATCGCGCGGCCTGACGTTTTGATCGTCGCACGCGGCGGCGGCAGCCTGGAGGATCTCTGGGGGTTCAACGACGAGGCCGTGGTGAGGGCGGTGGCGGCATCGGACATTCCGGTGATCTCGGCCGTCGGCCACGAGACAGACTGGACGCTGATCGACCACGCCGCCGACATGCGCGCGCCGACCCCGACGGGCGCGGCCGAAATGGCGGTGCCGGTGAAGGCTGAACTGGAGGCCACGCTCGCCAGCCTGTCGGCCAGGTTGCGCGCCTGCATGTCGCGCTCGACCGACCGCAAGCGCGAGAGGCTGCGGGCCTGCGCCCGCGCGCTGCCGTCTCCCGACCAGCTTCTGGCCCTGCCGCGCCGGCGCTTCGACGAAGCGGCTTCGCGGCTCGACCGGGGATTCGAGGTGCTGGTGGAGCGCCGGCGTTCGCGGCTGCAGAAGGCACGGCTTTCGACGGCAACGCTTCGCCACCGCATGGCGGAAGCGCGCAGGGGGCTGGGACGGTTGGGAGACCGCTTGCCGGTCTGTGCCGGAGCCAATCTGCGGGCGCGGCGCAACGATCTGGATCGGCGCGTCGCCCGCCTGAGGCTGGAGCCGATCGAGGAGAGGGCGCGGATGGCGCGAGAGCGGCTGGCCGGGCTTGCCGCGCGCAAGGACCGCGCCATCGACATCAAGAAGGGACGCCTGCGCGAACAGCTGGCCTCGACCACCCGCATGCTGGGTTCGCTATCCTATACGAGCGTGCTGGCGAGAGGTTATGCGGTCGTGCGCGACGAGGCGGGGCAGCCGATCACGCGCGGCGCTTCCGTGCGCCCCGGCGACCGGGTGGAGATACAGTTTGCAGACCAGAACGTGGAGGCGCTGGCGGCAAAGGCCAAGCCGGCCGCTGGCGGCGGGAAGGCGCCCGCACCGGAGCCAAAAAGCGGGCAGGGCACGCTGCTCTAAAGCGTGTCGCGATCTTTCAGATTCGCTCTCGACGCTTGAGATCCTTGTTTTGTCGAATGCCGTTGTCCCGAAACCGATTCCCACTTTCGGGCGACATGCTCCAGAAAAGCGCGCAAAGAAAAAGGCCGGCGGGAGGAGGTGCCGGCCTTTTCCTTGTCTCGACCGGCGGGAGGAGGTGCCGGTCTTTACCCCGCTCTTGAAGGGGAGGAGATCTTCGCGAGCGGGTGTTCGGTGTCTCAAACGCCTCAGGCGGCCTTGAGTTCCTTCATGGACTTCTCGGCGAGCTCGCGCACCGGCTTGGCCACGTCCTCGAAGGACTTGGTCGACAGCGACTGGAACTCCTTGGCCTGCTCGACCGACATCTCGATCTGCTTGCGCATGAAAGCGGTCTGCAGCTCCATCATGTCGGAGAGCGTCTTGGCGCCAACGAGGGCTTCCATGTGCGACAGGCTCGACTCGGCGCCGGCACGCATTGCGGCGATCGACTTGAGCGCCATCTCGGTGCTGGAAGCGCGGGCGGCTTCGAAGCTCTGCTCGAAAGCCTTCTGGGTGGTCTCTGCGCCAGACTTCATCTTGGCGTAGGCTTCCTTGGTCTGCTCAACGCTCTTCTCGGCCATGGCGCGCATCTGGTCGGTCGCCTGGGTCGCGTCGAAGGTCGGGAATTCGATGGTCTCTGCGGTTTTCGCGGTGGTCTTGGACATGACAAAAAACCTTTCTAAGTTTGGGCGGAGGATGCTTCACTCCGCAGTTATTCGGTGATGATGAATTCAATATAGAGTGTTTTTTGTGCATTGCAACATTTTTCTGGGTGCATTGCACAAGATGTGGTTCCGGGCGGTTAACCAAGGCGATGGAATGTCCACGCAAACCTGGCCGGGCAATGGACGAGGCGGGAACCCGTCAGTATTAATCATTCGTTAAAAGTTCGCGCCGACGGGAGCGAAACGCCAGGCAATAATTGATGGTTTCAGGCAACTACTCCTTTATCGATATCGCGGTCCTCGATCCGCTGCGTCAGCGCCTGGCGGATGGCGACGCGCTGGCCATACTGGATATCGGCCTCGAGCAGGTTATCTGGGCCAACGGTCCCGGATGCCAGCTGCTCGGCCATTCCGATGTCGAGGCGGTGATGGGCGCTTCCAGCAATCTGCCACCCGTCGCGCGACGCCAGATCGCGGCTGCCCCGGGCTTCCCGCGCATGCGGTCGGAGGTTGGCATCACGGCGCGCCTTGGCGGTGCCCGGCCGGTCGCGCTCGGTGTCTCGGCAATCACCCTGCCCGACGGGGAGCCGGCGATCCTGATCGCGGTGCCCGCCGCGCACGGCGCCTCGCGCGAGGCGGCGGAAATCGCCCAGCAAGCTGTCTCCGGTTTCAGTGATGCCAATTCCTATGCCGCGCTGATCGATGCCGATGCGGATATCGCTGCGGCGTCGGAAGGATTTCTGGAACTCGGCATCGCACCAGAAACGCTGGCAGACCTCGTCGCGGAAGTGCGCCACGAGGAAGATCGGCTGGTCAAGCGGCTGATCCCAGCCCGTGCGGGCAGACTGGCAGCAGGAATGGCGCGGCTGACGGACGAGCCCGCACGGCACCTGCTTCTTGTGATCGAGGCCGACGAGGTCGATGAAGCGCCTACGCCGGCAGAACAGATCGACGATCCTGTGCCGCCGGCAGTTTTCGCGCAGTCTGATCGTGACGCGCTCGATAAACGCGATGAACCGTCGGCCAATATGCCCGACAGCAAACGGGAGGAAGCCGAACAGGCGACTGCCGGGGCGCAGGAGCCCGAAACCGCGCAGGCCTCGCCCGTGCCTGCAAATGACGACGATGCCGGGCAGGCTGCCGAAAAGACCCCAGGGCCCGAAGGCGACTCTCGCGCGGCCGGGACCGACGAAGCTCCCGCCGGCGACAGGGAAACGCCGACCGAAAGCCGGGCCCCAAGCGCCATCCGTTTCGTGTGGCGCACCGACGCCGAGGGACGCTTCACGACGGTTTCCGAAGAGTTCGCCGCGGCGGTCGGTATCGAGGCCGATAGCCTGAGCGGCCACACGTTCCGCGAGATTGCCGCACGGCTCGGCATGGACGGCGACGGCGAAGTGGCTGCCTTGCTCGAACGACGCGACACATGGTCCGGCCGTACGGTGACGTGGCCAATTGCCGGAACCGGGCTTGGTATCCCTGTCGATCTTGCCGCCTTGCCGATCTATGATCGTGCGCGCAATTTCGAAGGCTTCCGTGGTTTCGGCGTGGCACGCATGGCTGATGCTACACCGTTTGCGCCAGTGGCGACGGCCGGCACAGCTACGGAGCCGGGACCGGCGGATCACAAGAACGAAGGCGAGCCGGAGGACCCGTTCCTGGGCGAGCAGCCTGCCATTGCGCAGAGCCCCGGACCCGATCGGCGCCAGAGCGACAAGATCATCCGCCTGGCAGAGCACCGTCCGCAGAATGGCCACAAGGATGAGCCAGTCGAAGACACGTCCGGCCTGAGCGCCAGCGAGCGCAACGCCTTCCAGCAGATTGGCGAACGTTTGAGGCGCGAGAGCGATGCTGGCCCGGCAGACGACGTGACGCCGGGCGCCGAGACGAGCGGATCGGATCGAGACACCACAGAAGAATCGCCTGCGGCAGCAACCGGAGAAGCGGAAGCACCGAAAGAGCCGGTTGCGAGCGAGCCGGAAACGGCGGAGCCCGTTTCGGATCAGGCGGACCAGCCGGCAGATCCCGAACGGGTCGAGACCGAGGCGGCGGAACCTGTTGGCGAAAGCGAAGTGGCTGATGAGCCCGAGCCGGAAAGTGCCGGGCCTGAAGCCGAGCCGGTCCATGCCGCGCTGCTGGACGAACTGGAACCGGCTCCGCAACTGGAGCGCCGCGATTTTGCCCCGTCGGCCTTTCCCGCCGCCAGCGTGGCCGCGACCGATCCATCTTCCATCACGGCGCTTCTGGCGGGATTGCCCTTCCCGATGCTGGTCCATGCGGGCGAGCGGCTTCATTTTGCCAACCGCGAATTCCTGCGGCTGACGGGCCACGAGTCGCTTGCGGCGATGGAAGCATCGGGCGGTATTGACGGGTTGTTTGCCGATGGCGCCGACCCGGACCGCCAGTCCGGCGCGATGCGCCTGAGACGGCAGGATGGGAGTGAAATCGACGTCAACGCGCATCTTCAGTCGATTGCCTGGAACGGTGGCAAGGCGCTGCTTCTGGCGCTCAGGCCAACTGCGGAGCCGGCCGCGCGGACGCCTGCACGCGACCAGGACGATGTCGAGTCCCGGCTCTACGAGCTGCGTGCCATCATCGACACGGCGACCGACGGCATTGTGCTGATCGACGACGAGGGGCTGATCCGCTCGATCAGCCGGCCGGCCGAGGCGCTCTTCGGTACCGATAGCGAGCGCGTCGAGGGCCAGCCCTTCACCTCGCTCTTTGCGATCGAAAGCCAGCGTGCCGCCGCCGACTATCTGGCCGGCCTGGCCGATAACGGGGTGGCGAGCGTTCTCAATGACGGGCGCGAGGTGATCGGGCGCGAGGCGCAGGGGCGCTTCATCCCACTCTTCATGACGATGGGCCGCCTGCCGGGCGACGGCGGCTATTGCGCCGTCCTGCGCGACATCACTAACTGGAAGCGCGTGGAGGAGGACCTGACCCAGGCGCGCGCCCATGCAGAGCGCGCCTCCTCGCAGAAGACCGAGTTCCTGGCCCGCGTCAGCCATGAGGTGCGCACGCCGCTCAACGCCATTATCGGCTTTTCGGAATTGATGCTGGACGAGAAGTTCGGCCCGATCGGCAACGAGCGATACCGAGACTATCTCCGCGACATCAACCGCTCGGGCAACCACGTGCTCGACCTCGTCAACGACCTGCTAGACATCTCCAAGATCGAGGCGGGCGAGCAGGAGATGAGCTACGAGGCGGTGTCGCTCAACGACGCGCTGGCCGAGACCGTGGCGATGATGCAGCCGCAGGCCAATCGCGAGCGCGTCATTATCCGCTCCTCCTTCGCCTCGCGCCTGCCCGACGTCGTCGCCGACCAGCGCAGCGTGCGCCAGATCGCACTGAACCTGCTGTCGAATGCGGTGCGGGCGACGCCGGCCGGCGGGCAGATTATCGTCTCCACCGCCTATGAGCAGAGCGGCGACATCGCCGTCAGGGTGCGCGATACCGGCATCGGCATGTCGCTGCCGGAGATCGAGCAGGCACTGAAGCCGTTCAAGCAGATCAACGCGCTGAAACGGGCGCGTGGCGAGGGCACCGGGCTTGGCCTGCCTCTGACCAAGGCGCTGGTAGAGGCCAATCGTGCGCGCTTCAACATCTCGTCGACGCCCGGACAGGGCACGATGGTGGAGATCGTTTTCCCGTCGACCAGGGTGCTCGCGGATTGAGGTCTACTTGCGCCCCTCGTAGCGCAGGATCAGCCCGACAAAGAAGCTTGAGAACACCACGATCATCGCCGCATAGGGCGCGGCCTGCGCCATCATGCCTTCCGAGGTGCGGCTGAACACGGCCATGGAAAGCGTCGTGTAGCCCGTCGGCGCGAGCAGGTAGGTGATCGGCAGTTCCTTCACGATCATGATGAAGACGAGCAGCGTGGCCGCGACCATGGATTTGTTCAGCAGCGGGAACGTGACCCGCATGTAGGAATCCAGCGAGCCATGGCCGAGCGAGCGCGACACCTCTTCCAGCCGAGGCCCGATCTGCAGCATGCGGCTCCTGATCGGACCGAGCGCCAGCGCCAGGAAGGTCATGCAATAGGCGAAGATCAGCAGCGTCAGCGTCTGGTAGAGGAACGGCGCCACGTTGAGCGCGAAGAACACCATCGACAGAGCGAAGGCGAGCGGCGGGACCGCGTAGCCCATATAGGTCAGCCGCTCGATGACCGAGGAGAAGGGCGAGGGAAAGCGCACGGTGAGATAGACGATCGGCAGCGCCAGCATCGTCGAGATCAGTGCGGCGGGCATCGCGACGGCGGCGGTGCGCAGGAAGGCCTGGCCCACCTCGTTGAAATCGATGCCGGTGCCGGCCATCGACATCCAGTAGGTCAGCACCAGCGCCGGCAGGCCGAGCGAGACGGCTGCGACGATGGCAATGAAGAACCATGCCAGAAACCGGTAGCGTCCGAGCGGTACGGGCACGGCACGGCGCGCCGTGCCCTTGGCAACGCGTGCGTAGCGCCTGCCGCGCAGCCGCGCCTCCATCAGCACAAAGACGACCGTGACCACCATCAGCATCAGCGACAGCCAGGCTGCGTAGATGCGGTCGAAGGCGCCGGAATACTGGGTGAAGATGGCGTAGCTGAAGACCTCGTAGCGCATCAGGGCGACCGCGCCGAAATCGCCCAGCACATAGAGGCCGACCACCAGCCAGCCGGCCAGCAGCGACGGCAGAAGATGCGGGATCACGACCGTCCAGAACGCATTCCAGCGCGAACGGCCGAGGCTGCGTGCACAGTCCTCCAGCCCCGGGTCGAGGTCGAGCAGCGCCGAGCGGATGTTCAGGAAGAGATAGGGGAAGGTGTAAAGCGTCAGCGCGGCGGCGGCGCCGAACAGCCCCTCCGGGCGGGGCAGTCGGATGCTGAAGAACTGGTTGGCGAAGCCGTAATAGCCAGACAGACCGATCAGCGCATAGGCCATCACATAGCCCGGCACCGCAAGCGGCAGAACGCCGATGATCGCGACCAGACGCGGATAGCGTATGTCGCTTCGAACCACGATCCAGGCCAGGGGCAGGGCAATCAACGTGCCGATCGCCAGGACGCAGAAGACAAGCTGGAGCGTGTTGGACAAAAGGACCAGGTTGCGGGCGCGGAAAACGATCTCGAAAAGCGTCGCGCCATCGGCCTCGAAGGCGCGCACGGCGAGATACACCATCGGCAAAAGCATGCCCGCCCCGACGAGAATCGCCGGGACGAGCAGCAGCGCCGACGGCCGTCTCTTGCCGAGCGGCCGGTTGAGGAGGTCTACCGCGGTCAGAGCAGGCCTACCTCGCGCAGCAGCGACAATGTGCCGTCAAGGTCGGAGATGTCGTTGATGTCGACTTCCGGGGTGATCTCGAGAAGCGTGTCGAAGGGCTCCAGCGTAGAATGGAAGATCACGCCGGGGGTGACAGGATATTCGTGGCCCTGCAGCGTGATGAACTGCTGGGCGCTTTCCGACAGAAGGTAGTCGATGAAGGCGCGGGCATTGTCCTGGTTGTCGCTGGCCGCCACGATGGCAACACCGGCGACGCTGAGGAAATTGCCGATGTCGCCGGCCTCGAAATGCGTCTGTGCCACGGGGAAAGCAGCGTCGGAGCGCAGGAAATTTCCGAGATAGTAATTGTTGACCAGCGCGAAATCGACCTCGCCATTGGCAATGCCTTCGAGCTGCGTGGAGTTGTTGCGATACGCCTGCGGGTCGTTGGCGATCATGCCTTTGAGCCATTCGCGGGCCACATCGTCACCCTTGGTCACGCGCAGCGCGGTCACCCAGGCCTGGAAGGAACCGTTGGTGGGCGCCCATGCGACACGACCGCGATATTTCTCGTCGGTGAGATCCATGATCGAGGCCGGCAGATCCGCCTCGTCGACGCGCTCCGGCGAATAGGCGATGACGCGCGAGCGACCGCTGGTGGCGACCCACTTGTTGTTGGCGTTGCGGAAGGGAGCAGTCACGCCTTCGTTCAGTTCGCCAGGCAGTTCGGCGAAAAACGGCTCGAGCGCGCCCAGCGCACCGCCATCCTGCGCCCAGAAGATATCGGCAGGCGAACGCTCGCCCTCTTCCTGCAGCAGCGCAGCGAGTTCGGCCGTGCCGCCATAGCGCACATTGGCTGTGATGCCGGTGGCGCGCTGGAACTCGGCTATGACGGGACCGATCAGCGCTTCGCCGCGGCCGGAGTAGATCGTCAGTTCATCGGCCAGCGCAGCCGGAGCGGCCACGGCCAAAGCCAGGCAAGCGACCAACAGTCTCTTCATGATTCCTCTCCAATCCGGACACGACCGAACCCCTCCGTGAGACGGCACGGCAACGTATCCGCAAATGTCTTTATCGCCCCGATCGGGCAATGTCAGGCCTACTATAGTGGACTTCCGCAATCAAGTTTGATTTTGAGTGTCGCACTCAAGTTTTTCCACAGCCGCAGGAAGCAGTGGGAGCAGGAGAATTGCACGCTGCATAGCGGCAAGAAAAAGGGCGCCACAAGGGCGCCCGGAAAAGTCAGGAATTGCTGTCACACACGGACTTGGCCGGAGGTCCCCGTACCGACCTGTAGCTTGGGAGCCGCCTCAAGTTACCCACGACTATCGGGTCGGGACCTTAACAACTCCTTACCAATCTACCTCGATTTTTACTTTTTCGTAGTCTGACTGAAATCTGGGTAAATTCTTCAGTCAGGAATTGTTAACGATACCGACTCAGCTGCGCAGCGCGGGAAGGTCGACATAGAGGTCGAGCGCCTCCGGATTGGCGAGTGCCTCCTTGTTCTTGACCGTACGGCCATGAACCACGTCGCGCACGGCCAGTTCGGTGATCTTCCCGGATTTGGTGCGCGGGATGTCGGCGACGGCAACGATGCGGGTCGGCACGTGGCGCGGACTGGCACCGGTCCTGATCTTGAGGCGGATCGCTCTTTCGAGGTCGGCATCCAGCGCTACCCCCTCGGCCAACCGGACGAACAGAACCACGCGGGTATCGCCTTCCCAATCCTGGCCGATGCAGATCGATTCCAGAATTTCCGGCATCTGTTCGACCTGGTTGTAGATCTCGGCGGTGCCGATGCGCACGCCGCCCGGATTGAGCGTGGCATCCGAACGGCCATGAATGATCATGCCGCCATGTTCGGTCCATTCCGCGAAATCGCCGTGGCACCAGACATTGTCGAAGCGCTCGAAATAGGCGCTGCGGTACTTGGCACCATCGGGATCGTTCCAGAACCCTACCGGCATTGCGGGGAAGGCGCGGGTGCAGACTAGTTCGCCCTTGCCGCTACCCAGCGGCTTGCCGTCCTCGTCCCAGACATCGACAGCCATGCCGAGGCCGGGGCCCTGGATCTCGCCAATATGGACCGGACGGGTCGGCACGCCAAGCACGAAGCAGGAAACGATGTCGGTGCCGCCGGAGATCGACGCCAGATGCACGTCCTTCTTGATGCCGTCATAGACGAAGCGGAAGCATTCCGGCGCCAGCGGCGAGCCGGTCGAGGAAATCAGCCGGACCGAGGACAGGTCGTGCGTCTCGATGGGCCGCAGGCCCACCTTGCGGACCGCGTCGATGAATTTCGCCGAGGTGCCGAAATAGGTCATCTTCTCGTCGCGGGCGAAATCGAAGATCACGTTGCCGTTGGGATGGAAGGGCGAGCCGTCATACAGCAGCAGAGTGGCGCCGGAGGCGAGTCCCGTGACCAGCCAGTTCCACATCATCCAGCCGCAGGTGGTGAAGTAGAAGAAGCGGTCGCCCTCGCGGATGCCGGCGTGCAGCCGGTGCTCCTTCAGGTGCTGCAGCAACGTGCCGCCGGCCGAATGGACGATGCATTTCGGCACGCCCGTGGTGCCGGAGGAAAACAGGATGTAGAGCGGGTGGTCGAAGGGCAGGCGCTCGAAGGACAAATCCTGCGCTTGGTAAGGGGAGAGAGCATCCTCCAGCGCCTCGGCCCGGTCGATGCCGGCGGCCACATCGCGCGCGCTGCCGAGATAATCGACGACAAGCGCCTTCTTCACGGTCGGCAGCTTTGCGAGCACCTCGGCGACCTTGTCGGCGTTCTCCAGCCGCTTGCCGGCATACCAGTAGCCGTCGCTGACGATGAAGACGACGGGTTCGATCTGGCCGAAACGGTCAAGCACCCCTTGCGGCCCGAAATCGGGCGAGCAGGAGGACCAGATGGCGCCCATCGATGTGACCGCCAGCATGGCGGCCACTGTGTCGGGCATGTTGGGCATCATGGCCGCGACACGGTCGCCCGGCTTCACGCCCTGATCCTTCAGCCATTGCTGCAGCCTCGAGACCAGCGCGCGCAGCTCGTCCCAGTCCATGCGACGGGATACCTTGTCTTCGCCACGGTAGACGATGGCATCCGCTGAACCCGATCTCGACAAGAGGTTTTCGGCAAAGTTCAGCCTGGCGTCGGGGAAGAAGCGGGCGCCCGGCATGCGATCGCCATCCACAAGAACCGTGTCGCCACGCTCGCCCACCACGCCACAAAATTCCCAGACCAGCGACCAGAACTCTTCGCGCCGCTCGACTGACCAGGCATGCAGGGCATCGTAGTCGGCCAGTTCACGCCCGGCGATTTCCGAGGCCTGCCGCGCGAAGGCCGTCAACGCGGACGAATCGATCTCCGCCTGCGATGGTCTCCAGAGCGGTGCGTGGTCATTCATGGCAGAAACCCCTGCGAAATCGGCTGCGGATGCGGTGGCGAGGTTAAGCATAGAGGCTTCCGATTAGGCAAGCCGGTTGACGAAACAGCGCGAATAAGGTCATCGCCGCGCCACAAAGGCTTGAAATGGCAAGCTTGTGAATGCGCCCCTAATGTGGGACGTTTCGAAGCGGAAACCGTTCGCATGGTGTCCGGCGGGGTGGTGCGAGGTATTATGAAGTCACGATTGGCCAGGCGTGGGCTGCTGGCGCTCGGCGTCGTGGTGATCGTGGGCGTGGCCCTTGTCGCGGCCCTGCCGCTGATTGCCTCGACCCAGATCGTCCGTGACCGGATCGCTTATGAGCTGAGCGTCTGGAGCGGATACCGCGTGACGCTGGGCCAGGCTCCGGCGCTGTCGGTATGGCCCAGTTTCCGCGCGCATCTGACCGACGTCCGACTGACCGAATGGAGCGCAGCCGAAGCGCCGCCTGTCCTGGAGGCAGAGCGCGTCGAAATGGATCTGTCGGCGCTTGCTGCCTTGCGCGGGGAAGTCAGTTTCTCGCGCATAGCGCTGGTGCGGCCGCTGTTGCGCGTGGCCGAAAACGGTGCGTTGCTGCAGCCTGAACTGGGCAGGAGTGGGGGCAGGTTGCTGCGGGCGATCGAGATGTCGCGCTCGATGGTCGATGCAGAACAGCCGGCATCTCCGGCCGCAGCCATGCCCGACATCCCCTTCGGCACGATCGAGTTCACCGATGGCAGGATTGCCGTCAGCCGGGCCGGCACGGACGAACCGGTGGTCACCGGTCTTGCCGGGCGCATCTACTGGCCCTCGCTCCGGCGTGGGGCCGACCTGAAGGCAAGCGGCATCTGGCGGGGTGAGAATTTCGTCGTCGAGATGTCCAGCGGCCAGCCGCTGTCGCTGTTTTCGGGAGCCGAGGCACCGCTCAAGTTCACCTTCGAGGCGCCACCTGCCGGCCTGTCCTTCGATGGTTCGGCCACGCTGTCCTCGCAGCCTTATTTCACCGGCACGGGACGGTTTTCCTCGCCGTCGCTGCGGCGCTTCCTGGAATGGTCCCAGACGGAAATATCAGCCGGCGCCGCCATCGGTTCGCTGACGGTGTCGGGTGCCGTTACCGGCGAGGTCGACCGGTTGAAGGTGGAGAATGTCGAGCTCGACCTGAACGGCAATATGGGTGCCGGCGTGCTCGACCTGTCGCTGGGCGAGGATGTTCCCGCCATTGCCGGGACGCTCGCCTTCCGCACGCTGGACCTGCGTTCCTTCATGTCGGCCTTCATGCCGCTGGCTGCCAGCCGGGGGCAGATGGACGATCCGGTCGATTCGGAGCTGGCCAACCAGATCAGTCTCGACCTGCGCCTGTCGGCCGCCAATGCCCGCGGCGGCAATGTCGCCCTTACCGATCTCGCGGCCACGATCCAGGTCAAGCGGGGCCTGGCAGCCTTCGACCTGTCGGATGCCACCGTTTTCGGCGGCACCGTTCAGGCGGGGCTGAAGATCGACCGGGCCGGTCCCAACAGCGCCGCCGAACTGCGCCTCAACGCGGAAGGCGTGGACGCCGCCGCGCTGATGCTGAGCGCGGGCATGAAGGGCATCGTGCCGCAGAGCCGGGCCAATCTCGCGCTGGCGGCCAAGGGCGTCGGCGCGGACTGGAATGCGGTGCTGGCCAATGCCGACGGAACGGTTACCGCCACGCTTGGCGAGGGCACGCTGGCAGGTTTCGACCTGACCGATTTCCTCTCGCGGGCCGCGCTTGGCGAGTTCTTCGCGCTGGCCGACGTGACCTCGGGGTCATTGGCCATCAGCGGCGCCGAACTGAAGGCACGGCTGCACAACGGCGTGCTGCGGATCGACAAGTCGGAGACCTGGCTGTCCGACCGCACCATCTCGATCGAGGGTATCGTGCCCTATATGGGCCGTGCGTTGGCGCTGTCTGGCGAGATCGCGCGGAAGGTTGCCCCCGAAGAAGAGCGCGCCGCGCCTGATGCCGTCTTCTTCATCGGCGGCGGCTGGGATGCGCCCTTCGTCTCGCCGGTGCTCTATTTCGGCGACGTGAACTGACATTCCCCTGCGGCAAGGTTTCGTTCAGTCTCGCCCTGTAGAATCCATGGCGGGTGGATGCGGATCAGGCCGCGTGGGGCAATGTTCAGAATGATTTCGGGCGTCTTCAAGATCGCTGTAGTATCCCTGATAACGGGCGCGGCGCTGTCGGCGTTCGACCTGTCGGCAGCCGACATTCTCGAGCGGCTGGGACTGACGCCGGAGACCGCACTGGATCTGGCCAGGCAGGGGCTGGAATGGGCGCTGCCGAATGTGGTGCTCGGCTCGATCGTCATCGTCCCGATCTGGCTCGTCGTCTATCTGCTGCGACCGCCGCGCGGCTGAGACGGCAAGGGTGAAAATCCTCTCAACCGGCATTTTTTCGTGTTTTTGGACGATTTTTCTCCTTTTGTCGGCCTTAGCAACTCTTTCACGCGCTTGACGGTATTGATGCTGGCTGTCTAACAGTCTGTGCCCTGCCGGCTGGGTGAGCCGGCATTTTCACTTTCAAGAGGGGGACACCCGCCTTGCGCCAGAACTATCTGTTTAC
>JBKBIT010000036.1:0-15616 GCA_046297455.1 Aliihoeflea sp.
GCCATGCGATTACCTTGTTCGGAAGTCCCTGGGTGGTGCGGTCACTTCCGCATTCAGTCGATGCCCGCGTCATCTCGGCTGCTGCGGGCCACCAGGCGCTCGACCGCCAGCGTCGGCGCCCTATCCGCGCGCGCATGCCAGTCGATGATTGTTCGAGGCCACACGCCGACCTGCTCCGCCAGGCGCCTGACGGAGAGTGGTCTACCGGATACCTCGCCCTCAGCCGTGAGGCGTGCGGCGGCGCGGAATTCCTCGTGCAGGACGACGCCGTGGACCTGCTTGACGACGTGGCTGGTGAGCCCGCGCTCGCCCACCAGCCCGAGGGCGGACAACGTCGCGTACCAAGCCTCATAGCTCAACGGCCTACCAGCCATCGCCTGTAGGTGACCGAGCAGGGCCAGCCGCTCCTGGCGACCCCAGATGCCCGCCTCGACCAGCGGCCAGACGTTGACCTCGACCGCATCGACCTTCGCTCGGCGGAGAGTCCAGGCCGTACGGATGGCGGCGAGGAGGAATGCGGGGAGCGGCTGCTTGTTGCGGGTCAGATGGTCGACCGCACGGCCGATGGCCAAGAGGTGATGCGAACGATGATGTTCGCGGTTGAGCTGGAGGGCCTGTTCGGCTGAGCGGACGGCTTCCTCCATGAGACAAGGGTTGTCGCTCCACTCGGCTGGTGGGCGCAGTGCGCCAGGATGAGGTCGGCCGCGCCAGCGGTTAGCTTGCTGTTCCATGGCAAAGCAGACAGCGTAATTGCGATGATGAATCCAGTCGCCATCAAGATGGGCGCATAGGCGGGAAACTCATCGGCCACACAGGGCCGCACGGCGCAGTATCGCTCTCAGGTCGAGTCAGCAGCCGACATCTCGGGCGATACCGCTGTGCGGGCGCGTGTGGCCGACACGGGGCGAGATGCGGCCCGAGCTACGCCTCGACCTTCTCCTCGCTCGCAGCGGCTGGGCGCACCACCCGCTTGCGTGGCTGGGGCATCGGAGGGATGTCAACCTCGCCCAGTGGGTCGGCGTACGCCACCTTCTCCCAGCAGGGCATCTTGTAGTGGCGCGGGTCGTGCCCGGTGTGAGCAGCCCAGCAACCCCTGCCCATGGCGATGAACTCGACGGCCTCCTCGGCCGTCATCTCGAGCCTGTTGCCCTTGGCATTGTTCTCAGCGACTGTGAGGTACTGAAGATTGGCGGGGACGTGGAGTCCGGCCACCAGCTTGTGTTTCAGCGGAACAACATGGTCGACTTCGTAGCCGGGCGGGCATTCATCATAGATGCGGACTATCTCGGCGCGCTCGGCGTCGGTGAGCCATGGAGGGGCGCGGTGGCGATTGCGCTTGTCCTTCTGTGCAGCGAGGCCGGGATTGGCCTCGCGCCACGCTGCGCTGTACTCGCGGAAGTATCCGGCCTTGGTCATCTTACGGGTTCGAATGGTATTGCGGGCGTTGTCGGCCTCGCGCCATTCAGGGTCGCTGGCGTTGTTGGCGTAGCGCTTGCGGTCGCTCTCGCGCTTGCACTCCATGCACTGCTGTCCCTTGCCCTTATGCGTAACCCGCCACATCGACACGTGGCCGCGCTTGCACGGCCGACCAGTGTAGAAGAACGGCTCACCCGCCACGACCGCCTCCTTCAGCGAGCCCGGTAGACTCGGCCAATCATCAGGGTGCGGCACCGCCATCGTCGAACCTCCTCATAGGCCAGGGAGCCGACAAGGGCTTGCCGTGCGAGGGAAGTCGACCACCATCAGCGAGGTGTGGTTAGCGCGCCTGGCAGCGCCGTTAACCCCAACAGGTCCTTCCGCTACGGCATCCGGCGAGGCCAAGCATTGGTGTGGCTCCCGACTCAACAGGGAGAACCACCATGATGTTATCCAACACCATTCGCTTGATGCTGGGCATGGAGCCCGTGGCCCCGCCCAGGCCCTTCGTCCCGACGCGACCGTTCCACCGGGCCGAGACACCGCAGCCGTTCGCGCCCGAGGTCGAACTCCACAGACGAGTCCTTGCGCTCCCTGTCCGTCCGAAGAAAGCGTGGGAACGATGGCTCGCGGGTAACGGCGAGGAGCCGAGCCTCGCGTCCTTCGAGGCCTTCCAGCTCGACTATCACTACCGGGCGAGAACGTTCCCCTGCCGATTCACCGCCGTGGCATACTCGCCGGACGCTCTGCCCGAACTCTCGGCCCGTGACGCGGCCTCGTTCGCATCATGGTGCTTGAGAGAGGGCAGTCCTATGGACAGGCATGCGCTCGCCGCGTGGAAGGCGGACGAGGCCGTAACGCAACGACTGCTGCCCGCCAAGGTGCTGGCAGGGGGAGGCACGCGATGAACATGGTCAGGGTGATGAAGCGGGTGTTGGTCGGCCCGGATTTCGACCGGGTGTTCATGCAGCGGCTCGGCAAGCTGACTCTCGACG
Organism: Aliihoeflea sp.; assembly: GCA_046297455.1. Taxonomy (GTDB): domain Bacteria; phylum Pseudomonadota; class Alphaproteobacteria; order Rhizobiales; family Rhizobiaceae; genus ZYF759. The sequence continues at coordinate 2,412 of JBKBIT010000036.1, forward strand.
AACTTGAGGACTTCGACGAATTCAGCTGGCGGGCGTTCCTGCCGCTCGACCGCAACGCCCTCGACGAGTGGGAAGAGTCGCGACGACCAACCATCGACGCCTGAGGCCAAGGATGGTGCATGGTGCGGCCGGGGAGGCGACTCCTCGGCCGTATCCGTTCGCGTATCGCGCCGTGTCGCGCAGCAGGCCGGGCAGGTGCCCGAGGTGCGAGACTCTGCTCGCCCACAGCGCGAGTATCGCTGTTCGGTAGCCCGGAAGCGGTCGGTGTCCCGCCTGAAGGCGATACGGCCGCACACGGGCGCGACAGGCGGCAAGGAACGGCCGTTCAGCCACTCAGGCAGAACGCTGCCCAATCCTCCATCAGCGCACGGCGCCGGTCGAGGTAGGTCGTTCGGGCGTATGCGGCCACGACCTTGTCGGGCTGCTTGTGCGCCAAGGCCGCTTCGATGACCTCAGGTGAGTAGTCAGTCTGCTCGCGCGCCCAGGTGGAGAAGGCCGACCTGAAGCCGTGGGTCGTCGCGCCATCGTCGCGGATGCTGCGGAGGCTCTTCAGCATTGTCATGTTCGACAACGTCGGCCGTCGCGCGCCGGGGAACAGATGAGCGCCCTCGCGAGGCAGCGATTCCAGTAGCTCGATGGTGGGCGCGGCGAGAGGCACCTGGTGCTCCCTACCGGCCTTCATCCGCTCGGCAGGGACGGTCCAGAGCTTGCCCTCAATATCGACCTCGTCCCACGTCGCCCCGATGGTCTCGCCAGTGCGAGCGGCGGTGAGGATGGTGAACATTAAGGCCTTCGAGCCGGTCGTCGTCATCTCTCTAAGCCGTGCGACCACCTCGGGTACATCGACGTAGGGGACTGCTGCATGCGGCTCAATCTTCTGCACCCGGCTCAGAGGCGGAAGTAAGTGGGCGAGGGGGCCGTCCTTGGCAGCGGGGTTATCTCCATCGCGCAGCCGTCGAGCCTTGGCCCAATCAAGGACGGTGGCGATGCGGCCTCGGACCCTACCAGCCGTCTCGGGCTTCTCGTACCAGATTGGCCGCAGCACTTTCACCACGTGGTCCACATCGACCTGGTCGACCGGGAGCTTGCCGAAGACCGGGTACACATAGTCGCGAAGCGTCGACGACCATTGCGCCGCGTGCTTCTCGTTCTTCCACGACTTCTCGTGGTCCGCGATGTAGTCCTTGGCGCACTGCTCGAAGGTCGGCCGTCTCGCCGCTGGTGCGCTGGCCTCCTTCCGCGCTTGCCGCTCTGCCAGCACCTTGGCCTTGAGGTCGACGCCACGGCGTACATCCAGTCGCCACTGGTCGGCCTGCAGCCGGACGTCCGCGACCGAGACATCTCTGGCCCCGCCCATGCCCAGCTTGTTGGACTGACCGAACTGGTCCCAGATGAACTGGTAGGACCTCGTGTTGTCGCGCTGGCGGATGTTGAGGAACAGGTTGCGGTCGACCCGGTGATGGCCGTCCTCCTTGATCGCGTCAACTTCACGCTGCGACAGCGCCCGCTTGCCCGCCATGCCTCGCCCTCCTTCGCAGCCGCACCATGGCTCGCACGGCCGCGCTAGTCCAGCGGGAGGCGAGGGCACGTAGGAGTCCACGTAGGAGTTGGACGAACCCGCAAGGCCGCAGGATTCGGGCATTGTTAGCAACGTGGCGCCTGGCAGCGTCCGCCAACCGCCTGAATTCGCAGGGAATTGATGTGTTTAGTGGCCGTAAGCGCCCGTAAACTCGACACTATCAATAATCAGGGCTGTACGGACGATGGCGGAGAGGGGGGGATTCGAACCCCCGATACCCTTGCGAGTATGCCGCATTTCGAGTGCGGTGCATTCAACCACTCTGCCACCTCTCCATTTGGTCGGCCCGAGCGACGCCCGCTAGATAGCGATTGGCGCTGCCGCGCACAAGCCATTTCTCGCGGGCAAACTGATGTGGCGGCAAAGAGCCGGCCGGCAGGCAATCCGGGTCCCGATCCGGCACCGGCCGGCTTGCAGGCAAGGGCGTCGCGGACCGGTCGCGCGGCCTGCCCTGGCTAGTGCGCGTCGTCCCAGTTCTTCGCCGCGCGCGCGTCCACCGCCAGCGGCACCGCCATGGAAAGTGCCGGCATGGCGGCGTTTTCCATCACGTCTCGGATCACGGGAATGGCGCGCTCGGCCTCGTCTTCCGGCGCCTCGAAGATCAGTTCGTCGTGAACCTGCAGGAGCATTCGCGTCTGGTTCAGCCCCGCCGCCTGAAGCGCGCCCTCCATGCGGATCATGGCGCGGCGGATGATGTCGGCGGCCGAGCCCTGGATCGGCGCATTGATCGCCGCGCGCTCGTTGAAGGCGCGCACTGAAGGGTTCGACGAGCGGATTTCCGGATAATGCACGCGCCGCCCGAACACCGTCTCGACATAGCCGTTCTCGCGCGCCGCAGCCTTGGTGGCGTCCATATAGTCCTTGATGCCGGGAAAGCGCTCGAAATAGGCCTTGATGTAGCTGCCGGCCTCCTCGCGCGGGATCGAGAGCTGGTTGGCGAGCCCGAAGGCGGAAATGCCGTAGATGATTCCGAAATTGATCGCCTTGGCCCGCCGGCGCACCTCGCCGGGCATGCCTTCCACCGGCACGCCGAACATTTCGGAAGCCGTCATGGCGTGGATGTCGATGCCGTCCTCGAACGCCTTCTTCAGCTGCGGGATGTCGGCCACGTGGGCCAGCACCCGCAGTTCGATCTGGCTGTAGTCGGCCGAGATCAGGAGATTGCCGGGCTCGGCGATGAAGGCGGTGCGGATGCGCCGTCCCTCCGCCGTGCGGACGGGGATGTTCTGCAAGTTCGGCTCGGAGGAGGAGAGCCGCCCGGTCGTGGTCGAGGCCAGCGAATAGGAGGTGTGGACGCGGCCCGTCTCCTGGTTGATGTAGCCGGGCAGGGCATCCGTATAGGTCGATTTCAGCTTGGTCAGCTGGCGCCAGTCGACGATCTTGCGCGGCAGTTCGTGGCCTTCCGCTGCCAAATCCTCCAGCTCGCGCGCGGTGGTCGACCATTGTCCGGTCTTGGTCCTGGAACCGCCGGGCAGCCCCATGCGGCCAAAGAGGATGTCGCCCAGCTGTTTGGGCGAGCCGATGGTGAAGCGCTCTCCGGCAAGCTCGAATATCTCGTCCTCGAGGGCTGCCGCCTTCTGCGCCAGTTCGCCCGAAATGCGCGACAGGATCTGCCGGTCGACCGAGATTCCTTCCTGCTCCATGCGCGCCAGCACCGGCACCAGCGGCCGCTCCAGCCGCTCATAGACCGAAGCCAGGCCCTTGGCGACCAGCCGGGGCTTCAGCACGCGCCACAGCCTCAGCGTCACGTCGGCATCCTCGGCGGCGTAGGCGGTGGCCTTTTCAAGCTCCACCATGTCGAAGGTGATGGCCGACTTGCCGGACCCGCAGACATCCTTGAACGGGATCGGCGTGTGGCCGAGCCAGCGTTCCGACAGCGCGTCCATGCCCTGGCCGCCCGTGCCGGCATCGGTGACATAGGAGATCAGCATCGTGTCGTCGAAGGGCGCAACCTCGATGCCGAGCCGCCGCATGACCAGAAGGTCGTATTTCAGGTTCTGCGCAATCTTCAGCACCGCCGGGTCTTCCAGCAACGGCTTCAGCGCGGCCAGCGCCTCCTTTGCCGGGATTTGCCCCTGAAGAAGCCCGCCACCCAGAAGATCGTCTGCACCCGATTTGTGGGCGAGCGGCACATAGGCGGCGCGGCCGGGCGCGGTGGCGATCGAAAAGCCGCATAGTTCGGCCTGCATCGGGTCGAGCGATGTGGTCTCGGTGTCGAAGGCGACCAGCCCCGCCTCGCGCGCCTCCTCGATCCAGGCCTCGAGCGTCGCCAGGTCGGTGATGGTCACATAGGCCGCGCGGTCGATCCGGTCGGTCATGGCGGCCTGGGCACGCTGGTCGGCCAGGGCGGTTGGGGTCATGCCCCCCTCCTGCCTGCCGGCCATGTCCCCCTCGCCGGCGGAGACCGGCGACGTCGCCGCCTCTCCTCCGGAGGGAGCGGCAACGGGATCGAGATCAGGCCCATGCGCGTCCGAGCCGGTCTCCACCTCGATATGCGCCGGCTCGATCTCGGCCGCTTCGGCGCCGGTCGCCTCGGCCACGCGGCGCGTCAGTGAGGAAAATTCCATCGCCTTCAGGAAGCCGATCAGTTTCGGCCCGTCCGGCGGGTTCAGCGCCAGCGTGTCCAGACCGTCCTCGACCGGCACATCGTCGCGCAGCCGCACCAGTTCGCGCGAGATCCGGGCCATTTCGGCATGTTCGATCAGGTTTTCGCGGCGCTTGTTCTGCTTGATCTCGGAAGCGCGGGCGAGCAGCGTGTCGAGATCGCCATATTCCTCCAGCAGCTGTGCCGCCGTCTTCGGGCCGATTCCCGGCACGCCTGGCACGTTGTCGACCGAATCGCCCGTCAGCGCCTGCAAATCGATCATCTTGTCGGGGCCGACCCCCCATTTCTCGATGACCTCGGGCACCTTGATCTCGCGATCCTTCATCGGATCGTACATGGAGACAGCCGGCCCGACGAGCTGCATCAAATCCTTGTCCGACGAGATGATGGTCGCGTCGCCGCCCGCTTCGCGGGCAAGCCTTGCATAGGTGGCGATCAAATCGTCTGCCTCGAAACCCGCCATCTCGATGCAGGGCAGGTCGAAGGCGCGCGTCGCCTGCCTGATCAGCCCGAATTGCGGCACCAGATCCTCCGGCGGCGCGCTTCGGTTGGCCTTGTATTCGGGATAGAGATCGTTGCGGAACGTCTTCGAGGAATGATCGAAGATCACGGCAAAATGGGTCGGCGTGACGCCCACATCGGTGTCGCGCGCGTTCTGCAGGAGCTTCCACAGCATGTTGCAGAAACCGGATACGGCGCCCACCGGCAGACCGTCCGATTTGCGCGTCAGCGGCGGCAGCGCGTGATAGGCACGGAAGATGTAGCCGGAGCCGTCGACGAGGAAGAGATGATCGCCCTTTTTCATGGCGCAAACGGGTAGCGCGGGGAGGGGGCCGTGTCCATCTCGAATGCGCCTCCGGGCGCGCGCTATGGACAGGCGCAAACGCATGCTGACAAGGGCTGGCAGGGATCACGCCCATGTTACACACTTGTAATGTTCGTGCCCTTGAATTGCCACTATCGAAAACCAATTTTCAGGTCATCGGCAATTACAGCCGAGTCCGGAAGTAAGGCCCGTCCCCCGCCTAAACCGGACAGAGCGGCAGCCTCATCCCCCCTCTCCGGGCTGCCGCTCCGTTTTGAGTAAGGCCGCCGTGGTTCCCCCCCTCCACCACGGCGGCACTTCTCTTTCTGGGGTATTCCGTCACCAGCCTGTCATCATCCTGGAGCGAGCGAAGCGCGTCCTGGCTGCGCGCCTGCACGGCAGATGCCACGCGGTGCGTTCCCTGGCCCATCGCGCCAGCCTTTGCTGCCCGTCCGGGGTCGCATAGTCTCAGGTCTGCCAAGAGACTGGATGCCCCGCCATGCCCCACCTCCCCAGTGCAGCCGATGTCGCCGATGCCGCCCGGGCGATCGCCGGCGTGGCGCGCCGCACCCCGCTTCTATCTTCGCCCGAACTCGACGCGATCGCGGGCGCGCGCATCCTCCTGAAGCCGGAGATGCTGCAGCTAACCGGCTCCTTCAAGTTCCGCGGCGCCTATAACCGCCTGTCGCGCCTTGCCGGCGAAGACAGGCAAAAGGGCGTCGTTGCGGTCTCGTCCGGCAACCATGCGCAGGGCGTGGCGCTTGCCGGCCACATGCTCGGCATTCCCGTCACCTGCCTGATGCCCGCCGACAGCCCGGCCGCCAAGATCGAACGCACGCGGCGAAGCGGCGCCGAACTCGTCCTGTTCGACCGCGACCGCGATGACCGCGATGCCCTGGCCCGCAAGCTCACTTCGGAGCGTGGCGCCGTGTTCGTGCCGCCCTTCGACGATTTCCACATCATTGCGGGGCAGGGCACTGTCGGACTTGAGATCGTCGATGACCTCGAGGCGATGGGGCTAGCACCCGATACGGTTTTGATCCCCTGCGGCGGCGGCGGGCTCACTGCCGGCTGCGCGCTGGCGATCCACGACCGGGCGCCGTCGGCTTCGATCCACATGGTCGAGCCCGAGGGTTTTGATGACCAGTCCCGCTCTCTGGCCGCCGGCGAACGCCTTTCCAATGACCGCACTTCCGGCTCCATCTGCGACGGACTGCTCTCGCCCATGCCCGGCGAACTCACCTTCGCGATCAACCGCAACCATGTCGCCGGCGGGCTGGCGGTCTCCGACGCCGAGGTGCGGGAAGCCGTTGCCTTCGCCTTTCGCGAATTGAAGCTGGTGGTGGAACCCTCCGGCGCCGTGGCGCTGGCTGCCCTTCTGTCCGGCCGCATCGATGTCCGTGGTCAGACGGTGGCCATCGTGCTCACCGGCGGCAATGTCGATGCCGGGCTGTTTGCCGAGATGGTCGGGTGAGGCTTGCACCCATGACAGGAAGGGCGGCATCCGCGAAGCTTCCAATCTCCCCCTGGAGGTTGATATGGCTGGCAAGCCAGAGGGGGGTGCAGAAGTTCAAAGCGCTGGAGACTAGGAACTCGGATGCCAGCCCGCCCCTCCACCCCGTTCCCTTTCTGCGCCGCCCTCGCTAGTGTCGCGCCCGAAGAATCGAAAGGTATCCCATGTCCGTAGTTTCCCCCGTTCTCGACACGCTCGACGCCGAGATTGACGCCAGCGTCGAACGCCTGTTCGCGCTGCTGCGCATCCCCTCCATCTCGACCGACCCGGCCTATAATGCCGAATGCCGGCGCGCCGCCGAATGGCTGGTCGCCGACCTCAAGTCGATCGGTTTCGATGCCAGCGTGCGCGACACGCCGGGCCACCCGATGGTGGTCGCCCATCATGACGGGCCGGAAGGCGCGCCGCATGTGCTCTTCTACGGCCATTACGACGTGCAGCCGGTCGATCCGCTCGATCTGTGGGAAGACGATCCCTTCGCGCCCGCGCTGAAGGAGCGCGAGGGCACCAAAATCATCACCGGCCGCGGTTCGTCCGACGACAAGGGCCAGCTGATGACTTTTGTGGAAGCCTGCCGCGCCTGGAAGAAGGTGCACGGGTCGCTGCCCTGCCGTATCACCATCCTGTTCGAAGGCGAGGAGGAGTCCGGCTCGCCGTCGCTGAAACCCTTTATCGAGGCCAATGCCGCCGAGCTGAAGGCCGATTTCGCGCTCGTCTGCGACACGTCCATGTGGGACGAGGAGACGCCCGCCATCTCGGTCGGCCTGCGCGGGCTGGTCGGCGAGGAGATCACCGTCAAGGCCGCCAATCGCGACCTGCATTCGGGCCATTTCGGCGGTGCCGCCGCCAACCCGATCCGCATCCTGTCGAAGGTGCTCGCCGACATTCATGACGAGACCGGCCGTGTCACCATCCCCGGCTTCTATGACGGGGTGGAAGAGACGCCCACCCAGATCCTCGAGGCCTGGAACGGGCTCGGCATGAGCGCGGAGAAATTTCTCGGCCCCATCGGCCTGTCCGAACCCTCCGGCGAAAAGGGACGCTCGGTGCTGGAGCTGATCTGGGCGCGCCCGACGGCCGAATTCAACGGCATCACCGGCGGCTACACCGGCAAGGGTTTCAAGACCGTGATTGCGGCGGAAGCCTCGGCCAAGGTGTCGTTCCGCCTCGTCCACAACCAGGATCCGGTCAAGATCCGCGCGGCCTTCCGCGAATTCGTGCAGGCGCGCATCCCCGCCGACTGCTCGGTCGAGTTCCACGAGCATGGCGGGTCGCCCGCGATCCAGCTGTCCTACGACTCTCCCTTCCTCACCACCGCGCAGGGCGCCTTGACCGATGAGTGGAACAAGTCCGCCGTGATGATCGCCATGGGCGGCTCGATCCCGATCGTCGGCGACTTCAAGTCGATGCTCGGCATGGAATCGCTGCTGGTCGGCTACGCGCTGGAGGACGACCGCATCCACTCGCCCAACGAGAAGTACAATCTCGCCTCCTTCCACAGGGGCCAGCGCAGCTGGGCGCGCATCCTCGACGCGCTCGCCAATTCGGGAGCGCGCTGATGACCATCCGTTTCCACAGAGGCGACCTGCCCAATCTCGACCATTACCGCGGCGAGGCGGTCGCCATCGACACCGAGACGCTGGGCCTCAACCCCCATCGCGACCGGCTCTGCGTGGTGCAGCTGTCGCCCGGCGACGGCTGCGCCGACGTGGTGCAGATCGAGAAGGGGCAGAAGAAGGCGCCGAACCTTGCCGCCCTCCTGCGCGACCGGAAGGTGACGAAGATCTTCCATTTCGCGCGCTTCGACGTCGCTGTCCTGCTGCAGAGTTTCGGGGTCACCACCCAGCCGATCTTCTGCACCAAGATCGCCTCGCGGCTGACGCGCACCTATACCGACCGCCACGGGCTCAAGGACATCTGCAACGAGCTTCTGGGCGTCCAGCTCTCCAAGGTCCAGCAATCCTCCGACTGGGCGGCCGAGACGCTATCGCCGGAACAGCTCGAATATGCCGCCTCCGACGTGCTGCATCTTCACGCTTTGCGTGAAAAGCTGATCGCAAGGCTGGAGCGAGAGGACCGCATGCGTGAGGCGCAAGAATGCTTCCGCTTCCTGCCGACGCGCGCGAAACTCGACTTGATGGGCTGGGACGAGGAAGACATCTTCGCCCACAGCTGAGCGGGCCTATTCGGCCGGCTGCCGCGCGGTGGCCGGTCCCGTCCGACCGGCTCTGTCGATCCAGGCCCAGTCGGGCCGCTCGAACAGGAAACGTCCCCAGCCCGTCTTCTGGATGGCGAGATAGAGCAGCACCGGCCCTGCGATGGCCGCAAGCGTGACGATCAGCGAAACCAGCCCCACATCACCGACCAGTCCGCTGCGCACCAGCACGACGCGCGTCGCCGCCATCGGGATGAAGAAAGCCAGATAGATCACGATCGAATGGGCGCCGAGCCAGGAAAGCCAGCCTGACCAGTCGTGGCTGGCCACCAGCGAGGCAACCGCCACCACCGCCACCGCGCCCGCCAGCCCAAGCAGCAGCGAGATCAGTGGCAGTTCCGAAAGCCCGCCCGTCGCACCTGTCGCCTCGCCGCCGGCCGGGATCAGGAAGGCCAGCGCCTCGGGTGCCGGCGTGAAGACCAGAAGGCCGTTGACCAGAGCCCACCCCGCCAGGAAGGCCAGTGCCGTCTTGCGGTGGTTGCGCATCCAGATGGCGAGATGAAAGATGTTCTGGGCGAAGGCATAACCCACGAAGAAATAGACATAGCGGGCGCAGAATTCGTCGAACAGCACCCAGCCCGTGTGCACCGGCATGATCTCCAGCGCGGCTGCCCACACGAACACGAACCAGACCGGCAGCCTGCGCATCAGCCGCGTGAACAGGAAGAACAGCGGCAATATGTAGATGAACCACAGTGCGCCGAAGGGCTGCACGAAGGCGTAGACATATTCGCCGAGCGGGTAGGCGATGCCGCTCTCCATCGCCATGCCGGGCGCCTTGAACAGGAAGTGGATCGACAGCCACAGCACGTAGAAATAGAGGAAATGCACCACCTTGCGGTCGACATAGCGCAGCCAGGGCCGGTCGATCACCAGCCCCAGGAAAAGCCCGGAAAGCAGGAAGAAATCCGGCATGCGGAAGGGTCTGGCAAAGGCGACGATGTCGTGCATGAAGCCTTCGCCGCCCATGGCGATGCCCACCCCCATGGTCGAATGCATCATGACCACGAAGATGATGCAGATGCCCTTGGCGGCATCCACCCAGCCCACGCGAAGCTCAGCCTGGCCGTTTCTGTCCATCCCTATCGCCGTCCTGTTGGGTTGCGATCGAAGGCACAGACTAGGCCGACCAGGGCCTCACAAGGGTTAAGACGCGGCGCGTTCCGGTGATGGCGTTAACGACCGGTTAGCTGCCGGGGTCGGCGGGCAGCCATTGCTGCCCGCCCCGAAAAGGTCACTCGGCCGGCTGGGCGATCTCGGGCGCCTCGAGCGAGATGTCGGGCGTGTCGATGGTCACGTCCACGCTGCGGCTCTGGTTGCCGAAAATGTCGCCGCCAAAGACGAACAGGGCCACCGCGATGGCAGCCACCGCGATCAGCACGCCGGCGATCACGCCGCCAGCCGCGCCGCCACCGCTATCGGTATGGACGACCGTTACTTTTTCCTCGGGTTCACGCATGTCAGGCACTCCTTCTTGGGTGCCGGAAAACGCCGGCAGCTGTTCTTGGTTCCCGCCGGCGGTTGTGCACTGTCGCTTAACCCCCCCTTAAATCGCCGCAATTAGCCTTCACCGCATCCGTGGCTCCTTGAGGAGCGGACACGGCAATTCGGGGATGGCGGGCCATAGGCGACATGAGACGAATCGAACCCAGCTTCGATGCGCCCTCGCGCAGCCATGAAGGCCTTAGCCTCAGCGAGGAGGATCGTGTCTTGCCGGCGAGGGGAAAGAAGAAGCCCGCATCTCCAGCGCGCGGCGGCGGCAATGGCTCCCGCAAGAGCGCCGGGCGCGGTTCTGCCCGCCGGAACAGGCGCCGCGGCGGCCTTTTCGGACTCTTGCGCGGTATGGTCTACTGGTCGCTGGTGTTGGGCCTGTGGGCCGGCATCGCGGGTGCCGGTCTCGTTGTCTATTACGGCGCGCGCATGCCCGCCGCCACCACCTGGGCGGTGCCCGACCGCCCGCCCAACGTCAAGATCGTTGCCGTCAATGGAGACCTCGTCGCTAATCGCGGCATGACCGGCGGCCAGGCGCTCGGCCTGCACGAGATGTCGCCGCATATTCCCAAGGCCGTGGTCGCCATCGAGGACCGCCGCTTCTTTTCCCATTTCGGCGTCGATCCCGTCGGCCTGACGCGCGCCATGGTGGAAAACGTCACCAATCGCCGCCTCGTCCAGGGCGGCTCCACCATCAGCCAGCAGTTGGCCAAGAACCTGTTCCTCGACCCCTCCCGCACCATCGAACGCAAGGTGCAGGAGGTGCTGATGGCCTTCTGGCTGGAGCGGGAATTCTCCAAGGAGCAGATCCTGGAGATGTACCTCAACCGCGTCTATTTCGGCTCCGGCGCCTATGGCGTGGAGGCGGCGTCGCGTCGCTATTTCAATAAATCCGCGCGCGATGTCACGCTGTCGGAGGCGGCACTTCTGGCCGGGCTTCTGATTGCGCCCTCGCGCCTGTCGCCCGCGCGCGACCCCCAGGCGGCCGAGGCCCGCTCGCAGCTGGTGCTGGCGGCCATGCGCGACCAGGGCATGATCGGCGACAGCGAGATGGCCACCGCCATGAGCACGCCGGCCACCCGCGCACCCGCCTTCTGGACCGGGTCCGAACACTATGCCGCCGACCGGGTCATGGGCGAATTGCGCCGCCTGATCGGCGAGGTGCGCCACGACATCGTGGTCGAGACGACCATCGACCTCAACCTGCAGCGGGAAGCCGAGAGCACGATCCGGCGCATCATCGACGAGAACCGCGACAAGGCGTCCGTCAGCCAGGCTGCGCTCGTTTCGATTGATTCGTCGGGGGCCGTGCGCGCCATGGTCGGTGGCTATGACTATGCCACCAGCCAGTTCGACCGCGCTTCAGAGGCGCGCCGCCAGCCCGGATCGGCCTTCAAGCCCTTCGTGTTCCTGGCCGCACTGGAAAAGGGCCTGTTCCCCGACTCGGTCCGCAACGACGAGCCGGTGCGGTTCGGCCGCTGGGCCCCGGAAAATTTCCGCGGCCGCTACGAAGGCCCGATGACGCTTTCCACGGCACTGGCCAAATCGTCCAACTCCATCGCCGCCCAGCTGGTCATGGAAGTCGGCCCCGAAGCGGTGGTCGAGGGCGCGTGGCGCCTCGGTGTGCAGTCCGATCTCGCCCCCAATGCCTCGATCGCGCTCGGTACGTCCGAGGTCACGCCGCTGGAGCTGACGGCGGCCTTCGTGCCGTTCGCCAATGGCGGCTATCGTCCCGAAATGCATTTCGTGCGGCGCATCACGACCGAAGCCGGTGAGGTGCTGTTCGAGCACCGGCCCCAGCGCGGGCCGCAGGTCGTCAGCACCCATGTGGTCGGCATGATGAACGCCATGATGGCCGAGACGCTGAAGGACGGGACGGGCCGCAACGCAACCATCGCCGGCTGGCCGGCGGCCGGCAAGACCGGCACCAGCCAGAACTCGCGCGATGCCTGGTTCGTCGGCTACACCGCCAACCTGACGACCGGCGTGTGGTTCGGCAACGATGACGGCAAGCCGATGAACAACATCACTGGCGGTTCGCTGCCAGCCCAGGTTTTCAGCCAGTTCATGACGGCTGCCCATCAGGGTGTGCCGGTGGCGGCGCTGCCGGGCGACTGGCAGGGCGGTACGATGCAGCGCATCGAGGACGTGCTTCGCGCCGAGCGCGAACGCGAGCAGTCGATGCCCGTCCAGCCCGTTGCCGGCAACGGCGTGTATGGCGGCCACACCGGCTCGATCGACCGTCCGGTCCCGCCCGGCGAGGTCGGCCAGCAAAACAGCGGCCGCTTCGGCTCGATCATGGACGTGATCCTGGGGAATTGAGCGAAGGGCGCTGCCCCCTATCTCTCCCCTTGCGGGAGAGAAAGCAAAATCAACACCTTAGCGCAGCTAAGTGTTAGATTTTGCAAGAGAGGGGATTGCGGCCCTCGACACGCCGCGACCCTCCATCGGCACTTTTTTCGCGACATTCTATCCACGCTCTTTTGCCCCTCCCGCATACTCCCCGGGAGGAAAGGAGAAGGGCATGAGCAGCGAGGCGATCGAGGACAACAGGCAGGCGCTGAAGCGCATCGTCGCGATGCTGGTCGAGATGGCCGACCTGGCGACGCCCTGCACCTTCCCCTCGATGGGGGAGGATTCGCAGACGGTCCAGAACGGCGTGACAACCAACGCCCCGCCCCTCACCGCCACGCGGCAACCGCGCACTCCTCTCCCCCGTCGAACGGGGGAGAGGTGCCGAGCGCAGCGAGGCGGTGAGGGGGTTGACCTCAAGCGCGATGCCGCCGGGGCAAAGCGCCCCACCCTCCCGCGCATCCTGTGGCAGGCGATCCTGCGTGTCCTGCGGCCGGCCGAAGCGGCTGCCCGAAGGCTCATCATCGCCACCTCGCTCGGCATGGTCGCGCCGGTCGCGCGCCTGCGCGCGGCAAGGCCGAAACCGAAAACCATGGAACCGCTCCTGCGCCGCTTCGGCCTCGCGGTGATGGTCTCGCGGGATGG
>JBKBIT010000037.1:0-2734 GCA_046297455.1 Aliihoeflea sp.
TTTGCCCACCTCTTCGACAGGTTCCATCACCGCGCAGCGTGTGGACATCACGTTGTCGGATGGTCGGCGGATATTGGTGGAGGGTGCCACCGCGCTGTCAGCGATCGTGGCGATGGTCGAGGCAGTGGCGCAATGATCCCGGTGCCAAGCAACACGCGGGTATGGCTGGCGGCCGGCGTCACGGACATGCGACGCGGTTTCAACACGCTGGCGGCACAGACGGAACAGGTTTTGGCCGAGGATCCGTATTCGGGCCACATGTTCGTCTTCCGTGGTCGCCGGGGTGATCTTTTGAAGATCATCTGGTGGGATAGCCAAGGGGCCTGCCTGTTTACAAAGCGGCTGGAACGGGGCCGGTTTGTCTGGCCTGCTGCCAAGGAAGGTAAGATCAGCCTGAGCCCATCACAACTATCGATGTTGCTCGAAGGGATCGACTGGCGGACCCCACAAAAAACCTGGCGACCCCTGGTCGCGGGGTGAGGCAAACCACCAACAAAACATAGGTTTATATGCAGTTTTGCGTTCCCTCGTAAGAGGCGATCCGGTATAAATTATGCCATGCTGGAGGCCTTCAAATCCCTGCCTGAAGATCCTGATGAGCTGCGCGCGATCAGCGTGCAGATGGCCCAGCATATCCAGTCTCAAGCCTACCAGATCGAGAAGCTGAAGGCTGAACTTCATGGTCACCGCAAGGCGCGTTTTGGCGCAAAGTCAGAGGGCATAAACCAACTGGCGCTTGATCTGTCAGAGGACGATGAGATCGCGCAGGCCGCAAAGGATCAACACACTGGGCATCCACCCGGTGATGAAGAGACCCCACACAACAAACGCCAGCACAGCCGCAAGCCGCTGCCAGATCATCTGGATCGGCACGATGAGGTCTTGTCGCCCGGTGAAGCATGCACTGGATGCGGCGGCACCCTGCGCCAGGTGGGCGAGGATATCACCCAAGAGCTGGATTATATCCCAGGTCACTTCGTCGTGCGCCGGTTCATCCGCCCCCGCATGGCCTGCACCTGCTGTGAAGCCTTCGCCCAAGCCCCGTTGCCATCCCGCCTGATCGAGCGCGGGCGACCCGGACCCGGCCTCGTGGCGCACATGCTGGTCGGCAAATATTGCGATCATCTGCCGCTTGAACGGCAATCCAAGATCTACGCCCGCGAAGGGGTTGATTTGCACCGCTCCACGCTCAGCGACTGGGTCGGGCGCACGACGGCGCTGCTGGAGCCTCTGGCCGAGCATATCGGCAAACTGGTCCGTGCGGGGCCAGCCCTGTTTGCAGACGACACCCCTGTAAAGCTGCAGGTGCGCGCCAACACCACAAAGACCAAAACGGCCCGGCTCTGGAGTTACGTCCGGGATGAACGTCCGTGGTGCGGGGCAGCATCCCCCTGCGCCTGGTATCAGTTCAGCATTGATCGGAAGGGCGAGCACCCCGCCAACCATCTTGCAGGCTATACCGGCACGGTCCATGCCGATGGATTTGCCGGGTTCAACGGCTTGTTCGGCAAAGGCAAGGCTGACGAACAGGCCTGCATGGTCCATGTGCGCCGCAAATTTGTCGATGAGGTTGAACGCACCGGTTCTCCCATTGCCCAACAGGCGATCAAGCAGATTGCACAGCTCTATGCTGTCGAGAAGGAGGCGCGGGGGAAAGCCCCAGAAGAGCGCGTCGCCCTGCGGCAGGCCAAAGCCAAGCCGGTCTTTGATGAGTTAGAGCTTTGGCTGCAGGCGCAGCTGCGCAAAATCTCCGGTAAAACCAAGCTGGCTGAAGCGATCCGCTACGCCCTGAACCGCATGCCGAAAGCGCGCGGCTATCTCAGCGATGGGCGTCTCGAGCTGGACAACAACACCTGTGAGCGGTCAATTAGACATATTGCCCTTGGCAGGAAGAATTATCTGTTCATGGGGTCAATCGGCGGCGGAAAGGCTGCCGCAATCGCCTACACACTCATGGAGACATGCAAGCTGAACAACGTCGACCCCGAAGCATGGCTCACATGGGTCCTCCAGCGCTTTCCTGATCACAAGATCAATCGCATCGAAGATCTCATGCCGTGGAACTGGCAGGCCGAAAACGCCTGAATCCGCGCCGACACCGGACGGATACCATTCAGTCTTGACCAATGCTTCTTTAGGACGCCAACGCTCTGGTGTTCTGTTACCTGCAGCGCTTCCTGTCCGGCTCCCTCGGTGGAAAAAAGCTAACCCTAAAATGCGGACTTTACTGGGAAGCTGGTCGCCACAAGGGGACAGTTTTCGCGCTGATGAAGGACAGAGTCGGGCTCAATAGGACAAAGTCCCTGCGGTCCTACACCTAAACACCTGTGGATTGCCACCCAAGTCTTCCTTTGTGGGAACGGAAAGTCAGTCGCTTGGGGAAGAGGCAGCGCGCCAATTTCTCTTCGTTTGCCAATCAAACTTTCCTCAAAGCGGACCTACGCGGTGATCGGCACAGAAGGGCCAGATGCGCGACCTTGCGGTCAATCGCTGTAGACACAGCCTCACCTTCTTTACTCACTCACAGATCAGCGCGGCACGTAGAGAAATGCCTGCCGGCGGTGCAGCATGGCGGACAAATGGACTTGCCAAAGCGGCGTTCATCCTCCTGCAGATGGTAAATGGTCTCGTTGAAAAAGGGCGTTGCAGGCCCACCGCGGCACACCCAATGCCCTATAGAGCGGACGCCTAAGTGGATGAAAAGCTACCCAGTCTACAGGCGTTGATGATGTGA
>JBKBIT010000037.1:2744-12765 GCA_046297455.1 Aliihoeflea sp.
CACCTTGGCACGCAGATGCCGTCGGGGGGCGGTCACATCATCAACGCCCATTCGACAACGAGAAGGGCACCGGCCTTGCCGTCTTCTCGCACGGATGAGACGTGCAGCTGGAGCTGCAAAAGCGTGTTGTCGCCCACACATGATCGGGTTGAACGCGCTGTCTGAGCAGCACCTGAACGTCGACGCCTAGGCACGCGTGCTTAGCAAAGTCCGTGTGCGCATTCCTCCACTTTTTCTCCTTTTAAGAAGTCATGTTGCTGGTACCGAAGCGCCCGCCCACAGAGGATTAACACAGACCTACCCTGTAATGGGAACTGAATGGCCGAGGGCGCTGGAGACTTCATGTCACCGGCAGCTGGAGGTGTGAAATCTTGCGCGTGCCGTGCCAGTCCCGACCGGCATCAAGTTACTCGGGCAGCGACTGGATGGCGAAGAGGCTGTCCAGCATCGGGTCGAACTGCCGATCGGGGACATGGCGTGCCAGAAGTCCGGCGATAGTACCACTGCGGAACATCTGCACCAGGACACGGTCGAGCGCGATCCGGATCTCATCGCTCCCCATCCGCACGGCAATGGCGTACGGCTCGTAGGTGATGCTCTCTCGGCTGACTCGGTGGGTTTGCAGCAGGGCGGCGTTCTTGTTCACAATCTCCTGCAGGATCTCGCGGTCAGCAATGTAGCTGTCGATCGTCCCGGCCGCCAAGGCCGAGGCGGCGGCCTCGTGGTCGTCGAAGGGCTTAAAGGTGAAGTCGGCCAACTGCCCCCCGATCAGCGTGCCGGCCCGGCTGTGGTCAGCGATCGTCGTGCCGCGAAGATAGCCGACCGTTATGGATTGGCCCCCGGTCTCGTATTCGAGCAGATCCGACGGATAGAGCAGCGCAGTCCCGGTCAGGAAGGTGATGAGGCTGAACTCCAGCGACTCGCGGCGCTTCATCGTGATGGAGGTCGCTTCGCAGAGCATGTCGCAAGCCCGCTGCGTGCCCAGCATGTCAAATCGGTCGTTTGATTTCACCTCGACCATCACCGGCGACCGGCCCAGCATCTCGGCTGCTGCCCTGCAGATGTCGATGGAATAGCCAGCTGGCTGCCCGTCTGTGCCGACATAGGAGAAGGGCGCCGCGTCAGCCCGATAGCAGATGCCAATCCTTGTTTCGGCCTGTGCGCCGGTGCACAGAAAGCCGATGACAGCGGTGAGGATGGGCTTTAGCACGACGTGCAACCCGGCACGGCTTTGCAGTCATGTGCATAGCCGCAACATGCGCCGCAGCAGCACCATTGAAGGCTGCCTTGCGCGAGGGTGGGGCGAGCGTCAAGATTCGCCGGTGGCGCGTTACAGACCGGTTGCTGGACCGGCGCGGGTGTGGCTGCCGCCACGAAAACGATGGCCGTTGTCAGCTTCAGCATCATGACTCGCATCCCTGTCTGATATGCGGCGACGTTCGCAGCCGCACGTCGGTCGAGACGGCCGTCGCCATGATCAGATGGACGACGTGATCGACCATCAGATCTAGATCGACGTCAAGCACGTCGCGTGCCTGCTGCACGCGGCCGCTCTCCTTGACCAGGTTGTAAAGGACCGTGCGGACCGCCGTGTATTCCGAGAATTCGCAGATGCGATACATCGTGCCTTCCCTGAGCCTGCGGTTGACGACCTCAATGCGCGGCATTCCGACGCCCTGGAAGAAGTTGCTAAGGTGATCATAGAAGTAGGAGAGGGGCAGCTCGTACGTGCCGCCTGACAGCATAGCGAGATCGACACTAACCACGCCGTTGTCTCGCAGCCCTTCGGCGCCGTCGCAGTCCACCGACACCTCGATCTCGTTGAAAAGGGGAATGTTGCCGAAGATGTCGACGGACGAGTTCGCCTGCGCCACCTGGAACGGCCTGAACACGGAACGGCGGTTTAGGTCGCCCTTGATGATTTGCCCAAGGCTTTTGGGCCGGCCGGCCCGGGCCAGCGTCAGAACTGAGCTGCGGGACTCGTCGCAACCGATCTCGTCGACTATGGGCCGGTCGGCCTGGAACAGCGCTTCACTGGCCGCGCGGATGTTGTCGGGCACGATCTGCATCGTCGTCACGGCCCAGAGCTTGCTGAACCGCTCGGCCGCCAGAGCGGCCGTGACGATCTTCATGCGCTCCAGACGGTTGACCACCCGGTTCTCAATGAACGAGCACAGGCTATAGGTGACGGGTGTAGGGTAGAGAGATCCGTTGTCCGGGGCGACCGGATCGTGATGCGAGTAGAAGCTGTGAAGGTAGGCCTGCCGATGCTTGCACACGTCGATCCGGCCGGGATCTGAAAGGTCGTAGCTCGGCCCGAAGATCGTTGGCGCCGAGGGCAGGCTGTTCTGGAATTCCTGCAAGAGCTTCAGGTCACGGCGCGCCGCGTCGAGATCGTCAAGCGCCGCTGGAACCCGAAGATACACTTCATAGCCGTTCAGGAACGGGTAGGTGACCATGTAGTCCGGACGTGTCTCGGTAGCGGCGGCCTCGCGATGCGGATCACAACCGACCTCGGCACGGTGGCAGATCTTGTAGGCTCCGTCGCTGGCGACGAAGACATAGCCCACATCGGGCAGGACGGGCTGCAGGGCCATCTGATCGATGAACACGCGCAGCCCATGCTCGGTCACGAAGACCGTGCGTGAGGTGTCGCCGCTGCCTACGTCGCGCTCGGGCCGGACGACCATGCCCATCGGGAAGTAGAACGACTTGAGCAGGTTGCCCGAGCGGCAGTCGATCCACTCGGCCGGGCCGGTGGTGACCGTCACCCAGTATTCCGCCGTCTCGGCCAGAGCGCTGCTCCGCGCGCCGCCTTGCTTGCCTATCACCTCGGCGGCAAGTTCGTAAGTTCCCGCACGGGCAACGATGTCCTCTCGCACTAGCTGGGTGCAGACATCGTCACGCGCAAGGGTGTCCTGCAGGATCTGGCGCAACGTTGGCGTCGGGCCGCGATCAAGCGCCTTCACGATCGGCAGATCCACCACCAGGTCCAGCACGACGATGCGTGTCTCGATCGCTTGGCCGTTGTCATCGAACTGCTCGCTCTTGATCAACCCGACAAGCCGGCCGTTCTTCAGCACTGGCCCGCCGCTCATGCTGGCCGTCGTGTTCATCGTTGTGGCGAGCAGTCCATCATCCAGGCGCTCACCGGTCTTGACCTCGCCGGGCACGGAGTCGGGCGGTCCGGCCATGCCTGGGTGAAACCCATGTCCCCAAAGGCTGTCGCCCCGGTTAAAGGCGGCGGATCTGTCAAAGACCAACGGGACAAAAGACCCTCTGAGGATCTGATGGTCCACCAATTGCAGTAGAGCCACGTCGTGGGACTGGCTGATCGCGATCACCCTCAGCTTGTGCCGCGCGGCTACCTCCGACCTTGTCCCAATGACACCCTTGCAGGTTGCGTTCGGCCCGCCGCCAGTCACATGCTTGGCCGTTAGGATTTGCCCGTCACCGTTGACGACCACGCCCGACCCTTTGACAGGCCGTCCGTTAACCTGACACTCGATGTGAACGGTTGAGCGGAAGTCGATGTCCTCCGCAGCGCCGCTGTGTGCGGCAAGGCCGAGTGCAACCAGCGTGGCGGCTGCAAGATGTCTCATTGCTCGATCCATGACACGACCGTTGCGATGCGCTCGGGCGTCAGCAGGGTGAAGCCGTTGTTCGCGCTCCACGGCTCGGTCAGGCCGAAGGCGCCGTTGGAATGGACGCCGACGACCGTATCCTGCGCGCCTGCCAGATAGACGGGCGCGCCACTGGTCCCGCCGTAGGTATCCGCCTGATGGAACCCCTTCTGCGCCGTCAGCGCGCGAACATGATCCGTGCTGAACCACTGCACCCCCCGCGGCACGAGGTCCGAGGCGTAGCCCTGAACGACGACCGCGGCACCGTCATCGACCGGCGAAATGGCGCGCATTCCGAACCACCCGGTGCGGTGGCCGATGTCGCAGTCCAGCTTGATCAGGCCCAGATCATAGTTGTGCAGGTCGATGATGCTCGTCGCGGTCATCCAGCCGTCAAGCACGCGCGCCGAAACCGCGCCGCATTCACCAAAATTAGCCGCGCCCGAGTTTCGGCCGGGCACCACCACGAAATCGCGGAACGGGCGGCCGCGGACAGAGCCAGAATGGATGCAATGCGCCGCCGTCAGGACGCTGTCCGGCGAGACCATGGCCCCCGAGCATGACTTCTGCGCCCCGAAGGCCGTGCGGAACACGATCTGGACGACGCTGCTGGCCGGCGGCGCGCGCAGGTCCATATGCGCCACGACGGCACGCCGGTCGTCGTCGCCAAAAATCCCGTAATCCACGCTGTCAACCATCTGGTCGATGGGCGGAGGGAGGGCATAGTCGGGATAGGCCGCTTCGGCATCTGCCAGCCGCGCGGCGAGGACCGGGTCCAGCGTCGGATCGTCCACCGGGTCGAAGATAGTTGGCGCGCCGCTTTCGGTCGCGACGCCATGGTCACTTTCGAACCCGGCGTCGGGCACCTCAGTTGCAACTCCCGTGCTCAAGTCGATCAGGACGCTCGCCTCGGGGTCGCGCGGCAGGGTCGCTGCATCAGCCCTTTCATCAACCTCCAGCGGGCGCCAGAATTGCGGGTCCAGCAGCGCGGCCTCTGTTGCCTCGTCGATGTCGCCCGTCGGGGGCAGGCCGTTTTCCTCCTGGAACGTGCGGATCGCCACGTCCCGTGCGACGGGCGCACTTTCCGTGGTCATGTCAACGGGATCGAGGAAGCCAGCCTCGGCAAGCACCTCGTCATAGAGCGTGTCGATCTTATCGGCGACGTTGACCAGAACGTTCTCGGATTCGAAGCCCAGCTCCTCCTTGCCGCGCATGATGTCGATCCAGATCTTGTTGAACCAGACCTTGGCTTGCGGATAGCCGTGAGCCGCCGGCCCGTTGACCAGCACGCGCACGCGCAGTCCATCATTGGCATCGGCCGCCGCGTTGATGCCGGCGGACCTCCAGTAGGCCAGCGCGGCCTGCAGCCCCACTGAGGGTGTGCGCACCACCTCCGGGTTCGAGGCGATGTCGATGCCGATCTGCGACGAGCGCCGCAGGAAGTTGTC
Organism: Aliihoeflea sp.; assembly: GCA_046297455.1. Classification (GTDB taxonomy): domain Bacteria; phylum Pseudomonadota; class Alphaproteobacteria; order Rhizobiales; family Rhizobiaceae; genus ZYF759. The sequence continues at coordinate 7,816 of JBKBIT010000037.1, forward strand.
GCGCCCGGTTAGCTGGATGAAGCCAGAGCCGCGGTAGTTCCAGCCATCCATCGTGTGCCGGCCGCGGTTGCCGAGCCGGTTTCCATATACCCAGTTGGCGATCTCGACGGGCTTGCCGGCCAGCCGGCGTGCATCCGCATCCGAGATCGTACGCCGCGAAAAGACACGCATCAGAGACTTGTACGAATAGTTCATGTTCTCATCGAGACGCTTCAGCCCGCCTGTCTCGGTCATCACCTGCGCCAGGAAATGTGCCATGCGCAGCCGGGTGCGGATGTCGTGGCCTTCGAAGGCGCGCGTCGATGCCGCCAGTTCAGCCGCGAGGGTATCGTCGGCCCAAGGCGCCACGCGCTTGATGTCCGCGACCGTCACCAGCGCTTCGGTCTCGGCCCGCAGCGCCGGGATCGGCGCGACGAAAAGCGAGACTAGCGAAACAAGGACTGCACGAAGAAAAAAAACAAACATCCAAAAATCTCCGTTTCACGGAAACATCTGAGACCATCATTTACAATATAAACGATTCGCGGCCTGTTTACCAATTCTTTCACCAGGCGCCGCCGCGATCATCATTGGATTATCCACGGGCACTTTTAAAAATCCTCAGAAGTCGGCCGGCTCAAGACAACTGGCGAATCGACACATTACAAGCTATACTCACTTCTGGATAAATTCCTCGACCCGCCTTGGCCGACGAGCGAACGCTTCCTCATGACGCGTCCATCCATTGTCCAAAATGGCACGGGTTTATCTCTTTACTGCTTTCAGTTAGACTGATTTTCTTCAGATGGCAAAGTGCGTTCCTTGTGCTTTATCGAGGCTTGGATGTTACGCGAACCTGCAGCAATGAACTCGATCTGGACGGTCACAACATTGCAGCCGATTGCATCACCTGCAATTATTGTGAGTCTTTGTTCGTAGCTGAAGCAGTTATATGAGTTGGTCTTAATAGTGGGTGGTATCGTGATAATCAGGGCGATTATCTTCGCGTCCGCGCTGGTGGCCTTTGCGGGGTGCTTTCCAAGAGGCATGTCCGGAGATTTGCAGGGCTGGTCGAAGGATGACCGAGAGTCGTGGTATTTCGCGACGCAAGGATCGCGGCTGATGCCTACAAGCTGGTTCCGCGCGATCAACTTGCCAGATGGCAGCGCCTTCGCGACCACGGAGAATCTGCACCGCTACGGCTTTCTTGCCGCGCCCGATGCCTACCGTCGCGATTTGCCCATTGGCTTCACGCAGGACCGGCAGGACGACGAGCGGCTGCGCGTGACGCGGCTGCGCTGGTATTCCGGTCAACGGGGCGGCGCGCAAGCGGAGCCCTGGATCGGGCTCAACTGCGCCGCCTGCCACACCGCCAGCATTACCTATGGCGACCGGACTCGCCTGGTGGACGGGGCGCCGGCCCTGATCGACTTCCAAAGCTTCATCGAGGATCTGGACAGCGTTCTCGCCGACACGCGGCGCGATCCGGCGCGGTGGGACGCCTTTTCTGCGAAGGTGCTGGAGGCGCGCGACACGCCGCAGAACCGCGCGATGCTGGGCACGGCCGTGGACAGCCTGCTGGACTGGCAGCGCCGGACGGCCGAAATGAACGACACCCCCTTGCGCTACGGCGCCGGGCGGCTGGATGCGGTGGGACACATTCTCAATAAGGTCTTGATGTTCGCCGGTGCGGATGCGGATGCCGGCAACCCGGCCAACGCTCCGGTCAGCTTCCCGCATCTGTGGGACATCACGCGGCAGGAACGGGTGCAGTGGAACGGGCTCGCGCGCAACAGCCGTTTCGCGTTGCCCGGAGATTCCTTTGAATATGGCGCTCTCGGCCGCAACGCGGGCGAGGTGATGGGCGTGTTTGGCGAGGTCGTGATCACCCCCCAACCTGCCGCCGCCGGTGCGCTGGTCCGCTATGCCAGTTCCGTACGCAGCGAGAATCTGGTCCGGATGGAGCTGATCCTGAAGGACCTGCGCGCTCCCGCATGGCCCTCCGACTTCCCGCCCATCGACGCGGAGCTGCGCGCCGAAGGCGACGCGCTGTTTCGCGCAAACTGCGCAAACTGCCACCTTCCGCCCTCGGCGCAGCGACCCGGTCGGCCGACGGAGCGGATGCAGACCTTTGCCAACACCCGCCCCGAAGACCTGACCGACATCTGGATGGCCTGCAACGCTGTCGTCTATCGCGGCCCCACGGGGCCGATGCAGGGGGTGCGGGACAACAGCGGCGACGTCCTCGGCCCCGAGGCGCCGGTGGCGACGATGCTGGCGACGGCCGTGAGGGGCGCGCTAATCGGCCAGGGCGCCAATCTCGTGAAGGCCGGCTTCACCAATTTCCTCGGCCTCAGGCCGCGCCCCTCCTTCGAGGTGGCGCCGCCCGAGCCGGGCGAGGACCCGCGCGCGCAGGACCGCGAGCGGTGTCTCGAGGCCGAGAACGAGCCGCTTCTGGCCTACAAGGCCCGTCCCCTCGACGGGATCTGGGCGACGGCGCCCTATCTGCACAACGGCTCGGTCGCGTCGCTGGAAGAGCTGCTGCTGCCCGCTGCCGAACGCAAGACGCAGTTCTGGGTCGGCAACCGCAATTTTGATCCCGTCGCGGTGGGCTATGTCGACGCAGATCCCGGCGACGGGCGAGGCTTCCTGTTGCGCACCCGCGACGAACAGGGGCGCGTGATCGAGGGGAACAGCAATGCCGGCCACGAATACGGCGCGGGTCGCCTGACCGATCAACAGCGGCGGGCGCTGATCGAATACATGAAATCACTCTAGGGGCTGGCGATGGGCGCGCATCTCGACCGGATCGACGCCCTGCCCCCCGCCCGCCGCTGGCCCGAGGTCCGCCGGCTGATCTTCTCAGATCCCCTGCCCTTCTTCGCCGAGTGTCGCGCCGAGCGCCCCGTGCTGGATCTGGACCGGGTGGTGCTGGTCTTCCGGCTTCAGGACTGCATGCTGGTGCTGCGCCGGCCGCAGACCTTCGGCGTCGATCTCTACGCCCCCAAGCAGGGCGGCTACTTCATGGCACAGGACGACACCGCCGGGCACTGGCGCGAGAAGTCGCTGATGAAGGCGGTGCTTGATGTGGAGGACATCCCCGCCATCCGGACCTGGGTAGCCGGCCGCACGGCGGACCTGCTGGCCGGTGCCGACGGGCGCTTCGATCTGGTCCGGCGGATCACCCGCGGCGTGCCCGTGGCGCTGGTGCAGGAATGGTTCGGCCTCGACCGGAGCGATCCGGACAAGCTGATCGAGTGGTCCTACTGGAACCAGCAAGACGCCTTCTGGAACCAGCCCTTCGACGACGTGCGCGAGGGGATCGACCCGGCCGGCATCATTGCGGCGCGCGAGCGGGCGAACGTGATGATGGCGCTTTACTTGGGGCGCTTGGTGGCGCGGCGCAGCATCCGCATCATGCTGGGCCTCGGCCGGAACGATCCGGCGACGCGGATCGTGCGGCTCGCGATGCGCGGCGGGCTACGCTTCAACCGACGCGATGCGGTCTTCAACATCGGCGGGCTGCTGATCGGCGCAGTCGAGACTACCTCGCACACCGTCTGCAATGCCCTTCTTGCGCTGACCGAGCGCCCGGCGGCGCTGGCCGAGGCACGCAACGCCGCGGCAGGTGACGATCCCTGTGCCATCGACGGCCATGTCTTCGAGGCGCTGCGCTTTCGCCCCGCCTTCCCCTACTTCTTCCGCCTCTGCCACCGCGAGACGCCGCTGGCCACCGGATCGTCCTTCGAAACTACCGTCGCAAGGGGCCGAACCGTCTTGGCCGTCACCCATTCGGCAATGTTCGACCCGACGGGCTTCCCGCAGCCCGATGACTTCCAGCCGGACCGGGACTTCAGCGACAGCTTCACCTTCGGCCACGGCCACCACGCCTGCCTCGGCCGGCATGTGGCGGCCGCAATGGTCCCCGAGATCGTCCGCCAGATCCTGCGCTTTGATCTCGTCCTCGGCGATGGGCCGGATTTCAACGGCAGCCCTGTTCCGCAGACTTGGATGGTCAGCCGCACGGCACCCGGCTGATGCCGCAAGGCTTCAATGTTGCGCAGCATGGCCACCTTCATCGTTTACTACCTCTCGCTCACGCCGCTGTGAATAGCCCCGAGTTTCTTAGACACCTTTGTGCGTCATCTTCTGCCGCCGTTCGAACTCGACTGATGACAGCATCCCGTTCCTCGTATGCTTGCGCTTCGGGTTGTAGAACATCTCGATGTAATCGAACACGTCCTGCCTGGCTTCTTCGCGGGTCCGATAGGTTGGCCGTCTGATCCGTTCCCGCTTGAGCAGGTTGAATCCGATGATACGCCGAGAATAGAGGTCGATGACCACCGCGAGATAGGCAAAGCCCTCTTGCGTCCGGATGTAGGTGATGTCCGTCACCCAGACACGATCCGGTGCTTCGACGTCGAACTGCCTGTCGAGGGTATTGTCGACTACGACTGAAGGCTTTCCTCCGTAGCTGCCCGGACGCCGCTTGTAGCCGATCTGCACCTTAATTCCTGCAAGCTGTGCCAGTCTGGCCACGCGGTTCGCGCAGGTACTTTCTCCCTGCTCCAGAAGATCGTCATGCAGTTTGCGATAGCCGTAGACCTTGCCGCTGTCGGTCCAGGCATTGAGCAGCATCTTCGTCTGGCGCTTGTCTTCCATCGCCCGATTGCTCAGCGGCACCTGAAGCCACGCATAGAACCCGCTCGGTCGGATGCGAAGGCACCGGCACATGGCCCTGACGGAAAACTGCCCTCGATGCTCGGCCACGAACGCGTATCTCACCTTGCATCCCTGGCGAAATACGCGCTCGCCACTGTCCGCGGACCGATGGCGGACAGGGCTCGCCCTTTTTTAGAATGTCCCGCTCCTCCGACACGCGCGCCAGCTCGCGCTTCAGCCGACGGATTTCGACATCCTTATCGGTCTCGCCTGTGGTCGCCTTCGCGAACTTGCGCTTCCACGCATAGA
>JBKBIT010000038.1:0-12659 GCA_046297455.1 Aliihoeflea sp.
TGTCCAACACCAGCCGCACAGCGCGTTCGCGCACCTCAGGGGAAAACTTGTTCGTGGTCTTGCTCATGATGCTCCATCCTACTCAGGAGTTGGAGCCTCCGGCAAACCCGGGGCGGTTCACTACCGTCTGAAACTCTCGCTCGTCCGCGTAGGCCGCATTGAAGGCGATCCAGAAGAAGATGAAGCGAGCGTCATCATCGTCGCCGCAAGCTTCGGCACGACCGATCCAGCTGATGGCGCGATGAGCTCGCAACCCCATGGTTTCGGGAAAACCCGCACGGATAGCGCGTTGCTTGGCCTTCAGGGCAGCATGTTCGAGAGCATCCTTCATCGTTCAAGTCCTTTTCTGAAAGCCGGTCACGGCAGCCCGTCAAAATCTGATCGCTGGTAGCCTTCCACCAAGGATCGAAGCCCTTCCGGGGCCATAACATCGACCTTGTTGCCCCATTGATAGAGATGCCACGCCATCTCGAGCCAACCCGCCGCGTGGAACTTCACGATCAAGCTGCCATCATCCTGCGGTTCCAGAACTTGCGTGGGATGAAAGCGGAACTCGGCGGCACGCACAGCGACCTCAGGCGCAAAGCGCCAGATCACCTCGCCGTACTGCGCAGGATCCTGGTACACGCCAAAGGCCTGCGCTGCATAATCCTCCAGCGAAAATCCAGGCGCGAAGGCGAAGCTTTCGTCCAAGGCTTCCGCAGTGTGGATCCGATCCATGCGGAAGTTCAGGATCGTGTCACCCCGTGACGGTTGCCGCGCGACAAGATAGCTGCGGTGCCCCAAAAGCAGGCCGTGCGGTTCGATCACCCGCTCCGGCGCGTCGGGGTCGCCGTAGCGCAGTTGCAATCGGAAGGGACCGCGCAAGGCCTCGATCACCGCATCAAGAACTTTCGGGGCGAGGTTGACCCTCGGGCCGGGTCTGGTCACTGACCCCATCGCTGTCAGAACGGCTTCTGCATCGGCCTCGGTGCGCGCGGCGTCCTTTGGTGCAAGACGCGCAAGCAGACTGTGACGTAAATCGGCAAGGGCAGAGGCGTGGCGGAAGCGGCCATCGGCCTGCGCTGATCGGTCAGCAATCTCCAATGCTTCAACGGCAGTCTCTTGCCGGGGCTGCAGCCGGTCAAGTATCGGATCCGCAATACGCCATCTACGGCGACGGTCATCGCCATCTTCGGCTACTACGTTCATGAAGGTGGTCTCCAGCGCATCTGTCATGCGCTGCGCAGTCCGGTGCGAAATGCCGAACTCTTCGCAGATTTCATCGAGGCTGATCCCACTGCGCCGAGATGCTGCCAGCCTTGCGAGCCTGATCAAGTCCTGCGCTTTGGAAAACGACATGAACTTACCTTGATGCTAAAGCGTGTCAGAGATTGACACCCATGCAAGCTATTGGTGCTGATGCGGCCTGTCGAGGCGATTCCCGAGTGTAGTCAGTGACAAGAGATTCGAGTTGCTCCGGGGCTTCGACGGGCCCACAGGATGATCAATCGTAGGCCGGCTAACCAAGTCGTCCGAAATAATGCAAGGGAGACTTCATTTGTCGGGAAAAGTCACAAGCATCCAGCGGGTTTCACCAAGAGATGGCAGCGTAGAAGAACCGGATCTCACTGCGAAAGGCTATTGCCTTGGGGATCCGAAGTTTGGAGGGGAAAAGCACCATGCGAAGAACGCTGTATACGTAAAGACGCTCGATGAAGTGGCAGAGTTCATCGCCCGCGGTTTTTCGGTAAGGATGATCGGGCCTGGGAAACGGGCGTCGCTCGTCTCGCCGAAAAGTCTGCAGATCATTCGCGGCTAATTCTTAGGGCGTTCTTCTTTTGACATGTCGTAAGCCTGTCAGAGATTGACACCCATGTAAGCTATTGATGATCCTGCAATCTGTCGAGGCGATTCCCTTGCGGGTTGCGTTCGGATCATTCGGAGCAACCATGCGGGACGTTGGCGGCCAAATCCTCTTCTCGGCGACCGACCTGATGCGGTTCATGGGCTGCGCTCATGCGACCACAATGGATCTGTCTCGTTTGCGGGGAGAGGGGCCGGATCCGCGCGAGGATAGTGAGGATGCCGCCCTGCTGCAAAAGCAGGGCGATGCCCACGAGGCGGCGCACCTAGCACGGCTGGGCGCCGCAGGGCGCGGTATCGTGGAGATAGAGCGGGGCGACCTGGTGCAGAATGCCGCCAATACCCGCGCTGCACTTTCTGCTGGACCGGAGGTCGTCTTTCAGGGGGCGTTCCTGTCGGGCAACTGGGGCGGGTGGTCGGATTTTCTGGAGCGCGTGGAGCGCCCCTCCGCCCTGGGCGCTTTCAGCTATGAGGTGACGGACACCAAGCTCAAGCGTCGCCCCCATCCGAAACATGTGCTGCAACTGGTGCTTTATTCCGACCTGCTGACCGAAATTCAGGGTGTCGCGCCCGAGTTCGCCCATGTCGAATTGGGCGATGGTACCCGGGCGACGCTGCGGCTCGCTGACTATTCGGCTTACGCAAGGATGGCGCGCGCACGGCTGGAAGGGTTCGTGGCCAACCCGGCGCCAACAAGGCCCATTCCCTGTGCCGACTGCGGCCTGTGCCGCTGGGCCGATCATTGTGAAAGCGTCTGGCAGGCTGAGGACAGCTTGTTTAACGTGGCCAACATCATCCGTGGACAGGTCAAGAAGCTGGAAGCGGCGGGCATCGCCACGATGGAAGCTCTGGCCAACCTCGATCATCCGGTTCGCGGCATGGCTGAAAACACCCGGCTGCGTCTGATGACGCAAGCCCGGTTGCAGCACGCCCGCAAGACCGGCGAACCGGCGTTTGAACTTCGGCCGCCCGAACTAGGCAAGGGATTTGATTTGCTGCCTCAGCCGCGGCCCGGCGACATCTTCTATGACATCGAAGGTGACCCGCATTTCGAGGGCGGCCTCGAATACCTGCATGGCGTCTGGTTCGACGGTGAGTTTCGCGCGTTCTGGGGCCATGACCATGCCGCCGAGGCACAGGCACTGTCTGAATTGCTGGCTTTCTTCCGCGACCGTCTCGCTGCCAATCCAGCCGCGCGCATCTACCATTATGCCGCTTACGAAATCACGGCGCTGCGGCGGCTGACCACGAAATACGGGATAGGCGAGGCTTTTCTTGACCGGTTGCTGCGCGAGCGTCGGTTTGTCGATCTTTTCGCCGTGGTGCGAGGTGGGCTGATCGGGTCCGAACGGAACTACTCCATCAAGTCGATGGAAGCCTTTTACGGCCGCGTACGCGAAGGCGAGGTCAAGACAGCGGGTGGTTCGGTCGTGGCTTACGAGCGCTGGCGCGAGACGGGCGAGCAGCAGATCCTTGATGAGATCGAGGATTACAACCGGATCGACTGCATCTCGACTGAGGAACTGCGCGACTGGCTGGTTGGCATCCGGCCTGCCGCACCGTGGCCTTCCGTTGCGCCCGATGCCGGGCCGAAAGAGGCCGAAGAAGATGCCGACGCGCAAGCCTTGCGCGCAAAGCTGGCCGCATCGGCCTTGCCCGAGGACAGGCAAGCGATGCTGTTCAACCTTGGGCTTTTTCACAAGCGAGAAGCGAAACCCGCGCAATGGGCGGTATTCGACTCCGCGTCCAAGGATGAGGATGAGCTGATCGACAATCTGGATGCCCTTGCGGGGTTGGAGGCTATTGGCCCGGTCGAACCGGTCAAGCGGTCATACTCCCGCAGCTACAGCTTTCCCCTGCAAGAGACGAAGCTTCGCCCGGGCAAGGGCGCGACGGTGCCGGTGTTCGATGGCCCGCCCATCTCGGTCAGCATCACGGACATGGACCGCAGGGCGCGGCAGATCACTGTGAAGGCTGGGCCGGGAAAGGACCATCTCCTTAGCGACCGGGTGAACCTGCATCCCGATTGGCCGCTGGACCCCAAGCCCATCCCGGGTGCCTTGCGTGACGTGATCGCGGACCAATGCGGGCCGCGCGCCTACAGGGCGGTCGACGATCTGCTATCGCGTTCGGCTCCCCGCCTGAAGACCGGCCCGCTGATGCCGGCAGCCGACCCTGTCGTGGGCACCATCACGGCCGTAGGCGCAATGGACGAAACCATCTTGCCCATCCAGGGGCCGCCAGGCACCGGCAAGACTTATGTCACAGCGCGGGCGATCCTTTCGCTTGTGCAGAAAGGTGCGCGTGTGGGCGTGACGTCGAACAGCCACGAAGCGATCCGCAACGTCCTGATGGGCTGTCTGAGCGCGCTGGAGTTGGACGATCCCGACCTGACGCTGGATCTGGTCCATAAGACGGGCGGCGAGGATGACGGCTACCCCGACAATTGTCAGGTCCGCCGCACCACCAGCAACGATGAGGCGGCAGGCGGCCTACACGTCGTCGGCGCGACTGCCTGGTTCTTCTCCCGCGACGACAATGTGCAGGCCTTCGACTGGCTCTTTGTCGACGAGGCGGGACAGGTTGGCCTCGCCAACATGGTTGCCATGGGACGGGCCGCGCGCAACATCGTGCTGGTAGGTGACCCTAGACAGTTGCCGCAGGTCATCCAAGGCGCGCACCCTGAACCTGCGAACCTTTCCTGCCTCGACTGGATGCTCGGTGAACATGCGACTGTGCCGCAGGACCGGGGCATCTTCCTGCCCGTCTCGCGCAGGATGCATCCGGCGGTCTGCCGCTTCATTTCGGACCAAGTCTATGAGGGACGGCTTACCAGCCACCCCGACACCGCCTGTCAAAGCGTCACCGGCACACCATTTCCCGAGGCCGGAGCATTCTGGGTGCCGGTGTTCCATGAAGGCAATGCGCAGATTTCCATGGAAGAAGTGGCCGCCATTCAAGCCGCTGCAGGGGAATTGCTGAAGGGCACTTGGACGGAGAAGGACGGCTCAATCCGCCCGATGCGGCAGACGGACATCATAGTCGTCGCCCCATATAATGCTCAAGTGAATGCCCTCCGCGACGCACTGGCCGATGGCATCCGTGTCGGCACTGTGGACAAGTTTCAAGGGCAAGAAGCGCCGATCTGCCTCGTCTCAATGACCGCTTCCTCGGCCGAGGAAACGTCGCGCGGGATGGAGTTTCTGTTCTCACTCAACCGCATCAACGTGGCTGTGTCCCGAGCCAAGGGGCTTTCGCTGGTGTTCGGCGCACCGCGCCTGCGTGAGGCGAAGTGCGAGACGGTCGACCAAATGCGATTGGTGAATACGCTCTGCGCGCTGCCTAAATTAGGAGATTTTTGAATGTGGGAGAGTTTCGAGGCACGCCTCGATGAAAATGAGCGCGAGCGACCCCTACCGCTGCGCGGTGCGCTTTTCGACGTGCTGCGCGGCTCAGGCTTACGCCCGGGCGGTGGCGTCACCAAAAAAATGGTTTCCTTTGAATTTGGCGCAGGTGAGTGCCTGCTGTGGGAAATACAGAATCCTGCCAACATCTTTCTCCATGTAAAATGGCGCGATCGCGTCGAGGCGAACGGCTTTGCCAGCGAGCTGCGGCCCTATCAGAGCGGCATCAAGGATGGGGGGAGGCATTCCGCCCTCAGCCGGGACTGGTCCTTTGGCGATGCTGATTGCTTTGTCGTTCGGATCGATGACGTCGAGGCCCTGCGTCGACTACTTCGGGTCTTGTCGAATTATGACGATGCGTTGGTCCTGAACCCGGCGGCGATCACGCGCTGGATTGAGCGGCTACGCCATTTCTTTCCCGCTCTCGATCGTTTTGACCGGCCCGATCCGCATTTCGACGATGCGGAGCGAACTTATAAGCTTGAGATTGCAACCGAGCTGAAGGCAGCGATCACTCAACCCGGATCCGATCAGGATCTGGCCGATGCCGTCAACTCCGCGCTCGCCAAGAGCAATCTGCTGCAATGGCGCGCCTATTGGCCAATGTCGCCGAAGGGTGATGCGGATCGCGAAAAGCTCTGGCCCGCCTTGCGCGAGCTCGTCGATGCCGCGCTTGGCGCAGCCGACGGTCACGCCTTGGCACTGGATGCCTTTGTCAACGCCTGGATTGCGGCTGTCCCAAACGGTAAGCCCGATCCGGCCCGCCAGATCGGCGAATTCTTGCTCCTGCATCTCGCCCCCAACGAGGGCATCTATATCCGTCACTCCGTACGTCAGGATCTATGGCTGCAAGCTGTGGGCAGTCGGTTCCCCGATCACTCGTCGGTGGCGGATACCTATCGTGACGAATTGCGCTTCATGAAGGCGGTCCGCAGCGCTTTCGAGGCTCAGGGGCTGGCGCCACGCGACATGATCGATGTGCAAGGCGCACTGTGGGTCGTCCACAATTACAAGGAAGAGGACACAGCATCCTTTTCGCGCGAGGCGATCGAGGCGGCGATGGACGCCTACGACAGCTATCGCCAATCGGGCGAGCACGCCGCGATTTTCGACGCCTTCGGCGAGCCGCGGGATTACTGGGTGCGATCGACACGCGACCGGCCCAACCGGAATTATCCCTCAAAGCCGGTCGTCGGCTTTTTGCGCGGCAAAACAGAACTCAACGGAGGCTGGGGGCAAAAGTCCGATGCCGCAGCCCAGCTCCACAATGCGGGCTACATCATCGTCGATGCCGAAGGCGCGCCGGTTGCTTCGCCTGAGCGCTACGAACACCTAATCGCAGGTGCCGACCGCATCCGCCTGTGCGCGCGCAACTACTGTATCGAACTGGCTCGCGAGAACGGCGAAGCAGAAGTTGCCATACGAGCAGGCGACCTCGGCCACGACATCGGTCTGCACGATCGGCATCCGGCAATTTGTAGCGCGCTCGGGAGCAAGGAGTTCCAGAAACTCGCGGAGGTTCCGCCCCCGACGCACACCCTGCCAAATCCCAGCAGTTCCACCGTTTTCACCTATAAGCTCGCCTCGGCGGAAGGGTACGAAACCATGACCTTTGAACCCATGACCGCAATGCCCACCGCCACCAATCTCATCCTCTACGGCCCGCCGGGAACCGGGAAAACCTACGCTACGGCTTGGGAGGCGGTGCGCCTATGCTTGGGCGGGAACGCGGCAGAGCCTTTGCGCCATGACCGCGATGCCCTGATGACCGAGTACCGCCGCCTTGCTGGTGAAGGTCGGATCGAGTTCGTGACGTTCCACCAGTCATTTTCCTATGAGGATTTTGTTGAAGGGCTGCGGCCGACGACAGGGAGCGAACAGGAAGGTGACGACGAGGGCGCCGGCACTTCCGGCGGTTTCAGCCTCAAGCCCCATGCCGGCGTATTCAAGATCATCAGCGAGAGGGCAAGACTCGACACAGGCGATGCGCCGGCAAAGCGGCTCGACCGTTCGCGCCCGATCTACAAGATTGCTCTCGGTCAGCGCGGTAGCCAGGAAAGCCGAATTCGCGAAGGCCTCGATGGCGGATTGATCCATCTCGGCTGGGGCGGTGATATCGACTGGTCGGACGAGCGGTTCGACGATTTCGAAGAAATCCGAAAGGCGTGGAACGACCAAAAGGATCCCGATGCATCAGGCAAGGATCCTAATATCGAAATGCTCTTCGCGTTTCGGTCCGGCCTTCAGGTCGGCGACTATGTTGTCATCTCCGATGGCCGTGACAGTTATCGCGCCTTCGGACGCGTGAGCGGCGAGTATTATTTTGATGCCGACGCCGACTTCCATCCGCATCGTCGCAGCGTTGAATGGATCTGGCGGGACGACAACGGAGCGGAGCGCGCACCTTTCTACGCCCGGAACTTCCGCCGTCAGTCGGCCTATCGCCTCGATCCGAACAGGATCGATTGGGATGCGCTGGAATCGGTGGTGATCGATCCCAATGCCGAGCGGCCGGTGGCCAGTGCGCGGCCGCATGTCCTCATCATCGACGAGATCAACCGGGCCAATATCTCCAAAGTCTTTGGCGAGCTGATCACGCTGCTCGAAATTGACAAGCGGCTCGGTTGCGAAAACGAAGTTAGAGTCCGGCTTCCCTATTCCGGGGCGAGTTTCGGCGTGCCGGCCAACCTGCACATTATCGGCACAATGAACACCGCGGACCGTTCGATTGCGCTGCTCGATACCGCCTTGCGCCGACGGTTTACCTTCCGCGAGCTGATGCCCGACGTTGAAGAGCTGAGGCGGGCGCTGGTCGCGCGGCAGCTTGATGCCGCAAATCTCGACGGAATCGATCTGTGCAAGCTGCTGCACTCCCTCAACGAGCGGATTGAATATCTCTTCGATCGCGAACACCAGATCGGACATGCCTACTTCACCGGTTGCACGACCCGCGCCGATGTGGACGACGTCATGCGCCACAAGGTCATCCCGCTTCTGGCGGAGTATTTTTACGAAGACTGGTCAAAGGTGGCAGCAGTGCTCGGCGATGGCGAGGGTGCCAACGGCTCCCGTTTCCTCGAATCCAGACGACTAGCTGCGCCGATCGGCTTCGCCGATGATGATCTGGGCGGAGACAAGCGGCGCTGGAGCGTGAAGACCAGTTTCGACTTCTCGGACTTCGCCGCCTGATGCGCACCTACACGGTTCGTGAATGGGACAAGCTCGACTACGGGGAAGCCGAGGGTCAAATCGCGGCTCACCATGCCGACCGACTAGCAGGGGTGGCGGCCCGCTCGGCCTTCGCAGGACGCGGCGGCAGTGGGGTGCTCGAGCATGGCCGGCACGCGTTGCGTGCTCGCGGCGTAGTAGGGATCTTGGCAGCAGGCGATGCAAGCCTAGAGATACTGCCGAAGATCGATGTGGCGCCCGGTGAAACACCCGATCACCAGAACGCTGCGATCCGAAGACGCCTGGTGCACATGTTGGCTGTAGCGCTTGATCTCAAGATCGACCTCGGCGTCATTACCGATCTCGCATGGCAGCGCGAAACGCTCCTGGAAATCTTGGTTCGCATCTTTTGCGACAAGCTGACAGAATCCCTGCGCAAGGGCATGCCGCGACGTTATGTCGGGCGCGAAGAAGACTTGCCGACCTTACGTGGCCAGCTCGACGTTAACCGGCAGTTCACCCGTCATGCGATCAATCCTTCACGCCTCGCCTGCCGTTTCGATCTTCTATCGGAAGACATGCCGCTCAACCGGATCATGAAGGCGGCAGTAGTACACCTTTTTCGCCTGTCGCGGAGCGGCGCAAACCAGAAGCGTTTGCGCGAGCTGGCATTTGTTTACGCCGACATCGCCGACGTTCCGGTTCCAGCTCTGCGATGGGATGAAGTCGTCATCGACCGAACCAACCGGTCCTGGCGAGAGCTGTTCGCCATGGCGCGTCTCTTCTTGCATGACCGCTACCAGACCACGACAGGCGGGACGGGCGAGGGAACCGCTATGCTGTTCGAGATGAACGCACTGTTCGAAGAATATGTCGGACGGCTGATCGTTCGCGCATTGGCAGGAACCGGGCTTACCGTCTCGCTACAAGGCGGACGCCTGTTCTGCCTCAGCGCGCAGGACAGCGAACGAGGACTGTTCCAGACCAAGCCCGACATCCTGATCCGCAGGGGTGGCGTTGTGACACATGTCATCGATACCAAGTGGAAGCGGATATCCCCGCGCATCGATGATCCCAAGCAAGGCGTCTCGCAGGCCGACGTCTACCAGATGATGGCCTATGCACAGCTCTATCTCGCTCCGCGCTTGACGCTGCTCTATCCGCATCATCCCGGCCTCGGAGTCGAAGACGTAATTCACGCCCGTCATCGTATCACTGGGCATGCAACAATCCTGGAGACCGCGAGTATCGACGTTGCGAAGAGTGAGAATATGCTTGGTCGGCTCCGACAACTTCTTCTTGGCAATGACGCCATGGTCGACGTCATTGATTGACCGAGATCGAGAGCTGCCGTGAACGAAAAATTCAGCATGCTGAAGAGTCAAGAATGTTTGATCCCAGTCAAATTAACGGCGCCTGACGTCCAAGCTGGTGACGAAGTCGTGTGGAACTGGATGGTCACCTTTCGGGTCTGTAAAGGCAGCGGTTTCTTACTTTTTAGGGATAAATGTTGATCCGGCTGTCGTGTAGGAATTCTGCACGGATGTGGCTTCGGTTCAGTAGCTCCCTTTCGTGCATCCCTCAGCAAACAAACAGAAAATCACGTTGACAACCCTGCCCCTCTTGACGCATGTTTAAATCATCGCAGAGGTGCGCCCGGAGAGAAATCTCGCGGGCGTTTTTCGTTTACGTAGTTGGATCGGAGCTTAGGAGGCCAGGCAGGAAGAACTGCTGTCTTTCGGTTTAATTGGCGCCGATCCTGACAACGCCCATCGTCAGATCTCTCTGGCGAACCAGCGGATGCGGCCAATGATGCGGATCTCTTCGGCGGTGCGTTCATACTCGGGATAGAGCTTGTTGTCCGAAATCACCCGGACGGCGGGCGGGTCGCTGTTTGGGATATGCTCGAGCCGCTTGGCCACGAGGCCCATGCCGTCGTCCAGCACGAAGATGCCGGGCGGGTTGGGCAGTTGGCGCGTCATGTCGACCAGCACCGCGTCGCCGCCGAGCAGGGTCGGGGCCATACTATCGCCTTCCACATGCATGATCCTGAGCTGCGCGGGGCTGGCCTTCAGCTTGTGGCGGATCCACGACTGGCGGAAGTGGTAGGCGCGGCCGGGCGTGTCGCCATCTTCGGTCACCACCGCGCCGCCGCCCATCGAGGGGCGAGGCGTGGCATGGGCAATCGCCACGAAGGCATCGTCGGGGTTCTCGTGGAAGGGGGAGGGGCCCTCGACCTCGCCGATGCCGTGGATCAGCCAGTCGCGGTCGACCTTCAGCACCCGGGCGATGTCGGCAAGCCTGTCGATGCCGGGGCGCGAGGATCGCCCGCGCAGGATGTCATAGACGAAGGAGCGGTTGACCCCCGCCATTTCCGCGACATGGGCCGGCGCCAGGCCAAGCTGATCGGAGCGAGCCCGCAGACGGTCGGCCAAGGTGTGGTTCTCTCTCATGTTGTCCCCAGCGCCATGTGGATAAGATAGGATAAGACAGGATTGAATTGGGATCGTCAAGCGGCTAGAACAAAAGCCAAACACTTTGCATCGGAATCGGGGGCCAGGATGGAGATCGAAAAGGCATATTTTACCCTGGCGGAGGTGCTTGGCCGGTGGTCACTGCCAGAGGCCGACGTCGCCTATCTGGCCGAGAATGACCAGTTACGACTGTCGATCCGGATCCTCAACCTGCCGATCGAGTTCGGTGATTTCGAGGAAACTGACGACGGTCGATGCTACTCGATCCCCTCTGAGCGCTCCTCGTTCAATGGGCTCCTCGATCTGCATGTCCAGGACGTTTTCCAGCTTTTCCGTATCGGCGAGGTCAGCGTCACCCGGTTCCGTACCACGAAGGCGGACTATGCCTGCTTCTTTGGATCGCGCGAAACCCTCACGATCCGCAAGCCCGATCTCGTGCTAAGCCGCGAAGAACGCGACCGTTTCGAGGCGAAATCTGGCTTCCGTGGTGCGGCTGGCGTGAAGCAGGCCAATGCCTTTCACGCTTCCGCCGACTACCATCACGTTCGCTGCAACGGCCATGAGTTCCAGCTTGGGCCGATCCAGGCACAGGTGGTGCGCATCCTGCACGCGGCGGCACAGCGGGGTGAGCCGTGGCAGAGCGGCAAGGCTGTACTGGGAGAGGCGGGGTCGCGCAGCCTCAAGATGTCCGACCTCTTCAAGTCGAAGAAGGACTGGCCACTGCTGATCGAGTCGAACGGTCGCGGGGTCTATCGACTCGCTGGGCTCTGAGTCCAGCCTGCCCTGTCGCCCCTCGTAGGATCCCCGCCGTGGGATGCGCAGGGGGATGGGGGAGGATGGCGATCCCCCGCCGCGTGATTCATCCCATGATTGCAGTCCCTCGGCCAATCCCCCGCCGTATCCCACTCTGATCCCGACGACATCCCCGCATCGAAGCGTGCATCTTCCTCCCAACAGAACACCGGGAGCGAACGATGCAGACGAGAACCTGCCTGAACCAGACTGAACTTGCCGCGCGCTGGACGATTTCGGCGCGCACCCTTGAACGCTGGCGCTGGACCGGCGATGGCCCGGCCTTCCTGAAGATCGGCGGACGCGTGGTTTACCGCCTCGAGGATGTGCTGGCCTATGAGCAGGCCCGCCAGCGCCGCAGCACGGCCGAGCGGGGCGCCGCATGATGGCCCGTCATTCCGCCCTCCGCGCAACCGGCGTTGTGTCGATCTTCGGCGCAGCCGGTCCGGCGCTCGATGAAATCGGGCTTTCGGCCTGGATCGCGCAGGCCGAACCCGGTGAGACGCTGGTCTATCATCGCGGCTTTCTCGCCGTCGACACCTTCGGCTCGGCCTCGCCTCTTTCGCCCGAACGCCGCTCAGCCCTGCGCCGCACGGCCGATGCCGCTTTGCGCGCTGCCGAGCACGACCTCGTCCATCTCGTGCAAGCCCGGATCGGGCCCGACCAGTTTGCCTACATCGCCGTGGCCCGGCGCAAGCCGCGTCCAGCCGGCGCGTCCCTCTCGGTGCGCCTTCTCGAGGCCGCCTGAACCCCATTCCCCAATACGGAGACTGAAATGCCTTTCCCTGAAAACACACCCGGTATCGATGAGCTGATCAATCTTTCCGTGGGTGAGATCGCCCTGCTTCCGGTGGACCTGCTGGCCGCCATGCAGCGCGAGATCGACGCGGCCGCCAAGCAGATGAAGGCCGTGACCGCGCGTTTCAACACCGCGCTGGAAGTCCGGTTTGCCACCCGCGCTGCCGAAGTGCGCAGC
>JBKBIT010000039.1:0-12493 GCA_046297455.1 Aliihoeflea sp.
GCTTGATCAGGATCAGCGCCGTCGGCACCGGGGCCAACCTGCGCTCGCCCGTCAGCGCGGCGATCACGGCCGCCTGTGCGGGCCAGACCAGCGCCGCCAGCACCGAAAGCGCCGCGCCGGCCTGCGACAGCCGGCGGTGGCGGGCGAGTTCGGCCGCCAGGGCACCCGACCGTTCAGCCCGCGCCATGGACGACCTGTGGCAGCATCACCGTCACTTCGGCCCCGCCTTCGGGCGGGTTGGCCAGACGCAGGCCGCCGCCGATGCGCCGCAAGACCGAGCGCACGAGGAAGAGACCCAGCCCGTGCCCCCCTTGCCAAGCCCTCGGCGTCGTGTCCGCCTACGCCTGATCCTGCAGGACGGAGAGGGGAAAGCCGCTGCCTCGTCGCGGATGCGGATGGCGACCTGGCTGTTCTCTTGCGCCACCGCGATGACGATCCGGCGCGCGCCGGCCTCTCGGGCGTTGTCAAGCAGGTTGGTCAGGGTCCGCGTCAGCAGCACATCGGACAGAACCTGGCCGCGCGGGCCCCCGTCGCCCTCGACCACCAGGTCGATCTCGGGATAGCGCGCCTGCCAGCGGGCTGCGACCTCGCGCAGCAGGGCGACCGGATCAGCCGGATGCGCCGCCTCGACCCGCGCCTGCCGGCCCATAGCCAGCATGTGGCTGAGGCTCTCGCGGCAGGTGGCGATCGCCTCCTGCATCAGGGCGATTTGGCGGGCGCGCTCTTGCGGGTCGGGCAGGCCGAGGTCCTGCCAGTCGTCGAGGATCACCGCAAGGTTGGTCAACGGCGTGCCGATGTCATGCGCGGCGGTGCCGGCCAGCAGACCTACAAAGAACACGCCGCCGATCAGGCCCGCGACGACACCGATCCGCAAGTCCTCAGGCGAAAGGCCAACGCACGCCGCGGCATCGGCCGCGATCAGGAAAATGGCCCCGAACGGTGCGGAAAACGGCAGAACGCGTAGCCCTCATGAACCGCATCAACGCCCTCGGCACAGCCGAGATCGTCCGCATAGCCTGAAACTAAAGGGAAAGGGGAAGTCACGCCTCAAGAGCCGCCTTTCCGCAACAACGCCGCCGACAGGTCCGGCAGGCGCCGATGGGCAGTTCCAGCCCGGAGCACGATGGCCGTGGACTGCATCGAAAGCCGCTGGCCCGGTGTGTTGCGACACTCCGGGTAACGCCGTGACGGGCGACGATCCTCGATATGGAAAATCCATTCTGCCGGATCAAAGACCTGGGCAAGCGCGGGCTCCCCTTCGATTTCCTGAAGGAGCCAGATGTCAGCATCCACCTGCGCGATCACATCACGCACGCGGTGGAAGTCCGCCTCACTGCACGGCCGGCATCCACGATCTGTATCAGCGACCAGATGCTCGATGTTCCAGCTTGCGATGCGTAGCGTCTCTGCATGTGCAAGTAGCGGAGCGATCAGAAGCGTGATGAGCAATAGAAAACGCATGAACTTTCCCGTAGAGGCCTGAGAGGCAAAAGATTTCCTAGCCTCGATCCGCAACGGGCATCCGGGTAGCGCAAGACAGGCAAACTGCCGACATGTTACCGGAAAAACTGCGCCCGGCCAGACTTTACCGGATTTCAGACGCTATTCGAGAACGTACTGGAACTGTCCGTACTGCTCGACCACCTCACGCGCCTCGACAAAGGCGCGCGCGCGTTCCTCGTCGAGGCAGCGGAAATAGGTCTGGACCTCGGCGATATAGGTCTCGAAGTCCGCGCGGAGCAGATCGGCGTAGCGGCGCATGTCTTCGCGTGATTGCGGCAGGAAGGGGCGTTCCGGGGCGAGACAGGGTGCAGCCACAGCGGCTTGCGCCGGTGTCGCCACGATCATCAGCGCAAGAATAGCGTTGCGTGCACATGACATGCGCAGGGCAAAACTCCTTTTGCGCCTTTAATGTTGCAATCTCGTCCTGTAGCACCGTTACCAGAGCAAGGCGATTTTCGTCAAGTCGTTATTATTGTCTTGCTATCGTTCATGTTGTCTTGTATCGACCACGGTGTTGCGACTCCGTGGGACTGATGCTGCACCTCAGGCAGGAAAAGGACCCAAGGGAAGGCCATGATAGAAGAAGCCCCGAATGTGGTTACAGAAGACGGTCTGCGCGGCCTCCTGGCCGACGGCTACCTCCTCGAGGTGGTCTGTAAGGAGGCAGGCGAGAAGCGCCATAACAGCTGGTACGGTACTTGGGTTGTGCGCGCCGTCGCGGAAGACGGGCGTGCAGACAAGATGCTTGTCACCAGCCGCAGCTATCTCAAGGTGCGTGAGTTCAAGACCATCGTCGGCCTCGTCAGCTTCCTCGCCGAGATGGGCTGCAAGAGTGTCAGCATTCCGCTCGAAGAGGGCGGACGCGAGCGCCACGCTGCTCCTGGGCGAGTCGACGCACCCCGGACTGGTCCGGTTCTGGTCACGGATAACTGACAGCACTCTTGCCGTCGTCTTGGCTTTGGGTACAGGCGTCTGTTCCGCGCCCGAGGCCTGGGCAGACGGCTTCATCTTCTCGGTCGGCCCGGATGGCCGACTGATCGACACCGCAGAGGATGCGAGCACGCTTCGCGCCTTCTCAGGTGATGGCTCCGCGCAAACCGACCGCCTCTTTCTCTTTGCCGCGCCGCAATCGGACGAGGATGAGGTCGCCTCCAGCGAGATTGCTGCGCGGGTCACCCCGAGGGCGGTCCGCGCCTCCCCCGAAATCCTCCATGCCATCGAGACCACGGCGCTGCGCTATGGCAGCCATGACGCCCTGCGTCAGGCGGGTCTGTCGGTCACCGATTGGGCGCTGTTCTACCGCGCCAATATCGAGGTCGAGAGCGCCTATAACCCTGGCGCATTGAGCCCTGTAGGTGCGATTGGGCTCGGTCAGTTGATGCCAGGCACGGCCAATGATCTTGGTGTTGATCCCCACGACATTTCGCAAAACCTCGACGGCTCGGCCCGGTACCTTCTGATGATGCTCGAGCGCTTCGGCGATCCTGCGCTGGCGCTCGCCGCTTACAATGCCGGACCCGATGCGGTCGCCCGCCACGGCGGCATCCCCCCTTACCCAGAAACCCAAGGCCATGTGGCCCGTGTGACTGCCGTGTTCCAACGGCTCAGAGGAGATCTCTCGTGACGTCCAAAAACCTTCAAACTGTGTTTCACACGCGGGCCGTTGTCGCGCTCGGCGCGATGGCCCTCATCGTGCTGGCGAGCCCCGCACTGGCCCAAAGCATTGACCTCTCGCCGGTGCAGACGCTGCTGCAAGGCATCGTCGATGCGATCACCGGCCCCTTGGGGATCGTGATTGGCACGCTGGCACTGATCGGCGTGTTCCTCTCCTGGCTCTTCGGCATCCTCGATTTCCGTCAGGCGCTCTGGGTTGTGGTCGCGATCGCGGGCATCGCCGCGGCGCCGACCATCGTCGCCGCCATCTGGACGACCTGAGCAAAACCGATGTCCGACCAGTCCCGCGTGTTCATCGGCCTTCTCAGGCCACCCAAGCTGATGGGCTTGCCGATCATGTACGCCATGGTCTGGCTCTTCGGCTCGACGCTCCTGTTCCTCTGGGTTCAGAGCTGGGTGGTGGCCGTCTTCGCAGGGCTGGCCTGGCCGGCACTCTGGAAGGCTGCGGACTGGGATCCGAACTTCCTCGACGTCCTGGTGATCACCTTGCAGGAAACCCCGCCCACAACGAATCGCAAGCTTCACGGGGGTGACAGCTATGCCCCGTGATGGACTTGGCAATGACGTGGAGGAGGCACACGATTCGCTGATCGCGCTGCCCGCATGGGTCAAGGGCGAGAAACGTCTTTCGTCCATGCTGCCATACGTCAGCCTCGTGACCGACCGGACCATCCGCGCGCGCGGCAACGAGCTGATGCAATGCATCCGGCTTGAGGGGGTCAACAGCACCACGAGCGAGGACGCCCATCTCGACCGGATCGGCGGACTTCTCGCCGGGATTGTTGCGCAGGTCGGAACCGAGTTCTCCTTCTACCTTCACAAGGTCTCGAAGGCGGTCGACGTGTCTTTGCCGCCCATTCTGGGTGAGGGGTTCGCGGCGGCCGTCGATCAGCGCTGGCGCGCGCATCTCGGCCGCTCGGGCCTGCGCGACAAGACGCTGACCCAACACTACGTCGTGGTGATCCCGCAGCAATACAACCGCTACCTCGCCGCGGTCGGGGGCATCGATGCCTTGGGCACCATCGACCCCGTCCTGCTGGCGAATGCGAGCTTCAGCCTCTCGGCCCATGGCGCAGGCGTCTATGGCGATTATTCGCTGGTCTCGGTCCAAGCGGCCGCGCTGCGGGTTCAAGACATCATCCGCCGCATCGGCGAGACTGAAGACATCCACGAGGCCACCCAGCTCAACACCTATGCGCGCGCCGAGCTGGCCCGGCTGGTCGCGATCCGCACCCGGATCAAGGCCGCCCACACCCAGCCGCTGAGCGAGGAGCAACTCGCCATGGCCGCAGCCCAAGCCGCCGAGCGGCAGTTCATGAATTTCACCCTGGAGAGTTTGCGATGATCAGGCGCTTGTCCCGTTCCCTTGCCAGCGGTACAGCAACGCTCGCGCTGGCCACCGCCCTTGCGGGTCCTGTCAGCGCACAAGGCGTGCCCACGGTCGACACCCAGAACATCGCCCAGGAAATCCGCCAGTTGCAGCAGATGCTGCAGGATTTCGGGATCCAGACCGATCTTCTCGACAACGCGCTCGAGCAGCTTGAGGTGGTGCAGAACCAGCTCGACCAACTGCAAGAGATGTATGCCTCGCTCACCGGGCCACGCAGCATCCTCGGCATGGTCATGGGCGACGGCCTCGACGGTCTTCTCGAGGCCAAGTTCCGCGATCTGCCCGGCCTGATTCGGGGCATCCAGACAGGGGATTGGAGCAACCTTCTGGGCATCACCGCAGGCCCCATGCGCACGCAGATGGAGCAGGTGCTCGCGCGGGCAGGGTTTGACGAGAACTCGTTGCGCGAGATCGCGACCAGCGGCAATCCCGGCGCGGAAGGGGTGGCCACACGCGCCACGACCGGGGCCGTCATGTCGGCCGCCGCCCAGAACAGCCATGCCGAGGCCGCGCAGTCCCTCGAACGGGTGGAGCGGCTTGTCTCGATGATCCCCGACATGGAGGATCTGAAAGCCGCAATGGACCACAACACCCGCGTCACGGCGGAGCTGGCCATCGCGATGACACGGATGTGGGAGCTGGAAGCGATCCAGACGCTGGGTGCAGGCAACGCCGGTGTGGTCGATGCCGCCACCATCGCCGAGGAACGCCGCTACATGGACTTCACCCTGCCGAGCTTGCGGCCATGAGCGGGGCCACTGATATGAATGCCCGCGAGCTGGTCGAAGAGGAACTGATCCACGGCGCGCTGCGCCGGGAGCGGCTTTGGCAGATGATCGGGATCGGAGGGGCGAGCTTCGGTGAGGCTTGCGGCTGTCGGTGATCTCGTCCCAGGCCATCGACGCCAGTTCGGCATGATCGGGCGACCGTTGCGCGAAGGCGTTGAAGGCGGCGCGGGCTTCTTCCACCTCGACGGCACCAGCACGGCGCACGGACGGATCGTCCGAGAAGGGATGGTCGAAATCCGTTCGACGGAACTGGGCGACGAGCTCCTGGAAATCCCGGCGCTCGGAGGGGGCGAAGATGTCGGGCTCACCCGCCGCGCGCTCGCGCTCAGGCAGCGTCAAACGTTCGGCCTGGGCAACCGGTTCATCCTCGGTCTCATCCACCTCGTCGACGGCCCGCAGGATGCGTGCATCGGTCAAGTTTGTGATGTCGGGGTTGTTGCTGCCAGGTGCTTTCATTTCTCAGGCCCTCCAAGGGCGCCCGGAATCTGACCGGTCAAGCAACAGCCGTAACCGAGTAGTGCGGCGTCCCATCCCAAACGAGGTCCCAAGACGCGCCCGGCCGGACGTTCTGGATGGCGTGGGGCTCGAAGCAGACCAAGCAATTCCCGCCCGGCGCAGGCGCCCGGACCGAGGGGTAAATCAGGCCACGCGATCCAGCCCGGCGGAGATGCTGAGCCAGGCTTTGGCCCTCGGGATATCCGACAGCCGGATCCGGATGCAGTGCGGGATGGCCTTGCTCGTCGGTCATGTCATCGAAGATCCCGATGAAATCCGCCAGCAATTCCACATAGCGGGCGCTGTCATGGAAGCTGCTGGTAAAGCCGAGTTCACGTGTGCGGTGCCAGGCCACTTCGCTGACGGACACCATCACATCCCATGCGCAATACCAGGCGCCGCGCTCCTCTGTGTTGAAGCGGTTTCCGCCGGCGCGGGTATAGGTGAAGGCGGCGTTGACATGACTGTCGCCATAAATACGCAGATCACGGCTGCGCCGCTGCCAGGCAAGCTCGCGCGGGTCCAGATGCGGATTGCGCCCACGTTCGGCCAAAAGACGGTCGCTGGTCAGACCCTCGATCTCTGCGAGGATCTCCATCTCGTCATCGGTATCGACGAGACCACGCAGGGATGGCGGCTTGTGGTAAGTGGCGGGCAGGAGACGAACGAGACCGCGATCAGAAATCTCGGTCTGCTTCATGCCCCACCACGCAATGCGTCCAGATAGGTCCGAACCGCGAGAATTTGCGGCAAGCCCCCGTCGATGGCGGTGTCAACCGGACGGCTTCCCCCAAAGAGCGGGCCGGTGTTCGGTCGGGTGAACCAACTTCGTGCGAGCGGCTCGGAGAAGTAGAGTTCGAGCGACTTGTAGATGCCGATCACCGCACTGAGCCGCAGTAGTTGATCCTTGGTCAGTTCTCCCGCAAAGTCTGGCTTCTTGGCACGTTTCCACGTACTCTCTGACATGTCGGCAAGGCCAGCCGCTTCCTTCAAGTTGAGGCCCCAGGCATCGACCACGCGCGCGTAAGCCTTCAACGCGACGGCGTTGATCTGTGCGGGTTCCCGGATTTTCTCAGCAACGTACATGGCGTCCTCCACTGCCCTAAATATAGATCATATGGTCTCATTGTAAAGATCAAATGAACTGCCTGCGCTCTCAGCCGAACCGCCGCCCGGCTTCTGTGAAAGTATACTCGTTCACGATGATCCCTTCCTCGATGGCCTCGACCGAGGTGAGGTGGTCGTATTCAGCCTGAAGCTGACGGTAGAGCCAGCGAGCGAGATCGCGCAGCGCCTCGGTCACGGTCTCCTCCGCATCCTCGGTCGGCGGCTGCCAGGTCGGGCTGTCGCGCGTGACGTCGATCGACATGGTGTATTCGTGGTAGTAGCGGCCGCGGTGACTGACTTCGGCTGCAAGCTGGTAGAAGTTCCGGCGCTGGATGGCCTGCAGCCGGTCGGCGATGCCGTGCAGCGGCGCGTCCGTGGGCGCGTAGTCGCGAATGCGCACGGCCGCACGCTTGGCGTGGGACCAGTAGCCCTCGAAGCAGGCCCCATCGCCCTGGCTCCAGAAGCGGATGACGGCTTCGACATCGCCGTGGTCGTCGTCATGGATCCAGAGGGTGCTGCCCTCGGGCGCGTCCTGGCGCACGAGATCAAAGCCCGTGACCTCCGGGTCGTCGGCGTCGTGATCTGCGGCGCGAAGTTCCTGGAACAGCGCGAGCGCGCGGGCCGCCTTGTCGGGGGTGCCGACATCGAGCAGGCACGAGAAATGGGTGAAGTAATCCGCCATGGGGACCTCCTGAATGGGGAAGACCCGACCGAGAAGCCGGGCACTGGATTGGGATGAAAGGGTGGTCGGGGGCGATTAGCCTGTGGAACTGTCGCCCGCCGCCTGTCGCGCGGCATGGGCGCAAAGCATTTGCCGATAGAAGCGCTTCCGCGCGGCCCGGAAACCGCGAACGGCGCGCGTGTCGGGGTGAAGCGCCCGGACCGCCGCGCGCAGGACCGCGTAGGGCGACGCTGCCGAGGGCAGGCCGAGGCGTTGATAGGCTGGATCGGTCATCTCAGGTGACCTCGACCACGGGCGAGGCAAGATGCGGATCGACCAACGCTTCGATCTGTGCAGCCCGGCCCATCCAGGGCTCGGGCCGGATAGCCTTCACCCATTCAGCAAAGCTCGGGATGAAGCCAAGGTCCTCCTTGACATGCTGCTCGCCCACCCAGCGGGTCGGAATGATGCGCCCGGTCGAGAGTGTGAGGGTCGGCCCGAAGATCGTCTCGGCCATGAAGATGCCCTCGGCATGGTGGCGCAAGGCCCGGTGCCGAAAGTCCGCTGTGATCTCCTTGCTCTGGTCGAACCAGGCATGCACCGCGATGAAGTCGTCGACCGTGCCGCCCCATTTCTTCACCGAGGACAGGGCGTGGTGATAGGGATGTGCCATCGCCGCCTCCTCAGAAATCATGGGTGGAGAGTTCGGACGACGTAAACCGCTCGTTGAACTCGAGGTGGATGCAGCGGGCGGAAGCGTCGAAGCAGAACTCGCCGTAAGCGCCGTCGTTGTTCTCCCAGCCGCCATGGGTGTCGGAGAGGAAATCGTAGGCAAGCTGCTCGACGACATCCTCAAGCGGGAGCTTCCGCATCTCGACCTCGGGGTCGTCCCAGGTCAGCGCGGCGTATTCGATCTCGGTCGCCGGGAAGTCGACGGCGGTCTCCCCCGACCAGGCGCCGATGCTTTCGATCTGGCCGCTGTCACCTGCGCCGTCAAAGGTCACGGTGACATGGGTGATGCCGGCAGCCATCAGGCCGTCGAAGAGGCGGTCCTTGTTGCTAGGGCGCAGGGCGAGGGTCCGGGCCTCGCGTTCGGCATGCGCGGCGAAGATCTGCGCCATGTTGAAGGTCGAGGGCGCCATCGGTCCCGCGAGGGTGGGTTCAGTGAGGTTCATCGGGTATCTCCGGTAAGGGGAAGGGAACGAAGCCGGGCCGGGCGATCTCTCTCCCCCAGACAAGCTCCAAATCCCCCATGCCCACCTCTGTCTCTCGGGCCTCACGCTGCGACCTGCAGCGCCCGGGTAGCAAAGGCGCGCCAGAGCGGGTCGACGAGACGCGCATCGAGAACATCAGCACGGTAGCGCAGCTGCTTTGCCAGATCGGACTCGCCCCAGTCGGTCGCGCGACCCGCCTGCGCGCGCAGCTGGCTCGCCTCGGTCACGACGCCACGCGCCTCGGCCGCGCTCATCACCGGGTGACACCACGCGACGGCGCAGTCGCTGGCGGCCCCGGCCAGCACGAGGCGCTCGTCGCGGTCGAAGATCGCCAGCAGCTGGGGCGCGGTGTTCGTGGCCATCCCCTCGGCATGGTCGATCGCGCCCAGCATGGCATCGGCCAGCGTCGCAAAGCGCGCGAGAACCAAGGGTGCGGCCCGGCCCGACATCAGATCCGCAGGCGTGCGGCGCGACAGGGTCAGGGCAAAGGGGTGGTTGGGATCAGCATCGCCCACAGCGAAAACCGGCGCGAAGCCTCGCGGGCCGGTGGTCGGGTGGATGGGCAGGGGCAAGTCGAACATAGGAAAATCTCCGACGGCGCGGGAAGCCTCTCTCCCCGCCTCATCCGTCAAAGACAAAACCGCCGCCCTCGTCCTCGAAGGGGCGGCGGCAGGTCTGCTGGGACCATCAGAGCTTGCCGAGGGCCCGCAGGCTCAGCTCTGTTCCGGCACCCACGATGATGTGGTCATGCAACGTCAGACCGAGGTATTTGCAGCCCTTCTGGATCTCGTTGGTCATGCTGAGATCGGCCTCCGACGGCATCGGATCGCCCGAAGGGTGGTTGTGGATCAGGATCAGGGCGCTGGCGTTCAGCATCAGCGCACGCTTGATCACCTCACGCGGATAGACCGGGACGTGATCGACCGTGCCGATCGACAAGAGCTCGTCGGAGATGATGCGGTTCTTGCGGTCGAGATAGAGGACGTGGAAGCGTTCGATGGGCCCGCGGACGGTCAGTGCACAATAGTCCATCAGCGCCTGCCAGCTGCCGATGACCGGGTTCCGGCTTAGATAGCGGCCGAGGATATCACGGGCCTCGAGGATGACGGTTTCTTCCTAGGGGGTCATGGGGGTCTCGCTGAATTGCATG
Organism: Aliihoeflea sp.; assembly: GCA_046297455.1. Taxonomy (GTDB): domain Bacteria; phylum Pseudomonadota; class Alphaproteobacteria; order Rhizobiales; family Rhizobiaceae; genus ZYF759. Next base: position 9,983 of record JBKBIT010000039.1, read on the forward strand.
CACGGGAACCCCCCGCCCTCTCGGGGCGGGGCCAGTGGCATGCATGTGGAAGGAAAAAGTGCGATCGCCGCGCGCGAGGGCGGTCGCGATGTCGGGCCCGGCGTTAGCCGACCCGGTCGAGGAGCTTCTTGGCGCGCCCTTCCATGTCGAGGCGGGCATCCTGCTGGACGCGCTGGTCCACGGCCCTCACTGCGACCTACCCTCCCTCATCGTCACTGAGTGCCAGGAGTTGCTGTCGCAGATCGCGGAGACGATCGAGAAGATCAATTCGAAGACCAAGAGGCTCAAGGCGCTTGCGGATGAAACAGACATGGCGCGCAGACTGCAAACGATGCCGGGCGTCGGGCCGTTGACGGCGTTGGCGGTCGAAGCCTTTGCCCCTCAGATGGGTCAGTTCCGATGCGGCCGAGACTTCGCAGCCTGGCTTGGCCTCGTGCCACGGCAGCACTCCTCGGGAGGAAAGGAGCGCCTCGGGCGGGTTTCGAAGGCCGGCCAAACCGACATCCGCCGGCTTTTGATCATCGGAGCGATGACCCGCATATTGGCGCACGCACGATACAAGGGTCCTGCTGAGAGCTGGCTCGGCCGCATGCTGGCGAAGAAGCCAAAAATGCTGGTCGGGATTGCACTGGCGAACAAGATGGCCAGGCAGCTTTGGGCGATGCTGACAAGGAACGAAGATTACAGGGATCCGGCGATGGCAGCTGCGATGTGAGCATCACGGAGCAGTATACCACGTCGGTACAACGGGGGGTGTGAGAGAGCGACGACCTGAATGGGCACAACGATCGAATAGATCTGGGTCGGGGAAACCAGACGATCTCTACGAGCTTGAAGCTCGGGAAGTAGATTCGGACCTGATCCGCGGATCACCATACCGGCCAGCGGCTTCTGAATGTGCCGCGAGTAAAGGCCTGACAGAAGAGCGCCTTCGATCACATGCCAGCAGGGTCACAAGTCTCTTGCATCACGGGCGGCAACCACAGAAGAGATCGGGGGAGCCGTCGGGCAGCCGGCCTGCCTCGATCGGGTTGCGGTCATCGACCAGGAACAGGAAGACGTCCCGGTCCGAGGCATAGAGCGTGGTCGTGTCGCGGCTGATTTCGACATCGGGGTTGTAGACCCCGGTAGACCAGTCCAGCACGCCCGGCACCTTCCAGCGCGTGTCGCCGGTGCCATTGCCCGCAATCCGCTGCACCGCCTCGACCAGCTCATGGTCATGGATGCGGCCATCCGACGTTCCGACAACCCCAATTCGAACCTCTCTAGGCGTCCGAGGGCCGTCATGCGGTCCATAGAGAAACAGGCCATACTTTGGGTGGTGGCTCCTCTGGTCATGGCGGAAGTCGAGTTCTGGCTCGTCCAAGTGATCTACGATCAAGCTTGCCTCGGGAAACCTCATTTACCGTCTCCTTCGAGCTCGGCATCTTCGCCGTCAGCCGCTGGCCGCCCGAGCGTGCTTTCGTCCTGCTCCTCAGCATCTGGGTCGGCCACGTCAGGAAGAGCTGTACTAACCGGCGACGTGAAGAGAAGGGGCTCAGAGGAAAGAAGCATGTCTTGGCCCGGAGCAAGCGAAACCCGAATGTAGGCTGAGTCGTCCGACATGATCTGAAGGAATGCCAGAAGCCGCCCATGCCATTGCTTGTTGCGCCAACCCTTGCAGACCGATCTGCGAAGGCGGTGCATCTTCTTCCGGTCATCTATGCGTTCGCCCTGCTCCGTATCGTTGTCCTCCGCGAAAAGGACGCGCGCCTTTAGGCGGAAGTGCCAGAAAGGCCAGTTCCGAGGAATCGCTGTTACACCATATGACCAGACATGCTTTCGGGCGATGTTGCGCAGCATCGACGACCTGCGCTCGCCTTGCCGGCCCCAAGGTACCCGTTCACCAATCCCAACTTGAGTCGGGGACACATGGAAACCATCGCCGTTGGAATACGCGTAGGCGACCATTCCGATCTTCCTGCAGTGCCGTTCCCATCCATCGCGCAGCAGGCCCGTGAGCATGTTCGACAAATCACGCCCCGCGACACCGATCTCGGGCATTCCTTTATCCACCGCATCCACAACCGGCACAGATGTCAGCAGGCGCAACTTCGCCACTCCTCCGAAGCTTTCCTCAACATCGGGCGGCGCTGCGAAAGTAATCACGCCTCGCTCATACGCGACGGCGGGAAACGACAGCCCTTGCACCCGTCTCTTGAGGACGCCGATTTGGACCGCTCACGTCGCCTCGTAAAAGTGGAGTTCATCGGGCATTTCCAAGATCTGAATCCAATTCGAGACCAAGGATTCTGGCTCGGGCACCAGCGGAACAGCACCACGCTTTCGGAAGCTGTCCCATTGGGCTGCGACCGTGATGTTCTCACGACGGCACGTCACTCGTTGGCGGCTGTCGCGTAGCCCTTAAATGCGGTATACGAAAATCAATAAAATCAATGGGGCGGTTTTGCCATTAATTATGGTATCTTGCCTTTAAATCCAACATTCTTGCCATTAAAGCTGACACAGGGT
>JBKBIT010000040.1:0-11438 GCA_046297455.1 Aliihoeflea sp.
TCGCCGGACAGATCGAGGACCTGTCCCACATCCTGCCCGGCCTCGGCCAGTTTGGCGGAGAGATAGATGCCACGGGCGGAACGCCTGCCGCGCCCGGCGGCGCTGATCTGAGGGGCGGAAAGCCCAGCGCCCGCCATCCGCGTGAACAGGCCAAGCTTCTATTCCGGAGCCGCGATTTTCATTGACTGGCTGACCGGGCAATGAATGACAAACATCGCCCCGAGCGGGAAATTGCAGCCGGATAGCCGCCAGCCTTCTGCACCAGGCTTGCCGTCCCACCGGTATCAGGTTCGCACGGGCCTGACCAATGCTCGACGAGAAAGGCGCATCGAGAAGCTGCCGTTACCCCGCGAAGTCCTTCAAGATGTAATGACCGGCAGCAACCTCACTATAGAGTGCTTCGGGTCTTGAATAGCCGATCTCCCGGATCGGGCTTCTCAACTCTTCCGCCTCGATATTGCGGCGCCGTCCAAGCCTGTCCGGATCGGGAACCGGTACAGCCTCCATCAGCTTTCGCGTATACGGATGCTGCGGACTGGAGAATATGGAAGCGCGCGGACCAATTTCGACAATCTGCCCAAGGTACATGACAGCTACCCGATGGCTGACGCGCTCGACGACCGCCATGTCGTGGGAGATGAACAGGAAGGCGATACCCATGCTTTCCTGAAGGTCGAGCATGAGATTTATGACCTGCGCCTTGATGGACACATCAAGCGCAGAGACGCTTTCGTCGGCGATAATGATCTTCGGTTCGAGGGCGAGCGCACGTGCAATACAGATGCGCTGGCGCTGGCCACCGGAGAACTCATGCGGATAGCGCCGGGCCATGTCCGGCGAGAGCCCGACCTTTTCCAGCATCGCCGCCGTCATCTCGCGTGCCTCGGCCTTCGTTCCGAGCTTGTGTTCAAGATAAGGTTCAGCCACCGCCTCGCCGACCGTCATGCGCGGATTGAGGCTGGCGAAAGGATCCTGGAAAATCATCTGCACGGAGCGCCTGAGACTGCGCATTTCCTTGCGGTCGAAAGCCAGAACATTTTCCCCGTTGATCAGGACAGAACCGCTCGTCGGCTCGATCAGCCGCATGATGGCACGGCCGGTCGTCGACTTGCCGCAGCCGGACTCGCCAACAAGGGATAGTGTTTCGCCGGCATGGAGCTTGAACGAAACATCTCCAACAGCGTGCACACGGCCGGCAGGACGCGCGAAAAAGCCTGAATAGATGTCGAACTGCTTGGTGAGATTCCTGACCTCCAGCACTGGCGCCGCATCACGCGCAACCGTGTCAGGCAGATCTTTCGGTGGTTCCACGGCTCCCGTCACCGTATCGGTGATGGCAAAACGGGCGGGCAGTGTCGAGTCGGCCATTGAGCCCAAGACGGGAACAGCCGACAGAAGCGCCCGGGTATAGGGCTCCGTGCTGTCACGGAAGATGTCCGCCGTCCTGCCGGTTTCGATCTGCTCGCCGCGAAACATCACGACGGTCCGGTCGGCTATTTCGGCCACGACGCCCATGTCGTGAGTAATGAAGAGGACCGAGGTCCCTTCCTCTTCCTGCAGGGTCTTGATGAGATCGAGGATCTGGCCCTGGATCGTCACGTCCAGCGCAGTCGTAGGCTCGTCGGCGATCAGAAGCTTAGGCTTTGCGGCGAGGGCCATGGCGATCATGGCCCGCTGGCGCATACCACCGGAGAAACGGTGCGGATATTCATCGAAGCGTGAAGCCGCCAAAGGTATGCGTACCTTTTCCAGAAGCCGAATGGCTTCCAATCGCGCGCTGGCCTTGGACACATCGCTATGGCAGCGGATCGCTTCCGAGATCTGGTCGCCGATGGTGAAGAGCGGATTGAGGCTCGTCATCGGCTCCTGGAAAATCATTGCCACCCCGGCACCACGAACCTTGCGCATCTCGCGCTCGGGCAGGCCGAGCAATTCGCGCCCTCCGAGGAAGACCTTGCCCTCGATGCGGCTGGTCTCCCGCTGCAGAAGCCGCATGATCGACAGCGACGTCACGCTCTTGCCCGAGCCGCTTTCGCCGACGATGGCGAGCGTCTCTCCCGGCGCGACGTCAAATGAGACGTCGCGTATGACGCTTTTCCACTCGCCCTCGCTGAAGAAGGAGGTAGTCAGGTTCTGGACGGAGAGAACGGGTTGTGTCGTCATCGCCGGCATTCCTTTCGTGCTTGCCTCAGTCGGGCCAACGCATGAGCCCATCGAAACGATGGCGGCTCAGATCTTCGATCGGTGTCGCAATCACCTCGTTGGAACTGCGGGCCTTGTCGAGTTCCTCCCTCAGGCGGCGTGCCACGATTTCTTCCTGACCGGGGTGCAGGTTGCAGGGATCGAGATAAAAGTAATGATGCTCGGCCTCATGATCGCGGACGATGACGGGCGTGTCACCGGACGCCAAGGCCCGGGACAGATCCCAAGCCGTAATATGCGCCTCATCCGGCCTGATGAGGACCTTCAGCCGGTCGAGCGGATTGCGGGTCGGATCGGGATCGATCACCGCCGTCACGCCCGGATAGGGCTCGAGCGTCTCCTTCCAGAGTTTGAGATAACCACTTTCGCGGGCGCGAATGCCCTCATGGTCACGGGTTTCCCAGGCCTCCAATGCCGCCATCACGCCGTAGATGCTCTCCTTGCCGGCCTTCATGCCGCGTCCGATGCCAAGATTCTGCAGCATGGCATAGCGCACCAGTTCCTTTCTGCCGGCGACGATGCCCGAGGTTGGACCACCCAGAAACTTGTGCCCGCTATAGAGCGCGATATCGGCGCCGGTGGCGAGAAAGCCTTTCAGATCATATTCGGATGCAGCATCGACGATCACCGGCACGCCTCTGGCGTGGGCGATCTCGACAAACTCCGAAAGATGCAGCAGCCCGTAATTGACCACGTGGTGGGACACGACATAGACCGCCGCCGCCGTCTTGTCGGTGATCGCCTGCTCCATGTGATACCGATGGGTGGAGGTTGCCTGGCCGATCATCACCACCTTGCCGCCGGCAAGACGGATCGACTGGTCGACCGGCGCACCATAACTTACGACATGGCCCATCTGCACGATCACCTGATTGCGGTCGGTAAGCGTATCGGGGAGCTTCTCGATGGCGAGCAGGTTCGGCCCCGTGATCGCACCGGCAACGGCAAGACTGATGCCCGCGGAGCAGGAGGCAGTCACGAAGCCCGCCTCAGCGCCAGTCAATCTCGCGATGACGGCGCTCGCCTTGCGCTGCAGGTCATTGATTTCAACGAACTGGGGCATGATGGCCTGTACTGCACGGACTGCCTCCGGCACCACGATCGACGCACCGAGGCTCGTCATCGTGCCGGATACATTAACGACGGGGCGCAGACCGAGGCGTGCCCGGATATCCTCACTCATTGATTTCTCCTATTGCGATCACGCTGCACCGCCGGTAGAAGCGGACGCTATAACGTAATAATGTAATAATGCATTGAGTGCCTGCGGTTGTCCCTTGACCACCCGAGGCGAAGAAGGAAGGCATGCTATGGCCGAGACTGCCGAAACCACGGCTGACACCACGAAAAAAAGCCGCGGCTCCCGGGTGAGTGCGATCGACCGCACACTGCAGATCATCGACCATCTCTACGAAACCGGCGTTCCGGAAGGGGCATACGGGATCGCAAAATCGGTGGGTGCGCCGTTGTCGACTGTCTACACGATCATCGACGACCTCGTTGAGAAGAACATGTTGACGCGTACCGCCAACGGAGCAATCTGGCTTGGTCCGCGGCTTTACCACTATGGCCTCGCCTATGCCCGCTCGATCGATTTCATGAGCGTCGCCACCCAGGAGATGCACGATCTTTGCCGGCTGGCCGGGGAAACGGTTCAGCTTTGCGGCCGCGACGGACACCATATGCTGGTGCTCGCCATGGCCGACGGGCCCAGCCATTTTCAGGTGAGTTCGCGTGTCGGCACCCGGGTGCCACTCAACTGGACCGCGTCCGGCCGCCTGCTTGTTGGCCATCTTCCGGAAGATGAGCGCATCGAGCTTTTCAAGCGCGGTGCGCGCTCCTCGCCGACGGGCCGTGCAGATATCGACGCCGCCTCCCTGTCGACTGCGGCGGCGAAGGCCTTCGAGAACCGGCTTTCGATCCAGGCGGGTGAGTCCGACTACGCTGTGGCCTGCATCGCCTCTCCCATCTGCAACGGTCAGGGCGAGTGCGTGGCCACCATCTCCATCGTGCTTCCCGAACAGAAGGTCAGCCAGCAAGATGCTCATTACGGCAACCTGGTGCGGGATTCGGCCGCCAATATCGAAAGGCTGATGGGTTGGCGCAGCCATTGATGCCCCCTACTCCTTGAGCGCCACGATCGCTTCGATCTCGACCGTGATGTTGTTGGGAAGAGAGCCGAAGCCGACGGCTGAGCGCGCGTGACGGCCATTTTCGCCGAAGATCTCGATCAATAAATCGGAGCAACCGTTGATAACGTTCGGGTGATCGGCAAAATCCGGCACGGCATTGACCATGCCAAGAAGCTTTACCACCTGCTTGACCCGGCCAAGATCACCCAGCGCATCCTGCATGACAGCAAGAAGATTGAGCCCCGTCAGCCGCGCGTGCTGATAGGCCTCCTCCGTCGTAACGCCGCCACCAACCTTGCCGGTATGGAGCGTGCCGTCAGCCTCCCGGGGCCCCTGACCTGACAGGTAGAGCATGTTGCCCTCAATCTTGTGGGAAACGAAGTTAGCGATCGGCGGCGCCGGTGGCGGGATCTCGATGTTCAGTTCGGCAAGCCGCGCATAGACGGCCCCGGAGAGATCATTTTCGAGGGCGGAGGAATAGGACACTAAAGCACCTGTCATCTGATGAAATTGCAGACCCGGCTCAACGCCAGGAATAACCATGGCTGTGGCGAACGAGTTTCGGCGGGCGCGGCTGGTAGCGGCTGGCCTTGATGACCTCACTGCCGATCACGGCGTAGACCGGATCGAAGAGCTTGCTCATCCGGGCGACATCCCCATTGGAATCAGTCGCTTCCAGTTCCGAATCGATCAGATTAAAGATCGTGAACTCCGCCCGGTTACCGGCCGAAAGCAGGTTTTCGCCCGGCAGGCCGATGACCGAGGCCGGGGCCGCCGTGACCGCGCGGATGACCTCCGTAAAGGGCATGCCAACCGACAGAAGCTTCGACATCGTCGTCGCCATGTCCCAGACTGGGTGGTTCATCGAATGGCCGTGCAGGTCGGTCGAGATCGAGAACGGCATCAGGCCGCGCTGGATCGCAGCTTCCGCCACCTTGAAGGAGAACGAAGCGCCGCCATGGCCGATATCCAGGCGCACGCCCTCCGACGCGCAGCGTTCGGCGAGCTGGAACAGATCCTCATCCTCCAGAATGGAGGAGCCTGCTTTGCCGTTGAAGCAGTGGGTGACGATATCGCCAGGATCAAGGATTTCCAGGACCTCGTCGTATAGCGCTGGTGGTTCGCCGACATGAACCATCATCGGCACTTTGAGGATCTTGGCGATCTTCTTGCCGAGCTTGACCGGGGTCACACCCCAGGAGCCGGTGATGACATGGCTCGCCCGCACCTTGATGCCAACGATATGCTCCTTATTGGCTTCATAGCAGTCGAGGATGCGATCAAGGTCGATATCCTTGATGTCGCGCAGTTCCGGCACGCGGTTGCAGGCCACCAGGCCAATCGAGCCAAGATTCAGGAACGCCTTGATGCGCTCTCGCGACGGCTCGATGATATATTCCCGGAAACCGTGGAAGTTGGCCTCACCCGCAGAGCCCGCGTCGACGAGCGTGGTGACGCCGCGTTCCGCGCCGCATTCGGACGGCCGGATCGAGATATCCGTGCCTCCATGCCAGATGTGAACATGAAGATCGATCCATCCCGGCGAGATCCAGGCACCCTGCCCGTCGACAACCGTCCGGCCGCCAGCCTGCGGCAGGCCCGGCGCGGCCGCCTCGATATTGCCATCAGCGCCGATGGCAACATCGATCGGGGTTCCGGTCTGCACCGTATCGAAGCCCACGGGCTTTACGTTGCGTATCAACAGAGGTTCGGCGGTTCTTGCCTGCACCATCTTACAAGTCCTTCTGCAAACGGGGATCCAGCATGTCGCGCATTCCATCGCCGACGATCTGGAGTGAGAGAACGGCCAGGATGATCGCCAGGCCCGGATAAAGCGTCATCCAGCTGGCCTGATCGAGATATTGCCGGCCGGAGGAAATCATGGTTCCCCAGGTCGGAACTTCGGGGCTGACGCCGACGCCGAGAAAGGAAAGCCCGGCCTCGGCGAGGATCGCATTGGCGAAGAGGAAGGTGGTCTGCACCAGAATGGGGGAGATGAGGTTCCGCAGCACATGCCGCGTCATGATGTGGTAGGTCGAGATGCCCATGGACTGGGCAGCCTCGACAAAAGGAAGTTCACGGATGACGAGTGTCGAGGCGCGCACAATGCGTGCGAGCCGTGGTGCGTAGACGATCGACAGAGCCACGATGACCGTCGACATCGATGGGCCGAGGGCCGCGACCAGCGCAATCGCCAGCAGGATGTCTGGGAACGCCATCATGGCGTCGATCAGACGGGCAATCGGCGTGTCGAGCCGCGAGAAGAAACCCGCCAGCAAGCCGAGCGTCACTCCGATCAGCGCCGACAGCACCACCACCGCAAACCCGATGAAGAGTGAAACCTGGCCAGCAAAAATCGTGCGTGTGAAAACATCCCGGCCAAACTCGTCGGTCCCGAACCAATGTTCGAGACTTGGCTCCTTCAGCCGGCTCGCGATCGACAGCTTGGTCGGGGAATAAGGCGCAATCACCGGCGCGAGCACGGCGAGCAGGACGAAGATGACAAGGACGGCAAGCGCGATCAGCACCGGTTTGCGCCTGGTCAACTGGCGCAGGAAAACCCACAAAGCGGCCCCCGCAGGGGAGGAAATCTGGACCTCGGCCATCAGTAGCGCACCCTTGGATCGACCAGCAGATAGAGCATGTCGATGACAAAATTGATGAGAACGTAAAGGCCGGCAATCACGAGCAGTGCTCCCTGGATGACCGGATAGTCACGGCGCAGCACGGCTGAAACGACGAGACTGCCGACGCCGGGAAGCGCGAATACGGTTTCAGTGACCACGGCACCGGCCACGAGCACGGCACCGGTGAGGCCGATGACCGTCAGGATCGGGATCAGCGCGTTCTTCAGAGCGTGTTTCAATATCACCCGCCGTTCGACCAGGCCCTTTGAGCGGGCGGTGCGGATGTAATCCTCGTTCAGGACATCGAGCATGGCCGCACGCGTGAAACGCAGGATGAGCGCGGACGAAACAAGGCCAAGCGAAACCGCTGGCAGAACCAGATGATGCAGCCGCTCAAAAAAGCTCGCGCCCGGCCCGCCATAACCAGAGACCGGGAAGACACCGAACTTCACGGCGAAATACTGGATCAGGATCAGCCCAAGCCAGAAGCTCGGCACACTGGCCGCCGTCATGGCGATCACCGTTGCCGCCTGGTCGATGATTGAACCGCGGCGGTAGGCGGCATAGATGCCGACGGGAAGAGCGACGGCGCTCGCAAGTATCAGTGCAAAGACCGTGAGGAAGAAGGTAGGCTCCGCGCGCTGCGCCAGCGCCGCCGTAACCGGAATATTGAGGAAGATCGAACGCCCGAGATCGCCCTGCAGCAGCGAAAGCACATAGCTTCCATATTGCACGAGGATAGGCTGGTCGAGGCCGAGACGGGTCCTGAGATCGGCTACGTCCTGGGCGGTCGCATCGGGTCCCAGCATTACGGCCGCCGGATCACCCGGAGTGACGCGAACGATCACGAAGACGATCGTCACTACGAGCATCATGACCACGATCATGCCGAGCAGGCGTTGGAATACATAACGTATCATGCAGCTTCACCGTGTCTGACGCATCGCCCGGCCGAGCGCGGGTCATGCGAAGTACCGGCAGGAAAAGAGACCGCCCTCACAGAGCATTCTCGCGAATAATGCCGCCGAGGCGGTAATAGGACTGTTTGGGAATGCGCTGCAGCGTCGGGTAGTCGACATAGACCAGGCCGAAACGCTTGCTGAAACCGCGGCCCCATTCGAAATTATCCATCAGCGACCAGGCGAAATAACCCCGGATGTCGTGGCCTTCCTCGATCGCATCCAGAACGGTGTTCAGATAACCCTCGAAATAGGCGATCCGCTCCTTGTCGATGACCGTCCGGTCGGGCCTCAGCGCATCGTGGAAGGAGGCGCCGTTTTCCGTGATGTATATCGGCGGATTGCCGTAGCGGGCACTGGTGTCCCGGATCTGCTCGAGGAAGGCACCCGGATCGACCACCCAGTTGACGTCCGTGAGCGGGCCGGCACCGGTCGGCGGCATGGTTTCGGCCACGCCCCAGGTGGCACCGGGATGCGGCGCGACATAGACGGGGTTGTAGTGATTGAGGCCGAAGAAATCGAGCTTCTGGCTGATTTCCTCCATGTCGCCGGGCTTCACCAGTCCATCGAGCTGATCCCTCAGCGGTTCGGGATAGGTGCCGAGCCATAACGGGTCGACTGTGACGCGGCGCCAGAGCGCATCGCCGAGAACACATGCCTCACGATGAGCCTCGTCGTCGTAATGCGGACGAACCGGCCCGAGCGAAACGATATTGCCGGCCTCCGCCGCGGGGGCTTCCGCGCGCACTGCCGTCACCGTCTTGCCGTGGGCAAGATTGAGATTGTGGATCGAGGCGAGGCAGCTCGCATAATCCTGCTTGCCCGGAGCGTGGCGGCCGAGATTGTAGGCAACCCATGGAATGACATTGGGTTCGTTGACCGGCACGAAGCGTTGGACCCGATCGGAGAAGTGGCGGATCACCTCGGCCGCGTAGTCGCCAAACCAGCTTGCGGTATCGCGATTCCGCCAGCCGCCTTTCTCTTCGATCGCCACCGGCATGTCCCAGTGGTGAAGGCAGATCCAGGGCTCGATCCCTTCATGCAAAAGCAGATCGATGACCCGGTCGTAGAAATTGAGCCCACGCTGATTCACCTGTCCCTTGCCTTCGGGAAAGATCCGCGGCCATGCGGTCGACAAGCGATAGGCCCCGACACCGAGATCGCGCATCAGGCCGATGTCTTCCGGATAGCGGTGATAGTGGTCGCAGGCAATATCGGCGGTGTCACCATTCGTGGTCCGGCCGGGCGTGTGGGCATAGACGTCCCAGACACTCGGTCCCCGGCCGTCCGTCCTGGTTGCCCCTTCAATCTGAAAGGCCGAGGTGGCGGTGCCCCAGAGAAAACCGCTCGGAAAGGCTCTTGTCATGGGAGTACCTGCTCAAGTCGCGGAATGAACAAGATAAAAAGGATCCCGGCCGGTGAGGTGGGTGAGCACCGGCCGGGACAAGGTCCTGGGAGGAACCAGGATTACTTGCCGTTTTCGGTGCTGACGTTCCAGAAATACGGCCAAGGCGATGGCTTGAAGCCTTCCAGCGTCTTCGCTTCCGCAGTCAAGGCGTTGAAGTCGCCGACCTTGAAGACAGGAGCTTCCTCGTAAAATGCCTTCTGCACTTCAGCGAAAAGCGCCTTGCGCTTCTGCGGATCGGCTTCCGCGAGGAAGGGACCGGTGACGGCATGCTTTTCGGCCGAGTTCCACCAGCCCGGAAAATCATCGGACATCCAGCCGTTGAGGGCAGGTTCTGCCGGGAACGGCCCATGGGTGATGAAGATGTCCCAGAGCGCTGGATCGGCACGGCGCTGCGTCAGCGTCGCCCAATCATAAATCCCGAGGTCGACCGTAAAACCCGCCATCTTCAGATACTCGGCCGCGACCTGTGCCATCTTGTAATGGAACTCGTATTGCCGGCTCGTCAGGATGCGCAGCGGCTTGCCGTCATAACCGGCTTCCTTCAGCATTTCTCCTGCCTTCACGGGATCGCCGCTGCCGTAGCGCTGGATGCCTTCATCGGTGTGCCAGATATAGCCTTGCGGATAGAGCGAGCCACTGACCCTGAAGAACTTCTCATTGCCAAAGGCTGCAAGCAGCATGTCTTCGGGGTTCAGCGCCGTCTGGATGACGTGGCGGACCGCCTTGCTCGTCATCATTCCCTGCTTGGTGTTCATGACGAAAACCGGCGCGCCGAAGGGCTCCAGCACGACCGGCAGCGCCTTGTCGGCACTCTCCAGACGCCCATAGCTCTCCGCCGGCAGTGAATCGGCAAAGTCGAACTGGCCGGACAGGATGCCTTCCAGGCGGGTATTGGCATCCGCCACAGGCACGAAGCGGATCTCGTCCAGTATGGTTTCGCGCTTGCCACCGAAGCCATTCGCGGATTCGGTACGGGCTGCGTAATCATCGAAGCGCACGAGTTGGATGTACTGGTCCGGTTTGTGCTCCTTCAACATGTATGGACCGGTACCGGTGAAGGTCACGAGCGGTTCAGCCAGATTCTCCTTCGGCATGATCACGGCTGCGGAGTTGTTGAAGGCCAGAAGCGACAGCAGCGGCGCATAGGGTTTGCTGAGTGTAATGCGGATCGCATTGTCACCCGTCATCTCAACCTTTTCGACATACGGAGCAGCCTGTTTGCCGCGCGAGGCGATCGACATCCAGCGCTCGATGCAGGCGAGCACATCGCCGGCATCCATGGTGCTTCCATCGTGGAACCGCACGTCCTTTCGCAAGGTGATGTCGTAAACCCTGCCTTCTTCGGAAATCTCCGGCATGGCGTCGGCGAGAAGCGGCACCACGTTCCACTCGCCGTCATAGGTGAAGAGCGTTTCGAAGATATGCTGAGTGGTCATGCCGACGACGTCGGCGGTCGACACCATCGGATCAAGCGTCGGCGGTTCACCGATCGTCGCGACATCGATCTTTCCCGCAGCCAACGTCAGTCCTGGATAGAGCGGCAGCGTCATGATTGCTGCTGCCAGCAACGCGTTTTTCAACATCCTCGTCCCCTCTACTTCATAATTATATAATAGAAGCCATTACTATGATAGTTAAGCCGCGTTTGCAGATGGGTGTCAAGTGCCGCTTGAATTATCCGCCTCATACGAGCCCGAGCAGCGCCTGAGCAATCTCAAGGCGTGATGCGTCAGCATTGGAAGACTTGGTATCAGTTTGAAAAGGCACGCGGCGCACGCGTCGAGGCTGGCGATCGGCTGAAGACCGGCATTATGGCGATTGCAGACTGCTCCGCATCAGGTTTGCCGGGGTTCACTTTGCTGAGTGGGATGGAGCATCATGAGCAAGACGATACACCCGCTCCCCAAGAGGTCCGCGAACGCGGTAGATCTGCCAGCCGGCGATGAAGGCCTGCGTTCGAAGGGATTACGACTGGCCCTGGGCAACGGGCCCGCCGCCAAGTCCGTTCCGGTGCTGGTCCACCGGGAGGCTCTGATGCATGAGGGCTGACCTGGCTCCGGCGGTGCGCGCCTGTATTTGCAGAACGTGGCTTTCGACGGCTTAGCCCGTT
>JBKBIT010000041.1:0-10034 GCA_046297455.1 Aliihoeflea sp.
GTCCAAATGGACGCCCATTTTGCCGTCTACTTCCAAAATCCAACCCCCCCGTCACGCGCATCCGCGCAGAATGGCTGGATCAAGTCAAAAATGGCAGGAGGGGATCGGCGTCGCGCTTACCCAGATACTAGCACGCTCCGTGATCCAAGATACTCTTCAATCCAATGATGGAGCCGGGGGTGAACGATTTTGATTAGGTGAATTCGGCAAAGGTCCGGAAAATAAACCTCATGCGCGATCGAAGGATAAATGAACGATACGCCGTTCAGCACAAGCTTCACGTCCCGCGGCGTCCTTAGCCGCGTGCCCTCGCGGTCCACCGACCGCATCAGGTCGTCGCGCTCATCATTGGTCAGGTCGCGTCCAGCAACATTTCTGAATAACGCGATCAGCTTCTTTCTGAGCGAGAGCCGAAGATCGAATGGCTCCGGCATGGGCAGTGTGAACGTCAGTTGGACGATCTTTTGTAGAAAGAGATCGCCGTCCTCTACTGACAGCCCGGTTTCAAGAGCGTGCCCCAAAATGGCCCGATCATAACAAATCACGTATGCGACGTTCGGGAAGTCTGCGACCGATCGCACCAATCGCACCACTTCCACCGCCTGATGTGGTTCGAGCCGGTCAAGGTCATCGATCAGGACAATAAAGCGCGCATTCAGCTCTTTGATGCGGGTGGAAATGCTTTCTTTAAGCTCAGTCTCGCTTTGTCCCTTGACGGCATCGAGAGCGTTCGCGCCAGTTTCGAGCGCATCGCCCACTGCGCTGATACCAGGAACGAATAGGCCACCAATTTTTGCCAACGGTGCTAGGCCGCGTCCCGTCCTGACGGCGTAGCCTTTGAGCAAATCGGCTGTCTTCGCGACCTTAGCTCTCCGGAAGCTCCATTTGGCATTTGGCTGCTTTGCCTCCAGCGCCTCCAAAACTGGAATCATGGATGCGATCAAGGCAGATACGAGATTGCGGCTATCGCCAATTAGCCACGGAGCAAGTGTCACCACATGGGGTTTCTGATCGGTTTCCAGTGAGGAGCGAAGAAAATTTAGGAAGCTCGTCTTTCCCGAACCCCATGGTCCCTCGATGCCGAATACAACACTCTCGCCATTTGCGAGATCAGCTATAGAGGGAGCAAGTTTCTTTGCCATTTCGGCAAAGCCGTATTCATCGGTCTGAACATCCGTGATGGGTTTATCGGCGTCAATGTTCGGCATAAGGCAACTGCCCTGACATACACAGCCCACACAAAACACCGCCCGACTGTGATTGTCGACGCCTATTCGTAAAACATGCACACGGCATCTTTTACGGGTTCATTTTGGATGCGCCCTTGTCCCGAATGGGGAAGCATTGCTGTCCTAACAGCGGCGACTTGGACGTCTGGGAGTCTGGCATAGGCAAGCTTTGCTGGACCGAGCCCACAGGGATCGCTAGCTGAAGATGAGCCTGCACCTCTGCCGTCTGACGGGCAGCGCTGCGCGGTCCTTCACACCCCGTTAACCATTTTGTCCTCCCCCGCAAAATCCATCTCCAAATGGTCACGGGAACGTCAAGAGCTTGTCTTCCGAGCGTCACGTGGCGGGTGCTATATCCCGCGCCATGATAAGGAACGAGCAAGACAACCGGCCGCAGGGGGCGCTTCCAGCCCCGGAAAAAGCCCCCGCCAGTGCGGGCGAGGGCTCGCTGGTCGACGCGCTTCTGGCGCTGCCGGACGATGCGGAAGCCGCGCGGCAGGCGGCCGATGGCAGGCTGCAGGCCGAGCTCGCGCGCAAGATGCGTTCCCTGCTGCGCCGCCGCCCGCCCGAGGCGGCATGAAGCCGCCTGAGCCTCACTGCACGACGAAATAATCCTCGATCCGGCCCGCCGCTTGGCTAAGCAACGGCAGGAAGTTTTCTTCCATCTCGCCGACACTGGTGCGGGCCGACTGGGTGGAGACGTTGATCGCCGCCACGATGCGCCCCGAGAGATCGCGGATCGGCACGGCCAGCGAGCGCAGGCCGATCTCCAGCTCCTCGTCGACGATCGAAAAGCCGTCCTGTGCCGCCTTGCGGATCGCGCTCTTGAGCGCTGCGGGATCGGTGATCGTCTTCTCGGTCTTCTTCTCGATGGTCGCGGAGTTCAGGAAATCGGCGAGTTGGGCGTCGGGGAGTTCGCAAAGCAGGACGCGGCCCATCGAGGTGCAGTGGGCCGGCAGCCGCGTGCCGACATGCAGCCCCACCGAGACGAGGCGCGCGCCCGCCACGCGGGCGACATAGACCACGTCATGGCCCGACAGCACGGCGGCCGAGCAGGATTCGCCCAGAAGCCCGGAGATTTCACGCATGATCGGCTCGGCGAAGCTCCACAGCGATGCGCCCGAGACCCAGTTGCGGGCAAGCGCGATCAGGCGAGGGGAGAGGATGAAGCGCCGCCCGTCCTGCGTGGCGTAGCCGCTGGAAGCGAGCGTGAGCAGCAGCCGGCGCGCGCCGGCGCGCGTGAGCGAGGCCTTTTCCGCCACCTCGGAAAGCGTTAGCCCGGCGCGGTGCGCGGCCAGGATCTCCATGACCGCCAGACCCTTCGCCAGCGAACCGACAATGTCTCTCTGCTCGCCCTCTTCCATTGACTCCTCACCTGCTTGCGACTAGTCATGTATCGCATGAGAAACTTTTGTTCGCAATACGAACTTTGTGGCGCGGACCAGGGAAGCGGGAACTGCACATGAACAAGATCTGCCCCAGCCTCGAGGAGGCGGTGGCCGGCATTACGGACGGCATGTCCGTGATGATCGGCGGGTTCGGCGGCGCGGGCGCGCCGATCGAGCTCATCCACGCCCTCGTCGATCGCTACAAGAAGACCGGCTCGCCGGCCAACATCACCGTCATCAACAACAATGCCGGCAATGGCACGGTCGGCATCGCGGCCATGATTTATGCCGGCATGGTGGCCAAGATGGTGTGTTCCTTCCCGCGCTCGTCGGACCCCAAAGCCTTCACCGACCGCTATCTGGCGGGCGAGATCGGGCTGGAGCTTGTGCCGCAGGGCACGCTGGCCGAGCGCATCCGCGCCGGTGGGGCCGGCATTCCGGCCTTCTACACCCCGTCGAGCTACGGCACCGACGTCGCCGAGGGCAAGCCGGTCGCCGAGTTCGACGGCAAGCATTACGTGATGGAGCGCTGGCTGAAGGCCGATGTCGCCATCATCAAGGCCGAGACCGCCGACAAGAAGGGCAACCTCACCTACCGCAAGGCCGCGCGCAACTTCTCGCCGCTCATGGCGATGGCGGCGACCACGACCATCGTGCAGGCAAGCCGCATCGTGGAGCCCGGCCAGATCGACCCCGAACAGGTCATCACGCCCGGCATCTTCGTCAACCAGATCGTCGAGGTGCCCAATCCTGCCCAGGAAGAAGCCCTCTTGCGCGAGGAGACCAAGTGATGAGCGCCAAGCTGACCAACGCACAGATCGCCTGGCGCGCCGCGCAGGACCTGCCGGACGGCGCCTATGTCAATCTCGGCATCGGCTTTCCGGAGATGATCGCCAAGTTCAAGCCCGAGGGCCGCGAGGTGACCTATCACACCGAAAACGGCATTCTCGATTTCGGCGAGGCCCCGCCTGCGGGCGAGGAAGACTGGGACCTCATCAATGCCGGCAAGAAGGCCGTCACGCTGAACCCCGGCGCGTCCTTCTTCCACCATGCCGACAGCTTCGCGATGGTGCGTGGCGGTCATCTCGACGTGGCCGTGCTCGGCGCCTATGAGATTGCCGAGAATGGCGACCTCGCCAATTGGAGCACCGGGCCGGGCTCGGTCCCGGCCGTCGGCGGCGCGATGGATCTCGTCCACGGCGCCAAGCAGGTCTGGGTCGTCACCGACCACGTCACCAAGAAGGGCCAGCCGAAGCTCGTGGAGCGCTGCACCCTGCCGTTGACCGGCGTCGGCTGCGTGACCCGCATCTATACGAGCCTCGCCGTCATCGACGTGGTCGACAAGCATTTCGTCCTGCGCGACAAGCTGCCGGGCATGAGCCTGGAGGAGCTGCAGGCCGTCACTGGCGCCAAACTGCATATCGACGGCGACATCGCCGAACTGAACGTACCGGAGGTTTGACATGGCCGACGCCTATATCTGCGATTACATCCGCACCCCCATCGGCCGCTTCGGTGGCGCTTTGTCCTCCGTGCGGGCCGACGATCTCGGCGCCATCCCGCTGAAGGCGCTGATGGAGCGCAACGCCAATGTCGACTGGCAGGCGATCGACGATGTCGTCTATGGCTGTGCCAACCAGGCCGGCGAGGACAACCGCAACGTCGCGCGCATGGCGCTGCTTCTGGCGGGCCTGCCGAAGGAAATCTCCGGCTCCACGGTCAACCGCCTCTGCGGCTCGGGCATGGATGCCGTCACCATCGCGGCGCGCGCCATCAAGGCCGGCGAGGCCGAGATCATGATCGCCGGCGGCGTGGAATCGATGTCGCGCGCGCCCTTCGTGATGCCCAAGGCCGAAACGGCGTTTTCGCGCAATGCCGAAATCTACGACACCACCATCGGCTGGCGCTTCGTCAACCCGCTGATGAAGAAGCAGTATGGCGTCGATTCCATGCCGGAGACCGGCGAGAACGTCGCCGAGGACTTTTCCATCAGCCGCGCCGACCAGGACGCCTTTGCCGTGCGCAGCCAGGAAAAGGCGGTTCGAGCGCAGGAAAACGGGCGGCTTGCGAAGGAAATCGTGCCGGTCACCATCCCGCAGCACAAGGGCGACTCCATCATGGTGCAAAAGGACGAGCACCCCCGCGCCGGCACGACCGTGGAAAAGCTCGGCAAGCTGCCGACCCCCTTCCGCGAGGGCGGTTCGGTGACGGCCGGCAACGCGTCGGGCGTCAATGACGGTGCCGCCGCACTGATCGTGGCCTCGGAGGCAGCGGTCAAGAAATACGGCCTCACCCCCATCGCCCGCGTTCTGGGCGGTGCCGCGACGGGCCTCCTGCCGCGCATCATGGGCTTCGGCCCGGCACCCGCCACCAAGAAGCTCTGCGCCCGGCTCGGCATCAAGCCCACCGATTTCGACGTGATCGAGCTCAACGAGGCCTTTGCCTCGCAGGGTCTGGCCACGCTGCGCGATCTCGGCATTGCCGACGACGCGGCGCATGTGAACCCCAATGGCGGCGCGATCGCACTTGGTCACCCGCTCGGCATGTCGGGTGCGCGCATCTCGGGCACCGCGGCGCTGGAGCTGCGCGAACGCGGGGCTAAGCTGGCCCTCGCCACCATGTGCATCGGCGTCGGCCAGGGCATCGCGATTGCGATGGAGCGTGCCTGATCGGCGCTAAGCCCTCTCCGAGGCTTCGCACGTAATCGCCCACCGAGCGTTGGCCGCCATAAACGGCGGCCGACCCGACTTCCTGGAAGCCCATTGCGGCGTGGAAGGCGTCCGATGCCGGGTTGGGCGGATCGGAATTGACCTCTGCGGCCACGAGCGTGTGGCCGCTGCTGCGCGCCCTGTCGAACAACGCCTCGTAGAAGGTGCGCGCCAGCCCCCGGCCTCGGGCCTCTGCCGCCACGGCCACCCGGTCGACATAGGCGAAGCGGGGATAGCGCGCCTTGAACCAGAGGAAGTTCTCGCTTCCATAGTCGGCGTCCTGGTCGAAGGCGAGCATGAACGCCTCGCCCTCGGGTGCGCGCAACGCCAGAAACGCCTCGCCGACCAGATGTTGGAGCTTGTCGACATCGAGCCACGAGAGTTCGCGCGCATGGTCGTTGTTGAGGGCGAGGATCGCCTCGAGATCACCGGGGCGGATGGGCATGAGTTCGTTTTTCATGGGCGCGATCGATAGCGCCTGCCCCGACACTTGCAATCGCTCACGGGCCCATCCTCCTTGGACCAGTTCTTGCCGTCCTTGCGAGGGCCGGAGCCGGCTCAGCCGCCGGCGCGGTCCTTCAGCTGTTTCGCATAGCTGTTGAGGGCCTCGCCGGCGCCCCAGCCCTTGCCGCCCTGGCTGGCGGCGAGCGCGCGCATGATGGCGACCAGATTGTCGTCGCGGATCGCTTCCAGCTCGCGGATCGACAGGCCCGCGGCCTGTTCGTCGGACTGGTTGGCGATCGTCTCGACCAGCTCGTCGGTCAGTTCCGGCACGTCGGTCAGCTTGGTCCAGGGCCATTCCAGGCAGGGACCGAACTGGGCCATGAAATGGCGCATGCCGGCCTCGCCGCCGGCGATCCGGTAGGTCTGGAACAGGCCCATCTGCGCCCAGCGCAGGCCGAAGGAATAGCGGATGATGTCGTCCAGTTCCTCGACAGTCGTCACCCCGTCCTTGATCAGCCACAGCGCCTCGCGCCAGAGCGCTTCCAGCAGCCTGTCGCCGACAAAGGCCTCGATTTCCTTGCGGATCACCACCGGCTTCATGCCGATCGCGGCGTAGAGCGCGCGCGCCTTCTCCACTGTCGCCGGCGCGGTCTTCTCGCCGGCAACGATCTCGACCAGCGGCAGCAGATAGACCGGGTTGAAGGGATGGGCCACCACCAGCCGCTCGGGCCTTGCCATCGGCGCCTGCATGTCGGTCGGCTTCAGTCCCGAGGTCGACGAGCCGATCAGCGCGTCTTCGTGCGCATGCAGGTCGATCTCTGCCAACACCTTGTGTTTCAGGTCGAGCCGTTCCGGCACGCTTTCCTGGATCAGGTCGGCACCCGCAACTGCTTCCGCAAGCGAAGTCGCCAGGGTCAGTGTCCCCTCGGCCGGCAGCGTGTCCGTCATCGCTCGGTAGGCCCGGCGTGCCCCGACCATCACCTCGTCCACCTTGCGGCCCGCGTCTGGCGCAGGGTCGTAGAGCGCCGCGTCGATGCCGTTCAGAAGCAGCCGCGCAACCCAGCCGGCACCTATCACCCCGCCGCCGATACAGGCGGCCCTGCCGATCGTGTCCATCTCTACCACCGCTTCGTCAGCTTGAGCTTTTCGCGCACCTCGTCCGGGCCGATGATCCGGCAGCCCATGCCTTCGGCGGTCTGCACCGCACGTTCGACCAGCTGTGCATTGGTCGCGAGCTGGCCCTTGCCGAGCCAGAGATTGTCTTCGAGCCCGACCCGGATGTTGCCGCCGGCCAGCACCGCAAGGGCCGCATAAGGCAGCTGGTTGCGGCCGATGGAGAAGGCCGAGAAAATCCAGCCCTGCGGCAGATTGTTGACCAGCGCCATGAAGGTGGCGATGTCGTCGGGCGACCCCCAGGGCACGCCCATGCAGAGCTGCACCATGACCGGATCGTCGATCAGCCCCTGGTCCTTCAGCCATTTAGCCAGCACCAGATGCCCGCCGTCGAAGATCTCGATCTCCGGCCTGACGCCCAGATCGCGGATCTGGCCGGCCATGGCCTTCAGCATCGCCGGCGAGTTGACCATGATGTAGTCGCCCTCGCCGAAATTCATCGTGCCGCAATCGAGCGTGCAGATCTCGGGGAGAAGCTTTGCGACATGCGCGAGCCGCTCGGTCGCGCCGGCCATGTCGGTGCCTTTTTCGGCGGGCGGCAGGGGCGCCTCGGGCGAGCCCAGCGTCAGGTCGCCGCCCATGCCCGCCGTCAGGTTCAGCACCATGTCGACGCCCGACGCGCGGATCAGATCGACCGTCTCCTCGTAGAGTTCCAGACGCCGCGAGGGCGCGCCCGTCTCCGGATCGCGCACATGTATGTGGGCGATCGCCGCGCCGGCCTTCGCCGCCTCGATGGCCGCATCGGCAATCTGGCGCGGTGTGATCGGCACGTGTGGCGAGCGAGACGTCGTGTCGCCCGCGCCGGTCAGGGCACAGGTGATGAAGACGTCGCGATTGGGCATGAGTGGCATGAAGTCCTCTGGACAAACAGGTTTCGGAGGCGGGGCATGGTTTTGCAGACTAGTGGCGGTAGGGCGCCGGTGCTTTCCATTCTTCGTCTAGCAATGGCGTTTTCCAGCCATCGCGAACTCGTTTCGGGCGGCAGCGGGAAACAGAAGCGCTGCCATCGGCGAGGGAGGCTGCACTGTGGAAACACGACCGATGCTGAAGCCATGCTGTCAGCACGGGGCCGCTATGAAGCCGTCCCGTGTCGGAACCGGCCGGCACGGTGCGTTCTAGGTTGACCGCGGCCGTCGAGCAAGGAAATCCCGAATGTCGACAATCGAAATACCATCCGTTAGCGCCTTCTTGCCTCAGAAGGCCACTCGCAAGGACTGGCTGGGCCTCGCCGTCATCGCGCTGCCCTGCATGCTATATTCCATGGACCTGACGGTCCTCAATCTCGCCGTGCCGCAGATAGACATCAGCCTGCGGCCGAGCGCGGCGCAGATGCTCTGGATCGTCGACATCTACGGTTTCATGGTTGCCGGCGCACTCATCACGATGGGCACGCTGGGTGATCGGATCGGCCGCAGGCGTCTCCTGATGATCGGTGCCGTGGCCTTCGGCGCGGCCTCAGTGCTGGCGGCTTTCTCGACCAGTGCAACCATGCTGATCGTCGCGCGCGCACTGCTCGGCCTCGCCGCCGCGACGCTAGCTCCCTCCACGCTTTCGCTCATCAGCAACATGTTCCACGATCCGCATGAACGCACATTTGCGATCAGCGTATGGATTGCCAGCTTCTCGGCCGGCGCGGCCATCGGGCCGGTCGTCGGCGGCTTACTCCTCAATTGGTTCTGGTGGGGATCTGTGTTCCTGATAGCGGTGCCGGTCATGGTCCTCTTGCTCGTGCTGGCGCCGCTGCTTTTGCCCGAGTACCGCAGTCCCGAGGCGGGTCGGCTGGACCTGACCAGCGCGGCACTCTCGGTCCTCGCTGTGCTGGGCGTCATCTACGGTGTGAAGGCCGCAGCCGAAGGCGGGTTCGACATGCAGTTGCTCGCCATCATGGCGGCAGGGCTCGCCGCAGGGTGGATCTTCGTGCGCCGGCAGACACGGCTCGACGATCCGCTCATCGACCTCTCGCTGCTGCGGGTTCCCGCCTTCAGCGCCTCGCTGGGTGTCAATCTGGTGTCGTTCTTCGTGGCCTTCGGCTCGTTCCTCCTGATCGCCCTTTACCTCCAACTGGTGCTTGGCCTCTCGCCACTGATGGCCGGCATCTGGTCGCTTCCCTCGGCTGTGGGCTTCATCATCGGGGCCATGGCGGCCCCGGCAATGGTGGGAAGCGTGCGGCCGGCCTATGTGATGGCGATGGGGCTGGCGGTGGCTGCCTGCGGCTTCGCTCTGCTTTCAGTCGCGGCCGGTGCGTTCTCGCTGCCGCTCACCGTGTCTGCCCTGTTCATCCTTTCGATTGGGCTGGCACCCGTCTTCACGCTTGCCACCGACCTTATCATCGGTGCCGCTCCGGGTGACCGTGCGGGCTCGGCCGCTGGCATGGCGGAGACGAGTTCGGAACTCGGCGGTGCGCTCGGCATCGCACTTCTCGGCAGTCTCGTCACCGCGCTCTACCGGCTGAATCTCGGCGGCGCCATACCGGCCAATGCGGCGATGGCATCCAACGGCACCGTCGGCACCGCGCTGGTACAGGCGGAGGCGCTGGGCGGATCCGCGGGAGAAACACTCGCGGCCGCGGCCCGCGTTGCCTTCGCGCAGGGGATGTCCACGGCGGCGATGATCTGCGCCGTAATCGCGCTGCTGGCAGCCGGGGTGACGGCGCGGGTGTTGCACCGGGTCGGCCAGTAGCGGCAGGAGGAAAGCCGAGCCGCGCCCTAGTTGCCGGCGCTTTCCATCCGGCGTCCGGCAATGGCGCTTTCGAGCCAGCCGAGTTCCATCTCAGGCACCGAGGACAAAAGCAGGTCCGTGTAATCGTCGAAGGGCGGCTTCAGCACCTGGCTCTTCGTCCCGTAGCGCACCACCTTGCCCTGGTACATGACAGCGATCGAATCGGCGATCGCCTTCACGGTGGCGAGATCGTGGGTGATGAAGAGATAGGCCACCTGTTCCTCACTCTGCAGATCGAGCAGAAGCTTGAGGATTTCGTTCGCCACCAGCGGATCGAGCGCACTCGTCACCTCGTCGCAGATGATCAGCGTCGGCTTGGCGGCCAGCGCGCGGGCGATGCAGACGCGCTGCTTCTGCCCGCCGGAGAGCTCGGC
>JBKBIT010000042.1:0-9995 GCA_046297455.1 Aliihoeflea sp.
GATGGTCCGCTTTTCGGCGGTGTCGGGGCCATCTGCGAAGTGAGCTCCCTTGTACTCTACGACGAGCAGCCGGCCGTCCTCCAACTGAGCCACGAAATCCGGATAGAACTTGTCCGTGGCAGTCGGCAGCCAGAACGAGTTGGGGTGGCGTGCGACGTTGCGGATCCAGAACTTCAGGCCTGGCAAGCTGTCGATGGCTTGCGCGCACTGGAATTCTTCACCGTTCTCGGCCCCATCGAAAGCAGGCACATCGTCCGGCCCAAGGAAGTGCTTGCGAGGTTTCCAGCGCCCACGATACCGGCGCTGATCCCAGTACATCCCGTCCTTGAACGAAAAAGCCTGGTCGAAGGACACGTCGACCTTGGCCTCCGGGGCGAAGAGATACCGCTGGTAGACGCCATCGCGTTCCTGCTGACGGATGGCGGCGAGCTTCTCGCGGACCTTGCGGGCGAGGATGAACTTGCACCGCATCAGCGCCGCGATGTGCATGCCGCGTGTGGTGATCAGGTGGCCGACCAGGTCGCGCAGCCAGCGGAGCAGTTCGCTCTGGTGGATGTCCGGCTGGCGCACCTGCCGGTCGAGCCACAGCACCAGCGCCTCCGGTGTCCACCCTTCGACATCGACGTCGAGCGCCAGTTGTTCTTCTTCGTCCGCGAACTGGTAGGTGATGCGGTTGCCGTCGAGGTCGATCTCGAAACTGCGCGCCGTCTCGCGGATTACAAACTCGCCTTCACCCAGTTTCGACGAGTGGTCGAGCAGCGACCAGTCGTGGAATTCCATGAACACGTCGGTGTCAGCGAACTCGAACTCGCCCTGGATCTCGGACACGAGGCGAGGGACCTCGAACGCCTCGCCCTGTTCTGCAGGCGATAGCTGGTCCTTCACCTCGACGCGATACTTGGTGACGGCCGCCGAGAACCCTGTTCGTTCCGTCTCGGGCAGCGCCTCGACGATCGCCTTTTCGAGGCTGCCGTCAACACGCCCCGGCACGGCAATCTCGACCTTCCCATCATCGGTTTCGCGAACGCTCACCCCTTCGCGCTTCTTCAGTTCTGCAACCACCTCGGGCGTCGCCGCCACCGTGTGCTTGAACATCGGCTTCGGCTTGTCGCGCGGACCAAACAGGCCGGTATCGGCATCGAGCGAAGTCTGCGCCGGTTCTATGTTGTCGAGCGCCTCATCCTCCTCGAAACCCATGGCCACCAGCTTGTCGGCCAGCGACCGCGCCGCCTCGCCGAACGAAGGCTCCGACAGGAACGCATAGGCGCGGTTCAGATCCTCTGCCTTGCGGCGTTTGGCATAAGGCATCCGCAGGACGCGCCCGAGCAACTGCTCGACGTCCACTGCGCTCTGGATCCGCGAGACCGAGCAGAACGCATAGGCGAAGGAACAATCCCAGCCCTCCTTCAGCGCCTCGACGGTGATGACGTATTCGATCGTGCATTTCGGATCGAACAGGTTGATGCCATCCAGTTCGCGCTGATCGCCGGTGGCCACGGCGATCTTGTGCTCGGGGATCTGCTCGACCTCCATCAGGTGCTTCTTCAGCACCTCGACCGTCACCTCCTGGTTCTTGGGCTGCGCCTGGAACAGGACGATGGGTCGGATGTACGCCGTATCCTTCTCGGCTTCCTCAGCCAGCGACGCCCGTGACGCGATCGCCCCGTTCACCGCGTTCTGCCAGGTGTCGTGCTCGGACAGCATGATCGGCAGCTTGATCATCTCCTCGAGCTTCAGCTCCTGCGCCGTCACGCTGTGCAGGATGTTCGAGTTGAGCCGCGGCGTTGCCGTGAACTCGATGATCGCGGACGGATTGACCCGCGCCTGCATTTCGCGCGTCAAGCCAGTGACCGCGTTGTGCGCTTCGTCCACGATCATCAGCGGCCGGTGGACATGCATCAGATTGGCGAAGGAGAACTTGACGCCGCCGCCTTCCAGCTTTTCCAGCCCCGGCAGGGTTTTGGGCAGCGCCGTGAAGTGCGGCTCCATGTTCTCGTTGTGGGAATAGACCTTCCGGCCCTCGGTGTTCGAGACCCGCAGCGTCTGGATCGTGCCCACGACAATGCAGCAATGATCGCGGATGTCGTGCGGGCGGATATGCGTGAAATCCGCGATGTCGAACACGCGCACCCGGCCGTCGAAGGCCTCGTCCAGCGCCTGCCGATAGGGGTGGCGGGCGTTCTTCAGCGCCTCGGCCGTCTGAAGCCGGATCGTGTTTGACGGCACCAGCCACAGGACCATCGGATAGTCCTTCTCCACCCAGGCGTCGCGCGCGATGCCGATGGAATGGGCGGCGAGGATCGTCTTGCCGCCCCCGGTGGGCAGGCGCAGGCAGACATAGGGAACGGCCGGCAGCTCGGCGAGCGGCGTGTAGGTGCCGCCGTACCGACCGAGACGCTTGGCCTGGTCCGGCTCCCTGGTGATCGCCTCGTACGCGCCCTTCGGGCCCGCCACGCGCGCCTCTTCGAAGAAGCGGCGGAGAACGGAGGCAGTATCGGTCTGGTATTGCTTCAGTTTCATCAGTGCCCCTCAGGCCCGCGCATTGACGTCGTAGGGCGTCTGCTTGAAGGTGATACACTCGCGGTCGAGCGTCGCGGGCGTCAGCCGGGATTGTTCGCCATAAACGGTCAGCGGGCCATCGAAGTCCGGTGCCAGTTTGGCGATATCCTCTCGGATCAGGGCGAGGGTCGCGCGGGTCAGCACGTTGCCGCCCCCCGGCCTCTTGTCGCCAAGGATGCCGTTGTAGAGCAGCGCATGGGCGCGGCCGTCGTGGATGCCGAGCAGCGGGCTGTCGCCACCGCGATTCCACGGCCTGTCCGTCTCCGAAAACCAGACATGCGCCGCGAGCACCGGGAAGCGGATGTCCTGCCGAATGTGGCCTTCCTCGTCGAAGACGGGGGGACCGAGCCGGTAGAAGCGGAAACCGCCACCGCCCTGCCAGCCCCGAGGTTCTGAAATACCGCCTTGCTCGCCATCCACCACCTTTTGCAGGCGTGGCGCGCAGTGGGTGACGGCATGTTCTCCGAGTTCAATCGCGATATAGCGTCGTCCCATCTTGTGGGCGACAGCGGCCGTGGTTCCCGACCCTAGAAAAGAATCGAGAACAAGATCTCCCGGGTTCGTCGCAACCTGCAACACTCTTTGCATGAGCCGCTCTGGCTTTGGCGTCAGAAAAACGTCCTCGTCGAACAGCTTCAGTATTTCCTTTTTGGCTTCCTGAGTATGGCCGACCTCCTCATATGACCAGATTGTCTGGGGGGTCACGCCCTGCTTGACCTCCGAAAGGAAGCGTTTGATCTGGGGGATCGCGTCACCATTCTTCCCCCACCAAATTCGATTGTCTGCGTCCATCTGCCAGAAGTTCTCTTCGGAGACGCGCCAGTAATTGCCGCCGGGCGGCCCTTTGATCTCGCGTCCGCTGGGAGATGTGATCGCATACTTGCCAAGGCTGTAGAAGTTCCGCGCTGAGAGATCGCTTGTTTTCCAAGGGCCACGCGGGTCGTTATCTGGGTTCTTGTAGGCCTTATCCTGCTTCTCCGTCCGCGGCATCAAGTTCGGTTTGAAGGCTTCTGAATTTCTTGCGTAGACAAGAATGTAGTCGTGGTCGGACGAAAAATGGCGAGCGCTAGACTTGGGGGAATAGTTCTTTCGCCAGATGACGGTATCGATGAAGTTTGAGCGCCCGAACACCTCGTCCATGATGACTTTAAGGTAGTGCCCCTCGTTGTCATCGATGGACACCCAGATCGAGCCATCTTCGGCCAAGAGATCGCGAAGCAGTTCCAGCCGTGGCCACATCATGGCCAGCCACTGCGTATGCTCCAGATTGTCGTCATAGTGCTCGAAGGCGGAGCGCGTGTTGTAGGGCGGATCGATGTAGATGCATTTCACCCGACCGGCATAGAAGGGCAGCAGCGCCTTCAGCGCCTCCAGGTTGTCGCCCTGGATCAGCATGTTGCCCGCGCCACCGTCGCCAGCCGACAAATCCGGGACTTCCTCCAACAAGCGATACGGCACGCCCTGCGCCGTGCGGATGTCCTCGTCCCTTGTCAGCCAGTTCAGTATCGGCATGCGCTACCGCTCGTCCTCTCGTTTCTTGCCTGAGGGTTCCACGGTCCGGCCGGTCAGCCGCTGGTACTCCTCGACCGCAAGGACGACGACCACCGGACGCCCATGCTTCTCGACGACCACCGGCTCGGCCCGCGCCTCGTCGATCAACTGGCCGAAGTGATGCTTGGCCTCACGGGCAGACACGGCCTTCATGGGCCCCTCCCTGATTTGTGGTCAGAATGGTCACAACGCAGCGATGAGGTCAACGACCCGCGGAAAAGCGATCACTAAATCAGGGAGTTCGACGCCAGTGGCATTTTGCTCGAATGGAACTGGGATCGGAGTCCGCGCGGACACAGGCAAAAATGACCTATAGAACAGACGCTTGAAAGCTTTTCACCAGAACTGCGCAGTCAACAGGTCCGGAGAATATCGGCCCGGAGAGACCACTTCGGGGCCGCCTGGCAGCAGGGCCAGTTAACAGCCCCTCCCGCATAACCCTCGAAAACAACGGAAAAATCCGGCCGCCGCCGGATGGGGAGAACGCTTTCGCGAGGGCAAGTGGCGGAGGGGACGGGCCTGATATCCAACCTTCTCCATGCTAAAACATTGTTTTTCAATAAATTATCAGCGCACTCCCTGCGAGATGGCGGCATAAAATGACCGTTTGTCCGGGTTCACCAAACGTTTGGTGAACCCAGGTTTTCCATCCGCAGCGGCGCTCGCCCATGCCGGTGGGGGGCGGCCAGCGTCTTCCTAACCGGACATGGGTAGGAACGTGGTAGCAATGAAGAAGTAGATCATCACGCCGCTGGCATCCGCAATAGAGGTCACAAGCGGTGCTGATGCCGTCGCGGGGTCCACCTTGAAGCGGCTCAACACGAAAGGCAGCGACATGCCGATGATCGAACCAACAATGACGATCAGCACCATGGAAGAAGCCACGACCATGGCGATCTCCGGCCCGCCGCGATAGACGCCGATGAACGATACGGCCAATGCCATCGTCAGGCCGAGGCCGAGCGCGACCATGACCTCTCGCCCGATCATCGAGCCCCAGTCGGTGAGCTTCACGTCGCCGGTGGCGAGTGCCCGCACCATCAGGGTCGCCGACTGTGAGCCGGCATTGCCGCCCGAATCGATCAGGAGCGGCAGGAAGAAGACGAGTGCGACATAGGCCGCGATCGTGTCCTCGAAATAGGCAATGCCCGCGCCCGAAAAGATGTTGCCGAAGACTAGCAGCACCAGCCAGACGATCCGCGCGCGATAGAGCATGAAGACCGTTGCTTCGCGCAGACTGGTCGCCAGGTTGGTGACGGTGCCGACCCGGTGGAAGTCGTCCGTTGTCTCCTCCTCGATCACATCGAAGGCGTCGTCATGGGTCACGATGCCGACAATGCGTCCGTCGGAGTCGACGACCGGCAGAGCAAGCATGTCATAGCGGGCAATCTTGCGCGCCACTTCCTCTTGATCATCATTTACGTTCACCGCGAGCGTGTTGGTCTGCATGATGTCGGAGACCGTGGCGCGTACCGGCGCGGTGATCAGGTCCTGCAGGCGCACCGACCCAATAAGCTTGCGATCGTCATCAACCACATAGGTGCGGTAGATGGTCTCCTTGGCGGGGGCCTCGTTCCGCAGGCTTGTGAGGGCTTCGGTGGCGGTTATGTGGGCGGGCAAAGTTGCGTAGTCGGACGTCATGATGGCGCCCGCCGTACCTTCCTCGTAGGACGCGAGCTTTCGGATGTCCTCGCGCTCGGCCTGGACGAGGGCCGGCATCAACGCATCGCGCTGGTCACTGGAAAGTTCGTTGTAGAGGTCGGCCCGCTCGTCCGCATTCATCTCTACGACGATCGCCGCGAGCTTGGCGCGCGGCGCGACGGTCGCCAGGGCCACCTGAAAGTCGTGGTCGAGATAGCCGAAGGTTTCAGCCTGACTGGCCAGCGGCAGGAGTTCGAGCGCGCCCCAGCCCTCGCGGGCGTCGAATTCGCTGATCATGGCGGCAATGTCGGCGGGATGCTCGTGCGCGAAGCGGTCGCGAACCGCGTCGAACTGGCCGCTGCGAATCAGTGTGTCGAGGTCAAATGCAGTTGTTTTGGTGTTCATCCTGTTCTCCATCGCGCGGACCCGCGACGACGGAGCCGCCGGTTCAGGAAGAACGGACGGAGACGCGCCGGAGGCCCGCTTTTTTAGCGTCTATTTGGGCGGCCACGCGCATGTTCCACGCGGCCAAGCGACTAGATCCTTCGTCCAAGGGGCGTTGCTCCTGTTGATGATTGCCTGCTCCGCCAGAGGAGACAGACGCGGCCCTTTAGCCATGAACAGGCAGGCCCCGTCAACCCGATGGCAGCCTTGCTGTGACGACCCCGGCTCACAGAAGCCCATCGAGGAACCCCAGCGCCACCAGCCCCGCCAACAGGAAGAGGTAAATCGCGAAAACTTTAAGCTGGGCGCGGTACAGAAGCACGAGGACGAGCTTCAGCGCGATTGTGCCGACGATGGCTGATACCAGGAAGCCGACGAGCAGCGGGACATAGCCCAGCGCCTCGAGCGCGCCCGGCTCCACTTCACGCGCGCTCTGAACGATTGTGGCGGCCAGGATGGTGGGGATTGCCACGAGGAAGGAATACTCGGCCGCCCAGCGACGCTTCAGCCCGGCGAAAAGGCCGGCGATGATGGTGATTCCGCTGCGGCTGATGCCCGGCACGAGGGCCGCAGCCTGTGCGATGCCGATGATGATGGCGATCCTGAAGCCGATCCCCTTCAACCCGATGGGGCGCGGCCCGAGGCGGTCGGTCAGCCACAGCAGCAAGCCTGTAGTCGCCAGGGTGAAAGCCACGATCTTCGGCGAGGCGAAGACGAGTTCGATCCAGTCCTTGAAGACAAGCCCGAGGACACCGGTGACGAAGACGGTGACGGCGCCGAAGATCATCAGTCGCAGGACGGGTCCCACGATCCCCCATCCGCCGGGCGCGCGGGCAAAGGCCGCCATCTCGGCGGAGGTGGCCAGAACCAGATAGCGCAGGCTGCTCCAGAAAACGATGGCGATCGAAACCAGCGTGCCGACATGCACGATCAGGTCGAACAGGATCATCTCCGGGCTCTCTGGAGGCGGCAGGCTTGCGCCAGCATTGATCATCAGATGCTGGGCGATCACCAGATGAGCGGTCGAACTCACCGGAACGAACATGAACACGCCCTGGACGATGCCGAGGATGAAGGCTTCCAGAATGGTCAAATCAATATCTCACAAGTCTCGGATTCGTTCGGTTCAGCTCCTCGCCGCGAGCGGTACGTCCAGCTACCGCTGGGCATCATGAACCGATCTTGGCTGGTGCTTGCTAAGTCTCCCCTCCGTTACGCGGTAAAATAGCCGAGTATTCGCTCTACTTCATTACGATCGCCCATCGTGACGCCGACGCGCTGATGAAGTGCATGCGGCTCGATTTCGAGGATCGGATGGTCCTCTTCCATGGCAAGGCCACCGGCCTGCTCAATCAGGAAGCCCATCGGGTTCGCCTCGTACATCAGGCGCAGCTTGCCGGCAGCATCGGGATTACGGCTGTCCCACGGATACATGAACACCCCGCCACGCTTCAGGATGCGATGGATGTCGGCCACCATCGAGCCGGTCCAGCGCATCCCGTAGTCGTGCCCGAGCGGCCCGTCCTTGCCCGCCATGCAATCGTCGATATACCGCCGCACAGGCTCCGACCAATGCCGCCTGTTGGACATGTTGATTGCAAATTCGCGCGATCCTGATGGTATGCGCAGATTCTCAGCGGTCATCTCCCACGCGCCCATCGCTCGATCCAGGGAAAATTCGTGAACGCCATTTCCGACCGACAGCACCAACAGGGTCTGCGGTCCGTAGAGGGCGTATCCTGCCGCGACCTGCCGACGCCCGGGGAGCAGAAAATCGGCCTCGGTCGGCTCACGACCCGCAATGTCCTCTGGCGCCTCGACGACGGAAAAGATCGTGCCCACTGATAGGGCGACGTCAACGTTGCTCGATCCGTCGATCGGATCGAACATCATCAGGTATTCGCCCATCGGGTATCGGTGGGGAACTGGGTGGATCGTGTCCATCTCTTCGGAGGCCATCGCGGCGAGGTGTCCGCCCCACTCGTTGGCCTCAAGCAGTATCTCGTTCGCCATCACGTCCAACCGCTTCTGCGCCTCGCCCTGGACATTGATCGCGCCCGCATCGCCCAGAAGCCCGTCCGTGCCCGCCTGGTTCACTGTGTAGCCGATACGCTTGCATGCCCGCGCCACCACCTCCAGCAGCAGCCGCAACTGCGGCGGGAGCGCGGACTGCTGACGCTGCTGTTCGACGAGAAACTGGGTAAGGCTTTTGCGGGGCACGGTTATATCCAATCATAACAATGTTGATGCTATCGCGCCGGAAAGGCACGTTGTTGACAGTGGTCGCGAATGAGCGCGACACGCCTCAACCGCAGCAGGCGAAACAGACGGACGCCAGCGCGCGCCGCGCCTATTCCGGTTTCTCATTCGCGATCCTTGGGTGCAACACCCAACACGAACCGGTCGAGCACCTCGCGCAGGTCGTCGGTCAGTAGATCCCGGGCGCGATGGGCGATCTTGCGTGGCACACCGTGGATAGCCTCGGCAACACCGCCAGCGATGCAGGCTAGCGTGTCGGTGTCGCCGCCAAGGCACACCGCTTTGCGCACGGCACCCTCCCAGTCAGTAGCTTCGAACGCCGCGGCGAGTGCGGGTGGTACCGTACCTGCTGCGGAGACGTCGAAGCCGCCGCTGGTCAGTGCGACTTCGGGGCGCAAATCGTAGCCGCAAGTCTCTTGGATCCACGCACGCACGGCGGGAACAGTATGGCCCTGACGCAGCATCAAGATGCTACCGGCCACCGCCTGAGCCGCCTTCACCGCATCGGCGTGGTCATGGCTCACCTTGGATTGTGCAGCCGCCAGCGCTTCGGCCTCCTCCGCGTCTCGCGCAAGCCAGCCAACGGCGGCAACGCGCATGGGCGCTCCGTTGCCCCAGCTGCCATAGGCGGGCGCCGCGTCAGTGAACGCCCAGCGAAGGAACATCCCACCATATCCCGCCTTTGGATGACGCCGCACGAAAGCGCGCAGCGTGACCGCGAAATCCGCCTCGCGCAGGATGGCGTCCGCCACTGCAACGGTGCAGACGGTGTCGTCTGTGAACCGACAGTCGCGGTGAAACAGCTCAAAACCCGTTGGCGGTGCGGGGTGCCCCTCGAACCGTGATCCGATGATGTCGCCTGCAATTGCGCCAAGCATCACGGGACCCTTTCATTTCCAAGGCTGCACTGGACTTTCATAGTCGAACTTGGAGACTGCTGGCCATGCTTGAAGCAATCTCCGCATCCGTCAGTTGCCGTTCTCAATTGCAGTCGCCCCGATTCTGCACGATCAGAGATGTGGACAGCGGAGGATGAACGCGCGCCCAGTGTACCATTCGGCGGCGCTGAACGATCATTGGCTGGCGCCCGGAAGTCCACGCAGATCAAGCGCTAACTCTCATAATGCGCCGAACCGCCTTTGCCCTCGAAGTCTTCCGGTTTGAAGCTGATTGCTGCCCTTTAAAAACGCTCTTCAGTGGTTCTCCTTTCATTGTTTGTGGATGCCCTTTGGCGGTAGGGGGGTGCGGCTTCCTTGTGGCAGGTGGCGGAACACGCCCCAGGCCGACCAGATCAGGATGATCCCGAGCCCGATCTTGAGCACCTGGGAGGGCACGAGACCAAGCGCCAGCGCGCCGAGAATGGCGCCGACGACAGATCCTGCGCCGAGAGGCAGGATGGTCTGCCGCCAGACCGGGCTCTCGCGCAGGATCGACCCCGCCCCGAAATGTCTCAACAGGCCCACGGCGATGGTGGGCATGCCCACCAGCATCGACATCGAACCTGCCAGTTTCACATCAACGCCAAAGAGCAGGATGAAGAC
>JBKBIT010000043.1:0-7169 GCA_046297455.1 Aliihoeflea sp.
CATGACGGCTCTCGTTTGCCCAGAGGTCAAGTTCAATCGGACAAGGAACGTCCCGCGAACATCCGTCCATTTCCATGTCGCATGGGTGTTGCACGGAGGAAATCGGAACGGCTGCAAGCCTCTGGAATCACAAAGAAACGTGTTGTTCTGTGTTGCAAACGCAAAAAGCGCCCCGTGGGGCGCCATGCATTGGCCTAAGTCCTTGATATATTGTCAGAAAGTCTGGTTGCGGGGACAGGATTTGAACCTGTGACCTTCAGGTTATGAGCCGAACCTGTTGATTTTTATGACTCTTTTGATTTCAGCAACTTAGCGGACAAGCCTTTGGAATGGCGCGTTCTTTCACCAACTCTCGACGCTACTCGCCGGATTTTCACGGCTTGACGCGCTCTCACGAACGCATTCGCGGGTTGACCAGACGTTGACAACCGATGCTCATCAAACGCGATAGACCATCTCTACGGCCCAATACAACGATCACGACGCGAAGGGCGGGAAGAGGACAGTAGCCGGCCAATTCAACGCCGCAATACGAGACTTTCCTGAACGAACGTGACCAGTCGCAAGAACTTGAATATCGACGACTTGATCGGTCACTGCCGATCAAGTCGTCGATAGTATTTCCGCTGATTATCGGCAGGATCGGTCCAGCAGAAGCAATCGGCCAGCGCGTCCACACTTTGCAGCACTCCGAGCAAGGCATAGGCGTTAAAGGGATTGCCCGCGCCCGTCTCATAGTGGCTGACATAATTCGCCATTATGGACGGCAGGTGGTGGCTCTGGAGATCAGTGATCTGCTGGGCAGACAGAACGCAGCGCTGCGCCGCCTTATAGAGTGCGACGGCCGCCGTGATCGCGTCCACATAGGTGGAAAGGGTGCGCTTATCGCCCCGTGTCGCGTAATCGGGCGGCACCGGAATCTCCAAACGGGTGATGATCTGGCCGAGCTTGTATTCAAGATACTGGCGGACAAACGGCTCGCCGATATCTATCTGCCCCGCGTTCAGGTATTGCTCCGCCTGTGCCTTCAGGCGATCCGCTTGCTGCGCCGCGATCATCAGCCGCCCACGGGGCGGCATACCCTGCAGCTTTTGGTGATTCCACTCTGTCGTGCCGTTGAGCCGGTCGAAATACTTCTCAAGGCTCGTATCATGGCTGAGGATGATGAACTGAAGCCCGCCGGGAAGACCGTTCGCCGCGCCGAAGCGGAGTTTCGTCCGGATCGTGTCCATCAGGCTGAACTGATGTCCGGCGTCGAAACTCGAGGTCACATCATCCAGCACCATAAAGCGCGGCACGCCCTGGTGTCGGGTGGCCGCCGCCATGAAAATGGAAGCGGCGACAGCGTTGCGGTAACTCTCCGACAGAAGCGCCCGCGCGCTCTGGTTGGGAAGGCCGAAGAAGTCGGCGAGCTTCAAATCCACCTGTTCGGTATTTTGCGCCCGGTTCAGCGTCGGCCGCACGTCCGGACCGCCGCGCACCAGATGCCCAAAAAGCTCCTGACAACTTGCCTGAATATCCGTGATGCGCGCATTGGCGAGGGCGCTTTCCGCACTTGCGAACTGCCCGGCTACGTTCGTGATGAACGTCTTCCAGCGATTGAGCTTCGCGAGCTTGGCCCGTTTCGCCGCAAGCGCCGGAAGGGTCCGCTCGTATTCGTTCATGGCGTCGCGGAATTGCTTGGCCTGCCCAAGGGTGC
Organism: Aliihoeflea sp.; assembly: GCA_046297455.1. Classification (GTDB taxonomy): domain Bacteria; phylum Pseudomonadota; class Alphaproteobacteria; order Rhizobiales; family Rhizobiaceae; genus ZYF759. The sequence goes on from JBKBIT010000043.1 coordinate 1,700, forward strand.
GGGTGACGGCGACCAGCGACGGCGGCAAGCTGGCTTGCAGCGTCACGATCTCGGTATTGACTGCCGCGAGCACGTCAACCCGCTTCGCTTCGAGCGCGCCAAGCGCATCTTTTGCGCGTTCCAGGTCCGCCGTGGAAACCGACGACTGGCGCGCGGCCAGCGTCAGGACCGGCGCGATGCGATCAGCGTCCGCAACGCCAAGACGCGCCTGCTCTTCAAGCTGCCGGAGCTTGCCGATGCTTCCCGCGCTCTGCACCTGCCGTTTCAGCTCGGCATCGAGCTGGTCGGCCTCGTCGTAGAGCGCGATCTTCGCGTCCAGTTGAACCTGAAGCGGTCCGTCGCCAGCCTTTTCGCAGACAGGGCAGACCTTCGGATCATGCCAGTCCGCACTGTTCACGACCGCGAGCGCATCTTTCAGCAAAGCATGAAGGCTGGCGGCACCAACTTTACGCATGGCATCGTCGCGCGCCTTCGCCGCCGTCACCAGCGCGTCGATCTCGGCAAGTTCCGCCGCCGAAACCTGCAACCCGCCGAGCGTCGTGACGGCGGCGTTGAGGCCGTCGAGAGTTTTCCGCGCCGCGCCGCCTTCTTCCTGATCGACAATCCTTTCAGCGGCGTCAAAATCGAGGTCCATCACCGAGACGTCGGCGAGCAACGGCGTGAAAAGCGCGATGCCCGCCAGTCCGGCCGTCACCTGCGCTTTCAGCGCGGCTGTATCCGCCATCTGGCCGCCGACCGCGCCGGTCACTTCCTGATACGCGGCGAGGATGCGCTGTTCAACGGCCCCCAAGGCGCGGTTCTCGGCGGTCACTTCTGTGTCGAGCGTGGACAGTCCAAGATCGCTATTGATGTTGCGAGTGTTCTTGGCCCCGTCGAGCGCCTGCCGGAGCTGGGAATACCGGCTCATGCCGACCAGCGAGGCGAAGGAGCGCCCGCGCTCCAAGGCCGAGCAGTCCACGAGAGAGGCAAAGCGCGGGTAATCGACCAGCACGAAATCTTCGCAAAGATCGGCGAGGAAGCTGTCCGGATCAGCGTGGCCGGAGGGAGACGTGACGACCCGTCCGCCCGCCGCCGTCCGGGTGACAGTGATCGACACATCGGGCGTGCCGTCATCGCTCTTGAAAACAAGGGCGACCGTCGCCTGTTGCGCCGGATGAAACTTGTTGACGATGTAGCTTGCACCCTGTTCGGCGTCCTGCATCCCCTCCAGGCGTGGCACCGTGCCGTGCAGGGCGAAGTGCAGCGCTTCAAAGATCGAGCTTTTACCGACCCCATTGGGCGCATGGACGGAATTGACGGCATCGTGTTTGAACTTCAGCATAAGGGGATCGCCGTCATTATTGATGCCGCGAAATCCCTCAATGGCGGCGGAGGCGAGAAAATACCGGCTCATGCCACAGGCCCTTCCGGCAGGCCGTCGAGCGCGGCGAGGACCGCCCGGTTGAACTCCTGAACGGCCTGACGGGTGCGCATCGCATCACCGTCGCGCGCCAGCAGGGCCAGATTGTCGAAAAGAATGCGGGCGCAATCGGCATCGATGCGCTCCGCTTCCGCCCGAAAACGGGAAAGATTATCGGAGAATGATAGTGCTGGATCGAATTCCATCTGGCAGGCACCCCTTCTGATTCTGCGATATGCTCGTTAACCCTAATTGTCACATCCCGCGTGATTATAGACCCACTTCCTGAACAGCTCGTGCCTCTGGCGCTGCCAGTCCGCCGTGGCCGAATGCCCTGCCCCTACCCCTTCGGCGTCACATCCCTTATCCCCTTCTGCAGCAACAGTGCCACTTGTTCGGCGGTGAACTTGAACCCCTGGCCGTCCGGGATTCGCTCGGCTGACACTGGGTATTTCGGGCGGCGAGGGTCGATTCCGGTGATGCGGAAATGCTCGCGCCCGGTGCTGAACTGGCGACCGTAATCGGCAGGGGACAGGCCGAAGGCTTCGGCAAGTGCCTCGAACCGCAACCGCTCGGGGTCGAGGGCTGTGCCATCCGGCAGGGGGATCGAGACGCGAAAGGTGACATCGAACCCCCAGCGCAGGTCGACGCTGGTGATGTCGCGCGGCTCGACCACCAGGCCATGACGAGCGGCGACGGCCTCACAGGCCCTCAGCATCTCGGCTTGAAGGCGCTGGCACAGCACGGGCGTCAGGTTTCTCGGGGGCTTGGCGCTGGGCATGGCCGTTCGTGATTGGTGGCATTCTGTCAGGGTTAACCCATGTGCGGACCCCGATCAAACCAAGGGCGCAGATGGAGGCGTGCATCCGTCTGTTTCCCGCCTTCTGCGGTGCGCCAGTTCATCCAATCTCTCGCTTTTCCTGCCCGGAATTTCCACTCCCGACCCAGTTCCACCTTCCGCCTGTATTCCGGTCCCGGCCTCGTGGTCCGACTTGATAGTGGCGCGGGTCTACGCCTGTGTCGTCGGGCAAGGAGGCGGGATGGATGGTCAAGAGACTGAAACTGAATGAGAAAACCCTGCGCGAGGCGGAACCCAAGCCCGGCGTTAGCTATCAAATCTTCGACACGGATGTGATCGGTTTCGCCGCCCGGGTGCAGGCCTCCGGCGCACGCACGTTCGCTATCGACTACCGGCACGCCGGGCGCCAGCGGCGGATGACCATCGGGCGCTGGCCGGAATGGAGCGTCACGGCCGCGCGCGAACGGGCCAAGGAACTGCGCCGCGCCATTGATGAGGGACAGGATCCTCTGGCGATGCGCGACGAGTGGCGCGGGGCTCCGCGTGTCACAGACATGATCGACCGTTACATCGCCGAACACCTGCCGAAACTGGCCAAGACCAATGCGGGCGACCAGGTCTCGATGCTTAAGAGGATGGTCGAACCGGCCTGGGGCAACAGGCTGGTGACGGAAATCACCAAGTCCGACGTCGCGAAGTTCCTAGATTTCGTGGCCGAAGGGCGTCCCCGCCCCTGCAAAGCGAAGCCCAACAATCGCGCCCGCAAGTTGCAGGGCCACAAACCCACCCCGATCCGCGCCAACCGCATGGGTGAAGTTCTTCGCAAAATGTTCACGCTGGCCATGGAATGGGAGTGGCGGATGGACAATCCCGCGCAGGGGTTCCACCGGCGCATCGAACATGCCCGCGAACGGTTCCTGTCGCCCGAAGAGCTGACACGGCTGGCGGACGTGCTGGATGCCGCCGAGGATCAGCGCGCCGCGGCGATCATCCGCATGTGCATGCTGACCGGCGCCCGTGTGGGCGAAGTGCGGACGGCCCGGTTCGAACAGTTCAACCTTGACTATGCGATCTGGTCGAAACCCGCCTCGACCACCAAGCAGCGCAAGATCCACCGCGTCCCGATTTCGCAGGACGTCGCGGCCATCGTGCGGCTGCGGCAGCAGGCGGTGCCCAGCGGCAACCCGTGGATATTCCCCGGCGACACGGTCGGCCAGCCCGTGCGCGAAATCCGCCGATTCTGGGGCAAGGTGCAGAAGGACGCCGGGCTGGCCGACGTCCGCATCCACGACCTGCGCCACACCTTTGCCTCGCTCTTGGTCAGCGGCGGCGCATCGCTGGAAATGATCGGCAAGCTCTTGGGCCACAGCCAGATGCAGACCACGCAGCGCTACGCGCATCTGATGGATTCCCCCCTGCGCGCGGGCGTCGACACGGTGGCCAACCTTCTGCGGCCACGGCCGCGCCTTGTGCATGACGCGGCGCAGGACGAGGCCGACCTGCCGAAATCGGCCTGAACCCTACGCGGCATCCTCGCCGCGCAGCCTGCGCCAGAGCGAGGAGAGCCGCTTGCGGATGGTGCTTTCATCCGGCACCTCGCCCGACTTCGAGTTCTGGACGAACCAGTCCTGCACCAGCGAGACCAGCGCTGTCTGGGTGTCGGGCACGCCCTTTTCGAACAGAAACCACGTCAGCCACGCATACATCGCGTCCCAATCGTAGCGCGGGCTGGCGCCGATGGTTGAGGCCGGGCGCCGCAGCAGATCGCGCTCCTCCTCGAAGGCCTGCAGCGTTCCGGAATCCAGCAGCAGATCGGAGGACCGGACCAGCAGTCCCTCGGCCGGATCGGTGATCTTGAGCCAGGTCTTGCTGCCGAGCGGCATGACCCGCCTGAGCCTGGCCTGCTCGTCGCTCGGGCCCATTCGCCGGAACATCCCCATCAGTTCCGCCATCGGCACCTGAACCATCCCGGCCACCGTCTCGTCACCGCAGAGGACGGGAGGAATACCCGCCACCACATGCAGATGCCCCGCCGCCGCCCAGCCCGCCACATCGGCCGGAGGGCAACCCCCAGCGCACGGCGATTTCGTAGATCGAGAAGAATGCGACAGGCGGCAGAGGCATTGGGAAACTCCTTTCAGACATGCAGCATCCTTCGGCCAGGGCCGTCGGCATGCAGGTTACAAATGACCCGCCGTGCCGAGCACGTGGGCTGACTCAGGGTTCAGAGCATGTCGTCGAGGAAAACCGCCTGTATTCCGGAGGCACACCGTGACCGGCGTGCGCACCCGACTGCGTTCGTCTTTTCGATTCTTATGGACTGCTCAACCACGTATCTACGCATCCAGAAGGCGAGCGCGCAACCACAAACCTGTGATGCCGCCCGGAACAAAGAAAGAACATGTTGATATCGTCGAGCGCCTGCGGAACCCGACCGGAACGCCCCGTTCCGGCAATTCCGCTCCCCTCGGTTCCGGCGAAACCGCCTGAACACCGGCCAATCGGCCCTCCCCGGAGAGAGCGGTGACGCAGGCGCATGAATCACCGCTCGGAACCGGCGCCGACCATGGTCGCGGAGACGCGTTCCTGCGGTGATCCAATCTTCCATCACGGCACAAAACCTCAATGAAACAAGGGGTGGAATAGGGCGGCGGCCGTCAATTCCACCTTCCGCCTGTCTTCCGGTCCTCGCGCTCTGCTTCGCTGGCCAGGCCCCCGCCAGGGGGGCGCAAGGCCAACGGAAGCAACCCATGAAAGACATTCACACCGATCCCGACGAGGACATCCCGGACCTGCTGGCCGACTGGATCAGCCGAGAGCAGTTGGCCCGGGCGCTGGGCCTGACGTCCGACACGCTGTCCCGGTGGGAAGCCCGCCGTCAGGGACCGCCCTGCACACGCATAGGTCGAAAGACCTTCTACCGCCGCGCCGCCATTCAGGAGTGGATCCGCGCGCAGGAACAGGCCCATCCGGTGCGCAAGACGCGAGGGCGGCCATGACCATCCAGCCCCGCAGTTCCGCCTGGCCCGCCGACCGCGTGGCCGAGGCCCGCGCCGTGATCGCCGATGTCGCGCATCACAGCGATCTCCTGATCCGGCTCGCCTGCAATGTGCTGGCCCAGCATGGCGAGACCCCGGGCGAGCGTGCTGATGCCCAGCGCCTGCTGGTCGTCGTCGATGCGCGGCGGGGGGTAGCGCGCGCCCAGCGCGAAGACCAGGGGAGGGCCGCGCGATGATGCGCCGTGGTACGCCCGAGGCCGATCTTCAGCGCGC
>JBKBIT010000044.1:0-5817 GCA_046297455.1 Aliihoeflea sp.
TGGTCGCCGCGCTGGCGCTGTTCATCCTCAGCCTCGTCCCGGCAGGACTTGTCTCGCGGCGCAAAACGGCCGAGACTTACCGCCGATGAGCACGCCCCGCAAACTCACCCGCAACCAGGCCCTGGTCCTCGATACGCTGGAAAAAGCTGGCCAGCCGCTGTCGGCCTACACGATCCTCGATCGCCTGCGCGACGAAGGCCTGCGGGCGCCGCTGCAGGTCTACCGCGCTCTGGAAAAGCTGCTCGAGGCAGGTGCCGTCCACCGGCTGGAAAGCATCAATTCCTTCGTCGCCTGCGCCCATCCCCACCATCATCACGATCATGGTCGGGCCGCCTTCGCCATCTGCGAGACGTGCGGCCGCGTCGACGAGTTCTCCGACGACACGGTCCAGGAACGCCTGGCGGCGTGGAGCGCCCAGAACGGCTTCAAGATCGCCCGCACGACGATCGAGATCAGGGGCCATTGTTCTTCCTGCGCCGAAGCCTGATGGGGCGGGAACAAATCGCACGCCCGTCTGTTTGACTTCTTGCAAGATCGGGCCGTGTCAACCGGACATGGCGACATGGGGCACAGGATCGGTTTTTCCGGTTTCCCGCCTGACCTTGGGACTGGTTCCCACCCCTGCCTCGCCCGGCCCGGTCTTCACCTTCACTTTTCGTCTGCGACAACCGTCTTCAACGGAGCCGACAGGGCCCATTCCAGCCTGCCGTCGGCGTACTCGTAGCGTGCCACGCCGCCCAGCGACTGCGGAGCCACCCGCCTGAGGACGACGCTGCCAAAGCCCCTTCGGACGCTGTCGTCCTCGATCAATGGCGGCTCCCCTGCATCCTCGATCCAGGACAGGCGAAACGCGGCGTCGTGATCGGCCTCGTCGACCTGCCAGGCGATGGCGATCGTGCCGCCATGAGCCAACACGCCATATCTGGCAGAATTGGTTGCCAGTTCGTGCAGCGCCATGCCCAGGCTCTGCACGGCTTCCGGCCGGATCCTGACCGCTGGCCCCGAAACAGTGATCCGGTCCAGACCGCCGAAAGGCTCGATCTGCTGGAGCACTAGGGCTTCCAGCGGAACGCCCTTCCAGTCGACCGTGACCAGCAGATCCTGCGAACTCGCCAGCGCCATGATCCGTTGGCGCAGCTTTGCCTCGAACTCGGCCGGGGATGATGTGTGCTTCAGGCTCTCGCGCACCATCGACAGGATGACGGCATACTGGTTCTTCACCCGGTGGTTGACCTCGCGCAGGAGCAGCCTGATGCGGCTCTCGCTTTCGCGGCTTTCGGAAATGTCGCGCGCGATCTTCGAGGCGCCGATGATCTTCCCGTCGGGGGTCCTGATCGGCGATACGGTCAGCGAGACCGGCACAAGCGATCCGTCCTTGCGCCGGCGGATCGTCTCGAACGTGTCGATCCGCTGCCCGGCGCGAATGCGCGCGATAATGCTTGCCTCCTCGGGACGGTGGGTCTCAGGGATGACGATGAGGATCGGCTGGCCGATCGCCTCGCTGGCGCTGTAGCCGAACAGGCGTTCGGCGGCCGGATTCCAGCTGGTGATGAGGCCGTCCAGATCCTTGCTGATGATCGCGTCGAAGGACGATTCGACGATCGCGGCAAGGCGCGCATTGGCCAGCGCGTCGCCGGTACCCTCGGGCCGGCCCGGCTGTGGAGCATCTTTCTGCATCATCGGCGCCATCATTCCCGTTCCGAGGGCCCTCGGCAACGATAATTCAGTTGCGCCAGTTTGGTTCGCCCCACAGCCTCAGCAGCGATTTGTGAACAGGATGCCACTGCCGCCATTGGTCGTTGGCCACAGCTTGGAAACATAGGCCTCGCGCTGGCCATTGCCTGCTGGAATGCGGCAACGCAGTCCAGCCGACGTGTTGAAGCAGGCATCCATAACGAAGCACTGGCCGGGCTGCAGCTGATAGGTGACCGGGCTGTTGGGATCGACCGCCGAACGCGCGTTCACGACCGTGGTTGCCTTGCCCTGCCAGGGATAGCTGGGCGGCGCGCCGATGTCGGCAGCTTCCGCGCATTGATTCGTCCCGAAAATCACCACGCACCCGCCGCCGCCGACCACGGGTGCGGGAGCACGCATGATCACCTGGCCGGAACGGGGCGTCAGCCGCAGCGCGCCGCCGTCGGCAAGCCGCCCCACCAGCGAGTTGCCGTCGGCCGTCAGCGTTGCCATGGAGCGGCCGGAAAGGTCGAGCAGATCGATGCGGCCATTGCCAACGCGCCAGCCGTTGAGAAAGCCAAGCTGGCCAAGGCACATCATGCTGCTGGCACTGAGCCCGCCGAACATGCCCGCGCCGGCACGCAACTCGACCGTGCAAGAGCCCGCCATGCTGCCGGTATCGGCCTGCCAGGTTCCGACGAACCGTGACGCATCGTTGGGGCCCCACTGGGAATGGGCCGCAACGGTCGTGATGAAAAGAATTGCAAGAAGGGTGACAAGGCGCTTCATGGTTGTATCTCCACACCTTGCGTCATCTAGCGCCGCCCGGCGGATTCTGGCAACGGGGAAGAATCGCGAAAGTGGCCCTTTGCCGAACTGGCTTGTGGCAGGTTCCCCAATTCAGCCCTCCAACCGCCTGCCTGGGCGCCGCGGGAGCATCGGACGATGCGCGTTTGGCGGCCCTGCGCGGCCCCGTCGCGAGCCCGAGACATGGATTCTGCCAAGTTCCGCAAAGGCATCGTTCCTTGTGGATTAACCGGCAAATACCCTGGATCGTTGCGCGTGGCGGAAGGGACAGCTACGCTTGCCCCGGTTTCACGCTCGCGTCTTGGAGGGGACCGATGCCGGACATTACGCGCCGCCGCCTTCTGACAGCCGCTGCAGCGGCCACCCTTATCCCGGCGCCGGCGCGGGCGCAGGAGGAGTTTACCTTCGAAGGCATCCTCCCCTTCATGTGGGATGCACATGTCGTGCGCGACCTCGTCATCGTGCCCGATTTCGGCGAGGAGCCGACAATCCGCTATGTCGGCCGTGATTTTCATTCGCGCACCGGGCTTGTCGCCGCAGCCCACCTGATGGGCGCGTTTGAAAATCGCGTCCAGGCGGCACACTATCTCGACCGGTTGTCCGCCCTCGGCGAACCGCAATTCGAGCCGGACGGGCTTGCGTCGCAGATGCAGGTCATGGAGGCGCTGCTGCGCGCGAACCTGCCGCTCATTCCGCGCGTCGGTTCCGTCCAGCCGGTACGGCTGGCCCTTGTCGAGCCGCCGCCCTTCATTCCGCCGGGCGATCGCGCCATTCTGGTTCGCATTCTCGCCGACACGCTGGAAATCGATCCGCACGACCTTCCCGACGAGCAGAACCTCGAAGGTAGCACCGAGATCGTTGGCATCCTCGACGCGATCATTGAACTGGCCCGAGAGGAAGAATGGCCAGCCCTGGCGGACACTGCCGAGCGCCTGCTGCTCGTGTCGGCGAGTTCGGCCAGGTTGACTGCGATACGCCCGGATGCCCGACCGCGCGTCCTCTACAATCTCGCCGTCAACTGCGTGCCGCTGATCGGCTGGACCTACATGTCGGCGCGGCTGACCGCCAGCATGCGGCGCAACCTGCACCGTTTTTCGTTCGGCTGACCCGGCTGCGGCTTGTCTTCCGACAGTGCAGACCTCACCCTGGCGGTGTCAGGAGCTAGGCCGGCCTCAGGGGATACTCGGCCCTCACCCGTCTGCGGTACAGCCAGCCACCAAGCTGTTGCGCCATGACGGTTGCGGGAACCAGCGAGGCAACCCCGCCCCGTCGCTCCACGCGAAAGCGTCGGGTGGCGCCGACGAGGTCATTGTGGACCGCGTAAACCGCAAAAACCGTCACCACCAGTTGCTCGACATCCTCGACGGCAGTGGCGTGCCCGTCATGGTCTGCGGTCTCCAGCACCATCTCAGCAAGCCGGGCGAATGTGCCGATATCGAGCAGATCGCCCTGCGCGACCGGACCCTGCGCCGTGGTCTCGACGGATGCGCGGGCGCTTTGGCCTTTCTGCAGCTTCTGCGTGTCCGAAACCACCCGGCTCAACGAGCGATCGCCGACGATCAGCTCCATCTTGACCGCCTGTATGTAGATCGGGCCCGCGCTCATATTGGCGACGATGCATCGGCTGTCGAGATCTTCGCCGGCTCCCCGGTTGATGAGGATGTTGGACTGGTTCTGCTTTCGAAAGGTGACGTAGAGCAACTGGAAATAGGCGACCCAGACAAACAGCATGGCGCCGTTGAGAATGACGTTCATCGCCTCCGAATTGCTGGACAGCCAGGACCACATGCTTCCTTGCCTTTCTCATTTCAATTCTGGACCGCGCACCGCCTCCAGTTCCCCGATGCCGACGCCCTTGCCCGCCGTGAACGCCTTGGCGAGCTTCTTCAGCGCCTTGGGGTCGAGCCGGCGCCCTGCCTGCTCGTGAACCTCCTTGAGGAAGTCGCGCTGGGCGCGGCGCGGCCGGCCGGCCAGGACGGCGGCGAGCGTCAGCATGTCGAGCACGACGGTCTTTTCGGCATCCGACAACCGGCCGAGATGGTCGCTGTCGTTCTCCCAGTCGCTTTCGATCTCCTCGCGCTCGGGATCGACCTCTTCCACCAGGCGCTTGATCAGCAGGATGTAGTTGGGATGGGCGTCGTAGCCGCGCATCACCATCTCGGCCACGCCATGCAGGAGCAGGTCGCGCGCCGGCTGGCTCAATCCCCCGTCATGCTCGTGGATCAACTCCATCATGGTGTCGATCGCGCCGGGGCCCAGCGCCCGCAACCGCGCTTCGTTGACGACGCGCCAGGTGATCCACGCATTCCAGGCAGCATAGAGCGGGATGGCGAGCAGCGGAATGAAACCGCGCAACGCCGCCCGCGCCACCAGTCTGCGCATCAGGATTCGGATGACGAAGCTGGATGCGCCCACCTTCACCTTGTAGGCAAGGTTCTGGGCGATCAGCCGCCAGCGCGGCATCAAGGCATAAGGGTCGACACCGTGCACGACATGATGCGGGTTGGGTGATTCGAGCGCCGCCCGCGCCAGCCCCACCGACAGAAGCTCCGAGCGCTTCTCGCTGTCCAGCGGCGCGCCCAGCAGCGCGTTGACCCGGGCCGTGGCATCGAGCGCATTCCAGTAGAGAAACGCCATCTCGACCACCGTAATCACGCCGACAAAGGCGTAGAAGGCGGCCCAGTACGGCAGTTGCTCCCAGAACGGCCAGTCTTCGATGCCTCCGCGCCAGCCCAGCCGGATCCATGCCTCGACGCCACCGATCAGCGCGCCCGACACGATGCCGGAGGCGACCGCCCAAAGCACCGCCCGGCGGCGCAATCGCGCGAGATCGCTTCTGTCGACGTCGCCGGAGCGACCGCTCCTGTCCGCGCCGTCGCAGCGGCGCGCCAGATAGCGGCTTGCCTTGCGCTCCAGAACATTGGGCTCGGGCAGGTCCGGCGTGCGGGTTGCAGCATCCGTCATGATGGGTCTGGCGGCGAAATGGGGGCATCCCTCCCACGGGCTCGTTTTAGCAACACTTGAGCCAGATCAATGCCGCAATGGCCTTCGGGTTGCAGTTTGATGGCGATCCGAAGCGGTTTCGGCTCCCCGAGACCCTGAATCGCGGTCATTGGCCGCAGTCGAAAGCGGCTGGGGGGTGTTGCGGGATTATCGTTAACTTGCGCATAACGCGCTCCAGCTTATAATCATTCCAATGAGAGCTATGCCATGAATTTCGACGCCTTCTTCTCCGACAAGCTGAAGGCCCTTCACGAGGAAGGCCGCTACCGGGTTTTTGCCGATCTGGAGCGGCGTGCGGGGTCGTTTCCACGCGCCAAGAGGTTTGTGGGCGAG
>JBKBIT010000045.1:0-5733 GCA_046297455.1 Aliihoeflea sp.
TGTAGAGGATGCCGAAGCCTTCAATAGCGGCGGCCACCAGCAGGCCGCCGTCGTTGAATACCGGCCCGCGACCTGGCGTGACCGTCACCGCGCGGCCGTTACGCTCGAAGGACCACGGAGACAGGTCGCCCTGCGCGTTGCGGTAGGCGATACAGCGGTGCGCCGTGAGGTCGGCGGGCTCCATCGGCACCGGCTGATCGCTCAGATAGCGGGGAGCGGCCACCACCGCGATGCGAAGCGGAGGCCCGACCGGCAGCGCGATCATGTCCTTCTCCAATCGCTCGCCGAGCCGTATGCCCGCATCGTAGCGCCCCGCCACGACGTCAGTCATCCCATCCTCCACACACACCTCCACCTCGATGCCGGGGTGGCGGCGCATGAAGGACGGGAGCATCGGCCACAGCACCGTGTCGGCGGCGTGTTTGCCCGCCGTGATCCGGACAGTGCCGACCGCTGTCCCCCATGTCTGGGACAGCGCCTCGATCTCGTCGTTCAACCCGGCCAGTGCCGGCGACAGTGTGGCGAGCAGGCGCTCGCCGGCAGCGGTCGGGGCGACGCTGCGCGTCGTGCGGGAGAGCAGGCGGAACCCCAGCTGGCCCTCCAACCGCTTCATGGTCTGGCTCAACGCCGACTGCGTGACGCCGAGCCGCCTCGCGGCACGCGTGAAGCTGCGGTCGGAGGCTATTGCCGCGAAGACGGCGAGGTCGCCGAGCTGATCCGGACGCATTGATGATTCCTGCTACTGGGGCCTATTACTGATTAGCCCATTATCTCAAATCATTAGCATGACTACCTAGTTAGAAGCAGTGAAAAGAACAGGGAGCAGGCTATGGGAAAGATTTGGTTGGTGACGGGTGCAAGCCGGGGACTTGGGCGCGAGATTACCCGCGCGGCGCTCGATGAGGGCGAAACGGTCGTGGCAACGGCGCGGTCCGCCGATGCGGTGCGCGAAGCTTGCGGAGGCGAACAGGATCGCCTGCACACCCTCGCGCTCGATATCACCGGCGCCGAAGCCGCGAAGTCGGTCGCCGCCGAGACCATCGAGCGGTTCGGTGCGATCGACGTGCTGGTCAACAATGCCGGCTATGCCGAATTGGGCTTCTTCGAGACCTTCACCGGCGCGGAGGTTCGGCGCCAGTTCGAGGTCAACCTGTTCGGGACCATGAACGTCGCGCGCGCGGTCGCCCCCCACATGCGCGCGCGGCGCTCGGGTCTCATCGTTACCATCTCGTCGGTCAGCGGGCTGGTCTCCAACGCCGGAGGGGCGGTCTATTCGGCGTCGAAGTTCGCGGTCGAGGGATGGATGGAGGGCTTTGCACAGGAGCTGGCACCGCTGGGCGTCCGCTCGCTTCTCGTCGAGCCGGGGATGCTGCGCACCGGCTTCATGGACGGCAAGTCGGCGAGCTTTGGCAGCCTCGGCATTCCGGACTATGCCGAGGCGGTCGCGCGTTATCGTGCGTTCGTTGACGGAGCCAACGGCAACCAGCCGGGCGATCCGAAGCAGCTCGCCGCGCGGATCGTTGCGCTTGCATCGCAGGCCGAGCCGCCATCGCGGCTCGTATTCGGCGGCGACGCTCGGCAGTGGGCTGGCGCGAAGGTCGACCAATTGCGGCAGGAGATCGCCCAGTCCGCCGATCGCGGCTGATATGGCAGACCAAGGCCGGCAAGGAAGTGATTGGTCGGCCCCGGCAGCGGCCCCCGGGCGCTTTCCAAGAACGAACATCGATCAGGGCAACCAGGGCCAGACCGGAACACGCCCGGAACGGTGTAGGCTTTCTCAAGACCTGTCCCCGATTGCCATTTCCCGAAGTCGCAATCGGATGGAGCAATGCGTCTGTCTCCAGACGGACGAAACACCGCTACGGTGAGGACATCGGAGGACCCGGACGGCTGAGATGAGGTCGAAAGCTGCCGCCGCGGTTCTCACAAGACATCGGGCTCTAGCATAGAACCGGCGGCTTACCATCCCACCCGGTGGAATACGGTAATCGGCGGCAATATCGTATCATGGAGGATAACCGGCGGTGTTTGGCAGGCCGAAGCCGACGAAACAGAGAGCTACATCTACGCCATAGCCCTCTAGATAGCTTGTCCACAAGGGTGGCAGACCGCCTGCTTGTGCTCGTCTGGGGGAGCGTCGCTTGCCGTTGCTAGGCCAGAACTGCGTTCACGGGGCGGCGCGGCGAGAAAGGCAGCGTCGGGCCGTAGCCGAAGCGCATGATGATATCGGGCCGCATTCCGCGTTCCCCGATCAGCGCCGCCAATTCAGGCCGCAGCCGTGCGACCTCGACAGGCTGGTTGACGAAGGCGTGTTTGAGGCCGGAAGCGGTCGCGGCAAGCGCGAAACGCTGGCAGGCGCGACCGACCGCTATCCAGTGCGCTTTGTCCTCGTGCTTCGCCAGAAAGATCGCGATACCCGCCGAGGAGTCGATCTGACGTGCGTATTTGTCATTTTCGGCGCCGGCTGCGAAGAACGTGTCAAAGGCGAGACCACCCAGAAATTCGGGGAGCACGGGATTGCCGCTTGCGGCCGAGAACAGCCCGTCACCCGACGCCATGGCGCTGCGCGGATTGAACCGCAGCCAACGCTTCAACTCGGCCATGAAGGCCGCGTCAGCCATCTGCGCATCGTTGCCGGCAACGATCAGGTCCCGGACCTGATTGATCCGCGCACGGTCTGTAAGCAAGACGAGACGCACACCCGGCGTTTCGGCGGACTGCCGAAGCGCCTCGATATCTGCTGCAGACACCGAGCGCCCGTCATATTCCGCTCGGGTGGATTGCCGCCTGGGGATGGCGGCAAGCAGCGGATGCGGATGAGCTTCAGCTCTGGAGAAGGAATAGCGGATGCGCTCGCCTCCAGCGTTGGTTTCCAACTGCCCGGCTCGTCCGGTCGCGGTGGCGGCGATCAGCAGATTCTCGGCTGCACATCCGAGACTGACGAAGAGGTGATGATTGTCGGGATCGACGACCGGTGTGGCGCGGGAGAGGTCGGGCAGGATGTCGATCGTGCTTTCCCCCACGCGAAACCGCCAAGGCTGGGTGTTATGGCCGTTGGCGGCAAGCGTCGCGTATCGGATGAGGTCGGCGATGTTCGGGCCGGCGGGCATCGGGGCGCGAAGGCCGCTTGCATAGGAATCGAAGCCGCCCATCGACCCCACGGCCGACCGCCAACCGGCGGCGGCGCCACCAGCCAGCACGAGTGCACCGCCTGCGCCGATGAGTATGTCTCGCCTTCTCATGCCGGCTCCCTTCATCGCTATTCTACGCAAGATGGCGCGCAAGCGGTTGACCTCGGTCAAAAGACCGATGGCTGACGTCGACGCCCTCATCAGCCGTACCCAGATGACGATACCCGCGCAGGAATATGCCCTTCAATGGCGTGAGCGGGGTGGCCGCTTGATCGTCAGCAACTGCGTCAGATCCCGCAGATCATCAGCGGTCGATACGCCGATCTTCAACCATTTCCCATCGCGGTATGTCGGGGTCGAATCATAAAGATCGGCTAGCTGCGAGCTCAGGCTTTTGCGCCGCGCCTCGAGTTTATCTCTTTCAGGGCGCCCCAGAACGACCACGACAGAGAACAGCCTGTATTCCGGCAGGAAAGTGCAGAAGGCCCGCGATTTCTTGTACCGCAGAGACCACCCATGCTTCTTTCCGCCATAAATCCACTCAGGAATGAAGGTCCCAGGGTATGTATTCTCGATCCAGTCTTGAAGAGCCTTCCAATGCGCAAAAGCGTCCAGCCCGGTCCAATCGCGAACGGTCTCGTCACTCGGTGGAGCGGACTTGTTCGTGAGACGATCTCCGACCTGGGGCGACTGATTCATGCTGCTTCTTTCCCTGATAGAGGGCCAGGATCGCAAATGCGCATTCGACCGCCGGGCTGACCCCTAAAAATCCACCACCACCGACGGTGCACTCCGTTTCGCCTTGCCGTGGAAAACGGCCTCGATGTTGTTACCATCAGGGTCGAGCACGAAAGCCGCATAATATCCGGGATGATAGGCTCTCTCGCCGGGCACACCGTTGTCGCGCCCGCCATGGGTCAGCGCCGCGTTGTGGAAGGCATCCACTGTCGCGCGGTCCCTCGCCTGGAAGGCAAGGTGGTGTCGTCCTGTCAGCACACCCAGCGCCGCCGGACTTTCAGCCGAAGACACGACAAGTTCGTCAGCCCAGAAATATCCATCGGCGGTGTCGACAACAGGAATCTCCAGCACAGCCAGAATGGCTGTGTAGAAATCCCGGCTCGCCTTGAGATCCTGCACCACGAGCTGGATGTGGTCGATAAGCCGACCTCGATGCAATTGATGAATTTCGATGGTCACTCTCCTTGTGGAATCTGGCTGACAAAGTTCATTGCTGAACATCAGTCCAGTCGATGACGGTCAGTCATTCCTCAGCCTGTGACAAAGCCGCCTTACTACCCTGAATAACGACTTATACCGACGCTCGATGAGCTTGACTCTTCGAGCGTCGGTTAAGCCTGTGCGCGCTTGAGCATTTTCAAGGCGTGATGCGTCAGCATCTCAGAGCCTTGGTATTATCCGGCACTCCATTGCGGCATAATGACCGTAACGAGGCCGCAAACTTCCTTTATCACGCTAAATCAGTTTGCGGCTCCAACCAAGATCCATCGTGCTGTAGAGTAGAAACGATGGTTCGCCAGTCCACATGGCTTTATGTGGCAATATCGCGCTGTCGCGTGCAATCGGCGGTGTCTGGCGGAAGGGATGGGATTCGAACCCGCGAGACGCTTTTGTGATCCTGTTCCGCACTCTCCCCGGGAATGCGCTGGCCATGACGCAGGATGCGCCTGTCGAAGCCAGGCCCGAGCCGGATGGCACGTTTTCCCTTGCGAACGATGGGGCCGTACTTCCGTCCGCCGCCCGGACATGATGCGCCTTCACGCTCCGGTGTGCGGTTTTTTGTCCGGGCCCTCGAGTGCGGAGCGCAGCCGCCGGATCATGACGGCTCTCTGCTTCTCGCTCGGGCTTGCGGCCAATGCATCGTTGATATCAAGGATCAGGCGCGAGACGTCATTGTGCCAGTCCAGCCTTGCCACCTTTCCGGCCGGCAGCCGCGGATGGCCGGGGCTTGCGGCCCGGTGTGCGCCCGTGCCCGTCAGGTCGAAGGCTTCGTCCAGTTCGGGCCGCAGGATTCTGCCGGGGCTGACGATCCCGTTCAGGCCCGCTGCGAGGCTTTCGCGGGCCTCCGGCTCGCCATGGACAAGAAACAGGTCATGGGTCAGCGGCAGCCGCGCCTTGATCCAGTCCACCAGTTCCGTGCGGTCTGCGTGCCCGGAGTAGAGGTCAAGCGACCGGATCCGGGCGTGTACACTGAATTCCTCGCCCTGGATGCGGACCACCTGTGCCCCGCTCTGGAGAATACGCCCCAGCGTGCCTTCCGCCTGATAGCCGGTAAACAGGACTGTTGCGGTGCTTCGCCAGAGCCAGTTCTTCAGCCGGTGGCGGATGCGCCCGGCCTCGCACATGCCGGAGGCGGCGATGATGATGTGAAAGCCCCGGACACCATCCAGCGCCATGCTTTCTTCGCGGGTTTCCGTGAAATGCAGGTTGGCGGCCCTCAGGCCGCGCATCAGGTCCGCTCCTTCTTCGAGTTCGCGGTGATGATTGGCAAATATCCGTGTTGCCTTGCTTGCAAGAGGGCTGTCCACAAAGACCGGAATGTCCGGAAGCTCGCCTTCGGCGATCAGCCGCCCGATGTCGCTGA
>JBKBIT010000046.1:0-4792 GCA_046297455.1 Aliihoeflea sp.
ACATAGTCAAGAACCCGAGTTGCGGAGGACAGTCGATGACGACGACGTCATACCGATCATCGACCTGTGCCAGCGCCTCCTTCACACGGAAGAAGAACAAGCCCGCGTTGCCACGAGAAAGAGCCCGGGGCGTTTCGTGCTCGAACTCCATGAGTTCGAGGTTTCCGGGAATCAGATCCAAGTTTGGTATGTAGGTCTTGCGGATGACCTCTGCGATCGGAACCGGGTCTTCGTAGCGGATCGCATCGTAGAGTGTGCCACCATCACGCAGGTCGAATTCCGGCTGAACCCCGTGCAAGGCCGTAAGCGAAGCCTGCGGATCAAGGTCGATTGCCAAGACACGATACCCCTTGAGGGCCAACCGCTGCGCAAGATGCGCCGAGGAGGTTGTCTTGCCGCTGCCACCCTTGAAGTTCATCACGCCGATGATCTGAAGATGATCCCCAGCGCGGCGACCAGGCAGGTAGTCTCCCGGCTTGCGAGCCGTTTTCTCCAACAGGATCCGCAAGTTATGGATATCTTCGGCCGAATAATGCCGCCGGTTCCCCGATGAGACCTCTGGCGACGGCCCCTTGCCATCAAGGTGAAGTTTCCTGAGGTATGAGTCGTTGACGCCCAGCAGTGCAGCAGCTTCCCCAGAGGTGAATTTGCGCATAGTCTTCGAAGCGTCGGGCGGGAACAGGCTCTCACGCTGCGAATGCAATTGCGCCGCCAACAACTCGGAGTGCTGTCGGATCACAGCGTTCAGGTCTTCTGGTGTATCGGCTCTGCTCATCTGCCCTCGTGCGTCCGTGGCGTGTTCACGGATTTCGGCGTTTAGTCGCCCTTTTCCGTGACTATTGCCGGAGGACTCAGATTCGTGCAAGCACTTTCTAGATCTGGTGTCAGCTACTGCGTGACACACAAGAGTAGCCCAAGCTCGCGGACAGGCTTGCCCATGCAGCTAGTGTGATATACATCTTTGCTCGTATATCCACGCAGGAGGCTACGATGCAGGTCGCTAAATGGGGCAACTCGCTTGCCGTCCGTTTGCCCGCTGAGCTTGTTCGGGAACTTGGCCTCAAGGAAGGCGATCAGATCGACCTGGTCAAGGACAACGGCCAGGTCAGAGTCCGTCGCCTGGCGCGTGCGGATGAGGTGCTGACGGGTCTGCGCCGCTTCCGGGGCAAGCTGCCCGCTGCGGAACGCCTGAGCCGCGAAGACGCGCATGAGCGCTGAATTCGCGGACACGAATGTCGTACTGTACCTGCTCGACGACGGCCCGAAGGCCGATCGCGCCGAGGTCATACTGGGGCAGGGGCCTCGGATCAGCGTTCAGGTCCTGAACGAGACGCTGGTGAACTGCCGCCGCAAGGCTAGCCTGAGTTGGGAGGAAGCAGGGACGTTTCTTGAGGGCATTCGCGCCTTGTGCCCCGTCGAAGACCTGACCCTTCAGACCCACGACGTCGGCCGCGCCTTGGCGGAACGCTACGGCTTCTCGATCTACGACGCCATGATCGTGGCCAGCGCTTTGGTTGCGGGCTGCACCACGCTGTGGAGCGAGGACATGCAAGATGGCCTGATGGTCGAAGGCCAGCTTCGCATCGTCAACCCCTTTACATGACCGGACAGCTACTGAGCGTGGTCCTGACCACAACCTTGTAATCCTTCCATGTCGTGGAGGATTTGCAAGGTAGCGCGACTACTCAAGCAGCCCCAACCTCTCAGCCCGCTCCAGCAGCATCTTCACCGAGGAGGGCTGCCAGCTTGTCCGCCCACGGGGCGTGCGCTCGCGCATCGCTTCCAGTCTGGTGCAGATCGCCTGAAGCGTGATGTCGGGGTCCGCGCCCTTGATGGCAGCGACGATGGCGGGCAGGCGGTCGTCGGTGTCGCGCCGACTGGCGCGGGCCAGCACCGTGTCGGGCAGAAAGCCGTCGCGGACATAGGCGTTGACCGCGCGCAAAAGCCGACTTTGCGTCCAATGCCGCTCGCGGGGCAGGGGGCCGTTGACGATGCGCAGCACGTCCTCCCACGCCATGTCGGGCCGCAGGCGGCGGACATGGGGCACCCAGTCCTGCGCCGTCGCGTTCAGGCGGTCCATGTAGCCGTCCTGCCGCGCCAGCCGCACTTTGCGCAGCGCCGCCGGATCCCGCGCGCGCAGGCCCGGATTGCCGCCAACCCTGCCTTTGGTTCGTGCGCTGGCCAACCCGGCCTTGGTGCGTTCGCGGATCAGGGCGCGCTCGAACTCGGCCGCGGCGCCCAGGACCTGGAGTGTGAACTTGCCCTGCGGCGAGGACGTGTCGATCGGGTCCATAAGCGAGCGGAAGAAGGCGCCCCTGGCTTCCAGCCGTTCAATCACCTCGAGGAGGTGCGAGAGTGACCGCGCCAGACGGTCGATGCGCACCACCACCAGCGTGTCGCCCTTGCCGATCCGCTCCAGCACCCGCGCCAGCACGGGCCGCGCGCGGTTGCCGCCCGAGGCCTGCTCCTCGTGGATCTCGACGCAGCCCGCAGATTTCAGGGCCTGCGACTGGGGCAGGGGGGTCTGATCCTCGGTCGAGACACGCGCGTAGCCGATCAGGGGCATCAAAACAGGCCGTTTGCAGTTTCATATACCGCCAATAAACGACCGATTGCAAACGAATGCAAGGGCGCTCACTGTGGCCCTGCTCAACGGAATGCCCTTGGTTTCCATACGCAGAGCGCGATCAGAGAGTTCTCGCAGATCATCGCGCGCGCGTGCTATATGAGGCATACAGGCGCGCTCTGATAAAACCCTTGGGTAAAATGCTAAATAGCCGTATTTTGCACATATGATGCCTGAAAGCCCTTCTTTGTATGATAAATCGGACGCCCTCGTCATCGACGCGGAGGAGGTCGAACAGGCGTCCGAGGACGACCTGTGGTTCCTACCCGGTCCGATGGACGACGAGCCGGACTACCTGCCGCCGGGACCACGGGCCGAACCGCGTGAAACCGAGGTCCTCGACGATTGGCAACGCGCTGAGGCGGGCAATGCCGCCCGCCTTGCCCGTGTCGCCGGTCGGTTCGGCGCGCTGGACGACCGGCTGAAGCGTGGCCCGGAAGGCTGGCGGCATAGGCTTGCGCTGATGGAGGCCGCAGACCTTAGCTGGTTCGTGGGCGACCGGATCAGCCAGGATCGGCTGGCGCTCTGGATATCTCTGCGCCTGTCCGGCGTCCAGGACGACACCGCGGCACTGGCGCGTGTCGGTTGGGCGGTGCGGCGGCTGACGGGTGGCCCGGGACCGGAGCAGAACCTTTCCGCCTTCCTCGACCGCCGCGACCCCGAAAACATCGTCGATGAAGCCAAGCCCTTCGCGGATCGCGCCGGAAGCTGGCTCGACATGATGGTACAGGCCGCTGATCTTCACCCGATCACCCGCGCCTGCATGGGTTTTCACCTCTGGAGCCTCGCGGGCCTCGGGCAGCAGGGCGATCGAATGGAAGCGGCAGTCACGGCCGCGCGCATTGTGGCAAGCGAGAGTAAGGGGGCGATATTCGCACCACTGGCCATGGGTGGGGCAGGGGGGCTTCGCGCTGGAGGTCCACCTGCTGAGCGCTTCACACGTTGGCTCGAGGGAATGGAAACTGCAGGCCTGACCGCAATGCGGCACCTCGACGATATTGAGGCATGGTCGGGGCGGGCAGAGGCCGAAATGGCATCGCTCTCGGGCAGGACGCCCCCGGCCTTGCGCGCGGTGTTGACCGAATGGCCGCTCGTCTCTGCGCCGATGGCCGAGGCCCTGACTGGTGCCAGCCGCGCCGCTGTTCAACGCAACCTGGCCTCGATGGAAGCGCGGGGTCTGATCCGAGAGGTGACGGGGCAGGGGCGATATCGGATGTGGCGCACAAAAAGCTGACGGCGGCCATGGCGGCGCTGGGGCGCTGTGCCCGTAAACAACGCCAAACTTGGGCCATGCGCTTTGCGCGGCAATCAAGCGCGTCGACGCAGCCGTCCGATCTCGGACGACAGATGTTGCGGCTGATAGCTCAGGGGGACGTTCACGAGCTCGCCCATCCCCCGCAGCCACAATGTCGGAAAGCTGTTCAAGCCCATGGCCCGGCCTTCGGCCCAAGCAGTCAGCGCCAGATGTTCGTCGGGCAGGTCAGGCAGGTCAAGCGTCAGCCCCATTCGGGTGAGAATCTCGTGGTAGATGTCCGGCTGGCCGAGGTCTGCCCCTTCGGCGAAATGGGCCTCGGTGACGCGCAGGGCGAAATCGGCCGCGCGGTCCGGCTGTGCGGCGCGCATCGCCGCGATGGCAACCGAGGGCGGGCCTGAATTGCCGGTGACGCCCGGCCGCCGGATCAGGTCGTAGAAGGCGGGCGAGGGCGCGCGGCCGGTGACGGCCTCAAGGCGCTGGCTCGCGCCGCGAATATAGCTTTCCATCTGCGCATAGGGGCCGATGCGATCACCTGCCACCAACCCGGCCAGAACCGGGGTTACGCGCAGGTCGGGGTGATCGTCCATCACCTGCCGCAGGGCGGGGCCGATGCCAAAGCACCAGCCGCAGAGCGGGTCCATCCCGTACAGGAGTTCCATCGCCCTACCCCGCCACAAAGGGCGCGCGGCCGATCAGCGTGTCATCGGTCAACGCATCGGCCACCGCGCGGGCAAGGTCGGTGCGGGAAATCGCTGTGCTCGCAGGCAGATCGAAGGTGATGCGGAGCTGTCCCGCGGCCGGCTTGTCGGTCAGACGCGGCGGGCGCAGCATCGTCCAGCGCAGGCGGCTCGATTGCAGGATGGCCAGTTCGCGCTGACGGTCGGCCAGCATGTCGGGCACGACGCGACGCA
>JBKBIT010000047.1:0-3943 GCA_046297455.1 Aliihoeflea sp.
GGACGCCTGCCTTGCGGCCAGGCGTCCGGCGCCTTCTCGTGGCCAGGTCAGGACGTCGCGCGTCTCTGCGATTTCAGGGGGTTGGGTGAATGCGCGCGTCAGCGCGCGGGCGCGGTCGCGTTGTTCAGCGTGCCGCAGCCCCGGCAGGTGGCCTGAACCGGAAAGCCCACGAGATACTCGTGCCCCCGCGCGAAGCGCAGGTGCATGCGGCCGTCCCGGCAGACGCCGAGCAGCTTGTCACAGCGCGTGCAGCGCCATTCCGAGTTGGAGGTGGTGGGCTTGGTCGTCGCGGCGCCGGACCAGCTCGTCTGGGCTGCCTGGCGCGGGGGGAAGGGAGTCGGCATCGGGGTGCTCCTCTATGTGGAGCCCTTCCAGTAATCAGCGGTTTGTTAGACCGTCCCCCGTCGCATGTTAGACCGTTGTTAGACGGTCTCTTCGACCCGGGCTTCGGCGACGCCTTCCGTCGGCGGCGCATCAACCAGCAGGCGCCAGTATCCTCGTTTGGAACCTGCGCCGATGTAGACGTCGCGGATGCTGTCCCAGGTCTCCTTCCGGAATGCCTGCTGGGGGCTGCGCGATCCCAGCCCGTCCATCAGCTGCTTGACCTGGACATCGGGGCTGCCGATCTTCTCGGCGGCGACCAGACGATCGAACAACGTGATCTGATCCGCGCCCGTCAGTGCCAGAGGAGCCTTGCCGGGGATATGCAACGTCGCCGATTGCGTCCCCGACCGGAGGACCTGCGGCGTCGCGCCGCCGCGCGCCAGCGAGCGGTTGGTCCGATAGGCGAGTTCGAGCGCGTCCCTGGAGACGAGGAGATCGTCAGCGCCGGGAGACAGGCAGGAAAGTACTTGGACGATGAGGTTCGGACCGAGATATGCGGGTCCGTCAGCGCTGGCAGACAGTACGATGCCGACGCCGGCGGCGTTCCGCGCGCGCATAAGCTGATCAAGGCGAGAAATCGTCTTGAGGTCATGAAGGCGGCGCGCGAAGTAGATCGGTACATCGGCGCCATCGATCCGCATGGACCCCAGCAACGACAGGTCAGGATCGAGCACCTGCGCCGCCGATTTGTTCAGCATCGGTTTCAGAAGCCCGACCACCGTTTCGTGCAGCCACTCGCGGTTGATCTCGTACATCTCGAGATCCGACGTCGGCCTCAGTCCGCCGTCCTTGCCGAAGGCGCCGACAATGCGCGACATGCCCTCGATACCGGATGGCTTAACAGCAGCTTCGCCGCCCATGTCGTCATCGTCGATCAGCACGATGTCCTGCCGCCCCCGCCGGTCGAGAAGACCGCCCTGAATCATGCGATCCGGATCGAGACCGAGTTCGCGCAGATGCTCTCCGCTGACATCGTCTTCAGTTCGGTCGTGAAGCATGACCAGCTGGGGGAAAATCCCCCGCAGGTCGGTGGTCTCGATCTGCTTGAAGGCACTGAGAATGCCCCAAGCATCGAGCAGCGCGAACCCGAGGTTCCGCTCATCCGGATCCTTGTTGCTTTGAAGATTGCAGCTCTTCGAACCAGAAATGGTGATGTTGAGGGTCCGCACCTTGTCGTCACCGACGCGATTGTAGGTGACGGCAATTCCCACGCGGCTGAAGCCATCGGCGCGCCGGAAGATGTTGTTGGGCTTGAGGTAGCGGTCGGCGACTTCCTCGATATCATCGTCCGCCGCCACCTTCAGAAGGAGCTTTCGGCTCCAGGAGCCAAGCCGGATTTCGGCCTCAAGGACGCGGGCGGCGGTGATCTCGTAGCCGGACACACGAGGCAGATCGAGCCGCAGAGAACTGCGAAAGCGCGAAAGGTTGTAGCGCTTCCAGGTCAGCGGTTTCTGTGACACGTCGTGGCCGAGTGCTTCCTCGGCGAACGACCCGGCAACGCCCTGTCGAACCACCGAGCTATCCGCGCAGACCTCGATCTGTCGGATCGCGGGTGTGTAGATGAGCGTCGCCTCGTTCGGCGGACGATAATAGATCGTCCCGCGGCGCCCGTCGTTCCGGTGGTCATGGACGCTCGACAGCGGCCCGCCATGGCGAACTATCAGCATGATCGACGCGGGATGCGCGGGTGTGGCTGGCAGATCGAGCGCCTTGACTGTGCAGGCCGTCTTGAGCTGAAGGACCTTCGTGATCTTCCCGGCGAGAGCGATCTCGTCGATTGCCCCCGAGTTGAGGTTGACCGCCTTTTCGAGTTCCACTTCGAAGGCATCGTACAACTTGCCGTAGTCTCTGAACTTCCTTGCGAAATGGAAACTCTCGGCATCCTCGAATGTCTGGCGGGCGTTCAGGAAGGCCCAGATGCTCTTGCAGAGCGGATCGGGTTGCCGATCGAATTCGAGCGCTTGCTCGTCGGTGAGTTGCTGTTCCGTGATGGCCGTGAGGGAGTCGATGCCCTTGCCTTCTGCCAACGCAAGGACGCGACGGGATCGCTGCTCTGCGGGCCGCAACTCGTCCGGGTCGTACTCCGACAAGGTCTGAAGCAGGCCTTGCCGAAACTCATTCACCGCCTCTTCATCTGCCGGGTCGGGAAGCTCGGCAGGAAGGCCGAAATCGGGCTCGTTCTCGCCCTCCCTTACCGCGAGGACCGCTCTCGCAAGATCAACGCGGGCATCCTCGATCAGGCAGTGAACATGCGGACCGATCGGGGATGCTTTGCGCGCCATGAACTTACCTCGATGAACTACTGCTCTTGATTGATTCAACCTGCGATAATCATGGACAAATCCGTGATCGGCAAGTCCTGATGTTCTCGCCCCGTTCGCATTTCTACATTTCGTTCCTCTGAGATGTCCCGTCCTCGACGGCCGAGTGGCTTTTGATCGGTAAGCACCACCGATCACGGCTACTAAGACATGAAACGCCCTAATCCTCTCCCGCCGGACCAGATGACGCCCGCAGAACGCCGCGCCGAGTTGTGCGGCCTGCTGGCGCTCGGGCTGGTTCGGTTGCGGATGCGGGATGGGCGGGAAGTATCTGACGATACTGGAGAACGTTGCCTACACTATCCGCCCGACCAATGCCGTCATGCAACTCCAACTCACCGGAGAAATGCATGACGAAGCCCGACCCCATCCCCGCGCGCCTGGCCGCGCTCAAGACGACTTCAACGCCCGACTTGAAGAAGCAGTGGCGCGACCTGTTCGACAGCGAGCCGCCGCCGTTCAATCGCCGCTACCTGGAGAGCCGCCTGGCCTACCGCATCCAGGAACTCGCCTATGGCGGACTGAAGCCGGAGACGGTTCGGCGGCTGGAACGGTTGGGCGAGGAACTGGACGGCGGCGACAGCAAGAAGCGCAGCATCCGCGCCGATCGCGACCGCCCGATCATCGGCACGCGGCTGCTGCGCGAATGGCAGGGTGTCGAACAGATCGTCACCGTCACCGCCGATGGCTTCGAGTGGCGGGGTCGGCCCTACAAGTCGCTGTCTGCCATCGCTCGCGCCATCACAGGCACGCGGTGGAACGGCTGGACCTTCTTCGGCCTCAAGAACCACAGGGGGCGGAGATGACGAAGGCGCCGGAAAAATCGAAGGTCGTCCGCAAGCTGCGGTGCGCGGTCTACACCCGGAAATCCTCCGAGGAAGGGCTGGAGCAGGAGTTCAATTCGCTCCACGCCCAGCGTGAGGCTTGCGAGGCATACATCGCCAGCCAGCGGTCCGAGGGCTGGGCGCTGGTCCGCGATCAGTATGACGATGGCGGCATCTCGGGCGGCACGCTGGAACGGCCCGGCCTGAAGCGGCTGCTGGAGGACATCGAGGAAGGGCTGGTCGATGTGGTGGTGGTCTACAAGATCGACCGCCTCTCTCGGTCGCTGGCGGATTTCGCCAAGCTGGTCGAGGTATTCGACAGGAACGGCGTGACGTTCGTCTCGGTCACGCAGTCGTTCAACACGACCACCTCGATGGGGCGGCTGACGCTGAACATCCTGCTGTCGTTCGCCC
>JBKBIT010000048.1:0-3835 GCA_046297455.1 Aliihoeflea sp.
ACGTGCCGGAGGGGGACGGGCAAGAAGGTGGCGCCGGAGGTTCGGTGCCGCCGGTGACCATCCCCGAACCGCCGCGCAACCCTGCTTCGCGCACGGGCGATCTATGGATCCTTGGCGACCACCGGTTGCTGTGCGGTGACAGCACCAGCGCCGCCGATGTGCGCCGTTTGATGAATGGCGAACGAGCGATCCTGTTTGCGACCGACCCACCGTATCTCGTCGACTACGACGGCTCAAACCATCCAACGCGCAACAAGGATTGGTCGCAGTCTTACGGCGTCACCTGGGATGACAGCAGCCAAGGGGCGGAGTTGTATGACGGCTTCATTTCCGCCGCGGTGGCGGAGGCCATCGCCGAAAATGCCGCCTGGTACTGCTGGCATGCGTCTCGCCGCCAGGCGATGCTCGAGGCCTGCTGGGAGAAGGCCGGGGCCTTCGTCCATCAGCAGATCATCTGGGTGAAGGACCGCGGGGTGCTGACCCGGTCCCACTACCTCTGGAAGCACGAACCCTGCTTCATGGGCTGGCGTCGGCCGAACCGGCCGCCAAAGGTGGCCGAGGAAACGCTGCCATCGACATGGGCGCTCCCCAGCTTCGCCAAGGACGAGCGGCCCGACCATCCCACGCCGAAGCCGCTCGACGCGTTCGGCATCCCGATGCGCCAGCATGTGGCGCGCGGTGGCCTGTGTTACGAGCCGTTCTGCGGCTCGGGTTCGCAGATCATGGCGGGCGAGGCCACCGGCCGCCGCGTCTTTGCGATGGAAATCAGCCCGGCCTACATCGACGTGGCCGTGGAACGTTGGCAGGCCGAGACCGGCCGCGACGCGATCCTCGACGGCGATGGACGGACCTTCGCGCAGGTGAGAACCGAGCGGCTGGGCGACAACGCCGAAGCCCCAGCCGATGCCCCGGCAACGGACGCCGAACCCGAACCTGCGCGCAAGCGCAAGACCGCCGCGTGACATGCATGACCTGGCTTTACCTTCCCCCGGAGACACTTCCGGGACCGCAGACGCATGCCTCTTCGGCCTCTCCCTCTGCTCTGGCGCAGGCGGGCTCGACCTCGGGCTCGTCCTCGCCATCTCCGGATATCGTGCTGTGGGCCATGTCGAACGGGAAACCCTTGTCTTATGACTTCCCTTGGCTCCTTTGCGATAAAGGAGCCGCTGCCTGGCACGGCATATATGCCGGGCAGCGGCGGGGGTCGGATCGAGGGAAACCAGGTGCTTCACCACCGAGGCGTAGTGTGATCGCCCCCGTCTTTTCATCTGTCCTGAACGGATACCGGGGTTCTGGGCCCGGATGACAAGCAGAGGAAGAGGAAAAGGCAATGGATGATACCATTGGCGTCGACATCTCGAAACCCACTCTCGATGCCTTTCGCCTGCGCACGCGCGAGCATCGGCAATTTTCGAATGATCGCGCGGGATGTGCCGCCCTGATCCGCTGGATCGGCGCGTCTGCAGTGCGGGTCATCTTCGAACCGACCGGGCCCTATCACCGGATCTTCGAAGCATCGCTGGTCGCGGCAGGCATCGAGGCGGTCAAGGTCAATCCCCGTTCCTCGCGCCGTTTCGCAGAAGCGACCGGGGAGTTGGCCAAGACTGATCGGATCGACGCTGCCATCCTGGCGCGGATGGGGGCAGTCCTGGATCTTGAAGGGCGACCGGCGAAGTCTGAAACCATGCATGATCTCAGAGAGTTGGGCGTCGCCCGGCAAGCTCTGGTCAAGGATCGTATCGCTGCGACCAACCGCGAACAGATCGCGGTGAACCCGGTGATCAGGCGCCAGTTGCGGGCGCGTCTGAAGCAGATCTGCGTTCAGCTGAAGGAAATCGATGCCGTGATCGCGTCCCTCGTCGATGTCGATCCCGGCCTGTCCCGCCGTCGGGACGTTCTGGCGTCCATTCCCGGCATCGGAACAGTGACAGCCACGGCGATCCTGATCGAGATGCCGGAGCTCGGCACGCTGGACAACAAACAGGCGGCAAGCCTTGCCGGCCTTGCGCCGATGACACGCCAATCCGGCACCTGGTCCGGACGGGCACGCATCCGGGGCGGCCGACGCAGCCTGCGAACGGCGCTCTACATGCCAGCCCTCGTGGCGCTGCGCTTCAACCCGGACCTGAAGCAGAAGTATCAGGCTCTCAAGGACGCCGGAAAACCCTCGAAGGTCGCCATCACCGCGATCATGCGAAAGCTGCTCGTCCTCGCCAACGCCCTGCTGCGCGATGACCGGAAATGGAACGCGAAAGGCACTTGATCAAAACGGATACTACGCCGCAGCCACTCTCGTGGCGCGGATGGAAGACGCGTCCCTGGATCAGGCTGTTGTCTGGGACGACGTTGGAACCTTCGACGGCCGCCCATGGCGCGGCGCGGTGGACATCATCACTGCAGGATATCCGTGCCAACCGTTCTCGGTCGCGGGCCTACGGCTCGGTGCCGAGGATCCACGTCACCTCTGGCCGCATGTCGCCCGCATCATCGGCGAGGTCGAGCCGCCCTTCGTGTTCCTCGAGAATGTCGCCCATCATCTCCGCCTCGGATTCCCCGAAGTCGCCAGCGGACTGGTCGGCATGGGCTACCGCCTTGCGGCAGGCCTCTTCACGGTGGCGGAAGTCGGTGCGCCCCACCGGCGCGAACGTCTGTTCATCCTCGCCATCCGCGAGGGCGACGAGTTGGCCGACCCCGCGCGCTTGCTCTGGCACCCGGTCGAGTGGCGGGAACCGGACGGAACTGCTGCGCCTCTGGCCGACGCCCCGCGCCAGCGCCAACGAGAACCGGCAGACGAAACCCACGCCCTCGCAGGAGGCGGGCCAGCACGGGATGAACCTCGCGACGACGGCCGCGCTCTGGCCGACGCCCCAGATCGACAGCTTTCGCAGCCGGGGTGGCGAGCGGAAGCACGAGAAAGGCCTGGACCGGATGGCGCGCGATTGGCCGACGCCGATGGCGCACGACGGCTGCAAGCCGAGCGCGGGCAATCGCCGGTCGGCAGATCTGACCCATGCGGCAGGGATGTGGATGACGCCGACGGCGCGGGATCACAAGGATGGGGCGACGACCTTGGCGAACACGCCGGTGAACGGCCTGCTTGGCCGCCAGGTCCTGGTGATGAAGGTGGCTGGGAGCGATACCTCCGATGCGCGCCGGACCTCACATGGGCATTTCGATGTCAACGGTTGGCGGTCACATGATGATGCTCCTTGTGTTTCAGGATCCGAGGTCCGAGCCCGAATGCATGACGCGGCCCGGTTCCGGGCACGATCAACCTCACATACGGTCGCGCAGGCGCCCTGTCGGGCTGTCGGCGCGGTCCAGAATTCCGCTTGCGGCGGGCTGGGCTCGGGCGGATGAGACCAATCTTGAACACGGTTCTTGTCAGACCAGGATCCGGCCCGGTTCATCCACCCGGATCCGGCGAGGCTGATCGGGCCCCGTCGAATTTCGGAAAAGGGGGGTGTCAGGCTCAGGCGGGTTTCATCGTGGCGCCCTCGATCACGACACCCGTGGCGACGTATTTCCAGAGTGCGACCAGCAGCTTTCGTGCCAGCGCCACGATGGCGGGTTTGCGCGAGCGACCACCTTGATGCGCCACCCTGTCACGGAACCACTGCGTCAACGCCGATGTCGGCTGGTGCTGCAGCCAGAGCCAGGCCAGCTGGATCATCGTGGTGCGCAACCGCGGATTGCCGGCTTTCGACACGCCTTGTTCCTGGTCGACCGTTCCGCTCTGCCAAGGCGTCGGTGCCAGGCCCGCATAGGCGGCCACCTGTCTTCGGTTGTCGAAGTGACGATAGAGGCCCTCCGACCAAAGAAGCGTGGCGAATTC
>JBKBIT010000049.1:0-3706 GCA_046297455.1 Aliihoeflea sp.
TCCATGACGGGGGCGGGTTCGGGTCGCGGCTCAAGGAAGTTCTCGAAGTCGGCCGCGGACCAGGCAAGGTTCTCGCCCGCGCCATTCATGCGCAACATCGCGTCACCCGCGCCGGGCGAGGTCATCCCGATCCAGCGCTCATAGTCGGACAGTTCCTGCCCGGCCTTCTGCGCGAACAGGTTGTACGCGATGCGCAGCGTCATCTGGTCCTGCTCATGGAGGTGGCGGATGACGTCGTAATCCTCGGGATAGTTCTGGCCGCCGCCGCCCGCGTCGATGACGCTGGTGACACCAAGGCGGTTCAGCTCGCGCATGAAATGGCGCGTCGAGTTGATCTGGTCATCCACGGGCAGCTTCGGCCCCTGCGCCAGAGTGGAATAGAGGATCAGCGCCGAGGGCCGCGCAATCAGCATGCCGGTCGGATTCCCGCGCGAGTCCCGCTCGATCTCGCCACCCGGAGGTGACGGCGTATCACGCCCGATGCCCAGGACGCGCAGCGCCGCCCGGTTCAGCAAGGCGCGAGAATAAAGGTGCAGCACGAAGACCGGCGTATCGGGCGAGGCTTCGTTGATCTCATCCAGCGTGGGCATGCGGCGCTCGGCGAACTGGAACTCGGACCAGCCGCCGACGACGCGCACCCATTGCGGCGCAGGCGTATTGGCGGCCTGGCGCCGCAGCATGGCCAGGGCATCGGTCACCGATGGGACGTTTTCCCAACGCAGCTCGATATTGTAGCTCAGGCCCCCGCGGATGAGATGGGTGTGACTGTCATTCAGACCCGGGACCACGCGCCGCCCGTTCAGGTCGATGACCGGCGTTGCCGCATCCGCGCCTGACATGATCGCATGATCCGTCCCGACAGCGTCGATGTGCCCGCCCCTGATCGACAGGGCGGTTGCGTCGGGCATCTGTGGATCAAGGGTGGTGATGCGCCCATTGCGCAGGATCATATCGGTCATTGCGGGCCTCGGCTGACGCGTGGGGGAGGTAACCGGCGGCCGTCATGCGCTGACAGGATCGAGCCGCTCGCCGGTATGGCCGCTGCGGTGCTGGCCCTTGTGCACCATGGTCACGGCGTAATCGATGCCCATGCCGTAGGCGCCGGAATGTTCCATCACCAGCGAGACCACGGCATCATAGGTTTCCTTGCGCGCCCAGTCCCTCTGCCACTCCAGCAGCACCTGCTGCCACGTCATCGGAACGACGCCGACCTGCACCATCCGGTCCATGGCGCGGTTATGCGCCTCCAGCGTGGTGCCGCCAGACGCATCGGCCACCATGTAGATCTCGTAATCGGTATCGTGCAGGCAACTGAGCGCGAAAGTGGTGTTGCACACCTCGGTCCAGAGGCCCGCGACGACAACCTTCCTGCGGCCCTCGGCCGCATTTTTCGCCAGGGCGTCGCGGACCTTCTGGTCGTCCCATGAGTTCATCGACGTCCGCTCCAGCAGCGGGGCATCGGGGAAGACATCCAGCAGCTCGGGATAGGTGTGCCCCGAGAAGCTGTCCGTCTCGACCGTCGTGATGATCGTCGGAATGTCGAAGATACGCGCTGCCTTGGCCAGTCCGACCGTGTTGTTCTTCAGCGTCTGACGATCAATCGACTGAACGCCGAATGCCATCTGCGGCTGATGATCAATGAAAATCAGCTGGCTGTTCTGCGGGGTAAGCACGTCAAGCTTCGACATGTGGGTTCTCTCCGTCGGAGTGCTTTATGTGCTGAGCTTGGCGGCAAGGCTCGCCACGTGGCGGCCCTGATCGGCGGCCAGCTTCAGCTCTGTCTCACTGGGCATGCGCGAGCCGTCCGCACCGGCAATCGTCGCCGCGCCATAGGGAGAGCCGCCGCGCACCTCGTTGATGATGGTCAGCTCGCCGCTGGAATAGGGCAGCCCGGTGATGACCATCCCGTGATGCGCCAGTGTGTGCCAGAACGAGGTGATCGTCGTCTCGCTGCCTCCGCCGGTGCCGGTCGAGGTGAAGACCGACCCGACCTTGCCGATCAGCGCCCCTTCCACCCATAGCTTTCCAGTCTGGTCCAGAAAGCTGCGCATCTGCGATGACATGTTCCCGAACCGGGTCGGCGTCCCGAAGATGATCGCGTCATAATCCGCAAGCTCGGACGGGGACGCGATTTCGGCCGCCTGCTCGGTCTTGAAACCTGCAGCCGTTGCTGCTTCGGAGGTCATGATCTCGGGGACGCGCTTGACCGTCACGTCCGTTCCGGCGACCTCTGCGGCACCCTTGGCCACGGCCGCGCTCATCGCTTCGACATGCCCATAGGACGAGTAGTAGAGAACAAGAACCTTTGTCATGGTGCAACCCTTCTCGGCTTTGACTTTGTCTGGATTCCGTGAGCGGACTGTCATCAACCTGCGACCGGGTCCGCTGTCCGGTGGCGTCAGCCTGACCTTAGTGAAACCGCTCGGGTTCGACGGCGCTCAGGCTGCTGCCTTGGTGCTGGTCTTGCTGTCTTTCGCCGTCGCGCAGCCAGATCCTGTCATGGGGACCGACAGGCGCGAGAAACTGCGCCGGTCCACCGCGTAGGTGTCCACGCCCGACCCAGGACGCCGTCGATACGGATCAGTTCCGAACGGCCCGGCGGTAGTCGGTCGGACTCATATACCGGTGTTTCATGAATGCCCGCGCCAGAACCTGATTGGAAGAGTAGCCCACCTCCTGCGCGATCTCGGTGATGGACATGTTTGCATGCTCCAGAAGCTCGCAGGCTTTTTCGATCCTCAGCTGGGTCAGATAGACCCGCGGGGGCACTCCGACACTTTGCTTGAACATCCGGGCAAAGTGGAAGGGCGAAAGTTGCGCCTCTGCGGCCAGTTCATCAAGACTTATGTCCTCGGACAGCCGCGCGTGCATCATGTCCACGCAGCGCTTTTCGGCCCAGGGGGACAGCCCGCCCCGCACCGCAGTCAGCGGCGCGCCGGTCAGTCGAAAAAGCTCGGCCAGGATCACGCATCCGGCAGCCTGAGCCAGAAGTCGCGAAGGTGCGCCCTCCTCATCGCACAGGCGCCAAAGCTGGCGCTGTGCGGCATTGATTTGTGTCGACGTGAATGCACCGCGGTGAAGCGCTCCGAAGTCAAAGGACAAGGCGCCATCAAGGGAATCATCGCAGAAACGGGCCCATTGGCGGACGGGAAATGCGATAGAGCGGACAAGGTGGTCACTATCGACCGCGACAGAGTTCGCGAAATCCGGCGCGGCAAGAAAGAGGTCATTCGGCCGGGACGTGGCGCTGAACCGTCCCGAGCCGAGATCGGCCTGCAAGCGGAAGCCTCCCCGAAGGTCCTGATGCAGGACGAGCTCTGGCACCGCAGGGTCCGACATCTCGACGGCAGGCATCGCCGTCTCGATCAGGCTGAGACATCCGCCCGGCGACTTCATCATGCGAACGTATGGTGAAAAAGGGCCGCCACCAAACCACTGCGCAAAGGAGGTATAGCGCTGAGAGGTCATCGCTCTGCGTGAGGGTCGTCAGACCTCGCTGCCCGCCGCCAGGACAACCCCTGGCTGAGGGGGTCGCGCGTCACCCTGCGGTATTCGGAGGGGCTTATCTGATGGTGTTTGAGAAACACCCGGGCGAGAACCTGATTGGATGAATAGCCGACCTCAAGCGCGATCTCGGTTATCGAAAGATTGGTGTTTTTCAGAAGATCACACGCCTTCTCCATCCTCAGGCGGGTCAGATGAACGC
>JBKBIT010000050.1:0-3433 GCA_046297455.1 Aliihoeflea sp.
TGATCGAGAGAGTCTGCAAATTCATGGCCGGAATGCCGGGGGCTGGGTCACGGCCAGCTTCTGTTGCTTCGGTGCCAAAACTTAGATTTGCACTTTTCTCCGGCGAGATTTTCTTTTTAAAGCTTTGTCAGACCATCAAGCTGATAGTGGTAGCGCATTAAGATCCGCTCGGACTTGTCGCCAACCCGGCATGTTCTTGTCCAACAGTCTAATGAAAACTTCGTCGTGTCGAGGTGACACCAAGTGAGCGAGCTCGTGAAGGATGACGTAGTCTAGTGCTGAAGGCGGTTTCTTCGCCAAGTCCAGATTAATCCACACGAGCCCCTTTTCTGGGTTGCAGCTTCCCCACTTTGTTTTCATCTGTCTGACGCCCCATCGTGGTTTCGGAAGCCCAAGGCGCTCAGACCATTTCGAAATGCGCGGTGCAGCCTTTTCCTTGAGTTGCTTTCGATACCAGGCCGCCATCCAAGCGGACCGCTGTTCGATTGGAGATCCTCTTGGCACCGTCATCCTCAAGCGATCGGATGCGTCCTGCTCGATCACACACCGTTGCCCTTGAGCAGACCTCACAAGCAGGCGCAGGGGCTTGCCGAACACGTAGTGGGTCTCACCGGAAACAAAACGGCGCTCAGACTCCCTCGCCTGACCGGCAAATTCGCGCTGCTTCTGCTTGATCCAGCCCAGCCGGGTTACAACCGCTACCCTCACGGCATCTTCGCTCACAGCTGGCGGCGCAGCGACGCGGACGCGGCCTGCCGGGGGATAGACCCCAATGTGAAGGTTCTTGATCGGCTTGCGGACCAGCTCCACGACAAGGCCGGCGATTTCGATCTGCTCAGTATTCATCGTGTGACCGGATGATGTTCATGATGCTGTCCACGGCTTCTTCCGTGTCCAGCATTTCAATCAGCTTTCGCCGGATCATACGCTCCTTCATTTTGTTGCCACGGAACCCCGTCTGAGCGGTGCTCCGGATCGCTTCATGTACTGCTAGGGCTGTGGTTTCATCCTTGCCAAGGTTATCGTAGAGCGCCTTGCGTCCGGGTGAGGTCATGGTCGAGGGATAGTTTCCGCCATAGCCGGCCTTCACCTGCCGCACGAGTTCCGCGATTTTTTCCAGATACTCGGCATACGCGAGGGCGTCGTCCTTCCGCTTCTTGACCATATCTGTAAGCAGCTCCGACATGCGCTCGTAGAATTTCGGGTTTACAGGCGTTTCATCAATGATCAGCCGGCGCACATTGTTCTCGATGGCTTCGGCGGCGTTCTCGCGCTTTGATCTCAGGGGGGCGGGAAGCTCTTTCTCGGCTGCAGCGCCCTTGCTGGCGACCAGATCGATGAGGCTGATGTCATCAAGATGCGAAATCACCTCGGATTCGTCCGCCTTGATGTAAGTGTCGATCAGGTGCCGCATCGCGGGCTCAAACTGTTTCATGTCCACCGCGTCACCGCTGTGCAGGCGAACAGCATCGCGAAGCGAAATAGCCCGTTCCACCTCGGCGCGGTACTGCGCCAGCTGAAGGTCATTGACGCCAGAGGCGGCCGGATCTTCGGCAACGGATGCGAAAGCGCGAGCATAGGCACCTGCCAGCTTGTAGAGCGCCTGACGCCGCCGCGCCTTTTCCTCGGCCTGATGATCGGCTTCCCATCCCCCCGGGCTTGAGAAATAGGCGAGCACCTGATCGTCGCCCTTGGGCTGCTCCACGGGGTCGAGCAGCCCGAACCAGGCGTCGCGCGCGGTCGTGAGGTCTTCACCTGCCTTTTCGGCCCGAGAAGAAATCAGCCCCTCGACATCGGCCGCATCGAAGGCATCGAATGCGCCCGATGTGTAATCGTCAACGGCGGATTCGATGTTCTTGAAGAGGTCCTTGTAATCGATGACGTAACCGAAATCCTTGTCATCCCCGTCGAGGCGATTCACACGGCAGATTGCCTGGAACAGCCCGTGATCACGCATCTGCTTGTCGATGTAGATGTAGGTTGCGGTCGGCGCATCGAAACCCGTCAACAGGCGGCTGACGACAATCAGCAACTTCATCTGCGCCGGTTCCTTCCGGAACTTGCGCAGCGCTTCAGTCTCATAATCATCTTCATCCGTGTTCAGATCGGTCATCAGTCGATCATAGACGCGGTAGACATACTGCTTTTCCGTCTCGCCCATCCCGGCCTCTTCGCCGGTCAGTTCGGACGCATTCCGTGTGTAGGATGTGACGATCGCGCATTTGTCGGCGAGATCAGAGCCGGAGTTGCGGAAGATCTCGAACAGTCGGCACGCCTCGGGGATCGAGCCCGCCACCAGCATGGCGTTGCCACGGCCCGCCTTCAGCCGCGGTTTCAGCTCCATGTCCATGATGATGTCGTTGGCGATCTGTTCCAGCCGGTCCTTCGAGGACAGCACGCGCTGCAACGTGCCCCAGCGCTGTTTCAGGGTCGCCTTGGCCACCGGGGTCAGTCCCTTGGTCTTGGCCTCGAACCATTCGTCGATCTTCTTCGGCGAGGCCACGCGCTGGTCGATGTCGCGCGCCTCGTATCGCAGATCCAGCACGACGCCATCCTCGACGGCCTCGTTGAAGCGGTAGGGCGTGCCGATATAGGGGCCGAACACCTCGAGCGAGGTCTGCTTGTCCGACCGAAGAAGCGGCGTGCCGGTGAAGCCGAAGAACACCGCCCCCGGCAGGATCGTCCGCATGGCGCGGGCCAGCTTGCCCGATTGGGTCCGGTGCGCCTCGTCGATGAAGACGAAGAACTCGCCCACCGGTGCGCCGATCTGGCCGCGCTGGATGTCGGCGATCATGGCGCTGAGCTCGTCCTCCTCGCGCTTGCCGAACTTGTGGATCAGCGTGGACACCACTCGGTCCTTCGGGTCGGCCAGCGCCGCCAGCAGGTCGGTGCCCGATTTCGCGCGGCGGACCTTGTCGCCGGTGTTGCCGAATACCGCCTCGATCTGGTCGTCCAGTTCCTTGCGGTCGGTCACCACCAGGATGCGCGCATCGGGCCGCGCCTCGCGGATCCAGCGGGCCAGCATCACCATGATCAGGCTTTTCCCCGAGCCCTGGGTCTGCCAGATGATCCCGCCCTTCTTCGCAACCACGGCCTCCTGTGCGGCCTTCACGGCGAAATACTGGTTGGGACGGGCGACCTTCCTGATCCCGGCGTCGAACAGGGTGAAGTCGTGGATCAGCTCCAGAAACCGCGCGGGCGCCAGCATCTGCGCCACGTCGCGGTCGAGCGGGCTCAGCGTCGCGCTCTCCTCCTTCCAGGCCAGCCAATAGGGCTGCGGGGTCTGGATCGCGGCATAGCGCAGGCCCTGCATGTCGTTGCCTGCAAAGGTGATCTGCACCGTGGTGAAGAAGTGGCGGATGAACTCGGGGCGCTGGTTGTCCAGCGTCTGGCGGATGCCTTCGCCCACGTCGACGGTGGATTTCTTCAGCTC